>NZ_QOHI01000018.1 GCF_003319095.1 Blastococcus sp. TBT05-19 | reverse complement strand
GGTCGAGCCCGATCAGGTTCATGGCCAGCACCGTCGGCTCATCCAGGAACTGCGAGGAGACGAAGGGCGACGCGCTGGTCAGGTCGCCGGCCGACACGACCAGGTGGTTGGGGTTCGTCGCCTTTAGCCGCGCCACCGCCGACGCGAGATGCGCCGCGCCGCCTGCGGGGACCTGCACCTCCTCGCCCGAGGACCCGCGCGCGGGAACGGCCAGCTTGGGGGGCTCGAGCGCGCCGTGGAAATCGTTCAGCGCGATGATCTTCACGGCGACCGGGCCGCTGGCGGGCTGAACGGCGCGCGGCCCCGCGCAGGCGGACATGATCGCGAGCAACAACAGGGGGATCACGCGCATCGTCGGCTCCAGGACCACGGACGGTCCTTGGCACGGCCGTCGCGGGGTGTCACGACGCCGCCCGATGGAGGCGCCGATGCAGTATTTCGAGGATCTGTCCGTCGGGACCACGGCCCGCTTCGGCCGCTACGAGGTCACCCGCGAGGAGGTGGTGGAGTTCGCGTCGAAATACGACCCGCAGCCCTTTCACCTGTCGGACGAGGCGGCAGCGCAGACGCACTTCGGCCGGCTGTCGGCGTCCGGCTGGCATACCTGCGCGATGACCATGGCGACTGTCTCTTATACACATCTCCGAGCCCA
>NZ_QOHI01000002.1 GCF_003319095.1 Blastococcus sp. TBT05-19 | reverse complement strand
CCACGACTGCACGAGCCGCGGCACGGGGTATTACTTGGCACTGACTTTCGGCACGCTGTTGAGTTCTCAAGGAGCGGACGCGCAACAACTCGACCCTTCCGGGCTCCGTCACTGGCTGGATGTCCAACTCTACGCCGCTTCCAGAGCTTCCCCCGCGGGGGGCTCCTCGGTCTCCCTTGCGGGCTTCCGTGGGGCGCAGGGAGAACAATACATGCCCAGATCGGCCCCCTGCAGGGGGGGTCCCTGGGCCCTGGAGCGGGCCCCCTCAGGGGCCCGCGTCGAGCGTGCGAGGCGTGGGGGGAGGGGTGGTCCTTCCTCAGGCGACGCCCCGAGGCCGGAACTGGACGCTCACCCGCGGTCCGACGGGCTTCGTCGTCTTCGGGATGCAGTGCTCCCACGTGCGCTGGCACGAGCCGCCCATGACCACCAGGTCGCCGTGGCCCAGGGGGAAGCGGAGCGACTCCCCGCCACCGAGGGGGCGGAGGAGGAGCGGGCGCGGCGAACCGAAGGACACGATCGCGACCATCGTGTCGGTCGAACGCCCGCGGCCGATGCGGTCGCCGTGCCAGGCGACGCTGTCCCGCCCGTCGCGGTACAGGCACATGCCGGCGGAGACGAAAGGCTCCCCGAGCTCCGGGCCGTAGTGACGGTTCAGTTCACCCCGTGCCTCGGTGAGCAGCGTGTGCGGCAGCCGCTCCTCCCTGCCGTACCAGCGGAGCAACCGAGGGACCGCGACCTCGCGCTCGTACATCTGCCGGCGGTCCTCCCGCCAGCCGATGTCGCCGAGCAGGACCTCGAGCACCTCGTCGGAGCCGCTGACCCAGCCGGGGAGGTGGTCCACCCACGCGCCCTGACCGAGCTCGTGCCGCACGACCGCGTCGAGCCGACCGAGGCTCGCCTCGTCCGCGAGGTCCCACATCGAGGGCTGGTGCGCCAGCGTCATGGGGAGGACGCTACCCGGACTTTTCGCACATGTGTGCGAAAAGCTGTGGAGAACTACGCGGTGAGCGCCAGAGCGAAGGGCAGAACGGACGACGCACCCGCGCGGCGCAGCTCCCGGCCGGCGACCGTCATGGTCCAGCGGGAGTCCGCCAGGTCGTCGACGAGCAGCACCGGACCGGAGACCTCGGTCAGGCGTTCGCGCAGCTCGGGTCCGACGACGATCCGGTCCCACACCGCGGCCAGGCGGAAGGCGCTGTTGCCGCCGGGCTGACCGGTCGGCCCACCGTGCGCGAGGGACAGCTCGCCCAGGTAGGGGAGTCGTCCCAGCCGGGCGAGGCCCTGCGCCACACCGCTGACCAGCCGGGGTCGGCGGCGGGACGGGATCGCGACGACCGCCGCGGGCCGCTCCGCCCAGTCCCAGGCAGCCAGGACCCGCCCGCAGGCACGCAGCAGCTCCTCGTCCGGCGGGACGTCGGAGACCGAGCGGCGCACCGGAACCTCGAACGCGGCGTCGGGGTCCTCCTCGATGCCGGGCGCCTCCAGGTCGAGCTCCACCACGCCGCCCAACCCGTCGTCACCCAGCAGGGAGCGGAGCCGCTGCCCCCAGCCGAGGTCGGTGAGCCGGGCGACCGCGCGGCCGGTGGCCATCTGCTCCGACTGCGGGATCTTGCCCTTCACGTCGACACCGAGCCGGTCGGCGCCGGTCGGCCACATCGCCCGGGGGGCGAGCTCGACGCCGGGGCGGTCCAGGGCGGCCGAGGCCTTCTCCGCGGCGGCCTCGGGGACGTCGGTCGAGTACCAGGGGCCGGCGCAGACGTCGCACCGGCCGCAGGGGGCCGCGGTCGGGTCGTCGAGCGCGGACTGGAGGAAGGACATGCGGCACTCCGCCTCGTCGACCGGCCTGGCGTAGGCGAGCATCGCCCGCTGCTCGGCCTCCCGGGTGCGCGTGACCCGGCCGTAGCGGTCGGCGTCGTAAACCCACGGGCGGCCGGTCGAGCGCCAGCCGCCCTGCACCCGCTCCACGGCGCCGTCGACGGCGAGCACCTTGAGCAGCAGCTCCAGCCGGGAGCGGCGCACGTCGGCGACCGTCTCCAGGCGCGCCACCGACCACGCCTTGCCGTCGGCCATCGCGGTCAGCACCGCGGCGGCGTGGTCCTCCCGGGGCATGGACGACGTCGCGAACCACTGCCAGATGGCGATGTCCTCCGGGCCCGGGAGGAGCAGCACGTCGGCGTGCTCCACGGCGCGACCGGCACGACCCACCTGCTGGTAGTAGCTGACCGGCGACGACGGGGCGCCCAGGTGGACGACGAAGCCCAGGTCGGGCTTGTCGAAGCCCATCCCCAGGGCGGAGGTGGCGACGAGCGCCTTGACCCGGTTCTCGCGCAGCGCCTCCTCGGCGTCCTTGCGGTCGGCGTCGTCGAGCCGGCCGGTGTAGGCGCGCACCTCGTGGCCGGCGTCGCGCAGCAGGTTGGCGGTCTCCTCCGCGGCGGCCACGGTGAGCGTGTAGACGATGCCGCTGCCCGGCAGGTCGCCGATGTGGGAGGCCAGCCAGGCCAGGCGCGCGCGGTCCGAGGGCAGGCGGAGGACGCCCAGCCGCAGCGAGTCACGGGAGAGCGGGCCGCGGACCGTGGTCACCTCGACGCCACCGGCGCCCAGCTGCTCGGCGACGTCGTCGACCACGCGCTCGTTCGCCGTCGCCGTCGTGGCCAGGACCGGCGTGCCCTGCGGCAGGGTGCCCAGCAGGTCGCGGATCCGGCGGTAGTCGGGCCGGAAGTCGTGCCCCCAGTCGGAGACGCAGTGCGCCTCGTCGACCACGACCAGGCCGCAGCGCGCGACGAGGCCGGGCAGCTGCTCCTCGCGGAAGCGCGGGTTGGTGAGGCGCTCGGGGGAGACGAGCAGGACGTCGACGTCGTCAGCGGCCAGACGGGCGGCGATGTCGTCCCACTCGGTCATGTTCGCGCTGGAGATCTCGACGGCGCGGATGCCGGCGCGGGCGGCGGCGGCGACCTGGTCGCGCATCAGCGCCAGCAGCGGGCTGACCAGCAGCGTGGGCCCGGCGCCGCGGCGGCGCAGCAGCGCGGTGGAGACGAAGTAGACCGCCGACTTGCCCCACCCGGTGCGCTGCACCACCAGGGCCCGGGCGGAGCGCTCGACCAGCGCGGCGACCGCGGCGTCCTGCCCCTCGCGGAAGACGGCGTCGGGCCGGCCGGTGAGCTCGCGCAGGATCTCCAGGGCCTCGTCGGCGATCTCCGACGGCGGGGCAGCGGTGGTCATGCCGACGACAGTAGGCATGCGGGCCGACAGAACGGGTGCCCGCGCGCGGGGTGGGGACGGCGGTGGAGAATCCACAGGCGATGGCACACCAGGGGCAGCTTCCGGCCGACAACCACGTGCACACCCACTGGTCGTGGGACACGCCGGACTCGTCGACGATGCGGAGGGCCTGCGAGCGGGCGATCGCGCAGGGGCTGCCGGCGATCGCGTTCACCGAGCACCTGGACTTCACCGTCTGGCAGGCCGGGGACCGGGCCACCGAGGAGGGGCTGGTCGACCGCTTCCCGGCCCACCAGCTGCCGATCGACGTCGAGGGCTACTCCGCCGAGATCGCCGAGGTGCGCGACCGGTTCCCGGAGCTGCGGATCTGGTCGGGGATCGAGACCGGTGAGCCGCACCTGTTCGCCGCGAGCATCGCCAAGCACCTCGAGGACTCCCCGGTGGACCGGGTCCTCGGCTCCCTGCACTCGCTGTCGGACGAGGGCCGGCTGATCGGCGTCGGGCGGCTGCTGCACGGGGACGCCGACGCGACCATGCGCCGCTACCTCGGCGAGATGGTCGGGATGATCGAGAGCAGCGACGTCTTCCAGGTCCTGGCGCACGTGGACTTCCCGCGGCGCTACTGGCCCGGCGGCAGCCACCGGTTCGTGGAGAAGGACTACGAGGAGGAGTACCGGGCGGTGTTCCGCGCGCTGGCCGGCAGCGGCCGCGCGCTGGAGATCAACACCAGCAGCCCGCTCGCCTCGGCCGACCAGGTGCGCTGGTTCCACGAGGAGGGGGGCGAGGCGGTCAGCTTCGGCAGCGACGCCCACGCGCCGGCGGCCGTCGGGCAGAAGTTCGACCTGGCCGTGGCGGTCGCCGAGGCCGCCGGGTTCCGCCCGGGGCGCGACCGCTTCGACTTCTGGCGCCGCTGACCCCGGTCACGCCGCGACGGGGGACGGGCGGAACCACGCCCACAGCACCAGCCCGACCACCAGCGACCAGAACGCCGAGCCGATGCCGGCCACCGTCGTGCCGCTGATCGCGACGAGGAAGGTGGCGACGACGGGGATCCGGTCCTCGGCCCGGGCCAGCGCCCCGCTCAGGGACGAGGCCAGCACCGGCCACAGGGCCAGGCCGGCGGCCGCGGCGACGAAGCCGGCGGGCGCCGTGGCCACCAGCGCGGCGACCGCGGCCGAGACCAGCGCGAAGCCGACGTAGGCGACCCCCGCGGTGCGGGCGGCCAGGTAGCGGCGTCCCGGATCGAGGTCGGCCTCGGGACCGGCGGCCAGGGCCGCGCTGATGGCGGCCAGGTTGATCGCGTGGCCGCCGAAGGGCGCGCCGAGCAGCGTGCCGGCGCCGGTCACCGCCATCGCCGGCCGCCACGGCGCCCGGTAGCCGTACGCGGCCAGCACCGCCATGCCCGGCACGTTCTGCGAGGCCATGGTGACCAGGAACAGCGGCAGCGCCAGGCCGATCGCGGCGACGGACGTGAGGTCCGGCGTCGTCCACTCCAGGCTCGGGACCAGCTCCCCGAACGGGACGCCGCCCTCGCGGAGGGACAGCCACCCGATGATGCCGAGCGTGACCGCGAAGGCGGCCGGCACCGCCCAGCGCGGGGAGAACCGGAGCAGCGCGATCCAGACGGCGACCACCGGCAGCACCAGCCAGGGGATCTCCAGCGCCGACCGGACCGGCTCGAGGCAGAGCGGGACCAGGACGCCGGCCAGCATCGCCTGCGCGAGGACCGGCGGGATGGCGGCGATCGCGCTGCCGAGCCGGGGCCACGCCGCGGTGAGCAGGACGAGCGCCCCGACCAGAACGAACGCGCCCACGGCCACGGGCCAGGACGGCGCGGAGGCGGTCGCCAGGAGCGCCGCGCCGGGGGTGGACCAGGCGACGGTGATCGGCATCCGGGTGCGCTGCGCGAGGAGCACGGTGGCGAGGCCCATCGCAACGGACAGGACCACGAGACCCGAGGCGGCCTGCGCCGGCGTCGCCCCCACCGCCCGGAGCCCGGTGAGCACGACCGCGAAGGAGCTCAGGAACCCGACGAGGGCGGTCACCAGTCCCGCGACGGTCGTCGACGACGGAGCGGCGGGCACGGGCCGCGACGCTAGCGGAGCACCGCTCTACCGTTGGTGATCATGGGTTCCCCTGCTCCGGTCGTGCGTGACGCCACGGCTGCCGACGCGGCGGTCTGCGCAGCGATCTACGCGCCGTACGTCACCGACAGCGCCATCACCTTCGAGCTCGAGCCGCCGTCCGCGGCGCAGATGGCCGGCCGGATCGCCGCGGCGCAGCGCGCGCACGCCTGGTTGGTGCTGGAGGACGACGGCGTCGTCGTCGGGTACGCCTACGCCGGTCCGTACAAGGAGCGCGCCGCCTACCGCTGGTCCTGCGAGGTGAGCGTCTACCTGGACGGCGGACGACGACGGCGCGGTGGCGGCGGCCGCACGCTGTACGAGGCGCTGTTCGCCCGGCTGGCCGAGCGCGGGTTCCGCACCGCGGTCGCGGGGATCACGCTGCCGAACGAGCCCAGCGCGGGGCTGCACACCGCGCTGGGGTTCGAGCCGATCGGCACCTACCGGCGGATCGGCTACAAGCAGGGGCGGTGGCGCGACGTCCTCTGGACCCAGCGGAGCCTGGGCCCCTACGACGACGAGCCGGCCGAACCGGTCTGAGCCGGCGGTCAGGCCAGGCGGCCGCGGAGGCCACCAGCGCGCGGGAGCGGGGTCGTGTAGTCGGAGTCGTACGCGGCGGCCGGGTGGGACGCCGGGACCGGCGGCTTCCCCCGTCGCCGGGCCGCGGCATCCGGGACCACGAACCGGTAGGTGGCGTCGACGTCGCGCACGGCGAAGACGTCCTCCTCCTCGCCGGCGTGGTGCAGGACGACGGTGTCGAAGCGCTCGGCGACCCGGTGCAGGGACTCGGCGTCGGACACGTCGATGACGGTGCCACCGGTGGCGAACGCGGCGACCGGCACGATCCGGTCGGCGTGGCGGACCGCGAAGTCGTCGGCGGCGTCGCCGCGGCCGATCCGGCCCATCCAGGCACCGCCGGCGGCGCAGGCCAGGGCGAGCGCCAGGACGAGCACCGCTGCGGCCCGGGCCACCCCGAGGGGGACGGTCGTGCCGGCGACCTCGAACGACCGGGGGACGACCTGGTCGGCCGTCACCTCGGTCTCGGTCCGGGTGTTCAGCGCGGTCTCGGCGTCCCCGGCCAGTCGGAGCGAGGTCGCGTCGAGCGCGAAGTCCAGGGGGGCGGGGCCCTCCGCCTCGAAGGGGATCCCCCGCACGGAGCCCGAGGTCGCCGTCGTGGGCGTGATGCGCAGGGTCGCGCCGGCGCCGCCCCCGCCCACCTCCGCGTAGTGCTCGGCGAGCACGGAGGCGGCGAGGGTCGTGTCGACGGTGACGCTCGCGGTCGCCGTGCCGTCCTGCAGGCGGACGACCGGCCCGCTGTTGAGGTAGGCGCCCCAGCCGTCCGGTGCCTCGACCGAGACGTCGAGACGCAGGACGCCCTGGAGGTCGGTGAGCCCGTCGGAGTCGAGGGTGCTCGCGTAGGAGACGGTGAGGCCGTCGGTGAGCTTGGTCCAGACGGTGTCGCCGGACTCGATGACACCCTCCGGGTAGGTGGTGCCGCGCGTGGCGGTACCGGTGTAGCTGAACGCGCCCCGTTCGGTGACCGCGAGGGTCTCGCTGCCGGTCTCGGTGGAGGGAGCGAGGAACAGCGCGCCGGCGGCGAGAGCGGCGACGAGCGCCACGGATGCGGAGGCGAGGGCGACCTGCCGGGCGCGGGCCCGGGCCCGCATCGACACGGCTCCCGCGGTCGGGCGTGGCAGGCTCGGACGCGGGAGGGCCGGACGCGGGAGGGCCAGAGCCGGGACGGAGAAGGACGGCATCCGGAGGGACGGCGCACGCCGGCGCCTGGCCCGTCGTGCCCTGCGTTCCTCACCGGCCTTGGCCGCGCCCACGACGAGGACCGTGGCGAACCCCACGACCGCGAGGGTCCAGGGCGAGGTGAGGGCGGCGAGCGTCTGGCCGCCGTTCGGGACGCGGAAGAAGAGACTGCCCAGGATCTCGTCCCGGGTCGGGCGGTCCTCGTCCAGGAAGTCGTTGTTGTCGCCCTGGGTGATGAAGCCGTCGGCGTCGGCCGCGACGATGCGGTGCATGACGACGGTGCCGAGGGATTCGCTGCGGTAGGCGACGACGTCGCCCACCGAGTACGAACCGGCCTCGCTGAGCACGGCCAGGTCCCCCGCGGAGAAGCCCGGCTCCATGCTGGTGCCGTAGGTGCTGAGGTAGGTCGTGCCTCCCCCCAGCGAGGCGGGCCAGAACAGCCACAGCGTCACGAGCACCAGCGCGGCGACGGCGCTGGTGCTGATGACTCTCGGTGCGGATGTCATGGAGGCCCTTAGCGGGTGCGGGCGGGGCGGCTACGAGAGCCGCCCCGCCCGGTGCGGAACTGCTTAGTTCGAGGTGACCGTCAGGGCGAGCTGGTCGAACGCCGTGAAGAGCAGCGGCGAGGTGAAGGTGCACGTGATCGTGTCCGTGCCGGAGACGCCGCAGGTGTTGGCCTGGCCGGCCGCGTTGGTACCCGCCAGCTTCATCGTCAGGACCGCGCTCGCGTTGGCGATGTTGTTGCTGGTGGTGAAGACGACCGAGTCGAGCCGGCTCTGGTCCGTGGAGTTGGGGGTGTAGGCGATGTTGCTGATGACCGCACCGCTGACCGACGTCTGGATGTAACCGGCGACGTTGTTGTCCGCGGTGATGGTGTTGGCGCTGGTGAAGGCGGAGGTCGTGACGCCGGCAGCGGCAACCGCGACTCCGGCGAGCAGAACGCGCGACTTGCGCATTGCCTGGGTCCTTTTCTCTCAGCGGCCTGGCCCGCCCGAGTGCTGGTCACTCGGGTCATCGGCACCGGCCTGTCGTTCGACAACCAGGTCTTCGGCACCGTCCGACACATTCTTAACTCCATTCCCAGAAGAAACTCGAGTCTCCGAGTCGACAATGAAAAGGCGGTGACCGAACACCATTCTTCTAATGCGCGGGAGTGCAACCCGGCTCCTTGCGGCGTGCCTACCGCCATCGCCGGACGAGCGACCTACCGTGTTCCGCAACCCGTCGCCCGTGGACTTCCCGAGGTGCCGATCCCGAGGTGTCAGCAGGAGGTATCGCGTCGTGCGCTCGTCGATGTCGCAGGGACCGGTCGCGCCCGCGCCGCCGGCGCCCGTGAGGGGAACAGCCCCCCGGCGCAGCACCGAGCGGGACACCAGCATGGAGGCCGCCGCCCAGCAGGCGGGCGTGCTCGCGCAGGCCTCCCGCGAGGTCTCCGACACCTCGCGCGAGGCCGCGGCGTCGCTCGCCGAGCTGCGGGCCGCGATCGGTGACATCTCCGCCAGCACCAGCCGCGCCTCGACGGTCGCCGAGGACGCCGTGCGCGACGCCCAGGCCGTCGACGAGCGGATCACC
Source organism: Blastococcus sp. TBT05-19 (assembly GCF_003319095.1). Classification (GTDB taxonomy): domain Bacteria; phylum Actinomycetota; class Actinomycetes; order Mycobacteriales; family Geodermatophilaceae; genus Blastococcus. Next base: position 487,564 of record NZ_QOHI01000002.1, on the reverse strand, counting down.
GCCCTCCAGGCGGCCAGCGCCTCGATCACCGAGTTCGTCCGCATGATCACCGCGATCAGCCAGCAGAGCCGGTTCCTGGCGCTCAACGCCTCCGTCGAGGCCACCCGCGCCGGTGACCTGGGGCGCGGCTTCGCCGTCGTCGCCGACGAGGTCAAGGAGCTCGCCGGGCGCACCGCCCAGGCCGCCCAGGACATCGACGCGCAGATCAAGGCGGTGCAGAAGGAGACGCAGCAGGCGGTCGAGGTCATCCAGCGGATCACCGGGACGCTCGGCTCCATCGCCGAGGCGCAGGACGCCATCGCCGCCGCCGTCGAGCAGCAGCGCGCCGCGACCGAGCGCGTGGTCGAGAACGTGGACCGGGCGGCCAGCGGCTCGGCCCGCATCACCGACGCCGTCGCGCAGCTGGCCGAGAGCCAGCGGGTCGTCTACGTCCGGCGGGCGCTCACCGTCGCCGAGCAGCACCTGGCCGACCTCGGCGGCGCCCGGCTCGGCGAGCACCGCTCTCCCGTCACGGTGACCGACCAGGTCAGCGGGGCGGTCCGCACGGCCCAGCTGGCCGACGTCCTCATCGGGGACGTCGCGCTGGACCGGGGCGACGACCCGCGCCGTCCGGCGCTGCTGGTCGACGAGGTGGTGCGGCAGGTGGGCGGCAGCTGCACGCTGTTCCAGCGCCTCGACGACCAGGGCAGCATGGTCCGGGCCGCGACGACGGTGCTCAACCCCGCCGGTCGGCGCAACGTCGGCACCTACATCCCCCGGACGGGCGCCGACGGCACACCGAACCCGGTCCTCGCCGCCGTCCTCGCCGGGAAGATCTACACCGGAGAGGCGACCGTCGCAGGGCGGCAGTACTTCACCGCCTACACGGGGCTGCAGGACGACGCCGGAGCCCTGATCGGGATGCTCTACGTCGGCCTCCCCCTGGACTCGATGCCCGGCTCCGGCAGCTGACGAGCACGTCGGCGTCGTCGTCTAGGTTGGGAACCCGGTTCGACAGGCGCCGGGCTCCCGGGCCGGACGAGGGGAACGTGGTGAACCGGTCGCGGCGGATCGACGCGGTGGTGCCCGCCGTCGTCCTCGCGCTGGTCGTGCTGGGCGAGATCGTCAGCGGCCGCGAGCAGGTGGTGCTGGGCCTCTCGGTCATGGCGCCGCTGATGGCCGCCACGTCGCTGGGCCGGCGGGCCACCATCGCCTACGGATCGGCCGCGTTCGTCGTCGCCACCGTGCTCGGGCTCTACTCGCAGCAGTACACGGGGGACGCCGTCCTGGCCCAGAGCATCCGGCTCGTCGCGGTCGTGCTCGCGGGGGTCATCGCCGTGGGCGCCTGCGACCTGCGGCTGCGGCACGAGCGCCAGGTGGCGCGGCTCAGCGCCGAGGCCGCGGCCACGCGCGCCGTGGTGCGCACCGGCGAGACGCTGCAGCGGGCGCTGCTCGGCGCCCCGCCCCAGGTACCCGGCATGGAGACCGCGGCCCGCTACCTGCCCGGGGACCAGGGCGCGCAGGTCGGCGGCGACTGGTACGACGCGTTCCCGCTCGCCGACGGCCGGATCATGCTCGTCATCGGCGACGTCGCCGGTCACGACGCCCCCGCCGCGGCCACGATGGCGCAGACCCGCGGCATGGTGCGCGCGCTCGCGCGGTCCGGGCACACCTCCCCCGCCGCCCTGCTCACGGCCCTGGACGACGTGCTCGCCGGGCTCGGCCTGGACACGCTGGTCACGGTGACCGTGGCGACGGTCGACGTCCGTGGCGCCGTCGCGCCGCTCTGCTGGTCGAACGCCGGCCACCTGCCCCCGGTGCTGGTGCGCGCCGACGGCACCGCGGGGCTGCTGGAGCGCACGCCCGAGCGGCTGCTGGGAGCAGGCCCGGCAGAGGCGTCGCGGAGCGAGCACCACGTCGAGCTGCACCGCGGCGACTCGATGCTCTTCTACACCGACGGGCTGGTCGAACGCCGGGGCATGACCCTGGACGACGGCACCGCCTGGCTGGTGCGCGCGCTCTCGCGGATCGGGCAGGAGCCGCTGGACCGGGTGTGCGACGGGCTGCTCGGCGCCCTGGGTTCCCGCGGCGACGACGACATCGCGCTGCTGGCGGTGCGGTTCCCCCGCTGAACCTCGGCCCTCCGGCGCGGTCAGGTGCGACGGCAGGACGGCGTCGACGTGCCGGAGCTCCGGGGGATCAGCCGCAGCGGAAGAGGACGAAGGCGACGTCGTCGTCGGGGGCGTCGCCGAGCAACCGCTCGGTGAGCAGGGCGCCCAGCTCCGCCGGGCCCAGGTGCCGCCCCTCGACGAGTGCCTCCGCGGCCCGGGAGATGCCCTCGTCCAGGGCCTCGTCCCGCCGCTCGATCAGGCCGTCGGTGTAGAGCAGCAGCGTCGAACCGGGCGGCATCCGGAGCTCGCCCTCGGGGCGCTCGGCTCCGTCGTCGACGGCCAGCGGGAGGGCGGAGCCGTCCTCCAGCTGCCGGACGGTGCCGTCGGCCTGCACGAGCAGGGCCGGCGGGTGACCGGCGCTGCTGTAGCGGATGCTGCCGCTGCGCGGGTCGATGACGGCGCAGAACACGGTGCTCACGGCAGCGCCGGGGACCAGCGCCGCGAACCGGTCGAGCGCGGAGAGGACGTGGCCCGGTGAGCGGCTCTCCAGCAGCAGCGCCCGGCCGGCGCTGCGCAGCTGACCCATCACGGCGGCGGCGGGCAGGCCGCGGCCGACGACGTCACCGACCACCACGCCGTAACCGCCGTCGGGCATGTCGACGACATCGTACCAGTCGCCGCCCACCTCCAGCGTGCCGGTGGCCGGCTCGTAGTGGACGGCGAATCCCGCCGGGAGCACGGTCGGACCGAGGACGGCGCGCTGGAGGGTGACGGCCACGTCGGTGAAGAACTGGGCGCGGGCCCGCTCCGACCTCGCCCGCTCCTCGGCCCGCCGACGCTCGCGCGCGACCGCCTGCGCGTCGGTCACGGTCGCGGCGACCTGGCCGGCGGCCAGCGACATGAAGATGCGGTAGTCCTCGTCCAGCGGCAGGTGCGGGCTCGCGCCCAGCACCAGCGCGCCCACCGGCTGCTCCGCACCGGCCGCCGTGAGCGGGAGGACGACCGCGGTGTCGACGTCGGCCGGCCCCACCGGGCTCGCGCCGTGGGTGGCCAGGCCCGGGAGGTGCGAGGCGAGACCCGTGACGGTCTGGATCTCCCCGGTCGCCATCGCCCGGCGCACGTGCTCGGGAATGGGGCCCGCGGTCAGGTCCAGCCCGGCGCCCAGACCCTGCGCCGCCACCAGCCGCGGCTCCGCGTCGTCGTCCTCGGTCAGGTAGACGACCCCGAAGGGGCAGTCGCTGCGCGCCTCGGCGAGGATCCCGAGGGCGGTGGCGACCGCCTCCGTCGTGTCACCGTGCGAGGCGCGGGGCAGGCTGCCCAGCTGCTGCAGGACGCCGAGCCGCCGGGCGGCCAGCACGCGGTGCGTGGTCTCGACGACGGTGTCGAGGAGCCCGACGACCCGGCCACCGGGTTCGACGACGGGGCTGAACGAGAAGGAGAAGTAGGTCTCCTCCTCCCAGCCGTTGCGGGTCATGACCAGCAGCAGGTCCTCGGAGTACGTGGGCCGCCCGGCGAAGACCTCCTGGACCATGGGCTCGAGCGCGGGCCAGATGTCGGCCCAGACGTCGCGGGCCGAGCGGCCGAGCGCGGAGGGGTGCCGGGCGCCGAGCATGGGGGCGTAGTCGTCGTTGTAGACCATGACGAGGTCCGGACCCCACATGAGGAGGAACGGGAAGCGCGAGTTGAGGGCGGTGCTCAGCGCCGTGCGGAACGTCGCGGACCAGTTCTCCGGGGGACCCAGCGGCGTGGCGGCCCAGTCGTGCTCCAGGACCATCCGCTGCAGCTCGGTCCGGGGCGCGCCCGGTACGAGCTCCGCCAGATGCCTGTCCAGTGCTGTTCCCCCCACGCCCGGAGCACGTCCCGGCCGGCCTCACGGACAGTCGTCGGATCGTGCTCCGCCGCATTCTTGCACCGGTGCGCCCGATCGGTGCATTGGGCAAGACCTTCCACCCTTCGACCCTGCGGGTCAGCGGGCGAACCAGCTGTCCGCCGGCAGGTCGGGGAGCGGGGGCGGCTCCGGGTCGGGGGAGCGCGGCGGCTCCCAGGGCCACAGCTCGACGACGTCGTCCACGGCGCGGGCCATGCCAGCGCCGTCCAGCTCCACCGTCGTCTCCTGGATCCCGAGGTCGTCGCAGCGCAGGACGAGGCGCAGCGGCCCCGGCGGCGGCACGGGGCTGAGCCACCAGGACTGGTGGATGGACGAGTGACCGCCGGAGCCACCGCCCTGGTGGAAGATCAGCCCGTTCGCGTCGCCGCGGCCGGCCATCGTGCCCGCCCGCCTGCCGTCGGCGAACTCGACGCCGAGCAGGAAGCCGCGCCCCGCACCGGGCCCGTGCCGCCAGAACAGCTCGTTCAGGTCGCGGCCACCGGTGATCTGCGCCGACGGCCGGGCCTGCGCGACCAGCTGGAACGCCACGCCGGTCGTGTAGACGTGCAGCCCGATCACCGCGACGCCGACGTCGTCCGTGCGCGCGAGCACGCGGTTCTGCGGCAGGGCGACCGGGACCTCGTTCTCCGGCGGGTTCATCCGCCGCAGGAAGTCCGGGTCGGGCTCGCCGTCGGAGTGGTACGAGGTCCACATGGCCGCGGAGCCTGGCGGCCCCGCGACCGCGCGGCAAGCGAGATCAGCGGGAGTAGTACTCCACGACCAGCTGCTCCTCGCAGACGACCGGGACCTCGTCGCGGGTCGGCGTCCGCTCGTAGCGGGCGACCAGGTCGGCCAGCCGCACCTCGAGGTACTTCGGGGCCTCGGCGTGCGCGCCGGAGGCGGCGACGAGGAACGGCTCCTTGGTCCGCGACTTCTCCGCGATCTGCACGAAGTCGCCCGGCTTCAGCCGGTAGGAGGGGCGGTCGACCCGCTTGCCGTTGACCAGCACGTGCTGGTGGGTGACGAACTGGCGGGCCTGGTAGATGGTCCGCGCGAAGCCGGCGCGCAGCACCATGGCGTCCAGCCGCGACTCGAGGTCCTGGATCAGCGCCTCGCCGGTCTTGCCGCCGGTGCGCCTGGCCCGGTCGAACGCGGCGCGCAGCTGGGTCTCGGAGATGTCGTACTGCGCGCGCAGCCGCTGCTTCTCCTTCAGCCGGGTGGAGTAGTCGCTGTCCTTGCGGCGCTTCCGGCCGTGCTCGCCCGGCGGGTACGGACGGCGCTCGAAGTACTGGACGCACTTCGGCGTGAGCGGGATGCCCAGCGCGCGGCTGAGCCGGACCTTGGGGCGGGGCGTGTTCACGGGTGACCTCCGGTTTGGTTAGGCTCACCTTACTACTCGATCCCGAGCACCCGAGGTGGTCCATGACGGCCGGCCCGACCCACTCGTCCGCGGCCCTCGACCGGCAGCCGCCGGCCGCCGAGCGCGCTCGCACCGTCGCGCTGCGACCCACTGCCGCCCTGCACGTCGCCGGCACCGGCTCCTGCCCGGTCCTGGCCGCGACGACGACGGCCGACGGCGACGTGCTGCTCGTCGTGCCCGGGTCCGGCGGAGTGGTGGAGGCGCTGCGGACCTCGCCGCTGGGCGACGTCCCGGCCCGGCTGTCCGTGACGGACCGGTCCTCCCTGCCCCTGCGGCACCCGGTGCGGGCGCTGGTCCGGCTCTCGGGCTGGCTCACGCCCGTGCCGGCCGGGGAGGTCGCGGACCTGGTGCTCGACTTCGCGGAGACCTCGCCGTCGGAGGCGCTGTTCGAGGTGGGGCTGGGCGCCGTCCTCCTGCGGATGGACCTGGCCGAGGTGGAGCTCGAGGAGTCGGGGACCTGCGCCGACGTCGACCCGGACGACTTCCGCGCCGCCGCACCCGACCCGGTCAGCCGGGCGGAGGCCGAGCTGATGGCCGCGCAGGGCGAGCCGCTGGGCCGGCTGTGCGCCCGGGTGCAGAACTGGGCCGGCCGGCGGGACGACGTCCGGCTGCTGGGGCTGGACCGCTTCGGCATCCGGTTCCGGGTGCAGGGGCGGCACGGGTGCTACGACCTGCGGGTGCCGTTCGCCGCGCCGCTGACCGGGCCCGGCGGGTTCGCCGCCGCGCTCGACGACCTCCTGACCTGCGGTCCCGCCTGATCTGCACTGGTCCCGACGGCCGGACTGTGCCACGGTCCTGCGATGACCTCCTCCGACGGCGGCCGACGCGGCCTGCAGATCACCCTGGGCGTGCTCTCCGCGATCCCGCTGGCCTCCGGCCTCGGCGGAGCGCTGCTCGGCCCGGCCTCGCTGCCCGGGAACACCGGCCCCTTGGCGCCGGACGTGGAGAACGAGTACCGCTACACCCACGCGGTCTACGCCGCGGTCGCCCCGCTGATCTGGTCGGCGATCCCCCGGGTCGAGCGGTCGGGCGCGCTGGTCCAGGGGGTCTCCGGCGCGCTCTTCGTGGGTGGCCTGGTGCACCTGCTGGCCTGGCAGAAGGCGGGCAAGCCCCAGCCGGCGCTGGTCGCGGGCGCGGCGCTCGAGCTGCTCGGGACGCCGGTGCTCGTGGCCTGGCAGCGGAGGGTCGCCGCCCGGAGCTGACACCTGCGGCTCGTCGTCGTCGCCCTCTGGAACGATGCGCGCGACGTTCGTGCAGCGCGAGGAGGCACCCGATGGCGTTCGGCTGGAAGCTGTACGGGGACGGGAAGACCCCACCGCTGGGCGAGGCGGTCGCGCCGGACGAGCGGCTCTCCTGGCCGCGCACGGTGGGCATCGGCGCGCAGCACGTGGTCGCCATGTTCGGGGCGACCTTCGTCTTCCCGCTGCTCATGGGCCTGGACGCCAACCTCGCGATCATGATGAGCGGGGTCGCGACGATCCTGTTCCTGCTGATCGTGCAGGGGAAGGTACCGAGCTACCTGGGCAGCTCGGCGTCGTTCGTCGGCGGCGTGATCGCGGTGCAGGCCGCCGGCGGCTCGGACGCCGAGGTGCTCGGCGCGCTGCTGGTGTCGGGCGTGGTCCTGGCGCTGGTCGGCCTGGTGATCCACCTGGTGGGCGTGCGCGTGGTGAACCGGGTGCTGCCGCCGGCGGTGACCGGCGCCGTCGTGATGCTCATCGGCTTCAACCTGGCACCGGTGGCGACCGCGACCTACTGGGTGCAGGACCAGTGGGTGGCGCTGGCCACCATGGCGTTCGTCATCGTCGCCTCGCTGCTGCTGCGCGGCTTCCTCGGCCGGATCTCGATCCTGCTGGGCCTGGTGTTCGGCTACCTGCTGTCGATCCTGCTCGACCTGACCGCCGGGCCGATCACCTCGGTGCTGCCCGGCCAGAATCTGCAGGACGCCGACGGCAACCCCTGCGACGGAGGCGCGTACTGCCTGCCGACGCCGTTCGCGCACGACCGGGTGGACTTCAGCGCCGTCGGGGAGTCCCCGTGGTTCGGGCTGCCGTCGTTCAACGGGCCGAGCTTCTCCTTCAACTTCGCGCTGCTGGTGCTGCCCGCGGTGATCGCGCTGGTCGCGGAGAACGCCGGGCACGTGAAGGCGGTGGCCGAGATGACCCGCCGCGACCTCGACCCGATGATCGGCCGGGCGGTCTTCGCCGACGGTGTGACCACCGTGGTGGCGACGTCGGTCGGCGGATCCCCCACCACCACGTACGCGGAGAACATCGGCGTGATGGCGGCGACCCGGGTGTACTCGACGGCGGCGTACTACGTGGCCGCTCTCGTCGCGATCGTGCTCGGCCTGGTGCCGAAGTTCGGGGCGCTGATCAACGCGATCCCCGGCGGCGTCCTCGGCGGGATCACGGTGGTGCTCTACGGGATGATCGGCCTGCTCGGCGCGAAGATCTGGAAGGAGAACCGCGTCGACTTCGCCAACCCGGTCAACCTCGTGCCGCTGGCCGCGGGGATCATCATCGCCGTCGGGAACTCGGGCAACGACGCTCCGCTGCTGCAGTTCAGCGAGGACTTCTCCCTGGGCGGCATCGCGCTGGGGACGATCGTCGCGGTGGTCGGCTGGCACGTCGCGCGGGCGCTGGCCCCGGCGGAGATGAAGGCGTCGCTGACGCGCGAGGGCCCGCACCCTGCCGCCGGCTCGACCTTCGGCTCCGTGCACGGCGAGGAGTTGCCGGCTCCGGTCGGGAGCCCGGACCGCACGACCTGAGCCACCGGCCGACTGCACGCTGAGGGCCCTCTCGGATCGTCCGAGAGGGCCCTCAGCGTGTTCTCGTCGACGTCCGCGATCAGGGGCGGTTCGGCGGGTGCTCGGCTCGCCACTCGTCGAAGGCGGCGAGGAACGACTCGGCCATCTCCTTCTCCGCCACCAGCTGGTCGCGGTCCCGGTCGTCGACCATCCGCTCGCTCAGCGCCATCGTGTTGAAACGGATGGCGCGGAAGTAGGGGATGAACGAGGCGGGCTGGAACGCCCGCTTCGACGGCTTCGGCTCGACGCCGTCCGGCGTCCACTCCGCCACCGCCACCGGGTCGAGGCCGATGCCCTCGAGAGCGCTGAGGACCGGTTCGTCGTCCGTGCGGTCGGTGAAGTCCCGCGACAGCTCGCGGAAGACCTGCCGCCCGTCCGGCGCCACCGCGACGATGATCGGCCGGAAGATCGAGGCGTCCTCGTCCCAGGCGCCGAGCGGCTTGGCCAGGCGCTCCCCGTCCGGGTCGCTCACCCAGCGGAACGGCAGGTGCCAGGTGCGGTTCATCGCCAGCTGGACCTCGGGCGGGTCGACGGAGGCGAGCACCACCTCGGTGCCGGCGTCGGCGAGACGGGACAGGGACCGGGCCAGGCGGACCGCCTGGGCGCAGCAGTACGGCTACCAGTCGCCCCGCAGGCCGACCAGCAGGAGGGCGGCGCGCTCGTCCGAGCGCAGGGCGAGGAGATCGGCGGCGTCCATCCCCCGACCGTACGGACGATCCCGGCCCACCGCAGCCGGGCTGCCGGACGGCCCGACCCGCCGTAGCCTCCGCACCGTGCAGCCCCTGGACGAGCCTACGGAGTTCGTCGAGCAGATGTACCTCGCCGTCGTCGAGGAGTCCTGGCTGTGGGAGGTGCCGCTCGGCGTCCCCGACGGCCACGGCGGCTACGAGCACGGCCCGTGGGACCCGGCCGAGTGCTCGAGGCAGCTCGTCACCTGGTTCGACGCCGGCCTGGTCGAGCTGTACGCCGACCCACCGGACGACGCGCCGCGACCGCGGGACCTCCGCGAGTGGCGGGCCTGGAACGGCCGGCCCCGGGTCGGTCCCGCCGCCGAGGTGGCCCGCGCGGTGCTCACCGACCCGGCCCGCTGGACCGGCGCCTCCGAGGCCGGCTTCCTGCGGCTGTCGCTCAGCTCCGCCGGCAGGGGCCTGGACGCCGCCTGGACCTGAGCCCCGCACTGCCGGACGGCGACCGGCGCACCAGACTGGCGCCCATGGCCTGGACCCCGGACGACATCCCTGACCTGACCGGCCGCATCGCGGTGGTCACCGGCGGGAACGGCGGTCTCGGCCTGGTCTGCGTGCACGAGCTGGCCAAGGCCGGCGCCCACGTGGTCCTCGCCGCGCGCGACCAGGACAAGGCCCGCGTCGCCGACGAGCAGGTCCGGGCCCGCAACCCCGCGGCGCTCACCGAGATCGTGCCGCTGGACCTGGGCTCGCTGGCCTCGGTCGCGTCCACCGCCGAGACGATCCAGCGGTCGCACCCGCGCATCGACCTGCTGGTCAACAACGCCGGCGTGATGGCCATGCCGAAGCGGACGACGGACGACGGCTTCGAAATGCAGTTCGGCGTCGACCACCTCGGCCACTTCGCCCTCACCGCGCACCTGCTGCCCGCCCTTCTCCGGGCCGACGCCGCCCGCGTCGTCACCGTCACCAGCACCGTCCGCTTCGCCGGCAGCCCGGTGGACCCGGCGGATCCCCACTACACGCGCGGCTACGGGCCATGGCGCGCCTACGCCCGCGCCAAGTGGGCCAACTACCACTTCGGGCTCGGCCTGCAGCGGCAGTTCGAGAAGGCGGGGCTGCGCGCGACCAGCAACATCGCCCACCCGGGGCTGTCGAACACCGACCTGCAGTCGCGCACCGTGCGCGAGGGCGGCGCCGGCTGGCTGGGTGCGGCATCGGAGGTGCTCGCGAAGCGCAGCGGCATGCCCGCGGCCCTCGGCGCCCGGCCGCAGCTGCGCGCGGCCACCGACCCGGCCTCGCGCGGCGGAGAGCTCTACGCGCCGCGGTACGCCTCGAACGGACCGGCCGTGCGCCGTCCGATCCTGCGCCGCTGGGACCTGGACCGGCGGATCGCCGACCTGTGGGCGCTCTCCCAGCGCGAGACCGACGTGCTGCTCGACGTCACCCGCGCCTGACGACTGTGCGCTGATCGGGGTGACGGGGGCGGCATCACCCCGGTGAGCGCACGGTCGGCGGTCTCAGAGGCGGCCGGTGGCCTTGAGCTCGACCGCGGTCAGGACCTCCCAGCGGATCGCGGTGCTGCCCGGCCGGACCAGCCGCCAGTAGCGGTCGAACCGCCGCCGCACCTCGGCGTCGGTCGACATCACCCGGGTCTCCGAGCTCAGCTCCGTGCCGCCCCGCTGCGGGGTCAGCCGGAAGTCCATCGCCGCCTTGACCCAGCCGCGCTGCGTGAACCGGCGGAAGCTCTCGGCGTCCAGCTCGGGTCCGCTGTCGCCACCGGAGAGCTTCCAGGCCTCCAGGGCCCCGCCGAACACCACCGACTCAGGCTCGTCCGACCCCAGCAGCGGGACCGGCAGCGCGTCGAGGAACGGCCGGTCGTGCAGCTCGCCGGACCCGCGGCCCGAGAGCACCACCGGCAGGAACCGGGCGGCGGAGAGGGTCAGGGTCACCGGCAGCTCGGAGAGCCGGACGGCGTGCAGCGCCGACCACACCGCGGCCGGCGGGGCGCCGATCCACCGGGCCTGCCGGGTCACGTGCTCCGGCCGGGGGAGGACGTCGTCGAGGTCCATCAGGCGAGCGCGTCGTACACGGCCCGCACGTAGGCCTCGCTGCGCGGCGAGCCGATCAGCCCGTCACCCATCCTGTTCATCATGTAGGTGATCGTCAGCCGCCGGTCGAGGTCCATGACCGCCAGCGAGCCGCCCCAGCCGCCCCAGTAGAAGGTTCGGCCCTCCGGCACGTACGGCACCGTCGGCGAGCCGAGGCAGAAGCCGTTCCCCCACCGGAACGGCGCCCCCAGGACCAGGTCCACGCCGTTCGCCTGCTCTTCGAAGACCTGCTCGATCGTCGACGGCGACAGCAGCCGCACGCCGCCGGCCTCGCCGCCCAGCGAGAGGATCCGCAGGACCTTCATCACGCCGCGCGCGTTCGAGTGCCCGTTCAGCGCGCCCAGGTCGGCGGCTCGCCACTCCGGGGAGTTCGCCGCCTTCGCCGACGCCTTCGGACCGGTGAAGGTCTTCACGCTCACCGACTCGGGGTCCAGCGTGCGCGGGTCGACGGCGGGCGGCGGCGGGGGGACCACCGGGGCGATCCGCGACACCTCCGACTCCCGCGCGCCGATCTGGAAGTCCGCGCCCAGCGGGTCGGCGATGTGGTCGGCGACGAACCGCTTGAACGTCGTGTTGGTGATGCGCCGGATGACCTCGCCGACCAGGTGCCCCTGGTTGTTGGCGTGGTAGCCCGAGGCGGTGCCCGGCTCCCACCACGGCCGCTGCTGCGCCAGCCGCTCGGTGGCCGTGGGCCAGTCGTACATGTCGCGGATCGAGAAGGGCTGCTCCCAGCCGGAGACGCCGGAGGTGTGCGAGAGCAGGTGCCGCACCTCGACGTGCTTCTTGCCCTTGGCGCAGAACTCGGGCCAGTAGTCACCGACGGGCGCGTGCAGGTCCAGCTCGCCGCGCTCGACCAGCATCAGCGCGGCCAGCGCCAGCACGCACTTCGTCGTCGACCAGACGTTGACGATCGTGTGCTCCGACCAGGGCTCGGTCCGCGCCTCGTCCCGGTAGCCGCCCCACAGGTCGACGACGGTCTCGCCGTCCAGGTCGACGGCGACCGATGCGCCCAGCTCCTCGCCGTCCAGCTGCTGCGCGAGCGCCTCGCGCACGCCGGCGAACCGCTCGTCGCACCGCCCGTGGACCTCCGCCATCGACCCCTCCTCGCCGCCGGCGACCCCGTTGTCGCCCCTGGCATGAGATCACGGCCACAGCGGCGGTGGCACCCGCTGTCAGGCCCCCGGGACGCGAGCACTCGGAGGACCCCGGCCACCAGCCCCAAGGGCAACGGCCGGCCGCGGTCCCATCGGTGGCGGAATGGCCGCCCTCCCGGGCGGGTTCCCCGGGCATGGCACGGATCAGCGTCTTCGGCGGAACGGGTTACACGGGCGGCCACCTGGTGGCAGAGGCGGCGCGGCGCGGTCACGAGGTGACGTCGTACAGCCGCACGCTGCCCGAGCAGCAGGCGGACGGCGTCACCTACGCCCAGGGCTCGCTGCTCGACGAGGCCACCCGGCGCGCCGCGCTCGAGGCCGCCGACGTCGTCGTGGTCGCCGTCGCCCCGCGAGGCGACATGGCCGGATCGGTGCGCGACGGCATCAGGGCGCTGGCCGCCGAGGCCGAGCAGGCCGGCGTGCGCGTGGGCGTCGTCGGAGGTGCCGGGTCGCTGCACGTGGCCGAGGGCGGCCCGCGCCTGTTCGACACCCCGGACTTCCCGGCCGAGTACAAGCCGGAGAGCCTCGAGATGGCCGCCGCGCTCGACGACCTGCGCGAGACCTCGACGCTGGACTGGTTCTACCTCTGCCCGCCCGCCGCCTACGGCGGCTTCGCGCCCGGCGAGGCGCTCGGCACCTACCGGGTGGGCGACGACCTGCTGCTCACCGACGCCCACGGCGGCTCCTTCATCGGCGGCGCCGACTTCGCCCTCGCCCTGGTCGACGAGATCGAGCAGCCGGCCCACCGGCGGGCACGCTTCACCGTCGCCTACTGACCGCCGTCCCCTCCCGGCAGGATGCAGACGTGTTCAGCTGGCTGAGGCGACGAGAGCAGGACGAGCCCGAGATCCCCGGCATGGTGACCTCCCGCCGCCGACGGCGGGATGAGCAGCCCGCCGGCCCGCACCCGGCGCTGCGCTCGACGCTGCACCACGCGGTGCTCAACGACACCTGGCTGTTCGACATCACCGAGGGCGGTTTCGTCGACGCGCCCGGCACCTGGGGACCGCTGGACCCGCAGGACTGCTCGGCGCAGCTGCTCCGCTGGTTCGACGCCGGGCTCGTGGAGCTCCACCAGGACGACGACCCGTCCGGCGAGGCGCTCACCGATCCCGCGGTCGACCTGGACTACGAGGCCGCCGACCTGCCGCTGATCCCGTTCGGCGAGGCCCGGGCCCTGCTCGCCGATCCCGGGCGGTGGACCGACGAGACGCCAGACGGGTTCGCCGTCCCCGTCCCCACCGAGCGCGGCAGGGACACCCCGGTCGACCGCTGGCCCTGATCGGGGCAACGACTGCGCAACGAGTCCGGACGAGGGATCGGAACCGTCCCCGGGCCCGGATAGGTTCCCGGCGATGATCAGGATCCGGTCGGCCCTGCGCCACCTGCGCCTCCGGCTGCTGCCGGTGCCCGCGCAGGCGCTCGGGCTCGCCGTGCTGGTCGTCGTCCTCGCCGCGGCCCTGGTGTCCGCGCCGCTCATGGTGGCCGGCGCCGAGCAGGGCGCCTGGGAGCAGGAGCGGGAACGGCTGGGCGAGACCGTGCTCGGCCCCACCCTGGGCACCACGAGCCAGTCCCGGCGGCAGCGCTTCTCCGACGATCGGATCCCCCGGACCGCCCAGCTCGACGACGCCGTCACCGCGGCCGCCCGCCAGGCACGGGTCGAGGGCTCCGGGCTCGGCCTCCCGCAGACGCTCGCGTACCTGATGGACCCGCTGCGGTTCAGCTCCGCCGCGACCACCGGTCCCGTCCAGCTCGTGCACCGCACGGAAGCCACCGCGCACGTCCGGGTCGTCGACGGCGCCGTCAGCGACACCGGCGTGCTCATCCCCCAGGGGATGGCCGAGCGCGCCGGTCTCGGTCCCGGTGACCGGCTCCCCGTGACCCGTCCCGGCACCCCGTTCGTGGTCACCCTGGAGATCAGCGGCGTCTACGCCGACCTCGTCGCGCCGCTGCCCGAGTTCTGGCAGCCGCAGGGCTTCCTCTTCCTCCCCGTGCTCGACGAGCGCAGCGGCAACCTCGTGTACCCGCCGCCCGCGGTCCTCGGCTCCCGCGCGACCGTGATCGGCACCGCCGCCGAGGTCGAGGAGAACCTCTTCCTCGAGTGGTTCCTCCCCCCGGTCCCCGGCCTGCGGGTGGACGGCGCCCGCGACGCCGTCGCCGCGATGGAGCGGATGCAGGCGGCGATCGCCTCCCCCGAGTCGGAGGTCTCGGCGCTGATCGAGCAGGAGGGCTACCAGGTCCCTGTCGGCCGGTCGGCGCTGCCCACCGTGCTCGAGGGCGTCGACACCACCACCCGCCTGCTCGAGCCCCCGGTCCGCGCAGTCGGCATCGGTGGCGGGGTGGCCGCGCTCGCGCTCGTCGGCGCCTGGGCCGGGCAGCGGGTGCGCCGGCGCGAGGACGAGCTCCGCTCGCTGGTCACCCGCGGGCTGTCCCCGGTGCGCGGCGCGGTCGACGCAAGCCGCGAGGCGCTGCTGCCCGTGCTGGCCGGCCTGGCCGTCGGCGGCGCCGTGGGCTGGCTGCTGGTCCAGCGCCTCGGCCCGGCGGACACCTTCCCGCCGGGTGTGCTGGCCCGGGCACTGGTGGTCCTGGCCGCGGGCGGTCTCGCCGCGCTGGCCGTCGTTGCCGTCGTCACCGCCGTCCTGGTCACCCGGCTGGACTCGATCGGCAGCGGGCAGGCCGCGCACCTGCTCGGGCGGGTGCCGTGGCTGGCGGTCACCGCCGTGCTCGCCGTCGTCGCCACTGTCCCGCTGGTCACCGCCGAGCCGGCCGAGGACGGCGGAGGGATCGACGTGCTGACCCTCGTGGTCCCCCTGCTGATCACCGTCGTCGTCGCCGGGGCGCTGAGCGCGGTGCTCCCCCGGCTGTCGGCCGGCCTGGGCACCCGCCTGCGGCGGCTGCCCGTGGGCCCGTTCCTCGCCGCCCGCCGGGTGCTGGCCGGGCACGGCGCGGCGCGGCTGGTCGTGGTGACGACGGCGCTCTCCCTCGGGCTGGTCGTCTACGCCGGGGCCCTGGGCGCCTCCACCGACCGGACGATCGCCACGAAGGCGGCGGTGGCGACCGGCAGCGACGTCGTGGTCCCGATCGGCGCGGACACCACCGGTGCGGACCTGCCGGCCGGCTCGATGGTCGTGGGCGTGGAGAACGACGCCACGCTTCTGCCCGGTGACACCCGCATCAACGTCCTCGCGGTGCACCCCGAGCAGGTCGCCGGCGTGGTCCGCTGGGACGAGGGCCTGGCCGACCGGCCGCTGGACGAGCTCATGCGCGCGCTGGCCGACGCCGACGGCCCGCGGGTGCCGGTCGTCGTCGCCGGGGACGTGGCCGACGGCGTGCTCGAGGGCACCGGCGGTGAGCTCACCCTCGACTTCCAGTACTACTCGCTGCCCGCGCAGGTCGTCGGCCGGGCCGAGGCCTTCCCCGGGCAGACCTCGGCCGAGCCGCTCGTGGTGGCCGACTGGGACGGCTACCTCGCCGCCATCGAGGACGCGGGCCGCGACCCTGCCCTGGTGCTCGGCCGCGAGGTGTGGTCCCGCGGTGAGGTGCCCGCCGTGTTCGAGGCCCTCTCGGCGGCCGGCTACACGCCGGATCCCTCCGCGCAGGTGTCGACCGCGGCCGACTTCGCCGCCCGCCCCGAGCTCGCCGCGCAGACCTGGTCGCTGGACTACCTCCGCGCGATCGCGCTGGCCGCGGGCGTGCTGGGCCTGGTCGGCGTCGCCATGCACGCGGTCGCCCAGCAGCGTCGCCGCACCGTCGCCGGGCTGCTGCTGCGGCGCATGGGCATGAGCCGCCGGGCCGCCGACGTCTCCGCCGGGCTGGAGATCGGCCTGCTGGCCGGGCTCGCCGCGCTGGTCGCCGTCGCGGTGGCGCTGCCCGCCTCGGCCCTCGTGCTGCGGGTGATGGACCCGGTGCCGAGCCTGGAGCCCGAGGCCGTCTTCGCGGTGCCGTGGGGCAGCATCGCCGCCGTCGGGGCCGGCGTCGTGCTGGTCACCGCCGCCGGCTCGTGGCTGGTCGGCCGCACCGCCCGGCGGGCCACCGGAGGTCAGGTGATGCGCGATGCGACATGACGGCCCACCCGCGGCCACCTGTGAGGGACTGGTCCGCATCTACTGGTCGCCCAGCGGTGAGGTGCACGCGCTCAAGGGCGTGGACGCCGTCGTGCCCGCCGGGGGCCTGACCGCGATCACCGGCCCCTCCGGCTCCGGCAAGAGCTCGCTGCTGCGGATCCTCGCCGCCCAGGACCGGCCCACCGCCGGACGGGCCGAGGTCGCCGGGCACCCGCTGACCGGGCTCTCGGCGCGGAAGCTGCGGGCGCTGCGCCGCCGGCACATCGGCTACGTGTTCGCCCGGCCCCCGCAGAACCTGCTGCCGCACCTCACCGGTACCGAGCACTTGGCGATGGCCGCCCGCTTCCGCGGCGTCGGGCGGACCGAGGCCCGTCGCGAGGGGGCCGAGCTGCTCGACCTGCTCGGGATCGCCGACCGCGCCGACCACCTGCCCGGGCAGCTCTCCGGCGGCGAGCAGCAGCGGCTGGCCTTCGCCCAGGCGGTGATCGGCCGGCCGGCGCTGGTGGTCGCCGACGAGCCGACCAGCGAGCTCGACAGCACGACCACCGCCGACCTGCTCGCCGCCGTGCACCAGCTCACCCGCACCGGCACCACCGTCGTCATGGCCACGCACGACCCGCTGGCCGCCGGCGCCGCGGACCAGGTCATCCACCTCCGCTCGGGCGCGGTGTCGCACGAGGAGGTGGCCGGGCGACGGCTCGCCGTCATCGACGGCGACGGCCGCGTGCAGCTGCCCGAGGAGGCGCTGGCCCGCTTCGCCGCCCGCCGCGTGCTCATCGACGTCACCGACGACGGCGTCGTGCTGCGGGAGCCGTCGTGACCCTGAGCGCGTCCGGCGTCCACAAGACCTACCGCCGGGGCCGCGAGCGGGTGCACGCGCTGCGCGGGGTGGACATCGAGGTGCGTCCCGGCGAGATGGTGGCGCTGCTCGGCCGCTCCGGGTCGGGCAAGACGACGCTGCTCAACTGCCTGCTCGGCTGGGAGACCCCCGACGCCGGCGCGGTGTCGGTGCCCGGCGTCGCGGCCCCCGACCGGGCACCGTGGACGACGATCGCCGTCGTCCCCCAGCGGTTCGGCCTGCTGGACGAGCTGACGCTGACCGACAACGTGGCCCTCCCCGCCCGGCTGGCCGGGCTGCCCGAGCCGCACGACGCCGCCCTCGCAGCGCTGGAGGCGCTGCGCCTGGGGCACCTCGCCGCGCGGACACCCGAGGAGGTCTCGCTGGGCGAGCAGCAGCGGACGGCGCTGGCCCGCGCGCTCGTCGTCCGGCCGGCCTTCCTCGTGGCCGACGAGCCGACCGGGCGGCTGGACGAGGAGCTCACCGGGCACGTGCTGGCGGGCCTGCGGGAGCACTGCGGATCGACCGGGTGCGGCGTGCTGCTGGCCAGCCACGACCCGGTGGTCATCGCCTCGGCCGACCGCGTGGTGCGGCTGCACGACGGCCTCGTCGTCGACGGCGCCTGACCCGCCCGGGTGGTCCCCCTCCAGGACCGGTCCCGGCCTGCCGATGAGGACCCGACATCTCGGCGGAGGGAACCCACGTGGGCAGAGATCGCTCGGCGGCCGAGCAGCAGATCGCGGATCTGCTGCACACCGCCCGCAAGTCGCTCCGGCTCAGCGTCGCCTTCCTGAGCCGGCTGGACGGGACCACGCAGACCCTCGAGGTGGTCGACACCTCGGTTCCGTTCCTCTTCCAGGAGGGCTACCAGCAGCGCCAGGAGGTCACCCTCTGCCAGGCCGTGCTGGACAAGAAGGTGCCGCAGGTCATGCCGAACCTGAAGGACTTCCCCGAGGCCATGAAGCTGCCGGCCGCGCGCATGCCGCGCCTGCGCAGCTACGTCTCGGTGCCGGTGACCCTGAGCGACGGCTCCCTGTACGGCACCTTCTGCGCCGCCGGGCTGACCACCGACAAGGACCTGAGCCAGCGGGACAAGGCGCTGATGGACGTGCTGGCCTCCGCCGCCGCGGTGATCATCGAGCCCGAGGTCCGCTCGCAGGAGCGCCGCGAGGAGATCTCCGGGCGCCTCGACCCGCTGATGGCCGCCGGCGGCCCCGTCGTCGTGCTGCAGCCGATCGTCTCGCTGGCCACCGGTGAGCGGGTGGGCACCGAGGCGCTCAGCCGGTTCCCCGGCGACTGGGGAATGGCCCCCGACGTCTGCTTCGCCGAGGCGCACAGCATCGGCGCGGGCCACCGCCTGGAGGTGCTCGCCCTCGAGCGCGCCGCGGCCCTGCTGGACCGGGTCGACGGGTACGTGTCGATGAACGTCTCCCCCGCGACGCTGCTCACCCGCGAGTGCGGCGAGCTGCTCGCCCGGCTGCCGCTCGACCGGATCCTGCTGGAGCTCTCCGAGCACGACCAGGTGGCCGACTACCCGGCGCTGCTGGACGCGCTGGCGCCGCTGCGCGCCGCCGGGCTGCGGCTGGCCATCGACGACGTCGGCGCGGGGTTCTCCTCCCTGCGGCACATCGTCGTCACCTCCCCCGACGTGATCAAGGTCGACCGCAGCATCGTCGCCGGCCTGGACATCGATCCGGTGCTCACCAAGCTGGTCGGCTCGCTCGTGGAGTTCGCGCACGGCTGCGACGTCCACGTGGTCGCCGAGGGCGTCGAGACCGCCGCGGAGCACGCGGTGCTGCGGGGCCTGGGCGTGGACTACGGCCAGGGCTGGCACTACGGCCGTCCCGGGCCGCCCGAGGCCCTCGAGGTCAGGGCGGCGCCGGCCATCCCGGCACCGCGCAGGCCGCTTCCCGCCGCCGTCGAGGTCTGACCGCGCGCCTCAGGACGAACGCGGTTCGCGGCGGCGCTGGTGGCTCTTCGCCCCGTACATGGCCCGGTCGGCCCGGGCGATGACCTCGTCGGCGGGCTCCCCGGGCCGGCCGATGGCGGCACCGACGCTCACCCCGACCCGCAACGCCCCCTCCGGTCCCTGGAACGGCGCGCCGAGCCGGACGGCGACCCGGGTGGCCAGCGCCCGGAGCCCCTCCTCGTCGGCGTCGGGGCAGAAGATGACGAACTCGTCGCCGCCGAACCGCGCCACCAGGTGCTCCGGCGCGGCCACCTCGGCCAGCCGCGCGGCCGCCTCGGCGAGCAGCCGGTCGCCCACCCCGTGCCCGTGCACGTCGTTCACCCGCTTGAAGTCGTCCAGGTCGCAGAACAGCAGCCCGCACCCGGGCGCTCCCTCGTCGGCGAGCCGGGCGCTCAGGGCGTCGAACAGGGCACCCCGGTTGGCGACGCCGGTGAGCGGATCGGTGCGCGTCTGGTGGCGCAGCACGGCCTCGCGGGCCCGGTCGGCGGTCACGTCGATGCCCACGCAGGCGATGGCGTAGGCACGGCCGTCGTCGTCGTGCAGCACCGTGTTGCGCATGGCCACCCGGCGCCGCTCGCCGCCGGCCGCGATCCAGTCGCCCTCCTGCGGGTGGGCCTTGCCGCTCTCGATCGCGGTCGCGACTGCGTGCTCGGCGAGCGCGACGTCCTCGGGGACCACCCAGACGTCCCAGAACCGACGGCCCAGCAGGTCGGCGGCGTCGCGGCCGGTGAACCGCTCCAGGGCGGGGTTGGCGAAGAGCACCCGCCCGTCGGGGCCGACGATGCACAGCAGCGCCTCGACCGCCTGGACGAAGGCGTGCGCCAGGTGCGCCTGCTCCTGGACGGTCACGGCCGACGGCCGCGCACCCTCCTGCTCGAGCACTGGCTCACTCCCGGGGTTTCGGTGGGGACGGGGGATCCGGACCGGATCCGTGACGGTACGGGCCGGATCCGCGTTGCGGAACTGCCCGGCCCCCACCCGTCCCCACCGTGTTCGCACGCGACCCGTGCGGCGGATTGCCGGACGGTCAGCGCCCGGCCGCCGCCAGGAACGGGTAGTCGGTGTAGCCCTCGGGTCCGGAGGCGTAGAAGGTGCTCGCGTCGGGCTGGTTCTCCGGGTGCTCGCCCTGCCACCGCTCGACCAGGTCGGGGTTGGCGATGAGCGCGCGCCCCACGGCGACGGCCTCGGCGTGCGCGTCGTCGATCAGCCGCAGGGCCTCCTCGCGGGTGGTGACCGAACCGAAGCCGCTGTTGGCGATCAGCGGGCCGCCGAAGCGTCTGCGCAGCTCCTGCACCAGCTCGCCGCCCGGTTCCACGTGCAACACGCTCAGGTAGGCCAGGCCGAGCGGGCGGAGCTGGTCGACCAGGGCGCCGTAGGTGGCGAGCACGTCGTCGCGGTCGGTCTCCAGCGCCCCCTGGATGTTGTGCTCGGGGGAGATCCGCAGGCCCACCTTGCCGGCGCCGATCCGCTCGGCCACCGCCGTCACCACCTCGACGACGAAGCGGGCGCGGTTCTCGGGGGTCCCGCCGTAGACGTCGTCGCGCTGGTTCGACGCCGGCGAGAGGAACTCGTGCAGCAGGTAGCCGTTGGCGGAGTGCAGCTCCACGCCGTCGAGGCCCGCGGCGACCGCGCGCTCGGAGGCGGAGACGAAGTCCTCCAGGGTGGCGCGCGCCTCGTCGATCGTGAGCGCGTGCGGGACCGGGAAGGGCTTCTTGGTGCCGCCGCCCACGTGCACCTCGCCGTCGATGGCGATCGCGCTGGGAGCGACGACGCGGCCGCCGGTCAGCTCCGGGTGCGAGACCCGCCCACCGTGCATGACCTGCATGACGATCCGGCCGCCGCGCTCGTGCACGGCGCCGGCCACCCGCTTCCAGCCCGCGGCCTGCTCCTCGGTCACGATGCCGGGCTGCCCGGCGAAGGCGCGCGACTCCTCGTTCGGGAACGTGCCCTCGGTGATGATCAGCCCGGTACCGGCGCGCTGCTCGTAGTGCTCGACCACGATGTCGCGCGGGATGCCGGCCCGGCCGGAACGCATGCGGGTGAGGGGCGCCATCACGACGCGGTTGGCCAGCTCGAGGTCACCGAGCCGCACGGGGGAGAACAGGTCCATGCCGGGGCCAACCGGCCCACGCGCCGGATAGATTCCGGGTGCGAGCCTCGTCACGCCGTCAGCCGACGAGCTCGGCGGCCCGTTCGGCGGCGCCGACCAGCCGGGCGTAGCGCCCACCGAGGGCCAGCAGCTCCTCGTGCGTGCCCTGCTCCACGACCCGCCCCGCGGCGAGGACGGCGATGAGGTCGGCGTCCCGGACCGTGGAGAGCCGGTGCGCGATGGTGATCGTCGTGCGCCCGCGGGCCGCCTCGCCGAGCGCTGCCTGCACGGCCCGCTCGGTCTCGTTGTCCAGGGCGCTGGTCGCCTCGTCGAGCACCAGGATCCTCGGGTCGCGGAGCAGCGTGCGGGCGATCGCCAGGCGCTGCTTCTCCCCGCCCGAGAACCGGTGCCCCCGTGCGCCGACGACGGTGTCGTAGCCCATCGGCAGCGCGGTGATCAGGTCGTGCACCTGCGCGCGCCGCGCGGCGTCGGCCATCTCCTCCTCGGTGGCCTCCGGCCGCGCGTGCCGCAGGTTCTCCCGGATCGTGCCGTGCAGCAGGTAGGTCTCCTGCGAGACGACGCCGACCACGCGGGCCAGGTCGGCCAGGGTCAGGTCCCGCACGTCCACGCCGTCGATGGTCACCCGGCCCTCGGTCGGGTCGTTGAGCCGGGCGACCAGCGAGGCCAGCGTGCTCTTGCCCGATCCGGTCTCGCCGACCAGCGCCAGCGTCGTCCCGGCGGGCACGGCGAGGTCGACGCCGGTCAGGGCCGGGCGGACGCCGTCGGGGTAGCGGAACCCGACCCGCTCGAACCGGACCTCGCCGCGGACCTCCGCCGGGTCCAGGCGCACCGGGTCGACCGGGTCGTCGATGTCGACCGGCAGGTCCAGGTACTCGAAGATGCGGCTGAACAGCGCCATCGAGGCGGTCAGCGAGACGCCGATGTCGAGCAGTTGCATGAGCGGGCGGAAGAGCGCGCCCTGCAGCGTGGTGAAGGCGACCAGGGTGCCGATGGTCATCCCTCCCGACGTCACGGGCAGGCCGGCGGCGAGGTAGATCAGCGCCGGGATCCCGGCGAACACGATGCTCATCGTGGCCATGCGCCACCGGCCGGCCAGCTGCGAGCGGACCTCCAGGGCGACCAGCTCCTCCGACGTGCCGCCGAAGCGCTGCGACTGGGCCGGCCCGGCGCCCAGGGTCTTGCCGAGCAGGACGCCGCTGACCGACAGGCCCTCCTCCACCTGCGAGTGCAGGTCGGCGAGGGAGCGCTGGCGCTGGGCGGTGATGGTCCGGCGCATGCGGGCCACCCGGCGGGTGAGGACGATCGCCGGCGGCAGCACGATCAGCGAGAGCAGCGACAACCGCCAGCTCAGCGCCGCCATGGCGACGACGGTGCCGATGACCGTCGTGGCGCTGGAGGCGAACGACGTCGCCGTGGTGGTGACGACCGACTGCATGCCGCCGATGTCGTTGGTCAGCCGGGACTGCACCTCCCCGCCCCGGGTGCGGGTGAAGAAGCCCAGCGACTGGCGCTGCAGGTGCCCGAAGACCGCCGTCCGCAGGCCGTGCATGACCCGCTGGCCGACGGTGGTGGACAGCCACGTCTGCACGACGCCGAAGACCGCCGTCACGACGGTGACGGCGAGCATGCCGCCCACGGCCCACAGCAGCAGCGCGACGTCCCGCTCGGGGATCGCCTCGTCGATGACCAGGCGGATCAGGAACGGGGTGGCCAGCGCGACGGCGGAGGACGCCACGATCAGCGCGACCACGACCGCCAGCTGCGCCCGGTAGGGCCGGAAGAGCGCGGCCACGCGGCTCCACCTCACCGGCGCGCGCTCCAGCTGCGCCTTGTCGGCAGGGTCGGACCGGCGGCCGCTCCGACCGCCGCCGCTCCCCATCGCCGTCGGGTCGATGCCGACCACCTCCTCGCTCGATCGCTGAGGTTACCTCACGGTGTGGTAACCGCAGCGGTCCCGCTACGATTCCCGCCATGGGCGGCGACGGGACGGCGGACCTCGGCGACCTGGTCATGCGCGTCGCCCGCGTCCAGCGGCGCCGCTTCCGCGAGGTCCTGGAGCCCTGGGACCTCTCGCCCCACCACGCCCGCGCCCTCGTGGTCATCTGCGCCGGCGACGGCGTGCGGCTCTCGGACCTCGCCGGGAAGCTGCGCATCGCGCCGCGCTCGGCGACGGAGGTGGCCGACGCCCTGCAGGAGCGCGGGCTGATCGAGCGCACTCCCGATCCGGGCGACCGGCGGGCGGTGCTGCTCCGCGCCACCGACGAGGGACGGCGGGTGCGCGAGGAGATCGGCGCCGCGCGGGCGGCCGGCGCCGCCGAGCTCTTCGGCCGGCTGTCCCCCGAGGACCGCGAGATCCTGGCCCGGATCCTGCGCGCGCTGGCCGACTGACACCCGCCGGTCTGCCACAGTGCGGCCATGACCGAGCCCCGGCCCCCGGACGTGCGGACGCCGCTGCGGATCTCGCTGGCCGTCGTGCTCCTGCTGGCGACGTTCGGCAGCTTCGGCGCGGGCTTCGGGATCATGACCGACTGCACGAACACGTTCAGCTGCACGGTGACCTCGTGCTCCCCGTGCGCCACGGCCGACGGCTGGCTGACCGGCGGCTGGATCGCGCAGGGGGTGCTGCTGCTGGCCGGCGTGGTCCTGGCGGTGCTGTCCGCCCGGCGCGTGCGGCTCCCGGCGGTGCGCCGGGCGGCGCTGGTGCTGGGACCGCTCGCGGCGGTGCTGTTCGTCGTCACCACCACCGTGGCGACGACGAGCTTCTGACGCCACGAGCAGCCCCGGCGACGGTCAGGTCACGTGTCGGTGCTGCCCGGCCGGGGCTTCACCTCGTCTCCGGTCACGCCCTCGTCGCCCTGCGGACGCGCCTCGTCGCCGGCGCCCTCGACGCCCTCGGGCGCGAGCGGCGTCTCCTCGCCCAGCTTCTCGCGGGCCTCGTCGCGGTCGGTGCCTGGTACCTCGGTCATGACGACCTCCTCCTCGGATGAAGCCTCCCCCTACCCGGGCGGCTGCCCCCCGGACCGGGGATTCGCTGCGGGCGGAACGCCCGAGCTGCGAGTTCCCCGCCGCGGCCGCAGGCTCGGACGCGTGACCGGACCCGCGCACGACGCCGACGAGCCGAACCTCCACCCCGGGCCGCACGACGAGGGCGGGGAGGGCGGGATGGCCACCCGCGAGGTCGCCGCCGCCGAGCAGGAGGACCAGCAGCAGGACGGCTGACGCTCAGCGGCGCCGGAAGCGGGCGACGAGCCGCTCGAAGCGGCGGTGGGCGCGCACCTCCACGACCTCCGGGGACGGCGAGGGCAGCACCGGCGGCCGCGCCCGGCGCCAGCCCGAGACGAGCGCGTCGACGTCCGCCAGGCCCGGCACCGGTGACCACCGGCTCTCCTGGGGCTGCCGCCAGAAGGCCTCCACCCGGGCGTTGTAGTCCTCGGCGACCGCGCGCACCTCGGCCTCGGAGGGCAACCGGTCCACCCGTGCGGGGAGCTCGTCCCGCTCCCGGCGCAGCGCCAGCCCGGTCGGCAGCATCGCCGCGGTGTCCACACCCTCCCGCCGGGCCTTGGCGACGGCCCAGTCGTAGGCGGTCGCCTCCAGGTCGCGCCGGGACAGGGGGTGGCCCGCTCCGGCGAGCCCGTCGAAGTCGCCCCGCTCCGCGGCGCGGGCGATCTGCTGCTCCACCCACGTCTCGAACGAGACCCCCTCCGGCTTGCGCTCGGTCATCGTCCCCCCGTTCCCCCGGCCGGGCGTGACCAAGCACGCACCCCTGCCGGTTCCCGGGCAAGCCGGGTTGCTCCCGCAGACTCGACGGCGATCCGCATCCCGCCGCCCGGGACGCCCGCGCCACCACCGGAAACGGGAGCATGTCCACCCTGCCTGCCCTGCGCCTGCCGCGTCCCGCCTGGCTGGACCCCCGCGTCGCCCGCACCGAGGTCCTCGCCGGCCTCGTCGTCGCCCTCGCCCTGATCCCCGAGGCGATCAGCTTCTCGATCCTGGCGGGGGTCGACCCGCAGGTCGGGCTGTACTCGTCCTTCGTCATGGCGGTGGTCATCGCCTTCACCGGCGGGCGCCCGGCCATGATCACCGCCGCGACCGGCGCCATCGCGCTCGTGGTCGCCCCGCTGGCACTCGAGCACGGCGTCCAGCACCTGTTCGCCGCGGTCGTCCTCGGCGGCCTCGTCCAGGTCGTGCTCGCCGCGGCAGGCGTCGCGCGGCTCATGCGGTTCGTCCCGCGCAGCGTGATGGTCGGCTTCGTCAACGCGCTGGCCATCCTGATCTTCAGCGCCCAGCTGACCCACCTGGTCGACGTGCCGTGGCTGGTCTACCCGATGGTCGCCGCCGGGCTGGCGATCATCTTCCTGCTGCCCCGGCTGACGACCGTGATCCCCCCGCCGCTCGTGGCGATCGTGGTGCTGACCGGGCTGGCGCTGCTCGCCGGCTGGGACCTGCCCGACGTCGGCGACGAGGGCGAGCTGCCCGACAGCCTGCCCTTCTTCCTGCTGCCCGACGTCCCGTTCACGGTCGAGACGCTGGCCGTCCTCGCCCCCTACGCCCTGGGCATCGCCTTCGTCGGGCTGATGGAGTCGCTGATGACGGCGAAGCTCGTCGACGACATCACCGACACCCGCTCGGACAAGACCCGCGAGTCCTGGGGCCAGGGCGTGGCCAACGTCGCCTCCGGGTTCTTCGGCGGCATGGGCGGCTGCGCGATGATCGGCCAGACGATGATCAACGTGAAGGCGTCGGGCGCCCGGACGCGGTTGTCCACGTTCCTGGCCGGCGCCTTCCTGCTGGTCCTCGTCGTGGCGCTGGGTGACGTCGTGAGCGTCATCCCGATGGCCGCCCTGGTCGCCGTGATGATCTTCGTGTCCATCGCGACCTTCGACTGGCACAGCCTGCGGACCATCCACACGATGCCCCGGAGCGAGACCACGGTGATGCTCTCGACCGTCGCGGTCACGCTGGTCACCCACAACCTGGCGATCGGCGTGGGCGTCGGCGTGCTGGTCGCCTGCGTGCTCTTCGCCCAGCGCATCGCGCACCTGGTGGACGTCGACCGGGTCCTCGAGGCCGACGGCTCGGCCCGCTACACCGTCGACGGGGCGCTGTTCTTCGCCTCCAGCAACGACCTCTACACCCAGTTCGCCTACGCCGACGACCCCGAGCGGGTGGTCATCGACCTCTCGAAGGCGCAGGTCTGGGACGCCTCGACCGTCGCCGCCCTCGACGCGATCACGCACAAGTACGCGACCCGGGGGAAGACGGCGACCGTCGTCGGCCTGGAGGGGCAGTCCGCCGACCGCTTCGAGCGGCACACGGGGCAGCTGGCCTGACCGACCCCGAACGGGTGTGCCGCCCGGCGGCCGGGGTGCGCCCGGAGCGCCGGGTCGGCAGGCTGTCCGGGTGCCCCTGTCCGCCCCCGGCCTGCCCGCGCTGCCACCCGAGCTCAGCGGCCCCGTGGCCGTGCAGCTGGCCAAGCCGGTGCGCGCGATCCCGCAGCCGGCGGCGCTGGCCGGCGGCTGCCGGTACGAGCCCAAGTGGGACGGCTACCGCCTGGTCGTCGTGCGCGAGCGGAACTCCACCCGGCTGTGGTCCAAGCAGGGCCGCGACCTCACCGACCGCTTCCCGGACGTCGCCGCCGCCGCGCTGGCGCAGATCCCCGCCGGGTCGGTGGTCGACGGCGAGGTCGTCGTCTGGAACGGCGAGCGGCTGGACTTCGGGCTGCTGCAGCGCCGCATGGTCACCGCCGCCGGGCGGATCGCCGCCCAGGTGAGCGCGGCCCCGGCCTCCTACGTCGCGTTCGACCTGCTGGCCGCCGGCGGGGAGGACCTCCGCCGGCGGACGTTCACCCGCCGCCGCGCGGCGCTGGAGGACCTGGCCGGGCGCTGGGCCCCACCGCTGCAGCTCTCCCCCGTGACCGCGGACCCGGCCGAGGCCGAGCAGTGGTTCGCCGACTTCCGGCCGGCCGGCATCGAGGGGCTGGTCGTGAAGGGCGCCTCCACCCGCTACGCCCCGGGCCGCCGCGACTGGCTCAAGGTGAAGAGCTGGGAGACCACCGAGGTGCTTGCCGGTGGCGTCATCGGGTCCCTCGAACGGCCCGGCCAGCTGGTCGCGGGCCGGTACCGCGACGGCGAGCTGGTCGTCGTCGGCCGGACGAGCCCCCTGTCGCCGGCGCAGTCGGCCGAGCTGGCCGCCGTCCTGCGGCCCGCGGGCGGGGACCACCCGTGGCCGGACCGGATCGGGACGGGGCGGTTCGGCGGCGGGAGGCTGTCGGTGCCGCTGACCCGGGTCGAGCCCTCCACCGTGGTCGAGGTCAGCGCCGACGCCGCCCTCCAGGCGGGGGTCTTCCGGCACCCGCTCCGCTTCGTCCGGGTCCGTCCCGACCTCCACCCGGAGGATCTCCCGCCGGCCCGCTGACCTGGCACTCCCTCCGAGGGAGGAAGCGGTCAAGGTCCGCGCCGCACGTGTCGATGAGGACGCGTGATCGGCTCCCCGACTCCCACCGCCCGCGCTGCCTGGTGGCACGCGGCGGTCGCTGCCGTGGTGGTCGTGGCGATGGGCACCGTCGTCTCCGGCGCGGTCCGCGCGGTCTTCGAGATCGCGCTCCTGGGCCTCGGCCTCGCCGCCGTCTCGTGCGCCCTGGGGAAGCACCGCGCCGCGAGCGTGATCGCCTGGCGCGGCCTGGCCGTCACGATGGTGCTGTTCGCCCTCAGCACCGCGGCCGAGATCCCCGTGCTCCTCGGCACCGCGCCCGGCTTCTTCGCGCCCGTCGAGTCGGGCCTGGACATCGCCGCCTACGGCGCCCTGGTGGTTGCCGCGCTCGGCCAGCTCGCCGTCGGCCGCCGCCGCCGCGACCGCGAGGCCTGGGTCGACACCGCCAGCCTGCTGCTCGCCGCCGGGCTCGTCGTCCTGGCCTTCTCCAGCGGTGTGGGCGGCTCCCTCACCGACCGGCAGCTCGGCGCCCCGGTCATCACCGCGCTGGTCCTCGTCGTCTGCGTGCCCCTCGCTGTGCCGGACAACGGCCGCTCGGTCAGCGCCATGGCGCTGGTCGGGGCCGGAACGCTGGCCGCCGTGGGCTACGGCGGCGCTTTCGTCGTCCCCGGTTTCGGCGACCTGCTCTTCGCCGGCGAGCTGCCCCAGTTCGGCATCGCGTGCCTCGTCCTCGCCGGCCGCCACCCCTCGGTGGCGCGCCTCGGCCTGACCTCCGCACCGGCGACCACCGTCACCACCGGCCGGCTCGTGGGCCTGGGCGCCGCCCTGCTCATCAGCCCGGTCCTCCTCTTCTTCCTCGGTTTCCGCGACGGCAGCGGGACCGGGTTCCTGCTCGCCGCGGGCAGCGCCGCCCTGACCGGCGTCGCCCTCTGGCGCCTGGCGTCGATGAACCGGCAGCGCGAGGCGACCAGCGTCGCGCTCGCGGCCAGCGAGGCCCGCCTGCAGCTCCTGCTGGAGAACGCCGCCGACGTCATCACGATCGTCGACACGGCGGGCTCGGTGGCCTACATGAGCCCGGCCGTCCAGTCGCTGCTCGGCCGCCCCGCGGCGGACTACCTCGGCCGGGACGCCATCTCCCTGGCCGACCCCCGCGACCAGCCCCGCCTGCGTGCCGCCGTCGCGGCCGCCGGGGAGATGGGCGCCGAGGGCGCCGGCGTCGTCGACACCGACATCCGGGTGCAGCACAGCTCCGGCGGCACCCGCTGGGTCGAGATGCGGATCAGCGGCCGCGTGGACGCCGCCGGAATCGAGGGCTGGGTCGTGAACTTCCGCGAGGTCACCGACCGCAAGCTGTTCGAGGACGAGCTCCGCCGGCAGGCCCGCACCGACCCGCTGACCGGCCTGCTCAACCGCACCGCCTTCAACGAGCGGCTCGCCGCGGCCACCTCCCAGGTGGACGCCGTCGCGCCGCCGGCGGTGCTGTTCGTCGACGTCGACGACTTCAAGACCATCAACGACACGCTGGGCCACGGCGCCGGCGACGAGCTGCTGCTCGCCGTCGCCGGCCGGCTCTCGGCCCAGGTCCGGGGGGACGACGTCGTCGCCCGCCTCGGCGGTGACGAGTTCGCCCTGCTCCTGGACGGCGCGGACGGCGACCGGCTGCGCGACGTCGCGGACCGGCTGCTCGTCGCGATGCGGGCGCCGGTGCACATCGCCGGCGAGACGGTGACCGTCACGGCCAGCATCGGCGGCGCGCTCGCCGAGCCGGGCTGCACCGCCGAGCGGCTGCTGCACCGGGCCGACACCGCCATGTACACGGCCAAGCGCGCGGGCAAGGACAGCCGCGCGCTGCTCGACGGCACGGAGTCCGTGCTCGCCTGACCCGGGTCAGACCAGGCGGGAGCTCAGCCGGACGGTGACGCCTCGCGACTGCGGCAGGACGTCGACGTGGTCCCAGAGCTTGCGGGCCAGCCACAGGCCCATGCCGCCCAATGCCAGGTCCTCGCCGTGGGCCGGCCGGAACCCGGCGAACGGGTCGTCGAAGCCACGGCCGCTGTCGGTGATCGCGCAGACCAGCCGGTCGCCGTCGACCCAGACGCGCGCCGAGACCGGGCGGTCGCCGTGGCGGAACGCGTTGGACGCCACCTCGCTCGCCGCGAAGTGCAGATCCTCGGCCTGGTCCCGGTCGGCGACGCGGGCGTGGATCACCGAGCGCAGCTGACCGCGGAGGACGGCCAGCGAGGGCGCATCGGTCGCGAGGAGCACCGGGCTCCCGTCCTCGACCGGCTCGCGCGGCAGCGGGAGGCGGATCGCGTACTCCCGCGGGTCCCCGAACTCCTCGCTGCGCACCACCCGGCCGTCCACGAGCAGCTCCGGATGGGTGGGGGCGACGCCGGCGAGCACCTCGGCCGGCAGCACCCGCTCGTCGAACAGGCACAGCGCCGAGACCGGGTCCGTGGCGAAGAAGCGGTTCTTCGCGGCCTCGTACCGCAGGCCCTCGCGGAAGTTCCGGGGCGCGGCGCCGAACTGCATCTGGCCGACGATCCGCAGCCGGCCGGAGCCGGTGCTCGCGGCCCGGCGCACCCATTCCACGCTCGCGGCCACCGCGTCGGCCACCCGGGTGCCGAGCAGGCAGATGCGCGCGTCCTCGGAGACCGCGGAGGCCTGCTCGCCCAGGGCGGAGGTGATCAGCGCGGCCGTCTCCGGGGGGCAGCTGAGGAGCACCGTGTCACCGGCCCGCAGACCGTCCTCCAGGTGCGGCACGGCCCCGGCCAGCAGCTCCTCGTCGGACCGGGCCACCAGGCCGACGTGGGCGTGCCCCCGGGTCGCCGGACCACGGCCACCGGTGACGACCGGCCCCGCGTCCACCGCCTCAGCCATGCAGCCCTCTGCTCACGCGGGCCGGAGCGTTCCCGGCCGACTGGTTGAACATTGTGGGACATCTGCCCCGAGGACCTGCCACCGCCCCCGGGCAGCCACGCCGATCCACCGCGCGCGATGTTTCACGTGCACCATGCGCGGATGGGATCCGACCACGAGGTGTTGACCTACGAGGCGTTCGGCCGAGCGGCCCGTGAACTGGCGGAACAGGTGGACGCGGACGGGTTCGAGCCCGATCTGGTGCTCTGCATCGCCCGGGGAGGCCTGTTCCTCGGCGGGGCCCTGGGCTACGCGCTGGACGTGAAGAACCTCTTCGTGATGAACGTCGAGTTCTACACGGGGGTCGACCAGCGGCTGGACCTGCCGGTCGTGCTCCCGCCCACCCTGGACGTCGTCGACCTGACGGGCGCGCAGGTGCTGGTCGCCGACGACGTGGCCGACACCGGCAAGACGCTGGAGCTGGTGCGCAACTTCTGCGCCGGCTACGTGGCCGACGTCCGCACGGCCGTGGTCTACGAGAAGCCGGGCTCGCTGGTGCAGTGCGACTACGTGTGGCGGCGCACCGACCGGTGGATCGACTTCCCGTGGTCGGCCGAGCCGCCGATCCGGCGTCGTGCGGGCCGGTCCGGCGACTGACGCCCCCGGAACAGACCGACGGCGGCGGGATCGCTCCCGCCGCCGTCGTCCCCCCAGGTCGCCCCGGCGCCGCGTCTTGCGCCGGGCCCCGCGACCAAGTTCCCGGTACCGGGAGTTCCCGGTGCCGTGGTCCCTTCATCGACACGTCGATGCAGGAACTACAGCGGAATCACCCGATCGATGATCCTTCCTCGTTCCGCAATCCGGCAGGTCAGTACCGGAAGGCGGCGATCGAGGCGTTGAGCGACGTCGCCATGCGGGCCACCTCGTCGATGGCGGACTGCGCATCGGTCATCGCCCGCGTGGTGGACGCCGTGGCCGAGGCGACCGCGTCGATGTTCCGGGCGATGCGGCCCGCGGACGTGGCGGCCTCGGCGACGTTCCGGTTCATCTCGTTCGTCGTCGCCGTCTGCTCCTCGACGGCCGCGGCGATGGTGGACTGGGCGTCGTCGATGCGGGCGATGATCGAGGAGATCTCGCCGATGGCGCGCACCGCCCCGGCGGTGTCGGCCTGGATGGTCGCGACGCGGCGGGAGATGTCCTCGGTCGCCTTCGCAGTCTCCTGCGCCAGCTCCTTGACCTCGTTCGCGACGACGGCGAAGCCCTTGCCGGCCTCACCGGCGCGGGCCGCCTCGATCGTGGCGTTCAGGGCGAGCAGGTTGGTCTGCTCCGCGATGCCGGTGATGACCTTCACGACGCCGGCGATCTCCAACGAGGAGTCCCCCAGCTTCGCGACGGTCGCCGTGGTCTCGTCGGCGACGGCGACCGCCTCACCGGCGACGCGGGCGACCTCGCCGGCGTTCTGCGCGATCTCGCGGATCGACGCGCCCATCTCCTCGCTGCCGGCCGCCACCGTCTGCACGTTCTCCGAGACCTGCACCGCGGCGCCGGCGACGACGCCGCTCTGCACCGAGGACTCGTCGGCCAGCCGGGCCATGTCCGCGGCGCTGGCCGAGAGCTGCTCGGTGGCCGAGGCGAGGGTCGTGGAGCTGTCGCCGATCGCGGTCATGACCGAGCGCATGTTGGCCATGGACGCCTCCAGCGACGCGGCCATCTGACCGATCTCGTCGCGGCTGCTGATGCCGGCCGACCCGCGCAGGTCGCCGTCGGCCAGACCGGCCAGGACGCCGCGGACCCGGTGCAGCGGACGGACCACCGACCGGGTCACCGTCCAGCCGAGCGCGGCGAGGACGAGCACGCCGCCGACTGCGACGACCAGCGCCGTGACGATCGCCGTCTCGCGCTGCTCGGCGCTGGCCTCCGCGGCGGACGAGGCGTGCGCACCGACCGACTCCTGCACGGTCGGCAGCTCCTCCTCCAGCGCGCCGAACGCCTCCGCGAAGGAGGGGTAGGCGCTCCGCGCCGCCGCGGGGTCGCGGCCGGCCACCGTGACGATCTGCCCGGCCGCGGCGAGGTACTCCTCGACCGCGGGGGTCACCCCCGCCACGGCGTCGTCGACGTCGGCGCCCAGGTGATCGGCGGCCACGCCGTCGAGCACCTCGAGGAAGGTGGCGCTGTGCTCGCGCAGGTCGGTGACGGCCGAGGCGTGCAGCGAGCCGCCCTGGAGAGCCTGCAGCACGTCGCCGCGGATGGCGTCGTGCATCATGTCGGCCTCCAGCGCCAGCCCCGTGGCGTGCGTGGTGGCGAGCAGCTCCTCGGTCCGCTCCCCCGACTCCTGCAGGGCGGACACGGTGACGACGGCGAAGACACCCAGCGCGACGGCGCCCGCCGCCACCAGGGCCGACAGCTTGACGCCGAGCGGACGGTCCGACCAGAGCGAACGTGCCATCGGGGATCTCCTGGAGCCGCAGCCGACGGTG
Organism: Blastococcus sp. TBT05-19; assembly: GCF_003319095.1. GTDB lineage: Bacteria > Actinomycetota > Actinomycetes > Mycobacteriales > Geodermatophilaceae > Blastococcus. The sequence goes on along the minus strand of NZ_QOHI01000002.1, from coordinate 454,684 downwards.
GCCGATCCACCGTCGTCGGCGCCCTATCGGCCGGTGGGTGGAGCGACTACAGCGGAACCGCCGGTACCTGATGTCCTCTTTCGTTCCGCATCGCGACGGTCAGCGCCGGGTCGACACCGTCACGGTGAACTTCGGCGTCTGCTCGGCCAGCCGGGTCGGCCCGACGAGGCGCGACAGCACCGGCTTGTAGCGGAGCGCGCTGTTGTAGACGGTCCACAGCTCGCCGCCGGGCCGGAGCACGCGGGCCGCGGCGGCGAAGAGCCGGTCGGCGACCGTGGTCACGACGGAGGCGCCCACGTGGAACGGCGGGTTGAGCACCACGAGGTCCACGCTCGCGTCGGGCAGCGAGGCCGCGGCGTCGTCCCGGACCACCCGGATGCGCCCGCCCAGGCCGTTGGCCTCCGCGGTCGCCCTCGCCGAGGCCACCGCAGCCGCGGACTGGTCGGCCGCGATCACCTCGAGCTCCGGCCGGCTGCGGGCCAGCGCGGCCGCGAGGACCCCGGTGCCGCAGCCCAGGTCGAGCGCCGTCCCTGCCGACGGCATGCGCTCGAGGCCGCCGAGCAGCGCCCGGGTGCCGATGTCGACCTTGGTGCCGGCGAAGGCCGCGCCGTGCGCGCACACCGTCAGCCCGAGATCGGCGTGCTCCTGCCGGCGGGGGAAGGACGACGTCCCCGGCCGGGGCCCGCGGGCGACGAGCACCCGCGACTTCTGCCGGGCCAGGGTCGCCGAGACGTCGTCGAACGAGGCGCGGAGGACGTCGTTCATCGCGTGCGTCATGTGCTTGACCCGACCGCCGACCAGCAGCGTGACGTCGGGGGCGGCTCCGGCGGCGACGGCCTCGGCGATCTCGCGCAGCGCGTCGAGCGCCTTGGGTGCCTGCACCAGCACCACCCGCGCTCCGATCGCCACCTCGGCGAGCGGCAGGGCGCGGTAGCTGCCGGCCAGGCCGGTGCGCTCGGCGTTGGCGGCCAGCGCCAGCTCGCCCACCAGCAGGTCCTGGGACACCCGCACGTCGCTCGCTGCGTGCAGCGCCACCGCGCCCAGCGTCAGCGCCCCGTAGGCGTCGTCGACGACGGCGACCTCACCCGGGCCGGCCAGCGCCAGCGCGGCGGCCGCCTCGTCGAGGAGCAGGCGGTCGGTCGCGTCGACGGCGACCAGGTCCGGCGCCTCGACGTCGGGCTCCCGGCGGAGGACGTCGAACAGTTCGGGGCCGGGCATGGTCACCACTCTGCCCGATGCCTCTTCTCCGGCATCGCGCCCGGCAGGCTCCCGGATCAGTCGGAGCTGTCGACGCCCAGGCCGACCGGGCACGAGACGCCGGTCGAGTGCACCGGGCAGTAGCCGTGGGGCACCTTGTAGAGGTACTGCTGGTGGTAGTCCTCGGCGTAGAAGAACTCGCCGAGGGGCGCGATCTCGGTGGTGATCCGGCCGTAGCCCGCGGCGGCCAGCCGCTCCTGGTAGGCGTCGCGCGTGGCCAGCGCCGCCTTCTCCTGCTCGGGCGAGGAGTGGTAAATCGCCGACCGGTACTGCGTGCCGATGTCGTTGCCCTGGCGCATGCCCTGCGTCGGGTCGTGGTCCTCCCAGAACACCTTGAGCACCTGCTCGTAGGAGATCACCGCCGGGTCGAAGACCACGAGCACGACCTCGGTGTGCCCGGTGCGCGCGGAGCAGACCTCGTCGTAGGTGGGGTTCGGCGTGTACCCGCCGGCGTAGCCCGCGGCGGTCGACCAGATGCCCGGGGTCTCCCAGAAGACCTTCTCCACGCCCCAGAAGCAGCCGGCGCCGAAGACGGCGGTCTGCATGCCCTCGGGGAACGGGGGCTGGATGCGGTTGCCGGTGACCGCGTGCACCTCAGGCACGTGCGGCAGCGGATCGGGGCGCCCGGGCAGCGCGCCCTCGGGCGAGACCAGCTGCGTCTTGGTCCGGGAGAACAGCATGTCCCGAGCGTAGTGGAGGGACCTCGCCGCCCCCCTCCGTTCGCACGCTCGCAGGGGGCCCCGCAGCGAGGCCGCTCCAGGCGGGGCACGATCGCGGCGTGACCGTGCACACGCGTGAATGGCAGCTGGCCGCCCGCCCCGTCGGCGAGCCCACCCCCGACGACTTCCGGCTGGTCGAGCTCGACCGGCCCGACCCGGCCGAGGGGCAGGTCGTCGTCCGCATGCTGGTGATGTCGGTCGACCCGTACATGCGGGGCCGGATGAACGCCGGGAAGTCCTACGCCGCGGCCTGGGAGATCGGCGAGACGATGAAGGGCGGGGCCATCGGCCGGGTGGTCGAGTCCCGCTCCCCCGACGTCCCCGAGGGGTCCCTGGTGCTGGCCGACGCCGCGTGGCGCGACGTCGCCGTGCTCGACGCCAGGCACGTGCGGGTGCTGCCCGACCTGCCCGGCATCCCGCCGAGCTACCACCTCGGCGTCCTGGGGATGCCCGGGCTCACCGCCTGGGTGGGGCTGTTCCGGCTGGCCGAGTTCCGCGAGGGCGACACCGTGTTCGTCTCCGGTGCCGCCGGCGCCGTGGGCAGCCTCGTCGGGCAGCTGGCGCGTATCAACGGTGCCTCGGCCGTCATCGGCAGTGCCGGCACGCCGGAGAAGGTGCGCTGGCTGACCGAGGAGCTCGGGTTCACCGCGGCCTTCGACTACCACGACGGTCCGGTGGCCGGGCTGCTGCGCGAGGCGGCGCCGAACGGCATCGACGTCTTCTTCGACAACGTCGGCGGGGAGCACCTCGAGGCCGCCATCGGCGCGTTCAACGAGTTCGGCCGGGCCGCGCTGTGCGGGGCGATCTCCGCCTACAACGCCACCGAGCCCGCCCCGGGTCCGCGCAACATGTTCCAGATGGTCAGCAAGAAGCTGACCCTGCGCGGCTTCATCGTCGGTGACCACGCCGACCTCCACGGCGAGTTCATCGCGAAGGTGCCTGCCCTGGTGACCTCCGGCGAGCTCGTGGTCCGCGAGACGGTGCGCGAGGGGCTGGAGAACGCCGTGGACACGTTCCTCGACCTCCTCCGGGGCGGGAACACGGGCAAGATGATCGTCCGCCTCGCCGAGGACCAGGCGTGAACGACGGGTCCGGGGTAAGGGGCAGGCCATGTGGCTCTTCCTGACCAGCCGGTTGCGCACCTGGCTGCTGCTGACCGTCGTCGTCCCGCTGGCCACCGGCCTGCTGCGCCGGCTCGGCCTGGCCCTGCAGCGCCGTCGCGGCCCCTCGGCCGTGAGCAACGCCCTGCTGAAGGCCGGCGACCTGGGCGATCGGGCACGGGCCACGCTGCGCGGGGGCCGCCGCGGACGCCGCCGGTGACCGACCCGTTCCTGGAGTCCCGGCCGGCCTCGACGACGCCGCGCGCGGTGGCGCTCTTCTGCCACGGCGGCACGGTGGCCAGCGTGGAACCGCCCAAGGAGCGGGCGCTCTCCCTGGTGCGGATGCGCGCCATCGAGCAGTTCGTCTCGGGCACCGGCGGGCACGCCGGCCTCACCACGCACCTGCTCCGCTACCGGGTGGCGGGCTGGAACGGCGCCGCCGCGGACGCCTACGCCGACGTCCGCTGGGCCATCGACGTCATCCGCGCCGAGCACCCCGACCTGCCGGTGGTTCTGGTCGGCCACTCGATGGGCGGCCGCGCGGTGCTGCGCGCCGGCGGGCACGACGGGGTCAGCGCGGTGTGCGCCCTGGCTCCGTGGACGCCGCCCGGCGAACCCGTCGAGCACCTGCGCGACCGGTCGGTGACGATCGTGCACGGTCGAGGCGACCGCTGGGTGCCGGCCCGGCTGTCCGAGGAGTTCGCCGCCCGGGCCGTGGACGCCGGCGCGCACGTCGCCCGGTTCACCGTCGCCGGCGGCCACAGCATGCTGCGCCACGCCCACCGCTGGCACACCTTCGTCAGCGACGTCGTCCTCGCCGGCGCCGGGCTCGCACCGGTGCCGGGCGACGTGGCCCGGGCGCTGGACCGCCCGGCCGCCGAGCGGGTCGACGTCCCGCTCTGACCTCGGCAGAGCCGCTGCGGTCGTTGGCAGGGCAGGTCCTGTCGGCCGGGGACCGGCGTGCCTAGCGTGGCCCTCATGATCGACTGGGGCACCGCGCCCGCCGACGCCGCCGCCCACTTCGCGCACCGCCTGGCGGTGGAGACCGACGTCAGCGACGTCCACGCGGCGCTGGAGTCCGGGCGGCCCGGGTTCGTCCTCCTCGACAGCCGGGGCGACGACGCCTGGCGGCAGGGGCACCTGCCGGGCGCGGTGCACCTGCCGGGCCGCGAGATCGCGACCCGGGCGCCCCTCGAGCTGGACAGGGACGTCCCGGTCGTCACCTACTGCTGGGGGCCCGGCTGCAACGGGGCCACCCGCGCGGCGCTCGCCCTGGCCCTCCTCGGCTTCCGGGTGCGGGAGATGATCGGCGGCTTCGAGTACTGGGCCCGCGAGGGACTGCCGGTGGCCACCGCCGGAGGTGTCCACCGCCCGGACGTCGACCCGCTCACCGCGCCGGCCTCCGGCGTCAGCTGCGGGTGCTGAGGTCCGGAGCGGGGTCGTCGGATAGCCGGGCCCAGAGCAGCTCGTCGTGCTTGGCACCGTCGCCGTAGCGGAACGAGCGGCGCAGCCGGCCCTCGGAACGGAAGCCGGCCTTCTCGGCGACCCGTCCGGACGCGGTGTTCTCCACGGCGTGGCAGAGCTCGATCCGGTCCACGGCCAGCGCGCCGAACACCCAGCGGCAGGCGGCGTCGACCGCCCGGGGCGCGACGCCGCGCCCGCGGGCCGCCGCCACCGTCCAGTAGCCGATCTGGGCGTTGCCCTGCCCCAGGTCGATCGAGTGGACGGTCACCGAACCGAGCAGCTCCCCCGAGGCGGCGTCGACCACGGCCCAGGACGCCCGGTTCGGCTGGGAGCGCAGCCGGTCCACCAGCGCGACGGCGTCGTCGCGGGTGTCCAGCGCGCCACCCCCGGCCCACAACCGCGACGCCGCGTCCTGCTGCCCGGCGAACACGGCGTCGACGTCGTCGTCGGTCCACGGCTGCAGGCGCAGCTCACCGAGGTCCAGGGGCGGGGTCTCCACCCCGCCATCCTGCCCGGGGGAGATCAGCTCCCGGCGGAGCCCGGGGCGGTCATCGGCTTGTGGCTCTTGCCGGCGACCGCGTCGGGGAGGACGGCCGACAGCTTGCCCATGAGCTTGCTGGTCACCGAGCCCGCGAAGACCGACGCCTCGCCCTTCATCAGCCCCTCGAAGCCCTGACGGGCGACCTGCGCGGGGTCGTCCTTGCTGTCGGAGGCGCCGAGCTTGGTGTCGGTGGCGTCGGCGCGGTCGAAGAACTCGGTGTCGGTGGGGCCGGGCAGCAGCGCGGTGACGGTGACGCCGGTGTCGCTCAGCTCCTCCCGGATGCCCAGGGCCAGGAACTGCACGAACGCCTTGGTCGCCGAGTAGGCGGCCTGGAAGGGCTCCGGCGCCTGCGAGGCGACCGAGGAGGTGAACAGGATCCGCCCCTCGTCGCGGGCCACCATGTCCTGGACGACGCGCTTGGCCAGGTGCAGCGTGGAGGCGCAGTTCAGCTCCACCATCCCGAGCTCGGCGTCCAGGTCGGTCTCGGCGAAGCGGCCGGCGACCCCGACCCCGGCGTTCAGCGCCGCGGCGGCCAGCGGGCGGCCCGACCCCCGCACCGCCGCGACGACCTTCTCCACCTCCGCCCGCTTCGTCAGGTCGGCCCGGATGTCGGAGACGGCGGCGCCACGCTGCTGCAGCTGGAGCTTGGCCGCGTCCAGCTCGCCGTCCTCCGCGACGACGACCAGGTCGAAGCCGTTCTCGGCGAACTGCTTGGCCAGCTCCAGGCCGATGCCGCTGGAGGCACCGGTGACGAGGGCGAGGGGGCGGGGGGCTGCTGCGTCGGTCACGGGACCTCCAGAGTGGGGACGGGCGGACCGTTCCTTCCCGAACCGGAGCGGCCCACGCGCGGCGCGCTCAGGTCAGGCTGACCTTGGCCCCGCGGGGCCACAGGTCGGCCCGGGTGTGACACCGCCGAGGGGCAGGACAGGAGCGACCACCCGCCGCTCCACCCTGCGAGGCCGCCGTGTACCTGTCGAAGACCGAGGCAGCCGTGCTGCCGACGACGCTCGTCGCCACCCCGCGGCCGCCCGCTCCCCCGGCGGCCGGGCGGCGGATCTGGCCGATGCTCGGCCCGGCCTTCGTCGCGGCCGTGGCCTACGTGGACCCGGGCAACTTCGCCACGAACTTCTCCGGCGGTGCCGCGTTCGGCTACACGCTGCTGTGGGTCATCGTCGCGGCGAACCTCATGGCGATGCTCATCCAGACGCTGACGGCCAAGCTCGGGCTCGCCACCGGCCGGGACCTCGCCACGCTCTGCCGGGAGCGCCTCCCCCGGCGGCTCACCGTCGTCCTCTGGGTCCAGGCCGAGGCGGTCGCCATCGCCACCGACCTGGCGGAGATCATCGGCGGCGCGGTCGCGCTCCACCTGCTCTTCGGGGTCCCGCTGCCGATCGGCGGGCTGATCACCGCGGTGGTGGCCTTCGTCCTCCTGGCCGCGCAGTCCCGCGGCCACCGGCCCTTCGAGCGGGTGATCACCGGCCTGCTGCTGGTGGTGGGGCTCGGGTTCGGCTACACGCTGGTGGGGTCCGGCGTGGACGTCGGCGGGGTGGCCGGCGGCATGGTGCCCTCGTTCGAGGGCCAGGAGAGCATCCTGCTGGCCACCGGCATCCTCGGCGCCACGGTCATGCCGCACGTCATCTACGTGCACTCCGCGCTCACCCCCGGCCGCTACGGCGACGTCGTCACCGCCGGGCGGACCGAGGGCGGGCGGCGGCGGCTGCTGCGCGCCCAGCGGCTCGACGTGGTCCTGGCCATGGGGCTGGCGGGCCTGGTCAACGCCGCGATGCTGATCATCGCCGCGCAGCTGTTCACCGGCGGCAGCCAGGCCGACACCCTCGAGGGCGTGCACGCCGGGCTGGGCGACCAGCTGGGCTCCGGGGCGGCGATCGCCTTCGCCCTCGCGCTGCTCGCCTCGGGCTTCGCGTCGTCGTCGGTGGGCACGCACGCCGGTCAGGTCGTGATGGCGGGGTTCCTGCGCCGGCACATCCCGGTGCTGACCCGGCGGCTGATCACCCTCGCCCCGGCGCTCGGGGTCCTGGCCCTCGGCGGCGACCCCACCACCGCGCTGGTCTGGTCGCAGGTGGTGCTGTCCTTCGGCATCCCGTTCGCGCTGGTGCCGCTGCTGTGGCTCACCAGCCGCCGGGACCTGATGGGTGGCTGGGTGAACCGGCGGATCACCACGCTGGCGGGCTGCCTGGTGGCCGCGCTGATCATCGGCCTGAACGCCCACCTGCTCCTGGGTCTCGCCCTGGGCTAGGCTCGGCCGCACAACTGAACACACATCAACAGCAGGGGAGCGCTTCGGCGCTGAGAGTGCGGGACACCGCAGACCCTCGAACCTGATCCGGGTCATGCCGGCGCAGGGAGTCTGGAGGAAAGACATGGCCCAGAAGGCCGTCCACCCGTCGTCCGCCGAGAACGCCGAGCAGCAGCCCGGCTCCGTCCGGTGGCGCACCGTCGACATCGTCGTCACCGCCGTCCTGGGCGTCGCCTTCGGCGCCGTCTTCTGGGCGTGGAACCTGTTCGCGGAGGTGGCCTCGACCCCGCTGGACTTCCTGCCGCCCCTCAAGGGCCTGCTCAACGGCGTCTTCCTGATGCCCGGTGTCGTCGCCGGTCTGCTGGTCCGCAAGCCGGGGGCGGCGACCTTCGCGTCCACGATCGCCGCGACCGTCAGCCTGCTGCTCGGCTCCCCGTACGGCCTGATCATCGTCTGGTACGGCGTGGTGCAGGGTCTCGGCGGCGAGCTCGGGTTCCTGCTCACCCGCTACCGCAGCTTCGGCTGGGGGACGGCGGTCCTGGCCGCGGTCACCGCCGGCCTGTCGACGGCGATCCTCGACCTGAGCCTCTACTACCCGGTGTCGGGCGAGTACCCGCTCTGGGCGTTCACGCTGCCCTACATCGCGTTCACCGTGCTCTCCAGCGTGCTCCTGGCCGGCGTCGTCGGTCTCCTGCTGGTGCGCGCCCTGGCCCGCACGGGGGCCCTGAGCTCGTTCGCGTCGGGTCGCACGCGGGTCTGACCCCGCCGTGACGACCACGCGGGGGCACCTCCGCACGGACGCCGGCCCCGCGCGCCTGGTCGCGCGGGGCCTCGGCGTCCGGCACGCCTCGCGCCTGGCCTGGGCGCTCACCGGCACCGACCTCGTCGTGGAGCCCGGGGAACGGGTGCTGCTCACCGGGGCGTCGGGCGCGGGCAAGTCGACGTTGCTCGCCGCCCTGGCCGGGATCCTCGACCCGGAGTCCACCGAGTTCACCGGCGAGCTGACCGTCGACGGCGTCGCGCCGGCCGCCGCCCGCGACCGGCTGGGTCTGCTCGCGCAGGACCCCGACAGCCAGCTGGTCATGACCCGCGCCGGGGACGACGTGGCGTTCGGGCTGGAGAACGCGGGCCTGCCCGCCGACGAGATCTGGCCCCGGGTCGACGACGCCCTGACCGCCGTGGGATTCCCGTACGGCCGGGACCGACCGACACAGGCGCTGTCCGGCGGCGAGAAGCAGCGGCTGGTGCTCGCCGGCGCGCTCGCCCGCCACCCCTCGCTGCTGCTGCTCGACGAGCCCACCGCGCAGCTGGACCCCGACGGTGCCGCCCTGGTGCGCGGCGCGGTGGCGCGGGCGACCGCCGACCGGCAGGCCACGGTCGTCGTGGTCGACCACGACGCCGAGCCGTGGCTCCCCCTCGTCGACCGCGTCCTCGAGCTGGTGCCCGGCGGGCTGGTGGAGCAGCCGCCCGGCTGGCGCCCGCGCCCCCGTGCCGACGGGCTCCGGCTGCCGCGCGCCGAGCAGGGCCCCCTCCTGCTCACCGCCGAGGCGGCCGGGTTCACCTACCCGGGCGCGACGCTGCCGGCGGTGCGGCCGACCGACGCCGCCCTGTCCGGCGGCCGGGTGCTGGCGGTCACCGGCCCCAACGGACGGGGCAAGTCGACGCTCGCCCTCCTGTTGGCCGGGCTGCGCGCCCCGACGACCGGTCGGGTGACGGCGACCGCCGAGCTGACCGGCGACGTGCGCCGCGGCTCCCGGGAGCCCGTGCGCTGGCGGGCCGGGGAGCTGGTCACCCGCATCGGCACCGTCTTCCAGCACCCCGAGCAGCAGTTCCTCACCGGCCGGGTGCGCGACGAGCTGGCGCTGGGCCCGCTGCGGTCGGGCTCAGGAGCGGCGGAGGCCCGGGCCACGGCCGAGGAGCTGCTCGAGCGGCTGGGGCTGGGCGCCCTGGCCGGGGCGAACCCCTACACGCTGTCGGGCGGCCAGCAGCGCCGGCTGTCGGTGGCCACGGTCCTCGCCACCTCCCCGCGCGTCCTGGTCCTCGACGAGCCGACCTTCGGGCAGGACGCCGCGACCTGGCGCGAGGTCGTCACGCTGCTGGCCGAGCAGCGGGCGCGCGGGTGCGCGGTCGTCACCGTGACCCACGACGTCGACCTCGTGGCGGCGCTGGCCGACGCGGAGCTGGTCCTGTGAGGACGACGTGCGGGCGAGCATCGCAGCGAGCGCCGGCGCGCGAGGAGCGGAACGAGCACGGAGTCGAGCCGTGGTCGCTGTGACGGCACCGCTGGCCCTCGGGCCCGTCGCCGACGTCCCGCTGTCGCGCATCAACCCGGTGGCGCAGCTGACCGCCATCGGCATCGTGACGCTGGTGCTGCTGACCAGCCTCGACGTGGTGACTCCCGCCGTCGTGGTGGCCGCCGAGCTGTGCCTGTTCCGCGCCGCGGGGCTGACCGACCTGCGCACCGTGTGGCACCGCACCTGGCCGCTGCTGATCGGCGCCGGCTCGGTGGGCGTGGTGAACGTGGTCCTGTCCGACGAGGCCGGCGCGCTGACCGGTCTCGGCCTCGCCCTGCGGGTGGTCGGGCTGGCCCTCCCCGGCGTCCTGCTCGTCGCCTCCACCGACCCGGTGCGGCTCGCCGACGCGCTCACGCTGCACTGGCGGGTCTCCACCCGCTTCGCCTACGGCGCGCTGGCAGCCCTGCGGCTGGCCCCGCTGCTCGTGACCGAGTTCGAGCAGGTGCGCCTGGCGCGCCGCACCCGCGGGGTGGAGGCGGGGCGCAACCCGATCGCCGGGGCCCGGCTGCTCGCCGGCGTGGCGTTCACCCTGCTCGTGGGCGCCGTCCGCCGGGGATCGCGGCTGGCCACCGCCATGGACGCGCGCGGCTTCGACTCCGGGATCCCGCGCTCGAACGCCCGCGGCTCGACCCTGCACGGGCGGGACGCGTGGTTCGTCGTCGGCACCGTCGTCGTCTGCGCCGCGGCCGTCGCGCTCAGCGTGCGTACGGGATACTGGGCGCCGGTCTTCGTCGGCTGATCCGCCCCCGGGCGTGATCCGCACGACATCATGTTTGACCGTCAGCGAGATGGCCCATACGTGATTGTTCGGCCAGCACAGCGTCCCGCCGGCCAGGAACCGAGGAGAGCACGCGCGTGACAGGGCAGGCGGCCGGCACCACGTGGCCGTCGGCGTACCCACCTGCGGCGGATCCGGTCCTGGACTGGCAGCTCACCACCGTCGCCGAGCTGCCCGGGGTGCGCGCCGACGTGCGCCGCGAGCTGACCGCCGTCGCGCGCGGATCGGTCACCCCGGACCTCATCGACCGGCTCGTCCTGGCCCTCGACGAGATGGCGTCCAACGCCCTCCGGCACGGCGGGGGAGACGTCCGGGCCGCGATCGGCCGCACGGGTTCGGCCTACCTCGTCCAGGTCGCCGACCGGGCGCCGCACACCCCGCCGTCCCCCGCGGTGGGCCGCGACCCGAGCCTCGGCGGGCTGGGGCTCTACCTGATCGCCGAGCTGGCGCAGGGCCACGGCTGGTACGTCGCCGACGGCGCCAAGCACGTCTGGGCCCTGCTCCCCCGCTGAGCGGTCCGGGTCAGCGCTCCTGCGGGTGCAGGCGCACCGCGACCAGTGCGACGTCGTCCTGCAGGCCCTCGGGCCGCAGCCGCTCCAGTAGCGCGTCGCAGAGCTCGGGCAGGGGCAGGTCCGCCATCTCCCGCAGCGCGACGACGAGCCGCTCGGTGCCCTCGTCCAGCAGCAGGTCGCGGCCCTCGACGAGCCCGTCGGTGTAGAGCAGCACCGTCGCGCCCCGGGCCACGGTCGTCTGGCTCTCGGTGCGCCGCGTGCCGGCGTCGACGCCCAGCATCAGCTCCGCCCGTCCGCCGGCGAGCACCTCGATCCGGCCACCGGGGTGCACCACCAGCGGCGGCGGGTGCCCGGCGTTGGACCAGCGGAGGCGGGTGAGGCCGGCGGCGCGCTCCTCGTCGTCCTGCTCGACCCGCACGATGGCCGCGGTCGCGAGCGTCCCCATCCCCAGCCCCTGGACCGTCGCGTCGAGGTCGCCCAGGACGCGGGCCGGGCCGATGCCGTCCCGGTAGGCGACGCCGCGGAGCATGCCGCGCAGCTGTCCCATCGCGGCCGCGGCCTCGGTGTCGTGGCCCACGACGTCGCCGATGACCAGCATGGTCGCGCCCGACGGCTGCACGAACGCGTCGTACCAGTCGCCGCCGACCTCGGCGGCGGCCATCGCCGGGTGGTAGCGCACCACGATCTCGGCGTCGTCGGGCTGCGGCGGAGCGGTGAGCAGGCTGCGCTGCAGGTCCTCCGCCAGCCGGCGCTGCTGCCGGTACAGCCGGGCGTTGTCCAGCGCGAGGGCGATCCGGCCGGCCACGTCGTGCGCCGTCGCGACGTCCTCCTCGTCCGGGACCGGCCGGTCGGCGGACCGGTAGATGCTCAGCGCGCCCAGGGTCCGGCCGCGGGCGGACAGCGGCAGGGTCATGGCCGAACGCGGGGCCAGCCGGCCGAACGCGTCGCTCACCTCGCCCGGGGGCAGCGTGCGCCCCACCGCCTCCGCCACGTCGTCGACCACGAACACCTGGCCCGAGGCCAGGGCCTGCAGCACCGGGGCTCCCGGCTGCAGGGAGGCCAGCCGGAGGGCCGCGTACCGGGCCACCGTCTGCCGGAGCGCGGCGTCCCGGTGCCAGCCGGCGACGTCGCGCATCCGGCCGTCCTCGTCGACCAGGCTGATGATCACCCAGTCGCCCAGCCCGCTGACGAGCAGTTCGGCCACCCGCTGCAGCGCCCGCTCCTCGCTGGCCACGTTGCCGAGGGAGGCCGACATCGCGCTGGTGGTCTGGGCGACGAGGGAGAGGCGCGTCGTGCTGCGCCGCGCCTGCTCCTCGGCGGCCCGCCGCTCGGTGACGTCGAGGAACGAGACCGACAGGCCGTCGGGCGTGGGCCACGCGCGCACCTCGAACCATGCGTCCAGCGGCGCCGGGTAGTACGCCTCGAACATCTGCTCGGAGCCCAGCTCCACGGCCGCCCGGTAGTGCCGCTCGAAGTCGCTGCCGACCGCCGCCGGGAAGAGCTCCCAGACCACGCCGCCGAGCAGGTCCTCGCGCGAGGTGCCCAGCACGCGCTCGGCCTCGGCGTTGACGTAGGAGAACCGCCACTGCCGGTCAAGCGAGAAGAAGGCCGCCTTCATCGCCTCGAGGACCCGGGCCACGCGGGCGTCGCCGTCGCGCTGGGGGGTCGTGTCGTAGGCGGCGCCGATCATGCGCAGGGGGCGGCCCTCGTCGTCCACGACCACGCGGCCCCGCCCCTGGACCCAGCGCGTCTCGCCCGAGGGCAGCTGCACGCGGTACTCGACGTCGAGCACGCCGTTCTGCTCGATGACCGCCTGCGCGGCCTCGGCGGTGCGCTGGCGGTCCTCCGGGTGCAGCCGGCCGAGGAAGGAGTCGAACGACTCGTCGAAGGCGCCCCGCTCGAAGCCGAACAGCTCCACGAGCCGGTCGTCCCAGATCAGCCGTCCGCTGCCCAGGTCCCAGTCGAAGCTGCCGATGCCGGCCGCGTCGATGGCCAGTTCGAACCGCAGCCGGTTCCCCTCGAGCTCCGCGGTCACGGTGGTGAGCTGCAGCTCGGTGGCCACCGACGCGGCCAGCTGCCGGAGGACGGCGACGTCCCGGTCGCTCCAGGAGCGGGCCCGGGGACCATAGGCGCACAGCGCGCCGACCGGCTGGTCCTCGGGGACGACGAGCGGGATCCCGAGGTAGGCGCCGATCGCGCCGGACCGGACGGGTTGCCTGTCCCGGACCCGCGGATCGGCGGCGGCGTCCTCGACCACCAGGGGCGCGGCGCCCGCGATGGCGACGGCGCAGAGCGAGTCGGTCAGGGGGAGCTGCGTGCCCACGGCGCCGGGCGGGAGCCCGGTGGCGACGACGGCCGTCTGCACCTCACCGAGCAGGGAGATCTGGGCGACATCGCAGTCGAGCAGGCGGACGGCGAGGTCGGTCAGCCGCTGGAGGTTGCGGGCACCGACGGCGCTTCCGGTCAGGTGGCGGACCAGGTCCAGGCGGGAGACATCGGCGGCGGCGGTCACTACTCGCGCCTCCCCCGGCGTCCTCTGTGACCGACACGCGGCATTCTTCCGCACGGTCTCCGGGCAAGAGCGTGTCACACCGGGAGGCCGGACGCGCGGACCGCGGTGGGGGATCGACGGGGGCAGGTGCCTCCGGCGGCCGAGGCGGGCGCCCTCGGCGGGCCGGACCGTGTGGGGGTCCGGCCCGCGTGGCGGGCGCCCGCCGGTCGGCGGGGGGAGCGGACGGGAAGCCGTCCGCCGGCGCGGTCCACGCATGTCCGCGACGTCGTCCCCGGTGGCCGGAGCGGCTGGAGCAGGACTGCCGGCTCCCGGTCCCGGCGCCGTCCACCTCGCACCGCCGCGAGCCGCTGGCGGTCAGAGACCCGCGTCGCGAGAGTCGCGCCGCCGGGTACCGGCAGGGCCCGTCGTCCCCCGGACGGTTCCGGGCCCGCAGCCGGCGCCGTCCGCGATCCGGGCCTCCCGGGAGGGTCCGCGCGCTGCGCAGTGCAGTCGGCGGGAGGTCGAGGCCGGATACGTGGTGCGACGAGGTCTGCGGGCGTCCGGAGGGACACCGTCGGGGTGGACAGGGGGTGCGGCCGAGGGGGCTCGGCCGGGGGAAGGACGTGGTCGGGATCGGGACGACGGTCCGCGGCCACCCGGGGAAGGGGGCGGCCTGTTCCGGCGTGCTCGACGTGCGGTGGGGACGGCGTCCGCGGCTGGCTGCCGTGGTCCGCGCTCCAGCATCAGCCGGGCGCGGACTGCGCCCAGCGGGGGTGCGACGAAGGTGCCCGCACAGGGAGCGGCCCCGGGGGGTATCCGCTCGCGGGCCAGGTTCGTCGCGGTGGGAGGGGAGAACCCCTGGCCGTGCCCGGGAGCGGGTCCCCCCGCGCCCTGGCGTCACCGGCCCCCCGGGAGGAGCGCGGTGCGGGCACCCCCGGGACGCGGCTGGACGGGCCGGAGGGGCGGACCGGTGGGTTCGGCAGCGTGGACCGTGCCCCGTTCCGACCCGGGGACGGCCAGTCCCGCGGTGGAACCCAGCCGACGCGTGGCTGGTTCCTGACCGCGGGTTCCGTGGGACCCGGGGAGGAGGGACGGGCGGTCGCCTCAGGTGCGGCCGTACCGGTTCGCGACCCCGGCGACGACGCCGGTCCCGCGGGAAGGAGCGCCGCGGCGGGGGAAGGCGCCACGGGCTGGATCGAGGGGGTGCTGGGCAGCTCGCGCAGCACCACGGGGGGTTCGAGCGTGCGGCGGGCCGGGGCGGGGGCGCCCCAGGCGAGGTGCTCGCCGCGCTCGCCGGCGCCCCACAGGGCGACCCGGCGGGTGAGGGCACGCAGCGCCGAGCGGCGGGCCCGCGGTGCCGGGGTGGGGTGCGCCGCCACCGGCCAGGCCAGGTACTCGTGCTGCTCGCCGGAGCCCCACAGCGCGGCGCGGCGGACGATGCCCCGCAGGCCGCCGAGGGGCTGGCGGACCCGCTCCGGGACGACGACCACGCGCGGGACCAACGGAGCGGCGACCCGGACCGGGCGCGCCAGCGGGGCCGGCTGCACCGAGCGGAGCGGACCGGGACGTCCACCCGTCCGGTGGACCGGGGGCCGCGGGCGCAGGCGGCCGGCGTCGGCCCGGTCGAGGACGTCGATCAGACCGGCCAGCGACGAAGGCCCGCGCCCGGGCAGGTCGGCGGACACGCGCGCCGGAGCCGTCCGGATGGCCTGGTGGCTGCTGCTCATGTCGCCTCCTCACGTCGTGTCCGCAGCCGGGGAAGGTGCTGCGGACAAGGAGAAAGGTAGGGATCCGGGACGCCGGCGACCCGTTCATCGGACACCCCTCCGGGGGCGCGTGACCGAACCGTTGCGCGGGTGTCCCGGACCGGTCGGTCACCCCTCTCCCGGGCCGGAGCCTTGTCGACAAGCACCCGCCTCCTGAGCGTGGAGAGGCCGGTCCGGGGCGTCGGTCATGCGGCGGGGCCGGCGGCGCGCGCGGCGTGTCGGAGGCCTCGCCCGAACGGGGCACGGCCGAATTGCCGCCCCCGGAGGCCGCGGAAAGACTCTGCGGGTGAGTGATCGAGCAACCGCCGACGAGGTCTCCGAGGCCGATGGCGGCCCCACCAGGCTGCGCCGTGCCGTCAGCGGCCGCCTGCTGTTCCTGTTCATCCTCGGCGACGTGCTCGGCGCCGGCATCTACGCCCTGATCGGCGTCATCGCCGGTGAGGTCGGGGGCGCGGTGTGGATCCCGCTGCTGGTCGCGCTGGGCCTGGCCCTGCTGACGGCGGCCTCCTACGCCGAGCTGGTGACGAAGTACCCGCGGGCCGGGGGCTCGGCGGTCTTCGCCGAGCGGGCCTACGGCAGCCCGCTGATCTCCTTCCTCGTCGGCTTCTGCATGCTGGCCGCCGGGGTGACCAGCGCGGCGGGGCTCTCGCTCGCCTTCGCCGGCGACTACCTGAGGGTGTTCCTGGACGTGCCCGCCGTGCCGGCGGCCCTGGTCTTCCTCGTGCTGGTCGCCCTGGTCAACGCCCGGGGCATCCAGGAGTCGGTCCGGGCGAACGTCGTCATGACGGTCGTGGAGGTCTCCGGCCTGGTCCTCGTCGTCGTCCTGGGCGCCGTGGTGCTGGGCCGGGGGGACGGCGACGCCGGCCGCGTGCTCGAGTTCCCGCCCGGGGTGTCGGTCGCCTCCGGCGTGCTGGCCGCGGCGCTGGTCGCCTACTACTCCTTCGTCGGCTTCGAGGTCTCGGCGAACGTGGCCGAGGAGGTGCGCGACGTGCGGCGGGTCTACCCGCGGGCGCTCTTCGGGGCGCTGCTGGTCGCCGGGGTCGTGTACCTGCTGGTCGGGCTCGCCGCCTCGGTGGTGCTGGCCCCCGACGACCTGGCCGCCTCCTCGGGCCCGCTGCTGGCCGTGGTGCAGGCCGCCGACGTCGGCATCCCCGACCAGCTGTTCAGCCTGGTGGCCCTCGTCGCCGTCGCCAACGGAGCGCTGCTCACCATGATCATGGCCAGCCGCCTCGTGTTCGGCATGTCCGAGCAGGGGCTGCTCCCCCGGCCGCTGGGACGCGTCCTCCCGGGCCGCCGCACGCCGTGGGTGGCGATCGTGCTGACCACGCTGGTGGCGATGGGGCTGACACTGGTCGGCGACCTGGGCGATCTCGCCAACGCCGTCGTGCTGCTGCTCCTCCTGGTCTTCCTGAGCACCAACACCGCGGTCCTGGTGCTGCGCCGCGAGCGGGTCGAGGAGGAGCACTTCCGCGTGCCCGCCGTCGTGCCGGTGCTCGCCATCGGGTCCTGCCTGCTGCTGCTCTCGCAGCAGGAGTGGCGGACCTGGCTGCTCGCCGGGGCGGAGCTCGCCGTCGGCGTGCTGCTCTACCTGCTGGCCCGCGCGCCCTGGTGGGCCGGCCGCCGCTGACCGGCGGGGTTCCACGTGCAACCGGACGACGAGAACCCGCTGAGGGCCCTCTCGCACGGTCTGAGAGGGCCCTCAGCGTGCGTTCGACGTGCGGGGGCAGGGGGGTCTGTCGTCAGGCCTTGGTCTGCGTCGACTCCACGATGCCGACGGCGATGTCGCGCAGCTTGCGGTTGTAGCGCTGCGAGGCCTGGCGCAGGATCTCGAAGGCCTGCTCGGCGTCCACGTGCCGCTGGGCCATGAGCACGCCCTTGGCCTGCTCGATCACCGCACGCGACTCCATGGCGATGCGCATGTTGCGCGCCTGGTCGGCCAGCTGCGCGTGCGCGTCGGCGTTGGCGACGGCGACCGCGATCGCCTCGGCCGCCCCCAGGCCCGCGGCCAGCGACTCGGGCGAGGCGAAGGCACCCGGCTTGCTCGAGTAGATGTTGATCGCACCGATCCAGGAGCCCTGGTAGGGCAGCGGCACCGACAGCGAGCTGCGCACCTCGATCTCCCGGATCCGGGCGATGTACCGGGGCCAGCGCTCCTCCGTCCAGGTGTCGTCGATGCGCAGCACGACCCCGCCGCGGCCGGCGTCGATGCACGGGCCGCCGTCCTCGGCGTACTGGAGCTCGTCGGCCAGCAGCGACATCTCGCCGGAATACGCGGCGGTGAAGGGCTTGTCGTCGCGGATGAGGGTGGTCGACACCGACTCCGCGCCGGGGATGGCCCGGGCTGCGATCGCGGTGATGTCGCCCAGCACGTCGGAGAGCTCACGGCCGCCGAGGGTCACCCGGCTGAGCTCCAGCATCACGTCGTCCACCACAGCATTGTGCCTGGTGGAACGGGTCCTACCCGCCCGCCTTCGCGCGCGGCCGACGGATCGGTCAGGATGGGGGTTCGGGCACCCGGGTTCCCGGAGCCCGCGGAGCAGACGCGAGAGGATGCGATGGCCGACGAGCTGGCCCACGACGCGTGGCCCTGCAAGCCCGTCCCGTCGGTCCCCGGCGACGTCTGGCACTGGCAGCTGGAGGCCATGCACGTGGTCTCCCGCGTCCGGTCGGACCTGCGGGCCCGGATCGCCCACCCGTCGGTGTCCGCGGCCTCCACCGAGGACGCCCGGGACGGCCTGCTGCTGGTGTTCGAGGAGCTGGCGTCCAACGCGCTGCGCCACGGCGGCGGCGACGTGCGGGCGCTCGTGGTGGCCGGTCCCGCGGGGTGGCTGCTGGACCTCAGCGACGAGGCCCCCGACCGCCCGCCGGTCCCGGCCGTCGACCGCGACCCCGCGTTCGGCGGGATGGGCCTGCACCTGGTCGCCCAGCTCTCCCAGGGCTTCGGCTGGGAGCAGCGCCCCGGTCGCAAGCACGTCTGGGCCCTCCTGCCCTCGGGCAGGGACGTCCCGCAGCCGCTCCGCGGGCGCCTGCCGGAGCAGCGCTCCCCCGGCTTCTGAGCTCAGCGCGCGGCGGCCGCCACCGCCGCGCAGAAGCGCTCCGCGTCCCGCTCCACCTCCGTCAGGGGCGCGAGCACCTCGCCCTCGGCGACCTCCTGCACCGCCGCCCGCAGCCGGCGCCCGGCCGATCGCGCCCGTCGTCGGGCACGCAGGGCGACCAGCGGCCGGCAGACCAGCGCCAGCAGCAGCCCGGCGAGCAGACCACCGCCCACCAGCAGCGTCGGCAGCGGGAAGCCCTCGACGCGCGGCAGCGGCACGACGTCGTCCAGCTGGAAGAAGCCGAGGACGACGAGGGCCAGCAGCCACAGCGCGCCGACCAGGGCGACGACCACGAGCAGCCACTGCAGCCCACCGGCCGCGCGCTGCCACAGCGGCACCCGGTCGGGGCCGTGGTCGACGCCGGCGACCGCCTGGTCGAGCGCGTCGGTCAGCCGGTGCTCGCCGTCCTCGGCGGTGCGCCGGAGCTCGTCCCGCCAGGCCGGGGCCAGGCCGTCGCCCAGGTCCTCGCGGACCTCCCGCACCGCGGTGGCGACCCGCGCCGCCTCGACCGCCCCGGCGGCCGGCAGCGACGTCCGGCCCCCGCCCAGGTGCAGCCGCTCGAGCGGGTCCGCGCGGAGCTTCCGGGTCCAGCGCAGCAGCGGCCAGCCCGTGCGCCCGGTGCCCTCGCGGTAGGTGGAGCGCTCGACCGCCGCGATCACCGTGGGCACGCCGGCCGCGACGGCCAGCGCGTCGGTCAGCTCCTCGGCTCCCGGTCGCCCCCCGCGCCCCGGCGCCGCGTCCCCCTCGGGGCAGTGCGCCGCCAGCGCGGCGGCGCCGGCCCGCACGTCGGCGACCAGCCGCTCGGTGGCGGCCCGGCGGGCGGACACCCGGCGGGCCAGCTGGCCGCGCAGCTCGGACAGCCCCTGGCCGGTGCGCCCCGACACGGCCAGCAGCGGCGTCTCCGCCAGCCCCTCGCGGTCCAGCAGTCCCCGCAGGTCGGCGAGGCAGGCCCGCGCGGCCGGTTCGTCGAGGCGGTCGACCTGGTTGAGGACGACGAGCAGCACGCCCGCGTGCGTGGCCAGCGGGGCGAGGTAGCGCTCGTGCACCGCGGCGTCGGCGTACTTCTGCGGGTCCAGCACCCAGACGAGGACGTCGACCAGCCCGACCAGCCGGTCGACCTCCAGCCGGTGCTCCAGGCGCACGCTGTCGTGGTCGGGGAGGTCGAGCAGGACCAGTCCGTCCAGGGCGGGCTCGGGCGCGTGCCGGTGGCGGCGGGGCACCTCCAGCCAGTCGAGCAGCCGGTCGGCGCCGTCGTCGGCCGTGCCCCACACCGTGGCGTGCGCGACCCCGGTGGTCGGGCGGCGGACGCCGGGCGTGCTCACCTCGCTGCCGGACAGGGCGTTGAACAGGGTGGACTTGCCGCTGCCCGTCGCTCCGGCGAGGGCGACGACGGTGGCGTCGCCCAGGGCCTCCCGCGCTCCCGCCTTGGCCAGGACCGCCCGCGCCCGGGCCAGCTCGGGCACCTCCAGGCGGCCGTCGGCGACCTCGATCGCCTCCCGCAGCGCCGTCAGCCGGTCGGTCAGCGACCGCTCCGCCCGCTTCACGCGGCGCGCCGCGCGTCCGCCAGGGCCGCGACGGCGGCGCGCAGCCCGCCGGCGGTGGTCTCGTCCGGGGCGGCGTCGTCGACCCGGTCGTCGAAGCGGTCCTGCTCGTAGCGCAGCAGGGCGTCGGAGCGCTCGCGCAGGTCCTCGCGGGCGCGCTCGGCCAGGGCACGGACGGCCGCGTCGCCGAACACCGCCTCCAGCACCCGCTGGCCGACGGCCGTCGTGCCGCCGGCGACAGCCACCTCGCCGCCGGTCAGCCCTCCGGTCTGGGCGAAGACGGCGACCATCACCACGGCCCCGGTGCCGTTGACGCCCCAGGACAGCAGCCGGGCCCGGGAGCGCTTGTCCGCTCCCTGGTCGCGCACGAGGTCGAGCACCGTGCCCTGCCAGTCCCGCACCTGGGCGGCGGCGGCCTCGGGGAAGTCGGGGGAGACGCGGGCCAGGTCGCGCTCCTGGCCGGCCAGGAGCGCCGGCCCACCCGGCAGCGCGCGCCAGGCGGTCACCGTGCGCTCGGCGGCGCGGTCGGCCTCGGCGCGCAGCAGGCCCTCGACGCTGCTCTCCAGCGCACCGGCCAGGCCCTCGGCGGGGGCGGGACGGCCGGAGAGCGCGGCGGTCACCCGGTCGCGCAGCCGCCCGACCCGGTCCTGGAGCGTGCGCATCCACTCCCCCGTGCCGACGAACTCCTGCCAGCGCGTCAGCACCTCGCCGCGCAGCAGGCTGCCGCTGCGCACGCCCTCGTCCACGCCGTCGCGCGCCGAGTCGTAGGCCGCGGCGGCGGCGGCGCGCAGCGCTCCGGCCGCTCCCACCTGCTCGTCCACGGCCGCGACGACGACGCCCGTCCGCTGCTCCAGGCTGCCCAGCGCGCCGACCAGCGTCTGGCGCACGACCGCGGCCCGCTCCTCCTGGTCGGCGGCGAGGGCGTGCAGCCAGGTCCGCAGCGGACCCACCTGCGCCTCGGGCAGCAGGCCGTCGGCCAGCGGGCCCTCCTCCACCACGAAGAGCCGGGTCCCGGGCAGGCCGGCCCGCTCCAGCATCCCGCCGAGGTCCGCGGCGATCTCGCCGGCCGCCTCCGGTGGCACCCGGTCCAGGACGACGGCCAGCGCCGTCCCCCGTTCCTGCGCCGTGCGCAGCAGGTCCCACGGGACGGCGTCGGCGTAGCGGGCCGCCGTCGTCACGAAGACCCAGAGGTCGGCCGCCGCCAGGAGCTGGGCGGCCAGGTCGCGGTTCGTGGCGACCACCGAGTCGACGTCCGGGGCGTCGAGCAGGGCGAGGCCTGCGGGTACGTCGTCCCGGACGACGAGCTGCACCGTGCCCGCTCCCCCGTCGCCGCCGGTCACCCGGGCCAGGCCCGGCAGCACCCGGTCGCCGGAGAAGCTGGCCGCGTCGGTGCGCGAGCACACGAGGACCGGGGCGCGGGTGGTGGGCCGGAGCACGCCGGCCGTGGTGACCGGGGTGCCGATCAGGCTGTTCACCAGCGTGGACTTGCCCGCGCCGGTGGACCCGCCGACGACGGTCAGCAGGGGCGCGTCGAGGTCGCGCAGCCGCGGGAGGAGGTAGTCGTCGATCTGGTCGACGACGCCCCGCGCCGCGCGGACGGCGTCGTCGCGGGCCGGGGTCGCGAGCAGCAGCGGCGCGGCGGCCAACCGGTCCCGCAGGTCGGTCAGTGCCTCGGGCAGGCGCGGCGGTGAGGTCACGCTCCCTGCACTGCCCCGCGAGGACCGCCGTTACCCGCTCAGTCGGACAGGCGGGCCCGCTCCTCGCGCAGCGCCTGGAACACGCGGCGGCGGAGGCGGTCCTGGTCCTTCTCCTCGATGTGCAGGAACGTGATGCTCAGCGTCCAGCGCGAGCCGCGGCTCTGCAGGCGGACCACCTCGCCCGAGGCCCGCACCGGACCGTCGTCCATCCCGATGACGAGCGAGAGGCGGGTGCCCGCCTCCGGGGCCAGCCCGAACCCCTCGAAGACGGCCCGGATGCCCCCTTCGCTGAGGTCCATGGTCTCGCCGGTCAGCTCCACGCCCGCGACGTCGGCCGTGACCGGGACGGCGATGCGCCCCCGGACCGCGTCCCGGCGCTGGCTGTGCTCGGACGGGCCGGTGATCGTGAGCCGCCAGCGGACGACGGGCTCGCTCTCGAAGTCCAGCACCTCGGCCGGGACGGCGCGGTGACCGTCGGCGGTCCGCCAGTACACCTCGACCTGGTCGCCCGTGCCGACCACCGGTCCGACGAAGTCGCCGGCCGAGGGGCGCACCGAGATGACACCGTCGTGGACGACCTCCACGCGCGCCGAGACCGAGACGTTCGCAGCGGTCAGCCTGATGTCCACCTCGCTCTGCTCAGCGGGGTGGTCGACGTCCGGAACGCTGCTCATGGGTCCTCTCCGATCGGTGCTCGGGCCGACGGCCGACCTGCCGCCGCCCCGCCCGCGCTGGGAAACCGTAACCGCCCCCTCCTGGCGGCCGCTGCCCCGGCACGGCGACGCGCCGGGCGCGACACCCCGGGCGCGACACCCCGAGAGGGGCCGGTGGGGCCAGGCCTCCGCGGGGTAGCCGGGTCAGCCGTTGCGGCGGGCGGTGAACCCGGCGACGAAGTCGCGCAGGCTGCGGGTCGGCCGCAGCCAGGCGCCGTCCGCGGGCAGCGCGTCGAGACGCACCCGGTCCAGCGGCTCGGTGAACGCGCCCGGCACGTCCTCGATGTCGATGAACTCGAGCAGGTCCGAGCCGATGGCATAGCCCGCGACCTCGCTGAACGCCACGACGACGACCTGCGTGCCCTGACGGGCGAGGTCCTCCAGCGGCTCGGCGAAGTTGCGCCCGTCACCGGAGAAGACCAGCAGCTTGCGCAGCCGGTGGCTGTGCGCCCGGACCGCGATGTGGTCGAGCATGTCCTGGTCGATGTCGTCGTCCGGCTGGCTCTTCGGACGCGCGAACACCGAGTACCCGAAGCCGCGCAGCGCCTCGACCCAGCGCTGCAGCGAACCGGGCTGCGGGGGGATGTTGGCGAAGACGCAGGCCTCGACGTCGGGTGCTCCCGGCGCCCCCGGATCACCGGCGCCCTCGACGAACCAGGCCGCGATCGCGTCGAAGCGCGGACGGGAGGCCGCCGTCGGGCGCGCGCCGATCACGGTCGACAGGGTCATGTCGATGTTGGGGGCGTCCCAGATCAGCAGGTCCAGCGCGGGGCGGGCCCGGCCGTCGTCGACGGCGGTGAGCTCGTCGGGAGCGCCGTCGAGGGTCTCGGGGGTGTCCAGCACGGGCCCAGTCTGCCGGTCGCCGTCCGCGGGCGGGAGCACGGGCGGCTCGGCGGGCCGGGGCGGGCCGACGGGTGAGGTCGCCCGCCGCACGCGACGACGGACGTTCACCCTCGGGCGGGGACGGCCCGGCCGGAGGCCGCCAGCGCGCAGACGTCGCCCCCGGCCTGCTGGACCTCGCGCACCCAGGGGAGCAGCCGCTCGGCCGGCATCGGGTGGCCGAGCAGCCACCCCTGCGCGAGATCGCAGCCCGCGGCGCGCACCATCCGCAGGTGCTGCGGGGTCTCGATACCCTCCGCGACCGATCGGATGCCCAGCGTGCGGGTGAGGCCCACGATGGCGCCGAGCACGGCACCGGTGTCCGCCGCCGCGACCCGCTCGGCGGCGGCCAGGAGGGAGCGGTCGATCTTCAGCGTGCCGATGGGCAGCGCGAACAGCTGCGCCAGCGACGACCAGCCGGTGCCGAAGTCGTCGATGGCCACGCGCACGCCGAAGCTGCGCAGCACCGACAGCTGGTCCTCGGCCCGCGTGGGGTCCTCGGCGACGCTGGTCTCGGTCAGCTCGAGCACGAGCTGGTCGGCGGGCAGCCCTGACTGCTGGAGGGCCACCCGCACGTCCCGGACCAGCGTCTCGGCGGAGAAGTGCCGGGCGCTCACGTTCACCGACATGCGCAGCCGCAGCCCCTGGGCGGCCCACTCGGCGGCCTTGCGGGTCGTCTCGCGCAGCAGCCACCGCGTGATCGGGATGATCTGGCCGGTCTCCTCGGCGACGGACAGGAAGGTGTCCGGCGGCAGCAGCCCGCGCTCCGGGTGCTGCCAGCGCACCAGCGCCTCCACGCCGTCGATCTGGCCGGTGTCCAGCCGCACGACCGGCTGGTAGTGCACCACCAGCTGGTCGATCGCGTCACCGCGCAGGCGGGTGGCCACCTCCAGCCGCCAGCGGGCGGCCTCGCGCAGGGACGGGGAGAACAGGTGCACCCGGTCCCGCCCGGAGCTCTTGGCGGCGAACATCGCCGCGTCCGCGTCGCTCAGCAGGTGGTGGGCGTCGCGGACCTCGGGCCGCGCGACCGCGACGCCGATGCTCGCGCTGAGCGGCACGGTGATCTCCCCGACGCGGAACGGCAGGGCGAACACCGTCTGCAGCCGGAACGCCAGCGCCGCTGCCTCGGAGGCGTCGCAGCCGTGGGCCAGGACGACGAACTGGTCGCCGCCGAGCCGGGCCACGGTGTCCCCCGGCCGGATCTCCTCGGAGAGGCGGCCGGCCACCAGGCGCAGCAGCTCGTCACCGATCTCGTGGCCCAGCGAGTCGTTGACGGTCTTGAAGCCGTCGAGATCGAGCATGAGCAGCGCGCCGTCGGTCCGGTCGGCCGCGGCCAGCGCCTCGCCGGTCAGCTCGAGCAGCCGTGCGCGGTTGGGCAGGCCGGTCAGGTCGTCGTGCCGGACCTTCCACTCCAGCTCCTCCCGCGCCCGCACCTGCTCGGTGACGTCCAGGTGGGTGATCACCACCCGCCCCTCGACGTCGACGCGGGTGGCGTGCAGGTGGAACCAGCCCGTGCCCGCGAGCATCTGGCAGGAGTAGTCCCACCGGAAGGTGCCGTCACCACCGGGCTCGTTCCTCGCCAGCAGCCGCTCCAGCCCCGCGACCAGCTCCGCGTGGGTCGCGCTGTCCAGCCCGCGCGACATGACCATCAGGTAGTCCTCGCCCAGCCGGCTCGGCAGGACCTGGTTCGGCAGCGCCGCGGCGTTGCTGGTCCACGCCCGGTTCGTGGAGAGGATCCGTCCGTCGGAATCCACCAGGACGGTGGGGTGGGGGAGCGCCTCCAGCACGGCGGTCAGCTGACGGACCTGCGCGTCCCGTTCCTCGTCGCTGCGCCGGCGGACGTCGATATCGCGGAAGAGGACCGCAGCGCCCCCGGAGTCGGGGAACACCCGCACCTCGAACCAGCGGCTGCTGGGCTCGTAGAAGAACTGGAACTCCCGGGGCCGACCGTCGGCGAGCACCTGCCGGTACTGGTCCTCGGCGAGGGAGTCGCGCAACGCCGGGAAGGCGTCGACCGCGGACCGGCCCAGGAGCTCCTCGGCCTGCTTGCCCAGCAGCTGCTCCGCGGCGGCGTTCAGGTAGGCGAACCGTCCCCGCACGTCCAGGCGGTACACCGCGTCGGGAACGTTGCCCAGGGGGTCGGGCCGGCCCTCCGGGGGCCGGTCGTCACCTGGTCGCACGCTGCCCGCTCTCGTCACTGATCCGGCCCGCGCCTGCGGACTCCGGGCACGAGCCGCCTCCGCCGATCGGCGGGCAGCACGTGAACCACTCCTGAGAGTAGTAGCCGCGACCGTCGTCAGGGCGCGACGACGCCAGCCCGGTCGACGATCCCGGCGACGGCGGTGCCCCCCGGCAGGGTGCCGAGGACGCTCCCGGCCTCCCCGCCCAGGCGAGAGGCGCAGAACGTGTCGGCGACGGCTGCCGGCGCGTACCGCAGCAGCAGCGACCCCTGCAGGCAGAGCGCCAGCTGCCCGGCGATCCGGCGGGCGCGGAACGGCAGCCCGTCGCGGTCGCCGAGCTCGGCCGACAGGTTCTTCACGGCGTCGTCGAACCGCCGGTCGGCACCCCGGGCCAGCTCGAGCTCCGCGACGACCGCGGCCAGCGACTCCTCCGAGCGCTCCAGGGCGCGCAGCACGTCCAGGGCGATGACGTTGCCCGATCCCTCCCAGATGGAGTTCAGCGGCGCCTGCCGGTAGAGCCGTGGCAGCCCGGAGTCCTCGACGTAGCCGTTGCCCCCGAGCACCTCCATCGCCTCGGCGACGACGCCTGGGGTGCGCTTGCAGACCCAGTACTTCGCCGCCGCCCCCGCCAGGCGCAGGAACGCGGACTCGCCCTGGTCCACCGCGGCGGCCAGCCGGATCGCCAGCGCGGTGGCCGCCTCGCTCTCCACGGCGAGGTCGGCCAGCACGTTCTGCATGAGCGGCTGGTCGACCAGCCGGGCGCCGAAGGCGGACCGGTGGCGGGCGTGGTGGATCGCCTGGGTCAGCGCCGCGCGGACCGTCGCGGCCGAGCCGAGCACGCAGTCCAGCCGGGTCATGTTGACCATCTCGATGATCGCCGGGACACCGCGGCCCGGCTCCCCCACCAGCCAACCGGTCGTGCCCTCGAACTCCACCTCGCTGCTGGCGTTGGAGCGGTCGCCGAGCTTGTCCTTGAGACGTTGCACGTGGAACACGTTGCGGCTGCCGTCCGGCAGCACCCGGGGCACGGCGAAGCAGGACACGCCCTCGTCCAGCTGGGCCAGCACCAGGAACAGGTCGCTCATCGGCGCGCTGGTGAACCACTTGTGGCCGGTCAGGGCGTAGCTGCCGTCCGGCCGGGCGACGGCCCGCGTGGCGTTGGCGCGCACGTCGGAGCCGCCCTGCTTCTCCGTCATGCCCATGCCGGCGATCAGCCCGGCCTTGCCGGTGGGCTCGCGCAGGCCGAACTCGTACCGGCGTGCCGTGAGGCCGGGCTCGTAGCAGGCGGCGAGCTCGGGGGCGCGGCGCAGGGCCGGGACGACGGCGTAGGTCATCGTCACCGGGCAGCCGTGGCCCATCTCGACCTGCGTCCACCCGAGGTAGCCCACGGCCCGGCGCACGTGGGCGTGCGCGTCCTCGCTCGCCCAGGGCGCGCCGGCCAGCCCGTGCTCGACGGCGCTGCGCATCAGCTCGTGCCACACCGGGTGGAACTCCACCTCGTCGATGCGGTGCCCGTAGCGGTCGTGGGTGCGCAGCCGGGGCGGGTTCTCGTTGGCCAGCCGGCCCCACTCCTGCGCCTGCTCGCTGCCGGCCAGGCGGCCGAGCTCGGCGAGCGACCCGAGGGTGGCGGCGTCGGCGTGCCGCACGCAGGCCTCGGAGAGCGCGGCGTCGCCGGCGATCGAGTCGTGCCCGACCAGCGGGGGGACCTGGTTGGTGACCTCGTGGGTGGCGGTCATGAGCGCACCGTACTGGCTGGGCCCGGGACCTCCTGGGAACGTCGCGATCCACCGTCGACAGCCGCCGTCGGGCCGATTCGGTCACTCTGTGCAATCCCCCGATCAGGTTGTTGCGAGTGACACGCACCACACGAACGGGTGGCGCCCCACCTACTTCCGTGCCGGACGGAACGGTTCCTACCGTCCGCCCCATGTCGCCCACCGTCGAGCCGGGAAGCGGCCCGCGGCCGTCCTCGGCCCGTCGGCCGTGGTGGCGGCAGGTGCTGACCAGCTGCGTGCTCGGTGCCGGCGTCTACGTCGGGATGGCGGCCGTCGCCGACCTCTCGGCGCGCGCGGACGAGGCCCCGGCGACGGTGGAGAGCAGCACGTCCGACTCCTCGGGGAGCGCCCCGCAGTCGTCCTCGTCCAGCCAGGCGACGTCGTCCACGTCGTCCACCACCACGACACCGGGCACGACGTCCACCTCGTCCAGCGACAGCGCGTCGTCGTCCACGACGACGACCACTTCCTCGGAATCCGGCACGTCGACGGCGTCGACCACGTCGAGGTCGACGGCGACGTCCACGGCCTCGACCGACGGCGCATACGGGACCGCCGCGGGCAGCGCGGGGGACACCTCTGGCGCAGCAACCACCACCACGACGACCACGACCAGCACCGCCGGCGACACCACCACCACGACGACGACGACGAGCACCACCGGCGACGCCACCACGACGACCACGCACTCCGTGGCCACGGACGGCACCCCGGCCGACCAGCAGCCGACGACCCCGGCCTGTGTCGAGGGCGCCTCCTCGCCGGGCACCGCGTGCGGGCCGCTGCCGGCCGGCACGGCCACCGCGGTCGGACCGACTCCCTCCGCCGCCGACTGCGGCCCGGTCACGACGACCGCCTCGGTGCGCGACACCGGGCACGTCGGCAGCACGGTCGCCCGTCCCACCACCTCCCCGCTGGCCCTGGCCACGGCGACGCCGATGGCCACGGTGGAGCCGGCGGCGGGAGCGAGCCCGGCAGGGACGCCGCTCAGCCCGCCCGCACCGCTCCCCCTGCACATCCCCTCGGCGACCGCCCTCAGCGGCGCCACGGGCTGCGGCGCCCAGAGCGCCGGTCAGGGCGTCCCGCGCACCGGCGCAGCGGCGGCGACCGCCGTCCTGGGCGCGTCGTGGGGCATGCCCACCGAATCGAGCAGCAACGAGCGCACGGCGCCGGTGGCGGGGTCGACCGCCACGACGGCGACCGACCCCGCCACCCGGCCGGACTGACGCGCCGCCTACGCGGCTCGCGCTGTCCCCAGGTGTGCCACGGGGGGCACATCACCGACCAAGTGCAGCCGCCCCGCTCGTTTTCCCAACCCATTCACTCGCGCGTCATGTCCTACCCGTTCAGGGCGCGCACACCCACGAAGGACACGCAGAAAATGAGACGATCCGTACGCAACGGCCTCGCCGTTGCAGGAATGGCCGGAGGAATGATCTTCCTCGGCCAAGCGGTGGCAAGCGCCTCCGACGGCGGTGACGCGAGCGTCGCCGGCAGCAACAACGCCGCGAGCGGCAACAGCGCCGAGTACAGCGCCCAGTCCGGCAACAGCAACGAGTCCACCACCACCGGCGGGGGCGGCGGCAGCACCGGTAGCGGCGGGGGCGGCGGGGGCGGCGGCAACGCCACCTCCGACGTGACCCAGGACAGCACGGCGAAGAACGACGTCGACAACGACGCGAAGTCGGGCAACACCACGGCCACCGGCGGCACGTCCTACGTCCTCGTCATCGCCGGCAACGGCAACTCGGTCGACAGCTCGAGCGGGAACGGCGGTGGCCACGCCTCGCAGACCGTCCACAACGAGGTCGGCGTCGCTTCCCAGGGCGGCTCCGCGTCCGTCAGCGGTAGCAACAACGCCTCGGCGGGCAACGGCGCCTCCTACAACGCCGAATCCGGTAACAGCAACGAGTCCACCACCACCGGCGGAGCCGGCGGCGGGCGCGGCGACGGCGGCGACGCCGACGACGACGTCGACCAGGACAGCAAGGCCCGGAACGACGTCGACAACAGGGCGAAGTCCGGCAACACCACCGCCACCGGCGGCAGCTCGCTCGTCACGGTCCTCGCCGGCAACGGCAACGAGGTCGACGCCGAGAGCGGGGACGACCGGTACAAGGACGGCAAGGGCCACAAGGGCCACGACGGCGACGTCAAGGCCTCGCAGCACATCCACAACGAGGTCGACATCACCTCGCGCGGCGGCCACGCCGCCGTCCGGGACAGCAACAACGCCTCGGCCGGCAACGGCGCCCACTACGACGCCGAGTCCTACAACGACAACGACGCCGTCACCCGAGGTGGTTCGGGCGGCAAGAAGGGCGGCGGCGGCGACGCCGACTCGGAGGTCGACCAGGACAGCTCAGCCAGGAACGACGTGGACAACGACGCCAAGACGGGCAACGTCCGAGCCGAAGGCGGCGATTCGATCATCAAGGTGATCGTGGGCAACGACAACACGCTCACCTGCACCTCCGAGAAGGGCGACGTCGACTGCGAGCAGCACATCACCAACATCGTCAACATCATCTCGATCGCCGGTGGCGCTGACGTGACCTGCTCCAACAACGCCTCGGCCGGTGGCCACGGCTGGTCCTGCTACCCGACGCCTGTCCAGAAGCCGGCCGACAAGCCGGCTGCCCAGCCCGTGCACCACGCCGCTCCGGCTCCGGTGCACGCCGTGAAGGCCGCTCCGGCCGCCTACAAGGCGCCGACGCACAAGGCCTCCGCGGCCCAGCCGGCGAGCCAGCTCGCCTACACCGGTTCCGACGTCTCCGCTCCGCTCACCCTGGGCCTCCTCGCCCTCGGTCTGGGTGCCGCGCTGACGCTGGCCGGTCGCCGTCGCTCCACCGCGACGGTCTGATCCACCGGTCCGCCGCCCGGACCATCTCGGGGCGGCGGACCGGGCTCCACCTCACGACGCCGCCTGCCGGGCGCCCCCCGGCAGGCGGCGTCGACCCCATCGAGCACGACCCAGGGACGACCCGGAGGTGATCTGCGGTGACCAGCGCACTGGACCCCGGTGTCTCACGGGGAGCGACCCCCGACGCCGACAACCCTCCCCCGCGCCGGGACCTGGGTCGCACGTTCGTCCGCGGCACCGGGCAGACGCTGCTCACCATCGGCCTGGTCGCGCTGCTCTTCGTCGTCTACCAGCTGTGGGTCACCGACCTGCTCGCCGCCCGGGCCCAGGACCAGCTCAGCGAGGAGGTCCAGGACCGATGGGCCGGCTCGCCCACGGTGACCTCCCCTTCCGCTCCCGCGGACCCCGCCGCACCCGCGCCGCACACCCCCGCGACCATCGACGTCGGTGTCGGTGACCCCTTCGCGATCCTGCACATCCCCCGGCTGGGCGAGGACTACGCCCGCGTCGTCGTCGAGGGCGCCTCGGAGGTCCAGCTCGAGCAGGGGCCGGGCCACTACATCGGGACCGCGATGCCGGGGGAGCAGGGGAACTTCGCCGTGGCCGGTCACCGCGTCGGCCGTGGCTCGCCCTTCCTCCACCTGGACCGGATGCTGCCGGGCGACCCGATCGTCGTCGAGACCGCCGACTCCTGGTTCGTCTACCGCGTGCTCGGCGATCCGGCCACGGGCAGCTTCGGCGGCGACCCCACCGGCATCCCGGGCCGGGAGATCGTCCGGCCGTCACAGGTGTCGGTCATCGCGCCGACACCCGGCGGGCCGGACGGCGGATCCCCCACCGACGCGTTCCTCACCCTGACCACCTGCCACCCGAAGTACTCCGCCGAGCAGCGGCTGATCATCCACGCCCGGCTCGACGGCGCACCGGTGAGCAAGGCGACCGCACCCGACGGCCCGCCGGCGCTGCTCGGCTGACCCGGCCCGCTCAGCGCACCAGCCGCTGCAGCGCCCAGAGCGCCAGCGGCGCGTAGCCGAGCACCAGCGGCGCCGGACCGGTGGTCCGCAGGCCGGTGGTCGTGCCGCCGCCCGGGCCGGCGACGACCCAGTGGTGCAGCCGCATCCGCAGCGGGCCGACGGCGACCGTCCACGACCACGAGCGGGCCGCGGGATCGACCGCCTCGATGGTGAACGGCAGCGGGACGCCCAGGCCGCGCACCCGGCCGCGGGCGCCGGCGGTGAGCTCGCGCTGCGGGCACTCGACGCCGGTGATCTGCGGCGCCCAGTCCGGCCAGCGGTCGAGCAGGCGGTAGCGCTCCCAGACCTCCGCCGGGGGCAGCGACCCGGTCGCGTGCAGCGTGGTCGTCGTCATGCCGGGGGGCCACCGACCAGCAGCTCGCGGAGCAGGTGCATCGCCATCGTGACCGACCGTTCCCGCACCGCCGTCCGGGAGCCCTGCAGCCGCAGGGCCCGCTCCCGCACGCCGTCCGGGCCGACCACGCAGACGTGCACGGTGCCCACCGGCTTGCCGCTGCTGCCGCCACCCGGGCCGGCCACCCCCGTGATGCCCACCCCGACGTCCGCCCCGAACCGCGACCGGGCGCCGTCGGCCAGCGCCCGGGCCACCTCCGCGCTGACCGCCCCGTGCTCGGCGAGCAGCTCCGCGGGCACGCCCAGCAGCTGCTGCTTCGCGGCGTTCGCATAGGCGGTCACGCCGCCCAGGACGTACGTCGAGGAGCCGGGGCGCTCCACGAGCCGGGCCGAGAGGAGCCCGCCGGTGCACGACTCCCCGGTCGCGATCGTGAGCCCTCGGTCGCCGAGCGCCTGCGCGACCAGCTCGTCGAGCGTGGGGCCGGTGGAGAAGACGGTGTCCCGGTACCGGTCGGTGACGACGCCGGCGAAGCGGTCGTAGGCCGTCTCGGCATCGGGGGAGAACCGGGTGACGATCTCCAGCTCGCCCTCGCGCAGGCAGGTGGTGATCTCCAGGCCCGCCAGCCCCGGTTCGACCTCGCGGAGGGTGGACGCGAGCTGCGCCTCGAGGGTTCCCCACAGCCGCAGCGTCCGCTGGTGCAGCTCCGTCGTCCCCTCGAGCAGCGCGCGCACCGCCGGGGCGGCCACGGCCGCGGGCCACATGCCCTGCAGCTCCCCCGGCGGGCCGGGCAGCACCACGACCGGGGGACCCTCCGTGCCGTCGGCCGGCGGGACGACGAGGCCCGGTGCGGTGCCCACCGGCTCCAGCACCGTCGCGCCGTCGGGCACCGTCGCCTGCTTGCGCACGCCGGCGGCGGTGGCCTCCGGGTCCGCCCGCCAGCCCCGGCGGGCCATCAGCCGCTCGACGACCGCGGCGACCCGCTGCTCGAGCGCGGGGTCCACCGCCGTCGGACGGCCCTGGAAGTCGGCGACCACCTGCGCGGTGAGGTCATCGGCGGTCGGGCCCAGGCCGCCGGAGGTGATCAGCAGATCGGTGCCCAGGCCGGCGAGGAAGGCCAGCGTCGCGCGCAGGTCGTCGGGCCGGTCACCGACCACGACGACGTGGCCGACGTCGATCCCGAGCCGGCGCAGCTGCTCGGCCAGCCAGGGCCCGTTGCGGTCGGCCACCCGGCCGGTGAGCACCTCGGTGCCCGTGACGACGATGCCGGCGCGCGTGACCACGCAGCCGACCCTAGGGCCGCCGCACCGGGCCGGCAGGTCCGGACACCGCCACCCGATCGGGGCGTCCCGCTGCTCCGGCGGGCCCCCGCCGATAGCGTGCGGGAGGAAAACGCACCGACCGGCGATCTGCCGGAGCCGCGAGGAGGCACCGATGAGCACGCCGTCCGACCAGCAGTCCCCCGACCTGGGTACCGCTCCGCGCTCCCCCAGCACGCAGGAGATCCCGGTGGTGACGCCGGCCCCGGCCGGCGCCACCTCGGTGCAGCAGCTCCCGCCGCCGTCGGCCCCGGTGCCGCCGCCCGCCCCCGCCGAAGCCCCCGCGCCCGCGCCCGCGCCCGCGCAGCCCACCGGTCCGGTGGACTTCGTCCCCGGGCTGCCCGGTCTCGGCACGCCGCCGCCCCCGCCGCCCCCGCCGCCCCCGCCGCCCGCGGCGTCGTGGCCGCAGACCCTGGAGAGCGACACCGCCGGCCCGACCGTGGCGCCGAAGAAGGTGCGAGCGCCGCGCGACCGGTCGCTGCTCGTGGCGGCGGGACTGGTCGTGCTCTCGCTGGTCCTCCTCCAGCTGGGCCTGGCCCTCGACTTCGGCACCACTTCGTTCTGGTCAGCCGTCCCGCTGTGGTCGGCCTTCGCCACGCTGTGCGTGGTGCTGGGTCTGGCCGCGGTCGCCGACCTGGTCCCCGGCGCGCGCCGCCTGGGGCGTGCGGGGTGGACCCTCGCGGCCGCCGGGCTGGTGGGGCTGGCTGTGTTCTGGGTGCTGGTCGTGCTCCCCAACGCCGACAGCGACCGCGGCTTCCTGCTCACCGCGGCACTGGGTGCCCTCGGCGGCGCCCTCTGGCTCACCGCCGGACGCCGCTCCGCCTGACGTCGCGACCGGGGGTCAGTCGTCCTCGCCCCGGCCCTTGCCCTTGCCCTTGTCGTTCCCGTTCCCGTTGCCGCGCCCGTCGCTCGCACGGTCGTCGTCCCCGTCGTCCCCGTCGTCCTCGCCGTCGTCGTCCCCGGCCGGGGCGGGTGCGGGTGCGGGTGCGGGTGCAGGCGCGGGGGCAGGCGCGGGGGCGGGGCTGACGACCTCCACCACCGGCGCCGGCGCCGGCGCCGGCGCCGGCGCGGGAGCCGGCGGCACAGGGGCCGGAGGGGCGACCGCGTAGGTGAGCGTGACGACCGTTCCCGGCGCCAGCGCACCCACCGGTCCGACGGCGACCACCTGCCCGGCCGGCGCATCGGCCGTCTCCCGGGCCTCCCGCCGCACGCCGAGGCCGCGGTCGGTGAGCTCGGCCTCCACCTGGTCGACCGGTCGGCCGACGAGCTCGTCGCTGCGGACCTCGACCGACTCGGGCACCGCCGCCTCGGCCACGGGCACGGCGGGCGCGGCGCCCCACACCTGCAGCGCCGCGATACCCAGCCCGGCACCGACCACCAGCGCCGCGACCGGGGCCAGCACCCGCCGGTGCAGCGGCCGCGGACCCACGCCGGCCGCCGTGAAGGGGCGGGTGTCGCGGGCGAGGGGGACCGGTGACAGGGGGCGCCCGGAGCGCACGTCGTCCACGGCGTCCCGGAACGCGGCGCCGTCGGAGAAGCGCTCGGCGGGGTCCTTGAGGAGGGCCCGGTCCACGAGGATGCGGACCTGCTCGGGCACGTCGCCCGGGAGCGGCGCCGGCACCTCGCGGAGCTGGCGCAGCGCGATCTGCACGGAGTTCTCGCCGTCGAAGGCGCGGTGCCCGGCCAGGCACTCGTAGCCGATCATGCCCAGCGCGTAGACGTCGCTGGCCGGACCTGCCTTCTCCCCGGCCGCCTGCTCCGGCGAGAGGTAGTGCGCGGTGCCCACGACCTGGCCGGTCTGGGTCAACGGGGCGCTGCCGGCCGACCAGGCGATGCCGAAGTCGGTGATCTTGACGGTGCCGTCGGTGGCGACCAGCAGGTTGCCGGGCTTCACGTCCCGGTGGACGAGCCCCGCCGCGTGCGCGGCGGCCAGCCCGGACGCCGCCTGGCACAGCACGTCGAGGGTGCGGTCGGGGCCCAGCCGGCCCTCGCGGGTCAGCAGCTGGGCCAGCGACTCGCCCTCGACCAGCTCCATGACGAGGTAGGCCAGGTGCTCGCCGTCGTCGGCCGACGTCTCCCCGTAGTCGAACAGCGCCGCGATGTTGCGGTGCGCGAGCGCGGCGGTGTGCTGCGCCTCGGCCCGGAAGCGGGCCAGGAACGTGGCGTCGCCGGTGTACTCGCTGCGCAGCACCTTCACCGCCACCGGGCGGCGGAGCAGGGTGTCCCGTCCCCGCCAGACCTGCCCCATCCCGCCGGTGGCCAGCAACGAGAGGAGCTCGTAGCGGCCGCCCAGCAGCGAGGCGCCGGCCGGGTGGGGCCTCCCGGTCACGCGGCCGGGGACGGCGTGGTGGTGGCGGCAGGGGAGGCCGTCGTCGGGGAGGCGGACGACGGCGAGGCCGTCTGCTCCGGCTCGGTCGGCTCCGGGGCCTGGGTCGTGGGGGTGGCGGCGAGCGTGGGCGTCGGCGCCGACTCCTCCGTCGTGGGGGCCGCGGGCTCGGCCTCCTCGACGACGGGCTCCTGGGTGGCCGGCGCCACCGGACCTGGGTCGACGGCGGCACCGGTCTGGGCCGAGCCGGGGTTCGAGCTGCGTCGCTCCGCCGCGGCGGCGTAGTACACGACCACCTCGTCGCCGGCCCGGAGCTGCCGGCCGGCCGGCTCGACGCCGGTGACCCGGTCGGGCACGACGTCGTCGCGCGCCTCGGCCCGCACCGTGACGGTGAGGCCGAGCGCGGTGAGCCGGTCGGTGACCTCACCGACCGGGCGGCCGACGTAGTCGTCCTCGTCCAGCACGAAGCTGCCGCTGATCGGCTGCTCGGCGGCCGAGGCGGTGGTCGCGGGGGTCTCCTGGGTGAGCGAGTGCAGCACCGCCGCGGTGATCCCCGCGCCGGCGAGCAGACCGAGCAGCGGGAGCAGGACGACGGTGAGCCGGTTGCGGCGGCGCGCCGCGGGGGGCCGGGTGAACCCGGGCTCGGTCCGGGATCCGCCCGGACGGGACGACGCCGACCGGCGGCGCTCCCCGGGAGCGGAGACGGGTAGGGGGCCGGCGACGGCAGCGGCCGTGACCGTGCCCTCGGCCGGAGCGATCTCGCGGCCTGCCTCGACGTCGGCGATCGCAGCCACGAACGCGGCGCCGTCGGGGATGCGCGCCGACGGGTTCTTGAGCAGAGCCCGCCCGATCAGGGTGCGGACGCCCGGCGGCAGCTCGTCCGGCAACGGCTCGGGCTCCTGCTGCACCTGCTTGAGGGCGATGGTCACCGCGTTGTCGCCCTCGAACGCCGGACGACCGGTGAGGCACTCGTAGCCGATCAGGCCGAGCGCGTAGACGTCGCTGGCCGGGCTGGCGTGCCGTCCCTCCGCCTGCTCCGGCGAGAGGTACTGCGGGGTGCCGATGACCTGCCCGGTGCGGGTGAGCGCGACGCTGCGGGCCGACCAGGCGATGCCGAAGTCGGTGATCTTCACGGTGCCGTCGGGCCGCACCAGGATGTTGCCGGGCTTCACGTCGCGGTGGACCATACCGACGCGGTGCGCCTCGGCCAGCGCGGACGCGGTCTGGCGGAGCAGCTCGAGCGTGGTGGGTGCGGGCAGCGCCCCCTCGCGGCGGAGCAGCGCCGACAGCGGCTCCCCCTCGACGAGCTCCATCACCAGGTAGGCGAGGGTCTCCCCCGACCCGTCCTGCGCGGTCTCCTCGCCGTAGTCGAAGACGGCGGCGATGTTCGGGTGGCTCAGGGCGGCGGCGTGCTGCGCCTCGGCCCGGAAGCGGGCGACGAAGGTCGGGTCACCGGTGTACTCGCTGCGCAGGACCTTGACGGCCACCGGCCGGTGCAGGGCGATGTCCAGACCTCGCCAGACCTGGCCCATTCCGCCAGCGGCGATCAGCTGGTGCAGCTCGTAGCGGTCCCCGAGGCACCGGCGCCCTGGTTCCACCACGGAGGTCACTCCTCGTCCCGAGCCCGCTCTCCAGGCCGATCGCCGTCCGGTGCCGTGCGGCGCCCCTCGGTTGCTGTCCAGTGAGCAGCCCCGTTACACATGGCTGCCCGCCCATGCTCCCCGACCGGGTGACGGGCTCCGGACCCGGTGCCCCTCCGCGGGCGGTCCTCCGGCGTGCCGGTCGCTCCCCGTGCTCGCGGGGACACGGCCCTCCGCCCGGAGACCACCCGTCCGCGTGACAGGGTGGGCGACCAGGCGGGACGGCGGCCGGCGCCGTCCTCCACCGGAGCCGGGAGGCGGGACCATGTCCGACACCGTGACGAGGGAGGACGCCGCCGGCGTCACCACGCTGACCCTGCAGCGTCCGGGTCTGACCCACGCCGCCCGCCGGGACCTGCTCGCCGCCGTCCAGGACGTGGCCGGGGACGACTCCGTGCGCGTGCTGCTGCTCACCGGGACCGGCCGGGCGTTCTGCGTCGGTCAGGACCTCGGCGAGCACCTCCAGGAGATGCAGAGCGGGGTCGAGGCGCCGCTCTCGGTCGTCGAGGAGGAGTACAACCCGCTGGTCCTGGCGCTGGCGGCGCTGCGGGTTCCGGTGGTCGTCGCGATCAACGGCGCGTGCGCCGGCGCGGGCCTCGGCATCGCGCTGGCAGGGGACATCCGGGTGGCGGCCGCCGGGGCGAAGTTCACCACCGCGTTCACCGGCATCGGGCTGTCCAGCGACTCCGCGCTCGCCGCGCGGCTGGTGCACAGCGTGGGCGGGTCGCGGGCGGCGGAGCTGCTGCTGTTCCCGGAGCCGTTCGTCGCGGAGAAGGCCGCGGAGTGGGGTCTGGTCCACCGCGTGGTCCCGGCCGAGGAGGTGCTCGGGGAGGCGCGGGCGCTCGCCGAGCGGCTGGCCGTCGGACCCACCGCTGCCTACCGCGCGGTGAAGACGGTGCTGGCGACGGCCGCGACCGACTCGCTGGAGGCGACGCTGGCGCTGGAGGCGCGGCTGCAGGCCGAGGTCGGGCAGAGCGCCGACCACCGCGAGGCCGTCGAGGCGTTCCTCGCCAAGCGCCCGCCGGTCTTCACCGGGCGCTGACCGGGCCCGGCGCGGGGCCGGGAAGGGTGCTCCTGCCGCCGGGGTGGGCCGGACCGACCCGGGGGCAGGGCGTCAGGGGCGCGTCAGGGCGCGAGGACGGCGCAGACCGGGCAGACGTCGGCGCCCGGGAGCGGCCACGCCTGCTCCGGGGTGACCCGGGCCAGCGAGCCGCAGACGGTGAGCTCGCAGGCGCCGTCGAGCTCGGCCGTCGGCCGGTGCAGCTCCACGGCGTGCCACAGCGCGGCCGTGGGGCCGTGTGCGCGACTGCGGGCGGCGGCGAAGACGGTCGTCTGCAGCATCATGCGGAAGACGTCGGCAGCACCCGGCGCCGCGGTTACGGGTCCGGCCGCCCGCCCCACCCGGAGGGGTGAGACGGCCGGAGGCGCCCGGGTGCAGGATGCGTCCATGGAGCTCACCAAGCACGGGCACGCCTGCGTCGTCCTCGCGGACGGGGACCGGCGCCTGGTCGTCGACCCGGGCGCCTTCACCGATCCGGCTGCGCTCGAGGGCGCCACCGCGGTGCTCGTGACGCACGAGCACCCGGACCACTTCGTCGCCGATCGGCTGCGGGCCGCGCTGGAGGCGACGCCGGGTCTGGCGGTGTGGACGAACAAGTCGGTGGCCGCGCAGCTGGAGGGCGCCGGCGACCGGGTGCACGTGGTCGGGCACGGCGACGTGGTCGACGTCGCGGGGTTCGAGGTCGCGGTGCACGGGGAGCTGCACGCCGAGATCCACCCGGAGATACCGCGGGTCGCCAACATCGGCTTCCTGGTCGATGGCCGGGTGTTCCACCCGGGCGACGCCTTCACCGTGCCCGAGGCACCGGTGGCCACGCTCCTGCTGCCGCTGCACGCGCCCTGGTCGCGGACCGCGGACGTCATCGACTACGTGCGGGAGGTCCGGGCCGAGCGGGCGTACCCGGTGCACGACGGCCTGCTCAACGACACCGGGCTGGGCGTCGTCGGCGGACTGCTGGGCGAGCGGGGTCCGGGGATCCCGACGCCGGTGCGCCGCCTGGCCCCCGGGGAGTCGGTCGAGGTCTGAGCCCGACCGGCTCCCCGGGGCCGGGGATCAGCGGACGGCGCCGCGCGAGCGACCGCCGGACAGGGACTCCGCGACACCGATCAGGAGCACCGCCGCGATCACCGCGATGATGAACCCGACGATGTTGAGCTCCCAGATGCTGGTGTTCCGGTTGAAGAGGTGGCCGATCATGCCGCCGATGACGGCACCGGCCACGCCGAGGAGCAGCGTGGCCAGGATGCTCAGCCGCTGCTTACCGGGCTTGATGAGCCGGGCGAGCGCGCCGATGATGAGGCCGACCACGATGAGGCCGAGGATCTGCACAGCGTTCTCCTTCTCTCGTCCGGCAACCGCCCCGTCCCGGCGGGACGCCGGGAACGGTTGCCGGTGCACGACGAGGCTCCGTACCCCCGGACAGCGCTCCTGAACGCGTGCGTCCCCCCAACGGGGGTCAGCCGGCCACCCGGGCCACGTGCGCGGGCACCTTCGCCAGCTCGGCGTCGACGGTCCGCTGGACCAGACGGCGCATCGCCCCGCGCTGGAGCCGGCGGACCACCCGCCCGCCCCCGGTCGGCTCGTGCGTGATCGTCATGGTCACCCGCGTGCCGCCGTCCTCGGAGGCCGCGAGCTCGATGCGCGTCGTCCACGTCTCGGGCGTGAGCCGCAGCCGGGTCGCGACCAGGCGGGTCGGCTCCCACTCGACGATCTCGCCCTGCGGCGCACCGGCGGCCGGCGACCCCTCGAGCCGGCCGGGCGAGCAGACGAACGTCGTGCCGATGCCCGGGGCGCCGGCACCGCCGTCGAGCACGTAGGAGACGTCGCAGACCGAGCAGTAGGGCTCCAGGACGGCCAGCGCCCGCCAGACCTCGGCGGGGGCCTGCGGCACCTCGCGGGTGCCGGTCGCGGTGGTCGTGGTCATCAGCGGCCGTTCACCGAGACCTCGAACTCCACCTGGCTGACGTCCGGGCGCAGCCGCGAGAAGCTGTGCAGCAGCGGCTCGCCGCCGGTGTCGCGGACGGTGGTCCGCACGACCAGCAGCGGCGAGCCGGCGACCACCTGCAGCAGCGTGGCCTCCTCGGGGGCCGCGGTGCCGACGTCGACGACGATCCGGGCGTGCGCCAGGTCGGCCTGGTACTCCCGTCGCAGGTAGGCGTAGAGCGAGCCCTCGCTGAAGTCCTCCTCGGCCGCGCGCGGGTAGCGATCGGCGGGGAGGTAGCTGTGCGCGACGTGGTTGGGCGCGCCGTCCACGCTGCGCAGCCGCTGCAGCTCGATGACGTCGGACGCCCCGTCGAGACCCAGCTCCGCCGCGACGGCCGCCGGGGCGGGGACGACCCGCTGGGCGAGGACCGTGGTGCCCACCTGGGCGCCGGTCTCGGTCATCACCGAGCTCCACCCGGCGATCCGGTGCACGAAGCTCTCCCGGTACTCGTGCCGGATGGCCGGGCGGGTCACGTAGGTGCCGCGCCCCTGCTCGCGGACCAGGTGCCCGTCGGCGACCAGGCCGTCGACGGCTCGGCGCAGGGTGATGCGGCTGACGCCGTACTCGGCGCAGAGCACCGGCTCGGGCGGGAGCAGCGTGAGCTCGGGGAGGGAGGCCACGCGGCGTCGGAGGTGCTCCCGGACCGACAGGTACTTCGGTCCGGGGACGGGGCTGACCACGGAGCAAAGGTACTGCGGAACCAGACGTCTGGTCGTCATGTCGTATGAGACGTTCCATCCACGCACGGATCGGCCCGCGCGTCGGACAGTCGTCTAGACGTCATGACGTATGGTGGCTGCTTCCGACCCGGAGGGAGGTCCGATGCGCATCGGAGTCCTCACCGGCGGGGGTGACTGCCCCGGCCTCAACGCCGTGATCCGGTCCGTCGTGCGGACCGCCGACCACCGCTACGGCAGCGAGGTGATCGGTTTCCGCGACGGCTGGCGCGGCCTCCTCGAGGACCGCACGACCCCGTTGGACGTCGGCCGCGTCGACGGGCTGCTCACCCGCGGCGGCACCGTGCTCGGGTCCGCGCGCGTCGCGCCCGAGCTGCTGCGCGACGGGGTCGAGCGGATGACGGCCGTGCTCGCCGCCCACGGCGTGGACGTGCTCATCCCGATCGGCGGGGAGGGCACGCTCACGGCGGCGCACGTGCTCTCCGAGGCCGGCGTCCCCGTGGTCGGCGTCCCGAAGACCATCGACAACGACATCGACTGCACCGACCTGACCTTCGGCTTCGACACCGCGGTCAGCATCGCCACCGAGATGATCGACCGGCTGCACACCACCGCCGAGTCCCACCAGCGCGTGCTCCTCGTGGAGGTCATGGGTCGGCACGCCGGCTGGATCGCGCTGCACGCCGGCCTGGCCGCCGGCGCCCACGTGACGCTGGTGCCCGAGGAGCCCTTCGACGTCGACGAGGTGTGCCGCCTGGTCACGGCCCGCTTCGAGCGCGGCGCCTCGCACGTCATCGGCGTCGTCGCCGAGGGCGCCACCCCCAAGCCGGGGACCATGTCCATCCGGGACGGCGGGATCGACGAGTTCGGCCACCGCCGGTTCACCGGCGTCGCCCAGCAGCTGGGCGAGGAGCTGGAGAGCCGCACCGGCAAGGAGGTGCGCACCACCGTGCTCGGGCACGTGCAGCGCGGCGGCACGCCCACGTCCTTCGACCGGGTGCTGGCCACGCGCTTCGGGCTGCACGCCGCGATCGCCGCCCACGAGGGCCGGTTCGGGGAGATGGTCGCCCTGCGCGGCACCGACATCGACCTGGTCCCGCTCGCCGACGCGGTGGCCCGGCTCAAGACGGTCACGCCCGCCCGGCTCGCCGAGACGGCGTCCTTCACCGGGTGAGCGCCCGGACCCTCGTGGGCGAATCGCCCGCTGGTCTGCGTGTTCACCGAGGGGGACAGGGCACACTCGGTCGTGTGAACGACGCGGAGGGGCGCAGCGCCCGGTGGGAGGACACCCACCACCGCATCGGTGCGACCGCGGTGCAGCTCTTCCAGGAGCACGGCTTCGACGCGGTCAGCATCGGCCAGATCGCCACGGCGGCCGGGGTGTCGGTCCCCACCTTCTACGCGCACTACGCCGGCAAGGAGCACGTGGTCCTGCAGCTGCCGACGCCGGACCAGACCGCCGCCCTCCTCGCCGCTCAGCCGCCGGAGCTGCCGCTGGGCCAGCGGATCCGCGGCATGTGCGTGCAGGTGGTGTCCTCGGTCGCCGGCAGCGAGTACGAGGTCGCGCTGGCGGCGCGGTGGCAGGTCATCGCCGGCACGCCCGCGCTGCGCCACCGGGCCGCGGAATTCGA
The DNA here is from genome assembly GCF_003319095.1 of Blastococcus sp. TBT05-19. GTDB lineage: Bacteria > Actinomycetota > Actinomycetes > Mycobacteriales > Geodermatophilaceae > Blastococcus. Next base: position 412,760 of record NZ_QOHI01000002.1, on the reverse strand, counting down.
GCGCGCGACCGCGGGCCTGGTGCTGGCGAAGCTCGCGGAGGCCACCGGCCGCCCCGTGGGCCCCACCGACGCGGTGGTCGCCGGCGCCTACCTGTCCGCGTACACCGTGGGACTGCTGCTCTGGGCCGACAGCCGCGGCGAGCGCAAGCTGCTCGAGTGCGTCGAGGAGGCCTTCGACGCGCTCGGGGCCACCTGACCCCGGCTCACCGCCCCGGAGCGCGCAGCTCCACCACCGTGACCTCCGGACGCGCGCCGATCCGCATCGGCGGGCCCCAGTAGCCCGCACCCGCGCTCACGTAGAGCTGGGTGTCGCCGTGCCGCGAGAGCCCCTCCACGGCCGGCTGGTCCAGCCGGATCGCGTAGTCGAAGGGCCAGAGCTGACCGCCGTGCGTGTGCCCGGACAGCTGCAGGTCCACCCCGGCCTGCGCCGCCTGGTCGACCATGACCGGCTGGTGCGCGAGCAGCACCACCGGCGTGGTGTCGTCCCGGCCGTCCAGGGCGGCGGCGAGGTCCGCGCCGTGACCGGGCAGACCGGAGGCGGCCGCCGTCCGGTCGTCGATGCCGGCCAGGTCGAACGACGCGCTCCCGCGCACGATCGGGACCCGCTCGTTGCGGAGCACCTCGACGCCGAGGGTGGGCAGGTGTCGCAGCCACGCCTGCGTCTCGGTGAAGTACTCGTGGTTGCCGGTCACGAAGTAGACGCCCTGCTCGCTCACCAGGTCGACGAGCGGGGCGACGTCCTCGCGCAGCTCCTCGACGGTGTCGTCGACCAGGTCACCGACGATCGCCACCACGTCGGGGCGCTGCTCGTTGACGATCTCCACCAGCCGCTCGAACCGGCGCCCGCCGTAGGTGGCCCCGAGGTGCCCGTCGGAGAAGGTGACGATCCGGAGCCCGTCCAGCGCCGGGTCCAGCCGCGGCAGGGTGATCGGGACGCGGCGGACGACGGGGGCGCTGTTGGCGAAGTACGCGCCGGTGCCGGCGGTGCCGAGGGCGACCGCCCCCGCGGTCACCGCGAGGCTGCGGGCGAGGAACAGCCGCCGCGAGGGCGCTGTGACATCGCGATCCTGCCGGACCGCACCGCCTTCAGCTGCCGTTCCCCCGTCGGGGTGAGCCGCTTCGTCGTCGCTGCGCGGGCCCCTCCGGGGACCACTCGCGACGACCATGCCTTCCTTCCGCTTGATCAGCGCGTTGCCCACCGCGCGGACCGGCTCGAGCGCGAGCAGCGCCAGGAACGCGTACATCGCGACGCCCAGCCAGACGAAGCCCACCCAGCTCAGCGGTGCGGCGGCCGCCAGGGGCAGCTGCCCGCGCGCGATGACGGCCAGCACCGGCAGCAGGGCCAGCACGACGGTGAGCCAGGTCAGCCGCTTCCGCAGCCGCCCGCGCTCGGTGGTGCTCCGCACGAGCCGGAACCACAGGTAGCCGTGCAGCAGCCCCACGGCGAGCAGGACCACGGTGGCGAAGCCCAGCAGGCCGATGACGGACAGGACGGCCTCCGGGCCTCGGGACGTTCGACGGACCCCGACATCGTGCCCGCCCTTCCTCCGGGACGACGACGCGGCACGGCAGGAGGTTCCCGCCGCGTCAGCCGGGCAGGCCCAGCGCGGTCGCGAGCTTCGACACGCGGGGCGAGGGCCGGGCGCCGGCGGCCACGAGCCGGTCGCCCACCGCGGCCAGCAGCGCCTCGTCCCCGTCGACCAGCTCGACCTCGACCTCCCGCCAGGCCCGCTCGACCGGCTCCTCGCCGGGGCGCACCGGCAGCGTCGTGGACCGCACGGTGTCGTCGGCGAGCTCGGCCAGCTCCCGGCCGGCGTCGTCGGTGAGCGCCGTGACCACCCGCCGGGTGCGCAGCTCGACGACCGGGGCGGGCGTCGCACCGCCCAGGAGCTCCGCGACGAGGGCGAGCAGCTCGCCGGGCGGCTCCTCCGGACCCACGTCCAGGGGCACGTGCAGCTCCCGGCGAGCGGCACCGGCCGGCAGCTTCAGGTGCCAGCCCTCGTCGGGGCCGCCCGTCCGCCGGCGCAGGGTGATCCGCGACCGGGCCAGCAGCAGGTCCGCCGTGTCCAGGTAGACCGCCACCAGGTCGTGGGTCTGCGGCGGCGAGGTGCGCGCTCCCGCCGGGAGCCCGGAGAGGTCGGGGACGACGAACTCCGGGTCGACGTCGAACTTCCGCTCGACCTCCAGCTGCTCGGTGACCACGCGACCGACCGTAGGACCCCGGCGCCGACGGCGCCGGGAACGGCTCCCGGCTACCGTCCGGGCATGCGTCTGCCGCCCGCTCCCCGCCGGCGGTGGGCGGTGGCCGCGGCGCTCCCGTGGGCGGCATGGGCGGCGCTGCGGGTCGCCGGCGCCGAGCGCGGTTTCCCGCTGGTCCCCGCGCTGGCCTTCACGCCGCACGCCGCGGCGACCGCCGTCCTGCCGCTCGCCGTGGCCGCGGCCGCCCGGTCCCGCACCGGTGCCCTGGTGGCGGGCGCCGCCGGGCTGGCGCTGGCCGGCGCCGTGCGCGGCAACCGGGGCACCCGGCGACCCCTGCCACCGGGCGGGACGGCGCTGCGGATCGCGACGGTGAGCCTGCGCAAGGGGCTGGTGCCCGCTCGCTCGGTCGTCGAGCTCGTCCGCCGGGAGGCCGTGGACGTCCTCGCCGCCCAGGAGCTGACGCCGGACGCGGAGCGGGGGCTCCGGGAGGCGGGGCTGCACCGGCTGCTGCCCCACGCGCACGTCGTCCCGGCCCGGCCCGGCTCGGTCGTGTCGGGGTCCGGCGCGATCTGGAGCCGGGTGCCGTTGCACGACCTCGGGAACGCGCCGGGGGAGTTCGAGCAGCCGACCGCGCGGGTGCGGATCGGCGACGGCGCCGAGGTCGAGGTGGTGTCGGTGCACACCGCGCCGCCGGCCACCTCGCCCGCGGCGGTCCGCTCGTGGGCCGCCGACCTCGCGACGCTGCCCCTGCCGGACCCGGGCGTGCTCCGGGTGCTCGCCGGCGACTTCAACGCGACGCCGGACCACGCCGCGCTGCGCGCCGTCCTCCGCCGCGGGTGGGTCGACGCCGCGCAGGCGCTCGGCCTCGGCAGCACCTGGACCTGGCGCCCCCTGCGGCCGCCGTTCCCCCGGCTGGTGCTGGACCACGTGCTCGTCGACCCCCGGCTGGGTGTTCGCGGGTGCTCCTTCGCGCGGGTGCCGGGCAGCGACCACCGTGCCGTCGTCGTCGACCTGGCGGTGCCCGCCGCGGCCCGGTGATGTTCACCGATCGGCCGCCCGGGGAAGCCCTACCCGGAGCGGCGCCCGTCGGAGCGCGCCGCAGCGGAGAGGAGCGGCGATGTTGAGCCAGCGCGAGGTCACCTCGGCCATCGGCAGCACCGCGTACGGCAGCGGCGGCGACAAGCTGGGCACGGTCGAGCACTTCTTCGTCGACGACCGGACCGGTGAGCCCACCTGGGTGGCGGTGACCACCGGCCTGTTCGGCACCAAGCACTCCATCGCGCCGGCGGGGGACGCCACGTTCGCCGACGGCCACCTGCGGCTCCCGGTCACCGCCGACGCCGTGAAGAACGCCCCCGCCATGACCGGCGACCACCTCGACCCCGGCGAGGAGGCGGAGCTGCGCCGGCACTACGGCATCGCTGGCGCGACCGGGGCCCCGGTACAGGACACCCCGGCCCCGGGGACGGCCACCGACACCGTCACCGTCCCGGTGACCCCGCCGGTGCCGGTCCCGGAGGAGACCACCGCCCGGCACGCCGCTCCCGAGGAGGCCGCACCTCCCGCCCCGGTCGCGACCGACGGCGCCATGACCCGCAGCGAGGAGCGGCTCCGGGTCTCCACCGAGCGGGTCCCCGAGCGCCGCGTGCGGGTGAGCAGGTACGTCGTCACCGAGGAGGTGCAGGTGACGGTGCCGATCCGGCGGGAGGAGATCCGGATCGAGGAGCTGCCGCTCGGCGCCACCGACGGGGTGCCGGCGTCCTCGCTCGCCGGCGGCACCGGCCTGCCCCCGGAGATGGTGCTGCACGCCGAGCGGCCGGTGGTGAGCGTCGAGGTCGTCCCCGTCGAGCGGGTGCGGCTGTCCGTGGAGATGGTGCAGGGGCAGGAAACCGTCAGCGGTCAGGTGCGCCGCGAGCAGATCGCTGTCGACGAGGACGCGCTGCCCGGACGGGAGGTCTGACCCCGGGTCAGCTCCGGCGGTCGGCCAGGAAGCGGAACCGGTCGCGGGTGGCAGTCACCTCGGCGGCGTCGACGTCGGCCAGCACCACGGTCTCGATGCCGGCCGCGGTGGCCAGCAGCTCGCCCATGGGGCTGACCACCCGGCTGTCACCGACGTGCTCGGTGCCGTCCCCGGCGGTCCCCACGCGGTTGCAGCCGACGACGTAGGCCTGGTTCTCGATCGCGCGGGCCTGCAGCAGGGCCTGCCAGTGCAGCCGCCGGGCCGCCGGCCAGTTGGCGACCACGACGTACAGGTCGGTCTCGGGAGCGGCCCGCCAGAAGACGTCGGCGAAGCGCAGGTCGTAGCAGATGAACGGCGTGATCCGCAGCCCTCCGACGGTCACCGTCAGCGGCCCGTCGCCCGCCCGGAACCGCTCGTGCTCCCCGCCGTGGCTGAACGGGTGCAGCTTCCGGTAGCGGTGCGTGGTGCCGTCCGGGCCGGCCAGGACGAAGGAGTTGTACGGCAGCTCCTCGCCGGGCGCGATCTCCGGGCAGCTGCCGCCCACCCAGACGCCGTGCTCGCTGGCCTGGGCGGCCAGGAATTGCGCGGAGGGCCCGTCCTCGGGCTCCCCGATGCCCGGTGTCATGGAGAACCCGGTGGAGAAGGTCTCGGTCAGCAGCACGAGTTCCGCGCCGGCCGCCGCGGCCCCGGCCACCTGGGGGGCCAGGCGGGCGTAGTTCGCCTCGCGGTCCTCCCAGACGATGTCGTGCTGCACCGCCGCGATCCTCACGCCAGCCTCCTCAGCCGATCGACGGCGTCCGCGAGGACGGCGTCGCTCTTGCAGAACGCGAACCGGACCAGGTGCCGCCCGAGGGCGGCGTGCTCCGGCGTGTAGAAGACCACGGTCGGGATCGCGACGACGCCGGCCAGGCCAGGGAGCTCCCGGCAGAAGGCCAGTCCGTCGCCGTCGGCCCGCACCGGCCGGACGTCGACGGTGGCGAAGTACGTGGCCTCCGGGCTCACCACCGGCAGCCCCGCCCCCTGCAGCCCGGCGACGAGGACGTCCCGGCGGGCCTGCAGGTCCCGCGCCACCCCGGCGAAGTAGGAGTCCGGCAGCCCGAGCCCCGCGGCGACGGCGGGCTGGAAGGGCCCGCCGCTGACGTAGGTGAGGAACTGCTTGGCGGTGCGGACGGCGGCCACCAGCGGCGCCGGCCCGCAGATCCAGCCGATCTTCCAGCCGGTCACGTTGAACGTCTTGCCTGCGCTGGAGACGACGAGGGTGCGCTCGCGCATGCCGGGCAGGGTGGTGGGGGAGACGTGCCGCGCGCCGTCGAACACCAGGTGCTCGTAGACCTCGTCGGTGAGCACGACGAGGTCGTGCTCAAGGGCGAGGGACGCCAGCACGGCGAGCTCGTCGGGCGTGAACACCTTGCCGGTGGGGTTGTGCGGCGTGTTGACCAGCAGCACGCGGGTGCGGGAGCCGACGGCGGCCCGCAGCTCGGCCTCGTCGAAGGTCCAGGGACCCTCCCCGCCGGCCGGGGGGTGCAGCGGGACGGCGCGCACCACGCCCCCGGCCATCGCGATCGAGGCGCTGTAGCTGTCGTAGATCGGCTCGAAGAGGACCACCTCGTCGCCGGGCTCGAGCAGGCCGAGCATCGCGGCGGCCAGCGCCTCGGTCGCGCCGGCGGTGACCAGCACCTCGGTTCCCGGGTCGTAGCTCAGGCCGGTGTACCGCCGCCGGTGCTCGGCGACCGCGGCCCGCAGCTCCGGGATCCCGGGACCGGGCGGGTACTGGTCGGCCGCGGTGCCGATCGCCGCGCGCGCGACGTCGAGCACCTCGGGCGGACCGGGGTAGTCCGGGAACCCCTGCCCCAGGTTGACCGAGCCGGTGTCGACCGCCAGCGCGCTCATCTCGGCGAAGACCGTCGTCCCGAAGCCCCGGAGGCGGGACGCCAGCGGTGCGCTCACGGTGCTCCTCCCCGGTTCCACGTGGAACCGCCGTCCGTGCCCGGACTCAGCCGATCCGGACGTCCTCGTGGCCGATGATGGCGACGACGTCGCCCCGGCGCAGCTGCCGTCCGCGACGCTCCTCCTGCTCACCGTTCACGGCGACCGCGCCGGAGAGCAGCACGTCCTTCACCTGGGCGCCGGTCGGGACGGCGTCGACGAGCTTGAGCAGCTGGCCGAGCCGGATGGTGTCCTCACCGGGACGCAGGTCGATGGTGCGCACGGGGCTCAGTCTGCCGTCGGGACGAGCGCGTCGCCGACCCGGACCCTGCCGGGCTCCAGCACGAAGGCCCGGACCGCGAGCAGGCCGTCCCGCTCGCGGTGGATGGTCTTGAGCACCGAGGTGTCCCGGCCGATGCCCCCGGGCTGTGGCCGGGTGGTCATGACGCAGCGGGCGATCGGGACGCCGAACCGCAGCCGGACGTCGCCGAGCACCGCCTCCCGGCCCCGCAGGCGGTCCTCCCCCTCGCCGTCGAGGACGACGTTGGCGCGGAACCGGCGGCGGTCCCAGGGGCCCAGGGTGCCGGTGGAGACCAGGGACAGCCGGATCCGCGGGCTGTCGTGGAACGGACCGGGGGCACCCTCCCACTGCAGCCACTCGGTGGGGTCGGGCACCTCCTCGTCGGCCGGCGTCTCGTAGGTCGGCACGACGTCGCCGTCCTCGGCAGCCTGGCGCAGCTCCACCGGGCGGCCGAGCCAGTCCGAGAGCACCTCGTCGTCCGCGGTGACGGTGCCGTCCGGCAGCACCACCTCGACCCCGCCGTCGGCGCGCAGCCGGGCGGCGCCGAAGAGCAGCTCCGGCACCCGCCGGGCGGTGAGCCCGAGCCCGGTGTCCCGGTCGAAGAGCGCCCAGCGCCGGTCGCCGGCGATGCCGAGCGCACCGATCTCCGCCTCGGCCAGCCGCTCGCCCTGCAGCGACTTCACCGGGTAGCGCCAGAGCTCGAGCACCTGCACCTCAGGCCGCCGTCCAGGCCAGGGTCCAGCTACCCGACCACGCGGCGCCGGGCTCCAGCACGATCAGGTCCGCGCCGTCGGCCAGCGCGTTGGGCGGGCAGGTCATCGGCTCCACGGCGAGGCTGCGCCGCCACTGGCCCGGCGGCAGGGTGTCGCCGCTGTAGACCTGCAGCCACGGCCACGAGCGGTCCACCGCGACCTCCAGCTCGCCGGCCGCACCGGCCAGCCGCAGGCGGGCCCACCCGTCGTCGTCCCGCTCGAGGTCGGTGAGCGGGGTGTCGAGGGCGCGGTCGCCGATCCGGCCCACCGCCCCGTCGAACGGCGCACGCTCCCCCGTCGGCATGCCGCCGTCCAGGAGCAGCTCGGTGCGGGCCGGGACCGCGAGCTCGGCGTCGCCGATGCCGCCGTCCTCGGTGGCGCCCACCGACAGGTACGGGTGGACGCCGGCGCCGAACGGCGCGGGCCGGTCGCCGAGGTTGCGCACCCGCACGGTGACGGTCAGGCGGTCGGCGTCGAGCACGGAGTCGACGGCGGCGGCGAGCCGGAACGGGTACCCGGGGTGCGGCTCGACCGTCGTCCCGATCGTGACGGACCGGTCCGACCGGTCGAGCACCGTCCAGGGCTGCCACGAGAGCAGGCCGTGGATGGCGTGCGGCTCCGCCGGCGACTGCACGTCGAGCTGCAGCTCCTCCCCGGCCCAGCTCCAGCGCCCGTCGCGGATCCGGTTCGGCCAGGGCAGCAGCACCGCACCGCGCCAGCCGGGCAGGACGGTGCCGGCCGGGTACCCGTCGATGACCTCCCAGTCGCCGACGGCCAGCCGGCGCAGCGCCCCGCCCCGCAGGTCGACGACGAGCACCGCGTTCCCGGCGGTGAGCTCCACCTCGGACGGCGCGGCCGGGGGCCAGGTGTCGGGCATTCCGTCAGCTCACCACACGTGCGCCCCCTCCTCCCGATGAGATCAGCGGTTGTGCGTCACCTGCTCGGCGAGCTCCACCACCTGCTCCTGGGTGAAGGCGTCCGGCGCCTGGACGGTGAACGTCGTCCCGTCGGCGAAGCTCGCCTGCAGGTACCAGCCGCCCATCCCCGGACCGTGGTCGGTGGGCACCACCCGCGCGGGCAGGCCGTGCACGGTGACCGGGACGGCGGGGCCCGCGGGGGCCTCGATGCCGGTCGGGAGCTGCTCGAGCGGGATCACGTCCTCGCTCAGCGGGACGTGCACGGTCAGCGTCTGCTGCTCGTAGGCGTCGTTGACCAGGGTGAGGACACGGCCCATCGTGAAGAACTGCACCGACCACCCAGCCGGCGCCAGCCCCATCTCGAGCGTGGCCGGCTGCGGACGGTCCACCAGCGAGCCGGCCACCGCCTGCAGCTGTTCCGCGTCGGCGTAGTCGCCGTGACCGAGGAGGGAGACCCACTGGTCGTCCCGGCGCTCCCAGCTCAGCCACGTGAAGCGGCGGCGCTCGGTCAGGCATCCGGTGGCGGTGTCCTCGACGCACCAGTCGCGCGCGTAGGTCACGGCCTCGACGTCGTCGTCGCCCAGCGGGATCTCGTCGACGTCGAGCAGCTCGTGGCCCGGCGCCCCGTCGTCCGGGCCGTTGCCCTCGGGCTCGTCCTCGCCGACGTAGACGGTGAAGCCGTTCTCCCCGGCCGCATCGTCGAACGACGCGATCGACGCGCCGTCGCCGTTCCCGTCGAAGGCCGGCCGCAGGCCGTCGGGGACCGGGTCGAGGGACAGCGGGAAGGTGGGCATCGCGAAGTCCACGAGCGTGACGCTCTCCGCGGGTGTTCCCGGCCCGTCGGGCGCGGCGATCAGCACGGCGCCGGTCCAGGCCGCGGCCGCCGTGGCCAGCGCGACGCCGAGCCGGAACGCGACCTTCCGGCTCGGCCGGCGGGAGCGGCGCGGCGCCGGGCCCTCGATCTCGGCCAGCAGCGCGGCACGGGCGGCGGAGCGGGCGGCGGGGGTGAGCTCCGGGGCCTGCGGTCCGGCCTCGCGGAGCAGCGTGAGCTCGTTCATCGGTCCTCCTCCTCGGAGGTCGGGTGGAACGGGGAGACGGCGCCCAGCGCGGCGCGGGTCTGGCGGCGCGCGCGGTGCAGCCGGGAGCGGACGGTGCCGACGGGCACGTCGAGGACGGCGGCGATCTCCTCGTAGCCGAGCTGACCCCAGGCCAGCAGCAGGAGGGCGTCGCGGTCGTGCGCCTTGAGCTTCGCCAGCGCGGCGGCGAGCGGGCCGCGCAGCGCCTCGGCGTCCAGCCGGTCGGCGGAATCCTCCGGGACGGCGGCCTGCCCCTCGGGCCGGGCCGCCTCCCGGGCCAGCGCGCGGTAGCGGCGCTGCTCGGTGCGGACGTGGCCGTGCACCAGGTTGGTGGCGATGCCGAGCAGCCACGGGCGCACCTCGACGTGATCGGCGCGGTAGGCGGCCCGGCGCCGGAAGGCGACGAGGAACGTCTCGCTGAGCAGGTCGTCGGCCAGGTCGCCGACCCGGCGGCCCAGGTAGCGGTGCACCGTCACCGCATGACGGTCGAACAGCGGCGCGAAGGCCTCGGGGTCGTCGAGCGAGCGGACCATCAGCTCGGCGTCGGAGGGGGCAGCGCTCGGCATCGCCCGCATGCGGGGCGGCTCCGGCGGTGGACCGGCAGACCGGTGCAGCGCCGTCGGTGTCACGGAACGGAGCGATCCGGCCGCGATCGGTGAAGTGGTCACACCCCTCCATGTCCGGAGCGGCGGATCCGGTTCACGGTCGTGCGGAGGTCGCCGCGACCCCTGGGACCAGGGGCCGCGGCGGCGGGCTCAGCTCCCGCAGTTCTCGTCGCCGTAGCCCTGGACGGTGTCGGCGGCCGCGGCGAACTCCTCCGCGTCCTCCTCGCTCAGGTCGCCGTTCTCCACGGCTGCCTCGAAGTCGCCGTCCTCCGGGAAGTTCTCGGCCAGGAACTTCGCGGCCTCCTCGACCTCGTCGCCGGCGTCGTCGGGCACGTTGCCGGCCAGCTCCTCGAAGGCGTCCTTCGCCTCGTCGGCGTCCTCCTCCTCGATCTGGTCGATCGCCTCGTACTGCTCGCAGAAGTCCTCCACGCTGGCGCCGCCGCAGGCGGTGAGGGTGAACGGGAGGGCGGCCGCGGCCGCGACCAGGGCGAGCTTGCGGATGCGCATGGGGGGTCCCTTCGGTGGGTGGCGTCGGCGACACCCTCACACACGCCGGCGACGAACCGGGTTCAGGCGGTACCCGAACGACCCGATCCGGTGCGGAGCTCGCGCTCGAAGAAGTAGGAACCCTCGGCATCGGGATCGCCCACGTAGGCGCCGAACGCCCCGATCCGCCGGTAGCCGGCGCCGGTGTAGAGCGCGACGGCCTCCGGCTGCAGCGGCCCGGTCTCCAGCCGCAGCGTCGTCCAGCCGCGCTCGCGGGCGGCGTGCTCGAGGCCGGCCAGCACCGCCTTGGACACCCCACGGCCGCGCGCCGCCGGCACGACGTACATGCGCTTCACCTCCGCCACCCCGCCGCCCAGCTCGCGCAGCGCCCCGCAGCCCAGCGCCGTCCCGTCGTCGTCCCGGGCCACCAGGACGACGGAGATGTCCGCGGCCGACGGGTGCGCACCGGGCTCCTCCTTGCCCCCGTAGCGGGCCCGGACCTCGTCCTGCTGGTCGCCGGTGAGCCGGCGGACGTCGGCGTCGTCCCACGCGGCGGGCTCGATGATCACGCCCTGATCCTCACAGGGCGCCGGAGGTACGGTCCGGGGCAGCACCCACCGCGAAGGAGCACCGTGCCGGTCGACCGCGAACTGCCCACCCCCGAGGCCGCCGATCTGCTGGCGCTCACCCGTGAGATCGCCGACGCCGAGCTCGCGCCGAAGGCGGCCCGGTACGAGCGCGAGGAGCGCTTCCCCCGCGAGGTGTTCCGCACGCTCGGGGAGGCCGGGCTGCTCGGGCTGCCCTTCGCCGAGGAGGTCGGTGGGGGCGGCCAGCCCTACGCCGTCTACCTGCAGGTGGTCGAGGAGCTCGCCGCCCGCTGGGCCAGCGTCGCCCTGGGCGTCAGCGTGCACACGCTGGCCTGCTCCCCCATCGCCAACCACGGCACCGAGGCCCAGCGCCGCGACCTGCTGCCCGAGATGGTGGGCGGGTCGCTGCTGGGCGCCTACTCGCTCTCCGAGGCGCACGCCGGGTCCGACGTCGCCTCGATGCGGGCCGCCGCCACGCGCACCGAGGACGGCTGGGTCGCCCGCGGTGAGAAGGCGTGGGTCACCCACGGCGGGCACGCCGACTTCTACTCGACGTTCCTGCGGACGCCGGACGACGGTCCCCGGGGCATCTCGTGCTTCCACCTGACCCCGGACCTGGCCGGCTTCAGCGCCGCGAAGCCCGAGGAGAAGATGGGGCTGACCGGCTCGACGACGTCGGCGATCAGGCTGGACGACGTCCCGGTGCCGGCCGACCGGCTCGTCGGCGAGCCCGGCAAGGGCATGGCGATCGCCCTCGGCGCGCTGGACTCCGGCCGGCTGGGCGTGAGCGCCGTCGCCGTGGGGCTCGCGCAGTCGGCCCTCGACGTCGCCGTCCGGTACGCCGTCGAGAGGGAGGCGTTCGGCCGGCCGATCGCCGAGCACCAGGGCGTGTCCTTCCTGCTCGCCGACATGGCCGCGGCCGTGGAGTCCGCCCGCGCCACCTACCTGGTCGCCGCCCGCCGCAAGGACGCCGGCAAGCCGTTCTCCCGGCAGGCCAGCATCGCCAAGCTGGTCGCCACCGACGCCGCGATGAAGGTGACCACCGACGCGGTGCAGGTGCTCGGGGGCGCCGGCTACACCCGCGACCACCCGGCCGAGCGCTACATGCGCGAGGCGAAGGTCATGCAGATCTTCGAGGGCACGAACCAGATCCAGCGCATGGTCATCGGCCGGCACCTCACCTCGGAGGCCGTCCCGCCGGCCGGCTGAGCCGGTTCCACGTGGAACCGGCCCAGGGGATGGACCCCGTGCGGTCGGCGCACGAGACTGGACCTCCCACCGCCCTGGAGGGCCCGATGCACGAACCGCACCTGCGCGCCGCCGACGCCGACCGCACCGCCGTGGCCACCACCCTCGGCGAGCACATGGCAGCCGGCCGGCTGACGGTCGCCGAGTACGAGGACCGGCTCGAGCGGACCTACGCCGCCAAGACCTACGGTGAGCTCGCGGAGCTCACCGCCGACCTGCCGAGCACGGGCGCCACGCTGCAGGAGGCCGATCCCGCGCCGACGCGGTGGCACGGCGCCGACGCCGCGGAGTGGCGGTCCTGGGCGGGCACCGGCCTGATCGTGGTCGCCATCTGGGCCATCACCAGCCTGGCCACCTGGGAGTTCCTCTACTTCTGGCCGATCTGGGTCCTGGGCCCGTGGGGTGCGGTGCTGCTCGCCCAGCGGTTCTTCGGCGACGACGAGGACGACGCGGAGGACCCGCCGGCACTGCCCGGGAGCCCCGACGGCAGGGCCCGGGAATGACGAAGGGCTCCCCTGAGGGAGCCCTTCGCACTGGTGGGCAAGGGGGGACTTGAACCCCCACGGGTGTTACCCCACTGGCACCTGAAGCCAGCGCGTCTGCCATTCCGCCACTTGCCCTGGCGCGGAAGAACGATAGCAGCCGCCGCCCGTACCCCGGTCACGGGGTGCGTCGTTGCCCTGTCCCCGGGTAGACCTGCGGGGAGTCGCGGTTCACCGGGCGGTCACCTGCCCCGCACCCGGCTACGATCACCGGTGGCACAGCTGGATCCCGACCGAGCGCAGAGGAGCGACTGTGGGTGTGCTGCAGCGCTTCGAGCGCCGCCTCGAAGGCATGGTCGGTCTGGCCTTCGCCCGGATCTTCAAGGGCAAGGTGCACCCCGCGGAGATCGCCAAGGCGCTCCAGCGGGAGGCCGACGAGCAGCGTTCGGTCATGAGCGAGGGCCGCGTCCTGGCCCCGAACGTCTACGTCGTCCGGCTGGGTGAGACCGACTTCGGGCACCTGGGCCAGTGGTCCGACCAGCTCGCCGGCGAGCTCGCCGACATGGTCACCGAGCACATCGAGGACGAGGGCTACCAGGTCTTCGACAAGGTCACCGTGCACCTGGAGCAGGACGACGAGCTGACCACCGGCGTCTTCGAGGTCAGCTCGCACGTCGCCGACCCGGCCCGCCCGGCGCCGCGCTCCGGCGTCGCGCCGATGGCCTCGGCGCCGGTCGCCCCCGGGGTCCCGCCCCTCCCCCCGCTGCCCGCCCTGCCGCCGCTGCGCGGGCGCAGCGCCACCGACACCGGCAAGCAGGGCCCCTCGATGGTCGGTCGCGCCGGCACGCGGAACACCGCGACGCACGCGCTCGTCGTCGACGGCCCCGGGACCAGGCACGAGCTGACCACCGGCCGGAACGTGATCGGCCGGGGCACCGAGGCCGACATCCGCCTGCCCGACACCGGGGTCAGCCGCAAGCACGTCGACGTCGTCCTCGAGGGCGGGGTCGCCACCGCCGAGGACCTCGGCTCGACCAACGGCACGCTGGTCAACGGGCGCCGGATCACCCGCCACCCGCTCAGCGACGGCGACGTCATCCGCATCGGCCACTCGGTCCTGGTCTACCGGCAGGACGGCGCGTGAGCGGATCCACGCGCTCACGGCGGCTCGGGGCACCACGGCACCGCAGCACCGCCCCCGGGGTGGTGACCCGGTGACCGAACTCGTGCTCCAGATCTTCCGGTTCGGCTTCCTGCTGCTGCTGTGGCTGTTCATCTTCGCGGCGTTCCGCGTGGTGCGCGCCGACCTGTTCGGTGGCCGCCCGGGCCGCGTCGCGTCGGTGCCGCCGCGCTCGGCCACGCCGAAGAAGCGCGGGCAGCGCGGTCCCCGCACGCTGGTGGTGACCGCCGGCCCGCTGAGCGGCACCAAGATCACGCTCGGCGACCAGCCGATCCTCATCGGCCGGGCCGACGACTCCACCCTGGTCCTCACCGACGACTTCGCCAGCTCGCGGCACGCGCGGCTGACCAACCGCGGCGGCCAGTGGTACGTCGAGGACCTCGGTTCCACCAACGGCACCTACCTCGACCAGCAGCGCGTCCAGGGCCCGCTGCTCGTCGCCCCCGGCCAGCCGATCCGCATCGGCCAGACCGCACTGGAGCTGCGTTCGTGACGCTGGTTCTCCGCTACGCCGCGCGATCCGACCGCGGCCTCATCCGCGGCAACAACCAGGACTCGGTCTACGCCGGGCCGCGGCTGCTGGCCGTGGCCGACGGCATGGGCGGCCACGCCGCCGGTGACGTCGCGAGCAAGGTCGTCATCGCCGCGCTCGAGCACCTCGACGACGACGCGCCCTCCGGCGACATGCTGCAGGCGATGCGCTCGGCGGTCTTCGAGGGCAGCGAGCACCTGCGGGAGGTGATCCGCGAGTCCCCGCAGCTCGAGGGCATGGGGACGACGCTCACCGCGATCCTCTTCGCCGGCGGCCGGCTGGCGCTGTGCCACGTCGGCGACTCCCGCGCCTACCTGCTCCGCGACGGCCAGTTCTCCCAGATCACCCATGACGACACGTTCGTGCAGACGCTGATCGACGACGGCCGGATCACGGTGGAGGAGGCCAACCACCACCCCCAGCGGTCGCTCCTGCTGCGGGCGCTCAACGGCCAGGAGGTCGAGCCCGACCTCTCCATGCGCGAGGCCCGGGCCGGCGACCGCTACCTGCTCTGCTCCGACGGGCTCTCCGGCGTCGTCAGCGAGGAGACCCTCGCCGAGGCGATGCTGGACCCCGACCCGCAGGCCACCGCCGACCGGCTGATCGAGCTGGCCCTGCGCAGCGGCGGCCCGGACAACATCACCGTCATCGTCGCCGACGTCGTCGAGGACACCGGCGGCGGCGGACGGCTGGACCCGGTCGTGGACGGCGCGGCCGGCGACAACGTCGGCCAGCGGCAGGTCGACGCCCGCTCGGCCGCCGGCCGGGCCGCGCTGGCCGATGCCCCACCCGCCTCCGCTCCCCCGCCGACACCCACGCTGCCGACGGGCGGCGGCCCCTCCG
Source organism: Blastococcus sp. TBT05-19 (assembly GCF_003319095.1). Classification (GTDB taxonomy): domain Bacteria; phylum Actinomycetota; class Actinomycetes; order Mycobacteriales; family Geodermatophilaceae; genus Blastococcus. Next base: position 397,666 of record NZ_QOHI01000002.1, on the reverse strand, counting down.
CCCGCCGCCGCCCGCTGCGCATCCTCCTGGTGGCGGGGGCGCTCCTCATCGTTCTGGTGGCCGGAGCGATCGGCACGTACGTCTGGGCCCTCAACCACTGGTTCGTGGGCGTCGACGGCACCGGCGAGGACTCGCAGGTCGCCGTCTTCCGCGGGCTGGACGTCTCCGTGCTGGGCCTGGACCTGTACCGGCTCGACCGCGACACCGACCTGGCGGTCGCCGACCTCACGCCGGCGGCCCGCACCCGCGTCAAGGGCAGCATCACCGCCGACGACTCCGGCGACGTCGACCGCATCCTGGAGGCGCTGCGCGACCAGCAGCTGCCGCTGTGCCGCACCCTGGACGCCGAGGCCACCGAGCCGACGCCCCCGCCGACGCCCTCGCCCGCGGTCCCGACGCCTCCCCCGCCCCCCGTCCCCGGCGAGCCGGCTCTTCCCGAGCCCCCGGCCCCCGAGGAGGCGACGACCACCTCGTCGTCGGCCCGGACGACGACGTCGTCCGAGCCGGGGGTGAACTGCCGGGAGGCGAGCTGATGCCCGGCCCGCTCACCGATCCCCGCGGTACCGCCGCCGGGGACACCCCCACCCGCCGCGGCACCGAGGCCTGGCTGCTGGGCTTCGCCGTCCTCATCACCGTCGTGGCCCAGGTCATCGTCGACCTGACCGTCACCGGCTCGCTGCGCCCGGAGATGGCCGCCTTCAGCGTCTGGATCTCCGCGCTCTGGGTCGTGGCGCACCTCGTCGTCCGCAAGTGGGCGTCCTACGCCGACCCGCTGCTGCTGCCCGCCGTGGCGCTGCTCGTCGGGCTGGGGCTCACGGTGATCCACCGGCTGGACCTCGCCGGCGAGCAGTCCGGCGACTCGGTCCGCGAGGACGCCCCGGTGCAGCTCATCTGGGCCACCCTGGGCGTGGCGCTCTTCGTCGCCTTCCTGGTCGTGGTCCGCGACCACCGCTCGCTCGCCCGCTTCGCCTACACCCTCGCGCTGGTCGGCATCGTGCTGCTGGCGCTCCCGGCGGTCCTGCCGGCATCGATCTCCGAGGTCAACGGCGCCAAGATCTGGATCCGCGTCGCCGGCTTCTCCATCCAGCCCGGTGAGTTCGCGAAGATCTGCCTGGTCGTCTTCTTCGCCGCCTACCTCGAGGACAAGCGCGACGTGCTGGCGCTGGCCAGCCGCAAGGTCGCCGGCCTCGAGCTGCCCCGCGGCCGCGACCTGGGACCGGTGCTCCTGGCCTGGATCCTGTCCATCCTCGTGCTGGTCTTCGAGCGCGACCTGGGCAGCTCGCTGCTGCTGTTCGGCATCTTCGTGGTGATGCTCTACGTCGCCACCGAGCGGGCCAGCTGGCTGTTCATCGGCCTGGGTCTGTTCGCCGGCGGCGCGCTCATCGCCTACCAGGTCTTCGGTCACGTCCGCGCCCGCGTGGACACCTGGCTGGACCCCTTCGCCTACATCGACGGCGCCGGCTACCAGCTGGTCCAGTCGTTGTTCGGCCTCGGTACCGGCGGGCTGTTCGGCGCCGGGCTGGGCGGCGGCCGCCCGGACCAGGTGCCGGTGGCCAAGAGCGACTTCATCGCCGCGGCGGTCGGCGAGGAGCTCGGCCTGTTCGGCCTGGTCGCGGTGATCATCGTCTACCTGGTGCTCGTGGAGCGCGGCCTGCGCACCTCGCTCGTCGTCCGCGACGCCTTCGGCAAGCTGCTCGCCGCCGGCCTGGCGTTCGCCATCGCCTGGCAGGTCTTCGTCGTCCTCGGCGGCGTCACCGGGCTGCTCCCGCTCACCGGTCTGACCACCCCGTTCCTCGCCTACGGAGGCTCCTCCCTCGTGGCGAACTTCGTCCTCGTGGCGATCCTCGCGCGGATCAGCGACGCCGCCCGTCGGCCCAGCACCCCGCACGCCGCCCCGGTCCGCCTCGGGGACGCGCCGACCGAGGTGGTGACGCCGTGAACGCGCCGCTGCGCCGGGTGGCGATCAGCGTCCTCGTGCTCTTCACGCTGCTGATCGTCAACGTCAACATCATCCAGGTGGTCCGCTCCGACGACCTGCGCGACGACAACCGCAACACCCGGGTGCTCGCCGAGGAGTACGACCGGGAGCGCGGCTCGATCGTCGTCTCCGGCAGCGAGATCGCGGTCTCGGTCCCGACCGACGACCGGCTCGAGTACCTCAGGACGTATCCGCAGGGACCGTTGTACGCGGCGGTCACCGGGTACTACTCGCTGGTGTACGGCAACACCGCCCTCGAGGACGCCGCGAACGACGTGCTCGCCGGCGAGGACCCCCGCCTGTTCGTGCGCCGGATCGCCGACCTCTTCACCGGGCGCGACCCCGCGGGCGGCGACGTCGTCCTCACCCTCGACCCGGCCGTGCAGGAGGCCGCCATGGCCGGCCTGGAGGGCGTGACCGGCGGCGTGGTGGCCATGGACCCCTCGACCGGCGCGATCCTCGGCATGGCCAGCACCCCGACGTACGACCCCGCCCAGCTCTCCAGCCACGACCCCGAGGCCATCCGCGCCTACATGGAGCAGATCACCGGCGGGGACTCCCCCGACCCGCGGGTGAACCGGACGATCGCGGACAACTACCCGCCCGGGTCGCTGTTCAAGGTGATCGTGTCGGCCGCGGCCCTCGAGCAGGGCTACGCGCCCGACACCGTCGTGCCGGCGCCGGACATCCTGACCCTGCCGCAGACCAGCACCCAGCTGCGCAATTTCAACAACTCCCGCTGCGACCCCAGCCAGGAACAGTCGCTGATCGACGCGCTGACGATCTCCTGCAACACCGCCTTCGCCCAGCTCGGCATCGACCTCGGCGAGGACGAGGTGCGGGAGATGGCCGAGGCGTTCGGGCTGGACGGCGAGCCCTTCGAGATCCCGCTGCCCGTCGCGGGCAGCCACGTCGGCGAGATCGAGAGCGACGCGGCGCTGGGCCAGACCTCCATCGGTCAGCGGGACGTGCGCATGACCGTCCTGCAGGCGGCCATGGTGGCCGCCACCGTCGCCAACGACGGCGTGCAGATGAAGCCCTACCTGGTCGACCAGCTGCTCGCGCCGGACCTGACGGTCATCGACGACACCGACCCGGAGGAGCTGCGCGAGCCGGTCTCCGCCGAGGTCGCCGACAAGCTGACCGAGATGATGGTCAGCGTCGTCGCCCGCGGCTCGGGGCGGGCGGCCCGCATCCAGGGGATGGACGTCGCCGGCAAGACCGGTACCGCCCAGGTGCGCGAGGGCGTCCCGGACCACAACTGGTTCATGGGCTTCGCCCCGGCCGACGACCCGCAGATCGCCGTGGCCGTCTTCGTGGCCAACGGCGGGGGCACCGGCGGCGACGTGTCGGCGCCGATCGCGGGCCGGGTCATGCAGGCCTACTTCGAGGGGCAGGGCGGCTGATGGCACTGGGCATCGGAAGTCTGCTGGCCGGGCGCTACGAGATCACCGCCCCCATCGCCACCGGCGGCATGGGCGAGGTGTGGAAGGCGCGCGACCAGGTCCTCGACCGCATCGTCGCCGCGAAGGTGCTGAAGACCGAGTACACGAACGACCCCAGCTTCCTCGCCCGGTTCCGCAACGAGGCCCGGCACACCGCCGCGCTGTCGCACCCGAACATCGCCTCGGTCTACGACTACGGCGAGACCACCGACGACAGCGGCCTGCAGACCCTCGCGTTCCTCGTCATGGAGTTCGTCGAGGGCCAGCCGCTGGTGACGATCCTCCACGAGGAGGGCCGGCTGCCCGTCGACTGGACGCTGCACGTGCTCAGCCAGTCCGCCGACGGCCTGTCCGCCGCGCACCGCGCCGGGGTCGTGCACCGCGACATCAAGCCGGGCAACCTGATCGTCCGCCCTGACGGCGTCGTCAAGCTCACCGACTTCGGCATCGCCCAGGCCCGGGACGCAGCACCCCTCACCCGCACCGGCATGGTCGTCGGCACCGCGCAGTACCTCTCCCCCGAGCAGGCGCAGGGCCTGGAGGTCAACGCCGCCTCCGACGTCTACTCCCTCGGCGTCGTCGGCTACGAGTGCCTGGCGGGCGCACGGCCCTTCGACGGCGCCTCGCAGGTGGCCATCGCCCTGGCGCACATCAACCGCCCCCCGCCACCGCTGCCCGGCGACGTGCCCCCGGCGGTCCGGCTGCTCATCGACCGCGCGCTGGCCAAGGACCCCTCCGACCGCTTCCCCGACGGCGGTGCCTTCGCCGAGGCCGTGCGGCAGGTCGGCTCCGGCGGCACCGTGGCCGCCCTCGGTGGCATGGCGGCCGCCGCCACCGTGGTCTCGCCCGCGACCGCGCCCACCCAGGTCGTCGACGTCGCCGCGGACGGGCGCACCCAGGTCTTCGCCACGCCCGCCGCGGGGCTGCCCGCCGTCTCCCCCGCCACCGGCGGTCGTCCGATGCCCGCGCTGCACGCGCCGGACGACGAGGACGACGAGTGGCTCCCCGACGAGCAGGAGCCGGCCCGGCGCCGCCGCTGGATCTGGCCGGCCGCGGCACTGGCGCTGCTGCTGCTGATCGGCGGCGTCATCTGGATCCTGATGTCCGGCGGGGGCGAGGACGCCGACCGGGACGCCGATCCGGCCACCAGCGCGCCGAGCACCAGCGCCGGCCCCACCGGCCTGTTCATCGACCCCGCCCAGTTCGTCGGCCGGGACGCGGAGTCCGCCGAGCAGATCCTCACCGCGGCCGGCCTGGTGCCCGTGCGGGTGCCCGCCGACGAGGACCTGCTCGAGGACGTCACCCAGCCGCTGGACGCCGGTGACGTCGCCGGTATCGACCCCTCCGGCCGCGCCGTCCCCGCCGGGGAGGAGGTGACGCTCTTCGTCACCGAGGAGGCGTTCGACCCCGAGGCCGAGGAGGAGGAGGAGCCGACCGAGGCCCCGCAGCAGACCACCCGCGCCCCAGCACCGACCACGACGGCGGCTCCGACCACCACGGCCCCGCCCGCCACGACCGCGCCCACCACCACGACGACCTCGCCCAGCGCGGGCGGCACCCCCGCGCCGACGACGACGACCCCGCCGCCCCCGGTCGAGCCGACCGAGCCGGCCGCCGGGGGCCAGGGTCCGGGCAACGCCGCGGCGCCGGCGGGCCAGGACCAGTGACACCGGTCGTCGCGACGTCCCCGGATCGCGGCCGTCCGGCGGTTAGGCTCGCCCTCGGCCCCCTGTGTGCCGGGCCCGCACCCGCGCCCTCCCGAACGAGGACGCCGTGGCGCGCGCACCGAACCGCCCGAGAGGACCGTCGATGACCACGCCGCAGGTGCTCGGCGAGCGCTACGAGATCGGCGGGGTCCTGGGCCGCGGCGGCATGGCCGAGGTGCACCACGGGCGGGACCTGCGCCTGGGCCGCGAGGTGGCCGTCAAGGTGCTGCGCAGCGACCTGGCCCGCGACCCCTCGTTCCAGGTGCGCTTCCGCCGCGAGGCACAGGCCTCGGCCTCGCTGAACCACCCCGCGATCGTCGCCGTCTACGACACCGGCGAGGACCGCACGCCGGCCGGCGCCACCCCGTACATCGTCATGGAGTTCGTCGAGGGCGAGACGCTGCGCGACGTGCTCCGCCGCGAGGGGGTGCTGCCGATCGAGCGGGCCATGAGCCTGGCGGCCGACATCTGCGGCGCCCTGGACTTCAGCCACCGCAACGGCATCGTGCACCGGGACGTGAAGCCCGGGAACGTGATGATCACGCCGCAGGGCACGGTCAAGGTCATGGACTTCGGCATCGCCCGGGCGGTGTCGGACTCCGCGGCCACGATGACCTCCACCGCCGCGGTGATAGGGACCGCCCAGTACCTCTCCCCCGAGCAGGCCCGCGGCGAGGGCGTGGACGCCCGCTCCGACGTCTACTCGCTGGGCTGCCTGCTCTACGAGCTCGTCACCGGGGCACCGCCGTTCACCGGTGACTCCCCGGTCTCGGTGGCCTACCAGCACGTCCGCGAGGACCCTCGGCTGCCGTCGTCGATCAACCGCGAGGTCCCGCCGGAGCTGGACGCGATCCTGCTCAAGGCGATGAGCAAGAACCCGGCCAACCGGTACCAGTCGGCCGCCGACATGCGCAACGACCTGCTCCGGGCGCTCGCCGGGCAGCGGGTCGAGGCGACGCCGGTGATGGGCGAGGACGAGAAGACCGCCATCATCGGTGCCCCGATCGGCGGCTACGGCACCTACGGCGACGACTGGGACGACGAGGAGCAGCGGCGCCGCAAGCGCCGCATCATCGCCGTCGTCGCGGTCGTGGGCCTGCTCCTCCTCGCCGGCGCGGTCGCCCTGGCGCTGTCGCTGCGCAGCGACGAGCCGGACCCCGTCGCCCAGGTGAGCGTGCCCTCGGTCGTCAACCTCCCCGAGCCCGAGGCGCGGCAGCAGATCGAGGGTGCCCGCCTGACCGTCGGCGACGTGACCACCGAGGCGCACCCGACGGTGCCCGAGGGCAGCGTCGTCGAGACCACCCCGGCCGCCGGGGTCCGCGTCGACGAGGGCGCCGACGTCGACCTCGTGGTCAGCTCGGGCCCGGACACGCTGCAGATCCCCGGCGTCGAGGGGCTGACCGAGGAGCAGGCGCGGGCGAACCTCGAGCAGGCCGGCTTCACCAACGTCGGCCGCCGGTCGGTGGAGTCCGTCGAGGTCGACGAGGGCCGCGTGGTCTCCGTCTCGCCCGAGGAGGGCACGCAGGCTGGTCGCAACCAGGCGATCACGCTCAACGTCTCCACCGGCACGGTCGAGATGCCGAACGTGGTGAACCAGACCGAGCAGCAGGCGCGAGCCGCGCTGCAGGAGCTGGGCATCGGCGGCGGTCAGATCGAGACCCAGAACGCCGAGAACGACTCCGTCCCGGAGGGCACGGTCATCGAGACCGACCCGGCAGCGGGCAGCGACGTGGGAGCCGATGACGTCATCACCCTCGTGGTGGCCGTCCCGACCCCGCCCGACGAGCCGGCCACGCCCACCACGACGTCGGCACCGACACCGCCACCGGCCACCGGTCCCGACGTCGACAACGACCCCACGACGCCGCAGTAGCGGCTCGGGGCGCACGCAGGGCCCCTCCTCGGACGGGGAGGGGCCCTGCGGCGTCCTGGGGGCCGATCAGGCGCTGGCGGCGGACAACCGCTGCGCGGCCGCGGTCGCGGCGGTGACGAGCTCCTCGTCCGGTGCCAGGCCGCACTGCTCCAGCCAGGTGGCCAGCATCCGGTGACCGCCCTCGGTCAGCACAGACTCCGGGTGGAACTGGACCCCCTCGATCGGCAGCTCCCGGTGGCGCAGCGCCATCACCAGGCCCGACGGGGTGTGCCCGGTGACCTCGAGCTCGTCGGGCACGGTCGTGGGGTCGACGGCCAGCGAGTGGTACCGGGTCGCGGTGAACGGGGACGGCAGCCCGGCCAGCACCCCGCGCTCGTCGTGGAGCACCTGGCTGGTCTTCCCGTGCAGCAGCTCCGGCGCGCGGACCACCACGGCGCCGAAGGCCTCGGCGATCGCCTGGTGCCCGAGGCAGACCCCGAGCACGGGGGTGCCCTGCTCGGCCGCGGCCCGCACCATCGGCACGGTGACGCCGGCGTCGGCGGGCGCGCCGGGCCCGGGGGAGAGCAGCACCCCGGCCACGTCGAGGTCGGCCAGCTCGTCGACGGTCACGGCGTCGTTGCGCCGCACCACGCAGCGCACGCCCAGCTGACCCAGGTACTGGACCAGGTTGTAGACGAAGCTGTCGAAGTTGTCGACGACGAGGACCGGTCGGTCGGCCGTGCTCATCGCGCTTCCTCCTCGTCGGTCCGCGCCGCGAGGCCGCCGGTCAGCCGGCGGACGCGTACTGCAGGGTGAGGCCGCCATCGTAGGCGGGCACGGTCACCTGGGGCCGGTCCCGTACCTCGAACGTGAGGCCGAACGCCTCCGCGGCCTGGCGGAGCACGCCGATCTGCGGCGACGAGGACAGCGCGCTGCGGACCGCCGAGGCGTCCACGACGGCCGAGACGACGAACGGCGGCGAGTACGTGCGCCCCTGCAGCAGCAGCGTGTTCCCGACGCAGCGGACGGCGCTGGTGGAGATGAGCCGCTGGTCCATGACCGCGACCCCCTCGGCGCCGGCGGCCCACACCGCGTTCACCACCGCCTGGACGTCGCTCTGGTGGATGACGACGTCGTCCGGCCGGGCGCCGTTGGGGAGCTTGCCGTCCGAGCGGGGCGGGGCGTCGTCCAGGGTGATGACGACACCGGTGCCCGAGACCGGCGTCAGGCCCGCGTCCGGGGCGCCGGACGCCCCCTGCGCGGTGGCCTCCGCGACGACGCCGTTGCGGCTCGCGGCCTCGTCGGTGAGCTCCTGCACCTGCCGCTGGAGGGCGGTCAGCTGGGCCGCCTGGCGGGCGACGGCGGAGTCGCGCTCCCGGATGAGCTCCGAGAGCTGGGTGATCTCCCCCGCGCGGAGATCGGTGCCCTGCGCCGTGCGCCCGGAGGTCGCGAACAGCAGCCCCGCCGCCAGGGCCACGACGGGCACCAGGGCGCCCCAGGCCGAGGGACGGCGACGCAGCAGCGACGGGCTCACGGGCACCTCCTGGCCGACGACGGGGGGCTCGCTCGGGTGAGGGAGCGCCGTCCGCGTTGCCGGGAAGTTTAGGCTGGTGCCCGAAGCGGTCCGGGGAAGACGAACCCCGCCCCCGGGAGGGAGTACGCGTTGCCCAAGTCCAAGGTGCGCAAGAAGTCGGTGTACACCCCGCCGGAGGAGACGCTCCGCGGGCGCGGTGCCCAGGCCAAGGCGCTCCAGCCGAGCCCCCGCTGGTACGCGCCGGTGATGGTCGCGCTCATGCTGTTCGGCCTGCTGTGGATCGTCGTCTACTACGTGGCGGGCGACCGCATCCCGTTCATGGTGTCCCTGGGCGCCTGGAACTTCGCGATCGGCTTCGGCGTGATGGTCGCCGGGCTGATCATGTCGATGCGCTGGCGCTGAGCGCCCGCCCGCACCTGCCGTCGAGGCCCTCGTCCCCGCTGGGGACGGGGGCCTCGTCCGTTCCCCCTGGTCGGCGTCGGCGCTGTGGACGCTGTGCACAAGGCGGTCGGCGTCGTCCACAGGTCGACATGGCGCTCCGCCCCCAGGGTTGTCCACCGAGTGTGGAGGGGCGATGACCGGTGGAACCGCTCTGACCTGCGGTTTCGCCCCGCGTGGGACACGTGTGACAAGACGTCCAGCCGCGTAACTACAGCCGTGTGAGTCTGTCCCCAGCTGTGTACCCAGCTGTGGACGAGTCGACTTGTCCGTCCCACCGGGTCGCTGACCGCCTCCGCGCACTACCCCTCTGACCTGCGCATACACCCCATCCGCCGGGGTGTGGACGGACCCGTCCGGTCCCGTGCGGACCGGTCGTCCCCGGGGACGCCGACAGCCCCCGGCCGGAGGGGCCGGGGGCTGTCGGTGCGGAGGAGGACCGGGGCTCAGGCGTCCAGGAGCTCCAGCACGGTGGCGTTGGCCATGCCGCCGCCCTCGCACATCGTCTGCAGCCCGTAGCGGGTGCCGGTGGCCTGCATCTGGTGGACCAGCGTCGTCATGATGCGCGCGCCCGAGCCGCCCAGCGGGTGGCCGAGCGCGATCGCCCCGCCGACCGGGTTGAGCCGGCTCGCGTCGGCGCCGAGGTCGGCCAGCCAGGCCATGGGCACCGGGGCGAAGGCCTCGTTCACCTCGAAGATGCCGATGTCGTCGACCGATAGCCCCGAGCGGGCGAGGACCTTCTGGGTGGCCGGGATCGGCGCGGTGAGCATGATGATCGGGTCGTCGCCGGCCATGACCGTGGTGTGGATGCGCACCAGCGGCCGCAGGCCCAGCTCGCGGGCCTTCTCGCTGGTGGTCACCAGCAGGGCGGCCGAGCCGTCGGAGATCTGGCTGGCGTTGCCGGCGCTGATGACGCCGTCCTCCTTGAACGGGGTCTTGAGCGAGCCGAGCTTCTCCAGCGTCCCGCCGGCCCGGATGCCCTCGTCGGCGCGGATCACGGTGCCGTCGTCGAGGGTGACCGGGGCGATCTCCTCGTCGAAGGCGCCGTCGGCCTGGGCCTTGGCCGCCTTCTCGTGCGAGGCGAGGCTGAACTCGTCGAGCTGGGTGCGGGACAGGCCCCACCGCTCGGCGATCATCTCCGCGCCGATGCCCTGGTTGGGGTTGACGCCGTCGTAGCGCTCCATGAACCGCGGGCCCAGCGGCTTGCCGGCCGCGCCGTCGCCGCGGGCGGCGCCCATGGGCACCCGGCTCATCGACTCGACACCGCCGGCGACGACGACGTCGGCCTGCCCGCTGATCACCGTGGCAGCCGCGAAGGCGACCGCCTGCTGGGAGGAGCCGCACTGCCGGTCGATCGTGGTGCCGGGGACCGACTCGGGCCAGCCGGCGGCGAGCGCGGCGTTGCGGCCGATGTTGAACGTCTGCTCGCCGACCTGGCTCACGCAGCCCCAGAACACGTCCTCGACCACGGCCGGGTCGATGCCGGACCGCTCGGCCAGCGCGTTCAGCACGTGCGCGGAGAGGTCGACGGCGTGGACGCCGGAGAGCCCTCCTCCGCGCTTGCCCACCGGTGTACGCACGGCGGCACAGATGACGGCATCACGCATGGACCCACTCCTCGTCGACGTCCCGGGGTGGCCGGTCGGTCACGCCCGCTCGCGATCGTATGTGCCGGGGACCACTGGCAGGCTGGGGGTCGTGCGGTGGTCTCCCCCGGTCGTGCTGCCCGTCGTCCTCGCCCTCGGCGGGCTGCTGCTGGGCGCGGTCGCGGCGCTGCTCGACGAGGCGGGAAGGGTCCTGGTCGGGGCTGCCGCACTGCTGCTGGTGGCGCTGGCCGTGCGCGACGCGGTGCTGCGGCCGCGGCTCACGGCGGCCGCGGACGGGCTCGAGGTCGCCACGCTCACCGGCCGGCGCGTGCTCCCGTGGGGGCTGCTGCGGGTGCGCGTGCGGTCGACCCGGCGGTGGGGCACGACGGTGCGCACCCTCGAGCTGGACACCGCGGCCGGGCCCGACGACGACGGCGTGCTCGTCGTCCTCGGCCGCTGGGACCTCGGCGCCGACCCGGAGGACGTCGCGCGGGCGCTGGAGACCCAGGGCGGGGCCGGCTAGAGACCCAGCACCGTGACGGTCGGCGCGGTGAGCGCGACGGCCACCAGCAGCAGCGCCAGCGCCGCCAGGAGCGTCGCCTGGACGGCCGGACGGCGGCGGGTGAGCACCAGCACCCCGGCGGCGACCACCCCGGCGACCAGGCCGCCGAGGTGCCCGAGCAGGGAGATGCCGGGCAGGAAGCTGATGAACACGTTGATCGCGAGCAGGGCCAGCAGCCCGCGGAGGTCCTGCCGGCGGGACAGCAGCAGGACGCCGAGCCCACCCAGCAGGCCGTAGATGGCCGTGGAGGCGCCCGCGACCGGCACCCGGGGGTCGCCGAACAGCTGGATGGCGACGGCCCCGCCCAGCGCGGAGACCAGGTAGAGCGCGAGGAAGCGGACCCGGCCGAGCGCGTTCTCCAGCTCGGAGCCGAGGAACAGCAGCGCGAGCATGTTCATGGCCAGGTGGACCGGGCCGATGTGCAGGAACGCGGCGGTCAGGACGCGCCACCACTCGCCGAACACCGAGACGCCGTACGGCCACTGGGACAGCGCGTCGAAGACGGGGGAGTCGAAGTTGGACAGCGGCGAGTTCCCCGCGACCGCGGCCGACACTGCGGTGACGACGAACATCGCGACGTTGACCGCAACGAGGGTCACGCTGACCGGACCCCACCGGCGGGTCGCCCTGGTCCAGGAGCTCTGCTGCCGGGGCGCGCGGATGGAGGCGCTGCCCTCCCGGACGCACTCCGGGCACTGGAAGCCCACGGAGGCCGGGATCATGCACTCCGGGCAGATCGGACGCCCGCAGCGCGTGCAGGAGATGCCCGTCGGCCGGTCCGGGTGCCGGTAGCAGCTGGGCGGCGGGGGTACCGGCTGCTCGCCGGTGCCCCCGCCCACGGGACCGGTGCTCAGCTGCGCTGCACCTCGACGGACTCGATCACGACGTCCTCGACCGGGCGGTCGCCCCGGCCGGTCTTCACCGCGGCGATGCGGTCGACGACGTCGCGACCGGCCTGGTCGGAGACCTCGCCGAAGATGGTGTGCTTGCCCGTGAGCCAGGTCGTCGGCGCGACGGTGATGAAGAACTGCGAGCCGTTCGTGCCCGGGCCGGCGTTGGCCATGGCGAGCAGGTAGGGCTTGGTGAAGGCCAGGTCGGGGTGGATCTCGTCGCCGAACTGGTAGCCCGGGCCGCCGATGCCCTGACCGAGCGGGTCGCCGCCCTGGATCATGAAGCCGGAGATGATCCGGTGGAAGATCGTGCCGTCGTAGAGCTTGTCGGTGGTCTTCTCGCGGGTCTGCGGGTGGGTCCACTCGCGAGCGCCCTCGGCCAGGTCGGCGAAGTTGGCGACCGTCTTCGGGGCGTGGTCGGGGAACAGGTCCACGGTGATGTCGCCGTGGTTGGTGTGCAGGACCGCGCGGCGGGCGGGAGTCGATTCAGTCACGCCTCCACTCTCCCACCGCCGCCGCGGCCGTGACGCCGCACCCCGTCCGCGCTGCTCCACGTGGAACATCGGGCGGCCTGGGCTACCGCTCACCGGCGGGCGGCCCTACCCTGCGCGCCCATGTTCCTGAGCGAGGCGCCCGAGTCCCCCGAGACCCGTCGGCTGTACGACGACGACCGGCGCGAGATGGGTTTCGTCATGAACGGTTCGCGCCTCTGGGCGCACGGAGCGGCGCTGCACGACGGGCTCTTCGCGCTGCTGCGCCGGGCGGCGGAGGCGGCCGGGCTGACGGTGCGCGAGCGCGGCGTCCTGGTCATCGCGTGCGCATCCACCCTGGGCGACAGCTACTGCGCCCTGGCCTGGGGGACGAAGCTCGGCCGGGAGGCCGACGGGGAGCTGGCGGCCGCGGTGCTGTCGGGCACCGACCGCGGGCTGGACACTCAGGAGCGGGCGCTGGCCCGCTGGGGGCGCCTGGTGGCGGCGGATCCGAACGGCACCGAGGCCGGGGACGTGCAGGCGTTGCGGGACAGCGGCTTCGACGACGCGCAGGTGCTGGCGATCACCGCGTACGCGGCGCTGCGGCTGGCGTTCAGCTCGGTCAACGACGCGCTGGGCGTGCGGCCGGAGGCGCAGCTGGTGGCCGGCGCGCCGCAACCGGTGCGCGAGGTGGTCACCTGGGGGCGCGCCCCGGAGGGGATCTGAGGGTGGAGACGAGGGGAATCGAACCCCTAACCCCCGCCTTGCAAAGGCGGTGCTCTGCCAATTGAGCTACGTCCCCGAGCGGCCCTGTCGGGCCGGTGGCTCAGCGGGTGGGCGTGCTGACGGCCCCCGGCCCGCTCGTGGCCTCGTGCCAGAGGTCCGCTTCGCCCTTGCCGGCGGAGCGCCTGCGGGCCGCGGCGAGAGCCCCGGCCGCGATGGCGGCGAGCGCCAGCTTCTTCAGCACGTGGAGAACCTCCTCGAGCGCTTCGTCCGCCGTGGGACGGCGACCGGAGGAGCCGCGGAGTCGTGGGACTCCGGGCACACGGGTGGGCCTGGGAGGACTTGAACCTCCGGCCTCATCCTTATCAGGGATGCGCTCTAACCGCCTGAGCTACAGGCCCGTGAACCTCCGAAAGCTTACCTGGCCCCCCAACCACACCTGACAGGGGGTGGCTGGGGCCCGTCCGTCAGTCGCGCTCGGAGAGCGTGACCTCGAGGCCGCCGACCAGGTCGGAGCAGAGGTTGTAGATGTAGGTGCCCACGGTGCACAGCGCGGTCAGCAGGACCACGTTGATGGCGCCGATGATCGCCGCCCCACCGAACACCACGCCCGGAGTGAGCACCTCGCTGCTGCCACCGGACTCCGAGCCGCTGCCGAGCTGCCCGACCAGACCGTTGATGGTGTCGAAGACGCCCAGGCCGTTGAGCACCAGGTACAGCAGGCCGACGGCCACCATCCAGATGAAGAACAGGGCGATCGACAGCACCAGGGAGATCTTCAGCGCCGACCAGGTGTCGATGTGGCGCAGCTGCAGGCGGGCCCGCCGGGGTCCGCGGCCGACCGACTTGCCGGCGGAACGGGAGGGCGGAGCCGAGGCGACCGCACCGGGCGCGGTGACCGGGCCGGTGGGGCCCGGGACGGACGGGGCGGGCGCGGACGGGGCGTGCGCACCGGCGCCGACCGCCGGGCCCTCGCCGGTCAGCGGCTGCGGCACGACGGGGACCGCGCCGGTGGCGGGGCCGACCGCGCGCTGGGCGCCGGTGGTCGGGATCGCCTGCGTCGAGGAGGCCGAGGGCTGACCCTCGGGGCCCGCCGCGGCCGGCCCGGTCTCGGCCCGGGAGTCGGTGCGCACCGAACCCTGCGTCCGGTCGCTCATGCCAGTCTCCCGTTCCGCAGCGGCCATACCGCTCCCTCAGTGCTCGGTCCCGCGGCGGCCGGAGCCGCCGCGGGACACGTCGCGTGCGTGACTACCTGCTCACACTAGGCCGCGGGCTCGTCGTTGTCCGTCGTACGGGCGATCGCCACGATCGACACGTCCTCAGGCAAGTTCATGAGCTTGACACCCATGGTGGCGCGGTCCTTGTTGTGCCGCACGCCGTTGACCGGCGTCCGGATGACGCCACCACCGGAGGTGATGGCGTACAGCTCGTCGCCCAGGGTCACCGCCAGCGCGCCGACGAGGGCACCCTTGCGGGCCTTGGGGTCGGCGGTGAGCACGCCCTTGCCGCCCCGGCCCTGGTTCGGGTAGTTCTCGATGCCGGTGCGCTTGGCGAAACCGCGCTCGGTGGCCACGAGGACGTCGACGCCCTCCTCGACCACCATCATCGACAGCAGCGAGTCGTCGTCGGCGAGCGAGATGCCGCGCACGCCCTCGGTCGCCCGGCCCATCGGCCGCAGCGCGGCGTCGTCGGCCTTGAACCGGATCGACATCGCCTTGCGGGTGACCAGGAGCAGGTCCTTGTCCGGGTCGATGAGGGCCGCGCCCACGAGCTCGTCGCCGTCGCGCAGGTTGATGGCGATGACGCCACCCTGACGCGGGCTGTCGAAGTCGGTCAGGCGGGTCTTCTTCACCTGCCCCCTCGAGGTCGCCAGGACCAGGTACGGCGCCACGCCGTAGTCCTTGATCTGCATGACCTGGGCGATCTTCTCGTCCGGCTGGAACGCGAGGATGTTGGCCACGTGCTGCCCGCGGGCGGTGCGGTTGGCCTCGGGGAGCTCGTAGGCCTTGGCGCGGTACACCCGGCCCTTGTTCGTGAAGAAGAGGATCCAGTCGTGGGTGGAGCCCACGAAGAAGTGGTCGACGATGTCGTCCTGCTTCAGCTGGGCGCCCATCACGCCCTTGCCGCCGCGGCGCTGCGACCGGTAGAGGTCGCTCTTCGTCCGCTTGGCGTACCCGGTGCGGGTGATGGTGACGACGACCTCCTCCTCCGCGATGAGGTCCTCCATCGAGACGTCGCCCTCGTTGGCGACGAACTGCGAGCGCCGGTCGTCGCCGTACTTGTCGACGATCTCCTGGAGCTCGTCGCGGACGATCTGCCGCTGCCGCTCGGGGGAGTCGAGGATCGCCTGCAGGTCGGCGATGCGGGCCTCGATCTCGGCCAGCTCGTCCATGATGCGCTGGCGCTCGAGGGCGGCCAGCCGGCGCAGCTGCAGGTCCAGGATGGCCACGGCCTGGATCTCGTCGACGTCGAGGAGCTCCATGAGGCCGGTGCGCGCCGCCTCGGCCGACTCGCTGGCCCGGATGAGCGCGATGACGTCGTCGAGGTGGTCGAGCGCCTTGGCGTAGCCGCGCAGGATGTGCGCGCGCTCCTCGGCCTTGCGCAGGCGGTAGCGCGTGCGCCGCTGGATGACCTCGATCTGGTGGTTGACCCAGTTGCGCACCAGCTCGTCCAGCCGCAGCGTGCGGGGCACGCCGTCGACGATGGAGAGCATGTTGCAGCCGAAGGAGGTCTGCAGCTGGGTGTGCTTGTAGAGGTTGTTCAGCACGACCTTGGCGACGGCGTCGCGGCGCAGCGTGATGACCAGCCGGCGACCGACGCGGTCGGAGGACTCGTCGGCGATCTCGCTGATCCCCTGGAGCCGGCCCTCCTTGACCAGCTCGGCGATGTTCTCGGCGAGGTTGTCCGGGTTGACCTGGTAGGGCAGCTCGGTGACGACCAGCTGCACCCGGCCCCGGGCGTCCTCCTCGACCGTGACGACCGCGCGCATCTTCACCGAGCCGCGACCGGTGCGGTACGCGTCCTCGATGCCCTCGCGGCCGACGATCAGGCCGTAGGTGGGGAAGTCCGGGCCCTTGACCCGCTCCATGCATGCGGTGAGGGCCTCCTCGGCCTCCGCGTCGGGGTTGTCGAGGATCCAGTACGCCGCCTCGGCGACCTCGCGGAGGTTGTGCGGGGGCATGTTGGTGGCCATGCCGACCGCGATGCCGGCCGAGCCGTTGATCAGCAGGTTGGGGATCCGCGCCGGCAGGACGACCGGCTCCTGCGTGCGGCCGTCGTAGTTGCCCTGGAAGTCGACGGTCTCCTCGTCGATGCCGGCCAGCATCTCCATGGCCAGCGGGGTCAGGCGGCACTCGGTGTAGCGCATGGCGGCGGCCGGGTCGTTGCCCGGGGAGCCGAAGTTGCCCTGCCCGTCGATGAGCGGGTAGCGCATCGACCACGGCTGGGCCAGCCGCACGAGGGCGTCGTAGATCGCCGAGTCGCCGTGGGGGTGGTAGTTACCCATGACCTCGGCGACCGGGCGGGCGCACTTGACGTAGCCGCGGTCGGGGCGGAAGCCCTGGTCGTACATCGCGAACAGGACCCGGCGGTGCACCGGCTTCAGTCCGTCGCGGACCTCGGGGAGGGCCCGGCCGACGATGACCGACATCGCGTAGTCGATGTAGCTGCGCTGCATCTCCTGCTGGAGGTCGACCGCTTCGACGCGGTCGCGGAAGGGGGTTTCCGTCACGGTTCAGATCTCCACAGGTCGGTGCACAGAGGTGGACAAAGTCGCTGGTCAACCGGGCCGTCGGGCAGCGGTCGGGAGATGTTCACCGACCCGCCGCCCGACGGCGCCGGGTCAGACGTCGAGGAAGCGGACGTCCTTGGCGTTGCGGGTGATGAAGCTGCGGCGGGCCTCGACGTCCTCGCCCATGAGGATGCTGAAGATCTCGTCGGCGGCGGCCGCGTCCTCCAGGGTGACCTGGCGGAGGATGCGGGTCTCGGGGTTCATCGTGGTCTCCCACAGCTCGCTGGCGTTCATCTCGCCGAGCCCCTTGAACCGCTGGATCATCTCGTCCTTGATCTTGCGACCACCCTCGGCGCCGGCCTTGACGACGGCGTCGCGCTCCTTGTCGCTGTAGGCGTACTCGTCGCCGACCTTCCCGCCCCACTTGATCTTGTAGAGCGGCGGCTTGGCCAGGTAGACGTACTGCCCCTCGACCAGCGGCCGCATGAAGCGGAACAGCAGCGTGAGCAGCAGCGTGCTGATGTGCTGGCCGTCGACGTCGGCGTCCGCCATCAGGACGATCTTGTGGTAGCGGAGCTTGGTGATGTCGAACTCGTCGTGGATGCCCGTGCCGAAGGCGGTGATCATCGACTGGACCTCGGTGTTCTTGAGGACCCGGTCGATGCGCGCCTTCTCGACGTTGATGATCTTGCCTCGGATGGGCAGGATCGCCTGGTACATCGAGTCGCGGCCGGACTTGGCCGAGCCACCGGCGGAGTCGCCCTCGACGATGTAGACCTCGGAGTTGCGCGGGTCGGTCGAGCGGCAGTCGGCGAGCTTGCCGGGGAGGCCGCTGACCGTGAGCAGGCTCTTGCGGGCCAGCTTGCGGGCGTCCTGCGCGGCACGACGGGCGCGGGCGGCCGAGGCGGCCTTGGTGATGATGGTCTTGGCCTCGGTCGGGTTCGACTCGAACCAGTGCCCGATCTGCTCGTTGCAGATCTTCTGGACGAAGCCCTTGACCTCGGTGTTGCCCAGCTTGGTCTTGGTCTGGCC
This sequence comes from Blastococcus sp. TBT05-19, assembly GCF_003319095.1. GTDB lineage: Bacteria > Actinomycetota > Actinomycetes > Mycobacteriales > Geodermatophilaceae > Blastococcus. The sequence goes on along the minus strand of NZ_QOHI01000002.1, from coordinate 379,720 downwards.
CTCGAACTGCGGGTCGCCCAGCTTCACCGAGATGATCGCCGCGAGACCCTCGCGGATGTCGTCGCCGGTGAGCTTCTCGTCCTTCTCCTTGAGCAGCTTCTTCTCGACGGCGTACCGGTTGACGATCGAGGTGAGCGCCGCGCGGAAGCCCTCCTCGTGCGTGCCGCCCTCGTGGGTGTTGATGACGTTGGCGAAGGTGTGGACCGACTCCGAGTAGGCGTCGGACCACTGCATCGCGATGTCCACCGACATGGCCATGTCGTTCTTGCCGGTGCCCTCGGCGGAGAAGCCGATGACGGACTTGTGGATCGCCGTCCGGCGGCGGTTGATGTGGGTGACGTAGTCGACCAGGCCGCCGTCGTAGCGGTAGGTGACCTCGGTGGGCTCGAACGCCTCGTCCTCGGCGTCGGTGGGGACGGCGGCCTCGGCGAGCGAGTCCTCGCCCACGCCGGTCTCGGCCTTGGCGTGACCGGGGCGCTCGTCGCGCAGCACCATCGTCAGCCCGGCGTTGAGGAAGGCCATCTCCTGGAGCCGGCGGTTGATCGTGTCGAACGAGTAGGTCGTCGTCTCGAAGATGCCGCCGTCGGCCCAGAAGGTGATCTGGCTGCCGCGCTTGTCGGTCGGGCCGACCTCCTCCAGCGGACCGGGCTTGGCCTCGGTGTAGGACTGGCGCCACTCCTTGCCGCGGGTCCAGATGTTGACGTCGAGCCGGGTGGACAGGGCGTTGACGACGGTGACGCCGACGCCGTGCAGACCGCCGGAGACGCCGTAGCTCTTGCCGTCGAACTTCCCGCCCGCGTGCAGGACGGTCATGATCACCTCGACGGTGGGCCGCTTCTCCACGGGGTGCATGTCCACCGGGATGCCACGGCCGTTGTCCTCGACCCGCACCCCGCCGTCGGCCAGCAGGGTGACCTTGACCGTGTCGCAGTACCCGGCCAGCGCCTCGTCGACGGCGTTGTCCACGACCTCCCACACCATGTGGTGCAGGCCGCGCTCACCGGTCGAGCCGATGTACATGCCGGGGCGCTTCCGGACCGCCTCGAGACCCTCGAGGACGGTGATGGAACTGCCCGAGTAGTCGGACTCGGTCTGGGGTGCTGCGACCACGTGGGGCCTTCCTCTCGAGCAACCGGCGACCTCTCGCCCCCGACGCGGGACAGGGGGCGGATCGGCGCAGAAGCGCGCTGAGCCGGTTGCTGACGGTTTCCGTCGTCCACGATACCGCGAGGTCTGACAGGAATGGCGCCGCGCACGCCCTGACGTCGTGTCTGCGCCTCTCCCGACACCTCCGCCACCATGGATGTTGCCTCCCGGGTCGACACGCCGTCCTCGGCCCCGTGACGGCTCCTGGCGCCGGGCAGCCACCGGCGGGGAGCCGCAGACTCGGGCCATGGCCGCCCCGGACCCGTCCCCAGCCCCCTCCCCGGAGCAGCCGCCGGGCGCCCCGCTCACCTGCCTCGTCACCGGTGCCACCGGCTACGTCGGCGGCCGCCTCGTGCCCGAGCTGCTCGCCGCCGGCCACCGCGTCCGGGTCTTGACGCGGTCCCCGGAGCGGCTCCGGGACCACCCGTGGGCCGGCGACGTCGAGATCGCCCGGGCCGACGCCGGTGACCTGGAGGCCGTCGCCGCCGCCTGCGCCGGTGCCGACGTCGTCTACTACCTGATCCACGCCCTCGGCACCGGGCCGTCGTTCGAGGAGACCGACCGGCGCACGGCGGGAGTGATGGCCCAGGCGGCGCGCGCGGCCGGCGTGGGCCGCCTGGTCTACCTCGGCGGGCTGGAGCCCGAGGACGAGGAGCTGTCGCCGCACCTGCGGTCCCGCGCGGAGGTGGCCGCGATCCTGCTGGGTTCCGGCGTCCCGACCGTGGTGCTGCGCGCCGCCGTCGTGCTCGGCTCGGGCTCGGCGTCCTTCGAGATGCTGCGCCACCTCACCGAGCGGCTGCCGGTCATGGTCACGCCGCGCTGGGTGCACAGCCGGATCCAGCCGATCGCCATCCGCGACGTGCTGCGGTACCTGGTGGGCTGCGCCCGGCTGCCCGCGGACGTGCACCGCTGCTTCGACATCGGCGGGCCGGACCGGATGAGCTACGCCGAGATGATGCAGCGGTACGCGGCGGTGGCCGCCCTGCCTCGGCGGCGGATCCTGCCGGTGCCGCTGTTCAGCCCGTCGCTGTCCAGCCACTGGGTCGGCCTGATCACGCCGGTGCCCGCCGGCATCGCCCGGCCGCTGGTCGAGTCGCTGCGCAACACGGTCGTCTGCTCCGAGCACGACATCGCCGAGCACGTGCCGGATCCCCCGGAGGGGCTGCTCGGCTTCGACGAGGCGGTCCGGCTGGCCGTCCAGCGGGTCAACGACTCCGCCGTCACCACCCGCTGGGCCTCGGCCTCGGTGCCCGGCGCCCCCTCCGACCCGCTGCCCACCGACCCCGACTGGGCCGGCGGCAGCCTCTACGTCGACGAGCGGGTGCGCGCCTCGACGGCGTCGGCCGACCGGCTGTTCCGGGTCGTCGAGGGGATCGGCGGGAACCGCGGGTGGTACTCCTGGCCGCTGGCCTGGCGGGTGCGCGGCTGGCTGGACCGCGCGGTCGGCGGTGTGGGCCTCCGGCGCGGACGGCGCGATCCGGACCGGCTCTACGTCGGTGACGCGCTGGACTTCTGGCGGGTCGAGGAGCGCGAGGAGGGCCGGCTGCTGCGGCTGCGTGCGGAGATGCGGGTGCCGGGGCGTGCCTGGCTGGAGTTCCACGTGGAACACGGGCCGTCGGGCGGGACCTCGCTGCGCCAGCGCGCCACCTTCGCCCCGCACGGGCTGTCCGGGCACGCGTACTGGTGGGCCGTCGCGCCCTTCCACGGGGTGGTCTTCGGCGGGATGCTCCGCGGCATCGTCCGGGCGGCCGAGGAGCCCGGCTGACCCGCCGTGCTAGACGAGGAGCTGGGCGGTGGCGAGCTCCCGGTAGAGCGGGCTGGAGCCGACCAGCTCGTCGTGCGAGCCGCGGGCCACGACCTGCCCGCCGTCGAGGACGACGATCTCGTCGCTGTCCCGCACGGTGGACAGCCGGTGGGCGACGACCAGCAGCGCCCGGTCGGCCGACGCCGCGGCGAGGGTGTCCCGCAGCAGCCCTTCGTTGCGGGCGTCCAGGCTGGCGGTCGGCTCGTCGAGCAGCAGCAGCTCCGGGCGGGCGAGCAGGGACCGGGCGATGGCGAGCCGCTGCCGCTCCCCGCCGGAGAGCAGCACGCCGTCGTCGCCCACCGGGACGTCGAGCCCGCGGGGCGAGCGCTGCACCAGCGCGGTGAGCCCGACGTCGGCCAGGACCGCCCACAGCTCCGCGTCGCTGCTGCCGGGCGCGGCGAGCAGCAGGTTCTCCCGGATGGTCCCGGCCAGCACCGGCGCCTCCTGCTCGACGTAGCCCAGCCGGGACCGCAGCGCCGCGCGCGGCAGGTCGCGGACGTCGGTCCCCGCCCACCGGATCGCCCCGCCCGACAGCGGGTAGAAGCCCTCGATCAGCGCGAGCACGGTGGACTTCCCGGCGCCGGACGGCCCGACGAGCGCCACCCGGCTGCCGGCCCGGATGGAGAGGGACACCCCGCGCAGCACCGGCGTCCCGTCCGGATAGCCGAACGAGACGTCGTCCAGCTCGAGCAGCGGTGCCGCGTCCCCGGACGACGGACTGCGGGGGACGACGACGGCACTGCCGCGCTCGGGGCGGTCGTCCCGCTCGGGGGTCAGCGCGAGGATCTCCTGGATGCGGGCGAGCGCGCCCAGGCCGCTCTGCACCTCGGTCCAGGCGTGCACGAACCGGCCCAGCGGCATGACCAGCAGGAACAGGTAGAGGATGAACGCCACCAGGTCCGCGACGCCGATCGAGCCCGCCGCCACCCGGTAACCGCCGAGGCCGAGCACGGCCAGGAAGGCGCCCTGCACGGCGATGGAGCTGGCCGGTGAGACCAGCGCCTGCAGCCGGGCGACCTGCACCCCGGCGGCGTAGGAGCGGCCGGCGGTGTCCCAGACCGCGTCGACCTCGCGCGCCGTCGCCCCGCTGGCCCGGATGGTCCGCACGGCCGACAGCGCCCGTTCCAGTGCCGCGGTCATCGCGCCGACCGCCTCCTGCGCTTGCCGCGACAGCCGGCGGATGCCGCGGGAGACGCTGATCGCCACGGCCATCCCGGTACCGACCGCGAGCACGGTCACCAGCAGGAGCCAGCCGTCGACCAGGGCCATCGCGACCATGGCGCCGACGGCGATGACGACGGAGCCCGCGATCTCGACGATCCCCGAGGTGACGGTGGCGCGCAGCAGCGTCGTGTCCGCGCCGACCCGCGACATGAGGTCACCGGTCCGCCGCCGGTCGTACTCCGCGACGGGCAGCCGCAGCAGCCGGTCGGCCAGCGTGCGCCGGGTGGTCAGCACCACGCCCTCGCCGGTGCGCTGGAGGACGAACTGCTGGGCCGCGCCTAGGACGGCGCCCACGACGAGCACCACGACGAGGGCACCGACGGCGGCGAGCACCGAGCGCCCGGCGCCGACCGCCTCGATCACCCGCGCGACCAGCGCCGGCTGCGCCAGCGCGGCCGCGGCGCCGACGAGGGACAGGCCGGCGGCGAGCGCGAGCGCCCGCCGGTGCGGCCGGAGCAGGGGCAGCAGGTCCCGCACCCGGGCGGCGGGCGCCGGCGCCTCGTCGCTCAGCGCGGGCCGGTCAGTGCGGGCCACTTCCCAGCACCCCGACGACCGCCGTCAGCAACCGGGCGTGGTGCTCGAGCAGCTGCGGCCGGTGCCCGTCGGGCCGGACGGCCGCGACGTGACCCGCGCCGGACCAGAACTCGTCACCGTCGTCGGTGCCCAGCAGCAGCGCGTGCACCGCCGGGTCCTGCGCCAGCCGGTGCAGCCGCGGGTCGTCGGCGCCGGCCAGCAGCAGCCAGCGGGCGTCGAAGGCGGGGTCGCCGCCGGCCAGCGGGACCAGTCCACCGGTGCGGTGCCGCCAGAACCGGGCCGGGCTCAGGCGGAAGGGCGGGACGTCGCCGAGCACCGGCGCCGCGGTGACCGCGTACTCCGGGACGACGTAGCGCCCCGAGGCGAAGACGACGTCGAAGGCCACCAGCTCCAGCCCCCCGGCGCGGCCGCGCAGCACGTTGCCCGCCCGGTGGTCCTTGGTGGCCCGCACCGGGGAGGTCGCGATGACGTCGGCCAGGACGGCGTCCTCCGGGGCGGTGCCGTCGGTGACGGTCCAGCCCTGCTGGAGCGCCCAGCCCTGCGCTCCGACGAGGTCGCCCTGGTAGGCGAAGACCTGGTCGGCCGCGCCGCGGGACCGGCTGCCCTGCCGCCGGTCCGGACGCACGACGGCCTCGGGCGGGGGTCCGGGGACCGGCGGCTCCTGCGGCAGCGGCTCCGAGGGCGCCGGCTTCGAGGGCGTCGGCTTCGCGAGCGACGGGGGCGGCGGATCGGCCGGCGGCGGGACCGGGCGCTGCGGCTCGGCGGCCGGCAGGTCCCAGCCGGGCGGCTGCCACGTGGGGCGGCTCAGCGAGTCCGCGTCGTCCCGGGGGGTGCGCCGGCGTTCGGCGAAGTTGGGCCGGTCCACGTCGTCGCCGGGGTCGGCCGGACCCCCGGGGCCCAGGTGCGGCGGCTCCCGCCAGCCGCTGCCGTCGTCGGGCCCGCCGAAGCCGTCGCGGTCGTCGGGGTCTCGTGGACTGCTCATCGCTGCATCGTCCTCCCGGCACCGACCTGCTGCGTCGGGTGCCTCATCCGTAGGTGTCGCGGGGCCCCCGGCCGCGCACGGAGCGCGGGCCCTTCTTCCAGCTGGGGGCCGTCGGACCGACAACGCGCAGCCGCGTCACGACGTCCCCGCCGACCTGCGCGCGCAGCTTTCCCAGGATCGTGGGGGCCAGCAAGCGCAGCTGGGTGGCCCAGGCCGTGGACTCCGCGACCACCAGCAGCTCACCCTCGGTCAGGGTCTCGGGCCGGCAGTGCGAGGCGATGTCCGGCCCCACGATCGCGTCCCAGCGGCCGAACACCGAGCCGACCCTGGTGTGCGAGGACCAGTCCTGCTGGCTGACCAGCGAGTCCACCAGCCGGCCGAAGGGCTGGGGGTCGTCGGCACCGGGCCCCGGGCCGCTCCACGACCGCCGCGGGCCGGCGATCCGCCGCCGGGTCGGCTTGGGGCGCGCGGCCGAGGCCGCGCGGGCCGCTTCGAGCGCGGCGCGGGCGATGTCGCTGGGCCGGGCGGGCCGGTCGTCGCTCACGGGCTGCCTCCGTCGGTGGCCGGGACCGCATCCTTCACGACGACGGCGTAGCCGTCCCCCACCTCGACCCGCGCGCCGCGCAGTTCGGGCGGGACGTCGTCGACCACCGCCGCGGTGATCAGCGTCTGCTCCGCGGAGCGGGCCACGGCCGCCAGCGCCGCCCGGCGTTCGGCGTCGAGCGTGGCGAAGACGTCGTCCAGGACCAGGACGGGGTCCTCGCCCTCGGCCCGCAGCAGGGCGAAGGTCGCGAGCTTGAGCGCCAGGGCCAGCGACCAGGACTCGCCGTGGCTGGCGAACCCCTTGGCCGGCGCCGGGCCCAGGTGGAGGACCAGGTCGTCGCGGTGCGGGCCGACCAGGGTCATCCCGCGGTCCAGCTCGTCGCCGCGCCGCTCGGCGACCCGGGCGGCCATCGCCGCGGTCAGCTCCTCGACCGTGGGCAGCTCCGCGCCGGGGACCAGGGCCGTGCCGTTCCCGGCGAGCGGCACGGTCGAGCTGTAGCCGAGGCCGGCGACCGCGGCGCCCGCCCCGGCGACGCCGGCATAGGACTCCGCCACGTGCGGCGCCAGGTCGGCGATCAGCCGGAGCCGGGCCGACAGCAGCTGCCCACCGAGGTCGGTGAGGTGGCCGTCCCAGACGTCGAGGGTCTCCATGGCCTTGCCCCGGGCCATGCGCGCGGTCTTGAGCAGGGCGTTGCGCTGCTTGAGCACCCGCTCGTAGTCGCTGCGGACGCCGGCCAGGCGCGGCGTGCGCGTCGCCAGCAGCTCGTCGAGGAACCGCCGGCGCTCCGTGGGGTCGCCGCGCACCAGCGAGAGGTCCTCGGGCGCGAACAGCACCGTGCGCACCAGCCCGAGCACCTCGCGCGGGCGGGGGAGCGCGGCCCGGTTGACCCGCACCCGGTTGGCCCTGCCCGGGTTGATCTCGATCTCCACGAGCAGCTCGCGGTCACCCCGACGCAACGCGGCACGCACCACGGCCTGGCCCGCGCCGTGGCGGACCAGCGGCGCGTCGCCGGAGACCCGGTGGCTGCTCATGGTCGCCAGGTACCCGACCGCCTCGACGAGGTTGGTCTTGCCCTCGCCGTTGCGCCCGACGAACACCGTCGGCCCCGGTTGCAGCGCGAGGTCCACCCGTTCCCAGCTGCGGAAGTCCCCGACCTGCAGGTGCCTCACGTACACGGAGGTGAGGTGCTGGAACGGCCGCCCTTCAGGGTCCCGCGCCGAGCTTGCGAGGCGTGGGGGGAAGGGTGGTCCTTCTTCATGCGGGCTTCTCGGCCTCCTGCGCCTGCACCGCGCGGATCGCGTGCCCGCCGAATTGGTTGCGCAGCGCGGCCACGGCCTTCATGGTCGGGGAGTCGTCCTGCCGCGAGGAGAACCGCGCGAACAGCGACGCGGCGATCGTCGGCATGGGGACGGCGTTCTCGATCGCCTGCTCCACGGTCCAGCGGCCCTCGCCGGAGTCCTCGGCGTAGCCCTTGACCTTGTCCAGCGCCGGGTCCTCGTCCAGGGCGCGGACCAGCAGGTCCAGCAGCCAGGAGCGGATGACGGTGCCCTGGGTCCAGGAGCGGACGACGCCGGGCACGTCCTCGATCAGGTCGACCGCGGCCAGCAGCTCGTAGCCCTCGCCGTAGGCCTGCATCATCGCGTACTCGATGCCGTTGTGGACCATCTTGCTGAAGTGGCCGGCGCCCACCGGGCCGGCGTGCACGAAGCCCGCGGCGGGGAGCTCCTGGCCGGACTCGTCCACCGGCGCCGGGGGCTTGAGCGCGTCGAAGATCGGCTGGACCTTGGCGACGTCGTCCGGCGCACCGCCGACCATCAGGGCGTAGCCGTTCTCCAGACCCCAGACGCCGCCGGAGACGCCGGCGTCGACGTAGCCGATGCCCTTCTCCCGGCACAGGACGTCGTGCACCTGGTCGTCGGTGTACTTCGAGTTGCCGCCGTCGACGATCACGTCGCCGGGGTCGAGCAGGCCGGCGAGCTCCTCGACGGTCTGCCGGGTCGGGTCGCCCGCGGGGACCATCACCCAGACGACGCGGGGCGCCGACAGCGCCTGGACCAGTTCCTGCAGCGACTCGACGTCCCGCTTTCCGGGCGCGCGGTCGTAACCGACCACCTCGTGACCGGCGCGACGCACGCGCTCGGCCATGTTGCCGCCCATCTTGCCCAGCCCGATCAGCCCCAGCTGCACGGTCATCCCCATCTCGTCGCGACGTCGTCGCTCGCCATCGTGCCCGCCCGCGGGAGCCCGCGCAGCGCGTTCAGCCCGGCAACCGCACCGGCATGATCAGGTACCGGTAGCTGCCGGGACGCTCCGCGGGTGCCGACGGTGCGTCGTCCGCCGGCGGTTCGTCCACCCCGGAGAGCACGGCCGGCTTGAGCGGGCTGGTGAAGTCCATCCGCGCGCGCCCGGTGTGCACCGCCGCGAGGCCGTCGAGCAGGAACGTCGGGTTGAAGCCGATGGTCAGCGGGTCGCCGTCGAAGTCGACGTCGCAGCGCTCCTCGGCCTGGCCCTCGTCGTCGGTGCCGCCGGCGCGCAGGGTGACCTGGCCCGGGGTGAACTCGCAGCGCAACGGCGTCCCGCGCTCGGCAACCAGGGCCACGCGCTTGGCTGCGGCGGTGAAGAGCTCCACCGGCAGCGTGGCGTGGGAGAGCGACTCGCTCGGCATGATCGCGCGGTACTTCACGAACTCGGCGTCGAGCAGCCGGGTCGTCGTCTGCCGGTCCTTGCCCGACAGGCCCAGGATGCCCTCGCCGGAGCTGCCCGAGGACAGGGACAGCGTGATCTCCGGTCCGCTGGTCAGCGTCTTGGCGGCGTCGGCCAGCGTGCGCGCCGGGACCAGGACCGCGGCGGACAGGCCGGAGGTCTCCGGTCGCCAGGCGAACTCGCGGACGGCGAGGCGGTAGCGGTCGGTCGCCGCCAGGGTGATCAGGTCGTCCTCGATCTCCAGGCGCACGCCGGTGAGCATGGGGAGGGTGTCGTCGCGGCCGGCGGCGATGGCGACCTGGGCCACGGCCTCGGCGAAGACGTCGCTGTCGACGAGACCGGCCGCCGAGGGCATGGACGGCAGCGACGGGTAGTCGTCGACGGGCAGCGTGGGCAGGCTGAACCGCGCGTTGCCGCAGGTGATCGCCAGCCGTGGGCCCTCGGCGGTGATGTCGACGGGGTGCGGCGGGAGCGCCCGGGTGATCTCGGCCAGCAGCCGGCCGGGGACGAGCACCCGCCCGCTCTCACTGGTCTGGACGTCGATCTCGGCCCGTGCCGACACCTCGTAGTCGAAGCCGGAGACCGACAGCAGCGTCCCGTCGACCTCGAGCAGGATGCCGGCCAGCACGGGCACCGACGGCCGCGGCGGCAGGCTGCGCGCCGTCCAGGCCACGGCGTCGGCGAGCACCTCACGTGCCACCCGGAACTTCATCTCTCGACCCACCCATGTTCGGTCCGCCTCCCGGGCGCCGGATCACGGCGGCCGGTGCGGGCGGAGCTCGTCCTCAGTCGTCGCACCGGGCGCGGAGCCGCGATGCGGTGCTCATCGTGCCTGGTGCAGTGCCTCGTGGGGAAACCCCCGTCCCTCGATGGGTCCTCTTCCGGTCCCATCCGTGCGCCGTTGCCTGCTCTGAACCCTGCGCGAGGCCCTGCCAGCGCAGCGTCCCCACCCAGAATGTGGTTCAAGAATTCTTCGAGATAACTCCCTCATCCTCGTCATCACACGTGTGGAAGCTGGGGATCGGGACCCTTTGCGCAGGTCAGCGGCCGTTCGGGGGTGTTGGCCCGCTGTGGGTGGTCAGCGTCTTCCTGTTGTCGACACGTGGACAGATCGACGGTTGTTCACCGCCGTCCTCGCTCCTCCACCTGCTGTCCCCCGTCCGCCCCAGGTCCGTCCCCAGGTCGTACCCACCCCCGCGGGCACCAGGTGAGCGATGCTGACCCCGTCGAGCGGACGTCATCGGCATATCCGCAGGTCAAGAGCGCCGTCGAGGCGTCCGGCCGGGTTCGGGCGGGGATGGGGACGGACCCCCGGGTGGCGCCGGCGGGACCTTTCCGGGAGAGATCTCCCCAACCTGTGCACATTCCTGGGGACAACTTCTCGATCTGTCGACCGGCGTCGGTGACCGCTCGACCGTGATGAGGCCGGAAAGCTGGGCTTCCGTCGTCCCCAGGGATCCACACAGGTGTGGACAACGACTTGTCGACCGCCCCGATGAGCCGACCGGACCCCGTGGGGACGGCGACCGATCAGCGCCTGCCAGAGGCGCTCGAGAAGCCCGCAACCGGACCTGGAACGGCAGCCGCAGTGTCCGTGCCGAGTGGGGCCCGGAGGGTCCCGCGCAGGCACGACGAAGCGGCTCAGCTCAACTTGGGAACGGTAGAAGGACCCCGTCCCTCTCACCCCTCACAGGCTCGGGGCGAGCCTCCGGACGGGGCCTTACTGCCGGGCGCGGCTCTTGATGCGGGCGGTGAGCTCGGTGACCTGGGTGTAGGTGGCCCGGCGCTCGCTCATGAGGTTGGTGATCTTCTTGACCGCGTGCATGACCGTGGTGTGGTCCTTGCCGCCGAAGGACGCACCGATGCGCGGCAGGGAGAGCTCGGTCAGCTCGCGGCACAGGTACATCGCGATCTGCCGGGCGTTGACCAGCGTGCGGCTGCGGTTGGTGCCCTGCAGCTCCTCCATCGTCACGGAGAAGTACTCGGCGGTGGCGGCCATGATGATCGCCGCGGTGATCTGCGGGCCCTGCTCGTCGCTGATCAGGTCCTTGAGCACCAGCTCGGCCAGGGGCAGGTCGACCTGCTGCTTGTTGAGCGACGCGAACGCGGTGACCCGGATGAGCGCGCCCTCGAGCTCGCGGATGTTGGTCTGCACCTTGCTGGCGATGAACTCCAGCACCGGGTCGGGCACCTGCAGCCGCTCGCCCCACGCCTTCTTGCGCAGGATCGCGATGCGGGTCTCGAGGTCCGGCGCCTGGACGTCGGTGATGAGGCCCCACTCGAACCGCGTGCGCAGCCGGTCCTCCAGCGTCGTCAGCTTCTTGGGCGGACGGTCGGAGGTGATGACGATCTGCTTGCTGGCGTTGTGCAGCGTGTTGAAGGTGTGGAAGAACTCCTCCTGCGTGCGCTCGGCGCGCTCCAGGAACTGGATGTCGTCGATGAGCAGGAAGTCGATGTCCCGGTAGCGCCGGCGGAAGTCCTCCGCCCGGCCGGAGTGCACCAGGTTGATGAACTCGTTGGTGAACTCCTCGGTGCTGACGTACCGCACCCGGACGTTGGGGAACATCCGCGCCGCGTAGTGACCGATCGCGTGCAGCAGGTGGGTCTTGCCCAGCCCGGACTCCCCGTAGATGAACAGCGGGTTGTAGGCGCGGGCCGGGGCCTCGGCCACGGCGACCGCCGCCGCGTGGGCGAACCGGTTGCTGTTGCCGATGACGAAACTGTCGAAGACGTACTTGGCGTTGAGACCGGGGTCCAGGCCCGCGGGCCGGCCGCCCTCGGGCCGGCGCGTGCGGCCGCCCGCTCCCCCGCCGCCGCGGCGCTGCTCGCCCGAACCGGGGTCGACGTCGAAGGGCAGCACGTCGGCGGTGCGATCGCCGTCGGCCGGGTCGCCGGCGTCAGGCCCCCAGGGCGTGGTGCTCCAGTCCTCCGGGGCCCCGCGGTCGACCGGCGGACGCTGCGGCCCGTCGGCCGGGTGCAGCTCCCGGACCTGCGAGAAGTCGGCGGGTGCGGGGCGCTCGGCGGCGTCGCGGTCCCAGGGGGCGGGGCCGACGGCGTCGGTGCGGACGCCGAATGCGCTGCGCCCGTCGTCGGCCCGGTCCCGGGTGGCCCGGTCCTCCTCGGCGCGCTGGACCTCCGCGGCCGACCAGGGACGGCGGGTGGGCTCCTGCTCGGCCGGCTGCTCCGGCTGCGGCGGCGCGTCCTCGAGCTGGACGGCGACCCGGATGTCGCGGCCGAACCGCTCCGACAGCGCCTCGGCGAGCACCCGCCGCATGCGGGACTCGAGCACGGTCTGCGTGAACTCGTTCGGCGCGGCCAGGACGGCGGTGTCCTCCACGAGCATCAGCGGGCGGGTGAGGTTCAGCATGGCGTTCTGCTGCGGCGAGAGGCTGGTGGCCAGCCGCTCCCGGATCTGATCCCAGACCGTCGCCAGGTCCAGCGTGGCATCGGCCATGCGGTCTCGTCCTCCCAAGCTGTGCGACCCGTGGCCGCTCCCGGTGCGCCCGGTACCTCCGTACCGGCCCCGCGTCGCGTCCGTTTCCCGTGGATGCCCGCTGTGGACACGCGGACACACGTGTTCCACATGGGTTTCCACAGGCTGTGCACGGTCGACGGCGCGGTGCGCCGGTTCCGCGCGGGACGGCGGCCGGATCAGCATCCGTGCTGGTCAGCGGCCTGTTGGGGCGGGTGGAGGAGCGGCTCGGCGGTCGGTCGACCGACGGGGTCGGCCCACGCGTCGTGACCCTGACGTCCGACGCGGAGCGACGGCGACGCTAACAGCCCCGTCCACAGCCCGGCAACGACGGCCGACGTCGTCGCGACCCGGGTCGGGGACACCGGACGGGGTCGCCCGCGGCCGTGCCCCCGGCGCGCCGCCGGCCGGTCGGGGCCGTTCCCGGGTGACCATGGGCAGTCGCTCCGCGACCGGTGACCGGCAGGTGCCGGTCCTCGGTTATGCTTGCCGGAGTCTGTGGACGGGTCTGCCCGCCCCCGGTCCGTGCAGCGTGCCTGCGCAGCCGGGTCCGGTCGGTCCTCCGCAGTGCCAGCTTCCAGGGTCACCCGGAGCGGCCACCGTGCCGGTCCGATGCCCTGCGCGCGCCCGTCCACCGACGGGAGCGCACCGCCGATGTCGTGTAGTGGGAGTACCTCGTGAGCAAGCGCACGTTCCAGCCGAACAACCGCCGCCGGTCCAAGACCCACGGCTTCCGGCTGCGTATGCGTACCCGCGCGGGCCGGGCCATCCTGGCCGGCCGTCGGCGCAAGGGCCGCGAGAAGCTCTCCGCCTGACGTGCTGCCCGCGCAGGCACGCCTGCGCCGGCGCCCGGAGTTCAGCGCCGTCGTCCGATCCGGCCGGCGTGCCGGGCGACCGACCATGGTGCTGCACTACCTCTCCGAACGGCCCGCGCAGCCGGCCGGTGACCTCGCGTCCCCGGCGGCTGCACGGGCCGGTTTCGTGGTCGGCAAGAGCGTCGGCAACTCGGTGGTCCGCCACCGGGTGACCCGTCGTCTGCGTGCTGTCGTCCGCGACGAGCTCGGTCGGCTGCCCGAGGGCTCGGACCTGGTGGTGCGCGCCCGCCCCGAGGCCGCCGACGCCGATTCCGCGGCCCTGCACCGGGACCTGGTCAAGGGTCTGGACCGCCTGCTCGGCGACCGGGTGTCGACGCGGTGACGCCCCGTCGATCGGTGGCGGCGCGCGCGCTGCTGCGGGCCGTCGGGTTCTACTCCCGGGCGATCAGCCCCGCGTTCCCGCCGCGGTGCCGGTTCTCCCCGACCTGCAGCGCCTACGCGGCCGAGGCCGTGGCCGTGCACGGGGCCGCCCGCGGGTCATGGCTGGCGCTGGTCCGGCTGCTCAAGTGCGCGCCGTGGCACCCCGGTGGGGTGGACCTGGTGCCGCCTCGGGGCGGAACCGTGCAGACCGCCCGCTCGTCCAGTTCAGCGGTGTTCCCTTCCCGGACGCCGTCCGATGTCCCGGGTCCCGGCCCGGCCACCCCGCCGGTTGCCGGCCAGGCGTTCGAGGAGTCCTCCGTTGCTTGACTGGCTGTACACCGCCATCTCCTGGGTCATGGCCCGGTGGCACTCGCTGTGGAACCTGGTCTTCGGTGACCCGCCGGCGGAGTCCGGTCTCTCCGGCCTGTCCTGGGTGCTGGCGATCGTCTTCCTCGTCGTCACCATCCGGCTGATCCTCTTCCCGCTCTTCGTCAAGCAGGTCAAGTCGCAGCGGGCGATGCAGGAGCTCCAGCCCGAGCTGGCCAAGCTGCGCAAGCAGTACGGCAGCGACCGCCAGGGCATGGCCGTGGCCCAGCAGGCGATGTTCAAGGAGCGCGGGGTCAACCCGCTGGCCGGCTGCCTGCCGATCCTGCCGCAGATCCCGGTCTTCCTGTCGCTCTTCCACGTCCTGCGCCGTCTGGCACCGGACAAGCAGGGCCTCTACTCGTGGTCGGACGAGCTGACCGACCAGGCGGCCCGCGCCAAGCTCTTCGGCGCGCCCATCTCGGCCTCGTTCAACATGAGCGGCGAGAAGGAGCGGGCGATCCTCGAGATCGCCAGCTACGGCACGATCCGCACCGTCGCCTTCGTGCTGATCCTGGTCATGTGCGCCACGACCTACTTCACGCAGAAGCAGATCATGAGCCGTTCGGGCCCCGTCGAGGGCCAGGCCGCGATGGTGCAGAAGCTGATGCTCTACGGCGTGCCGCTGAGCCTCTTCGTCTCGGGCTTCATCTTCCCGATCGGCGTGCTCATCTACTGGATGATCAACAACCTCTGGACCCTGGGCCAGCAGTTCTTCATCCTGCGCAAGATGCCGCCGCCGGGGTCCCCCGGCGCCAAGGGGGCCAAGGTCGGCCCGGACAAGCCGATCGACCCGCGCACCCTCGCCCCCAAGCCCGGCGCCAAGCCGGTGCGCACCAAGGGCGGCCGCGGCGGCGCGGCGCCGAGCAGCACCACCTCCGCGGAGACGGCGCTGGACGCCCAGGACACCGTCGCCGACGGCGCCCCGCAGGCCGGCGGCTCGACGGCCGCCCCGCGCAGCGGCGGCGGATCGCGGCCCGGCTCCGGCCAGGGCCCGGCCAACCGGGGCAAGCGGAAGCGTCGCTGACCGCCGTCCGCTCCCCCGCCGGCCCCGCCGGCACACCGACCACCGGGCACGCCCCGGCATCCGCACCGACCTGGGAGGAACACCCGTGAGTGCTCCGCAGCAGCCTGTGACAGACAGCCAGCCCGCCCTGCCCGACGCCGACGCCGGGAGCGACGACGCGGTCGTCGAGGCGCTCGACGTGGACACCGATGTCGACGCAGACGTGGCTGGAGGGACCAAGGAGGCGCAGGGGACCGGTGACGACCTCCTCGTGCGCGAGGGCGACGTCGCCGGCGACTACCTCGAGCGGCTCCTGGACATCCTCGACGTCGACGGGGACATCGACCTCGACGTCGAGGGCGACCGGGCGTCGGTGGCCATCGTCGGTGGCCGGCTGGACGACCTGATCGGGTCCGACGGCGCGACCCTGGAGGCGCTGCAGGAGCTCACCCGGCTGGCCGTGGCCCAGTCGACGGGGGTCCGCAGCCGGCTGATGCTCGACGTGGGCGGCTACCGGGCCAAGCGGAAGTCCGACCTGACCGCGCAGGCCGGCGACACCGCCCGCCGCGTGGCCGGCAGCGGTCAGCCGGAGCGGATGAGCCCGATGAACCCGTTCGAGCGCAAGGTCGTCCACGACGTCATCGCCTCGGTCGCCGGCGTGCACAGCGAGTCGGAGGGCGAGGAGCCCAACCGCCGCGTCGTGGTCCTGCCGGACAAGTGAGCGACGGTCCCTCCGCCGGGGACCGCCCGACCGGTGGTCCCCCCGCTCCCCCGGAGCCGCCTCCGTCCGCCGAGGCGGTCTTCGGCGACGCGGTCGAGCTCGCCCGGCGCTACGTCGGCCGGCTGGCCACCGACGGGGTGACCCGCGGGCTGATCGGTCCGCGCGAGGTGCCCCGCCTGTGGGAGCGGCACGTGCTCAACAGCGCCGCCGTGGCCGAGGCCGTGCCCGCCGGTGCCCGGGTCGTCGACGTCGGCAGCGGTGCGGGTCTCCCGGGGATCCCCCTCGGGCTGGCCCGGCCGGACGTGGCGCTCACCCTGGTGGAGCCCATGGCCCGCCGGGTGGAGTTCCTGGAGGAGGCCGTCGGGGACCTCGCTCCGGCGGCGGCGTCGTGGCGGGTCGTCCGCGGGCGGGCGGAGGACCGATCGGTGATCTCCGCGGTGGGGCCGGTCGACGTCGTCACCGCACGGGCCGTCGCCCCGCTCCCCCGGCTCGTGGCCTGGTGCCGCGGCCTGCTGCGCCCGGGCGCGCAGCTGGTGGCCCTCGTCGGCTCCCGCGCGCTGGAGGAGCTGCCGCAGCTCCTCCCGGAACTTCGGGCCGCAGGGATGCGGGACATCGAACCGCGGGCCGTCGGTGCATCGCTGGGAGACGCTGCCACTACCGTGGTGGTCATGACGCGTGCGGGACACTGACGTGCCCTTGGGCTGTTCCACGTGGAACAGGACCACATGCCCACCCCGTTCCACGTGAAACGCCGGCAGCGGAAGGACCTGCGATGACCGACCCGGGCGAGCGGCTGCGCAGCAGCCTCGCCGACCAGTCGTCGGCTTCCTCCTACGGGATGGGTGACTTCGACAGCCCGATCGCCATGGAGGCGCTGCGCGCGACCCGAGTCCTGCACGCGGCGCAGCAGGAGCCCTTCCCGGCGCCCGGGCGGATCCGGGTCATCACGATCGCCAACCAGAAGGGCGGGGTCGGGAAGACCACGTCCACCGTGAACCTGGGAGTCGCGCTCGCCCTCTACGGTCTGCGCACCCTGGTCGTCGACCTGGATCCCCAAGGCAACGCCAGCACCGCCCTCGGCGTCGAGCACACCGTCGGTACGCCGTCGATCTACGACGCCCTCGTCGGCGACAGCACCCTGTCCGAGGTGGTCCACCCGACGACGGCGAGCCCGAACCTGCTCTGCGTCCCGGCGACCATCGACCTGGCCGGCGCGGAGATCGAGCTGGTCTCCGTCGTCGCGCGCGAGCACCGGCTCCGGCGCGCGATCGAGGCCTACGTCGCGGCCCTCCCCCAGGAGCGCCGCCCGCACTACGTGCTCATCGACTGCCCGCCGTCGCTCGGGCTGCTCACGCTGAACGCGCTCGTGGCCGGCGACGAGGTGCTCATCCCGATCCAGTGCGAGTACTACGCGCTCGAGGGTCTGGGCCAGCTGCTCAACAACATCGACCTGGTCCGGCAGCACCTGAACCCCGGCATCGCCGTGCGGACGATCCTCCTGACCATGTACGACGGCCGCACCAAGCTGGCCGACCAGGTGGCCGACGAGGTCCGCAACCACTTCGGTGACGTGGTGCTGGAGGCGGTCATCCCGCGCAACGTCCGGGTCTCCGAGGCGCCGGGCTACGGCCAGTCGGTGCTGACCTACGACCCGGGCTCCCGTGGCTCGACCAGCTACGTGGAGGCCGCGCGCGAGCTCGCCCGGCGCGGGGTCGACCTGCAGCCGCTCGACGCCGCGACCGGTGGGCCCGGCGCCACCCCCGTGGGGGCCCTGTCCTTCGGGGACACGGCCGAGCCGTTCCGCACCCCCAGCTCCCAGACGCACGGTTCCCAGTGAGCACCACTCCCGACGAGGAGCAGTCATGACGAAGCGAGGCGGCCTGGGACGCGGGCTGGCGGCGCTCATCCCGACCGGGCCTGCGCCCACCCCGGCGCCGGTCGCCCCTCCGGCACCGGCCCCGGCCGCGGAGCCGGATGCCCGACCCGCGGAGTCGGACGAGTCGCCGGCTGCCACGCCGGACGACGGACCCTCGGCTCAGCCGGCATCGCCGGTCAGCCTGGTCCCGCCGCCCGCTCCCGCGGCGGAGAGCGCGGCGGTCGGCGTCCCCGGAGCACAGCTGCGCGAGGTCGCCGTGGACGACGTCGTCCCGAACCCGAAGCAGCCGCGCCAGGTGTTCGACGACGAGGCGCTGGAGGAGCTGACCCACAGCGTCCGGGAGTTCGGCCTGCTGCAGCCCATCGTCGTGCGCGAAGCGACCGACGGCCGCTACGAGCTCATCATGGGCGAGCGCCGGCTGCGGGCCTCCCGCGCGGCGGGCCTGGACACCGTCCCGGCCATCGTCCGCGACACCACCGACGACGCGATGCTGCGCGACGCCCTCCTGGAGAACATCCACCGCGTCCAGCTCAACCCGCTGGAGGAGGCGGCGGCCTACCAGCAGCTGCTGGAGGAGTTCGGCGCCACCCACGAGGAGCTGGCCAGCCGGATCGGCCGCAGCCGCTCGCAGGTCACCAACACGATCCGGCTGATGAAGCTGCCGGTGAAGGTGCAGACGCGCGTCGCCGCCGGCGTCATCTCGGCGGGGCACGCCCGCGCTCTGCTCGGGCTGCACGACCCGGCGGCGCAGGACGCGCTGGCGACCCGGATCGTCGCCGAGGGCCTCTCGGTCCGGGCGACCGAGGAGGCCGTCGCGATGGCCGCCGCGGAGGAGCCGACCGCGAAGCGCCGCAGCCGGCGGATCTCGGCGCCGGGGGTGGAGGAGCTGGGCTCGCGGCTGTCGGACATGTTCGAGACCAAGGTCAAGATCCAGATCGGCCGGTCCAAGGGCAAGATCGTCGTCGAGTTCGGATCGGTGGACGACCTGCAGCGCATCATCGGTGTCATGGCGCCGGACATCACCGGGCGCCGCGCAGAGGGCTGACCAGCACCTCTCTGCACAACGGGGGCCTTACGTCACTGACGTAAGGCCCCCGTTGTGGGAGTGGCGGGTGGTGTCAACGAGCGATCTCGGCCCGGCGGGCGAGCAGGCGGGCGAGCACGTCGCCGAGCTCGTGCCCGGCGGCCTCCACGGCCATCGGGAACATCGACGTCTCGGTCAGCCCCGGGGAGACGTTCACCTCGAGGAAGTGCACCTCGCCGTCCGGCGTCACGATCGCGTCGGTGCGCGAGAGGTCGGCCAGGCCGAGGGCTTCGTGCACCTGGACCGCGAGAGCCGCGGCCCGCTCGGCGACCTCGTCGGAGACGCGCGCCGGGGCGTGGTACTCGGTGAGCCCGGGCGTGTAGCGCGACGTGTAGTCGAAGACGCCGGACGCCGGCTCGATCTCCACGGCCGGCAGGGCCCGCGGGCCGTCACCGAGGTCGACCACGGCGAGGGCCAGCTCGACGCCGTCCACGTAGCGCTCCACCATCACGGTGTCGCCGTAGGCGAAGCAGCTCACCATCGCCGCCGGCAGGTCCTCGACCCGGCCGACCTTCTGGACGCCGAGGGCCGAGCCGCCCGACGCAGGCTTCACCATGAGGGGCAGTCCCAGGCGGGCCACCATCAGGTCGAGCACCGCGCCGGCGCCCAGCTCGCGGAAGGTGCTGTGCGGGAGGGCGACCCAGTCCGGCGTCGTGACCCCGGCGGAGCGGACGACGGACTTGGCGGCCGGCTTGTCCCACGCCAGCCGGCAGGCCGAGGCCGGGGAGCCGACGTAGGGCACGCCGGCGAGGTCGAGCACCGCGCGCAGGGCGCCGTCCTCCCCCGTGGCGCCGTGCAGCGCGATGAAGACGGCGTCGGCGGGGGCCGCGGCCAGTCCGGGCAGCAGCTCGGCGTCGGCGTCCCGCAGCTCGGCGTCCAGGCCGGCGCGGGTGAGCTCCTCGACCACCTGGGTGCCGGAGGACAGGCTGACCTCGCGCTCGAAGGTCAGCCCACCGGCCAGGACGACGGCGCGCAGCGGGTGCGCCGGGGGCGCTGCCGCGGGGCTGGCTGCGGGCGCTGTCTCGCTCATCGTCCGTCCTCGAAGGTGTCGCTGTTCGCCGGCCCGACCATCTGCTCGGCGTCGTGCCCCGATCCCGGCGGGATCGCCCGGAACGTACCGGTGTCGACCTTGTCGAAGGTGGAGTGCAGGTCCAGCTCGGCCTCGACGACGCGGGCCAGCCGGCGGACGCCCTCGCGGATCTGGTCGGGCTCGGGGTAGCAGTAGGACAGCCGCATGTACTCCTGGCCGTTGCCGTCGGCGAAGAAGCCGATGCCCGGCACGTAGGCGACGTGCGCGCCGACCGCGCGGGGCTGCATCAGCTTGGCGTCCAGCCCGTGCGGCAGCTTCAGCCAGACGTAGAACCCGCCCCTGGGCTGGGTCCAGACCGTGCCGGCCGGCATCAGCGCCGACAACGACTCCAGGGCGGCGTCCCGCCGCTCCCGGTACAGCTCGGAGAAGACCTTGATCTGCTCGCGCCAGGGCTGGGTGTCCAGGTACCGGGCGACCGCGTACTGGGTGAGCGACGGCGGGCAGAGGACCTGCGCCTCCGTGGCCAGCACCAGCTTCTCGCGCACGGCCAGCGGCGCGAGCACCCAGCCCACCCGCAGGCCCGGTGAGAACGTCTTGGAGAACGAGCCGAGGTAGATGACCCGCTGGTTGTTGCGGGCCCGCAGCGCGCGCATCGGCTCCTGCTCGAAGCCGAGCAGGCCGTAGGGGTTGTCCTCGATGATCAGCAGGTCGTGCCGCTCGGCGATGGCCATGACGGCCTCGCGGCGCTCCTCGGAGAGGGTCACGCCGGCCGGGTTGTGGAAGTTCGGCACCGTGTAGAGGAACTTGACCCGCTCGCCGGCGGCGCGGCAGTCGGCCAGGGCCTCCTCCAGCGCCTCGGGGATGAGCCCGTCGTCGTCCATGGCGACGTGCCGGACGCGGGCCTGGGCGGCTTGGAAGACGCCGAGCGCGCCGACGTAGGAGGGGCCCTCGGCGAGGATCGTGTCGCCCGGGTCGCAGAAGACGCGGGTGATCAGGTCCAGGCCCTGCTGGGACCCCACGGTGACGACGACCTCGCTGGGCGAGGCGTCGGTGATGCCCTCGAGCGCCATGACGTCGCAGATCCGCTCGCGCAGCCGCGGGTCGCCCTGGCCGGAGCCGTACTGGAGGGTCTGGGCGCCCATGCCGGACACCAGCTCGCCGATCATCGAGCCGACGGCGTCCAGCGGCAGCGCGGTGACGGCGGGCATGCCACCGGCCAGCGAGACGACCTCGGGGCGGCTCACGACCGAGAACAGCGCGCGGATCTCCGAGGCCTGCATCCCGTGCGTCCGTGCTGCGTAGCGGTCGGCCAGGGGGTCCAGCCGCGGGTGACGCGGGACGACGTGGGGCTGCGCACCGGTGCTCAGGTGCGTGCCCGGCTGACCGGGACCGGCGGGAGAGCCGGGCGGGTTGGTGGCCACCCCCAGGAGTCTAAGCCCGCGGTGCTCGAGGCTCCGTACGGAGGCGAGGCGTCCGGCGGCGTCTGGCGAGCGGTGAGGGGCACCGTCGGCCCGAGTGGGGCCCGGAGGGTCCCGCGCAGGGACGAATCAACGGCTCCGCTCAGCAGGGGACGGCACGTGGCCGCGGTGTCGTCCGGAGGACGACGGTGTCATCGCGGTGCGATCCGGAGGATCGCAGTGCCATCTCCCTTCAGACGCGCGTGGGCAGCGAGAAGGTGCCGGTGGGCGGGTCGGCCTCGGCGGGGAGGTAGAGGCGCTGCACGGCGGCCAGGACGGCGTGCGCGATGGCACTGCGCACGCGGGCGTCGAGCAGCAGCAGCCGGTCGACGGGGTGCGAGAGGTACCCGCAGTCCAGCCGGACGGCCGGCATGCGCGTCATCCGGAGCAGGTCCCAGGTCTTGGGGTGCGAGCCGAGGTCGAGCAGGCCGGTGCGGGCCACCACCTCGCGGCGGACGAGGTCGGCGAACTCCTCCCCCACGGTGGAGGAGGCTCCGGACCCGGTGCCGTAGTAGTAGCTGGCGACGCCGCGCGCGTGCTCGGAGTCGTGCGAGTCCATGTGCAGGGAGATGAACAGGTCGGCGCGGGCGTCGTTGGCGAACCTGGTCCGCTCGGCGTGCTCGGGGTTCTGCGTCCGGCCGCGGGTGAGGTAGACGGTGGCCCCGGCGGCGGCCAGCCGGCCCTCGATGCGCGAGGCGAGGTCGAAGACCAGGTCGGACTCGGTGGTCTCCCCGGCGGCGAACCCGGCGTCGCTGCCGCCGTGGCCCGGGTCGACGACGATCCTGCGGCCGATCAGGTGCGGCCCGCTCTCCACGAAGGAGGCGCTCTGCCGCAGCAGCTGCGGGCGGCCGCCGGTCACCTTGCGGCCGAGTTGCCGGAGAGCACGGAGCGTGGCCGGGCCGCAGGTGCCGTCGGAGGTCAGCCCGTAGTCGCGCTGGAAGGCCCGGAGCCCCGACTCGGTCTCCGGGCCCAGGATGCCGTCGGCCCGCCCGGCGTCGTACCCGAGCTCGAGCAGCCGCTCCTGCAGGTTGGTGACGTCGTCGCCGCGCATGGGGCGCTCGGGGTCGTACCGCAGCAAACGGTCACCGAGTGACCAGCGCGCCTCGCTCAGCGCCCGGTAGGTCTCCTCGCCGACGCGTCCGTCCACGGACAGCCCGCGGACCTGCTGGAAGTGCCGGACGGCGAGCTCGGTGGACGCGTCGTACTCGGCGGCCTCCAGAGGCGGCTCGGGACCGTCGGCGGCGGTCGGCGGCAGGAGGCCCAGGCTCCGCAGGGCGGCGTGCACGTCGGCCACGGCCGGCCCACGGTCTCCCCGCCGGAGGATCTGCATGCGGCTGTCGGTTCCCATCGTGTCACCGATTGTGGTCCCTCCGTCCCGGAGCGGCCCACCGGGGGCTGCCCCGCTCCCCCGAGGACGACGAAGGCCCCACCCGTCCGGTGGACGGGTGGGGCCTGGTCGCTACGCGGAGTGAGCGGTCCCGGCCCCCGCAGCGGGGGGCAGGGGTTGTGTCCGTCAGATGTAGTCGGCGAGGTCGTTCAGGATCGCGCCCTTGGGCTTGGCGCCGATGATGCTCTTGACCGGCTTGCCGCCCTGGAAGACCGTCATGGTCGGGATCGACATGACCTGGTAGTCACGGGCGATCTGCGGGTTCTCGTCGATGTTGAGCTTGGCGATGGTCAGCTTCTCGCCGTGCTCGGAGGCGATCTCCTCGAGGACGGGGGCGACCATCTTGCACGGGCCGCACCACTCCGCCCAGAAGTCCACGAGTACGGGCTTGTCGCTGCCCAGCACGTCGGTGGCGAAGCTGGCGTCGGTGACCGTCACGGTGTTGCCTGCCATGGTCGTTCTCCTTCTGTAGGGGATGGAACGGCGCGGCCGCACGGGCCCGCCGCGAGCGTGCGAGTGATGGGGGGAGTTCCTCAGCGCTCGTCGAACGTGTCGGCGAGCCAGCGCTCCGCGTCGATCGCCGCGGCGGCACCGGTGCCGGCCGACGTGATCGCCTGGCGGTAGATGTGGTCGACCACGTCGCCGCAGGCGAAGACCCCGTCGATGTTGGTGCGGGTGCTGGGGTGCTCCACCCGGATGTAGCCCTCGTCGTCCAGCTTGAGCTGACCCGCGAACAGCTCGCTGCGCGGGTCGTGGCCGATCGCCACGAACATGCCGGTCACCGGCACGGTCTCGGTGCTGCCGCTGGCTACGTCGGTCAGCTGGACGGCGGAGACGGTGGAGTCGCCGAGGACGTCGGTGACCTGCTTGCCGAGCGCCCAGCGGATCTTCTCGTTGTCCTGCGCGCGCTTGACCATGATCTTCGAGGCCCGGAGCTCCTCGCGCCGGTGCACCACGGTCACGCTCTTGGCGAAGCGGGTGAGGAAGGTGGCCTCCTCCATCGCCGAGTCGCCACCGCCGACGACCACGATGTCCTGGTCGCGGAAGAAGAACCCGTCGCAGGTGGCACAGGCCGACACACCCCGGCCGAGCAGGCGCTGCTCGTTGTCCAGGCCGAGGTAGCGGTACTTGGACCCGGTCGCCACGATCACCGCGTGCGCCCGGTGCACCGTGTCGCCCACCTTGACGATCTTCGGGGTGGCGGTGAGGTCGACCTCGGTCACGTCCGAGGGCACGAGCTCGGCGCCGAACTTCTCGGCCTGCGTGCGCATGTCGTCCATGAGCTGCGGGCCCTGGATCCCCTCGGGGAAGCCGGGGAAGTTCTCGACCTCGGTGGTCGTCATCAGCGCGCCGCCGAACTGCGAGCCCTCGAAGACCAGGGGGTGCAGGTTGGCGCGCGCGGCGTAGGTGGCGGCCGTGTAACCGGCCGGACCGGAGCCGATGATGATCAGGTCACGGATGCCGTCGTGCTCGGCCGGCGGGATGACCGGATCGACGATCTCCTCGGTGGTCACGGCCGGGCCGGGCGTCGGGTTGTTCTCGGTGCTCGCGCTCACGGGGTCCACAACCAGGATCGTAGGTGCGGCATTCCACCCGTGGGTGCCGTCCCCCGGACGGGCTGCGGGGCCTCGCTCAGCCGGCGGTGCTGACCTCGACCTCGCCGATCTGGGCGGAGAAGCCGTCCGCGTCGTCGACCAGGCCGGTCACCCACACCAGGACGTAGCGGGCCGTGACGGGCTCCTCGAAGGTCAGCTCGGTGCTGTTCTCCAGGGTGCCGTCGGTGGCGACCTCGAAGTCCTCCAGCGCCTGACCCTCGCTCTCGCCGGTGCGCACCTCGACGGTCGCGCCCGGGACGGGGGAGGCGATCGTGACCCCGGAGAGCGACTGGCTGCTGCCGAGGTCGTAGAGGATGCCGACACCGGGCTTGAGGTTCCCGAAGGCCGGGGAACCGCGGTAGGCGAGGGTGGACCAGGAGGTCGCCGGGTCGCCGTCGAAGGTGAGCGGGACGTCGTCGTCGTTCTCCGGCTCGCCGTCGCCGAAGGGGTCGAACACCGCTGCGGAGCTGATGGCGGCGGTCGGCCCGGCCGTGGGCTCCTCGGGCGCCGCGGAACCGTCCGCCGGTGCCGACGACGAGGGCAGCGAGCCCTCGACGTCGTCGACCGACCCGGTCACCGACAGGACGCTGGAGCCGAACCAGAAGGCCAGCCCGATGACGACGGCGAGCGCCAGCAGCGGGAGGCCCACCACCAGCAGCCGGTGCCGGCCGGCGCCGTCCTCCTCGTCGTAGTCGTCGTCCCGCCCGCTCGCCCGGTCGTCGTCGGGCAGCATGCCGAAGGACTCGTCGTCCCGCTCCGGGACCTCGATCGCGGAGGCGTCGACCGTGTCGCCACCGAGCGCCCCGGGCGGCAGGGGCGCGCCGCTGGTCACCGGACGGACCGCCGGCACGGGCGGGACCGGCGGGAGGGCGCCGGGCTCCAGCCGCACGGGCGCCTCGGTGTCGGGCTCGGTCTTCCGCAGGCGGCGGCGCTTCCCGTCGCCGTCGTCGCTGCGGCCGCCGCTGGGCTGCGCCGCACCACCACGCGGCCGCTCGGCCAGCAGCGCGGCCATGGCGGCGACGCTGGACAGCCCCTGGCCCGGCTCCGACGAGCGCGCGCGGCGGGCCAGCGCGACCAGGTCTGAGGGGCCGCTGAGCGGCTGCGCGGCCGGGCCGGTCCCGGTGAGGCAGGCCTCGAGCAGCTCACCGAGGGCCGTGACGTCGCCGTCGAAGCTGCCGGCCGCGGCGGGGACCGCCCGGAGGCCCACCAGGCCGTTGGGGCGGAGCACCACGTTGTCCAGGGACAGCCCGCCGACGGCCAGGCCGGCGCGGTGCGCCTCGGCGACGCCCTCGGCGAGCCGGCGCAGGACCAGCCGCACCTCGCGCTCGGGCATGGGGCCGGAGCGGAGCCGGTCGGCCAGCGTCTCGCCGTCGATCCACTCGTTGACGACGTAGGCGGCACCGCCGGGGGAGGCGTCGTCGCCGGCGCGCCCCTCGGAGGCGTCGTAGACCATCGCCAGCGCCGGGGTGGCCAGCCCGCCGGCGGTGAGGGCGCGGGTGATCCAGGCGTGCGCGGCCGGCCCCGCGGGGGTGTGCACCCGGACGGCGACGTCCCGGTTGAGGACGCGGTCCTTGGCCCGCCAGCACTGGATCACGCCGGTGGGGGTCGTCTCGTCGGGCCCGATCTGGTCGATCGGCCGGTAGCGGTCGGGGAGTCCGGTGGTCGTGGACGCCATCGACACTGTCGACTCCCTGTGCTGCTCCGGCCGCCGGGGCGGCTGCTCCGGCACGGTCGGCTCCTGCGGACGGCTCATGACCGGCCCCGTCCCAACCGGGCCCTGACCGCAGCCAGGGGCTCCCGGACCTCCGGAACACGGGCCACCACGAGTCCGACCACCGCGACGCCGCCGATCACCACGGTACCGATCAGCACCTGCAGGAGCGACCCTGTGGTGGAACGTCCGCCCAGGTCGGAGGTCACGATCCGGACAAGGAACCCGGCCAGGCCCGCCACGAGCGCCACCAGGGCGACCCGGAGCACCGGCAGGAAGGTCTCGCGCGTGCGCAGCCCGCCGAGCCGGCGGCGCAGGGCCAGGTCGCCGAGCACCCAGCCGGCCACGTAGGTGACGCTCGTGACGAGCATCAGCCCGGCGACGACGTCGTCGGGCCCGACGACGACGGGCACGAGGAACAGCAGGGGCACCCGGACGGCGACCATCCCGACCTGGATCAGCGTCGGGGTGCGGGCGTCCTTCATCGCGTAGAAGACCCGCAGCTGCAGCAGGGTGACCGCCATCGGCAGCAACCCGAAGGCGCCGGCCGCCAGCGCGACCCCGATCTGCTCGGCCTCGGCGAACGAGGTGTTCCCACGGCCGAACACCAGCGCGCCGATGGGGGCGCCCAGCACGGTGAGCGCCGCGGTGATCGGCAGCAGACCGAGTGCGGAGAGCCGGGTGCCGAGCGAGAGGTCGTCCACGACGCCCTCGACGTCGGAGCGCGCCGCCGCCCGGCTCATCCGGGGGACCAGGGCGGTCAGCAGGGCCACGCCGATGATCCCGTAGGGCATCTGGAAGAGCAGGCTGGCGTACTGGAAGGCGGTGGAGCCCAGCCCGCCGTCCCGCTGGGCGGCGTTGGCGATCCGCAGTGCCACCAGGACACCGATCTGGCTGACGGCGACGTAGCCGATGACCCACAGGCCGAGCGCCCCGGCCTCGCGGAGCCCGGTCTCCCGCACTCCCCACCGCGGTCGCAGGGGGACCCCGGCGCGGCCGAGGAGCGGGACCAGCACGATCGCCTGCACCGCGATCCCCAGCACCGTGCCGATCCCGAGCAGCCACACCAGGCCCGGCGCGATGGTCGCCGCCTCGAGGCTGCCCGGACCGCTCGCGGCCAGGAAGACCAGCCCGGTGGCGATCACCACGACGTTGTTGAGGACCGGTGCCCAGGCCGGGGGCCCGAAGACGCCGCGGCTGTTGAGGATCGCCTGGGCGAACGCGCCGAGCCCGTAGAACACGATCTCGACCAGCAGCATCCGCGCCAGCCAGTTGGCCAGGCGGTACTGATCGGGGTCCTCGTCGAGGCCGTACAGAGAGGTCAGCAGCGGGGCGGCGAGCACGGCCAGCACGGTCATGACGGTGAGCCCGGCCATGGCGACGGTGACCAGCCGCTGGGCGTACGCGACGCCGTCGTCGGCGTCCCGCTCCTGCGCGTGCACCAGCAGCGGGACGATGACCGAGGTCAGCACGCCGCCGAGCAGCAGCTCGTAGACGATGTTCGGGAGCGTGTTGGTCGTGCTGTAGGCGTCGGCGACGAAGCCGACGCCGAGCGCGGCCGCCAGCACGACGGTGCGCAGCAGGCCGGTGACGCGGGAGACCAGCGTGGCCATCGCCATGGTCCCGGCCGCGCGCAGGATGCCGCGGCTGGCGCCGGGGGCGCCCTCGCGCTCCTCGACGTCCTGGTCGGTGTCGGAGGCCGCCCGCGGCACCGGCGGTAGCACGGTGATCGGGAAGACCTGGGTCTCGTCCGCGGCGGGGACCCAGCGGTGCCGCATCGGGGGCAGCGGCGGCAGGGGTGCGGCCGGACGCTGCGCCCTCGCGGGCACCTCCGGCGGCGGGGCCTGCGGCGGTGGCGGGAGCACGCGGGCGGGTTCCTGGCCGGCCCGCCGGACGTCGTCGTCCGGCCGGGCGTCCATCTGGGGGTGCGGCGCGACGGCGGCGTCCTCCGGCGGGGTCGCCAGGTAGGGCGCGGGCGGCAGGGGGGCGCCGCTGCGCCGGGCGGGTGCCGGCCGGGCGGGCGGTGGCGGGGGCATGCGGACCGGCCGGGGACGCCGCTCCTCGCGGGCGGACGGCTCGTCGGACCCGTCGTCGGTCGCGGGGCGGTCGCTGACGTCGGGGCGGTCGGTCACACCGGGCTCCGGGTGGGCGGCGCGGCCAGGCCGGGGGGCGCGAGCTCCGGGCCCTCGACGGCACCGCGGCGACGGCGGCGGACCAGGTTGACGAACCGGCGCAGGAAGAGCAGGCCCAGCAGCGACGCCGCGCCGATCGTGATCGACAGCGAGATGGACCCGTAGGCGGTGCTCTTCACCTGCATGTCCACGCGCTCGCCGAGCGGCCCACCGGAGGGGGTCGTCACCTCGGCGGTGACGGCGAAGCCGCCGGACTGGCGCACCTCCGTGGGCACCTGCAGGGTCGTGCGCTCCCGGGGGGCCAGGGTCTGGACGCCGATGTCGCCGATCGAGAGCCCGCGGCTGCCACGGGTGCGCACCTGGAGCAGCACCTGGACGGCGAAGGGCAGGTCGTTGTCGACGGTGAGGACCAGCGGAGCCGTGCTGGAGGCCAGGGTGTAGGTGCCGTCGGCGGGCGCGACGACCGTGACCCGCCCGCGGAGCCGGTCCACGGCGGCGCGCGCGGCCTCCGCCGCGGCCCGGAACGCCTCGGGGTCCTGGGCGCGCAGGACGGAGGCGCTGCGGGCGATCCCCGCGTCGTAGGCCTGCAGCGCGACCCCGGCGTCGCCGACGACGGCGCCGGCCAGGTCGTCGCGCACGGCCACGGCCTCGGCCAGCGCGAGCATCCCCTCGGCGTCGAGGCGGCGCACCGAGGCGGGGGTGGTCACCTCACCCGCGTCCGCGACCGGGACGTTGCCCAGACCGGCCACCGACTCGGCGCGCAACCACGGCAGGCCCGTGGTGTCGGCCATCATCGCGCCGGCGCCGTCGGGGCCGGAGCGCACGTCGCGCGGCGGGGCCACGAGCACGGTCTGCTCGGTGCCGGGCGGGGACTGCAGCGTCAGCGCCGCCAGCTCGGCGACGTAGCGCTGCACGGCCACCCGGGGGCCGCCCGGGACGTCCTCGGCGCCCCCGACCAGCGCGGTGAGCGTCGGGTCGGCGACCAGGACGTCGATCGTCCCGTCGGCGACCGGCAGGGTGCTGTGCGCGACGGCGTCCGATCCGTCCAGCCCGACCGCCGACTCCCCGTCGGTGAGGGCGTCGCCGGCCAGCACGACGCGGTCGACGCCGCCGTCGCGCAGGACGTCCAGCGTGGCCGGCTCGAAGCCGCCGTCCGCGGCCCAGGCCAGGTCGGTCACGGGGGTGACGTCCAGCAGGTCGTCCAGGATCACCGAGCCCGCGCCGGTGGTGCGCGGCGGCTCCTCCTCGGCCGGGGCGGCGCCGTCGGCGGTCGGCGTCGCCGGTGCCGGTGCCGCGCCGGGCGGGTCCTGGGCGGTCCCGTCGGGGGATCCGGGCAGGCTGCGGGTGACCACGCCGGGCAGCCCGGCGAGCTGCAGGCTGTCGGCGTCGACGTCGCCGTAGGGCAGCGCGACCACCGGGTGGACGGCGGCGACCGCGCGCAGCCGCTCGAGGAACGCCCGCGCCTCGTCGGTGCCGGTTCCGGCGTCCTCCTCGCCGTCGACGGCGTAGGGACCCTCGGCCATGACCGACAGCTCCTCCACCAGGGCGGGATCGATCGCGAGGGTCACCTGCAGCGCGGGCGCCGCGGCCCCGTCGGGTGCGGCGGCGGTGGGCAGCCGCTCGACGACGGCGAGGGCGCGGTCCAGCCGGCCGCCCTCGGCGACGACCTCGGTCAGCCCGTCGTCGGCGAAGCCCCCGGACGGCGTGCGGTGGCTGCGCTCGGACAGCGGCCAGAGCCAGGCCACGGCGGTGCGGGCGGCCGGTTCGACCGGCTGCTGGACGACGAAGGTGGACAGCTCGCCGACGCGCTGCTGCTCGTCGCCGTCCACGGTGCCGTTGACGTTGAGCAGCGCCGGGTAAACCCCGTCGCGCTCCAGCCGGAGCTCGTCGGAGGGGACCGTGTAGCTGAAGCCGGCGCTCGCGCCGGGGGCCAGGTCGTCGGGCACCTCGGAGAACGGTGCCAGCACGGTGGTGGCCGGATCGGGATCGGCGACCGCGGCGGCGAGCTCCTCCCGGGTGGTGCGCACCTCGCCGCGCTGCAGCCGGACGGCGAGGTCGGTGATCGGCAGCGCACCCGTGTTGGTCAGCGTGCCGGTGACGGTGATCAGGGACCCCGGTGTGACGGTGCGCGGCTCGAACCGGCCCACCTCGATGCGCACGGGGCGCTCGGCGTCGACGCCGTCCCCGGGGACGGCGGGCGCGGCCTGCGCGGGTGCGGGCAACGGGTGTGCCAGGGCCAGCGCACCGGCCACCAGCGGGACGAGCGCGACGGCGCGACGGACGGCGCCCGGCCGGGCGGAGGCGTCGGCGGCGGGGCGGCCGCCGGCGCGGGCGGCAGCCGGCCGCGTCACGCGGTGTCGGCCAGGAGTCCGGGCGCGCGCTCCACGAGTGCCCGCTCGTCGGCGTAGGCCAGCCGGGTGCTCAGCTCGTCCAGGGGCACCCAGGCGACCTCGGTGACCTCGATGTCGGCGTCGGAGAGCGCGCCGCCGATCGCGCGCAGCAGGAAGTGGTGCACCGTCTTGTGCACGCGGCGGCCCTCGGCGACGAACCAGAAGTCGATGATGCCGAGCGGCGCGACGACCTCGCCGATGATCCCGGTCTCCTCCGCGACCTCGCGCACTGCGGTGTCCTCGGGGGTCTCGCCGGCCTCGATGTGGCCCTTCGGGAGGGACCAGAGCAGGCGTCCGCGGCGGTCCGTCCGGCCGATCAGCGCGGCACGGGGACCGGTCACCCCGTCGTCGGCGACCACCAGGCCCCCGGCGGAGGTCTCGTCGACCCGGCGCAGCCGGCGGCCCGGGCGCCCACGCCCGCCCGTTCCAGCCATGCCAGGAGGGTACCGGTAAGAGCTGGGTGAGCAGAGCAGCCCGACCCGGCGGCCCCGAGTGCGGGGCGGGGCGGGTTCCCGCGCGCACTACCCTGGCTCGTCGTGTCCGCGCAGTCGCCGAGTCGTCCTGAGCCCGAGCCCGTGCCCGCGGCCGTCCAGGAGACCGTCCGCCGGCTCGTGGACCTGTCCCCCGTGCTCACCGAACTGGGCGAGCGCTTCGCCGCTGCCGGGTTCGAGGCGCACCTGGTCGGCGGCAGCGTCCGCGACGCCCTGCTCTCCGCCGGCGCCGGGATCGACCAGGTGCCCGGCGACCTCGACGTCACCACCGACGCCCGGCCCGAGCAGGTGCTGGACCTGCTCCGCGGCTGGGCCCGTTCCACGTGGAACACCGGCATCGCCTTCGGCACCGTGGGCGCGGAGATCGGCGGCGCGCGGGTGGAGATCACCACCTTCCGGGCCGACCGGTACGACCGCGAGTCCCGGAACCCGGAGGTGGCCTGGGGCGACTCGCTGCTGGACGACCTGGTCCGGCGGGACTTCACGGTGAACGCGATGGCGGTGAGCCTCGGACCGGACCGCACCGTCACCGACCCCTTCGGCGGGCTCGGTGACCTGCTCGCCCGGCGGCTGCGCACGCCCGGCACCGCGGAGGAGTCCTTCGCCGACGACCCGCTCCGGATGCTCCGCGCCGTCCGGTTCGTGGCGCAGCTCGGGCTCACCCCCGCGGACGACGTCGTCGCGGCGATGACCGCGCTCTCCGGCGAGCTGGCCCGCATCACGCCGGAGCGGGTGCAGGCCGAGCTGTCGAAGACGCTGCTGCAGGACTCCCCCCGCGCCGCGCTCGAGCTCTTCGTCGCCACCGGGCTGGCCGACGTCGTGCTGCCGGAGCTCTCCGCGCTGCGCATGGAGATCGACGAGCACCACCAGCACAAGGACGTCTACACCCACTCGCTCACCGTGCTCGACCAGGCGATCGAGCTGGAGAAGGCCGATCCCGGCAGCGGGTCCCCCGACCTCGTGCTGCGCCTGGCCGCGCTGCTGCACGACATCGGCAAGCCGGCCACCCGCCGGCACGAGCCGCGCGGGCGGGTCTCCTTCCACCACCACGAGGTGGTCGGGGCGAAGCTGGTGCGCAAGCGGCTCCAGGCGCTGAAGTACTCCAAGGAGATCGTCGAGCAGGTCGCCCGGCTGACCTTCCTGCACCTGCGCTTCCACGGCTACGGCCGCGGCGAGTGGACCGACTCGGCCGTCCGCCGCTACGTCACCGACGCCGGTGACCTGCTCCCCCGCCTGCACAAGCTGGTGCGCTCGGACTCCACCACCCGCAACAAGCGCCGGGCGGCGGCGCTGGCGGCCACCTACGACTCGCTCGAGGAGCGGATCACGGTGCTGGCCGCGCAGGAGGACCTCGCCCGCGTCCGGCCCGACCTGGACGGCAACGCGATCATGGAGATCCTCGGCGTGGGCCCCGGCCCCGAGGTCGGCGCGGCCTGGCGCTTCCTCAAGGACCTGCGCCTGGAGCGCGGCCCGCTGGACCCCGACGACGCCGAGGCCGCGCTGCGGGCCTGGTGGGCGGAGCGCACGGGCTGACCGGGGGACGCGACGACCGCCCGGCTCCAGAAGCCGGACGCCGGTGCCGAGAAATCTCCCGTGCACCCGCATGACCCCGAGGACGCCGGCCACCTGCCCGCGTCGCCGTCCGGGCGCGTCCCCCAGTGGGTCCTCCAGGAGGCCGCCGGTGTGACGGCGCCGCCCGAGCCGTGGCGCGGCGCGGTGGCCCCGCCCCGGCGCCGGCGGGGGCTGTGGAGCGGGCTGCTGGTGGCGGCGGCGGTCGCGGGCGCGGTCGCCCTCGTCGACCCGTCGGAGCTGCCCTGGGCCCAGCGGTTGCCCCAGGCCTCCCCCGGGCTGCCGGCGTCGTCGGAACCGGCCCGGCCCACCGACCGGCCGACGCCGAGCGGCCTGCTCGTCCCCCTCGGCCCTCCCCCGCTGCCGCCGCCGGTCGGCGGCACGCACGGCTTCACCACCTTCCAGGACGACGGCGTCACCCCGGTCGCCTACGACCCCTGCCGCACCATCCACTACGTGCTCCGGCCCGACGCCACGCCTCCAGGCGGCGAGCAGCTGGTGCACGACGCGGTGCTGCGCATCGCCGACGTGACCGGTCTGGTCTTCACCTTCGACGGCTACACCGACGAGCCGCTGACCACCGAGCGGGCGGTGTACCAGCCCGAGCGCTACGGCGACCAGTGGGCGCCGGTGCTCATCGGCTGGCAGACCGAGGCGGAGAACCCCGCGCTGGTCGGTGACGTCGTGGGCGAGGCCGGCAGCGTCGCGGTCTCCCTCGGCGAGGGGCCCCGGGTCTTCGTCAGCGGCACGGTGAGCCTGGACTCGGTCCAGTTCCCGGAGATCCTCGGCGGGCGCGACGGCGCGGCCGTCGCCCGGGGCATCGTGCTGCACGAGCTCGGCCACCTGGTGGGCCTGGCGCACGTCGACGACGACGCGGAGCTGATGTACCCCGAGGCGCGGCGGGCCGTGACCGACTTCTCCGCCGGTGACCTCACCGGCCTGGCCGCCCTCGGCGCGGGGCCCTGCGTCCCCGAGCTCTGAGCCGCCCGCTCAGCGCCGGGTCATCCGCGCGTGCAGCACCGCGGTGAGCAGGTACCCGGCTGCCACGATCCCCAGCACCGGCGGTGAGACGCCGGACGACGGCAGGGCGAACGCGGCCAGGACCAGCGCCGCGACGTAGCCGACGTTGACCACCGTGTCGTACACGGAGAACACCCGGCCCCGGTGGTCGTCGTCGATGCGCTCCTGGAGCGTGGCGTCGACGCAGATCTTCACGCCGTGGCCCACGAACCCGAGCACGAAGCCGGCGGCCACCGCCGCTCCCGGCTGCAGCAGGAGCCCGAGCCCCAGCTGGGCCGTCCCGCCGCCCACCAGCAGGAGCCCGGTCCACCGCCGCGTGCCGATCCGGGCCACCGCCCCGGGGGTCACGGCAGCCGCGACGAGGGTGCCGACGGCACCGGCGGCGACCACCTGTCCCAGCCCCGTCAGGCCGCCGGGGAACAGCCCGGTGCCGGCGGTGAAGGTGCCGCGGTGCAGCAGCAACGCCATCAGCGTCAGGACGCCGAACAGGCAGCGGTGCAGGCCGATGGCGGTGAGGGCCGCCCGGGCCGGTCGGTCCCGCCAGGCGTGCCGGGCGCCCGACGCCATGCCGGCCAGCACCTGGCCCGCCGTCAGACGCGCCGTCCGGGCCATGTGGTCCGGGCCCAGGTGACGTCGGTCGAACCCGGTCACCACGGCGGCCGAGCCGAGGTAGGGCAGGGCGGCGGCGAGCGCCAGGGCTGCGTACCCGGCGTCACCCGAGCCGGTCAGCGGGGCCAGGACCAGCGCTGCGCCGCCGCCCACCACGGTCGCCACCGAGCCCGACGTCGTCGACAGGGCGTTGGCCCGGACCAGCGAGTGCTCGTCGGTGGTGTGCGGCAGCCCCGCGGACAGCGCGGACAGCACGAACCGGTTGACCGAGAACACCGCGAGCCCAGCCAGGAGGAAGGCCGGTCCCTGGACGCCGGCCAGGATCAGAGCGGCCACGACCGCGACCAGGACGGCGCGCACGAGGTTCGCGCGCAGGAGGATCTGCCGGCGGCTCCAGCGGTCCAGCCAGACCCCGGCGAACGGCCCGACCAACGAGTAGGGCAGGAGCAGCACGGCGAAGCCGGCGGCCACGTCGACGGGGTCGGCCGCCCGCTGCGGGTTGAACAGGATCGTGCCGGCCAGGGCCGCCTGCAGGACGCCGTCCCCGAACTGGGCCAGCAGCCGGGTGCCGAGCAGCCGGCGGAAGTCCCCGCGGGTGAGCAGGCCGCGCACCGTCGTCCCCGCCGCGGCCACGTCCCCACCCTAGATAAAGGACCCCGTCCCCCTCACCCCTCGCAGGCTCGCGGCGAGCCTCTGGACGGGGCCGCCCGCCCTCTCCGTCACCCGCGCGGCCGACGCCCGTACCCGGAGCGGTTGGGTGGGGCACACTGGGGAAGATGTCCCCGGTGCCCGCTTCGCCCGAGCCCGAGTCCGGTCCGCCCACCCGGCCCGTGACCGGCCGTCGTCGCGCGCGCGCCGTCCCGGCCCTGTCGATCGGCTGCCTCGACGACGTGAGCGCGGGCAGCCTCCTGGTCGCGATGCCGTCGCTGACCGACCCGACGTTCGCCGGCACCGTCGTCTACGTCCTCGACCACTCCGACACCGGCACGCTGGGCGTCGTCCTCGGCCGGCCGAGCCAGGTGGAGATCCGCGACGTGCTGCCCGGCTGGTGCGACCTCGCCGTCGCCCCTGGGGTCTTCCACGTGGGCGGGCCGTGCGAGACCGACACCGCGCTGTGCCTGGCCACGGCCGCGGAGCCGGAACCGGAGGCGGGACTGCGACCGGTGGCCGGCGACGTGCACCTGGTCGACCTCGACGGGGACCCCGACGCGCTGGCCGGCCGGCTCACCGGCCTGCGGGTGTTCGCCGGGTACGCCGGCTGGTCGCCCGGCCAGCTGGCCGGGGAGATCGCCGAGGGTGCGTGGGCCTGCGTCCCCAGCCGGCCCGGCGACGTGCTCGGAGACCTGTCCGGGCCGCAGCTGTGGCGGCAGGTGATGGGCCGCCAGTCCGGCCGGCTCGCCGTCCTCTCCACCGCCCCCGCGGACCCCGCCGCGAACTGATCGCCGCGACGCGCCCGCCGATGGGGAGCGCGACGGCGCCCGGTCTGGTAAG
This sequence comes from Blastococcus sp. TBT05-19, assembly GCF_003319095.1. Taxonomy (GTDB): domain Bacteria; phylum Actinomycetota; class Actinomycetes; order Mycobacteriales; family Geodermatophilaceae; genus Blastococcus. Next base: position 344,144 of record NZ_QOHI01000002.1, on the reverse strand, counting down.
AAGGACGTCGGGAAGGGGCGGTCTGGGGAAGAGACCGCCCCTTCCCACTTGTCTGCGGTCCTCTCAGAGGCCGAAGTCCTCCGCCACCTCCGGATGGTCCGCCGCGGCCGCCGTCTCGTCGTCGCCCGGGAGCGCCACCCGCCGGGTCCCGTGGTCGGCCAGCGTGAGCGTCACGTCCAGCCCGCTGTCGGGCAGGGTGGCCCGATACTGCACCAGCGTCCCGTCCCCCGCGTCGACCGCGACGCTGCGCCCCTCGCGCAGCCGGTAGACGACGGTCGGGCGGCCGTCCAGCGGCTCCTCCGCCTGCCAGCGGTACGGCCCGTCCAGGAACAGCGCGGGGTCGTCGGCCTCCGGCTGGGCCAGGTTGAGCAGCATCGCGACGAGCACGTCGAGCAGCTCCGGGTCCTCGGGGTCGGCCGGCCGCGGGCGCCGCAGGTAGGAGGCGTCGGGCGCCCCGTCGGCCGCCAGTGCCTCGGACAGCCCGGGGACGTCGCCGGACCACAGCTCGTCGCGGTCGAAGAAGAGGGTGCGGGCGTCGCGCTCCTCGTCGTCGACGACGGTGACCGCCTGGGCCCGGCCGACCCCGCGCCGGAAGTCGACCTCCCCGGTGAGCTCGAGCAGCGCGTCGTCACCGAAGGGCACCGACACGACGAAGTCCGCGCCGCCCTCGGTGTGGTTGCGGTGCAGCAGCTCGGCCAGGGTCCGGGCCTCGTCCTCGGTGATCGGCTCGCCGGGGGAGCGCTCGTCCCCCGAGCACGCGGTCAGGAGGAGCAGCGCGAGCGCCGCCGTCCCCGCGCGGGTGGCGAGCGGACGGCGGGCGGGCATGCCGGGAGCCTAGGGAGCGCAGCTCCCCATCCCGGGCAGGAAACGCAGCAGGGCCCGCATCCCCGGAGGAATGCGGGCCCCGCGTCACGCGATGGAACGGCCTCCCTGCAGGGAGGCCGTTCGATCAGGCGTCGCCGCGGATGAACGCCTCGACGGCGTCCCGGGCCTCGCTGTCGCTGTACTGCACCGGCGGGCTCTTCATGAAGTACGACGACGCCGACAGGATCGGGCCGCCGATCCCGCGGTCCTTGGCGATCTTCGCGGCGCGGACCGCGTCGATGATGATGCCGGCCGAGTTCGGGGAGTCCCAGACCTCGAGCTTGTACTCCAGGCTCAGCGGGACGTCACCGAACGCGCGGCCCTCGAGCCGGACGTAGGCCCACTTGCGGTCGCTCAGCCACGGCACGTGGTCCGAGGGACCGATGTGCACGTTGTCCTTGCCCATGTCCCGGTCGACCTGGCTCGTGACGGCCTGGGTCTTCGAGATCTTCTTGGACTCCAGGCGCTCGCGCTCGAGCATGTTCTTGAAGTCCATGTTGCCGCCGACGTTCAGCTGCATCGTGCGGTCGAGCTGCACACCGCGGTCCTCGAACAGCTTGGCGAGCACGCGGTGGGTGATGGTGGCGCCGACCTGGCTCTTGATGTCGTCACCGACGATCGGCACGCCCGCGGCGGTGAACTTGTCCGCCCACTCCTTGGTGCCGGCGATGAAGACCGGCAGGGCGTTCACGAAGGCGACGCCGGCGTCCAGGGCGGCCTGCGCGTAGAACTCGGCGGCCTGCTGCGAACCGACGGGCAGGTAGCAGACGAGGACGTCGGCGCCGGACTCCCGCAGCGCCGCGACCACGTCGACCGGCTGCTCGTCGGACTCCTCGACCATCTCGCGGTAGTACTTGCCGAGCCCGTCGAGGGTGGTGCCGCGCTGCACGGTCACGCCCAGCGGCGGGACGTCGCAGATCGAGATGGTGTTGTTCTCGCTGGCCACGATGGCCTCGGAGAGGTCCCGACCGACCTTCTTCGCGTCGACGTCGAACGCGGCGACGAACTCGACGTCGGAGACGTGGTACTCGCCGAACCGGACGTGCATCAGCCCCGGCACGGACGCCGTCTCGTCGGCGTCCTTGTAGTACTCGACGCCCTGCACGAGCGAGGCGGCGCAGTTACCGACGCCGACGATGGCGACCTTGACTGACCCCATGACTCTCCTTCTCCCTGGACCGGTGGTCCGGTGTACGTGAACCGCGTGCGGTCCGGTGGTGACGAAACGGTCGGGCCCGGGCCCGACCGCCTGGTTCAGGTGGTGCCCGGCTCCTGCGACGGCTCCGTCGCCTCCCGGCGCGCTGAGGACGGCTCCGTCGCCTCCCGGCGCGCTGAGGACGGCTCCGTCGCCTCCCGGCGCTCGCTGTCGATCAGCTCCGACAGCCAGCGGACCTCCCGGTCCACCGAGTCCAGGCCGTGCCGCTGGAGTTCGAGCGTGTAGCGGTCGAACCGCTCCCGGGTCCGGCTCAGCGAGGCCCGCAGGCCCTCCCGCTGGCGCTCGACCGTGCGGCGGCGCCCCTCCAAGATGCTCAGCCGTACGTCCCGTGCGGTGTGCCGGAAGAACGCCAGGCGGACGTCGAAGGACCCGCCGTCGTCGTAGGCCTCGGGACCGGTCTCGCAGACGAGCTCGTGGAAGCGCTCCTTGCCCTCCGCGGTGATCGTGTAGACCACCTTCCCGCGCCGGCCGGTGAGCGCGGGAGCGTCGGCCGGCAGCAGGGCACGCGGTGTGGGCTCATCGGTCGTAATCAGCCCGGCCGCCTGCATCCGCCGAAGCGCGGGGTACAGCGAGCCGTAGGAGATGCTGCGCAGCCCGCCGAGGACCGCCGCGAGCTGCTTGCGCAGCTCGTAGCCGTGCATCGGCGACTGGTGCAGCAGACCGAGGATGGCGAACTCGAGCACGTCACCCTCCTCGCCTCTTCCCTGTCGATGTATCGCCACGATACATCGGGCCGAGGAGCGCGCCGCCCCGGGACGGCCGGGGCGGGTGTGCCCAGCGCGACGTACGTCGCCGCACGGGAACGCCCATCCGCGGCGCGTCCTGCGTACATTGGCGCCCGTGCCCGGACGTCGATCCGTCGTGGACTACTCGCTGCAGCGGCGAGCCGTCCTCGCCGACGTGCACGCCGGGCGCACCGGGCTCTTCGAGGTCTGCGACGCCAGCCCGTACCTCTCGCGGGCCGCGAAGTACCACGGACAGCCGACCGACGACGCCTGCCCGGTGTGCCGCCGGGACCGTCTGACACTGGTGAACTACGTGTACGGCGACCACCTCGGTCCGGTGGCCGGTCAGGCCAAGACGGAGGTCGAGCTCGCCCGCATGGACGCGGCGCAGGACGAGTTCTCCGTGTACCAGGTCGAGGTGTGCCGCAGCTGCGGCTGGAACCACCTGGACTGCTCCTACGTCCTCGGTGTCGAGCCCGAGCCGGGGCGCCAGCCCCGGCGCGGCCGTCGCCGGGCGGCGACGGAGAAGTAACCGGTCGGCCGGTCTCCGGCCCGCGTGCGCGGGAAGGGACCGGTGGCCCGGCGGGGTGGGACCCGCCTCCACAGCTGAAGACGCTCGACCGCGTCCGGGCAGGTGCCCGGCGCCCATGACAGCCAGGAAGGGGTGTGCTCGTGCCCAGCCACGACGAGACCTCGCCCGTCGCGCCGCGATCCGGGTCGGTCCGCCGACCGCCGGCCACGCGGACCCGCAGCACCGGTGGCGGCGGAGGCACCGGCCGTCCGCGGCCGCCCGCCGGTGGGCGTGGCCGTCCGCCGGTCCCCCCGCGCGGGGGGGCGACGGCGTCCCGCGGGGGCACGACGGCCTCCCGTGGCGGCACGACCGCGGCCCGCGCGGGTGCGGCGGCCGGTCGCCCGCCGGCCCGCCCGGGGACCAAGGGCAAGGCCACCGGGAACAAGAAGCAGCGCCGCAAGCGCCGGTTGAAGATCGCCGCCGGGATCATGGGCGGGCTGCTCGCGCTGCTCTGCGTCTTCGTCGGCGTCGTCTACGCCAGCACCGAGGTGCCGAGCCCCGACTCGGTCTCCACCAAGCAGACGACGATCATGTACTACTCCGACGGCACCACCGAGATGGCCCGGCTGGGTGACGAGAACCGGACGAACGTCGCGCTGGACCAGATCTCGGAGCCGGCGCAGCGGGCCGTCCTCGCCGCGGAGAACCGCAGCTTCTACTCCGACCCGGGCATCTCCTTCACCGGCATCGTGCGCGCCGCCTGGAACAACGTGACCGGTGGCTCGACCCAGGGTGGCTCGACGATCACCCAGCAGTACGTCAAGAACGCGTTCCTGACCTCGGAGCAGACGTTCAGCCGCAAGTTCCAGGAGCTCTTCCTGGCGATCAAGCTGGACAACAACTTCTCGAAGGAGCAGATCCTCGAGAACTACCTGAACACCATCTACTACGGCCGGGGTGCCTACGGCATCGAGGCCGCGGCGAACACCTACTTCGGCGTCTCGGCTTCGCAGCTGACCGCGCAGCAGGGCGCCGTCCTCGCCGTCCTGGTGCGCAGCCCGTCGGCCTACGACCCGGAGGTCAACCCGGAGGGCGCGCAGGACCGCTGGGGCCTGGTGCTCGACGCGATGGTCGAGGAGGGCTGGCTGACCGACGGCGAGCGCGAGGCGTCCGTGTACCCGCCGGTGCTGCCCAAGGGCGGCTCCGCGCTGGGGACGCCGACCGGCCCCGAGGGCCACATCGTCGAGCAGGTGCGCCGCGAGCTCGAGGCCGATCACAGCTACGACGAGCAGCAGATCAACGCCGGCGGTCTGCGGATCGTCACCACGATCAGCAAGCCGGCGCAGGACGCCGCCGTCGCCGCCGTCGACGCCGTCATGACGCCGGAGCAGCCGGACAACCTCCGGCAGGCGCTGGTCGCGATCGACCCGCGCACCGGTGGGGTCGTGGCGTACCACGGCGGCCGGGACGGCGTCGGCACCGACTACGCGCAGGCGCAGCGGCAGCCCGGCTCGTCGGTGAAGCCGTACGTGCTGGCCACCGCGGTGGACCAGGGCATCGGCATCCAGGCCCGGCGCGACGGCAGCGACGACCAGGAGTTCCCCGACCGGCCCGGTCTGCCGGTGACCAACTCCGGCGGCGCCAGCTGCCCGGCCTGCACGCTGACCGAGGCGATCACCCGCTCGCTGAACACCACGTACTACGGCCTGGCCTACGAGGTCGGCCCGGAGAACGTGCGGGACACCATCCTCGCGGCCACCGGCCTGCCGGAGCAGTGGCAGGGCGGTGGCCTCAAGAACTCCCCGACCCTGGCCGGCGGTTCGGGCGCGACCGGGTCCTCGATCGGCATCGGCGAGTACGAGATGCGGCCGATCGACCAGGCGCAGGGCTTCGCCACCCTGGCCGCCGGTGGCGTCTACCGCCCGGCGCACTTCGTCGCCAAGGTGACCGACAGCGCCGGCACGGTGCTGCTGGAGAACGCGGGCGAGCCCGGCGAGCAGGTGATCCCCGCCGACGTCGCCAACGACGTCACGGTGGCGACCAAGGGCGTCGCTTCCTACTCGAAGCGGGCGCTCGAGGGCGGTCGCGAGGTGGCCAGCAAGACCGGTACGCAGGGCCTGAACCGGTCGGACAACTCCGATGCCTGGATGGTCGGCTACACCCCGTCGCTGTCGGCCGCCGTGTGGCTGGGCACCGATCAGCGCGAGGCGATCAAGGACTCCTCCGGGCGGATCGTCTACGGCTCGGGCCTGCCGGGTGCGATCTGGCAGCGCTTCATGAACGCGGCGCTGGCAGGCACCCCCAAGGAGAAGCTGCCGGACAAGGCGCTGGTCACCGGGGACAGCGGCAAGGGCGTGCCCGCGCCCACCACCGAGGCCCCGGCCCCGGTGACGACGAACGCGCCCGCGCCTACCACCCAGGCCCCCGCCCCGACGCAGGCGCCGACGCCGACCCCCACGCCGACGCCTACGCCGACCCCGACCCCGACCCCGACGCCGACCCCCACGCCGACGCCGGACCAGGGGGGCCGGCCGGGTGGTCAGCCGCCGGATCAGCCGGTCTTCCCGCCGCGTCCCGACTGATCGCCGCGGGGCCATCCCGCACACTGCAGAGATGAGCACCACGCCCACGGGCCCGTCCGCCACCGCGGACGGGCCCGTGGCCGTTCCACGTGGAACGACGGCGCCGGCCGGCCCGGACCGCGTCGTGCCGTCGTGGACCGATCCGGTCGTCCGGCAGGCCAGCGAGGCGGTGGGCGGGCCCTGGGGCCGCTTCGCCGTGACCGGCCGGGCGCTGTTCTGGACGCCGCTGCGCATCTGCCTGCTCTTCGCCACCCTGGCGCTCGCCGTCGCCTGGGTGAAGCAGGCGCCGTGCGCCGACGGGGACTGGTCGGGCAGCGTCCAGTACACGCACTTCTGCTACTCCGACACGATCCCGCTGTTCGGCCTGCACGGCCTGGACGACGGGGCCCTCCCCTACCTGGACAGCGACGTCGAGTACCCGGTCCTCACCGGCGCCTTCATGGCGACCGCAGCGGCGCTCGCGGGCACCTACGACCGGGCGGCCGAGGCCTCGGCCCTGCTGCCCTCGATCCCGCCGGTGCAGAGCTACTACGTGGTGACCTGCCTGCTGCTCACCGCCTGCGCCTTCCTCGTCGTCCGCGCGGTGCTGGCCCTGGCCGGCCGCCGACCGTGGGACGCCGCGATGATCGGGCTGTCCCCCCTGCTGGTCGTGCACGCCTTCACCAACTGGGACCTCTTCGCCGTGGCGCTGGCGACCCTGGGCATGTGGGCCTGGGCGCGGGACCGGCCGGTGCTGGCCGGCGTCCTGCTCGGCCTGGGCGTGGCGGCCAAGCTCTACCCGGCCTTCCTGCTCGGCGCCCTCTTCCTGCTCTGCCTCCGCTCGGGGCTGCTGCGGGTCTGGCTGCGCACCGCGCTGGCCGCCGTCGGCGTGTGGGTGGCGGTGAACGCCCCCGTCGCGGTGCTGGCCACGGAGAACTGGGGGCGCTTCTTCCGGCTCAACAGCGTCCGGCCGGCCGATCCCGACTCGCTGTGGAACGTGGCGATGCACCTGACCGGCGACCGGATCCTCGACGGTCCGCTCGCCGAGGGGCAGACGCCGGTGGTGCTCAACGCCCTGGTGGCCCTGGCGCTGCTCGCGGGCGTGGCCGCCGTGGGGTGGCTGACGCTGTCGGCCCCGGTCCGGCCCCGGGTGGCCCAGATCGCCTTCCTCCTGGTGGCGGTCTTCCTGCTCACCAACAAGGTCTGGAGCCCGCAGTACTCGCTGTGGCTGCTGCCCCTGGCCGTGCTCGCCCGCCCGGGCTGGCGGTCGCTGCTGCTCTGGCAGGCCACCGAGGCGCTGCTGTGGGTGCCCCGGCTGCTCTGGTACCTGGGCCCGGAGGACCGCGGGGTCGACGTCGAGTGGTTCCTGCTGGCGGTGGTGCTGCGCGACCTCGCCGTCGTCGTCCTGGTGGCGCTGGTCGTGCGGGACGTCCTGGACCCCGACCGCGACGTCGTCCGGACCAGCTGGCCAGGCGTCGACGACCCGGCCGGCGGCCCGCTGCAGCACGCTCCGGACAGCTGGGTCCTCAGGGGCCGGGGACGGCTCATGTCGCGACGAGTGGGGCCCGGAGGGTCCCGCGAGGAGTGACGCAGCGGCTCAGCCGAGCCGGGACGGCACGTGGTCGCGGTGCGATCCGGAGGATCGCGGTGTCACAGCGCGGCCCGCAGGAGGGCGATCTCGGCGGCGTGATCGGCGGCGTCACCGGGGGTCTCCAGCACCACCGGGCAGCCGGCCGTGCGCGCCACCTCGACGAGCAGCTCGGTCGGGATCTCGCCGGCGGCGAGCGGGGCGTGCCGGTCCCGGCTGGAGCCGGCGGGGTCGCGGCTGTTGTTCAGGTGCACCAGGTCGATCCGGCCGGTGATCGCCCGGACGTCGGCGACGACGGTGGTGAGGTCCCAGCCGGCCGCCCACGCGTGGCAGGTGTCGAGCACGAAGCCGGCACCGAACTCGCCCACGCCGTCCCAGAGCCGCGCCAGGGCGTCGAGGTCGCGGGCCATGGCGTTGCCCCCGCCGGCGGTGTTCTCGATCAGCACCGGCACCGGGAACCCGCCGTCGTCGGCCTGGCGGGCGAACGTCTTGCGCCAGTTGTCGACGCCGACGGCAGGGTCGTCGGCGGTGAGGACGTGCCCGCCGTGCACCACGAGCCCGCGGGCGCCGACGGCGGCGGCCGCTTCGGCGTGCTTCCCGAGGAGCTTGCGGCTGGGGATCCGGATGCGGTTGTTCGTCGTCGCCACGTTCAGCACGTAGGGGGCGTGCACGACGACGGCCAGGCCCGAGGCCCGCAGGTCGTCGGCGTCCGGGCGCGGCTTCGGCGCCTTCCAGCCCTGCGGATCGGCGAGGAAGACCTGGACGCCGTCGGCGTCCATCTCCGCCGCGCGGGCCAGCGGACCGCCCGCGTCGAGCGCCCCGTCGTCGGTGAGGCCGGCGCCCACGTGTACGCCGATCGGGTGCGCATGCATGTCTGCTCCTCATATCCGCGACGACTTCAGGTTTACCCGTATCGCTCGCGTCACATCATCGTTGAAGGCGTGACGGGGGTTACTCGCCAGTAGTGGTGTGACGTCGACGTGGAGGTAGCAGAACATGGCAACGGGTCGCATCCGTCGGACAGCCCGCAGAGGCATCGCGGTGGCCGTCCTCGCCTGGATCGGTGTCGTCACCGCCTCCGTGACCTCGGCCCCGGAGGCCGTGGCCGCGCCGGCCGCGACGATCGAGATCCGCAACGTCACGCCCCCGCTGGCCAGCGTCGACCCGGGCGGCACGGTCACGTTCGTGAACAAGATCCCGGCGGAGAACCGCGGCGGCATCTCGATCCCGCTCCCGCTCGGCAACGTCGCGGTCGGCGCGACCGTCTACACCGACGTCGCCGTCTCCTTCTTCGGGGAGTCGCGCAAGCTGGCGCCCGAGCAGAGCACGGCCTGGACGTTCCGCGACCCCGCCACGGCCGGCACGATCACCTACACCTACCGCGTCGTCCCGCAGGCGTCTCTCCCGCTGGGCGTCAGCGCGCAGCAGGTCGTCGACCGGGTGCTGGGCTCCCTGCCGCCGCTGCCCGCCCCGGTCCCCTACGTCGTGCAGACCGTCGCCCCCGCCCTGCCGACCCTCCCCGGCGTGAACGTGCCGCAGCTGCCCCAGGTGGCGCTGCCGCAGGTGCCGGGCACCCAGCCGCTCCCGCCGGGCGCCCCGGTTCCCGCGCCGCCCACGGGCGAGCCCGCTCCGGCGCAGCGGCCGGACGTCAACGGCCCGGGCGACCAGTACCAGTACCCGATGGGCGGCTCCGTGCCGATGTCGGCCGGCAGCCGCGGTGCCATCGCCGCGTTCGACCCGGCGCAGTTCTTCGTGCCCGGCACCAGCACCACGGCCGCCGACCGCAACGGCGCCGGCTCCGGCTCCGGTTCGGGTTCCGGCGGCATGGCCGGTTCCTACGACGGCGCCTCCGTCCCGGTCTTCGGCCAGCTGGCCGGGCTGGACAGCGCCTCGCTGGACGAGGGGAACGCCGAGACGGTGAACGCCTCGTCCGAGGAGCCGGTGGCCCTCCCGGCCGCCGCCCTGGCGGCCGTGGTCGCGCTCGCCGCCGTCACCGCGGCTCTTGTCCGCACCCACCAGGCGTCGCGCGGCACCCGCTGACCGCTCGCCCCCACCGTGGCCGTCGTCCCCTCCGGGACGGCGGCCACGGTCGTTCCCGGGCCCCTGTGGACGGCGGCGGACCGCCGCGCCGCGGGCGCTGGTAGCCTGGACCTGCGCGTTCCGGGTCTCTTCGGGGTCCCCCGGGGCGCGCGACGCATGTACGACCCTCCTGCTGCAGATCCCCTGCAGCCGCTGAGACCAGAGGAGGTGGGGTTCTCCGTGCGCAATTACGAACTGATGGTCATCCTCGACCCCGATCTCGAGGAGCGCACCATCGCTCCCTCGCTCGACCGGTTCCTGACCGTGGTCACCAACTCCGGTGGCACCGTCAAGACCGAGATCTGGGGCCGCCGACGGATGGCCTACGAGATCAAGAAGCAGGTCGAGGGCATCTACGCCATCATCGACATCCAGGCCGAGCCGGCCGCCGTCCAGGAGCTGGACCGCCAGCTGAACCTGAACGAGTCGGTGCTCCGCACGAAGCTGATGCGGCCCGAGGTCCACTGACCATGGCCGGCGAAACCGTCATCACCGTGATCGGCAACCTCACCGCCGATCCGGAGCTGCGCTTCACGCCGTCGGGCGCTGCCGTCGCCAACTTCACCGTGGCGTCGACGCCCCGCACCTTCGACCGTCAGTCGCAGGAGTGGAAGGACGGCGAGGCGCTGTTCCTCCGCTGCAACGTGTGGCGCCAGGCCGCCGAGAACGTGGCCGAGTCGCTCACCCGTGGCTCCCGCGTGATCGTCAGCGGTCGTCTGAAGCAGCGCTCCTTCGACACGAAGGAGGGCGAGAAGCGCACCGTCATCGAACTCGAGGTCGACGAGATCGGCCCCTCGCTCCGCTACGCCACCGCGAAGGTCACCAAGGCCTCCCGCGGTGAGGGTGGCGGCGGCGGTGGCTTCGGTGGCGGCGGCGGTGGCGGCGGCTTCGGTGGCGGAGGTGGCGGCGGCGCGAGCGACCCCTGGTCGACGCCCGCCGGCCCGTCCGACGAGCCTCCTTTCTAGAAGGACCTCGTCCTCCTCATCCCTCGCACGCTCGGGACGAGCCTCCGGACGAGGCCGTTCCATCCCCTTACTTTCTGGAGAACCAGGTGCCCAAGCCTCCTGTTCGCAAGCCCAAGAAGAAGGTCTGCCAGTTCTGCAAGGACAAGGCGACCTACGTCGACTACAAGGACACGACCCTGCTGCGGAAGTTCATCTCCGACCGCGGCAAGATCCGTGCCCGCCGCGTCAGCGGCAACTGCAGCCAGCACCAGCGTGACGTCGCCACGGCCGTGAAGAACAGCCGTGAGATGGCGCTGCTGCCCTACACCTCCACGGCGCGCTGATCATGAGCACCATGAAGCTGATCCTCACTGCTGAGGTCACCGGTCTCGGTTCCTCCGGCGACTCCGTCGAGGTCAAGGGCGGCTACGGCCGCAACTACCTCCTGCCCCGCGGCCTGGCCATCCTGGCCACCCGCGGTGCCGAGAAGCAGGTCGAGTCCCTGCGCCGGGCGCGTGCCACCCGCGACGTGCGGTCCCTCGAGGAGGCGCAGGCCGTGGCCGGTCGCCTCACCGGGCTGACCGTGCGCGTGCCGGCCCGCGCCGGTGACGGCGGCCGCCTGTTCGGCCGGGTCACCACCGCCGACGTCGCCGCTGCGGTCACCGCTGCCGGCGGCCCGGAGCTCGACCGTCGCCGGATCGAGCTGCCCAGCAGCATCAAGACCACGGGCAAGCACACCGTCACCGTGCGGGTGCACCCCGAGGTCACCTCTCAGCTGAGCATCGAGGTCGTCGCCGGCTGACACCGGCGAGCCCGCTGAGTGGCTCTGCACCGCCCGCGAGGGGCGTCGGACGTGGTCCGGCGCCCCTCGCGTCGTCTCCGGAACCCTGAGGCCCGGCAGCGGCGCCGGGACCGGCAGAGCGGTGTTCCGGCCCGGCGCAGGGCTCGTGTGACTCGTGGTGCGCGCCGCGAAAAAAACTTGGGCACATTCTCCCGTCCACAGCCGGGGGACGGCGTCCGTGCAGGTCAGCCGGGCCGTGCGGCCCGGTCGCCGTCCAGCGTCCCCCGGCTTCTCCACATGTCGACACGCCTCCGTCCACCGACTTGTCCACAAGTTGTGCAGATCGGCGTGCACAGCGGTGGTGGACTCCGGCGGCCCGCCTTCCCTAACGTCCTCTGCGGCCACCGGGACACGGGACTGTCAGTCCCCTGCGGTAGGCAGAGACCGAACAGCTGTTCGGTCCGGCGCAGTCCGCCGAGCTCGCGTACTTCCCCTGCGCGCAGTGGTGTCGTGGGCGCGCCCGCAAGGAGATGGAGGTACCCCGTGGCGGTGGCCGACGAGTTCAGCCGACCGACTGCGACGGCTCCGGCGTACGACCGGCAGCCCCCGCAGGACGTCGCGGCGGAGCAGTCGGTGCTCGGCGGCATGCTGCTGAGCAAGGACGCGATCGCCGACGTCGTCGAGGTCCTGCACGGTGCGGACTTCTACCGGCCGGCGCACCAGGTGATCTTCGACTGCATCATCGACCTCTACGGGCGGGGTGAGCCGGCCGACGCCATCACCGTGGCCGCCGAGCTCAACCGCACCGACCAGCTGTCGAAGATGGGCGGCGCGGTCTACCTGCACACGCTGATCGCCTCGACGCCCACCGCGGCGAACGCCGGCTACTACGCCGCGATCGTGGCCGAGCAGGCCGTGCTGCGCCGCCTGGTGGAGGCCGGTACCCGCGTGGTCCAGCTGGGCTACGGCGCGGCCGGCGGCAAGGGCGACGTCGACGACATCGTCGACCGCGCCCAGCAGGAGATCTACGACGTCACCGAGAAGCGCATGAGCGAGGACTACTCGCGCCTCGAGGACGTCCTGCAGCCCACGATGGACGAGCTCGACGCCATCGCCTCCCGCGGTGGCACCGCCCGGGGTGTGCCGACCGGCATCCGTGACCTGGACGAGCTCACCAACGGCCTGCAGGCGGGCCAGATGGTCGTCATCGCCGCGCGTCCCGGTGTCGGCAAGAGCACCTTGGGCCTGGACATCGCGCGCTCGGCGACGGTGAAGCACGGGATGCCAGCCTGCATCTTCTCGCTCGAGATGAGCAAGCACGAGATCACCATGCGTCTGCTCTCGGCCGAGGCGAAGGTGCCGCTGCACCACATGCGCGCCGGCACGCTCTCCGACGAGGACTGGGCCAAGCTGGCCCGCCGCATGGGCGAGGTGGCCGATGCGCCGCTCTACATCGACGACTCGCCGAACATGACGATGATGGAGATCCGGGCCAAGGCGCGGCGGCTCAAGCAGCGCAACGACCTGAAGCTGATCGTCATCGACTACCTCCAGCTCATGACCTCGGGCAAGAAGGTCGAGAGCCGCCAGCAGGAGGTCTCGGAGTTCTCCCGTGCGCTGAAGCTGCTGGCCAAGGAGCTCGAGGTGCCGGTGATCGCCATGTCGCAGCTGAACCGTGGGTCGGAGCAGCGTCAGGACAAGAAGCCGATGCTGTCGGACCTCCGTGAGTCCGGCTCGATCGAGCAGGACGCCGACATGGTCATGATGATCCACCGCGAGGACATGTACGAGAAGGAGTCCCCGCGGGCCGGCGAGGCCGACATCATGCTGGTCAAGCACCGCAACGGCCCCACCGCCAACGTCACGGTCGCCTTCCAGGGCCACTACAGCCGCTTCGTGGACATGGCCAACTAGGTTCGCGGCCACCCAGCTCGTTCCGACGCCCGCCCGTCACCCGTCACCGGGTGGCGGGCGGTCGTCGTTCCACGCGGAAGCAGTGCCGGACCAAGATCTTTTCATCGCGCAACTGGTTGTGTGCCACGTCACTGTCAGCTAGGAACGAGGTCCCCTCTGTATTGGAGCCCTCGTGTCCTCTCGCTCATGGCGTCGCACGACCGCGTCGGTCGTCGGCACCCTGGCCGTGACGTTCGCCGTCACGGCCACCGCAACACCGGCCCTGGCCAAGCCCGGCAAGGCCGACCCGATCTCCGCGTTCCCCTCCGACAGCCTCACCGTCGCCGACAAGGGCCAGCTGACCGGCCGCCGGGTGAACCTGCCCACCGAGCCCTGCGGCGCACCGATCAGCTGCGGCCTGGTGCAGCAGCTCAACCAGCTCGACGGCTTCGACCTCGACCCGCGCATCGCCATCCGGTTCAGCGGCCCGGTCGACCCGGCCGAGGCGGCCTCACGGATCAGGCTGCAGGACGCCAAGGGCAGCTGGCGCACCGGAGTCGACCGCGTGGTCTGGGACCCGGCGACCACGACGCTGTACGCCCACCCCGCGAAGCAGCTGGCGCCGAGCACGACCTACAAGCTGCGCGTCCAAGGTGGCCCGGCGAACAAGTCGCTGCAGGACACCTTCACGACGATGAGCGCCACCGACGGTCTGCTGGACCTGCGCAAGCAGATCGACAGCGGTCAGGCGTTCAAGGCTGTGGGCATCCAGGCCCCCGGTCTGCAGGTCGACGGCGCCTTCCCCGTCAAGGACACGAAGGTGGAGTTCGTCCCCGACCGGCCGGCGCCCACGATGACGTCGGACGGGCCGAAGGAGGTCGGCCCGAGCGTCGTACCGACGGCCCAGCTGCCCCCTGACGCCACCCTGGTGTTCGGTTCCTACCTGGCGCCGAACTGGTTGCGGCCGGATGTGACGATCAGGCAGACGCCGACCCGTGACGTCGGTCCGTCGCCGGTCAACGCGGCACGCCTGCCGTTCGTCGCCGTCCTCCCCGCCGGCCCCGCACCGGCTGGCGGGTGGCCGACCGCCGTGTTCGGTCACGGGTTCACCGCCAACGACACCAGCGTCTTCCTCGCCGCCACCGCCAACGCGCCCAGCGGGATCGCGACGATCGGCACCAAGGTGGTCGGTCACGGCTACGGGCCGGCCAGCACGTGGCGCATCACCCGTCCCACGGCGGAGACGCCGACCACCTTGCCCGCCTACGGCCGCGGTGTCGACCAGGACGACGCCGACAGCCTCATCGGCAGCAGCGAGGGATCGTCGGCCACCGGTGCGGCAGCGGCGCAGTCCTCCCGGGACGCCCTGCGGCAGACCGCCGCGGACAACATGACGCTGATCCGCGCGCTGGGCGGCACGGACGTGGACGGGAACGGCACGCCGGACCTCTCCGGCAAGGACGTCACCTACTTCGGCCAGAGCTTCGGTGGCATCTACGGCACGATGCTCACCGGCGCCGACCCGAAGGTGGCGCGCTCGGTCCTCAACGTGCCCGGTGGTCCGATCTCGGAGATCGCGCGGACATCGCCGTCCTTCCGGCTGCTGACCACCCAGGCGCTCCAGGCGGCGGGGCTGCTCAACAGCACCGACCAGACCCGGGCCTTCTTCCAGGAGCAGATGCCGCTGCGGGGCGAGGGCCCCGTCACGGCCACGGTCAAGGGAGCCGTCGAGATCCAGGACTACCTGGCGCGGTCGACCTGGCTCAGCCGGCCGGGTAGCCCCGAGACCTTCGCGCCGCTGATCGACCCGAAGCGGGTACTGGTCCAGGTCGCGTTCGGGGACCAGACCGTTCCGAACCCGACGTCGTACACGCTCATCGACGCGGGCAACCTCTGGTCGCGCACGAGCCTGTACCGCAACGACAAGGCCACGCCGGCGCTGCCGAACCCGCACAGCTTCCTGCTGGTGCTCAACCACCCGTCAGCGCTGCAGGGGCAGAAGCAGATCGCGGCGTTCCTCCGCAGCGGTCAGGTGATCGACCCCGATGCGGGCGGCAACGTGTGGGAGGTGCCGATCAGCAACCCGGCGCTGCTGCTCCCGCTGAACTACCCGCAGCCCGCGCTGCGCCCGTAGGTAGACCAGGAACGGCGAGGGCCCGGAACCGCGACGGTTCCGGGCCCTCGTGCGTTCCGCCGGGCCGGCTGGGTGGCCCATGGTTGGTTTCACGGGAAACGACTGGGAGGTCATCCCCTTGTCGACCTGCACGAACAGCTGAGCGGACTCGTCGGTCCGGTGATCATCCGTCTCCGGAGTGTCGCGCGCACTGCGCTGACCGTGATCCGTACGTTGCGGCGACCGCGTGCTGACGCGCGGGACGAGAACGGGGAGCGCTCAGCATGACGACACAGGTGTGGGGCGCCCGGCGCCTGCTGGCCGGCGCGATGGCCGGCCTCGCCGTGGCAGGAGCGCTGCTCGTTCCCGGCCAGGCGCTCGCGGAGCAGCCGGCGTCGGTGGCGGCCCTGCCCGGCCCCGACGGGGACCTCATCGAGGCGAAGTACGCCGCGCTCGGTGGACCGAGCGGGGTGCTGGGCGCCGCCATGGGGTCCAAGACCTGCAGCGGCCTGTCCGCCTGCTGGCAGGACTTCGAGAACGGCATCGTGTACTGGTCGGCCTTCGTCCCGTCCGCGGCCTACGCCTTCACCGATCCCGAGATCTTCGACGCGTGGCCGAGCGGCTTCGGTGCGGTCCCGGTCCCCGGAGGTATCGGAGAGCCGACGTCGGACACCTTCTGCGGCCTGCCGGACGAGGGCTGCGGGCAGCATTTCCAGAACGGGTCCATCTACGTGTCGGCGGCGACTGCGGCGGTGCGCGTCGACCCGGACATCCGGACGGGCTGGGCGGCGGAGGGCTGGGAGCGCGGGCCGGTCGGCTACCCCACGACGGACACGTTCTGCGGCCTGCCCGGCGGCGGCTGCGGGCAGCACTTCCAGCGGGGCTCGGTCTACTGGAGCCCGTCCACCGGGTCCCGGACCGTGCGCGGGCCCATCAGGGACCGGTGGGCGGGTCAGGGCTGGGAGAACGGGTCGCTCGGCTACCCGACGTCGTCCACCTTCTGCGGCCTGCGTGACGGCGGCTGCGGGCAGCACTTCCAGGGCGGGTCGGTCTACTGGTCGCCGTCGTCGGGGGCGCGCGTCCTCGCGCCCGAGGTCATCGGTCGCTGGGCCGGCCAGGGCTGGGAGAACGGTGCGCTGGGCTACCCGACCTCGGAGCCCTTCTTCGGAGACCGGATCCGCGGGCAGCACTTCCAGGGTGGGTCGATCTACTCGACGTGGAACGGCACGTTCACCGTCCTGGGCTCCATCCGCGACGCGTGGGGGGCGCAGGGCTGGGAGCGTGGAACCCTCGGGCGCCCGACGTCGGACACCTTCTGCGGCCTCCGCGACGGCGCGTGCGGCCAGCACTTCCAGGGCGGCTCGGTGTACGCCACCCGCGCCGGCACCTTCCTGGTCACGGGCTCGCAGCTCGCCGCCTGGGGGCGGCAGGGATGGGAGAACGGCCCGCTCGGGTACCCGACGAGCAGCACGTTCTGCGGGCTGCGCGACAACGGCTGCGGGCAGCACTTCCAGGGTGGCTCGCTGTACAGCGGCGGGGCGCCGTTGGGCTGGCGGAGCCCGAACGCCTACGCCGTGACCGGCGCGTTGCGGGACGCCTGGGCTGCCCGGGGCTGGGAGAACGGCAACCTGGGCTACCCGAGGGACAACGCCTACCAGGCCCCCGGCGGGCTCACCCAGTTGTTCCAAGGGGGCTACCTGCAGCTGCGCAACGGCCGGGTGTACTGAGGAACCGGCCGGCAGTGAAACGCCAGAGGCCCAGAACCACGACGGTTCTGGGCCTCTGGCGTTCAGCGGTGCGGGTGGATCAGGCGGCGGCCTTCGACTGCAGCGCTCGACGGACCTTGGGCCCGCCCGCTGTCATCTTGTAGAGCTTGGCCAGCTGCGCCGGGGCGTTCTTCGGCGTCGTCTCGGCGAGCCAGCCGTTGGGCAGCGAGAGCCGGATGACCTTGTGCCACGCGCTCGCGACCTGCTTGTACAGCGGTGCGGAGTGGTACGTGAGCTCGTAGCGGTCGAAGATCTCCTTCACCCGCGGGGCGATCTCGGCGTACCGGTTGCTGGGCAGGTCGGGGAACAGGTGGTGCTCCACCTGGTGCGACAGGTTGCCGGTCATGACGTGCATGGCCTTGCTGCCCGAGATGTTGGCAGAGCCGAGCATCTGGCGGACGTACCACTCGCCGCGGGTCTCGCCCTCGATCGAGGTCTTCTCGAAGGTCTCGACGCCCTCGGGGAAGTGCCCGCACATGATCACCGAGTGCGACCAGAGGTTGCGCACCACGTTGGCGGTGAAGTTGGCGACCAGCGTCGGCACGAAGGAGGGGCCCGACAGCAGCGGGTGGACGACGTAGTCCTTGGCGGCCTGGTTGCGGATCTTCTTCAGAACCTGCTTGGCGGCGGCGCGGAACTTGGGGTCGTTGCGGCGCTTCTTGGTGGCCAGGTTCTTGCCCAGCTCCAGGTCGTAGGCGGCGATCCCGTACTCGAAGAAGCAGGCGTTGATGAAGTTCCAGAGCGGCTGCGCCAGGTACAGCGGGTGCCAGCGCTGGTCCTCGTCGACGCGCATGATGCCGTAGCCGAGGTCGTTGTCCTTGCCGACCACGTTCGTGTACGTGTGGTGCAGCTCGTTGTGCGAGTGCTTCCACTGCGCGGCCGGGCTGGCCATGTCCCACTCCCACGTCGTGGAGTGGATCTTCGGGTCGCGCATCCAGTCCCACTGGCCGTGCAGGATGTTGTGCCCGATCTCCATGTTCTCCAGGATCTTGGCGACCGAGAGCCCCACGGTGCCGAGCACGAAGGCCGGCGGGAACTTGGAGAACAGCAGGACGGCGCGGCTGCCCAGCTCGAGCTTGCGCTGCACGTCGATGACGGTGCGGATGTACTTGGCGTCGTCCTCGCCCAGGCTGTCGCGGACCTCCTGGCGGATGGTGTCGAGCTCCTTGCCGATCAGCTCGATGTCCTCGGCGGTGAGGTGGGCGATCGGGTTCTCGGGCTTCTTCTGGATGACGGTCACGGTGCGACTCCTCGGGCTCGGGACGGTCAGTGGTCGATGGAGCAGGCGCCGGCGGGCGCGCTGATGCAGGTCTGGACGAGGACGCCGTCGCCGACGTCGTCGGCGGAGGTGATCTCGCCGTTGCGCAGGTCGCGGACCGCGCCCTCGCGCAGGGGGAGGACGCAGCCGTAGCAGATGCCCATGCGGCAGCCGCTCGGCATGAGCACGCCGGCCTCCTCGGCGGCGTCGAGGATCGGGGTGGTGCCCTCGACCTCGACGGTCGTGCCGTTCTGCTCGAAGGTGACCGTGCCCCCCTCGCCAGCGCCGGCGAGGACGCGGGGGCGGAAGCGCTCGGTGTAGAGCTGCTCGGCGATGCCGGCGGACGCCCAGTGCTCCTCGAGCGCCTCGAGCATGCCGACCGGACCGCAGGCCCAGGTGGCGCGCTCGTGCAGGTCGGGGACCAGCTCGGCGATGGAGCGGGCGTCGAGCAGCCCGGCGGTGTCGGTGTGCTGCTCGATCAGGGTGATCCGGCCCTCGGCGGCCATCTGCCGCAGCTCGGCGCCGAAGACGACGTCGTCGGCGGTGGGGGCCGAGTGCACGAGCACCGTGTCGGTGAGCTGGTGGGCGTGGTTGCGCAGGATGCCCATGACCGGCGTGATGCCGGAGCCGGCGGTCACGAACAGCGACTTCGCGGGGGTGGCCTCGGGGAGGACGAACTCGCCGGTCGCCTGGTCGAGCTGGATGATCGTGCCCGGCTTCACCCGGTGCACCAGGTGGTTGCTGACCTTGCCGTCCGGGATGGCCTTCACCGTGATGGTGAAGCAGCCGTCGGCCCGGTCGAGCACCGAGGTGATCGAGTAGGCGCGCCACTGGCGGACGCCGTCGATGTCGATGCCGATGCGGACGTACTGGCCCGGACGGTGCGGCAGCCAGTCGCGGCCGGGGCGGATGACGATCGAGGCGGCGTCCCGGGTCTCCCGGTGGACGGCCTCGATCCGGCCGCGGAGGGCCGCGCCGGAGCGCAGCGGGTCGAACAGGTCCAGGTAGTCCACCGGCAGCAGCGGGGTGGTGACCAGCTCGGCGATCTTCAGCACCCGGTCGCGCAGCGCCGGTCGGCGGGCCGCGTCGGGTCGAGGGGTCGTCGCTGTCATGCATTCAGCTTTCCCAGTCCCGCAGCCAAATACCTGTGCCCGCGACGTGAATCGAGGGGTAGGTTCTGTTCCCTGCGAACAAAGGGCGGTGGGCGATGCGGGCGCACGACTTCCCCGAGGCGGTGGCCGAGGCGATGCGCGACGAGCTGCCGGAGGTCGCCGAGCGGGCGGTCGAGGCGATCATCGTCGCGGTGCCGGGGTACGCCGACGCGTTCCAGGGCCCGATGGGGCGCAAGATCTCCAACGCCGTCGAGCTCACCCTGCGCGGTTTCCTGCAGCTGGCGGCGGCCGGCGGCACCGCGGACGCGGGCACCCCGGGCGGTCCGGTGGTCGAGGCGGCGTACGCCCTGGGCCGCGGCGAGGCGCGCAGCGGGCGCTCGATGGACGCGCTGCTGGCGGCCTACCGGGTGGGCGCACGGGTGGCCTGGCGCGACATGAGCGCCACGGCGGTCGCCGCCGGGCTGGGGCCGGAGTCCACGGCCCGGTTCGCCGAGCTGGTGTTCGCCTACATCGACCGGCTGTCGGCGGCCAGCGTCGCCGGGCACGCCGACGAGCTGGCCTCCAGCGGCCGGGCCCGGGAGCGGCTGCTCGAGCGGCTGGCCCAGGGGCTGCTCCTCGGCAGCCCGCAGGCGGAGCTGCTCGAAGCCGCGCAGCGCGCGGAGTGGACGCCGCCGCGCACGCTCACCGTCGTGGTCCTGCCCGCGGCCCGCACGCAGGGGGCGCTGGTGTCGCTCGACGCCCGCACGCTGCGGTCGACCGAGGAGCTGACCGACGTCCCGGACGCCGACGAGCTCACCGTGCTCCTCGTCCCGGACGCCGACGGAGCGGCCCGGCCGGCGCTGCTGCGCTCCCTGGAGGGGCGGGAGGCCGCGGTGGGGCCCGCCCGGCCCTGGTCGGAGGCGCACACCTCCTACGCACGGGTGGTGCGGGCGCTGCGGCTGGGGATGACGCCCGGGGAACGGGCTCCCCTGGACACCGACTGCTGCCTGGCCGAGCTGGTGGTGCGGGCCGACGCCGAGGCGCTGGCCGATCTGCGCGCCCGGGTCCTCGCCCCGCTGACCGAGCTCGCCGACACCGCCCGGGAGAAGCTCACCGAGACCCTGCGCTCGTGGCTGCTGCACCACGGCCGGCGCGATCAGGTCGCCGCGGAGCTCTTCGTCCACCCGCAGACGGTGCGCTACCGCATGACCCAGCTGCGCGAGCTGTACGGGGACCGGTTGGAGGACCCGGCGGCGGTCCTGGAGCTGACCATCGCCCTCGGGGTGCCCGACCGGGCACCGGGGACCGACGCCGACGGCGGATGACCGCGTCGGTCACGGTGCGGCAGGGTGGCGGCATGACCGTCGACCTCGCCGCGGCCGCCGGGTTCCTGGCCGGCTCCGCGCGCGTGCTGGACCGCCGCCGCGCCGATCTGCTGTTCGGCGGCGGGGCCCCGGAGCCGGTGCTCGCGGCGCTGGACGGCTACCGGAACCCCGACGGCGGCTACGGCTGGGGTCTGGAGCCCGATCTGCGGTCGCGCACCAGCCAGCCGGCGGGTGCCCTGCACGCGCTCGAGGCCCTCGCCGACACGGGTGTGGCAGGTGCTGAACGGGCGCTGCGGGTCTGCGACTGGCTGGCGACGGCGACGCTGCCCGACGGCGGCCTGCCGTTCGCGCTCCCGATCCCCGATCCGGCCGCCTGCGCGCCGTTCTGGGCGTCGGCGGACCTCTCGCGGTCGTCCCTGCAGATCACCGCGGTCGTGGCCGCGACGGCGCACCGCGTGGCGGCGGCCGTGCCGGCCGTGGCCGGGCACCCCTGGCTGGCGACCGCGACCGACCACTGCCTGACGGCGATCGAGGCGGTCGACGCGGGCACGCATGCGATGGAGCTGGCCTTCGCGGTGCAGTTCCTCGACGCCGCGGCCGCCGTCCGCCCCGAGGCGACCGCCGCCGTGGAGCGGCTGCAGGACCTCGTGCCGGCCGACGGCCTGCTGCACGTGGCCGGCGGCGCGGCCGACGAGTACATGCGTCCGCTGGACTTCGCCCCGTTCCCCGGCGGCCCGGCGCGCTCGCTCTTCGCGCCCGCGGTCGTGGAGGCCGAGCTGGACCGGCTGGTGGCCGGCCAGCAGGACGACGGCGGCTGGACCGTGGACTTCGACAGCTACTCGCCGGCGGCCGCCCTGGAGTGGCGGGGGCACCGGACCGTCGAGGCGCTCTCCCTGCTGCGGGCGAACGGGCGGCTCTGAGGCCTCAGGCGGGGCGGAGGACAGCGACGAGGAAGTCCGACTCCGGCGTGAACGGCCGCACGTCCCAGGTGGCCAGCAGCAGCTCCTCGGCCCAGCCGGTCGCCCGCGCGTCGGTGAGGAACTCGTCGAACCCGTAGCCGCGGCCCGCGCCGAAGCCGATGACCGCGCGGCCGTCGGCGACGAGGTGGGCCCGCAGCCGGCGCAGCACCTCGCGGCGGGTCGAGGGCGCCAAGAACGTCATGACGTTGCCGGCGCAGACCAGCGCTCCGAAGGGCTCCTCGACGCCCCGGGACGGCAGGTCGAGCTCGGCGAGGTCGGAGACCAGGTAGCGGGGGCCCGGGTTCTCCTCGCCGGCGACGGCGATCAGCACGGGGTCGAGGTCCACCCCGACGACGTCGTGCCCCGCGCGGGCGAGGTGGCCGGCGATGCGGCCCTGCCCGCAGCCCGCGTCGAGCACCCGCGTTCCCCGCGGCAGCATGGCGTCGAGCAGCCGCGCCTCGCCGACGAGGTCCATCCCTTGCGCCGCCAGGTCGTGCCAGCGCCGCACGTAGGCCGCGGAGTGGTCCGGGTTCTCCTCGGTGAGGCGCGCCCAGGCGCTCGACTCGGTCACGGCTCCACGATGGCACGCCCGGGGATCTCGTCCAGCAGCACGCCCGGGTTGAGGACGCCGGCCGGGTCGAGGGCCTGCTTGGCCGCCCGCAGCGCCAGCGCGAAGGGCTCGGGGCGCTGCCGGTCGTACCCGGGCCGGTGGTCGCGGCCGACGGCGTGGTGGTGCGTGATGGTCGCGCCCAGGCGGCCCAGCACCTCCGACGCCGCCGTCTTCACGTCGTCCCACATCGCCACCTCCGATCCCGGACGGCCGGCGGCGATCACGGTGAAGTACGGCGCCGCCCCGTCGGGGTAGACGTGCGTGAACCGGCAGTTGACCAGCCCCTCGGCGCCGGTCACCTCGCGCACCGCGGCGCCGATCTCCGACCGCACGGCGGCGTACAGCTCCTCGACCCGGTCCCAGGTGCAGGCGGTCTCGAAGGTCTCCACGATCGCGCTCATCCGCGCCATGCCGTCCCGGACGTAGGGCATCCGCAGGAAGGTGCTCCGCCAGGCGTCGGCGGCCGCATCCCGGCCGCCCCCGCCGCCGGCCACCGTTCCGCCGTCCGCGCGCGCCAGGTCGGTGAGCTCGGCCAGCCGGCCCTCGACCGGGACCGACGCCGACTCGACGCCGAGCACCAGCACCGGCTCGCCGCCCGAGGCGCCGGACAGCGCGGCCTCGCCCGGGTCCAGCAGCCGGCAGTTCGCCGGGTACAGCGACGCCTGGGCGATCGCGCGGACGGCCGCGATCGCCGCGGTCATGTCCGGGAAGGTCACCGAGGCCGACGCCTTGGACGTCGGCCGGTCCTGCAGCCGCATCCAGGCCTCGGTGATGACGCCGAGCGTGCCCTCCGAGCCGAGGAACAGCCGGTCGGGCGACGGGCCGGCCCCGGAGCCCGGCAGCCGCCACGACCCGCTCACGCCGGCCGGGGTGACGACGCGGAGGGACTCCACCAGGTCGTCGATGTGGGTGTGCAGGGTGGCGTAGTGGCCGCCGGCGCGGGTGGCCAGCCAGCCGCCGAGGGTGGAGAACTCGAAGCTCTGCGGGAAGTGCCGCAGCGTCAGGCCGTGCGGGCGCAGCTGCTCCTCCAGCACCGGGCCGAGGGCGCCGCCCTGGATCCGGGCGGCCCGGCTGGTCCGGTCGACCTCCAGCACCCGGTCCAGGCCGGTGAGGTCCAGCGACAGCCACGGCCGGTCGCCCCGGTACTCGACCCCGCCGACCACCGAGCTGCCGCCGCCGAAGGGGACGACGACGACCCCCGCGCCGGCCGCCCAGTCGAGCACGTCGACGACGTCGTCCTCGCCCCGCGGGAGGCCGACGGCGTCGGGCGCGCCGCGCAGGTCCCCGGAGAGGGCGCGGACGACGTCCCGGTAGGCCTTGCCGAACGCGTGCGCGGCCCGGACGGCGGGATCGGTGGTCAGCGGGAGGGTGCCCGGCGGCGTGATCCGGGAGGCCGGGAGCGTCAGGTCGCCGAGGTCCGGGACCGGGCGGGGCGACGACGGGAGGCCGGGGACCAGAGCGGCGAGGGCGACGCACTCGTCGTCGGGCAGGGCCTGGTCGGTGGTGCCCCAGCCCCACCAGGAGCGCTGGACGGTCATCGAGGGTCCTCTCGCCAGTCGGGCGGGTCCGCGGGCTGCAGCGCGGGGTCGTCGGCGGACAGTGTGCGCACCGGCCCGGGTGCGGTCCGCGGGCCCTCGAACCGCACCGTCACCCGGCCCAGCCCGCGGCCCCACACCCACCCGGCTCCGAGCTCGTCGTGCCGCACGTCCTGGCCCGGCCACCAGCGCTTCTCCACCGGCAGCTCGGGCTCCACCACCGGGGCGGCGTCCTCGGCTTCCGGCGGTGCCTCCGCCTCTCCGCCGTCGTCGAGCAGGCCGTCGGCGAAGAGGTCGCCCTGGGCGTAGACGGACAGCCCGGAGACGCCCACGCCGAGCAGCCGCAGCCCGCCGGCCGTGCCGGCCTCGGTCAGCAGCCGGCGGGCGGTGGCGGCGATCAGGCGCGGGTCGTCGGTCGGCTGGGGGAGGGTCTGCGAGCGGGTCAGGGTGGTGAAGTCGTACCGGCGCAGCTTCAGCGTCACGGTGCGGCCGGAGATCGCACCCTTCCGCAGCCGCTCGCCCACCCGTGCGGCCATCGAGTCGATCTCCCGCCCGAGGACGACGACGTCGGTGAGGTCGCGCTCGAAGGTCTCCTCGTGCGACACGGACTTCACGCCCCGGTCGGAGACGACGGCGCGGTCGTCGTCGGCCCGGGCCAGCGCGTGCAGCCCGGCGCCGTGCGCCTTGCCGACCAGCGCCACGAGGTCGGTGAGCGAGCGGGCGGCCAGGTCACCGACGGTCTTCACGCCCACCTGGTGCAGCCGCTCCGCGGTGGCCGGCCCGACGCCGCCGAGCCGGGTCACCGGTAGCGGGTGCAGCAGCTCCAGCTCGCGCCCGGGGGCGACGACGACCAGACCGTCGGGCTTGTCCAGGTCGGAGCCGATCTTGGCCATCAGCTTGGAGCTGCCGATGCCGATCGAGCCGGTCACCCCTCCGGTCGCCGCGGCGATGCGCTCCTTGAGCTCGGTGCCCAGCGCGGTGACGCCGTCCACCGAGAGGTCGAGGTCGTCGGCCGCGGCGAGGTCGACGTAGGCCTCGTCGATCGACACGGGCTCGACCAGCGGCGACACCTCCCGCAGGAGCCCCATGACGACGTCGGAGGTGCGCCGGTAGGCGGCGAACCGGCCGCCGAGGAACGCCGTCCCCGACGGGCACCGCCGGCGGGCCTCGGCCGTCGACATGGCCGAGCGGGCGCCGTAGGCGCGGGCCTCGTAGGACGCCGTGGCGACGACGCCGCGCCCGCCGACCCCGCCCACGACGACCGGCCGCCCGCGCAGCGAGGGCTTGTCCCGCTGCTCCACCGCGGCGAAGAAGGCGTCGAGGTCGAGGTGCAGGATGCTCGCGGCTCCCCTCACGACCAGCGCCTCACTCCCCCATTGTCCGCATCCCGACGGAGGTCCCGTGCGACGTCAGCGCCGACCGGTCACCGTGCGCGTCCCGGGCCGCGACGTGGACGAGGCGGTGGCGCGCCTGACCGCGGTGGCGGACCGGGTGCGGTCGCAGCGCCCGCGCCGGCCCGGCGACCTCCGCATCCGGGTGCGCGCCGACGGCCGGGTGCGGGTCGGCCGGCTGTCGGGCACCTCCACGTCCTACCCGACGCTGCGCGGCCGCCTGGAGCCGGCACCGAAGGGCGGGACGCAGCTGACGGGGACCGTGCGGGAGGCCGGGGCCGGGCTCCTGGTGCTCGGCGGTCAGGTCCTCGTCGGGTTGGTCGGGCTGGTCCTGATCGTCGGAGGGACGTCGGACGGCGAGCCGAGCGCTGTGGTGGTCGGTGCCGTCTTCCTCGCGCTGGGCGCCGCCCTGACCTGGGGACTGCAGCGGCTGCGGCGGGGGTTCCGCTCGGACGCCGACGAGCTCGTGGGCGTGCTCGACCGGGCCCTGGGCCGCCGCCGCTGACCCCGCCGCCGCTCAGCTCACGTCGTCGTCCACCCAGTCCAGGCTCTTGGTGACGGCCTTCTGCCAGTTCCGGTAGGTCCGCTCGCGCTCGTCGTCGGCCATCGCGGGCTCCCAGCGCTTGTCCTCCGCCCACTTGGCGGTGAGCTCGTCCAGGTCGCTCCAGAACCCGACCGCCAGGCCGGCGGCGTAGGCGGCGCCCAGTGCGGTGGTCTCGGCGATCTTCGGCCGGATGACCGGGACGTCGAGGAGGTCGGCCTGGAACTGCATGAGCAGCTCGTTGCCCACCATGCCGCCGTCGACCCGCAGCTCGGTGAGGTCGACGCCCGAGTCGGCGTTCATGGCGTCGAGGACCTCGCGGGTCTGGAACGCGGTCGCCTCGAGCACGGCGCGGGCCAGGTGGCCGCGGTTGACGAAGCGGGTGAGCCCGACGACGGCGCCGCGGGCGTCGGAGCGCCAGTGCGGGGCGAACAGGCCGGAGAACGCGGGGACGAAGTACGCCCCGCCGTTGTCGTCGACCTCGCGGGCGAGCTGCTCGATCTCGGGGGCGCTGGAGATCATCCCGAGGTTGTCGCGGACCCACTGGACCAGGGAGCCGGTGACCGCGATCGAGCCCTCCAGCGCGTAGACCGGCTTCGCGTCGCCCAGCTGGTAGCAGAGCGTGGTGAGCAGGCCGTTCTGCGACGGGACGGCGTCGGTACCGGTGTTGAGCAGCATGAAGTTGCCGGTGCCGTAGGTGTTCTTGGCCATGCCGCGCTCGAAGCAGACCTGGCCGAAGGTGGCCGCCTGCTGGTCGCCGAGGGATCCGGAGATCGGCACGCCGGCCAGGAAGCCGGACCGGCGTCCCGTTCCGTACTCCTCGGAGTTCGACCGGATCTCCGGCAGCATCGCGAGCGGGATGCCCATCTCCTCGGCGATGGACTCGTCCCAGGCCAGCGTCCGGTAGTCCATGAGCATCGTGCGGGAGGCGTTGGAGACGTCGGTGAGGTGCCGGCCCCCGTCGGGACCACCGGTCATGTTCCACATGAGCCAGGAGTCGATGGTCCCCATGAGCAGCTCGCCGCGCTCGGCCCGCTGCCGGGCGCCCTCGACGTTGTCGAGGATCCAGCGGACCTTGGGGCCGGCGAAGTAGGTGGCCAGGGGCAGGCCGACGGTGTCCTTGTAGCGGTCGGCGCCGCCGCCGAGGGCGCCGAGCTCGTCGATGATCTTCCCGGTGCGGGTGTCCTGCCAGACGATCGCGTTGCAGACCGGTTCCCCGGTCCTCCGGTCCCAGACGACGGTGGTCTCGCGCTGGTTGGTGATGCCGACGGCGACGATGTCGGAGGCGCCGGCGTCGCTGCGGGCGATGGCCTGGCCGACGACCTCGCGGGTGTTGCGCCAGATCTCCATCGCGTCGTGCTCGACCCAGCCGGCCCGCGGGAAGATCTGCTCGTGCTCCTTCTGGCCCACGGAGACGACGTTGCCGTCGTGGTCGAAGAGCATGCAGCGGGTGCTGGTCGTGCCCTGGTCGATGGCCGCGACGTACTGGTCTGCCATGCGGATCTCCTCGAGTCGGCCGGGGCGGGCGCTGCTGCCCTGTCCCCCGATGGGTAGCACGGCCGGCCGCGTCAGGCGTCGGTGAGCGCCGCCGCGGGCAGCCAGTCGGCGTCGAGGAGCTCGGCGATCTCCTGGAGCGAGGCGGTGTCGGCGCCGGCGGTCGAGCCGCTGACCGCCAGGCGCTCCACCATCACCCGGGCCACCTGCTCCTCCACGGTGTCCGCGGCGAAGGCGACCCGCCACGGCGAGGTCTTCCCGTCACGGTGCGTCCGGCCGGTGACCTGGCGCGCCTGGATCCCGGAGAACCGTGGCTGGTGGAACAGCCCGACCCGGGGCAGGTCCGAGGCGTGCGACCCGTCGGGCAGCAGTTCGCCGGCGTGCAGGCTGATCGACGCCGTCACGGTGAACACGCAGACCATCGCCTCGCCCCGCTGGAAGCGCAGCCGCTCGCCCTCGACGTCGAACCGGTCGCGGCCGTAGATGCCGGCGACGGGGATCCCGGCGTCGAGCAGCGCCTCGCGGATCGGGTCGGCCGCCGTCTCCACGAACTCGACCGAGACGGCGACCTGCCGCTCGGCCTCCACCTGCGCCTTGACCCAGTCGACGGTGGCCTGCACGCGGATCAGCCCGGCCTTCTGCCGGAACCGGAGCAGCGCGGCCCGGCCCTTGGCGCTCTGCCGGGCCCGGCGCGCCAGCTGCATCTCCGCGCGGAACTCCGACCACTCGGCCTCGTAGGCGGCGCGCTCGGCCGGGGTGAGCAGGACCGGCGTGCCGGTCACCGACACCGGGCCCCACGGCGCCGGGCGGTGCAGGGTCGCCGGCGGGTCGGCGTCGGCCAGCCAGGACTGCAGCCGCGCGAGGTCGGTGCGGCGCGCGTCGGCGTCCTCGGTCCACTGCCAGCCGTAGCGACCACGTTCCACGTGGAACCGGTGCCGCTCCAGCGCCTTGGGCAGGTCGGCCCACTCCTTGATCGACTCGCCGTGCCGCGCGGCGAACTCCGGTGCCAGGTAGGGGAGCTCCAACGGGGTGTGCGCCGGGGTTGCGGTCGCGGCCAGGACGTACGGGGTGTCCTTCACCCGGGCGGCGCCCGAGACGGCCTTCCAGTGCTTCCACCGCTGCGTCGTCGTGTGCCGCACCATGTGCGCCTCGTCGGCGACGACGACGTCGAACGCCAGCTTCGCGACCTTGCCGAGCCGGTCCCAGGTGGTGACGCACCAGCGCAGCCCGCCGTCGCCGAAGCCGGCGATCGAGCGGGACCAGTGCGGGATGGTGATCGCCGCCGGCCGGTCGGCAATGACCAGCACCGTGCGCACCGGCCGCTGGGCGGCGATCTCGTGCACCGCCAGGATCGCGGTGCCGGTCTTGCCCACGCCCGGGTCGTCGCCGAGCAGGAACACCCGGCCCCCGGCGGCGGCGTGCGCGGCCACCACGGCGGCGCCGGTCTCCTGCGGCTCGCGCGGCACGAGGGCAGGCGTGACCGGGAGCGGGCGCGGCTCCTCGTTGAGCTCGTCCTCCAGGAAGCGCTCCAGGCTGTACGCCGGCGGGTCGTAGGGCGCCAGCTCGGGCGGGAGGGAGCGGCCGACCCAGACGGTGGCCTGCAGGCCCGGGTGCCAGACCGCGCCCGGCGCCGGTGCGCGGAAGGGCACCGCGAGGACCCACACCCGCTCCCCCGGGCCGGCCGTGGGCAGCTCGGGCGCGGGCTTCCGCGCCGGTGCCCTGTGGGGCGCGGCCTTCCGGGTGCGGGTGGCGGTGGTCTTCGTGCTGCGGCTGCTCGTGCTGCGCCGTCGTCCAGGCATGCTCCGGTGCTCCCCCTCGTTCCCGGGCACGGTAAGCCGCGGTACCGACGGGGCGTCTGGTGGAATCGCCGGGTGACCGAGGAGATCGACGCCGACGAGCGCCTGGCCGCGCGCACCCTGGGTGAGGCCGGCCCCCGCGTCGTCTTCGTGCACGGCCTGTTCGGCCAGGGCAAGAACTGGACGACGATCGCCAAGGGGCTGGCGGACAACCACCGGGTGACGCTGCTCGACCTGCCCAACCACGGCCACTCCCCCTGGACCGATCGGGTCGACTACCTCGACATGGCCGAGCTGGTGGCCGAGGAGCTCGCGTCCTTCGGGGAGCCGGTCACCCTGGTCGGGCACTCGATGGGCGGCAAGGTCGCGATGCAGCTGGCGCTGCGCCGCCCCGAGCTGCTGCGGGCGCTGGTCGTCGTCGACATCGCCCCGGTCGAGTACCCGCTGCAGGGCGGGCGGACCGACGACGCCGACGAGGAAGCCTCGCCGTTCGAGGAGTTCATCGCCGCGATGCGGGCGGTGGACCTGGAGTCGCTGAAGACCCGCAGCGAGGCCGACGCCGAGCTGAAGGCCGCCGTCCCGAGCCGGATGGTGCGCAGCTTCCTGCTGCAGAGCCTGGTCCGGGAGGACGTCGGCGGGGACGAGACCTGGGGCTGGCGGCTGAACCTCGACCTGCTCGCCCGCGACCTCGGGGAGCTGCGCGGCTTCCCCGATCCGCCGCCCGGGGCCACCTACGACGGTCCGGTGCTCTGGATCGCCGGCGCGAACAGCCACTACGTGCTGCCGGGGGACCGCGAGCGGATGGACGAGCTCTTCCCGATGACCCGGCTGGTGCGGGTGAAGAACGCCGGGCACTGGGTGCACTCGGAGCAGCCGGAGATCTTCCTGGAGACGCTGCGCCGCTTCCTGGTGCAGGTCGAGGAGTGACCATCGCCCGGTCGCTGGTGCTGTTCGCGCTGGCGGCGCTGGCCGAGATCGGCGGCGCCTGGCTGGTCTGGCAGGGCGTGCGGGAGCACCGCGGCTGGGCCTGGATCGGCGCGGGGGTGATCGCCCTGGGCCTGTACGGGTTCGTCGCCACGCTGCAGCCGGACGCGAACTTCGGCCGGATCCTGGCCGCCTACGGCGGTGTCTTCGTCGCCGGGTCGCTCGCCTGGGGCATGGTCGTCGACGGGTTTCGCCCCGACCGGTACGACGTCGCCGGCGCGCTGATCTGCCTGGTCGGCGTCGCGGTGATCATGTACGCCCCACGGGGCGCCTGACGCCGCCCGTC
The DNA here is from genome assembly GCF_003319095.1 of Blastococcus sp. TBT05-19. GTDB lineage: Bacteria > Actinomycetota > Actinomycetes > Mycobacteriales > Geodermatophilaceae > Blastococcus. The sequence continues at coordinate 313,833 of NZ_QOHI01000002.1, read as the reverse complement.
GGGGTGGCGGGCTGGTTGCGAGACGCATCAACTCCTATCGTTCCCAGGACCATGACCGACACGGGGGACATCACCCAGCTCGCCGCTGAGCAGCGGGCGCGCGTGCTGATCGACCGTCAGCTGCGCGCCGCCGGCTGGGAGGTCCAGGACCGGAACAAGGCCAACCTGTCGTTCCCCGGGGTGGCGGTCCGCGAGGCGGTCATGGCCCCCGGACACGGTCGGGCGGACTACCTGCTCTACGTGGACAAGCGCGCGGTCGGCGTCATCGAGGCGAAGCCGGAAGGCACCACGCTCTCGGGTGTCGAGTGGCAGTCGGCGAAGTACGCGAACGGTCTCCCGGCCGCAGTGAAGATCCGGGCGGTCACGCTCGATGACCGGTTGCCCTTCGTCTTCGAGGCGTCCGGGTCCGAGGTCCACGTCACCAACGGCTACGACCCGGTCCCGCGTGCTCGGCGGGTGTTCTCCTTCCCGCGGCCGGAGACGCTGGCCCGCACGATCCGGGAGGCCGACGCGGACGCGGCGGCGGCTACCTGGCGCGCCCGAGTGCGGTCGATGCCGCCGCTGGTCACCGAGGGCCTGCGCCCGGCGCAGATCACGGCCATCCAGGGGATCGAGCGGTCGCTGGCCGAGCAGCGGTACAGCCGGTCGCTCGTGCAGATGGCCACCGGTGCCGGGAAGACCTACACCGCCGTGACGACCTGCTACCGGCTGCTCAAGCACGGCGGCTTCCGGCGGATCCTCTTCTTGGTCGACCGGAACAACCTGGGCAGCCAGACCCTCGCCGAGTTCCAGAACTACGCCACGCCGGACGACGGGCGGCGGCTCACGGAGATCTACAACGTCAACGCCCTCACGGGCGCCGGGATGCTGGACTCCTCGTCGATCGTCGTCTCGACCATCCAGCGGGTCTACGCCGCGCTGCAGGGCCGCACGGTCGAGGACGTCGACGACCCGGGAATGGACAACTTCGTCCCCGACGCGCCGGTCGACGTCTCCTACAACCCGCAGATGCCGCCGGAGGCCTTCGACCTGGTGATCGTCGACGAGGCGCACCGCTCGATCTACGGCGTCTGGCGCGGGGTTCTCGAATACTTCGACGCGCACATCGTGGGTCTCACCGCGACGCCGGTGAAGCAGACGTTCGGTTTCTTCCAGCAGAACCTGGTCTCGGAGTACACCTACGCCGAGTCCGTCGCGGACAACGTGAACGTCGACTTCGACGTCTACCGGATCAGGACGCAGATCTCCGACGCCGGGGCGACGATCGAGGCCGGCACGGTGGTCCCGAAGGTCGACCGCCGGACGCGGGTGCAGCGGTACGAGTCCCTCGACGACGACGTCACCTACACCGCGACCCAGCTGGACCGGGCGGTGACGGCGAAGAACCAGATCCGGCTGGTGCTGGAGACCTTCCGGGACCGGCTGTTCACCGAGATCTTCCCAGGCCGGTCGACGGTGCCGAAGACGCTGATCTTCTGCAAGGACGACAACCACGCCGAAGAGGTCGTGACGACGGTCCGCGAGGTGTTCGGCCAGGGCAACGACTTCGCCGCGAAGATCACCTACAACGCCAAGGACCCGAAGGGTGCGCTCAAGGCGTTCCGGACCTCGCCCACCCTCCGGGTGGCGGTGACCGTCGACATGATTGCGACGGGGACCGACGTCCGACCGCTGGAGTGCGTCTTCTTCATGCGGGACGTGCGGTCGGCCTCCTACTTCGAGCAGATGAAGGGCCGTGGGTCGCGGACCATCTCCTCCACCGACTTCCAGCTGGTGACGCCGGACGCGACCACGAAGGACCGGTTCGTGCTGGTGGACGCCGTGGGGGTCACCGAGCACCCGCACGTAGACGCGACGCCCCTTGAGCGGAAGAAGTCGGTGTCCCTCGGCCGGCTGCTCGACAAGGCGGGGATGTACGAGCTGGACGAGGACGAGACGGCGTCGCTGGCGTCGCGGCTCGCCAAGCTGGAGCTGGACCTCACGCCGGCTGAGCGCACGGAGCTCGACGAGGTGGCCGGTGGGTCGATGCGGTCGATCGTGCAAGGGCTCGTGCACGCCGTGGACCCCGACGAGCAGGCCACGGCGGTCGCTGCCCGCCCGGACGACCCGGCGGGGGCGGTGCAGGACTTGCTGGATGCGGCGCTGGAGCCGCTGGCGTCACGTCCCGAGCTGCGGGAGCGGATCAAGGAGCTGCGCCGCCAGCACGACCAGCTGATCGACGACGTCACGCCGGACGTGCTGCTCGACGCCGGTGGCGTCGTGGACACGGCGAAGGCGCGTTCCGTCGTGACGTCGTGGAAGGCGTACCTGGAGGAGCACCGCAGCGAGATCACGGCGCTGGAGCTGCTGTACTCGCAGCCCGGCGACAAGAGCGTCACGTTCGCGGAGCTGCGGGAGCTGGCGGAGCGGATCAAGCGGCCGCCGCACAACTGGACGCCGGACCTGATCTGGGCCGCGTACGAGGCGATCGAGGTCGGCAAGGTCACGCACGCCGACCGGCACACGGTGACGGATCTGGTGTCGCTCGTGAGGTTCACTCTGGGGGCTGACGACCGCCTCGAGCCCTTCGCCGCGAAGGTGAGCGAGCGGTACCAGGCGTGGCTGGCGCAGCAGGAGCAGGCCGGAGCCGCCTTCACCGAGCGCCAGCGCTGGTGGCTGGACCGGATGGCCGACGTGATCGCCGCGTCGGCCGGCATCACGGAGGATGACCTGGACAACGTGCCCTTCACCGAGCACGGCGGCGTGGACGGCCTGATCCGCGACCTCGGCGACAACGCGGCCGTCTACCTGGCCGACCTCAACCGCGAGCTGACGGCGTGACGCCAGAGCCGTGGTCCCTCCCGCGTGATTGGCGCTGGGCTCGTTTCGAGGAGGTGGCCTACGTCGCGGCGGCTCTTACGGATCCAGCCGGGTTCCCCGATCTCCCCCACATCGCGCCGAATCACATCGAAGCGGAAACCGGACGGCTACTTCCTTACGCCACCGTGGCAGAAGACGGGGTCACGAGCGCCAAGCACCTCTTCCAGTCGGGCGACATCCTCTACTCGAAGATCCGCCCGTATCTGGCAAAGGTGGCCTTGGCGCCCTCCGTTGGGCTGTGCAGCGCGGACATGTATCCGATCCGCACGCATCCAGAGCTGAGCCCCGCATACCTGCGCTGGTGGATGCTTTCTCGCGAGTTCACGCGGCGTGCGGCGGGTGAACAGGCGCGGACGGTGCTGCCAAAGATCAACAAGCGATCCCTCTACGAACTGCCTGTGCCGATCTCTCCGCTCGGCGAACAGCGGCGCATCGTCGATCTGCTAGAGGACCACCTCTCGCGCCTCGACGCCGCGGAGACGTCTGTGAGGCAGGCGCTTAAGCGTTCCGCGGCGCTGAGGCGCGTCTCGCTAGAGCGTGTTGTTCGCGAAGCCGACGGCCCCGACGTTCCGCTCGGCGAGTTAGCGGCGATCAAGAACGGAATCTTCGTATCGCGAGCGTCAAGTCAGCCCGACGGGGTTCCGATTCTCAGAATCGGGGCTGTGCGGGCTCTCAAGCTGGACTTGAGTGACCTTCGCTATTCACGGCGGAGCGCGCCCGACCTCTCGGCCGAGAACATGCTCTTGGCGCACGGCGATGTGGTCTTCACTCGGTACAACGGCAACCCCGAGTTCGTTGGCGCCTGCGCGGCCGTTCCAGCCGGCGTGGAGCCGCTCACTTTTCCGGACAAGTTGATCCGCGCACGAGTTGATCCCGGGCGGGTGTTGCCGGGATTTCTAGCCATCGCTTGCACAGTCGGGCGCGGCCGGGAGCAGATTCGTCGCTCAGTGAAGACGACGGCCGGCCAGGCGGGCATATCCGGTCGGGATCTCAAGCGGGTCGAGGTCCGCATCCCTGACCTCGCGACGCAGCAGCTAGCCGTGGCCAGCGCACAGGCCGTCGATGAACACACTGATCGTCTTTCGATCACCGCGCTTTCCGCGGCCCGCCGGTCGGCTGCCTTACGCCGGGCACTCCTGGAAGCTGCCTTCACCGGGCGGTTGACCGGGGACGGTTCCGATGCCGCGGTGGTCGAGGAGCTAGCCGGGTAACCTCTTGAGCCCGAACGGGCCTGCGGGCAGGCAGCCGCCATTGTCGAACCTCATGCCGATCCCCATAGCTTGAGTCGCCCTCAGGGCCGGCTCTTGATGAACTGGGGCTCGGGGGCGCCTTCATCGCCCCCGAGCCCCAGCCCTCACTGAGGCCGCAACCTCAGCTCTTCTTCTCGTTCGTTACGCCCTTGTGCTGGTTCGGGCTGCCGTTGAGGATTCGTCCGGTAGCGGTGTCCCTCTTGAACCACTGTCCGTTGTGCTGGAACTCGCTGCGCTGCTTGACGGCGCCGACGCGCGACCCCTTCCCGGTGTTCTTGGCCATGCTCATCACCTCCTCTCGTTGATCGCGTGACCTCGGCCACGCGGGCTGACTCTAGCGGATAGACCGCGGATCCACTTCATTTCTGGACAAGACTTTGCACTTGCTGCTACAAACATCCCATGGCGTATGACGAGGCGGCCCAGGCCCTCCTCCTCGAGGTGATCGAGGACTGGACCGCGTGCGGGATCTTCCCGACGATCCGTGAGGTCACCAGCGAGGTCTGGCCCCGCAACCTGGATCGGCATGAACCGGATCTCGGTGATGACGCCATGTCTCTCGGAGTCCAGAGCAGCCGGAACGTCCGCAACCTCGCCGTGCGTCGCCTTCAAGAGGATGGCCATGACGCTAGGGTTGCGGACCACACCCTTGTGGTAAAACGCTCAGGGCGAGTGCTACACATCAACAAGGCGCGGGCCGTCTCCTCGGCGTGGGATATCGACACGCAGCGGTGGGATGACAGCGAAGTGCGCCTCCTCGGAGCTCGGGCAAACTCGCAGGCGTACTTTCCGTCTGACGGCGCCCTCTTCGCGGTCCGCGCCGGGGATCCTCAGGCACTCAAGCACCTCCACTTGACGTGGCAGGGCCTTGAGCACGGACCCACGCGAGCGTGGGTTGGTTTCCCGCGGATCGGCGATGTTCCCTGGTTCGCGGTGGCGCCCCTGGCCGAAGCCGACCCGGTGCAGCGTGAACACCGACCGCCGGTGGGGCCGCTCCAGCCCTCGCCTAACTTTGACGCAATGCAGACGCGCGAGCCCGAAGTCAAGCTCAAGCCCCAGGGCAACGGGTCTCAGGAAGGCGTACGCCCGGCCGGCCCTGACCAGTCGTGACTCAAGACCTCCCCCTCGACTTCGATGCCGCCCGTAAACGTGCAACCGAGCGGCGTGCTGCGGGGGTAGCAGTCGACTTCGATCCGGCTCGCCTCGCTCTTGCGCGTCGGCTGGCGGCCATGCCTCGAACCAAGCTCGCGCGGGCCTTAAAGATCAGCCCGGCGGCGGTCGGGCAGTTTGAGAAGGGGCAAGCCCGGCCGACTCTGCCAGTCCTGACTGGTCTTGCCGACGCGCTTGACGTGCCCGTTGACTTCTTCCGTGCCGGTCACCCCATGGCCGTCCTGCCAGCTAGCGCGGCGCATTTTCGCAGCTTGCGTGCCACCACTGTTACCGAAAGAGAGCAGGCTCTGGCTTTTGGTGAACTGGTACTCAGCGTATTCAGCGCCCTTGAACTATCGGTGGACCTACCAGCTGTGAACCTGCCAGGGCTACAGGTTGATGACGAGCTTGACGAGAACGGCGTCGTAGACGCGGCTCGTCGAACGAGGCAGGCAATGGGAGTGTCCCGGGGACCGGTCCCTCACGTAGTCAGGTTGCTGGAGTCGCATGGCGTTGCTGTCGCCGGGCTCGACGATCACGTAAGCCCTCGGGTAGACGCCTTTTCCCACCAGCAGGCACTCCACCCGCACCCTCATCAGGCGCATAGCCCGCGCCCGCTTGTGCTGCTTAATCCAGCGAAGGAAGACAAGGCGCGTGGTCGCTTCAACGCAGCTCACGAACTGGGGCATCTCGTGCTGCATCACGACACGGAGCCAGGATCGCGGCTCAATGAAGCTCAAGCGCACGCTTTCGCAGCAGAATTCCTTGCGCCTGCGGAAGAGATTGCCCCGCAGCTGCCGACCCGTCTTGACTGGGTTCGATTCCACGAGTTGAAGCAGCGCTGGGGGCTGAGTTTGAAGGCGCTGGTTATGCGTGCCCATAAACTCGGCAAGCTGACTGACCACAGCTACCGCCGCGGCATGCAGCAACTCACTGCCTGGGGATTGCCTGAACCGGGAGCGCTTGGAGAGTTGGAACGGCCCGTTCTAATGTCTCGAGCCGTGGAGTTGCTAGGCGGAGAGTCCGCCCTGCAGCGGCTCGCCAAGGATGCAGGATTACCGCTTTCGGAAGTCCGCAGGGTCTGGGTGGCTGCGGGCGGTGCAGACGTTCGTCCACGGGTCGACCTCCTGAATTAGGGGAAACCAGCCGGTTCGTTGTGGGGGTCGGCAGCCGTCGCGTGCCCGCAGTCATTTCAGAGCCGCGCGGAAGGCCGACTGCGAATCTGTCTCGGAGAACGGGCGGAGCCCGCCCATTAGTGATCCAGGCGCAGGCGAGTAGGACAGGTCGCGTGATGCATCAGTGAGACAAGGACTTCTTCGAGCCCCTGTGCCGTGACCACGGGTGGCGAAGCTGCGGTCTGGTCAGGGTCCGGCGCGGCTGAGGACTTCGGTTCCGCCCGGCCGGTAGGTGTGCCAGCGGCCGGTGCCGGAATCTCGGCGGATGGTGAATCCGCCTTCGTGACAGCTCGTGTGGTGGCGCTCGCAGAGGAGCGCTCCGTTGCCGCAGCTGGTCGGCCCGCCGTGCGCCCAGTGGATGACGTGGTGGACGTCGCACCACTCCGGTGGAGCATCACACCCGGCGAAGACGCAGTGCTCGTCGCGGATCTCGATGGCCCGGCGGATCGCCGCGCTCGACGTCCGCTGCGCACGACCGACGTCCAACGGCAGGCCGTCGGGCCCGGTGATGATGCGGACGACGCTGGCATCGCAGGCCAGCCGCCGCGCCGTCTCCGGGTTGATCGGACCGGCCCAGCCGAGGGAGCCACCCGAGACGCCGAGGGCGGCACGCTCGGCGCAGAGCGCGAACCAGTCGATGGTCACGCGCACGTGCGGGCGCTCGCCGCGCACGTCGGGAAGCGAGCCGCCGTCAAGAGCCCCGCGAGCCAGCGCGACGAGCGCGTCACCCTGCCGCTCGGCGTGGGAGCGGACGTCGCCGGCGGGGCGGTCGCCGTTCATCAGGGCGCCGAGAGCCGCGTGCACGTACTCGCCGCCGGCAGGGTCGAGCTCGCCCCGCACGAACACGCGCCCGTCCAAGCCGGTGGCCAGGGTTAACGACCGGCGGACGTCGGCGGCGTCGTCCAGCGTGCCGTCCGGGTCGACGCCGGCGACCCACGCCTTCACGCCGCGTGCGGTCTCCTTCGGAGCCGTCGCCCGCGCTAGAGCAGCGAGGATGCCGTCCGTTTCCCCGAGGTCGATGCCCGCCTCCGCCGCCTTGGCCAGCCGCTTCGGCGTCATCGCCTTGGTGATGATCCGGGCGTGCGCGACGCTGATCGCTCCGTCGGCGAAGGCCGCCGCGGTCTCCGGCAGCTGCTCGAGCCGGCGCCCGGTGGACACCGTGGCCGTCGCCTCCTCGGGCGCCATCCGGCAGCTGCCGCGCAGCCAGGCCTTCATGGAGAGGGCGCCGTCGTGCCGATAGGCCTCGCGACGATCGGCGGCGCGGACGGCGGACGTGAGCGCGGCAGCCACCCGGTTCGCCGTCACCGTCAGCTCGCCAACGAGGTCGAGAACGGCGTCGCTGGACAGCTCCTCGAGGTCGATCGCCGCTAGGTCGTCGAGGGCGGAGCGCAGCTCTGACATGGGCCACACCCCTTCCGGAAAGACCTCGATCGACACCCCGAGACTAGGGCTGGGGTACGACAAAACCGCAGGTCAGCGCTGGAAAAGACCTGTAAAGTGCAGGTCGGGGCGCAGTGGGAACCGACCCGCCCGGGCGCGGGCTCTGACGGCACCCCGGGTCGAGCGTGCGAGCATCGATGAGGGCGGCAGGGAGTGCGCCCGCGAACACGAGGAGTGCGGTGACCGAGGCACGGCGGCTGGTCGACAAGCTGTGGAGCTACTGCAACGTCCTGCGCGACGACGGCGTCTCGACGATCGAGTACACCGAGCAGCTGACCTACCTGCTCTTCCTCAAGATGGCGCACGAACGCGAGACGCGGCCGCTCAAGCCCGAGCGCATCGTCCCGGCCCACTGCTCCTGGCAGCGGCTCCTCGATGCCGACGGCGACGAGCTCGAGCTGACCTACCGGCACATGCTCGAAGACCTCGCCCGTCAGCCCGGCGTCCTCGGCGTCGTCTTCCGCAAGGCGCAGAACCGGATCCAGGACCCGGCCAAGCTCAAGCGGCTCGTCGTCGACCTGATCGACAAGGAGAACTGGTCCGCCTCCGGCACCGACATCAAGGGCGACGCCTACGAGTCGCTGCTGGCCAAGGGCGCCGAGGACATCAAGTCCGGCGCCGGCCAGTACTTCACCCCGAGGCCGCTCATCCAGGCGATGGTCGACTGCCTGCAGCCGTCGGTCACGGATACGGTCATCGACCCGGCCGCCGGCACCGGCGGCTTCCTGCTGGCGGCCCACGAGTACGCCGCCCAGCACGCCCAGGACATGACGCCGGAGGAGCGCGACCACCTGCGCGACGCCTTCGCCCACGGCATCGAGCTGGTCGACGGCACGGCCCGCCTGGCGGCGATGAACCTGATCCTGCACGGCATCGGCAAGCCCACGGGGCAGAGCCTGATCGAGGTCAAGGACGCGTTGCTCGCCGATCCCGGGCAGCGCTACTCCGTCGTCCTCTCCAACCCGCCGTTCGGGCGGAAGAGCTCGATCACGATGGTCGGCGCCGACGGCCGCGAGGCGCGGGAGGACCGCGAGATCGAGCGGGCCGACTTCGTCGTCACCACCGCGAACAAGCAGCTCAACTTCCTGCAGCACATCGCCACGATCCTGAAGATGTCCGGCCGGGCGGCCGTGGTCCTGCCCGACAACGTCCTCTTCGAGGGCGGCGCCGGCGAGACGATCCGCAAGAAGCTGCTGCGCGACTACGACGTGCACACGCTGCTCCGGCTGCCGACCGGAATCTTCTACGCGCAGGGCGTGAAGGCGAACGTGCTGTTCTTCGACAAGAAGCCGGCCGCCGACCACGCGTGGACCGAGAAGCTGTGGGTCTACGACCTGCGGACCAACCAGCACTTCACGCTCAAGCAGAACCCGCTGCGCCGCAGCCACCTGGACGAGTTCGTCGAGTCGTTCCAGCCCGGCCGTCCGCGTACGGAACGGGTCGAGAGCGAGCGCTTCCGTGCCTTCACCTACGACGAGATCGTCGCCCGCGACAAGGCCAACCTCGACATCACCTGGCTCAAGGACGCCTCGCTCGAGGATCTCGACGACCTCCCGGCGCCCGAGGTGATCGCGCGCGAGATCGTCGACGACCTCACCGCCGCGCTGGCCGAGTTCGAGGCGGTGGCCCTCGCACTCGAAGAGGCCGGCGGCTCGGGCGCCGCTGCGCCCCTGGAGGTCTGAGCCGGCCGCTGCCATCCTGCGGGCATGCGGCAGGAGTCGGTGGTGCACCGACCGCAACCCGCGCTGCGCCCGTACGTCGCCGCCGCGGTCGGCTACCTGCACGAGGGCCTCCCGCCGGGCGAGCACCTGGGCCTCCCCTCCCCCTGGCTGACGGTGGTCGTGACCCTCGACGAGCCCCTCGTCATGGCCGCGCACCCCGACCCCGCCCAGCCGCCCGGCAGCTTCGACGCGCTGGTCGGCGGCCTGCACACACGACCGGCGCGGATCGCCCACGCCGGGCGGCAGGCCGGGATCCAGCTCTCCCTCACCCCCGCCGGGGCCCGCGCCCTGCTCGGCGTCCCCGCCGGCGCGCTGGCCTCCGTCGACGTCCACCTCGACGACCTGCTCGGCCGGCGCGGGCGCGACCTGGTCGACCGGCTGCGGGCCGCGCCGGGCTGGCCGGCCCGGTTCGCGGCCCTGGAGGCCGGGTTGCTGCCCGGCATCCGCGACGACGAACCGGTTCCCGAGGTGACCGAGGCCTGGCGGCTGACGACGACGGCGCACGGCCGGCTCCGGGTGGCCGACGTCGCCGCCCGCGTGGGCTGGTCGCCACGGCACCTGGAGCAGCGGTTCCGCGCCGAGACGGGCCTGGCCCCCAAGGAGGCGGCGCGGGTCGTCCGCTTCGACCGCGCCCGCCGGGCCCTGGCCGGCCGGGTCTCCGCGGGGCTGCCGCCCGACCTCGCCGGGCTGGCCGCAGCCGCGGGCTTCGCAGACCAGGCCCACCTCACCCGCGAGTGGCGGGCCTTCTCCGGGCTGCCGCCCACCCGCTGGCTGGCGGCGGAGTTCGGATACGTCCAAGACACCGCGGCCCTCGACGCGGCACTCTCGCCCGCATGACGACTCCCCCGCCCTCGGTCTGGCCCGCCTTCCGCGCGGCCGACGCCCCCGCCCTCATCCGCTGGCTGGTCGACGCCCTGGGCTTCATCGAGACCCTCGTCGTCCGGGACGGCGACCTGGTGGTGCACGCCGAGCTCGCCTGGCCGCCCGGTGGCGGCGTCATGCTCGGCTCGGTCCGCGACGACGGGAACTGGCACGCGCGGACAGCCGGGGCCTACCTCGTCACCGACGACGTCGAGGCGGTCTGGGCGCGTGCGCAGGCGGCCGGCGCGGCGGTCCTCCGCCCGCTGCGCTCCCCCGACCACGGCGGGCAGGAGTTCTCGGTGCGCGACCCCGAGGGGAACGACTGGAGCGTGGGCAGCTATCCCGGAGCACCACGACCATGACGCCCGCCGACGTCCGCGCGCTCGCGCTCGCCCTGCCGGAGGTGACCGAGGGCGACCACCACGGCCGGAACGCCTTCCGGCTCGGCGCGAGGGTCCTCGCCACCCAATGGACCGACACCCAGCTCAACGTGATGCTCGACGAGTCCACCGCCCGGGCGGTCGACGGCGGGCCGTGCGCCCTGCTGTGGTGGGGCACGCAGCTCTCCGGCGTCCGCGTCGACCTGGCGACGGCGACCCCGCACCTGGTCGCCGAGCTGCTGGAGGAGGCCTGGGCGCGCCGGGCACCGGCCCGGCTGCTGCGGGAACGCCCCCCGAAGGGCTGACCTGCCGGTCGCGCGCCGATCAGCCGCCCGCCAAGATCGACCCATGAGCGACGCCCGCGCCGGACAGCCCGCCCAGCCCAGCGACCTGATCGACGTCGCCTCCCTGGTCACGGCCTACTACACGCGCGAGCCCGATCCGTCCGACCCCGCCCAGCAGGTCGCGTTCGGGACCAGCGGGCACCGCGGGTCGGCGTTCGACGCCGCGTTCAACGAGGCGCACATCCTGGCCACGACCCAGGCCATCTGCGAGTACCGGGCCGCCCAGGGCTACGACGGCCCGCTCTTCCTCGGTCGCGACACCCACGCCCTCTCCGAGCCGGCCTGGGCCAGCGCGCTGGAGGTGCTCGCCGCCAACGACGTCACCGTGCTCGTCGACGCCGCCGACCGGTACACCCCGACGCCGGCGATCAGCCATGCCATCCTGCGGGCGAACGCCGGGAAGCGCTCGGGTCTTGCCGACGGCATCGTCGTCACCCCGTCGCACAACCCACCCCGCGACGGCGGCTTCAAGTACAACCCGCCGTCCGGCGGCCCGGCGGACACCGACGCCACGAAGGTCATCGCCGACCGCGCGAACGAGCTGCTGCGCGCCGGCCTCGACGGCGTCCGCCGCATCCCGTTCACCCGCGCCAGGGCCCAGGCCTCCCGGCACGACTTCCTCGGCGACTACGTCGACGACCTGCCGACCGTGCTCGACCTGGACGCCGTCCGCGCGGCCGGCGTGCGCATCGGCGCCGACCCGCTCGGTGGGGCCAGCGTCGACTACTGGGGCGCCATCGCCGAGCGGCACCGCCTCGACCTCACCGTCGTGAACCCGCTGGTCGACCCCACATGGCGGTTCATGACGCTGGACTGGGACGGCAAGATCCGGATGGACTGCTCGTCGCTGTCGGCCATGGCCTCGCTCATCGGCAAGCGCGCCGACTTCCAGATCGCCACCGGCAACGACGCCGACGCCGACCGGCACGGCATCGTCACCCCCGACGGCGGGCTGATGAACCCCAACCACTTCCTCGCCGTCGCGATCTCCTACCTGTTCAGCCACCGCCCGGAGTGGGGCGAGGGGACCGCCGTCGGCAAGACGCTGGTCTCCTCCTCGCTGATCGACCGCGTCGTCGCGGGCCTGGGCCGGACCCTGGTCGAGGTGCCGGTCGGCTTCAAGTGGTTCGTGCCGGGCCTGCTCGACGGCTCGGTCGGCTTCGGCGGCGAGGAGTCCGCCGGGGCGTCGTTCCTGCGCCGCGACGGCAGCGTCTGGACCACCGACAAGGACGGGATCCTGCTCGCGCTGCTGGCCGGCGAGATCCAGGCCGTGACGGGCCGGTCCCCCTCGCAGCTGCACGCGGAGCTCGTCGAGCAGCACGGCGAGTCCACCTACGCGCGCATCGATGCCCCGGCGACCCGCGAGCAGAAGGCGGCCCTGGGCAAGCTCTCCCCCGAGGACGTCCGTGCCTCCGAGCTGGCGGGCGAGCCGATCGTGGCCAAGCTGACCCGGGCTCCGGGCAACGACGCCCCGATCGGCGGGCTCAAGGTGGTCACGGAGAACGCCTGGTTCGCCGCTCGCCCCTCGGGGACCGAGGACGTCTACAAGATCTACGCGGAGTCCTTCTCCGGTCCCGAGCACCTGGCGCGGGTGCAGGAGGAGGCGCGCGCGGTGGTGACGGCGGCCCTCGGCGGGTGACCCGCCCGCACGGGTGAGCCCGGCCGTGTCCGACGCGGTCGGGCCGTCCTCGCCCGGCAGACTGGGCGCATGACGGACGGTCAGCAGTGGGGTCAGCCCCCGTACGGGCAGCAGCCCCCCTACGGCCAGCCCCAGCCCTACGGCCAGCAGTCCCCCTACGGTCAGCAGCCCTACGGTCAGCCGCAGCCGTACGGCCAGCAGCCCTACGGTCAGGCCCCCTACGGTCAGCCGCCCTACGCGCCCCAGCCCTACGCGCAGCCGGGCTGGCCCACCGCGGCGTGGCCCTACGGTCCCGGCCGCCCCGGGACCGCCACCGCCGCGGCGGTGCTCGGCTTCGTGACCGGCGGCCTGACCCTGCTGGGGTCCTTCGTCATGCTGATCGCCACGCTCTCCGGTGACGACGACCCGGCGACCGTGGTGCTCGCGCTGGGACTGCCGTGCGCGGCCGGGCTCATCACCGGCGGCGTGTGGCTGATGCAGCGCCGGTCCGCGACGACGCTCTTCTGGTCGGCGGTGGCGGCGCTCGCCGTGCTGGCGCTGGCCCTCGTCGTCGCCCTCGTCGCCATGGACGGCGACGACCAGGTGGGTGTCCTCGCGTTCGTCCTCTTCGCCTGCGTGCTCCCCGCCGTCACGGCGGTGTTCGCCCGGCTGAAGGTGGTCACCGACTGGGTCGCCGCCGGACGGTTCTGAGCGCGACCGCTCAGCGGCGGGCGTCGGGGCGCCGGCGGGACTTGTCGGCGTACATGTCGTCGTCGGCCGCCCGGACCAGGCGCTCGTAGACGTCCTCGGGCGCCTCACCGCCACGGGCGGTGCCGATCCCGATGCTGATGCCCACCGGCACCCGTGCCCCCTCGAGCTCCAGCGGCTCGGTGACCGTCGTGCGCAGCCGGTCGGCGAGCGCCACGGCGTCGTCCCGCTGGGTGTTCTCGCAGACGATGCTGAACTCGTCGCCGCCCAGCCGGGCGGCGGTGTCGCTGGCGCGCAGCACCGACCGGAGCCGGTCGGCGAAGGAGACGAGGACCAGGTCGCCCATCGGGTGACCCAGCTCGTCGTTGATCGCCTTGAAGCCGTCCAGGTCGATGACCAGAACGCAGGTGGGGGTGTTCTCCCGGTGCCCGCGGTCGAGGGCGTGCCGCAGCCGGTCGTGGAACAGCAACCGGTTGGGCAGGCCGGTGAGCGGGTCGTGCAGCGAGCGGTGGACCAGCTGCGCCTCCAGCGCCTTCCGCTCGGTGATGTCCTCGACGATGAGCACCAGGTGCGCGGCCTGGCCGTCCGCGGTCTCCGGGACCCAGGAGGCGGTGATCTGGACCGGCACGTCGGAGCCGTCGGGGCGGGTCAGCTGCGTCTCGTGCCGCATGGGGCGGTCGGGCTCGGCGGTGAGCGTCCGGTGGGCGTCCCGGGCCGCCTCGACGGCGTCCGGGTGCACCAGGTCCATGACCGATCGGCCGTGCAGGTCGTCGGCGGGCCGGCCCACCATGGCCGTCAGCGCCGGGTTGACGTCGACGAGGACGCCCTTGGGGGTCGTCAGGGCGATCCCCATCGGCGCGTTGGCGAAGGCGCTCCGCCGGTCCGCCGGGGGCAGCGCATCCGCAACCTCGATCACCGCGCACCTCCCATGCTGGGACCATCTTGCGCGACGCCCCCGACGATCTGCGCCCCGGACCGGTCGGACCCGATCCGGAACGCCTGATCGGGGGAACGGCCGGGGGTGCGAGATGCTGGGTACCCGCGACGCACGAGGAGACGCAGATGTTCGAGTTCGACCTGGTGCTGCCCACCGCGGTGGACGTGCGCGAGGTCGGCATGCGTGACGGGCTGCAGCTGGAGGCGCCGGTCCCGCTGGCCGGCAAGCTCGCGATGCTCGAGGCCCTGGTCGCCACCGGTGTCCGCCGCATCGAGGCGACGTCGTTCGTCTCCCCCAAGGCGGTACCCGCGCTCGCCGACGCCGACCAGGTCGCCGCCGAGCTCGCCCGCTGGCCCGGGATCCACTGGTCCGCGCTCGTGGCCAACGCCCGGGGGGCGGTCCGCGCCGTGGACGCCGGCGTCGCCGACCTGGAGTACGTCGTCTCCGCCTCCGACGCGCACAGCCGGGCCAACGCGGGGCGCAGCACCACCGACGCGGTCGGCGCGGTCGCGGAGGTCGCCGCGCTCGCCCACGGCGCCGGCGGCTCGCTCGAGGTCATCATCGCCACCGCCTGGGACTGCCCGTTCGACGGCCGCACGCCGGTGGCCCGCACGGTCGACGTCGCCCGCGCCGCCGTCACGGCCGGCGCCGACCAGCTCTGCCTCGGCGACACCATCGGGACGACGACGCCGCTGCGCGTGGTCACCCTGCTCGACGCCGTCCGCCGCGCCTGCCCTGGGGTGCCCGTGGGCGTGCACTTCCACGACACCCGCGGCACCGGCCAGGCCAACGCGCTGGCCGCCGTCCAGGCCGGGGTCACCCAGCTGGACGCCTCGGTCGGCGGTCTCGGCGGCTGCCCGTTCGCGCCGGGAGCCAGCGGCAACATCGCCACCGAGGAGCTGGTCTACATGCTCGAGGAGTCCGGCGTGCGCACCGGGCTGGACCTCGACGCGGTGCTGGCCGCGGCCCGGGTGACCGAGCAGCAGGTGGGCCGCGAGCTGCCGAGCTCGCTGTACCGGGCCGGCGGCCGGTCGGTGCCCCGGTCCGCCGAGGCGCCCGCGTGACCGCCGAGGAGGCGCCGCGGATAGTGGACCCCCGGCTCATGCGCGACGTGCTGGGCCACTTCGCCTCGGGCGTCACCGTGGTCACCGCGCAGACCCCGGACGGGCCGATCGGCTTCACCTGCCAGTCGTTCAGCTCGCTGTCGCTGGACCCGCCCCTGGTCGCGTTCGCCCCGGCGCGCACGTCGCGCACCTGGCCCCGGCTGCGCGACATCGGCCGGTTCTGCGTGAACGTCCTGGCCGAGGACCAGGACGACGTCTCGCAGAACTTCGCCCGCTCCGGCGTGGACAAGTTCGCCGGTGTGCCGTGGACGCCCAGCCCGCACGGCTCGCCCGTCCTCGACGGCGTCACCGCCTGGATCGACGGCGAGCTCGAGGCCGAGCACGACGGCGGTGACCACACCATCGTGGTGGCCCGCGTCCTCGACCTCGGCGCGGCCGCCGACCGGCGCCCGCTGCTGTTCCACCGCGGTGCCTACGGGCTGCTGCACCCACGCGAGGCCTGAGCGCCGACGGTTCCCGGCACCGTCCCCGGGGCACCAGTGCTGCGGGCGCGCCCGTCGTGCCCGGACACGAGGAGGCACGCCATGGGACTGCTCGACCGGATCTTCGGCCGCCGGCGCCGGACGGACGACCGCTACGCCGACGAGGGCTACGACGGCGGGTACGCGCAGCCCGCGCCGCAGCAGCCCCGGTCGGCCGACGAGCAGGCGCTGGAGCGCTACCGCTACCTCCTGCGCACCGCCCCGCCGGAGCAGATCGAGGAGGCGCACGCCGAGGCGTTCGCCCAGCTGACCCCGGACCAGCGACGCCAGGTCCTCGCCCAGCTCGGCGAGGCGGGGGAGCGGCCCCACGGTGACGACCCGCGCAGCCTGGCGCGGGCGGCGACCCGGGCCGAGATGCGCCGGCCGGGCAGCCTCGAGCGGGCGTTCGGCCACGGACCCGGCCGGTACGGACCGGGCTCCGGGGGCTACGGGCCCGCCTACGGCGGTGGCTTCGGCGGTCCGGGCATCGGCATGGGCGGCCTGATCGGCGGCAGCATGCTCGGCACGATCGGCGGCCTGGTCGTGGGCACCGCGGTCGCCGACGCGCTGTTCGACACCGGTCTGGGCGACGGCGGACTGTTCGGCGGCGGCGACGAGGAGGCCTACGCCGCCGGCTACGAGGACGGCGCCGACGGCGGCTACGGCGGGGACCCGGGCGGCGACTTCGCCGGCGGCGCGGACAACGGCTGGGGCGGCGACTTCGGCGGCGGGGACTTCGGTGGGGGCGACTTCGGGGGCGGGGGCTTCGGCGGGGGCGATTTCTGACCCCCGCGGCGGTCAGGACGTGCGCCCGGCCGTCCCCCGGCGCAGCAGGAGCAGCCCGAGCACCGGCAGCAGCAGCGGCACGTAGCCGTAGCCGCGCCCGTACCCCGACCACACGGTCTCGTCGGGGAAGGCGGCCGGGTCGGCCAGCGACAGCGTGCCGACGACGAGGACGCCGACCAGCTCCACGAGGATCGCGGCCAGCGCGGTCCGCCGTCCGCCCCGGCCGCCGCGGACCAGGCCGACGGTGGCCACGACGTAGACGACGGCGGCGAGCGCGGACAGCAGGTAGGCCACGGGCGCCTCGGCGAAGCGGGTGCTCAGCTGCACGCCCGCGCGGGCGCCTGCGGCCAGCGCGAAGAGCGCGTAGAGCACGACCAGCACGCGCACGGGGCCGCCGGACCCGCCGTCGGAGCTCTCCGCGGCCGGGCCGAGCGCGGAGCGGTCACGCACCGCTGGCCTCCCAGAGCTGCAGCAGCCGCCAGACCATGACGCCGATAGCTGCAGCGGCGACGGCGAGCACCGTCCCGGCCCAGCGGGTGCGCTCGGTGCGCGCCCAGAGCACGCCCGCCACCGGGATCAGCAGCGCGCCGACCAGGTAGCCGAGGAAGGTCGGGGTGTCCGCGGGGGCGTCCCCGCCCGCGATCGCCACCCCCGCGACGACCGCCTGCACCACGAGCAGCCCCTCGAGCAGGCCGGCGCCGGCGAGGTGCACCAGCCCGATCTGCCGGCGGGCGAGCGTGGAGGCCAACCCCAGCAGCGTGAGCACTCCCGCGACCACCGTCACGGCGACGACGAGCGAGATCTGCACCCGCTCATCCTCTCGCGCCCGCGCAGCGGCTCCGTCAGCGGTGCCCGGTGGACAGGTGGCCGAGGCGACGTTCCGGACCCCGGTCGTCCGGTTCCGGGAGCGGTGTGGCACCTTAGGCGAGGCTTACTTAGGGCTGCCTACCTTTACCTCACAGGAGCACCATGCGCACCGCGTCCCGGCCTCTGGCCGCCTTCTCCCTCACCGTGGCCGCCGCGCTGGCCCTGTCCGCCTGCGGTGGCGACGCCGACGCCGGGACCGGCACCGACGACGCCGCGGCCGGGACGGTCTCCTTCACCTGGGACCGCAACCTCAACGCGGGCGAGGAGGACGCCGAGCCCGAGCTCGAGCAGACCTCGGTCGAGGTCCCGAAGAACCCCGAGAACATCGTCGTGTTCGACATGGCCAGCCTCGACACGATCGGTGCGCTGGGCGGCGAGGTCTCCGGCGCCCCCCTGGACTCGGTGCCGGGCTACCTCGAGCAGTACCTGGCCGACGACGCCTACGACACCGGCACCCTGTTCGAGGCCGACCTCATCGCGGTCGAGGCGGAGCAACCGGACCTGATCATCATCGGCGGCCGCTCGTCGGCGCTCTACGAGGACCTCAGCGAGATCGCGCCGACCGTCGACCTGAGCCTGCGCGGCAGCTACACCGAGACGCTGGAGCGCAACGCCACCTTCCTGGGCGAGGTGCTCGGTGCCGAGGAGGAGGCCGCCGCGGCGATCGAGGAGATCAACGCGGGCATCGAGGAGGCCAAGGCCGCCACCGCCGACGCCGGAACGGGCCTGGGCCTCATGGTCTCGGGCGGCGAGCTGAGCGCGATGGCGCCGGCCGGCCCCGACTCCGACGCCCGCGGCGCCCGCGGTGGGCTCATCTACGACGCCTTCGGCGTGCAGCCGGTCGTCGACGACATCAAGGCCGCCACGCACGGCGAGCCGGTCTCCTTCGAGTTCCTGCTCGAGACGAACCCCGACCACCTCTGGGTCGTCGACCGCGACGCCGCCACCGGCGAGGCCGGCGCGCAGGCCGCGGAGGCCGTGCTCGACAACGAGATCGTCGCGCAGACGACGGCCGCGCAGGAGGACCAGATCGTCTACCTGGACCCGGTCGCCTGGTACGTCGTCTTCGGTGGCATCGACACCACGCGGATCATGATCGACGACGTCCTGCAGATCGCCGGATGACCACGGCACCGACCGCGCGCGCCTGACACCTCGTGACAGCGCTCGACCGACCCCTGACGAGCACCCTCCCCCGCGCGCGGCCCGGCCGCGCGTGGGTGGGGGTGCTCGCCGGCGTGCTGCTCGTCGTCCTGGCGGCCACCAGCCTGTTCGTCGGCGTCTCCGACGTCTCCCCCGTCTCGGTCCTCACCGGCGGCCCGGACGGCGATGCCGCGTTCCTGCTCGTGGCCAGCCGGATCCCGCGGACGGTGGCGATCGTGCTGGTCGGCGCCTCGCTGGGCATCGCGGGCCTGATCATGCAGATGCTCGTCCGCAACAAGTTCGTGGAGCCGGGCACCACGGGCGTCAGCGAGTTCGCGACGCTCGGCATGCTCGTCACGATGGTGTTCCTGCCCGGGCTGCCCGTCGTGGGCAAGATGGGCGTCGCCGCGGCCTTCGGGCTGTTCGGCACCTGGGTGTTCCTGCGCGTGGTCCGGTTCGTGCCGGTCCGCCAGCTCGTGCTCGTCCCGCTGGTCGGCATCATGCTCGGCGGCGTCGTCGGCGCCGTCACCACGTTCTTCGCCTACCGCCTGGACCTGCTGCAGTCCCTCGGCCAGTGGTCCCAGGGCAGCTTCGCCACGATCATGGCGGGCCGGTACGAGTTCCTCTGGATCGCCGGGCTGATGGTCGTCGTCGCCTGGGTCGCCGCCGACCGGTTCAGCGTGATCGGCCTCGGCGAGGAGTTCGCGACCAACCTGGGCCTGGACTACCGGCGGGTGGTCGCCGTCGGCATGGTGGTCGTCGCAGTGATCACGGCCGCGGTGCTGGTGACCGCGGGGATGATCCCGTTCCTCGGGCTGGTCGTCCCGAACGTGGTCAGCCTGGTCATCGGCGACAACGTGCGCCGCTCGATCTCCTGGGTGGCCGGCCTCGGCGCCGTCCTCGTGCTCGCCTGCGACCTGGTCGCCCGCACGGTCCGCATGCCCTACGAGATCCCGCTGTCGGTCGTCGTCGGCGTCGTCGGCGCGGCGCTGTTCCTCTGGCTGCTGCTCCGCAGGAGGAGCCGTGCTCGCTGACCCCGCCGCCCCGGCCCGCTCGCCCCGCACCCGGCCGGCCTCCTGGGCCCGGCCCGGCGTCCGGCTCGCCGTCCTCGGTGCCGTGGTGCTGGTGCTGGTCGCGGTCTACCTGTTCACCGGCGTCCCCGGCCGGCTGGCCTTCGCGCTGGAGATCCGCAGCCTCACCGTCGTCGCGATGCTCGTCGTCTCGACGGCGGTCGGGGTCTCCACCGTCGTCTTCCACACCATCACGCAGAACCGGATCCTGACCCCGTCGATCATGGGGTTCGACGCCTTCTACGTGCTGATCTCCACGGTCATCGTGTTCGTCTCGGGGTCCGCGGCGTTCCTGGCCTTCGACGAGATCACGCTGTGGTTCGTCCAGGTCGTGGTCATGGTCGCCTTCAGCGCGCTGCTGTTCGGCTGGCTCTTCGGCGGGAAGCGGCGCTCGATCCACCTGATGCTGCTGGTCGGCATCGTGCTGGGCACGTTCTTCCGGAGCTTCACCGAGTGGATGCAGCGGATGCTGGACCCGCTGGACTTCCAGGTGCTCTCCGACGCGATGTTCGCCTCGCTGACCCGCCCTGACGAGACGCTGCTGGTGCTCAGCGCGGTCCTGGTCGCCCTCGGCTGCGCGGCTGTCGTGCCGCTGCGCCGGACCCTGGACGTGCTCACGCTCGGCGAGCCGGCCGCCGTCGGCCTGGGGGTGGACCACCGCCGGGTGGTGATGGCGCTGTTCGCCGCCGTCTCGGTGATGATCGCGGCGTCGACGGCGCTGGTCGGGCCGATCCTGTTCTTCGGCCTGATCGTCGCCAACCTCGCCTACTCCTACGCGGGCTCCTTCCGCCACGCCTGGACGATGCCCACCGCCGTCCTGCTCGGCATGGTCTGCCTGCTCGGCGGCCAGCTCGTCCTGGAACGGGTCTTCGGCTACGGCGGCACCCTGTCCACGGTCATCGACTTCGCCGGCGGCCTGTTCTTCCTGTACCTCGTGCTCCGGAAGGGGGCGCGGTGATCGCGCTCGAGAACGTCACCAAGCGCTACGGCGGCCAGACGGTGGTCGACGACGTGTCGCTCACCCTCGGCGGGGAGGGCGTGACCGCGCTCATCGGCCCCAACGGCGCGGGGAAGACGACGCTGTTCAGCCTGGTCGGCCGGCTGGTCAGGCCCGATGCCGGGCGGGTGACCATCGGCGGCCTCGACATCACGACCACGCCGTCGGCCGAGCTGGCCAAGAGCCTGGCGGTGCTGCGCCAGGAGAACCACGTCGCCGCGCGGCTGACGGTGCACGACCTCGTGGAGTTCGGCCGGTTCCCGCACTCGCGGGGCCGGCTGACCGTCGAGGACCGCGCGCACATCGAGCAGGCGATCGACTACCTCGACCTCGACGCCTACCGGCACCGGTTCCTCGACGAGCTGTCCGGCGGTCAGCGGCAGCGGGCCTTCATCGCGATGGTGCTCGCCCAGGACACGAGGTACGTGCTGCTCGACGAGCCGCTCAACAACCTCGACCTGCGGCACATGACCGAGATCATGCGGCTGGTCCGCCGGATGGCCGACGACCTCGGCAAGCGGGTGGTCACCGTGCTGCACGACATCAACTTCGCCGCGACCTGGTCCGACCGCATCGTCGCGATGCGCGACGGCTCGGTCGTCGCCGACGCCCCGGCGCGCGAGATCATGCGTCCTGAGGTGCTCAGGGCGGTGTACGACACCGACGTGGACGTGCGCGAGATCGACGGGAAGCCGGTCGCCCTCTACTACGGCTGAGCAGCTGGTCCCTACCCACGGGTAACCCTCCGGGCGCGCGCTCGTTGAGACACGGCACACACCGTCGTGACTCCCCGAGGAGAGCTATGACCCGCTCGTCCCGCCGTCTGCTGGGGGTGGTGTCCGGCGCGGTCGTCGCCGGCGCCCTCCTCGCCGTTCCCGCCCAGGCCGCCCCCTCCCCCGCACCGGTGCAGGACTTCCTCGCCGACCAGCTGGAGACGCTGACCGGCAGCACCACGGTGATGGTGCACGGCACCGACATCGCCGCCGCCCGGGCCGCCGTCGCCGCCACCGGCATGAAGCCGGTCACCGAGTACGAGCGGATCGGCGTCGCGGTCGCGACGGGCACCGCCGACCAGGTCGAGGCCGCGCGCACGCAGCCCGGCGTCACCTACCTCGAGGGCAACACCCCGATCGAGTTCTCCCAGGAGACGTCGAACACCGCCACCCGCGGCGCCGAGGCGGCCGCCACGCTCACCGGCGCGAACGGTGAGGCGCTGGACGGCAGCGGGGTCTCGGTCGCGGTCATCGACTCCGGCATCGACCCGACCCACCCGTACTTCCGCAATCCCGACGGCAGCAGCGCGGTGGTCGCCAACCTGAAGAGCCTGTGCCTGGTGGAGACCAGCACCAGCCCCGACTGCGTCGTCCCCGTGCCGGGGTTCGTCGACACCGACACCCTCGCGGTCGGCGGTCACGGCACGCACGTCAGCGGCATCGTGGGCGGGCGGCCGACGACGCTGCCGGACGGCGGCAGCTTCCAGGGTGCGGCGCCCGGGTCGAGCCTCGTCTCGATCTCGACCGGCGCGGTGCTGCTCATCGTCGGTGCGGACTCCGCGCTCAACTGGGTCCTGGAGAACCATGAAGCGCCGTGCGGCGAGGGGGTCCCGGCGTCGGTCTGCCCGCCGATCAAGGTGACCAACAACAGCTACGGCCCCAGCGGCGGCGGCGAGTTCGACCCGAACTCCGCGACCGTGAAGCTGCAGCGCGCGCTCGCCGCCGAGGGCGTCGTGACCGTCTGGGCCGCCGGCAACGACGGCGGCGACGGCTCCACCTCGCTGACCAACCCGCCCGGCCAGGACCCGACCGGCGGCATCCTGTCGGTCGCCTCCTACTACGACCAGGACACCGGTACCCGCGACGGCGTGGTCAGCGACTACTCCTCGCGCGGCGCGCAGGCCGACCCCTCGACGTGGCCGGACCTCTCCGCGCCCGGTGAGAACATCACCTCCGCGTGCCGGCCCTACCTGCCGATCTGCTCCACGGGGCTGGACTTCCGCAACGGCCCGGGCCTGCTGGACGTCGGCACCTTCAACACGATCAGCGGCACCTCGATGGCGGCGCCGCACGTCGCCGGGATCGTGGCCCAGCTCTTCCAGGCCGACCCGACGGCCACGCCGGCCGAGATCGAGGCCGCGCTGAAGGGCACCACGTACCGGTTCACCGACGGCGCGGCCTACTCGACGGTGGGCGGCTACCCGACGTCCTTCGACAAGGGCACCGGCCTGGTCGACGTCGTCGCCGCGGTGGGTCGCCTGACCGCGGGGTGAAGCGACCGTTCCACGTGGAACACCTGATCTCGCCCGCGGCGGGTGATCTTGCTCTCGATGAGCGTGGATCGCCCGCCGCGGGTTAGATCAAGTCGCATGTGCGGCCTCTGCGGCGAGATCACGTTCGACGGCACGATGGCGGACACCGCAGCGGTGGGCCGCATGGTGGAGGCCCTGGTCCCCCGGGGCCCGGACGGCCAGGGTTCCTGGAGCAACGGGCGGATCGCCTTCGGTCACCGCCGGCTCTCGGTCATCGACCTCTCCACCTGCGGCTCGCAGCCGATGGTGGACAACGAGCTGGGCCTGACGGCCGTCTTCAACGGCTGCATCTACGACTACCGCGAGCTGCGCGCCGAGCTGGAAGGCCACGGCTACCGGTTCTTCTCGCACAGCGACACCGAGGTGATTCTCAAGGGCTACCACCACTGGGGCACCGACGTCGTCTCGCACCTGCACGGCATGTTCGCCTTCGTGATCACCGAGCGGGACACCGGACGCGTGGTCATGGCCCGCGACCGGCTGGGCATCAAGCCGCTCTACCTCGCCGAGACGCCGGGCAAGCGGCTGCGGTTCGCCTCCACGCTCCCGGCCCTGCTCCGCGGCGGCGGCGTCGACACCTCCATCGACCCCGTCGCGCTGCACCACTACCTGAGCTGGCACGCCGTGGTGCCGGCGCCGCGGACCATCCTCAACGGCGTCCGCAAGCTCCCGCCCGCCACCGTGCGGGTGATCGAGGCCGACGGCACCAGCCGCGAGCACCGCTACTGGAACGCCACCTACGAGCGCCGTGCCGAGCACGCGGGCTGGTCCGCCCGTGACTGGGAGGACGCGATCGAGGAGGCGCTGCGGGTCGCCGTCCGCCGTCGCCTGGTCGCCGACATCCCGGTGGGCGTGCTGCTCTCCGGCGGGCTGGACTCCAGCCTCATCGTCGGCCTGCTAGCCCAGGAGGGGCAGACCAACCTCTCGACCTACTCGATCGGCTTCGAGTCCGTGGGCGGGCGCGAGGGCGACGAGTTCGTCTACTCCGACGTGATCGCCGAGCGCTTCGGCACCAACCACCACCGCATCCGGGTCGCCTCCGACGAGCTGGTCGGCGCGCTCGGCCACGCGGTCGGCGCGATGGCCGAGCCCATGGTCAGCCACGACGCCGTCGCCTTCGACCTGCTCAGCGAGCGGGTCAGCGAGACGATCAAGGTCGTGCAGTCGGGCCAGGGCGCCGACGAGGTCTTCGCCGGCTACCACTGGTACCCGCCGCTGGCCGGGGTCGGCCGCGAGCAGGCGGTGCAGACCTACGCGCGCGCCTTCTTCGACCGCGACCACGCCCAGATGCGCTCGGTGGTCTCCGACCGCTACGCGCTGGACGAGGACCCGAGCCTGGCCTTCGTGCGCGCGCACATGGAGGCCCCGGGCGCGGAGACCGCCGTGGACGCCGCGCTGCGCCTGGACAGCGAGGTCATGCTGGTCGACGACCCGGTCAAGCGGGTGGACAACATGTCCATGGCGTGGGGCCTGGAGGCCCGCGTGCCGTTCCTCGACCACGACCTCGTGGAGCTCGCCGCGCTCTGCCCGCCGGAGCTCAAGCTGGCCGACGGCGGCAAGGGCGTGCTCAAGGCCATCGGGCGCCGGATCATCCCGCCGGAGGTCATCGACCGGCCCAAGGGCTACTTCCCCGTGCCGGCGATCACCCACCTCGAGGGCAAGGTGCTGGGGCTGGTCAAGGACGCGCTCTCCAGCGACGCCGCACGGGACCGGGGCATGTTCCGCCCCGAGTACGTGCGGGAACTGCTGGCCGACCCCAACGGCGAGCTCACCCCCTTGCTCGGCAACAAGCTCTGGCAGCTCGGCCTGCTGGAGCTCTGGCTGCAGACGCACGCGGTCTGAGGAGATGTCCATGGCACCCCGGCTCGCGGGTCACCGGCGCCGCACCCCGGTGGCGAGCACGCCGGCCCTGACCGACCGGTCCTGGCGGCAACCGTCCGAGCACCAGCTGCAGGGCATGCAGCACGACACCGTCCTGGACATGGGCTGGGGCCGGCTGGTCTTCGGCCAGACCTTCTCCGACCTGCGCGGCATCGTGCTGGCGCTGCGCGCGGAGGAGACCGGTGAGCGGGACATCTGCATCTACCCGCGGGATCCGCACGTGCTGGTCGGCCTCGCCCCCGACGAGCTGTTCATCGATCCCAGCTACACCTACCGCCTGGACCTGCACCGCTACCGGGCCCGCCACGAGCTGATCCGGGGCGTCTTCGTGCGCACCGCGACCTCGCGCGAGGACATGGAGGCGATCAACGGGATCTACGCGCTGAACGGGATGGTCGTCGGCGACTCCGACGTCATGTGGAACAACCACCGCACCCGCGCCTTCACCTACCTCGTCGCCGAGGACACCCGTACCGGCCGGATCATCGGCACGGTCACCGGCGTCGACCACACGCTGGCCTTCGACGACCCCGAGGGCGGCACCAGCCTGTGGTGCCTCGCGGTGAACAACCAGGACGCCCCGACCGGGGCCGGTGAGGCGCTGGTGCGGGTGCTGGCCGAGCGCTACGTGGGTCGCGGCCGCGCCTACCTCGACCTCTCGGTCATGCACGACAACGAGGCGGCGATCCGGCTCTACCGCAAGCTCGGGTTCAGCCGCGTCTCCGCCGTCTGCGTCAAGCGCAAGAACCCGATCAACACGCCCCTGTTCGCCGCCCGGCCGCGCGGCCTGGAGGACCTGAACCCCTACGCGCTGATCATCGCCGAGGAGGCGCTGCGCCGCGGTATCCGCGTGGAGGTGCTCGACGCCGAGTTCGGCGAGCTCCGGCTGTCGGTCGGCGGCCGCACGGTGGTCACGCGCGAGTCGCTCTCGGAGTTCACCACCGCCGTGGCGATGAGCCGCTGCGACGACAAGCGGGTGACCCGCCGGATCATGGAGCGGGCCGGCGTGCGGGTCGCCCGCGGGGCGCTGGCCCGGGAAGGCGAGCTGGACGACGCCGCCGCGCTGATCCGCGAGGTCGGCGGCGTGGTGGTCAAGCCGGCCCGGGGTGAGCAGGGCCGCGGCATCACCGTGGGAGTGACGGACGAGGTGGGTCTGGAGAAGGCGGTCCGGTACGCGCTGCAGTTCTGCCCCGACGTCCTGGTCGAGGAGCTCGTGCCGGGCGAGGACCTGCGGGTGCTGGTCATCGACCGCGCCGTGGTCGCCGCGGCCGTGCGCCGGCCGGCCGAGGTCGTCGCCGACGGCCGGAACACCGTCACCGAGCTGGTCCGCTCGACCAGCCGGCGCCGCGAGCGCGCGACCGGGGGCGAGTCCCGCATCCCGCTGGACGACACAACCGCCGAGGTCGTGGCCGACGCGGGGTGGGAGATGGATGACGTGCCACCCAACGGCGAGCGGATCCAGGTGCGCCGGACGGCGAACCTGCACACCGGCGGCACCATCGAGGACGTCACCGCCCAGCTGCACCCGGAGGTCGCCGCCGCCGCGGTGCGGGCCGCGGAGGCGCTGGGCATCCCGGTGACCGGCATCGACTTCCTGGTGCCCGACGTCGGTGGCCCGGACTACGTGTTCATCGAGGCCAACGAGCGGCCGGGCCTGGCCAACCACGAGCCGCAGCCGGTGGCCGAGCGCTTCGTCGACCTGCTCTTCCCGGAGACCCGCAAGCGCTCCTGAAGGGCCCCCTGATGATCAGGTGACCTGATCACCAGGGGTCCTCCCTCACGGTCGACCGCGAGGGAGGACCCCGAACGGCGAGGGAGGACGGCTCAGAGGCCGAGTTCGGCGCGGATCTCCTCGGTGTGCTGGCCGGCCTGCGGCACCCGGCCGACCCGGCCGGGGGTCGAGGAGAACCGGGGGGCGACGTCGGGCTGCAGCACGCCGTCGACCTCCACGAAGACGCCGCGCTCGGCGTTGTGCCGGTCGGTCGTCGCCTCCAGCAGCGACCACACCGGCGCCACGCAGGCGTCGGTGCCCTCGAATACCTGCCACCACTGCACCCGCGTGCGCGAGGCGAACACCTCGGTGAAGCGGTCCCGCAGCGCTCCCCACTGCCGCGGGTCGTTTCGGTCGGGCAGCGACTCGTCGCCGGCCAGGCCCAGTCCCTCGAGCAGCGCGGCGTAGAACTGCTCCTCCAGGGCGCCCACGGCGAGGAACTGGCCGTCGGCGCAGCGGTACACGTCGTAGAACGGCGCCCCGGTGTCCAGCAGGTTCCGGCCCCGGCGGTCGGTCCACACGCCGGCGTCGAGCATCCCGTGGATCATCGTGGTGAGGACGGCGGTCCCGTCGACGATCGCCGCATCCACCACCTGCCCCTCCCCCGTCGTCCGGGCCCGGATCAGCGCGGCGAGCGCCCCCAGGGCGAGGAACACTCCCCCGCCGCCGAAGTCGCCCAGCAGGTTCAGCGGCGGCGCCGGCCGCTCATCGGGCCGGCCGGAGGCGCCGAGGGCGCCGGTCAGCGCGATGTAGCCGATGTCGTGCCCGGCGGAGTGCGCCAGCGGGCCGGTCTGGCCCCAGCCGGTCATCCGGCCGTAGACCAGCGCGGGGTTCTCCCCCGTCAGCTCGTCGGGACCCAGGCCCAGCCGCTCCATGACGCCGGGCCGGAAACCCTCCAGCAGCACGTCGGAGCGCCGCACGAGGGCGCGCACCACCTCGACGTCGGCCGGGTCCTTGAGGTCGAGCGCGATCGAGCGCTTCCCGCGGTCCAGCAGGGACGTCGCGCCGAGGGAGCCGAGCAGTCCCCCGCGGCCGCCCTTGCGGTCGATGCGGACGACGTCGGCCCCCAGGTCGGCCAGCAGCATGCCGCAGAACGGTCCGGGGCCCAGCCCGGCGAACTCCACGACCCGCACGCCCTCCAGCGGTCCCACGGCGTCCTCCCCTGCTCCGGGCCGCCGGCGTGCGACCCTCCCGGAGGGCATGCTGCCCCACGGCCGAGGAGAGAGGAGAGGCAGGTCACATGGCCTATCTCCTGGCCGCGCTGGGCGGCGCGATCGGCGCCCTGGGCCGCTGGGGACTGGCCGAGGCGCTGCCCTCCTCCCCCGCCGGCTGGCCCTGGTCGACGCTGCTGGTGAACCTGGCCGGCTGCCTGCTGCTGGGCCTGCTCGCCGCGGTCCTGGCCGAACGGGCGCCGGACTCGCCGTGGGCCCGGCCCTTCCTCGGGGTGGGCGTCCTGGGCGGGTTCACGACCTACTCCACGTTCGCCGTCGAGACCGTGCGGCTGGCCGATGCCGGCGCTGCCGGGACCGCGGTCGGCTACGTCGTCGTCTCCGTCCTGGGCGGGGTGCTGGCCGCGGGGCTCGGGACGCTGGCCGGGCGGCGCGTGGCCCGGACCGCGCGATGACGCCTTGGTTGGTCGTGGCCGGCGCGCTGCTGGGTGCGCCGCTGCGGCTGCTGGCCGAGCGCGTGGCCGTCGCCCGGCGGGGACCGGGCAGCGTCCTGGGCACCCTGACCGTCAACGTGGTGGGCAGCGCCGTGCTGGGCGTGCTGGTGGGCTGGGCGGCCGCACCGGGCTGGCTGGCGGCACTGCTGGGCACCGGCTTCTGCGGCACCCTGACCACGTTCTCCACCTTCGGAACCGATGTCGTGCGCCTGGCCGAGCAGCGCCGGTGGCGCGTCGTCGCCGCGTACGCCGGGGTCACCTTGGTCCTCGGCCTCGGCGCCGCGGTCGCCGGCCACGCCGTCGGCCGGGGGTTCTGACCCGCTCCGGGAGGGCGACCCGCGCCCGCTGTGGATAGGGTCAGAGGCGGTATGGCCGAGAACACGGAGCATGAGGTCAAGGCGGACAGCCCCGTCGTCGTGGTCGCCAACCGGCTTCCCGTCGACCAGGTGACCGACCCCGACGGCTCGACGCGCTGGCAGCGCAGCCCCGGCGGGCTGGTGACCGCGCTCGAGCCGTTCGTCGCCGGTCGTGGCGGCGCCTGGGTCGGCTGGTCGGGGTCGGCCGGCGAGGCGCCGGAGCCCTTCGAGTCCGGCGGGATGCAGCTGATCCCGGTGCCGCTCTCGGAGGGGGAGGTCGACAGCTACTACGAGGGCATGTCGAACGCCTCGCTGTGGCCGCTCTACCACGACGTCGTCGCGAAGCCCGAGTACCACCGCACCTGGTGGGACACCTATGTCCAGGTCAACAAGCGGTTCGCCGAGCGGGCCGCCGCGGTGGCCGCCGAGAACGCGATCGTCTGGGTGCACGACTACCAGCTGCAGCTGGTCCCGGCGATGCTCCGCCAGCGCCGGCCCGACCTGACCATCGGGTTCTTCCTGCACATCCCCTTCCCGCCGTACGAGCTGTTCACCCAGCTGCCGTGGCGCTCGGCGATCGTGGAGGGGCTGCTCGGCGCCGACCTCGTGGGCTTCCAGCTTCCCTCGGCCGCGGCGAACTTCGTGCAGCTCGCCCGCCGGTTGCACGACCTCACCTGCCGCCGCGACCAGATCGAGTACGACGGCCGCACGGTCACCGCGAAGGCGTTCCCCATCTCGATCGACGTCGCGGCGTTCGACGAGCTCGCCCGCTCCCCCGAGGTGCTGGCGCGGGCCAAGGAGATCCGCGAGGAGCTGGGGAACCCGGGCAAGATCATCCTGGGCGTCGACCGGCTGGACTACACCAAGGGCATCAGCGTCCGGCTCAACGCCTTCGAGGAGCTGCTGGAGGACGGCGCCCTCGAGGCGCCCGACACGGTCATGGTCCAGGTCGCCACGCCCAGCCGTGAGCGGGTCGAGCACTACGTGCACATGCGCGAGACGATCGAGCAGCAGGTCGGCCACATCAACGGGGTGTACGGCTCGATCGCCGGTTCCGCCGTCCACTACTTCAACCAGTCCATGCCACGCGAGGAGCTGGCCGCGCTGTACCGCGCGGCCGACGTCATGCTGGTCACCCCCTACCGCGACGGGATGAACCTGGTCGCGAAGGAGTACGTGGCGGCACGGGGCGACGGCGGTGGCGCTCTGGTCCTCTCCGAGTTCGCCGGAGCCGCGGCCCAGCTGAAGCAGGCGTTCCTGGTGAACCCGCACGACATCGCCGGCGTCAAGAACCAGCTGCTGCGTGCGCTGCGCGCCGAACCGGGCGAGCTGACCAAGCGGATGCGGGCCCTTCGCCGGCACCTGTTCAAGAACGACCTGGAGCACTGGGCCACCTCGTTCTTCGACGCGCTGAAGCGGCAGGCATGAGCTCCTCCCCCGCGCTCGACCCCGACCTGGACGCGGCGCTGGCCGCCGCGGCCGGCCGGCGACCGCTGCTGGTGGCCAGCGACTACGACGGCGTCCTGGCGCCCCTGCGCGACGACCCCTCCGCCGCGGTCCCGCAGCCCGGCATCGCCGAGGTGCTGGCCCGGATCGCCGCCGTGGACGGCGTGACCGTCGCGTTGGTGAGCGGTCGCGGTGTCGAGGACCTGCAGCGCACGAGCGCCCTGTCGGGGCCCTTCCGGTGGGTCGGCAGCCACGGCGCCGAGTACGACGGTCCGCTGACCGGTGGGCTCGCCGACCGGCGGGACGAGCTGGCCCGGCTGGTCGAGCCGGAGGTGGCCGCCACGCCCGGCGCGCGGCTGGAGGTGAAGCCCGCCAGCGTCGCGGTCCACGTCCGGCAGGTCGCCGACCGCGATGCAGCCTCCGCGCTCCTCGCTCGCTGCCGCGAGCTGGCCGATTCGTCACTGACGATGAAGCCCGGCAAGGAGGTGCTCGAGATCGCGGTGACCGACGCGGACAAGGGCTCCGCCCTGCGCCGGCTCGTCGCCGAGCTCGGCGCCGACGTCGCCCTCTACCTCGGGGACGACGTCACCGACGAGGACGGCTTCCGGTCGCTGGGCCCGGCCGACGTCACGGTGAAGGTGGGCGACGGCGAGACGGCCGCCCGCCACCGCGTCGCCGATCCCGACGCCGTCCTGACCGTTCTCGGCCGGCTGGCGGATCTGCTCGCCTGATCGCGGCGTGTCGGGCATGCGTCACGGACGACCAACAGGCCCCCGACCGTTCCGGAGTCCGTCGGTACCAGTCTGCCGGGCCCCTGCCCCGCCCGCCGACCTGCGGTTTCCGGTGCAAACGGATCGGTGGACCGTCGGCAGCGGCTGCCGGAACTGTCGACAAATGGTGCAGCGGAATGCGCTGACCGGGCGGGCCGGTCACAATTGTCGTTCGGGCGTTTGAATGGACGTCGCGCCGGTCGCTGGAGTCCCCACACTCAGCGGACCACCAGGAGCGGTGGCATCCATTCATCGTCAAGGACGGTCTCCCGTGAACACCCGTAACCCTTCTCCCGTCGCGCAGCGGCGTGCGGGCTGGTTCGCCGACCGCCCGCTCGCGGTGAAGTTCGGCATCCTCGTCGGCGTCGTCGTGCTCGCCTTCGGCACCGTGCTGGCCACGATGCTCGTCGGCAACTCGAACGTGCGCGAAGCCAACACCGAGCTCGACCACATCAGCCGCGCAGAGATGCTGGTGCTCCAGCTCGACACCCGGGCCAGCGAGCTCAAGGTCGACGGCTTCAAGGCGCTCGTGCGGGGAAACCCTGCCGAGCAGCTGTCCGAGCTGGCTGACGACATCGCCACCCCCGAGGCGCTGCTGGCCGAGCTGGACGAGGTCCACCTCGCCGACGTGCCGCCCGCCGCGGAGGCCGTCGCCGAGCTGCAGGCGACCTACGGTGACTACACCGACGCGATCACGGCTTTCGTCGACTCCGCCGTCGCCAACCAGAACGCCGCCCGCGTCCGCTGGGAGGAGATCCAGGTCGCCAACGACCTCACCGACGGCGCCGTGGGGGCCGCCAAGGACGAGCTGGCCATCGCGTACGACGATGCCGAGGCGCTGCTCCACAACGAGATCAACAAGGCGGAGCGGATCAGCCTGATCGCCGGTATGGCCGGCCTCCTCGTGCTCGTCGCCCTCGCCGTGGTCACCATGCGCTCCATCACCCGCCCGGTCCAGCGGGTCAAGGCCTCGCTCGACGCGCTCGCCAAGGGCGACCTCACCGTGGGCACCGGCGTCGTCTCCCGCGACGAGCTGGGACAGATGGCCGCTTCGCTCGACGAGGCGCAGACCAGCCTGCGCGCCGTCATGTCCACCGTCGTCGCCTCCGCCGACGCCGTTGCCGCCAGCTCCGAGGAGCTCTCCGCCTCGTCGGCGCAGATCTCAGCCTCGGCGCAGGAGACCTCGGCCCAGTCCGGCGTCGTCGCCGGTGCCGCCGAGGAGGTCTCGCGCAGCGTGCAGACCGTCGCCGCCGGCGCGGAGGAGATGGGCGCGTCGATCCGCGAGATCGCCACGAACGCCGCTGAGGCCAGCCAGGTCGCCGCGCGGGCCGTGGACGCCGCCGCCACCACCACCGCCACCGTCGCCAAGCTCGGCGACTCCTCGGCGGAGATCGGCAACGTCGTGAAGGTCATCACGAGCATCGCGGAGCAGACCAACCTGCTCGCGCTCAACGCGACGATCGAGGCCGCCCGGGCGGGCGAGGCCGGCAAGGGCTTCGCGGTCGTCGCCAACGAGGTCAAGGAGCTGGCCCAGGAGACGGCGAAGGCCACCGAGGACATCGCCAAGCGGGTGCTGGCCATCCAGGGCGACACGACCGCGGCGGTGACCGCGATCGAGGAGATCTCGAGCATCGTCGCGCAGATCTCCGACCGGCAGACCACCATCGCCAGCGCGGTCGAGGAGCAGACCGCCACGACCAGCGAGATGTCCCGTTCGGTGCAGGAGGCCGCCGGCGGCACCACGCAGATCGCCGAGAACATCACCGGCGTCTCCGGTGCCGCGGAGGCCACCACGCAGGCCCTGGGGCAGACCCAGGTCGCCGTCGACGAGCTGTCCCGCATGGCCGCCGACCTGCGCACCACCGTCGGGCAGTTCACCTACTGACGGCGGACTCGCACACCTCGGGGTGGCAAACGGATCACCGGTTGCCACCCCGAATGCGTTTTCTGCCATTTCCGGTCTCGGTCACATCGCCAAGTCGACACGTGAAGTCTGCTCACCGATCAATTGTTGCGACATCACCGGACACGCGATGGAACATGCGCCCGGACTAGTGCATCGGCACTACTTTTCTCAGCAAGCCGATTGGTGCCGATGACGACCTCGACGGCGAGAACACCTTTCCGTCCTCTGTCCTGGAGTCCGGCCGTCATGACATCGTCCGTCCGCCCTCCCGCCCCCACGGGGGCCCGTCGCGCCGGCTGGCTGAACAACCGCCCCGTCGCCACCCGCATCCTGGCTGCCGTCGGCATCGCCTCGGCCACCGCCGTCGGCGTCGGCGCCCTGGCGGTGGACGACCTGAAGACCCTGCGAGACGCCCGGGCCCAGGAGCTCAGCACTGCCCTGCCCTACCTCAACAGCCTGCACGACATCGGTCTCACCAAGAAGGCCACCGCCAACGACGAGCGGGGCTACCTGCTCACCGGTGATCCCGAGTTCCTGCCGGAGATCGAGGAGCGCCTCGCCAAGGTCGACGGCTACCTGGAAGAGGCCCGCGCCGCGTCCAACGGTGCCCAGACCGCCTACCTGGACGAGCTGGAGGCCGGGCTGGACGCTTGGTCGGGCAGCATGCAGGCGGAGTTCCAGCTCTTCGCGCAGAACCCCGAGGCTGGCATCGCCCTCGCGTTCGGCGAGACCCGCGACCTCCGCAAGACCTACGAGGGGGCTCTGAAGGTGGGCCTCGAGGACGCCGAGACCGCTCTCCTGGCCGGCGCCTCCTACGAGCAGACCGTCTCCGACGCCGTGCGGACGATGGTCATCGTCTGCGGGCTGGGGGTGCTCCTGGCGGCCGGCCTCGGCTGGTTCGTCGCCCGCACCATCCGCCGCAGCCTCTCCCGCCTGCAGGACGCCACCGGCCGGCTGGCCGAGGGCGACCTGACCGTCGCAACGGGGGCTCCAGCAGGACGACGAGGTGGGGCGCACCGCCAGGTCGCTCGACGAGGCGATCGTGTCGCTGCGCGCCGTGCTCGTGTCGGTCGCGGGCTCGGCCGATGCGGTGGCGGCGAGCTCGGAGGAGCTGTCGGCGTCGTCGGCGCAGATCTCGGCGTCGGCCGAGGAGACCTCGGCCCAGTCCGGCGTCGTGTCCGGTGCCGCGGAGGAGGTGTCGCGCAGCGTGGCGACGGTGGCCGCGGGCGCTGAGGAGATGGGCGCCAGCATCCGGGAGATCGCCACGAACGCCGCGGAGGCCAGCGAGGTGGCGCACCGCGCGGTGGAGGCTGCCGCCACCACCACGGCGACGGTCGCGAAGCTCGGTGACTCGAGCGCCGAGATCGGCAACGTCGTCAAGGTGATCACCTCGATCGCCGAGCAGACGAACCTGCTGGCGCTGAACGCGACCATCGAGGCGGCTCGGGCCGGTGAGGCGGGCAAGGGCTTCGCGGTCGTGGCGAACGAGGTCAAGGAGCTGGCCCAGGAGACGGCGAAGGCAACCGAGGACATCGCCCGGCGGGTCCTGGCCATCCAGGGCGACACGACGGCGGCGGTGAGCGCCATCGAGGAGATCAGCTCGATCGTCGCGCAGATCTCCGACCGGCAGACCACCATCGCCTCGGCCGTCGAGGAGCAGACCGCGACCACCAACGAGATGGCCCGCTCCGTGCAGGAGGCAGCCGGCGGCACCACCCAGATCGCCGACAACATCACCGGGGTCTCCACCGCCGCGGACTCCACCACCCAGGCGCTGACCCAGACCCGCACCGCGGTGGACGAGCTCTCCCGGATGGCGTCCGACCTGCGCACCACCGTCGGGCGGTTCACCTTCTGAGAGGACGGGCCGCAGGCTCCTCACCCCGAACGCCGGTGGCGACCGATCCTGGTCGCCACCGGCGTTCGCCATTCCCGGTGCGACGGTCGGGGACGAATGGGTTTGTCGACACGGGAATGGCGCTCACCGACCTTTCTGCGCAGGGAGGTCGCGACACGCGGGAACCGAGCAGTCCGCACACCTGATCTGGCGCCATTCTTCGTTCGGGAAGTGGCGCCGCACAGGGCATTTCCCTTCCCGTCCTCACCCCGTTTTCCGCACTGGAGCAGTCATGTCCTCTCGTCCACCCCTCGCGCCCGCCGCCGGCCGTGGCAACTGGTTCTCGAACCGGCCCGTTGCCGTCAAGATCGGTGCGGCCCTGGCGCTCCTGGCCATCGTGTCGTTCGCTCTCACGGCCCTGGCCATCCAGCGCATCGGCACGCTCGCCGATGCAGGGGACACGCTGTACGAGGACTCCATCGTCCCGCTGAACCAGCTCGGCGAGGCGCAGCGCACCTTCCAGGGCGACCGCGCCCGCAACAACATCTACGGTTTCGTCGCCCCGGCCGCCCGCGCCGACCTGAAGACCCAGCTGGCTGAGCGCCGCACGCTGTTCGGCGAGCAGATCGACGCCTACGTCGGGACGCTGAACAACCCGGCGGACTTCGCGCCGGTGCAGGAGGCGATCGACACCTACTTCGCCGTCGTGGACCAGAAGCTCTACCCGGCCGCGGAGGCCGGTGCTGTGGCCACCGTCCAGCAGCTGGTCAGCGGCGAGCTGGCCGAGGCCGGCCGCGGCCTCTCCGACGCCTTCGGGGTCGAGCAGGAGCGGCAGGCCGAGGGCGCCCGGGTCGACGCCGCGGCCGGTCAAAGGCTCGCCGAGTCGGCGCGCCTCACCCTGTGGATCGCCCTCGCCATCGGCGTCCTCGCCGCGTCCGCGCTGGCCGTGCTCGTCGTCCGGCAGATCGTCGCCACGGTGCGCTCGGTGCAGAAGTCGGTGGACGCCCTCGCCGAGGGTGACCTGACGGTGACCCCGGTGGTCCGCTCGGGCGATGAGCTGGGCAAGATGGCCGCCGCGCTGGGAGCTGCGCAGAGCAGCCTGCGGGAGGTCCTCGGCTCGGTGGCGGCCTCGGCCGACGCGGTCGCGGCCTCGTCGGAGGAGCTGTCGGCGTCCTCGGCGCAGATCTCGGCCTCGGCCGAGGAGACCTCCGCGCAGTCGGGTGTGGTGTCGGGTGCCGCTGAGGAGGTGTCCCGCAGCGTGCAGACCGTGGCCGCGGGCGCGGAGCAGATGGGCGCCTCGATCCGCGAGATCGCGACGAACGCGGCGGAGGCTTCCGAGGTCGCCAGCCGGGCGGTCACCGCCGCCGAGACGACCACCGCCACGGTGGCGAAGCTGGGGGAGTCCTCGGCCGAGATCGGCAACGTCGTGAAGGTCATCACCTCGATCGCCGAGCAGACCAACCTGCTGGCCCTGAACGCCACGATCGAGGCGGCTCGGGCCGGTGAGGCGGGCAAGGGCTTCGCCGTCGTGGCCAACGAGGTCAAGGAGCTGGCCCAGGAGACGGCGAAGGCGACCGAGGACATCGCCCGGCGGGTGCTGGCCATCCAGGGCGACACGACGGCGGCGGTGAGCGCGATCGAGGAGATCAGCGCGATCGTCGCCCAGATCTCCGACCGGCAGACCACCATCGCCAGCGCGGTGGAGGAGCAGACCGCGACCACCAACGAGATGTCCCGCTCGGTGCAGGAGGCCGCCGGCGGTACCACCCAGATCGCCGAGAACATCTCCGGTGTCTCGGGTGCCGCGGAGTCCACCACGCAGGCGCTGACCCAGACCCGGGTCGCTGTGGACGAGCTGTCCCGCATGGCCGCCGACCTGCGCACGACCGTCGGGAAGTTCACCTACTGACAGCTCCGGGGGAACCCCGGTCACGGACGAGAGCGCACAGCCCCGGGCTGTGCGCTCTCGTCCATTTCCCGACCACGGGGCGATTGTCGACAAGTGGAAAGCGAAAGAGCGGTCGCTCGACAATTCACAATTCCGGTCGCAACACGCACGCACATGGCGTGCCTCGCGGACGGTGGGCTTCATCCTTACGCCGAACCCAGCGTCGGGATCACCGGAAAGCACACCATTCACCGCCACGCCGTGCATGCGTCCCCCCGCGGATGACGGCCCACGCACAGGAGCACGTCCATGCCTTATGCCGCTCACCTCCGCCGCCGGACCCGGCTGGGCGTCCGCGGATCGATCCTCTCCGTCGGCGCCGCCGGCGTCGTCGCCGCCGTCGCCGTCGGCGGGTTCGCGATCGTCGGACTCCAGAAGGGCGGCGAGGCGCGGCACGAGGTCGACGCGCTCGGCGACGCCCTGGCCCACGTGCAGACCATGGAGTACCTGAACGCCGACGTGAGCGGCTGGCAGGTCGCCTACGCCTGGGACGCCAGCCGGCTCAGCCCCCTCGAGGCCGTGGCTCCGGACAGCGGCAACCGTGCCGGGTTCCTCGACATCACCGACCGGCTCCGCGACGAGCTCGCGGCCATGCCGCGGGAGACCCTCAGCGACACCGAGACGGCGCTGTACGACGAGATCGTCGCCGAGTGGGAGACGTTCTTCGCCGTGGACGAGCAGGTCGCCGGCCTCTACGCACAGAACACTGCGGCGACGACCGATGCGGCCGACGCCCTCATCCTCGGCGGCGGCTACGAGGTCTACTTCGGCATCCTGGACCTGACCAAGCAGCTCAAGGAGAGCCTGCAGGCGCGGATGGGCGACGCGGTGGAGACCGCCGACGCCGAGCAGACCCGCACGCTGTGGACGATGGTCGGCGTCATCGCGGTGGGCGCGCTGCTGGCCATCGGGCTGGCGATCGCCGTCGCCCGCCGCATCGTGCGGCCCCTGGGTGCGGTGGTGGAGGTCGCCGACGCACTGGCGGCGGGCGATCTGACCCGCACCACCGGTGTCGACCAGCAGGACGAGGTCGGCCGGGTGGCCGCCGCCCTCGACGTCGCGGTGTGCGATCTCCGGGTCGTCCTGTCCTCGGTCGTGTCGTCGGCGGACGCGGTGGCGGCCTCGTCGGAGGAGCTGTCGGCGTCCTCGGCGCAGATCTCGGCCTCGGCCGAGGAGACCTCCGCGCAGTCCGGCGTCGTGTCCGGTGCCGCGGAGGAGGTCTCCCGCAGCGTGCAGACCGTCGCCGCGGGCGCGGAGCAGATGGGCGCCTCGATCCGCGAGATCGCGACGAACGCGGCGGAGGCTTCCGAGGTCGCCAGCCGGGCGGTCACCGCCGCCGAGACGACCACCGCCACGGTGGCGAAGCTGGGGGAGTCCTCGGCCGAGATCGGCAACGTCGTGAAGGTCATCACCTCGATCGCCGAGCAGACCAACCTGCTGGCCCTGAACGCCACGATCGAGGCGGCTCGGGCCGGTGAGGCGGGCAAGGGCTTCGCCGTCGTCGCGAACGAGGTCAAGGAGCTCGCCCAGGAGACGGCGAAGGCCACCGAGGACATCGCCCGCCGGGTCGAGGCGATCCAGAAGGACACCGGTGCCGCCGTGGGCGCGATCGAGGAGATCTCGCAGATCGTCGCCCAGATCTCCGACCGGCAGACCACCATCGCCAGCGCGGTGGAGGAGCAGACCGCCACCACCAACGAGATGTCGCGCTCGGTGCAGGAGGCCGCCGGCGGCACCACCCAGATCGCCGAGAACATCTCCGGCGTCTCGGGTGCCGCGGAGTCCACCACGCAGGCGCTGACCCAGACCCGGGTCGCCGTCGACGAGCTGTCCCGCATGGCCGCGGACCTGCGCACCACCGTCGGGAAGTTCACCTACTGAGTGCTGCCACCTCCCTGAACGGGGCGACGACCGGAACACCGGTCGTCGCCCCGTTCTGCATGTGTTCCCGCTCGTCGGCGGAATGGTCAGAGACTTGCGGGCCCATTGGGACGGGTGGCCATGTCGACTCGGGAAAGGCGGTCACCGAACCATTTCCACGACGCGCCACGACACGCCTCGGAAAAGGCGCTCCGTCGTGCGTTGGTGCGCGATTCTTCCTGTGCGTTACGGCACAGGATCTGCCGTTTCGAACATCTCGATCCATTCTTCCCGCCCTGGAGCAGTCATGAGCACTCGTTCGTCCCGGACCCGCGCCACGGGAGGCGGTTGGTTCTCCGATCGTCCGCTCGGCGTCCGCATCGGCGCAGTGGTCGCGCTGCTCCTCGTCGTCCTCGGCGGCGCCAACGCCCTGGCCATCTCCCGCATGAGCGAGATGAGTGCCGACCAGGAGCGCATCTACGACGAGAACCTCAAGCCGCTGAACTCCCTCTCCGCCGTCCAGCGCGCCACCGCCGCGCACCGGGCCCGCGTGCTCGAGTACGCCGTCTCCGACCCGGCGCGCCGGGTCGAGCTCGTGGGCGAGATGGAGGAGAAGCAGGCCGACGTGGACGCCGCGCTCGCCGAGTACGAGCCGTTCATCATCGACCAGGCCGCGATCGACAAGTACCAGGGTGCCCGCGAGCAGTTCCTCGCCACGAACGCCGCCCAGCTCTTCCCCGCCGCCGACGCCGGCAACCTGGCCGCCTACGCGAAGACCTACCGCGAGGTCTCCAGCCCGCTGTTGACCGACATCGCGGACGCGCTCGAGGAGGAGGGCATCGCCCAGGCCGAGGAGGCCGCAGCGCGCAACGCCGAGGCCACCGAGGACGCGACGTCGGCCACGCAGCTGCTCCTGGTCGTCTCGATCGCCGCGGCACTGGCCGCGGTGGGCCTGACCGTGCTGGTCGTCCGCCGCATCACCCGGACGGTGCGCGCCGTCCAGGTCACCGCGGAGGCCATGGCCGCCGGGGACCTCACCACCACGACCGGTGTGACCAGCGCCGACGAGCTGGGCCGCATGGCCACCGCGCTCGACAGCGCCCAGGGCAGCCTCCGTGAGGTGCTCAGCTCGGTCGTGTCCTCCGCCGATGCCGTCGCCGCGAGCTCGGAGGAGCTGTCGGCGTCGTCGGCGCAGATCTCGGCGTCGGCGGGGGAGACCTCGGCCCAGTCCGGTGTCGTCGCGGGTGCGGCCGAGGAGGTGTCGCGCAGCGTGCAGACCGTGGCCGCGGGCGCCGAGCAGATGGGCGCCTCGATCCGGGAGATCGCCACGAACGCGGCGGAGGCCTCCCAGGTGGCGCACCGCGCGGTGGAGGCCGCGGCCACCACGACGGCCACGGTGGCGAAGCTGGGGGAGTCCTCGGCCGAGATCGGCAACGTCGTCAAGGTCATCACCTCGATCGCCGAGCAGACCAACCTGCTCGCGCTCAACGCGACCATCGAGGCCGCTCGCGCCGGTGAGGCGGGCAAGGGCTTCGCGGTCGTGGCCAACGAGGTCAAGGAGCTGGCCCAGGAGACCGCGAAGGCCACCGAGGACATCGCCAAGCGGGTGCTGGCCATCCAGGGCGACACCACCGCGGCGGTCACCGCGATCGAGGAGATCTCGAGCATCGTCGCGCAGATCTCCGACCGGCAGACCACCATCGCCTCCGCCGTCGAGGAGCAGACCGCCACCACCAACGAGATGTCACGCTCGGTCCAGGAGGCCGCCGGCGGCACCACCCAGATCGCCGAGAACATCACCGGGGTCTCCGGTGCCGCGGACGCGACCAACCAGGCCCTGGGCCAGACGCGGGTCGCGGTGGACGAGCTCTCCCGCATGGCCGCCGACCTGCGCACCACGGTGGGCCGGTTCACCTACTGACCCGTCCGCTCCACGTGCGACCCCGGTCGTGCGGCCCTTTCCCGGCCGCGCGACCGGGGTCGCCGCATTCCGACATCCGCCGCCTCCTGGGTAGTCGATCCCGCGGCCGTCATGTCGACACGGGAAATGCTGTCGCCGACCATTCTTCATCTGCGGCCGAGACGCGCCGGGAAATGCCATTCCGGAGCGCTCCGGTCCCCCACCATTCCATTGCGCACCACACGTCAGGCGGGGCACCGGCTGGCGACCAACACCCGTGCCGTCCACGCCCACGCAGCCAGGAGTTCGTCATGCCCGTTCCGCCCGCCCCCTCGGCCGACCCGCCCGCACGCGCCCTGTGGGGCGACCGCGGTGTCCGCACCAAGACCCTCGCCGCCGTGGGCGTCACGGCCGCCGTGGCGGTCGGCGTCGGCGTCATGGGCCTGTCGGCGCTGAGCACCTCGGCGGACGCGACGCAGAAGATGCACGACAGCAACATCGCCGGCCTCGAGGCGGTCGCCGAGATGCGGACCGCCATCGGCGGCGTGCGGCAGTCCTCGCGTGACGCCATCCTCGCGCCCACGCCGGACCTGACGACCGAGGCGCTCGAGAAGCTCGAGGTCGAGCTCGCCCACTACCAGGAGGCGGTCGAGGCCTACGCGACCTCAGGGCCCAGTCCGGAGAAGGCGGAGCTGGTCGAGAAGGCGTTCGTCACCTTCGAGGAGTACGAGGGCATCGTCGAGACCGTCCTCACCCCGCTCGCCCTCGTCAACGACTACTCCGGCTGGTACCTCACGAACCAGTCGCAGGCCGCTCCGCTGGCCGCGGCGGCGCAGGAGATGCTCGACGAGGTGCACGACCTGGAGGTGGCCGAGGCCGCGGGGGCCGCAGAGGCCGCGCGCGCGCAGTTCGAGTCGCAGCGCACCCAAGCCGTCGTCGTGCTGGTCATCGGGATCGCGATCGCCGTGGCGCTCGGCTGGGTCGTCGCCCGCAGCATGGCCCGCGGGGTCGGCAAGGTGCAGGACGTGGCGGAGGCCCTGGCCACCGGCGACCTGACGAAGACCGCCGGCCTGAGCACGCGTGACGAGCTCGGGCGCATGGGGCAGGCGCTCGACACCGCCGTCGAGAACATGCGCACGGTGCTGGGCTCGGTCGCCGCGTCGGCGGACGCGGTGGCGGCCTCGTCGGAGGAGCTGTCGGCGTCGTCGGCGCAGATCTCGGCCTCGGCCGAGGAGACCTCGGCGCAGTCGGGTGTGGTGTCGGGTGCCGCTGAGGAGGTGTCGCGCAGCGTGCAGACCGTGGCCGCGGGCGCGGAGCAGATGGGCGCCTCGATCCGCGAGATCGCCACGAACGCGGCGGAGGCCAGCGAGGTGGCGCACCGTGCGGTGGAGGCCGCGGCCACCACGACGGCCACCGTGGCGAAGCTGGGGGAGTCCTCGGCCGAGATCGGCAACGTCGTCAAGGTGATCACGAGCATCGCCGAGCAGACCAACCTGCTCGCGCTCAACGCCACGATCGAGGCCGCCCGCGCGGGTGAGGCCGGCAAGGGCTTCGCGGTCGTCGCGAACGAGGTCAAGGAGCTGGCCCAGGAGACGGCGAAGGCCACCGAGGACATCGCCAAGCGGGTGCTGGCCATCCAGGGCGACACGACCGCCGCGGTGACCGCGATCGAGGAGATCTCGCAGATCGTCGCGCAGATCTCCGACCGCCAGACCACCATCGCCAGCGCGGTGGAGGAGCAGGAGGCCACGACCAGCGAGATGTCGCGGTCGGTGCAGGAGGCCGCCGGCGGCACCACCCAGATCGCGGAGAACATCACCGGGGTCTCCAGCGCGGCCGACTCGACCACGCAGGCGCTCACCCAGACCCGCACCGCGGTGGACGAGCTGTCCCGCATGGCCGCCGACCTGCGCACCACGGTGGGCCGGTTCACCTACTGACCGCTCGCCGCCCGGGAGCGGCAGGACCCGGTACCGAGGGCGCACGGCATCAGCCGTGCGCCCTCGGCGCGTCCGTGCCGTCGGCCCGAAGAGTGCATTCCCCAACCATTTTTCGAACAATGTCGACATTCGCGGGACGGCTGTGACGGAATGTTCGTCGCCAGCGCGACACGCGCGTCGATCGCGCCATTCCGCGTTCTCCCTTCTTTACCTTCGAGCTGTCAGCACCGCCGAGTCCGAGCGACCGGTCCGTGCTCCCTCTCCCCCTTCCCCAGCTCTGGAGCACGCGCCATGACCGGAACCACGCACACCCCGGACGCCGACGGAAGTTCCACCGAGTCGACCGGCCGGTCGGCGTCCTGGTGGGGCGATCGCGGCGTGAGCGTCAAGATCCTCACGGCGGTGGCATCGGCGACCGCCGTCGCCGCCGGGGTCGGCATCATGGGCCTCACAGCCCTGGGCGACTCGGCGACCACCTCGGAGATGCTCTTCGAGAGCAACATCGCCGGCCTCGAGGCCAGCAGCGAGATGGAAGCAATCGTGGCGAACGTGCGCGTCGTCACCCGGCAGTCCTTGGTCGTGCCCACGCCGGCGCTGACCCAGGAGACGATCGCCGCCCTGGGGACCTACCGGGACGAGTTCGCGGCAGCTCAGGCGGACTACATGGACTCCGACCCGACACCGGAGAAGATCGCGCTGGTGGAGGATGCTGGTGCCGCCTTCGACGCCTACCTGACCGTCGCTGAGCAGAAGCTGGCGCCTTTCGCCCTCGCGAACGACGTGGCCGGCTGGTACGCGGTCAACGAGTCGGAGGGCAAGCCGCTCGCGGACGAGGTGCAGCAGCTGCTGGCCGAGGTCGGCGAGATCGAGCACGAGGAGGCTCAGCAGGCCGCTGCAGCGGCGCAGGAGCAGTACGAGAGCCAGCGCTCGATCTCGATCGCCGTCCTGGTCGTCGGTGCCGCGCTCGCGCTGGCCCTGGGCTTCGTCGTGGCCCGCGGCATCGCCCGCGCGACCGACCGTGTCAAGAAGGTGGCCGTCCGCCTCGCCGACGGCGACCTGACCGCCACCAGTGGCCTGACCACCCGCGACGAGCTGGGCCAGATGGG
Organism: Blastococcus sp. TBT05-19; assembly: GCF_003319095.1. Lineage (GTDB taxonomy): Bacteria > Actinomycetota > Actinomycetes > Mycobacteriales > Geodermatophilaceae > Blastococcus. The sequence goes on along the minus strand of NZ_QOHI01000002.1, from coordinate 270,254 downwards.
GCAGGCCCTCGACACGGCTGTCCAGAACCTGCGCGACGTCCTCACCACCGTCGGCTCGTCGGCGGACGCGGTCGCCGCGTCGTCGGAGGAGCTGTCGGCGTCGTCGGCGCAGATCTCGGCCTCGGCCGAGGAGACCTCCGCCCAGTCCGGCGTCGTGTCGGGTGCCGCTGAGGAGGTCTCGCGCAGCGTGCAGACCGTCGCCGCCGGCGCCGAGGAGATGGGCGCGAGCATCCGGGAGATCGCCACCAACGCCGCCGAGGCGAGCCAGGTCGCGCACCGCGCCGTCCAGGCCGCGGCGACGACCACCGCCACGGTGGCGAAGCTGGGGGAGTCCTCGGCCGAGATCGGCAACGTCGTGAAGGTGATCACGAGCATCGCCGAGCAGACCAACCTGCTCGCCCTGAACGCCACCATCGAGGCGGCGCGGGCGGGCGAGGCGGGCAAGGGCTTCGCGGTGGTCGCCAACGAGGTCAAGGAGCTGGCGCAGGAGACGGCGAAGGCCACCGAGGACATCGCCCGCCGGGTCGAGGCGATCCAGAAGGACACCGGCGCCGCCGTCGGCGCGATCGAGGAGATCAGCTCGATCGTCGCGCAGATCTCCGACCGGCAGACCACCATCGCCAGCGCGGTGGAGGAGCAGACGGCGACGACGAACGAGATGGCCCGTTCGGTGCAGGAGGCCTCCGGTGGCACGACGCAGATCGCGGAGAACATCACCGGGGTCTCGACCGCGGCGGACTCGACCACCCAGGCGCTGACCCAGACCCGCACGGCGGTGGACGAGCTCTCGCGCATGGCCGCCGACCTGCGCACCACGGTGGGTCGCTTCACCTACTGACAGGCCGCACGACCCCTCACCACGAGACGCCGGTGGCGACCGAACCAGGTCGCCACCGGCGTTCGTCATGTAGGCGCCGGCCATTGCGGAATGCGGTCTTGTCGACACGGGAAATGCGCTCGCCGACCAATCTCGCCAGCCACGTGCGACACGCACGAATCAGGGGTATCCGCGGCCATTTCCGGTCGTACCTTCTCCCCTGCACCGCCATTCGCTTCCCAGCTACGGAGTCCCGCCTTGACGCACACCCGCGCCGCCCGCCCCACGACGACCCCGAGCGGATCGCGTGGCAGCTCGGCGAGGCCCTTCCGGTTGGGCGACATCCGCATCGGCCGTCGGCTGGGGCTGGCCTTCGGCGCCGTCGGCGCACTCGTCCTCGTGAGCGCCGGTGCCGGCCTCGCGGCCGTGGCCGAGCAGCGCGACATCGCCGACGAGCTCAGCGGGGTCGCCGGCGTTCAGCAGCAGGCGGAGACCGCGCGCTTCCAGATCGCCGACGTCAGCGGCTGGCAGGGCCTGGTCATGGCCGACGTCGCCGCGTACGGCCCGCAGGCCGCCCTCGCTCCCGACGCCTACAACCGCAGCGGCCTGCTGGAGAGCAAGGACGGCGTCTACGAGTGGCTGGCCGCCGTGGACACCTCGGCGATGGACGCCGACGAGCGGGCCACCTGGGCAGAGCTCGAGCCCGCCTGGGACAACTACTTCGCGATGGACGACCAGGTCGTCGCGTGGGTCTCCGACGGTTCGCCCGCGGGCTACCGGACGGCGGTGGAGAGCATCAACGGTGGCGAGGCGGGGGAGGGCTACGGCCTGATCCTCGACATCGCCGACCGGATGCAGGCCTCGGCCGGTGAGCGGCTGGACGCCCTCGTCGAGGAGCAGCGCGACGCCCAGACCCGCGCGACGCTGATCCTCTCGGTCGTCGGTGGGCTCGCCGTCCTGCTGGCCGCGATCGCCGCCGTCGCCGCGGCCCGCTCGGTCGTGCGCCCGCTGCGCCGCGTCCAGGCCTCGCTGGAGGCCGTCGCCCAGGGCGACCTGACCCGTCCGGCCGACGTGCACACCCGCGACGAGGTGGGCCAGATGGCGGCGTCGCTGACCACGGCCCAGGAGAACCTGCGCCGGCTGGTGAGCTCGGTCGTGGCCTCCGCGGACGCCGTCGCCGCGAGCTCGGAGGAGCTGTCGGCGTCCTCGGCGCAGATCTCGGTGTCGGCGGAGGAGACCTCGGCGCAGTCCGGCGTGGTCGCCGGGGCCGCGGAGGAGGTCAGCCGCAGCGTGCAGACCGTGGCCGCCGGCGCCGAGCAGATGGGCGCCAGCATCCGGGAGATCTCGCAGAACGCCGCCGAGGCCAGCCAGGTGGCGGCGCGCGCGGTGACCGCTGCGGAGACGACCACCGCGACGGTGGCGAAGCTGGGGGAGTCCTCGGCCGAGATCGGCAACGTCGTGAAGGTGATCACGAGCATCGCGGAGCAGACCAACCTGCTCGCCCTGAACGCCACGATCGAGGCGGCTCGGGCGGGCGAGGCGGGCAAGGGCTTCGCGGTGGTCGCCAACGAGGTCAAGGAGCTGGCGCAGGAGACGGCGAAGGCGACCGAGGACATCGTCCGCCGGGTCGAGGCGATCCAGAAGGACACCGGTGCCGCCGTCGGCGCGATCGAGGAGATCTCGCAGATCGTCGGTCAGATCTCCGACCGGCAGACCACCATCGCCTCCGCGGTGGAGGAGCAGACCGCCACCACCAGCGAGATGTCGCGCTCGGTCCAGGAGGCCGCCGGCGGTGCCGGCCAGATCGCCGACAACATCGGCAGCGTCTCGACGGCGGCCGAGTCCACCACCCAGGCGCTGACGCAGACCCGCACCGCCGTGGACGAGCTGTCCCGCATGGCCGCGGACCTCCGCACCGAGGTCGGCCGCTTCACGTACTGACAGGACCCCGTCCTCCTCACCCCTCGCAGGCTCGGGGCGAGCCTCGCGACAGGGCCCCGCGCCGATGGTCGGTTGCGGGCTCGGGACTGCCGATAACAGCACAGACGGCGCGGGCCGACGGGTTCACCTTGACCTCACCGCAGCGCCCGCCGATGACACACCGGGGCCGACCGCGCTCCCGCAAAGCAGAGAGAAGGCAGCAGTGGACGGTCTGGACGACATCGTCGAGGAGTTCCTCGTCGAGAGCCACGAGAACCTCGACCAGCTGGACGCCGACCTGGTGGCTCTGGAGAAGGAGCCCAACTCGCGCGAGCGGCTGTCGAGCATCTTCCGGACGATCCACACGATCAAGGGCACCAGCGGCTTCCTCGCCTTCAACCGGCTGGAGGAGGTCACGCACGTCGGCGAGAACATGCTCTCGCGGCTGCGCGACGGCGAGCTGGCGCTGACCCCGCACCGCACCAGCGTGCTGCTGCAGATGGTCGACGCCGTGCGCTCCCTGCTGACCACGATCGAGGCCAGCGGTGGCGAGGGCGGCGTGGACGTCTCCGCCGTCGTCGCCGACATCAGCGCCGCGATGGAGGACGGCGACGGCCCGGCTGCCGAGGCCGCCCCCGTCGCCGCCGAGGTGGCGGTGCCCGCCGCGGCCCCCGCCGCGACGAAGGCCCCCGCCGCGAAGAAGGCCCCGGCCAAGGCCGCCCCGGCCAAGGCCGCCCCCGCCAAGCGCGCCACCCGTGCGAAGGCCGCCCCCGCCCCCGCTCCCGTCGTCGAGGAGCCGGTGGCGGAGCTGCCCGCAGACCTGCCCGCCCTGCCCGCCCTGCCGGCCGTGCCGGCCGTCGTCGCCGAGGAGCCCCCGGTGTCCGAGTCCGTCGCCGTCGACCACCCCGAAGGGGAGGTCGCGACCCCCGACGCCGCCGGTGGCCAGGGCCGCCGCGCCGTCGCCGACAGCACGATCCGCGTGGACGTCGACCTGCTCGACCAGCTGATGCTGCTCGTCGGTGAGCTGGTGCTCACCCGCAACCAGATCGTCCAGAACGTCGCCCGGTCGACCGACACCGACCTGATCCGCTCGTCCCAGCGGCTGAACCTCATCGCCAGCGAGCTGCAGGAGGGCGTCATGAAGACGCGCATGCAGCCCATCGACCACATCTGGTCGAAGCTGCCGCGCGTCGTCCGCGACCTCGGCCTGCAGCTGAAGAAGACGATCCGGCTCGACATGGAGGGCCGGGAGACCGAGCTCGACAAGACCCTGCTGGAGGCGGTCAAGGACCCGTTGACCCACCTCGTGCGCAACTCCGTGGACCACGGCATCGAGGCGCCCGAGGACCGGAAGAAGGCCGGCAAGCCGGCCGAGGGCGTGCTGACCCTGCGGGCGCGTCACGAGAGCGGCCAGGTCGTGGTCGAGGTGGCCGACGACGGCGCGGGCATCGACCCGGCCAAGCTCGGCGCCAAGGCCGTGCAGCGCGGCCTGCTCACCCAGGACGCGCTGGCGCGGATGAGCCCGGCGGACATCCTGCAGCTGATCTTCCTGCCCGGGTTCTCCACGGCGGCGGCGGTCACCAACGTCTCCGGCCGCGGCGTGGGCATGGACGTGGTGAAGACCAACATCGAGGCCATCGGCGGCACCATCGAGGTCGAGTCCGAGACCGGTCGCGGCACCGTGTGCCGGCTGCGGATCCCGCTGACGCTCGCGATCGTCCCGGCGCTGACCGTCGAGTGCGCCGGAGACCGGTACGCCATCCCGCAGATCAGCCTGCAGGAGCTGGTCAGCCTGGACGCCGAGAAGGCCGCGAACGCCGTCGAGGAGGTCGGCGGGGCCCAGGTCTACCGCCTCCGCGGGGAGCTGCTGCCCCTCGTGCGCCTCACCGACGTCCTGGGCCTGACCTCCGAGCGCCACGACGGCCACGTGGTCATCGCCGTGCTGCGCTCGGAGGGCCGGCGCTTCGGCCTGGTCGTCGACCGGGTCATCAACACCGAGGAGATCGTCGTCAAGGCGGTCGGCGGCCAGATGAAGGCCATCGGCCTGTACTCCGGCGCGACCGTCCTCGGTGACGGCACGGTGGCCCTCATCCTCGACGTGCAGGCGCTCGCCCGCCGGGCCCTGCGCACCGAGACCACGGAGCGCCAGGACTCGCAGAAGGCCGCCCTCAAGGCCGCCGCTGCCGCCAGCGACACCGACCGGCAGAGGATGCTGCTCGCCGCCATCGGCGGCGGCCGCCGGGTCGCCATCCCGCTGGACACGGTCACCCGGCTCGAGCAGGTGCGCACCGAGTCGGTGGAGAAGGTCGGCAACCGGGAGGTCGTGCAGTACCGCGGCCAGATCCTCCCGATGGTCCGGCTGGACCGGCATCTCGGTGCCTACGGCGAGACGGACCACGAGGTCCTGGAGGTCATCGTCTACGCCGACCACGGCCGCAGCGTCGCCATCGTGGTCGAGGAGATCCTCGACATCGTCGACGGCGAGGCCGCCGTCCGCAGCGACATCGACGACATGGGTCTGCTCGGCTCCGCAGTCCTCGGCGACAAGGTGACCGAGCTGCTCGACGTCCGCGCCGCCATCCTCGCCGCCGATCCGCACTTCTACTCGCCCGTCTCGTCGGCCCCGGCCGGCGTTCCCGACTCCCTGCTGGAGGTCTGACCGTGACCGCCCCCACCACCGCCCCCGCGACCAGCGGGCAGCTGGCCACCTTCCGGCTAGACGGCGACCTGTACGGCATCGAGGTCGAGCACGTGCAGGAGGTGCTGCGCAGCCAGCAGCTCACCCGCGTGCCGCTGGCGCCCGCCGCCGTCGCCGGCCTGATCAACCTGCGTGGCCAGGTCGTGACCGCCATCGAGCTGCGCGAGCGGCTCGGCCGGCCCCCGCGGCCCGAGGGCACCGATCCCGTCGTGATCGTGGTCCGGCTGCACGGCGAGGCCGTGAGCATGCTGGTGGACTCCATCGCCGACGTCGTCGACGTGGACGCCGGCGACTTCGCGGCCCCGCCGGACACCCTGGAGGGCCAGGCCCGCGACCTGATCCGCGGCGCCTACAAGCTCGACGGGCGGCTGCTGCTCGCGCTCGACGTGCAGAAGGCCCTCAGCGCGTGATCGATCACCGACCGTGATCGTGAGATAACACAGCTCACCCGGACACGCGGCCCTCATCCCTTCGCCCTCCTGCGAAGGGGTGAGGGCCGCGTGGCTTTTCGGGGGCAGGGGCACCAGCATGGGACGACGACCGCTCGGTCCCTATCGCTGGAGGCGCCGCCATGCCCTACTCGCTGGTCAGTGCCGCCACGCTGGGATTCGACCTGGTCCGCCTGCCCGCCGGGCGCGCGGTCGCCGAGGTCCTGCTCACCGGCCTGGGTGCCGACGAGGCCGCGGTCGACCGGCTGGCCGCCGTCCACCCCGCCCGCGGGCTGGACCTGGAGCGTCGCGGGGTGCGCGCCGTCCGCGGCCGCCGTGCCCGCGAGATGGCCGCCGGCGTGCCGCACATGCGCTCCGCCGCCGACGCCGGCAGCGGCGCCGGTGACCGCACCGCCCTCCTCGTGGCGCAGCTGGAGCAGGGCACGATCGGCGACGCCCCGACGCTCGAGCGCCTGCTGCGCGAAGACGTCCTGGGCGCCGAGCACCCGCAGCGCGCCGAGCTCGACGTCGACCTGTGGGACGAGGCCACCGAGGTCCTCGCCGACGCCGCCGTCGGCTACTGGGCCGCCGGGGTGCTCCCGCCCCTGGTGCGCCGGGACCTGACCGCCGCCTTCGACCGCGCGCAGGACGCCGGCCCGCTGGTGACCCCGGCCGGCTGGCAGCTCGGCCCGGCCGAGGACGACCTCATGACCTTCCTGGCCGCGGTGCGCGACCTGGACGACGCGGGGCGCACCCGCTGGCGCCTCGCGGTCGACGAGGGCCGCAGCGCCCAGCGCCCGTGGGCGACCGCCATGCACGAGGCGTCCTGGGCCGCCCACGTCTCCGGGCGCACCCGGGCGCTCGCCGCGGCCCAGCTCCTCGCCGTCCAGGCCTTCCTCGACGGCGGCTTCGACCTGCGCGACGGCGCCGCCGGCGTCTGGAACGCCGTGGCCGGCTGCGTGCAGGCGGTCGTGATGGCCGATCTGCTCGGTGAGGAGTCCGCGGCGGTCCTGGTCGCGCCCCGGGAACGGGCGCTGCGCGCCTGACCAGGCGCGGAACACCTCCGCAGTCGAGACGACCCCCGGGGATCCCCGGGGGTCGTCGTCATTTCCGGATCCATTTGTCGATCTCCGGGAAGTGGTCGCCGAATTGGCAGATGTCGACATGAATTGACGGCGAAAAGATTGCGCCAGACATTCTGCGTGTCGGCTGGAATCCGGTTCTGCGCCGCCGACAATCTCAGGACAGCAGCAGCTCGCTCCCGCATGCCCGCGGGAGTGCGGGCTGACGCGCCCGGCGCGCGACGCCCCCGTCCTCCCGTCCCTCTCCTCCCCCGCCGACGTGGGTGGGAACCGGCCGGACGGGGCCGTCGCAGCGCTCAAGCCGGGGGCGCTGGTGCCGATACAGAGAACGAGCCCGCCGGTCGTCGGGGGCGGGGTCAGGAGGACGTGTGAATCCGATCAAGGTGATGGTGGTCGACGACTCGGTCGTCGTCCGCAAGATCGTCACCGACGTGCTCTCCGCCGATCCCGACATCGACGTCGTGGGCACCGCCGTCAACGGCAAGGTCGCCCTCGGCAAGCTCGAGCAGCTCAAGCCCGACCTGATCACCATGGACATCGAGATGCCGGAGATGAACGGCATCGAGGCGGTGCGGGCGATCCGCGGGCTGCGCTCCCGCGTGCCGATCATCATGTTCAGCACGCTGACCGAGCGCGGCGCCACCGCCACCCTCGACGCGCTGTCCGCCGGCGCCAACGACTACGTCACCAAGCCGGCCAACGTGGGCAGCGTCGCGCAGTCGATGGAGAGCGTGCGCGAGCAGCTCATCCCCAAGATCAAGGCGCTGCTCGGCCGCCCCGTCACGCCGCGCAGCGGGTACGCGGCGCCCCCGCCGCCGAAGCCCAAGCCGGCGGCACCGCGCACCGGCCCGGGCAAGAAGCCCGCCGTCCTCGTGATCGGCTCCTCCACCGGCGGTCCCGAGGCGCTGGCCCGCGTCATCCCGGCGCTCCCGGCGAACCTGCCGGTACCGATCCTGCTGACCCAGCACATGCCGCCGGTGTTCACCCGCCAGTTCGCCCAGCGCCTGGACCGCCTCAGCGCCCTGCGCGTCGTCGAGGCCGTCGACGGCACGCCGCTGGTGCCGGGCACCGTGCACCTCGCCCCCGGCGACCACCACCTCGTGGTGCGCGCCAACGCCCGGTCGGCGTTCACCACCTCGCTGAACCAGAACCCGCCGGAGAACTTCTGCCGGCCCGCCGTCGACCCGCTGTTCCGCTCCGCGGTGGCCGCCTACGACGGCGCCGTCCTCGGTGTGGTCCTGACCGGCATGGGCGCCGACGGCCGCAACGGCTGCGGGGAGATCCGCAACGCCGGCGGGACCGTGATCGTGCAGGACCAGTCGACCTCCGTCGTCTGGGGCATGCCGGGCGCCGTGGCGCAGGCCGGCTACGCCGACGAGGTCCTGCCGCTCGACCGGATCGCCGAGACCATCCAGCGCCACCTCTCCGGTGCCGTGCCCCTCGCTTCTGCAACAACCATGGCCGTGGGAGGTCGTCGATGAGCCTGACCGCGACCAGTTTCGACTGGGTCCGTGAACTCGTCCGCAAGGAGAGCGCCATCGTTCTCCAGCCGGGCAAGGAGTACCTGGTGGAGGCCCGCCTCCTGCCGATCGCCCGGCAGATGGGGCTGGCCGACGTCAGCAAGCTGGTGGAGACGGTGCGCGTGCGCCCCGACCCTGAGAACACCCGGCGGATCGTCGAGGCGCTGACCACGAACGAGACCTCGTGGTTCCGCGACGGTGACCCGTTCACCGCGCTCACCTCCACGGTGGTCCCGGCGCTCCTCGCGGCGCGCGGGGCCAACGAGCGCCTGCAGATCTGGTCCGCCGCCAGCTCCAGCGGCCAGGAGCCGTACACCATCGCGATGCTCCTCGACGACGCGCTGCCGAATGCGGCCTCGCGCGTCTCGATCACCGCGACCGACCTCTCCCGGGAGATGGTGCAGCGCACCAAGGCCGGGAGGTTCAGCCAGCTCGAGGTCAACCGCGGCCTGCCCGCCCCGATGCTCGTCCGCCACTTCCAGCGGGCCGGCACGGAGTGGGAGGTCTCGCCCACCCTGCGGCGGATGGTCACCGCCAGCGAGTGCAACCTGGCTGCCCCCTTGCCGCGGATGGGCCCGTTCGACGTGGTCTACCTGCGCAACGTGCTCATCTACTTCGACCTGCCGACCAAGCAGTCGATCCTCCGCCGCGTGCGGGACCTCATGCGACCTGACGGCTGGCTCTTCCTCGGCGCCGCCGAGACCACCCTCGGTGTCGACGACTCCTGGGAGCGGGTCGTCATCGGCCGCAGCTCCGCCTACCGCCCACTGAAGGGGGCCTGACATGCGTGCCTTGGTGATCGACGACTCGCGCGCCATGCGCCGGATCGTCACCGGCATCCTCACGAACCTCGGCTACGAGGTCCGGGACGCCGGCCACGGCCGGGAGGGGCTGGACGTGCTCGACGAGGGCTGGGTGCCCGACCTCGCCACGATCGACTGGAACATGCCGGTGATGGACGGGCTGCAGTTCGTCTCCGCCGTCCGCTCCAACCCGGCCTGGCGCCGGATGACGATGATGATGGTGACCTCGGAGAGCGAGCACACCCAGATCGTCCGGGCGCTGGCCGCCGGCGCGCACGAGTACATGATCAAGCCGTTCACCGCCGACGCGTTCCGCGACAAGCTCGCGCTGCTCGGCCTGCTCCCGCAGGAGGTCGCCCTGTGACCAGCACCGACACCGGCCAGCGCCGCCGCGGGACCGACGTCCGCCCGGTCATCACCGACCTGATGGACGAGGACACGATCCTCGCCGTCGCGGGTGACGCCTGGATCTCCCTCGTCGGCGAGGACGAGGTCCTCGTGCCGATCCCCGGCGACCTGCCCGGCGACGTCCTCTCGAGCTGGGTCGACGTCGTCGGCCCGTGGACCGGGAGCGTCGTCCTGACGACCGGCCGGGCCACCGCCGAGGCCCTCTCCCGGGCGCTGCTCCGGGAGACCGCCCCCGAGGTGCTCGAGGTCGAGGACGTCGAGGACGCCTTCGGCGAGATCGCCAACGTCGTCGGGGGCAGCATCAAGGCCGCCCTGCCGGGCCCCTCGGGCCTGAGCCTGCCGCAGGTGGGTCACGCCCCGCTGGTGCGCAACCCCGCCGACGTCTGCCGCGTCGAGGTCCTCTGGCGCGGCGAGCCGCTCACCATCTCCGTGCAGGGTGCGCTCCCGCCGCTGCCGGTTCCCTCCTCCTGATCCCACTGACCGAAACCGAGGTGCCACTGTGAAGATCCTGATCGCCGACGACAGCCGCGTGATGCGGCAGATCGTCATCCGCACCCTGCGTCAGGCGGGGTACGACGACCACGACATCGTCGAGGCCGAGGACGGCGCCGACGCGCTGGCCAAGGTCGGCTCCGAGAGCCCCGACCTGATCCTGTCCGACTGGAACATGCCCAACATGACCGGCATCGAGTGCCTGCAGGCGCTGCGCGCCCAGGGCTCGGCCGTGCCGTTCGGCTTCGTCACCTCCGAGGGGTCCGCGGAGATGCGGGAGAAGGCCGCCAACGCCGGCGCCCTGTTCCTCATCGCCAAGCCGTTCACCGAGGACACGTTCCGGGAGCACCTGGACGGGGTGATCGCATGACCGCCCCCACCGGGGTCAAGGTCCCCGAGGCCAAGGACATCCGCGAGATGCTGACCGGCCTGGTCGGCAAGCCGGTCGCGGTCTCCCCCGGGGCCCCGGTCACGCCGACGCCGGAGCGACCGGTCTCCGTGGCCGTCTACGTGGACCCGCAGATGAACGTCAACGCCCTGTGCCTGATGGACCTCGGCGCGTCGGCCTACACCGGCTCCGCCCTCGCCCTGCTGCCCCCCGGCGGCGCCCAGGACGCGGTCGAGGAGGACGGCGAGCTGTCCGGCATGCAGGTCGAGGCGCTCTACGAGGTGGTGAACGTGCTCTCCGCGCTGTTCAACACCCCGGGTGCCCCGCACTCCAAGCTGCACAAGCTCTACGCCCCGGGCGAGGAGGTGCCGGGCGACCTCGCCGGCATGCTCTCCGCGTTCAACCGGATCGACCTCGCCATCGAGGTCCCGACCTACGGCAAGGGAGCGCTGTCCTTCGTCGTCCCGTGACGGGGCACCGCACCACGACGAGACCCCCGCCGCTCATCCGAGCGGCGGGGGTCTCGTGCGTGTTGCACGTGGAACAGCCGAGGCGATCGCGTCAGGCGAGCGCCGCACCGGGCTGGTCGGCCTCCGTGGGCAGGCAGGCCCAGACGTGCTTGCAGTCCTCGTCGACGTACCAGCCGTGCGCGACCGAGAGCCGCGCGACCAGCTGCAGACCCATGCCGCCCTGGGCCGGGTCGCGGTCGACGGTCGGCGCGGGCATCGATCCCGGCGCCCGGTCGCTGACGTCGAGCAGCCAGCCCCCGCTGCCGGCCACGACGGTGGCGACGACGGGCCGCTCCCCGTGGCGGAGGGCGTTGGAGGCGAGCTCGTCGAAGGCGAGGACCAGCTGCTCGCTCGAGGGGTCGTCGCCCTCGGGCGGGTAGCCGTGGCCGCAGAGCCGCGAGCGCAGCCCGGCCCGCGCTGCCGGCAGTTCGGCCAGGCCGGTGAGCCGCCAGCGCCACATCTCACCGCGGCCGTCGGGCAGCGGGCGCACCGGCCACGCAAGTCGCACCATGCCTCCCCCTCGGCTCGGGTCGTCGCCGTCTCCCTGGTGCCCCGTCGAGGGCGCTGTCAACCCCCCGGCCCGCGGTCCGGGCGGGCAGTTGTGGCCAGAGTCACCCCGAGCGGCGCCCGCCCCCGTAGGAGGAGCCGCGTTGCTTTCCGGTGGTCGACCAGTCAGGCTGAGCCCTTCTGCTGCCGACAGCGCGGCCGACGGGCTGGGGCTGACGGGCATGGGGCGGGATGATTCGGCGCTGGTGCGCGGGAACCTGCTGCTCGAGGCCGTCGAGGGCATGGACCGGCCGTTGTTCGTCCTCGACGAGGACTGGCTCTTCGCGTACGTGAACCCCGCCGGCGCGCGGGTGCTCGACCGCACGGTCGGCGACCTGCTCGGGCGCGGCGTCTGGGTGGAGTTCCCCGAGGCCGTGGGCGGACCGTTCGAGCAGCTGTACCGGTCGGTGCGGAGCTCGGGACGGCCCGGCAGCACCGAGGCCTGGTTCGACCCGCTGCAGAAGTGGTTCCGCGCCGACGCCTTCCTAACCGACGCGGGCCTGGTGGTCAGCTACGACGACGTCACCGCGCGCCGCCGGGCCGACGAGGAGCGGGTCGCCGCGGTCGCCGCCCGGGAGCAGGCCGCCGCGGAGGCCGCCCGCGCCGGCCGCGAGGCCGAGGAGGCCGCCCGGCACCTGATGCTGCTGGGCGACATCAACCTGGCCATGACCTCCACCTACGACACCGACGAGGCCGTCCAGCGCTTCGCCGAACGGGTGGTGCCGGAGCTGGCCGACTGGTGCATCGTCAGCGTCATCGACCCGGACGGCACGCGGCGGGACGTCGGCCGCGCCCACCGCGACCCGGCCCTCGCCCCCGACATGCACCGCTACGCCGACCTCCGGGTGGCCACCAACGACGTGACGGCCCCCGTGCCGCGGATGCTGCGCGAGCCCGCCCCGCTGGTCTACCCGGAGCTCACCCCCGAGATCGTCGAGTCGATGGTTCCGGACGCAGCGGCCCGCGAGGTCCTCGCCCCGCTCCGCCCGGCCGCCGCCGCCGCGTTCCCGCTGCTCGCCCGCGGAGAGGTCATCGGGGGCTTCACGCTCGTCAACGGGCCCGACCGCGGGGCGCACACCCCCGTCGAGCTCCGGACGGCGCAGATCGCCTCCCGCCGGGCTGCCCTCGCGCTCGACAACGCCCGGCTGGTGTCCCTCAACCACCAGGTCGCCGAGCGGCTGCAGCTCAGCCTGCTCTCCCCGCCGGTGCAGCCGGACAACCTGGAGCTCGCCGTCCGCTACCGGCCGGCGACCCAGGGGGTCTCGATCGGCGGGGACTGGTACGACGCCTTCCTGCAGCCCGACGGCGACACCGTGCTCGTGATCGGTGACGTGATGGGGCACGACATCGAGGCCGCCGCGGCCATGGGCCAGATCAAGACCCTGGTCCGCGCCATCGCCTTCGACCGGCAGGAGGAGCCGGCCGGCCTGCTCACCCGCGTCGACCACGCGCTCGTCGGGCTCGCGGTGCCGGCCATGGCGACGGCGATGGTGTGCCGGATGGAGCAGGACGAGGCCGAGCGGGCCGCCGGTGTGCGCCGGCTGCACTGGGCCTCGGCGGGGCACCCCGACGCGATGCTGCTGATGCCCGACGGCCGGGTCGAGGACCTGAGCGCGCCGGTGGGGCCGCCGCTGGGCATCGGCTGGCTCGGCACGCGCTCGGACGGCGAGGCGCTGCTGCCCGACGGCAGCACCCTCCTGCTGTTCACCGACGGGCTCTTCGAGCGCCGCGGCCTGCCGCTGGACGACGGGCGGGCGCAGGTGCGCGCCCTGCTCGAGTCCTCCGACGGGCTGACGCTGACGGCGCTGTGCGACCGCCTCCTCACCGAGATGCTGGGCGAGGGCGTCGAGGACGACGTCGCCGTCCTGGCCGTCCGGATGCACCCCCGGGACGTCGACCGGCCGGCCGAGGCCGGTCCGCAGGTCCTGCCCCAGCCCTTCGCCTGAACCGGCCGCGGGCGCTAGTCCGGGTGGCGCAGGAGGTAGCGGCCGAAGTGCGGCACGGTGAAGGCGATCTGGCCGCGCTCGGCGGAGTAGACCAGGCCCTTCTTGATCAGCGAGTCCCGGGCGGGGGAGAGGGACGCGGGCTTGCGCCCCAGCGACACCGCCACCTCCGAGGTGGCCACGGCGGCGCCGCCCGGTCCGCCGAGCTCGGCCATCGCGTGCATGTACTCCCGCTCGGCCGGCGTGGCCCGGTCGTAGCGGGACCCGAAGAACCCGACGGCGAGCTCGGTCTCCGCGACCGGCGCGGCCATGGCGACGTCGGCGGCGGTGATGGGGGAGGAGGCGGCGAGGTCCCAGGTCACCTTGCCGTAGGCCTGCACGAAGTAGGGGTAGCCGTCGGCGGCGTCGTAGAGGGCGTCCAGCGCCTCCTGCTCGAACTCCACGCCCTCCCGCTCGGCCGGCGCGATCAGCGCCCGGTCGGCCTCCCCGCGCTCGAGCCGGTCGATGCGCAGGTAGCGGAACAGCCGCTCGGAGTAGCTCTTCGAGGCGCTCAGGACGGCGGGGAGGTGGGGGAGGCCGGCGCCGACGACGATCAGCGGGGCGCCCTGCTGGGACAGCTCGTGGCAGGCCGCGCAGATGGCGGAGACGTCGTCGGGCTGGATGTCCTGCATCTCGTCAATGAACAGGGCGATCCCGCTGCCGATGTCGGCGGCCACCCCGGCGGCGTCGCTGAGCAGCTCGACGAGGTCGATCTCCATGTCGCCGGAGTCCGCGCGCCCGGTGGCGGCGGGGACGTCGATGCCCGGCTGCCAGCGGTCGCGCACCTTCGCGTCGGCCGGGCTCACCCGCGAGGCGAACGCCTTCACCACACCCAGCACCTCGGCCACCGACTCCTGGTCGCCGTGCCGGGGGCCGAGCTCGCGCAGCGCCATGTGCAGCGCCGAGCTCACCGGCCGGCGCAGCGACTGGTCCGGGCGCGCCTCGATCTTGCCGGTGCCCCAGCCGCGCGAGATGGCCGCCGACCGCAGCTGGTTGAGCAGCACCGTCTTGCCGACGCCGCGCAGCCCGGTCAGCACCAGCGAGCGCTCGGGGCGGCCGTGCGCGATCCGCTCCAGCACGACGTCGAAGGCCGAGAGCTCGGAGTCGCGACCGGCGAGCTCGGGCGGGCGCTGGCCGGCGCCGGGTGCGTACGGGTTCCGCACGGGATCCATGTCGACCACCGTATGGGGTTCTCTAGCCCGACCCGTAGAGATCGGTAGAACGACCTAGCGCGTGTCGAGCCACCGCCGCACCAGCGCCAGCTCCCGCTGCAGGCCCTGGTCGAACAGGCGCAAGGGGCGCAGGGTGACGTCGAGGGACCGCGTCGAGCCGTCGGCGAGCTCCAGCACGACGACCCGGCCGCCCCGCTCCCGCCCGATGCCGGCTCCGGCGACCTCCTCCCGGGCGTAGGTGCGCGTGGTGAGCTGGTTGCGGACCACCAGCCGCCCGTCGGCGCGGCCCACGGCGCCCATGACCCACATCCGCGCGGACAGCGCGATCACCGCTCCCGCGAACAGCACCCGCACGGGCACGCCCGGGTCGCCGCGCAGCGGGAGCGGGCTCAGCAGCGCGGCGACGACGAGGAGCGGGAAGACCACGAGCCACACCCGCGCCCAGGTCGGCATGCGCAGGGTGAACGCGGCGTCGGTGCTCGTCACCCGCGCATCGTGCCCGGGCATGCGGTCGTCTGTCGCTGTCTAGCGGGCGCGCTAGACACGGCTAGGTGACCTCATATCCCCCAGCCGGTCCGGCGGGACCGCTAGCGTCGGCGCCGTGATCAAGTTCCTGCTCAAGGTCGTCCTCCTCGGCGCGGTCTTCTTCCTCCTGACGAAGTACGACGTGCTGCCGGGGCTGGACGTGGTCGAGAACCCGGACGGGCCGCTCGGGATCTACGGCACCTACCTGTGGATCGCGCTGATCTTCGGCGTGGTCAACGCGGTCGTCGGGCCGGTCCTCCGGCTGCTCTCGCTGCCGTTCGTGCTGCTGACGCTGGGCCTGTTCCTGATCGTCATCAACGCCGCCCTCCTCGGGCTGACCGCGGCGCTCACCACCCGGCTCACCATCGACGGCATCGGCACCGCGATCCTCGGCGGGCTGATCCTCGCGGTGGCGGGCTGGGTGGCCGACCAGCTGCTCGACCGCTGAACCCGCAGGTCGCCGGGCCCCCGTCGCGTCGCCGTGACGGGGGTCTCGCCGGGCAGTAGCGTGGCCTTTCATGGCCAGTGACACCGGCGTCGTCCCGGGGACCCCGGTGCGCGACCGGAACGGCGCCTCCGCGAACAGCTCCCTGACCGAGCTCGCCGCACTCGAGGCCGCCCGCGAGGAGAAGCGACGACTGCTCGACCGGGCGGCAGACGTCGCCGGGACCGGGCTGGACCCGGCGGTCGCGCTGCCCGCCGGGTGCCGCTCCGAGGACCTGCCCGCGTTCATGCGGCGGTACTACTGGAGCGAGCCGGCCCAGGAGGTGGTCGGGCACCCGCCCGAGGACCTCGCCGCGCTGGCGCTGGGTCACCTGGCGCTCGCCGAGGTGCGTCCCCCGGGCGCGGCCACGGTCGACGTGCACCAGCCCTCCGGGGAACGCGCCCGCGCCGTCGTCCGCCTGGTCACCGACGACATGCCCCACCTGGTCGACTCGGTCACCGCCGAGGTGGTGCGCCAGGGCTTCGCGCTGGAGCACATCGTGCACCCGGTGCTGGTCGTGCGGCGCGACCTGCGCGGCCGGATCACCGCCTTCTGCGACAGCGCGGACGTCCAGGCCTGCGGTGTCGACGCCGTCGCCGAGTCCTGGATGGCCGTCGTGCTCGACGGCCCGCTGGACGACGAGGCCGCCGAGGACCTCGTGGCCGGCCTGCGCACCGTGCTGGACGATGTCCGGGCCGTCTGCGAGGACACCGCCCGGCTGCGCGAGCGGGTCCGCGAGCTCGCCGCCCGGCTGGATCAGATGGCACCCGCGGCGGATGGGACCGCCGACCCCTCCGACGACCCCGCCGAGGCCGCGGCGCTGCTGCGCTGGCTGGCCGACGGCAACTTCCTGCTGCTCGGCGCCCGCGAGGTCGAGCTCGCCGCGACCGCCCGAGGGGCGGTCCGCGCGGTGCCCGGCACCGGCCTCGGCGTGCTGCGCAGCGACGCCGACATGAGCGGCAGCGCGGCCACCCCGGAGGCTGTGCGGGCCCCGGCCGGCCGCCTGCTCAGCGTCACCAAGGCCGACACCCGGGCCACCGTGCACCGCCGGGCCTGGCTGGACCTGGTCGCCGTCACCGCGCCCGCGGACCCCTCGGGGGCCCGGCGCCAGTACCGCTTCGTGGGGCTCTTCCCGTCGGTCGCCTACTCCAGCAGCGTGCTCGACGTGCCGCTGGTCCGGCGCCGCGTCGCGGAGGTGGTGACCCGCTCCGGCGTGCCGGCCGACAGCCACACCGGCAAGGAGCTGCTCGACGTCCTGGAGACCTATCCGCGCGACGAGCTGATGCAGGTCGACGCGGACGAGCTGCTCCCGGTCGCGATGGGCGTCCTGCACCTGCAGGAGCGCCGGCAGACGAGGCTGTTCCTGCGCCAGGACCCGACCGGGCGGTTCTGGTCCGCGCTGGTCTACCTGCCGCGCGACCGGTACACCACCGAGGTCCGCACTCGCATGCAGCAGTCGCTGCTCGAGCGGCTGGGCGGGACGAGCATCGAGTTCACCGCCCGGTCCACGGAGTCGGTGCTCGCCCGCCTGCACTTCGTCGTCCGGCTGCCGGTGGGCAGCCGGGGCGCGCCCCGCAAGGTGGCCGTCGACGTCGACGCGCTGCAGGCCGAGCTGGCCGCCGCCGCGCGCAGCTGGGGCGACGAGCTCCAGGACGCGCTGGCCGCCCGGTACGGCGCGGACGCCGAGACGGTGTTCGCGCGGGTCGCCGACGCGTTCCCCGCCGCGTACCAGGAGGACTTCACCGCCGAGCGCGCCGTCGAGGACCTCGCCCGCCTGGAGGGCCTCGAGCCCGGCGGTCTGGCGCTGCGGCTGTGGACGCCCACCGGCGCCGCGCCCGGGGAGCGCCGGCTGTCGGTGTACCGGGTGGGGGAGCGGCTGCTGCTGTCGCACGTCCTCCCGGTGCTGCAGAACATGGGCGTCGACGTCGTCGACGAGCGGCCCTACGAGCTGGACCGGATCGGCGCCCCGCCCACCTGGATCTACGACTTCGGCGTCGCCGTCCCGCAGGTGGAGCTGCCGCTGCTGCGCTCGCTGCCCGAGCGGTTCACCGAGGCCGTCGGCGCCGTGTGGCGCGGCGAGGCCGAGGACGACGGGCTCGGCGCGCTGGTCATGCTGGCCGGGCTCAACTGGCGGCAGGTCGGCGTGGTGCGCGCCTACGTGCAGTGGCTGCGCCAGGCGGGCCTCCCGTTCAGCCAGGCCTACGTCGAGCAGACGCTGGCGGCCCACCCCGGCGTCGTCGCCCGGCTGGTCGCGCTCTTCGAGACCCGCTTCTCGCCGGGCCGGGTCAACGGCCGGGAGGGGCGCCAGGCCGACCTGGTGGAGGCCCTGCGCCGCTCGATCGGCGAGGTCGCCTCGCTGGACGCCGACCGGGTGCTCAGCTCGCTGCTGGCCGCGGTGACCGCCACCCAGCGCACCACCTACTACGCCATGTCCACCCCGGCCCGCCCGGCGCTGGCGCTGAAGCTGGACCCGGCCGAGGTGCCCGACCTGCCCGACCCGCGCCCGAAGCACGAGGTGTGGGTGAGCTCGCCGCGGGTCGTGGGGGTGCACCTGCGGTTCGGCAAGGTCGCCCGCGGTGGCCTGCGCTGGTCCGACCGCCGCGAGGACCTGCGCACCGAGATCCTGGGCCTGGTCAAGGCGCAGATGGTGAAGAACACCGTCATCGTGCCGACCGGCGCCAAGGGCGGGTTCGTCGTCAAGCGCCCGCCGGGTGAGGGGGCGTCCCGCGACGAGGTGCTCGCCGAGGCGCAGGCCTGCTACAAGCTGTTCATCGGCTCGCTGCTCGCCCTCACCGACAACCTGGTCGACGGCGAGGTCGTGCCGCCGGCCAAGGTCGTCCGGCACGACGGTGACGACTCCTACCTGGTGGTCGCCGCGGACAAGGGGACGGCGACCTTCTCCGACCTGGCGAACTCCGTGGCGCTCGAGCGCGGGTTCTGGCTGGGCGACGCCTTCGCCTCCGGGGGCTCGGTCGGCTACGACCACAAGGCCATGGGCATCACCGCCCGCGGCGCCTGGGAGTCGGTGACCCGCCACTTCCGCGAGCTGGACCTCGACATGCAGCGCCAGGACTTCACCGTCGTCGGCGTGGGCGACATGTCCGGCGACGTGTTCGGCAACGGGATGCTGCTGTCCGAGCACATCCGGCTGGTGGCCGCCTTCGACCACCGGCACGTCTTCGTCGACCCGTCGCCCGACGCCGCCACCTCGTTCGCCGAGCGGAAGCGCCTGTTCGACCTGCCGCGGTCGAGCTGGGAGGACTACGACCCGCAGCTCATCACCGAAGGTGGCGGCGTCTGGCCGCGCACGGCCAAGTCGATCCCGGTGTCCGACCAGATGCGCGCCGCCCTCGGCATCGCCGACGGCGTGACGTCGATGAGCCCGGTCGAGCTCATGCGGGCGATCCTGCTGGCGCCGGTGGACCTGCTGTTCAACGGCGGCATCGGCACCTACGTCAAGGCCGCCTCGGAGAGCCACCTCGAGGTCGGCGACAAGGCCAACGACGCGCTCCGGGTCGACGGCGGTCAGCTGCGCGTGCGCGTGGTCGGCGAGGGCGGCAACCTGGGGCTCACCCAGCGCGGGCGCGTGGAGTACGCGCTGGCCGGCGGCCGGGTGAACACCGACGCCATCGACAACTCCGCGGGCGTGGACACCTCCGACCACGAGGTCAACATCAAGATCGCGCTCAACCGGCCGGTGGCCGACGGCGCCATCGACGCCGAGGGCCGCGCCGCGCTGCTGGGCGAGATGTCCGACGACGTCGCCACCGACGTCCTCACCGACAACCACGCGCAGAACGCGACCCTCGCCGTCGAGACGGCGTCGGCGCGCAGCCTGATGGATGCCCACGAGCGGTTCATCCGCTCGCTGGAGCGCTCCGGCCGGCTGCGGCGCGCCGTCGAGGCGCTGCCGGACGACCGCGCGCTGGCCGAGCGGCGCCGGGACGGCCAGGCGCTGACCGGGCCCGAGCTCTCGGTGCTGCTGGCCTACGCGAAGCTCCAGACCGGCGACGCCGTCCTGCAGTCCACGCTGCCCGACGACCCGGCGCTGGAGGCGCTGCTGGTCGACTACTTCCCCGCACCGCTGCGCGAGCGCTTCCCGGACGCGGTCGCCGGCCACCCGCTGCGGCGGGAGATCATCGGCACCGCGCTGACCAACCGGGCGGTCAACGTCGCCGGTGTGACCGGGCTCTTCCGGCTGGTCGAGGAGACCGGCGTGCCGCTGCCGGTGGTGGTCCGGGCGCACGCCGTGGCCCGCGAGGTGTTCGGCATCGACCGGATCTACGACGCGGTGCGGCCCCTGGACAACCGGGTCCCGGCGGCGGTGCAGGGCGAGGCGCGCACCGAGGCGACCCGGCTGGCCGAGCGGGCCACCCGCTGGCTGCTGCGCCAGCCCGACCTCACCTCGGACAACCCGCCGCCGCTGGCCGAGGTCACCGCGCGCTTCGCCGGCTCCGTGGACGCGGTGCAGGCCGGGCTGCCGGACTGGCTCATGGGCCGGGAGGCCGAGGACTACGCCGCCCGTGCCGCACGGCTGCGCGAGGCCGGCATGCCCGAGGAGCTCGCCGCCCGGGTGTCGGTCGCGCCCTTGATGCCTGCGGCGCTCGACCTCGCCGTCGTCAGCGAGCGCACGGGTGCCCCGGTCGAGCTGGCCGGCCAGGTGATGCAGCGGCTGTCGGAGCGGCTGGGCCTGGCCCCGCTGCGCGACCAGGTGACCGCGCTGCCCCGCGACCGGCGCTGGCCGTCGATGGCCCGGGCGTCGCTGCGCGACGACCTGCAGATGGAGCAGTCCTCGCTCACCGAGGACGTGCTGGGTCTGCGCACGTCGGACGCCGAGTCCTCGGCCGACCTGGTCGTGCGCTGGGAGGACGGCTGGGACACCGCCCAGCGCCGCGCCGCCGGGCAGCTGGCCGACATCACGTCGGGGGACCGGCAGGAGCTGGCCGAGCTGCTGGTCGCCGTCCGCACCCTGCGCGGGCTGCGCAAGCGCCGTCAGGCCCGCCGCATCGCCCGGCCGGCAGAGGAGAAGTAGCCGCCGAACGTCATCACAGCGTCATGTCCGGGAGCGGTTGGCCCGGGGGTGGGGCGGGCAGGCCTTCGAGGGTCCTGCCCCGCCCAACCCGAGGAACCGCCGTGCCGCTGCGCCCGCTCGAACCCGTCGACGGCTACCTCCCCATCGAGGACCACGGCCTGATCGGCGACGGCGTCACCTGCGCACTCGTCGCCCGGGACGGGGCGATCCCGTGGCTGTGCCTGCCCACGTTCGACGGTGAGCCCTTCGTCGCCGGGCTGCTGGACGCCGAGCGGGGCGGCACCTTCGCGATCACCCCGGTCGGTCTGCGCGAGGCCGCCCAGCACTACGTGCCCGAGACCGGCGTCCTGGTCACCGAGCTGCACGCCGCCGACGGCGTGCTGGAGCTGACCGACTGCCTCCCCCTGCGCTCGGGCGCCGATCTCTCCGAACCGGTGCCCGCGGGCCGCGGGGAGGTGCTGCGCACCGCCCGGGTGCTCGCCGGGTCCGTGGAGGTCGACGTCCGGCTCCTGCCCAGGGACGGCGTCCGGGTGCGTGCCGAGCTCGGCGCCTGGCGGATCCACTGTCCCGCGCGCGCCGACCTGGACCTGCTCCTGTGGTGCTCGCACCCGCTGACGCTCACCGGCGACGGCGCGATCGCCGGTCGCGTGCGACTGGCTGCCGGGGAGCGGCTCACCGTGACCCTGCAGTGGTCGGGGCAGACCCACCTCCGCGCCCGGGAGGAACCCCAGCGGCTGGTCGACCAGACGGCCGCGGCCTGGCGGGACTGGTCCGGCCGGCTCACCTACGCCGGTCCGCAGGCCGCGCTGGTGCGGCGCTCGGCGCTGACCCTGAAGCTGCTCGACCACGTGCCGACCGGGGCGGTGATGGCGGCGGCCACCTCCTCGTTGCCGGAGGGCATCGGCGGCGAGCGCAACTGGGACTACCGCTACACGTGGGTGCGCGACGCGGCGTTCACCGGCTACGCGTTGCGCCGCATCGGCATGGACGAGGAGTCGCACGCCTTCCTGGCGTGGACGCTGCGCAACGTCGAGCGGCGCGGTGGCGTCGACATCATGTACGGCCTCGACGGCCGTCCTCCGGCGACCGAGTGGATCGACGCCTCGTTGGCGGGCTACCGCGGGTCCTCCCCGGTGCGGTGGGGCAACGGAGCGGCCCGGCAGGTGCAGAACGACGTCTACGGCGAACTGCTCGACGTCGCCTACCAGTGGGCGCGGGCCGGCGGCGACGTCAGCGGCGCCCTGTGGACCTCGCTGACGTCGCTGACCGAGCAGGCGATCACGAAGTGGCGGACGCCGGACAACGGCATCTGGGAGATCCGGGACGCCGGCCGGCCGTTCACCTACTCGGTCGCGATGTGCCACGTGGCCGTGGACCGGGCCCTGCGGCTCGCCGACCTGCTGGGCCTGCCGCATCCTCGGGAGCGCTGGCGGGCCGAGGCCGACCGCATCCACCGCACGCTGCTGGACCAGGCCTGGGACCCCGACCGGGGGACCTTCACCGAGCACCTCACCCCGCCCGGGCAGACCGACCGCGGCGGCCTGGACGGGTCCCTGCTCACCCTGCCCCTGCGCCGGCTGATCGCTGCCGACGACCCGCGGATGGTGGCCACGACCGCGGCGGTGCGCCGGCACCTGGACGCGGGGGACGGGCTGCTCTACCGCTACCTGCACACCGAGTCGCCCGACGGGCTGCAGGGCACGGAGGGCGCCTTCCTGCTCTGCAGCTTCTGGCTGGTCGACAACCTGGCCGGGCAGGGGCGGCTGGAGGAGGCCTCCGAGCTGTACGACTCGCTGTGCGGCCGGGCCACCGAGCTCGGGCTGCTGGCCGAGGAGATCGACCCGTCGACCGGGGCGTTCCTCGGCAACTTCCCGCAGGCGTTCAGCCACGTCGGGGTGATCAGCAGCGGGTGGAACCTCGCCCGGGCCACGGCCGCCGCGACGAGGGGGACGGGACGATGACGCGCTCCTTCGTCGTCCTCGGTGGCACGGGGGACCTCACCGGCCGGCTGCTCCTGCCCGGCCTGGCCGAGCTCGTCGACGCCGGCATCCTGGACGACGGGGTGCGGCTGCTCGCTCTCAGCCGGGAGGACTGGTCGGACGAGGAGTACCGGTCCTGGGCCCGCGACCGGCTCGCCGAGCACGCCGCGCACGTGCCCGAGCCCGCCCGAGAGCGGCTGGTCGGCCGGTTCGGCCACCGGCACGGCGACGTCACCGTCGCCGCCGACCTGCGGGCGGGGCTCGAGCGCGCCGGGGGTACCCCGGTGGTCTACCTCGCGCTGCCGAACACGGTGTTCCTCCCGACGCTCGAGGCGCTGACGGAGGTGGGCCTGCCCGAGGGCGCCGTCGTCGCCGTGGAGAAGCCCTTCGGCCGCGACCTGGCCGACGCCCAGCGGCTCAACGCCGTCCTGCACCGGCTGGTGCCGGAGGAGCAGGTCTTCCGCACCGACCACTTCCTGGCGATGCAGACCGTGCTCAACATCCTCGGTCTGCGGTTCGCCAACCGGATGTTCGAGCCGGTGTGGAACGCCCAGCACGTGGAGCGGGTGGACATCGTCTTCGACGAGACGCTGGGGCTGGAGGGCCGGGCCGGCTACTACGACACCGCTGGTGCCCTGCGCGACATGCTGCAGAACCACCTGCTGCAGATGCTGGCCGTGGTGGCGATGGAGCCGCCGGCCGCGCTGGACGCCCGCAGCCTGGCCGCACGCAAGGCCGACGTGCTGCGTGCCGTCCGGTCACCGGAGGACATGCGCCGCGACACCGTGCGGGCGCGGTACACCGCCGGCCGGGTCGGTGGGCGCGAGCTGCCCGACTACACCGCCGAGGACGGCGTGCAGGCCGATCGCGGCACGGAGACCTACGCCGAGTACACCGTGACGATCGAGAACTGGCGCTGGGCCGGGGTGCCCTTCCGGCTGCGCTCGGGCAAGGCGCTGGGCGCTGACCGGCACGAGATCGCGCTGCGGTTCAGACCGGTGCCGCACCTGGCCTTCCAGCCGGACGAGGAGAGTCCGGCGACCGAGCCGGACGTGCTGCGGCTGCGGCTGGACCCCGACGGGATCGACCTGGACCTCAACCTCAACGGCGCGGGGGACCCGTTCGACCTGGAGCGGCGGTCGCTGCAGGTCGAGCTGCCGCCCGCGCGGCTGTCGGCGTACGGGCTGCTGCTGGCCGAGCTGCTCGCCGGCGAGGCCGCGCTCTCGATCAGCGACGTGGAGGCGGAGGAGTCGTGGCGGATCGTGGAGCCGATCCTCGCCGCGTGGGCGGCGGGCGAGGTGCCCCTCCAGGAGTACCCGGCCGGCTCGGACGGCCCGGCGCGCTAGCCGCCTCTTCGTCCCTCTACCCCTGACGCTAGACAGTCGTAGAGGCGGTCAGAGAGGTGGGCGGCGGTAGCCGAAACGGGTGGCCTGCTCGAACGCGTGCCCCACCTCGAGCACCCGGCGGTCGGCGCGCGGCGGGCCCACGACCTGCAACCCCACCGGCAGCCCGTCGGGCGTGAAGCCGCCGGGCACCGACAGCGCCGGGCAGCCGGTGGGGGAGAGCAGCGTGCAGGAGCGCATCCAGGCCAGGTAGTCCTCCTGCGGCTCCCCGGCGATCTCGGTCGGGTACTCCAGCTCCACCGGGAAGGGCAGCACCTGCGTCGTCGGGCAGAGCAGCACGTCGAAGCGGGTGAAGAACTCGACGATCCGCTCGAACAGCGTCGTGTGCTGCCGCTCCGCCCGCGCGAGGTCGGCGCCGGTGAGCCGCGCGCCGAGGGCGACGTTCCAGCGGATCGTCTCCTTGACCTGGTCGGGATGCCGGCGCACCAGGTCGGAGAAGGTGGCGTCGAACAGCCAGGCGCGCAGCGTGCCGAACACCTCGTCGGCGCCGTCCAGGTCCGGGCAGGCCTCCTCGACCGTCGCACCCAGCGACTCGAGCACCGGCAGGGACGCCGTCAGCACCGAGGTGATCGCGGGGTCGACCGTCACCCGCCCACCGAGCGACGGCGCCCACGCCACCCGCAGCCCGTCCAGCCGTTCCGGCAGCGGCGCGGCGAACGCCGCCGGGTCCTCCGACAGGGAGAGCGGCACCCGGGGATCCGGCCCGGCCAGCACCGACAGCTGCAGCGCCACGTCGGCGACCGTGCGGCCCATCGGCCCCTGCACCGACAGCGTCGACCAGCCCATCGGCGCGGGCCACGTGGGCACCCGGCCCGGGGTGGGCCGGAGCCCGACCACGTTGCACATCGCCGCCGGGTTGCGCAGCGAGCCGCCCATGTCGCTGCCCTCGGCCAGCGGCACCAGCCCCGCGGCCAGGGCCGCCGCCGCGCCGCCGCTCGACCCACCGGCCGACAGCCCGTGCCGGTAGGGGTTGTGGGTCGCCCCGAACACCGGGTTGACGGTGTGCGAGCCGGCCGCGAACTCCGGCACGTTCGTCTTGCCCACGCGGATCGCGCCCGCCGCCCTCAGCCGGGCCACCACCAGCTCGTCGCGCAGCGGCACGGTGTCGCGGTGCAGCGGTGACCCCCAGGTCGTCCGCATGCCGCCGGTGGCGTGCGTGTCCTTGTGCGCCACCGGGAGCCCGTGCAGCGGCCCGAGCGGGTCCCCGGCGGCCTGCGCGGCGTCGGCCGCGTCCGCGGCCGCGCGGGCACCCTCGGCGTCCAGGGTCACGACGGCGTTGAATCGCGGATCGAGCCGCTCGATGCGGGCGAGGTGGGCCTCGAGCAGCTCCCGCGCCGACACCTCCCCGGCCCGGACCAGTGCCGTCAGCTCGGTCGCGGGACGGGTGCAGAGCTCGTCGTCGGGGGTCACCGGACCAGCGTCGCAGAAACCCGGGTGCGCGCGACCCGCGTCACCGGTGAACGATGGAGGCGATGAGCGACGAACGAACGACCCCCGGCGACGAGCCCGCCGCCCCGGACGAGCACGCCAGCTTCGAGGCCCTCGGTCTGCGCCCGGAGCTGCTGAAGGCGCTGTCCGCCCTCGGCTACGAGGAGCCCACGCCCATCCAGCAGGAGGCGATCCCGCCGCTGGTCGAGGGCCGCGACCTGCTCGGCCAGGCCGCCACCGGCACCGGGAAGACGGCGGCCTTCTCGCTGCCGGTCCTCCAGCAGATGTCCGCCCACCGCCGGGAGAAGCCGCCGGTGGCGCTGGTCCTCGTGCCCACCCGCGAGCTCGCCGTCCAGGTGTCCGAGGCGCTGCACAAGTACGGCCGTGACCTCGGCGCCCGCGTGCTGCCGGTCTACGGCGGCGCGCCGATCGTGCGCCAGCTGCGCAGCCTCGAGTCCGGGGTCGACGTCGTCGTCGCCACCCCGGGCCGCGCCCTGGACCTGCTCAACCGTGGCGCCCTGCACCTGGGCGAGATCGGCACCGTCGTGCTCGACGAGGCCGACGAGATGCTCGACATGGGCTTCGCCGAGGACCTCGAGGCGATCCTCGACGAGACGCCGCGGGAGCGGCAGACCGTGCTGTTCTCCGCCACCATGCCGCGCCGGCTGGACGCGCTGGCCCGCCGCCACCTGAGCGACCCGGTGCGGATCACCATCGCCAAGGAGAAGGCCGCGGCGGGGGAGGCCCCGCGGGTGCGCCAGACCGCCTACGTGGTGCCCCGGGGCGCGAAGCCCGCCGCGCTCGGCCGGGTCCTCGACGTCGAGGCGCCCACGGCGGCGATCGTGTTCTGCCGCACCCGCGAGGAGGTCGACACCCTCACCGAGACGCTCAACGGCCGCGGCTACCGGGCCGAGCCGCTGCACGGCGGCATGAGCCAGGAGCAGCGCGACAAGGCGATGGGCCGGCTGCGCAGCGGGACGGCGGAGCTCCTCATCGCGACCGACGTCGCCGCCCGTGGCCTGGACATCGAGCAGCTGACCCACGTCGTGAACTACGACGTCCCCTCGGCGCCGGAGTCCTACGTGCACCGGATCGGGCGGGTCGGGCGCGCCGGGCGCGAGGGCGTGGCCATCACGCTGGCGGAGCCGCGCGAGCACCGGCAGCTCAAGACGATCGAGAAGGTCGCCGGCGCGACGATCTCGGTGCAGACCGTGCCGACCGTCGCCGACCTGCGCGCCCGGCGGCTGGACCTGACCAGGGCGGCGCTGCGGGAGAGCCTGCTCGGCGACGAGCTCGACCGGTTCCGGGTCGTCGTCGAGACCCTGGCCGACGAGTTCGACCTGATGGAGGTCGCCCTGGCGGCGGTCAAGCTGGCGCACGAGGCCGGGGGAGGGGTCGACGACGACGAGGAGATCCCCCAGGTCGGCTTCCGGCCGGACTCCGGCGGGCGTCCCGACTCCCGGGGCGGCAACCGGGGCGGTGCCGGCCGGGCCGATGCGGGACGGCCGCCGCGGCGCTCCTCCGGTCCGGCGGGCCGGCTGTTCGTCGGTCTCGGCCGCGAGGCGGGGATCCGTCCGGGCGACCTCGTCGGCGCGATCACCGGCGAGACCGGGCTGACCGGCCGCGACGTCGGCTCGATCGAGATCCACCAGCGGTTCGCGCTGGTGGAGGTGCCGGAGGCGGCGGTCGACGACGTCGTCCAGGCCCTGCGGGCCACCATGATCAAGGGCCGGAAGGCGACGATCCGCCGGGACCGCTCCTAGACCGTGCCCTCGGCAGGCACGGTCGGCGGGACCCGGTTGGGGCCCGCCTCCCGCGGACGCGGTCGGTCCTGGCGGTGCAGCCGGACGGCGACGAGCGCGACGTCGTCCTCCGGCCGCCCGTGCACCAGCCGCTCGAGGAGCTCGTCGAGCAGCTGCTGCAGCGGCAGGCCGGCGAGGTCGATCAGCGCCTCGCGCAGCCGGTGGATGCCCTCGTCGAGATCGGCATCCCGGCGCTCCACGAGGCCGTCGGTGTAGAGCAGGACGGTCGACCCGCGGTCCAGCGTGATCACCGACTCCCGGCGCCGGCTGGCCGCGTCGACGCCGAGCAGCAGGTCGCCGTTCCACTCCGCCAGCTCCGCCACGCTGCCGTCGGGGTTGATGACCAGCGGCGGGAGGTGCCCCGCGTTGGCCCAGCGCATGCGGGTGACGCCGCGGGCGAGCTCGTCGGGCGTCTGCTCGAACCGGGCCACCGCCGCCGTCGCCAGGGTCTGCATCTGCAGGGTGGTCATGGAGGTGTCCAGGCCGCGGAGGACCTCGACGGGGCCCGCGTCGCTGTAGGTGGCGATGCCGCGCAGCAGCCCGCGCAGCTGGCCCATCGCGGCGGCGGCCTCGGTGTCGTGGCCGACGACGTCGCCGATGACCAGCATCGTCGTCCCGCCGGGCTGCATGAAGGCGTCGTACCAGTCGCCGCCCACCCGGGCGGCCTCGGCGGCCGGCAGGTAGCGGACGGCGATCTCTGCGTGGTCGGGCTCCGGCGGCTCGGTCAGCAGGCTGCGCTGCAGGCCCTCGGCGAGCTGCTGCTGGGCGCTGTAGAGCCGGACGTTGTCCAACGCCAGACCGGCGCGGTCGGCCACGTCCTGCGCCGTGCGCAGGTCCGCCTCCCGGACCGGGGTGCCGTCGGCGTAGAACACGGTGAGCAGGCCGACGACCCGGTTGCGGCCGCGCAGCGGGATCACCACGGCCTCGCGGGGGGCCAGCTGCAGCAGCACCTCGCGGATCTCGCCGTCGGGGAACATCTCCCGCACCTCGGGGCCGTCGCGGCGGATCATCTCGCCCGTCCGCAGCGCGACGGAGGCGGGGGAGTCCGGCGGCATGGCGTCCAGGCGGAGCTCGGTGTACCGCTCCAGCCGCGGGCGCATCTCAGGGTCGGCGTGCCAGCAGCCGACGTCGCGGGGCCGGCCGTCGGCGTCGACGACCGTCACGATGCAGAAGTCCGCGAGCGCCGGGACGACCAGCTGCGGCAGGTGGGCCGTCGCGGCGAGCGGGTCGAGCGCCCCGGCCAGCTCCGCGCTGACCTCGGCCAGCAGCGCCAGCCGCCGGGTGGCGTCCTCCGCCTGGGCCTTCGCCGCCCGTCGGTCGGTCACCTCGAGGAAGTAGACCGACAGCCCGTCGGGCGTCGGCCAGGCGCTCACCTCGTACCAGCCGTTCAGCGGCGCGGGGTAGTGCGCGTCGAACAGGATGGGTTCGCCGCTGCTGACCGCCCGGTGGTAGCTCGTCTCGAAGACGCTGCCGACGGCCGCGGGGAACGCCTCCCAGAGCACCTCGCCCAGCAGCTCGTCGCGGCTGCGCCCGAGCAAGCGCTCGGCCTGCGCGTTCACGTGGGTGAACCGCCACTCGCGGTCCAGGGAGTAGAAGCCGGCCGGCATGGCCTCGAGCACCCGGGTCACGCGCGTCGAGGCCTCCCGCTCACCGGTGGTGTCGTAGGCCGCACCGATCAGGTGGTGGGTGCGCCCGTCAGGGCCCAGGACGTGCCGCCCGCGGGCGTGGATCCATCGGGTCTCGCCTCCGGGGAGGACGATCCGGTACTCGACGTCGTACTCGCCGCGCGTGTCCACGCTCGCCTGCAGGGCGTCGGCGTGCCACTCCTCGTCGTCGGGGTGCACGCGGGCGTTGAAGGCCTCCAGCGACTCGCTGAAGGTGGCCGGGTCGTAGCCGAACATCCGCTGGAGCTGCTCGTCCCAGAGGAGCACCCCGCTGGAGGGCTCGAAGTCGAAGGTGCCGACCTCGCCCGCCTCCTTGGCCAGCTCCCAGCGCAGCCGCTCGCTCTCGTACTGGCGGAGCAGCGCCGACAGCTGGAGCTCGGTCATCACCGATCCGGCGAGCTGGCGCAGCGTGGCGATCTCCGACGGCGCCCACGGCCGGGGGTCCTCGTCGAAGACGCAGAGCGCGCCGATGGCGTGGCCGTCGGTGTCGGTCAGCGCCGTCCCCAGGTAGGAGCCCACCACCCCGGCGCGGACCGGGGCCAGGTCGCGCACGCGCGGGTCCAGGCGCGCGTCGCTGACGACGAGGGACTCGCCGGCCGGCATCGCTGCCGTGACCGAGCACAGCGACTCCTCGAGCGGACCGGTGGTGCCGACCGCGGCGGCCCCGGTGCCGGCCTCGACGTGCTGGAGGTCGGTCAGCAGCGAGACCTGGCTCCCCGACGTCCCCAGCAGGCGGGCGGCGAGCCCGGCGAGCCGGTCGAGGCCGGGGCGGTGCCCGCCCGGGAGGATCCTGCGCGCGGCCTCCACGCGGGAGGGGTCGAGCCGGAGCTGGGCTGCCGCGCGATCGCCGGAGGAGGCCTCCGCGGTGACCGTGCGGTCCGTGGATCCGTCCACCGATGCCCTTCTGACCGGCTGTCGCCGGAGAGTCCTCGACCAGCCGCACCGCGCTGTTCGAGTGAGTGGCCGGACCAGTTATGCCATGGCTCGCGTGTTGTGCGCAACCAACCGGGCGGATTGCGAGCGACGTCTCGTGATCAGGCCGGCACCACGAGGGTCAGCGCCGTGCCGCCGTCGTGTTCCACGTGCAACCCCGCGCGCCGGAGCAGCGCGCGCAACCGCACCACGTCGGCCGGCTCGGCCGTCGTCGTGGCGAGCAGGCGGGCCAGCCGCCCCTTGTGCGCCTTGTTGAAGTGCGAGACGACGGCGCGCGTCCCGTCCGCGCGCTCGCTCAGCACGTCGACCGTGACCGCCCCGGGCACGGGGGCCAGCGCGGCGTAGGACCCGCTGCGCAGGTCGACGACGAGCTGGTCGACGGCGGCCAGCACCGGGGAGAGGGCCGGCTTCCACAGCGCGCGCAGCGTGGGGAGCCCGGGCAGGGCCGAGCCCGCGGACAGCCGGTAGGCCGGGATCCGGTCCCCGGCGGCCACCAGACCGAACAGCGCCGATCCCACGGCCAGCCGCCGGTCGGCGCGGGCGCGCTGCGCCTTGGTGAGGGATCCGACGTCGAGGGCGTCGTAGAGGACGCCGGTGTAGCGCTCCACCGCCGGGCGGGTGGGACTGGTCCACAGCTCGGCGTTGCGGGCGATCTCCCCGTCCTGCTTGGGCGACAGCCCGAGGGCGGCGCGGGCGGCCGGGACGTCGCCGGCCAGCTTCGCCAGCGCGTCGGCGAGCTCGCGGCGGACGCCGGTCAGCTCGGGTGCGGTCAGCGCGGCGAGGTCGAGCGGAGCACCGTCGCCACCGGGGGCCTTGGTCTCCGAGGGCGGGAGCAGGACGAGCACGAGGAGGAACGGTACGTCCCGCCGTCCTCAGGTCCAGTACAGGAGCCGGGCGTCGGGGAGGCGGGCGGACAGCGCGTCGGTGAACCACCCGCGGAGCTCGCCCATCGTGTCCTTCGGGTAGACGTGCTTGACGGCGCCGAACCTGCCCCGCTTCGTCGTCCGCTTCTCCTCGTCCATCTCCAGCCGGCTGCGCGGGTACCACTCGGTCAGCGTCGCCTTGCTGCCCGGCGTGAACCGGTGGGTGATGCACTCCACCGTGAGGTCGGCGCCGGTGGGGACCGCGGCGGCGATCCGGTCCAGCAGGTCGCCGTACTCCTCCCGCCACTGCTCGCCGGGCATGATCGGTGCGATGACCACGCCGACGGGGTAGCCGGCGCGGGCGACGGCGGACAGCGCCGCGAGGCGGCCGTCGACCGGGCTGGTAGCGGCCTCGAAGCGGCGGGCCACCGACGCCGCGTTCACGGAGAACCGCAGCCGCGTGCGACCGGCGTGCGGCAGCTCCAGGAGGCCCGCGACGTCGTCGAACTTCGTGGTGGCCCGTAGCTGGACGGGACCGGACCAGTCGTGGGTGCCGACATGGGTGATCGCCCGGGCCAGCCCGCCGGTGAGGTGCTCGAGGGCCAGCGGGTCGGTGTAGCAGGAGGCCTCGAACGTCGTCCCCTCGCCGCCGCGCTCGGCGGTACCGGAGGTGATGGCGCCGCGACCGACGTAGGGGTCCAGGCCGTCGAGCACCTCGTCCAGGTCGGCGAAGACCCGCGTGATGGGCGGGCCGCTGAGCGAGCCGGCCAGGTAGCAGTACTGGCAGTGCGCCGGGCAGCCCTCCGCGAGGTCGAAGCGCCAGTCGGCCGAGGGCGGGATGGGCTGCAGCCGCCGGCGGGAGGGTGCGCCCACCACCAGGGCGAGGGTGTTCTTCGCGCGCATGAAGGCGGCCCGGTCGCCGTCGCCGCGGAGGTTGGGCAGGCGGTCGCCGCGGAGCAGCTCGACGTCCTGCACCCCGGCCGACTGCAGCCGCTCCAGGACGTGCTGGCCGTAGGGCCGTTCGGCGGCGGACCGGGTGACGAGGACCCGGGCCGGGGTCCACAGGCGGGTGGGGGCGGGCGCTGCGACGGCGGTCATCGCAGGGTGCAACGCCTGTGCCCGGCGAGGACGACCCCGGTCAGGGGGTGAGGTCGACCACCACGGGCGCGTGGTCGCTGGCGCCCTTCCCCTTGCGCTCCTCGCGGTCGATGAAGGCGTGCTCCACCCGGGCCTCGAGAGCGGGGGAGCCGAGCACGAAGTCGATCCGCATGCCCTCGCGCCTCGGGAAGCGCAGCTGCGTGTAGTCCCAGTAGGTGAAGACGCCGGGACCGGGGGCGTGCGGGCGCACCACGTCGGCGTACCCGGCGTCGACGATCGCCCGGAAGGCGGCGCGCTCCGGCGGCGAGACGTGCGTCGAGTGCGCGAAGACCGCCATGTCCCAGACGTCGCCGTCCTCCGGGGCGATGTTCCAGTCACCGACCAGGGCCACCTGCGCCGCGGGGTCCTCGGCCAGCCAGCCTGCCGCGTTCTCCCGCAGCGCCGACAGCCACTCGAGCTTGTACTGCAGGTGCGGGTCGGCCAGCGTCCGCCCGTTGGGCACGTAGAGGCTCCACACCCGCACCCCGCCGCAGACGGCGCCCAGCGCGCGGGCCTCGGCCGTGGGCTCCTGCCCCTCCTTGGCCGCCCAGGACGGCATGCCCGGGAAGCCGGTCCGGACGTCGTCGAGGCCTACCCGGGAGACGATCGCGACACCGTTCCACTGCGAGTGACCCACGTGCGCGACCTGGTAGCCGAGGTCGGTGAACCGATCGTGAGGGAACTGGTCGTCGCGGCACTTGGTCTCCTGCAGCGCCAGCACGTCGACGTCGTGCCGCTCGAGGAAGGCGGCCACCCGGTCGACACGGGTACGGATGGAGTTCACGTTCCAGGTCGCCAGGCGCACGGGACCCGAGCTTACGGAGCGCCCCGCGCCGTCGGTGCGGCGCGGCGCCCTCCCGGTGTCCCCGGATCGGGCGGTCCCGGGGGGCGGCCCCCCGCCCAGGCCCCCTACCTGGCCGGACGGTGAGAACATGGGCGGATGAGCGGGCGGCGAGAGGTGACGAGGTGACCGCCGGTACGGCTCCGGTCGCGCCCGAGCAGGACGGTCGGGCATCCCGTGGCGGCGCCCGCCGCGCACCCCGCAGCTTCGGGTCGGCGCTGGGCTGGACCGCGCTGGGAACGCTCCTCCCGGGCGTCGGCTACCTCGCGGCCGGCCGCCGCCGGCTGGGCGCCGTCGTGCTCGGGATCTTCCTCGTGCTCGTCGCCGGCGTGGTGTGGCTGGCCACCGGCGGGCGCCGCTTCGCCGCCCGGACGGCGGTCGACACCGACGTGCTGCTCTGGGCGACCGTCGGCATCGGCGTCCTGGCGCTGCTGTGGGTCGTCGTCGTCGTGACCGGCTACCGGATGCTGCTGCCGCGGCCCACCTCGGGCGGACGGCACGTGGTCGGTGGCCTGCTCGTGGCGCTGCTGGTCGCCGGCATCGCCGCTCCGGCGGTCCTGGCCGGGCAGTTCGTCGCCACCTCCCGCGGCCTGATCGACGGCGTCTTCGCCGACGACCGGGAGTCCGCGACCGTGCCGGACGGCCCGGACCCGTTCGGCTCGAAGGACCGGGTCAACGTGCTGCTCCTGGGCGGCGACGGCGGCGAGGGGCGCGAGGGCGTGCGCACCGACACGGTGATCGTGGCCAGCACCGACACCGAGACCGGTGACACGGTCCTCTTCAGCCTCCCCCGCAACCTGGAGGACCTGCCCTTCCCGGCCGACAGCCCGTTGGCCGAGGTCTACCCCGAGGGCTTCGACGCCGGCAGCGAGAGCGAGAGCCTGCTCAACGCCGTCTACCGGAACGGACCGGCCGAGTTCCCCGACATCCTCGGCCCGACCGACGACCCGGGCGCGGACTTCCTCAAGCTCGGCGTCGGCGAGGCGCTCGGCCTGCCGATCGACTACCACGTGCTGGTCAACCTCGAGGGGTTCAGCCGGCTGGTCGACGCCCTCGGCGGCATCACGGTGAACGTCAACTACTACGTGCCGGTCAACGGCATCCCCGACAGCCGTGAGCTGCCGGACGCCTACATCGCGCCCGGGCCGGACGTGGAGATGGACGGAGCCACCGCGCTGGCCTTCGCCCGCGGCCGGTTCGGTCTCACCGACTACGACCGCATGGCGCGCCAGCGCTGCACCATCGACGCCATCGTGGACGCCGCGGACCCGGTGACGCTGCTGCAGCGCTACCAGGAGCTCGCGTCCACCACCGAGGACATCGTGAGCACCGACATCCCGCGGTCGGTGCTGGACGACTTCGTCGACCTGGCCTTCCTGGTGAAGGACGCCGAGCTGCGCAGCGTCGTCTTCGACGAGGAGGTCATCGACCCGGCCTACCCGGACTACGAGCGGATGCGGCAGCTGGTGCAGGACGCCATCGCGCCACCGGCCGCCCCGGAGCCGGCTCCGGAGCCCGCCCCCTCGCCGGCCCCGGGGGAGGAGCCGCCC
The DNA here is from genome assembly GCF_003319095.1 of Blastococcus sp. TBT05-19. Lineage (GTDB taxonomy): Bacteria > Actinomycetota > Actinomycetes > Mycobacteriales > Geodermatophilaceae > Blastococcus. The sequence goes on along the minus strand of NZ_QOHI01000002.1, from coordinate 235,848 downwards.
GCGCCGGACCCGGTGACCGACGTCGGCGACGCGTGCGCCTACGACCCGGTGCGCGCCCAGGAGGCCCGGGCAGCGGGGGAACCGCCGACCAAGCAGGGCTGAGCCCAGCCCCTCACAGCCGCACGTCGTCGAGGGTGCCGAGCTGCACCCAGGACGCCGGGCGGCCGCCCGGACCCGGGGCCCGGTCGGTGCCGGCCGGGACCGGCAACCGGTCGACGGCGGCCAGCGCGGCCAGGTCCACGCCGGCGATCGCGGCGATGTCGGCGATGGGCACCTGGAAGGTGCGGTAGGCGCCCAGGGGCGGCGGATCGCCCGCCGCGGCCGCCTCGGCGACGGCGGCCGCCAGGTCGTCGACCAGCGGGGTCTGGTCGAGCAGGTAGCCGGTGGCGGCGAGCGCGCCGTCCTGGACGAACGCCACCACCTTCCAGAACAGCAGCGGGATCGCGACGCCCCGGTAGGGCGGATCGGCCGGGTCCAGGACGGGTCCGGCCAGCACGACCAGCTTCCGGTCGTGCACCTCGGCGTGCTCCTGGACGTGGTCCTCCAGGCCCAGCCACAGCTGCCTGCCCTGGTTGAACAGCGCCGCCTGCGGAGCCGCGTTCGGGTAGTGGAACGAGTCCGCGTTGGCCTGCTCGGCCTCGGCCTCGTCGCGTCCCCAGCACGCCGAGGCCCGCCGCACCAGGTGCCCGCGGTCGAGGTCGTTGCGCGCGTAGACGGCGGCGCCGGCCTGCTGCTCCGCGGGCAGCCGGGGGTCCAGGGACCACTCGATGCCCTCCCGGTCGAGGCTCCGCAGCCGGGCGCCGTCCATGGCCAGCGCGGTCACCGCCGCCAGCCGCCGGTCGGGCCGGTGCAGCACCGTGAAGTGCGTGTAGGGCAGCGGGACGGTCGGGTGCCCGGTGGTGAGCGCCGGCAGGGGGACCGGGAGGCCGAGGAAGCCGGGGTCGTACCCGCGCCGGTCGGACAGGTCGTCGTCCCGGCGCAGGGCCTCCGATGCGGTCATGGCGGAACGCTAGGCCCATCGCCGCGCGACCGGGGGTGCGCGGGTCGCGCCCCGGGGCGGCGTCCCGGCGTGTCGGGACGGGGCGGAGAATGGCCGCGTGCCCGCCGCAGTCGTCCGTCCCGTTCCCGAAGTCGACGACGCCCTGCGGGCCGAGCTGCTGGGGTGCTGGACCGACGTCTCCAACGCCGGCGGCGCCGTGGGGTTCGTGCCCCCGGTGACCCGGGACGACGTCGCCCCGGTGCTCGACCGGCTGCTCGACGGTGTGCGGTCGAGGCGGGACGTGCTGTGCGTGCTCACCGTGGACGGGGCGACCGCGGGGTTCGCCGCGCTGGTCGGGGCGACCGGTCCGCTGCGGCAGCACTGGGGGACCGTGCTGCGCGTCCAGGTGCACCCGTCCCGCCAGGGTGAGGGCCTGGGCCGGGTGCTGATGGACGGCGTGCACGAGATCGCCCGCACCCGCGGCTGGGAGTTCCTGCACCTGACCGCGCGCGGTGGCACCGGGGTCGACGTCTTCTACCGCCGGCTGGGCTACCGCGAGGTGGGCCGGCTGCCCGGCGCCATCCGGGTCGCCCCCGGCGACGACCGCGACGAGATCTCGCTGGTCCGGTCGCTGCAGCTCTGAGTGCAGCCGGCGCCCGTCAGACCTGGACCGGCGTCTCTCCCCTGGCCGCCATGCGGGCGCGGAGGCGCTCGCGGCTCTCCACGAACCGGGTGGCCTCCGCGTCGAGCCCGGTCAGGAACGCGGCCAGCTGCTCCCGGGCCTGCTCGCCGGCCGGGCCGAGGTCGCTGCGCTCGAAGACCTTCCAGGTGCGCAGGATGGGGCTGACCACCTCGTCGTGGTGCAGGCGCAGGTCGTAGATGCCGGCTTTCGCGATGATCGTCGAGTTGCGCCGGAAGTTCGCCATGTTCGCGCCGGGCATCTCGAAGGTCATGACCTCGCGGGCCACGGCGGCCATGGTCGCGTCGGGATCGATGTCGAACGCCGCCGTCACCAGGTTGCGGTAGAAGATCATGTGCAGGTTCTCGTCGGTGGCGATGCGGGCCAGCAGCTTGTCGGCGACCGGGTCGCCGGTGGCCCGGCCGGTGTTGCGGTGCGACACGCGGGTCGCCAGCTCCTGGAACGAGACGTAGGCGACGGCCTCCAGGGGGGTCTTGTCGCCGGAGTCGTAGCCGGTGGTCATGTAGTCCATCCGGGCGCGCTCGAGCTCGACCGGGTCGACCCCGCGGGTGACGACGAGGTAGTCGCGCAGCGCGATCCCGTGCCGTCCCTCCTCCGCCGTCCAGCGGCCCACCCACTGGCCCCAGGCGCCGTCCCGGCCGAACCGGGTGGCGATCTCGCGGTGGTAGCTCGGCAGGTTGTCCTCGGTCAGGAGGTTGACGAACATCGCCGCCTTGGCCGTGGCGTCCAGCCGGGACTGCTCGGGCGACCAGTCCTCGCCCCCGAGGAAGGCGAAGTTCCGCCCCTCGTTCCAGGGGACGTAGTCGTGCGGGTGCCACTTTTTGGCCATCCGGATGTGGCGGTCCAGGTTCTCGGCGACGACGGGCTCGAGCTCGATGAGCACTGCTGCGTCCGGGGATGTCCTGGGCATGGTGGCCTCCGGGGTGACCCGGCCGGTGCCGGCGCGGTCCCCGCCACCGTAACCCCCTCCGCCGGTGCGCGGGCGGCTCTGGCACGGTGATCGCATGTCCGCGCCGCAGCCGTCGCCCACCGCCCGCCGCGAGCGCCTGGTGGGGCTGCTCGTGCTCGGCATCGCCTTCGTGCTGCTCGTCTCGTCCCCGACCTGGTTCGCCAGCGACCGGACGGGCGTCGGGGTGGCCCAGGTCGTCGTCGCCGCGTTCCTCGCCGGGGTCGGCGCCGTCCTGCTGAGGCGCGCCTCCCGCTGAACCCGGCGTTGCGGGCTCATGTGACCCGCAGCACACTCGCGTCCGACGGACCGGGTGGACGGAGGGGCTCGATGAAGCTGGCCAAGCAGGAGCTGGTGCGCGTGCTGCGCACCGAGGGTGACAACGACACGGCCGAGAAGCTCGAGGGCAGCGGGCTGCCCGAGGAGCTGGACACCGACCGCGACGCCGAGGGCCTCGCCGCCATCGGCCTGGACCGCACCACGCTGATGGCCAAGCTGGCCGGCGGCTCGCTGGGGACGACGCTCACGCCCTGAGCCGGCGAGGTGTCGGGGCGGCCCCGGTGCAGGGGCCCGCCGCGAGCTCGCGAGTGGTGGGGGGCAGCGGGGTCCTTTCTCAGCCGGTGAAGGGGCGCTCGCGGGCGAGCTCCTCCTTGGCCACGCCGCGGATGTGCACAGCGTCGGGGCCGTCGACGATCCGCAGCGTGCGGGCGCTGGCGTAGAAGCGGGCCAGGACGGTGTCGTTGCTGACGCCGGCGCCGCCGTGCACCTGGATCGCGCGGTCGATGACGTCGAGGGCGACCTTGGGCGCGGCCACCTTGATCGCCGAGATCTCGGTCTTCGCGCCCTTGGCCCCGTACTTGTCGATGAGGTCCGCGGTCTTGAGCACGTAGAGACGGGCCTGGTCGATCTCGATCCGCGACAGGGCGATCGCCTCGCGGACGGTGCCCTGGTCGGCCAGCGGGCGGCCGAAGGCGACCCGGTTCTTGGTGCGCTCGACCATCAGCGCCAGCGCGCGCTCGGCCATGCCGATGGCGCGCATGCAGTGGTGGATGCGGCCGGGGCCCAGTCGGGCCTGGGCGATCATGAAGCCGTCGCCCTCGCCGGAGAGGATGTTGCTCACCGGCACCCGCACGTCGGTGAACCGCAGCTCGGAGTGGCCGTGCTGGTCCTGGTACCCGAACACCGGCAGGTGGCGGATGATCTCCAGCCCCGGGGTGTCGCGGGGGACCAGCACCATCGACTGCTGCCGGTGCGGCGGGCCGTCGGGGTCGGTCTTGCCCATGACGATGAAGATCTGGCAGCGCTCGTCGGCGGCGCCGGAGGTCCACCACTTGCGGCCGTTGATGACGTACTCGTCGCCGTCGCGGACGATCGACGTCTGGATGTTGCGGGCGTCCGAGGAGGCGACGTCGGGCTCGGTCATCGCGAAGCCGGAGCGGATCTCGCCCTCCAGCAGCGGGGTGAGCCACCGCTCCTTGTGCTCGGGGGTGCCGAACAGCATGAGGGTCTCCATGTTGCCGGTGTCCGGCGCGCCCACGTTCATGGCCTCGGGGGCGATGACGGGCGACCAGCCGGTGATCTCGGCGACGGAGGCGTACTCGAGGTTGGTCAGCCCGCCGACCTCGTGGTGGAAGAGGTTCCACAGCCCGCGCTTGCGCGCCTCGGCCTTGAGCTCCTCGAGCACCGGCGGGTGCTCGTGGTTGTCGTGCCCCCGCTCGGCGCGCCACTGGTCGTAGACGGCCTCGGCGGGGAACACGTGCTCGCGCATGAAGTCCCAGGCGCGTGCGCAGACGTCCTCGGCCTTGGCGGAGAGAGCGAAGTCCATGCCCGCAACGTAGCGCCGGACGTGACGGTCGTCGCACCGGGGGGTCGGTCGTCCCCCGCCCCGGAAACGGCGCGAGCCGGGCCCCGCCGCCCCCGAGGGGACGTGCGGAGCCCGGCTCGCACCGGGTGCCGGGTAGGTCAGACGCGCCGGTTGTCGACGGCGTTGCGGACCGGCAGCAGGGCGATGACGAGGCCGACCAGCGCGGTGGCGATGTGCAGCACGTTGTCGGCGCCGTTGATGCTGAGGAAGTCCCACTCCTTGCCGATGGCGAGGAGGCCGTAGACGAAGGCGGCGCCGTAGCCGACCGCGAGCAGCCACCCGTAGGTGCGGGCACCCGCGAGCGTCTGCGAGAGCGCCAGACCGGCGATGCCGATCAGGATGTGCACGACGTTGTGCATGCCGTTGATCTCGAAGAACAGGAGCATGTCGCCGCTGTCGTGGGCGAAGAAGTCGTCGAAGCCGGTGATGAAGAACCCGACGATCCCGACGAGCAGGTAGATCGCGCCGAAGGCGAGTCCGAGGATCTCGGGGACGGTCTTGCCCCGGCCCGTGGCGTTGTGGCCCGAAGCGGCCATGATGTCCTCCAAGGTGGTGGTCCCGTCAGGTCCTGACGGGGGCTGGCAGGCCTGTACCCCCTGGCTGAGCAGGAGTAACGGTCGTCCCCCGTTGGAGCGACGGTCGTTGCCGAACCGTCATCTGCGCGGGGGGAGCCCGTCAGGCCCTCGTCCCGGTGTTCGGGGCCGGCCGTCGTACCGGTTCACCCGCGGCGGTTCAGACCTGCCCCGTCCGGGGGGTGGCCCTGGACCGGCGGACGACGAACGGCCCGATGGCGAGCAGGTCGACCGGGGCCGAGCCGAAGCACTCGAGGGCGTCCCGCGGGTCGTCCACCATCGGCCGCCCGGCGGTGTTCAGGCTGGTGTTCACCACCACCGGCAGACCGGTGCGGCGCTCGAAGGCCGAGATCATCCGGTGCACCAGCGGCTGGGCCTGCGCGTCGATGGTCTGGATCCGCGCGGTGCCGTCGACGTGGGTGACCGTGGGGATGCGGCCGCGCCACTCCTCGGCGACGTCGTGCACGAACAGCATGTACGGCGAGGGGATCGGGCCGCGGCTGAAGATCTCCGGTGCCCGCTCCTGCAGCACCATCGGCGCGACCGGGCGGAACTGCTCGCGCCCCTTCACGTCGTTCATCCGCTCGAGGTTGGCCTCGAACCCCGGGTGGGCCAGGAGCGAGCGGTGGCCCAGGGCGCGCGGGCCGTACTCGCTGCGGCCCTGGAACCAGGCGACGATGCCGTTGTCGGCGAGGACCTCGGCCACCGCCTCCGCGACGTCGTCGGGGCGCTCGTACTCGATCGCCGCCGTCGTCAGGTACTGCTCGATCTCCTCGTCGCTCCAGCCGCGACCGAGCGCGGCGCCGGCCATGGGCTCCGTGCGCTCGCCGAGCTCGGCGGCGACGTGCAGGGCGGCACCGAGGGCCGTGCCGGCGTCGCCCGCGGCCGGCTGCACCCAGACGTGCTCGAACGGGCTCTCGGCCAGGATGCGGGTGTTGGCCACGCAGTTGAGCGCGGTGCCGCCGGCCATGGTGAGCGTCGTCTCGCCGGTCTGCTCGTGGACCCAGCGGGCGAGGTCGACCAGCACCTCCTCCAGGCGGGTCTGCACGCTGGCGGCGAGGTCGGCGTGCGCCTCGGTCCACGGCTGGTCCTTGCCCAGCCGCGGGGCGAACTCGGCGTAGTCGATCTTCTCGGTGCGGAAACCGCCGTCGTCGGTGGCGCGGATCAGCTCGGACAGCTCGCCCAGGAAGCGGGGCTTCCCGTAGGAGGCCATCGCCATCACCTTGAACTCGTCGGAGCTGCGCAGGAAGCCGAGGTGGTCGGTCAGGTCCTCGTACATCAGGCCGAGGGAGTGCGGGAGCGCCTGGCCGGCGAGCACCTCCAGCTGCCCGTCGACGTAGCGGCCGGCGAGGTGGCTGTGCGCCTCGCCGCGGCCGTCGAGCACGAGGACGGCGTTGTCCCGCTGCGGGGCGGCCTTGCCGGCGGAGGCGGCGTGCGCGACGTGGTGCTTCACGAACCGGACCTTGGCGGGGTCGAGGCCGGGCAGCGCGTGGGCCAGGAACTCCGGCGCCATCTCCGCGTACTTCTTGCGCATCGTGTCGCCGTCGTCGAAGAGCCCGGACTCCTCCGGGGTCCCCATGAGCGCCGGGTCGAAGGAGTAGGCGACGGCGTCCAGCTCATCCGGCCGGATGCCGGCCTGCCGCAGGCACCACGCGGCCGACAGCTCCGGCAGCTCCCAGGCGCTCCAGGGGAGCGGGCGCTTGCCGTGCTTGCGCCGGCTGAACCGCTCCTCCTCGGCCGCCGCCACGATCGTCCCGTCGACCACCAGCGCCGCCGCCGGGTCGTGGTAGATCGCGTTGATGCCCAGGACCTTCACTCCGCCGCTCCTCCCGGTCGGGCGACAGGGGCCCGGTCCGTGTTCAGGATCACGCGCGGGTGCGGCCGCCGCACGGCGAGGGGCGCTCCAGCTGCACCGCCGACGAGCCGATGGGAACGGGTGTCCTCCTCCCCGGTCCCGCCCGAGTCGTCCCGAGCGGCCGGCGCCGCGGAGCTGCTGCGCGCCTACGGTCTGCCCGAGAGCGCCCCCGCCGACCAGCTGCGGGCGCTGACCCGGGTGGCCGCGGCGCTGTGCGGCTCGGGCACCGCTGTGGTCAACCTGCTCGACGAGTCGTTCCAGCACCAGGTCGGTGCGGTCGGCTTCTGCGGCGCCACCACCAGCGTGGCGGACTCGCTCTGCGCCGTCGCGCTCGGCCGGCCGGCTCTGCAGCACGTCCCGGACGCCGGCCTCGAGCCCGCGTTCGCCGGGAACCCCTGGGTCGACGGCCGGATCGGGAACGTCCGCTTCTACGCCTCCGCGCCCATCGTGCTCACCGATGGCCGGGCCATCGGTTCGCTGTGCGTCTTCGCCGACGAGCCGGGCCACCTGTCGTCCACGCAGCAGGACGCGCTGGGCGACCTCGCGCGGCAGGCCGCCGTCCTCATCGAGCAGGCGCAGCTGGCCCGCGAGGCAGCAGGGCAGGCAGCGCTGTTCCGGCTCGTGGCCGACGGATCCGCCGACGTGCTGTGCCGCCTCGCGCCGAGCGGCGCCGTCCGCTACGTCTCCCCGTCGCTGCGCAACGTGCTGGGCCACGAACCGGCCACCGACGTCCCGGCCGCGGACCTGCTGCGGATCCACGTCGGCGACCTCGACGAGGTCCAGGACGCCATGCGGCGCGTGCTCTCCCGGGGGCGCAGCGCCTCGGTGCTGTTCCGCGCCTGGCACGCCGACGGGTCCACGCGCTGGCTGGAGGCCCGGATCGCGCCGATCCGGGGCGAGGACGGCTCGGTGACCGAGCTGCACTCGGCGGCACGGGACGTGACCGAGCGGGTGCGCGCCGCCCAGGAGCTCGCCCAGGTCGCCGAGCAGGCGGCCGGTCTCGTGGAGACCTGCGCCGATGCGCTGGTCTCCATCGACGAGGACAACACCGTGGTGGACTGGAACCCCGCGGCCACCCAGACCTTCGGCTGGACCCGCGAGGAGGCGATCGGTCAGGAGCTGTCCGACCTGATCATCCCGGCGGAGATGCGGGCGCAGCACCGCGCGGGGCTGGCCCGGCTGCGCGCCGGCGGCGCGGCGACGATCCTGGGCAAGCAGGTGCAGGTGACCGGCCAGCGGCGCGACGGCAGCCGGCTGCCCGTCGAGCTGACGCTCTGGCGCAGCCGCGGGCGCGACGGCTGGCGCTGCAACGCCTTCCTCCGCGACGTCACCGAGCGGGTCGCCGCGGAGGCGGAGCTCACCGAGGCGCGGGACCAGGCGCTGGCCAGCACGAGGGCGAAGACGGCGTTCCTGGCGGCTGCCAGCCACGAGATCCGGACACCGCTCAACGGGGTGCTGGGCACCCTGGAGCTGCTGGAGCTCGAGCAGCTGACCGCGACGCAGACCGAGTACGTGGCGGTGGCGCGTCGATCGGGGGAGGCGCTGCTGCGGCTGCTCAACGACGTCCTCGACCTGTCGAAGGCCGAGACCACCGCCGTCGAGCTGACCAGCGAGGTGTTCAGCCCCGGCGACGTGGCCCGCGACGTGACCGCCGCGATGCTGCCGGTCGCCGCCCGCAAGGGGCTGTCGGTCGTCCTGGACGCGCAGGTCGACGAGTGCCTCGTCGGTGACCCGGGCCGGCTGCGCCAGGTCCTGATGAACCTGGTCGGCAACGCGGTCAAGTTCACCGCCGAGGGGCAGGTCACGGTCGCGGTCGAGTTCGGCCCGGCCGACGGCGAGCGGGCGCGGCTGCGGATGTCCGTGCGCGACACCGGCGCCGGCATGAGCGCCGACGAGCAGGCCGGGTTGTTCCAGCCGTTCTCCCAGGGGGCGCAGGGGCAGCGCTACGGCGGCACCGGGCTGGGGCTGGCGCTGAGCCAGCAGCTGGTCGAGCTCATGGGCGGCCGCCTCGACGTGCAGAGCGCGCCCGGCGCCGGGTCCACGTTCGTCGTCGAGGTCGACCTGCCCCGCGCCGGTCGGGCGCCGGAGGCAGCGCCAGGGGGGACCCCGGCGGCCGTCGACACCGACGAGCTGCCGGCCGGACGCCGGGCGCCGCGGGTGCTGGTCGCCGACGACAGCGAGACCAACCTGATGGTCGCCTCGGCCCTGCTCGGCAGCATCGGCGCCGACGTGGTCACCGTCGAGGACGGCGACGAGGCGGTCGCGGCCGTCCGGCGCGAGCACTTCGACCTGGTCCTGCTCGACAACCAGATGCCGCGGATGTCCGGCATCCAGGCAGCGACCGCGATCCGGGCGCTGCCCGGGCCGGCCGGTGCGACCCGGCTGGTGGCGCTGACGGCCAGCACCGGGGAGGACCAGCGTGCCGCGTTCGAAGCCGCCGGCGTCCAGGGCTTCCTGAGCAAGCCGGTCCGGCTGGCGGACTTCCGCCAGCTGCTCGAGGGGGCGACCGCGGGGCAGGCGTGACCCCGGTGGGCGATCGGGGCGGTCAGCCGCGGCTGCTCAGCAGGTCGTGCTCGAGGACGGCGGCCAGTCCGAGCGTCTTGTAGCCGACGTCGTCGAACAGCACGGTGATCCGGTCGTCCTCGACCCGCATGACCGCGCCGGCGCCCCACTCGGTGTGCCGCACCGCGGTGCCGACGGGGAACGGGACGTCGCCGCCGGCCTCGGCGACGTGCTCGTGGGCGGTGCCGGCCGTGCAGTTGTCGCAGTTGCCGCACGGCTGCTCCAGCTGCTCGCCGAAGTAGCCCAGCAGGAACTGCCGCCGGCACTCTGTGGTCTCTGCGTAGCCGCGCATCATCTCGACGCGGCTCTGGTCGACCTTCTCGTGGTGCTCGGCCAGTTCGCGGGCCCGCTCGGCCGCCACGCCCGGGGCCGGTGCTCCCTCGGCGGGGAAGGCGGCGCCCTCCTCGTCCAGGACGACGGCGGAGACCTGCTCGAGCAGGTTCAGGTCGCGCACCAGCGGGGTGGCCGCGCGGCCGGTCTCCTCGCGCAGCGCCCTGATGTCGACGCCGTCCTCCATCCCGGCGGCCGCGGCGGCCTGCACCAGCCCGGCCACCTGCTGGAGCTCCTGCTCAGCCGGGGTCCCGGCGGCGAAGAACCGGCGCAGCCCGAGGTCCTCCTGCCGGTAGACCAGGACGGCGAGCGCGGGCTGGCCGTCGCGGCCGGCCCGGCCGATCTCCTGGTAGTAGCTGTCCACGGAGTCGGCGGGCTCGGCGTGGACGACGAAGCGGGTGTCGGGCTTGTCGATGCCCATGCCGAATGCGGTGGTGGCGACGACGACGTCGAGGTCGTCGTCCATCCATGCCCGCTGGGTGTCCTCGCGGTCGGCCTTGTTCAGCCCTGCGTGGTAGTGCCGCGCGCGCAGTCCGCGTTCGGCGAGCTGCCGAGCGATCTCCTCGGTGCCCCGGCGGGTGGCGCTGTAGACGATGCCCGGGCCGCGGTCCTCGCCGATCTCGGCCAGGACGCGGTCGAGCACGCCCTGCTCCTTGCTCCGTGCATCGGCGTGGTGGTCGACCTCGAGCCGGATCTCCGGCCGGTCGAAGCCGGCGACCACGACCTCCGCGTCCCGCATGCCCAGCTGCTCGACGATCTCGACCCGGACCGGCGGCGCGGCGGTGGCGGTGAGCGCCAGGACCGTCGGCCGGCCCAGCTGCTCGATCACGCTGCCCAGGCGGAGGTAGTCGGGGCGGAAGTCGTGGCCCCAGGCCGAGACGCAGTGGGCCTCGTCGACGACGAACAGCGCAGGCTTCACCTCGGCGATGGCGTCGACCACCTCGGGCTTGGTGAGCTGCTCGGGGGCGAGGAAGAGGAAGCGGACCGTTCCGTCACGCAGACCGTCCAGGGCCTCCTGCTGATCGCCGGCCGACATCGTGGAGTTCAGCTGCGCCGGCCGTCCGGCGCGGTCGGCCAGCTCGGAGAGCCGGTCGACCTGGTCGCGCTGCAGGGCGATGAGCGGTGAGACGACGAGCACCGGTCCGTCGAGGAGCTGTCCCGCGACCTGGTAGATCGCGGTCTTCCCGGCGCCGGAGGGAAGCACCGCCAGGGTGTCGCTCCCGCCGACGACGGCCTGCATCGCCCGTTCCTGCCCAGGGCGGAACTCCTCGTAGCCGAGGACCTCGCGGGCGAACTCGCGGATGCGGCGGGTGCGCACCGACGGGCTGGCTCCGGCGGGGTTGTCGCGGGACGGCGTGGGGTCGGACGGGGCGGGGGAGGAGGCGCGTGGCACCGGGTCCGGCTGCCCGTGCCCGGAGATCGGCAAACGGTGCGCAGGACCACGCCGTGTTCCCGCCGCAACACGCCGTCACCGCGGTTCTGTCGACGTTCCCGCGGGAACGTCCCGGCCCTCCGCGGACCGCGTCCCCGCGTCCGTCACGAGCCGCCGGACGAGGTCGCGGTTGCCCATGAGCACGCCGATGGCGTACCTCATGTCGAGCCGTTCGCAGGGGGCCTCGCCGGGGGCGGCCAGCACGGGCGGGCCGTCCGGGAACAGTGCCTCGCCGAGCCGGCGGGTCTCCCGGACGACGTCCACCGCCCTCGCGGCAACCGCGGACCGGTGCTCGGGCCGGACACGCCGAGCGCCGCGTCGACCGGGACCGCCGCTCCTGCCGGGACCGGCCGGGCGGGGGCGGCCATGTCGTGCTGCCAGGCGTCGGTGTCGGCGATCGGCCGGAGGACGGGGTGCGTCCCGGCGGGACGGGGGAGCCGAGGCGGCGGTCGGTCGACGGCCGGCGGTCGTGTCGATGGGCTGCACGCCGGCGTACGGGTCGTCGGCCCGGTCCGGGTCGGGCGCGGCGCCGTCCAGGCCACCGGGGAAGGCGGCGTCCGCGGCTCCCCACACGCGGACGCCCTCCGGGGTGGTGGCGACCAGCGTGCCGGCCCGACGGGTCGTCACCAGGTCCAGGTCGTGGACCAGCCCGTGGTCGACGTCGCACAGCAGGACCAGGTTGTCGATGTCGGTGGCGCCGCCGAACAGCCAGTGCCGCAGGTGGTGGGCGTGCAGGCGTTCGATCCGGGTCTCGGGGCAGCCGGAACGGGCGCAACCGCCGTCACGGCGCAGGAGCGCACGGAGCTGGGCCCTCGTCGCCCGCCTCTTCCTGCGCCCGACCGCGAGCGGCTCCCGGCCCCGTTCGATCATCGCCACGACGGTGGCCTCGCAGAGCATGCGGCGGGCCTGCGCCCCGGTGATCGCGGGCCCGCCTTCGTAGTACGCCCGACCGGCCGCGGTGTCGTCGGCGAGCACGTCGGCATCGACGTGGACGACGACCTCGCGCCGAGGCGGGTCCCCGGGGCGGCGCCGGCCCGCGGCGGCGCCCTCGTCGACCAGTGCGGTCAGCGCCGCGATCCGGCGGGCGGCGATGCGCTCGCGGGCCAACCCGACCGACGCGTCGTCCGCGCAGCGGTCCTCGAGTTCCGGGTCGACCCGCCCGCCTGCCGCCCGGGTGGCCTCGTGGCCGAGTCGCGCCTTCTTCGCCTGGGCCCGCTCGCGACGAGCCTCCGTCTCGGCGCGGGATTCGACGGCGGAGATCAGCGGGACACCGGCTTCGGCGCGCATCCGGATCTTGAGGGTCAGCCACCCGTCGTCGTCGGTCCAGTGCTCGAAGGACTGGTCCAGCTCGGCCTGCTCGCGCCCGCCGGCGGCTGCGGTGTCGTCGACGCGCCGCCACGAGCGGCAGAACCGCTCCGTCTGCGAGGCGGTCGCCGACAGGGCGAAGTCGACCAGCGCGGCCTCGGAGTCCGGCTCGGCGACGCGGGTGAGCGCCCGCACCTTCGAGTAGGAGAGGCGGCCGGCGATGAACGCCGCCTCGATCCGCGGCAGGCCGCGCAGGGCTCGGGCGACGCGCACGTGCTCCCGGGCGGCGCCGGGACCCATGCCGCACTGCCAGGCGAGCCAGTGCGCGCACGAGAGGATGCCCACCCCGTGCCAGCCGCCACGGGCATCGAACTCCGCCACCAGGCGCAGCCAGGCGGCGGTGGCCGCCGCGAGCCGGACGGCGCCGGAGGTGATGGCGGCGGCCAGCTCGGACAGCGGGGTGGCGTCGACCTCGTTCGAACTCATGTTCGGACGATATGCAAGGGTGCTGACAGAAACCGCAGGTCAGGGCCATGGGACGTTTCCGCGGGAACGCCCCGTCAGCGCAGCGTCGTCATCGCAGCGGCGCCTGGCGGGAGCCGACATCGGCGCGCTCGGCGGCGGCCCGGCCGGCGTACCAGCCGCCGGCGTCCACCGAGGCGCGGCTGCGGCTGGCGCGGACCCTCGGGAAGAGCTCCGCGACGGCCGTCTCGACCGCCTCCTGCCGGGACCGCAGCACCGGCAGCAGGTCCACCTCGCGCTCCGCCGCTGCCCGGGCGGTCGCCGACTCGCGCGCCCTGCGTAGCCGCTCCCCGACGCGCTGGGCGTAGCCGAGCAGGAACGCCCGGCGGAAGGTCCGCGAGGCGGAGCGCCGCCCCGCCTCCCGCTCGGCGGCGGTGAGCGCCTGCGAGACCTGGAGCAGGAGCGAGGTGAACAGCAGCTCGACGGCGTCCAGATCGGCCCGGACCCCGACCAGGTTGGCGATCCCCAGGCCCTGGTACCAGACCAGTCGCACGTCGTTGGCCTCGGCGACCGCGCCCAGGAGCTGCATCTTGGCGCGCACGTAGGGGTCGGCGACGTGCACGCGCCGGGTTCCGACGGCGACACCTGGCGCCCCGGGCACGGAGCCGGCGCCGAGCAGGGCCACGTCCACCGCGTGCCGCGTCATCAGCTCCTGCGCCTTGGCCGTCAGCGCCTCCGCCTCGTCGGGGAACTCCGTCGACTCCGCCTTGGCCAGCAGACCTCGGATCCGCCGCAGCGCGCGGTCGTCGGACGGGGCCGCGACCGCGTCGCGCACCCGGGCGGCGCCCCACCGCGACGGCGGCGGCACGAGCACCTCGATCCGGGAGGCGCCGCGCAGCACGCCCAGCAGCTCGAGCGCGATCCGCCAGGCCTCGGTCGGCGACCGGCGAGCGCTTCGCTGCCAGGCGGCGACCACGGCGGCGTCGCCCGGACCGAGGGCGTCGAGCTCTCGCAGCTGGTCGACCCAGCTCTCCGGCGCCCGCCTGGCGGCGTCGGTGCGGCGGGCGTGCTCGGCGATCAGCGCCACTGCCAGCGGCACCGACCCCGCGAGAGCCTCCCGCCGGGCCGTGTGGGCCACGTCCGCCGGCTGCCAGCCCCGTTCCCAGACCTCGTCGAGGGCCTCGAGCAGCGTCCGCGTGACGAGACCTCCGACGTCGACGTCCGGGTGGCGCTGGGCGAGCCCGGGGGCCAGCTGGGCCGCTGCCGCCGCGTCGGGCCGGTGCCGCAGCAGGTCCGCCAGCAAGGTCTCGTCGATCACCCCCGGCATGCTGCCCGCCCCCGCTGACGTCGTCGGGCAGCGGCTGTGGACGGCGGAGCGGCGTCCACAGATCCGTCTAGGGTCTGGCCGTGGCCGCCACCTACCGCATCGCCGAGGCGGCGACCCTGCTCGGCGTCAGCGACGACACGGTGCGGCGCTGGATCGACAGCGGCCGGCTGCCGGCCCGTCGCGACGGCGGGGGCCCGGCCGTGGTCGACGGCGCGGAGCTCGCGACGCTGGCCACGCAGCTGCGGGAGGCGCCCGAGCCCGGGACCACGCCGTCGTCGGCCCGCAACCGGCTGACCGGCATCGTCACCAACGTCGTCCGCGACACCGTCATGGCGCAGGTGGAGATCCAGGCCGGCCCCTTCCGCGTCGTCTCGCTGATGTCGCGCGAGGCGGCCGACGAGCTCGGCCTCGAGGTCGGGGTGCGGGCGGTCGCGACGGTCAAGGCCACCCAGGTGAGCGTCGACGTCCCCTGATCCGCACCTGCGGACCCGGGCACCCGTTATGGTGCCGCGCATGCGGATCGATCGGCGAGTGCTGGCCGGGCTCGCGGCAGCGGCGCTGGTCGCCGGGTGCGGGTCCTCGGAAGGCGCGGACGTCCCCGACGACGCGGTGAGCGGAACGCTGACGGTCTTCGCCGCGGCGTCGCTCACCGAGGTCTTCACCGCGCTCGGGGGCCGGCTGGAGGACGCGAACCCGGCGCTGCAGGTGCAGTTCAGCTTCGCGGGCAGCTCCGCGCTGGCCACCCAGATCTCCCAGGGCGCCCCGGCCGACGTCTTCGCCTCCGCCAACGAGGCCCAGATGGCCGTGGTCACCGACGCCGACCTGGCCGAGGGCGAGACGCAGGTGTTCACCCGCAACGTCCTGCAGATCGCCGTGCCGGCGGGGAACCCCGCGGGGATCAGCGGGCTGGCCGACTTCGCCCGCGAGGAGCCGGCGCTGGCCGTGTGCGCGGCCGAGGTCCCCTGCGGGGCGGCCGCCGAGGACGTGTTCGCCGCAGCCGGGGTCACCGCGCGCCCGGACACCCTCGAGGAGGACGTCCGCGCCGCGCTCACCAAGGTGGAGCTCGGCGAGGTCGACGCCGCCCTCGTCTACGCCTCCGACGTCGCCGCGGCCGGCGACGCCGTGGAGGGGATCGCCTTCCCGGAGGCCGAGCAGGCGGTCAACGACTACCCGGTCTGCGTCCTCGCCGACGCCCCGAACCCGGCGGCGGCCCGGGCGTTCGTCGACCTGGTCCTCTCGGGCGAGGGGCGCCGGCTCCTGACCGACGCGGGCTTCCGCGCACCGTGAGCACCGCCCCGTGAGGCGCACCCGCGAGGGTGCGCGGGTGCCGGCCCCGCTGCTGGTCCCCGCCGCGATCGGCGTCCTCTTCCTGGCCCTGCCGCTGGTCGGCCTGCTGGTGCGCACGCCGTGGTCGCAGCTGGCCACCCAGCTCGCCGCGCCGGGCGTGGGCCAGGCGCTGCGCCTGTCGCTGGTCTCCGCGACTCTGGCCACCCTGCTGTCGCTGCTGCTCGGCGTCCCGCTGGCCTGGGTGCTGGCCCGCTCGCGGACGCGCGGGCGCACGGTCCTGCGGGCCCTGGTCACGGTCCCGCTCGTGCTGCCGCCCGTGGTGGGCGGCGTCGCGCTCTTCCTCGTGCTCGGGCGCCAGGGGATCGTGGGGAGCTGGCTCGACGACGCCTTCGGCATCACCATCCCGTTCACCACGACCGCGGTGGTCATCGCCGAGACGTTCGTGGCCATGCCGTTCCTCGTGATCAGCGTCGAGGGCGCGCTCCGGGCGGCCGACGCGCGCTTCGAGGACGTCGCGGCCACCCTCGGCGCCGGCCGCTGGACCACGTTCCGCCGGGTCACCCTGCCGCTCGTGGCGCCGGGCATCGCCGCCGGCGCGGTGCTCTGCTGGGCCCGGGCGCTGGGCGAGTTCGGCGCGACGATCACCTTCGCGGGCAACTTCCCGGGGACGACGCAGACGATGCCGCTGGCCGTCTACCTCGCCCTGCAGCGCGACCCGGACGCCGCGATCGTGCTGTCGGTGCTGCTGCTGGCCGTCTCGCTGGCCACCCTGCTGCTGCTCCGCGACCGCTGGCTGGGCCGAGGAGGTGCCGCATGAGCCTGCACGCCTCGATCGCCGTCCGCCGGGGGACGCTGGACCTCGAGCTGGACGTCGAGGTCGCCGACGGCGAGGTGCTCGCGGTCCTCGGCCCCAACGGCGCGGGCAAGTCCACGCTGCTGCGCGTCCTGGCCGGGCTGCTGCCGCCCGACGCCGGCAGCGTCGTCGTCGACGGCGCCACCTGGGACGGCGACGGCACCTCCCTGCCGCCGCACAGCCGCTCCCTGGGCATGGTCTTCCAGGACGCGCTGCTCTTCCCGCACCTGAGCGTCGCGGACAACGTCGCCTTCGGGCTGCGCACCCGGGGAGCGGGCAGGGCGCCGGCCCGGGCGGTCGCCGCCGACTGGCTCGCCCGGGTCGGGCTGGAGGGGCTGGGCGACCGGCGGCCCCGCGAGCTCTCCGGCGGGCAGGCGCAACGGGCCGCGCTGGCCCGCGCCCTGGTGGGGGAGCCCGCGCTGCTGCTGCTCGACGAGCCGTTGTCGGCACTGGACGCCCGCACCCGGCTCGCCGTCCGCGCCGAGCTGCGCCGGCACCTCGCCGAGTTCCGCGGCAGCACGGTGCTGGTCACCCACGACCCCGTGGACGCGATGGCGCTGGCCGACCGCGTCGTCGTCGTCGAGGACGGACGGGTCGTGCAGGCCGGTCCGCCGCAGGAGATCGCCCGCCGCCCGCGCACCGACTACGTGGCCCGGCTGGTCGGACTGGCGCTGCTGCCCGGCACCGGGCGGGGAACCCGGGTGCACCTGGACGACGGCGGTGCAGTCGCCGTCGCCGAGGAGGCGAGCGGGCCGGTGTTCGCCGCGATCCGGCCCGAGTCGGTCGCCCTGTACGTCGCCCGCCCCGAGGGCAGCCCCCGCAACGTCTGGCGGGCCACGATCGCCGGCGCCACCCCGCACGGCGCGACCGTGCGCTGCGACCTGACCGGCGAGGTGCCGCTGGTCGCCGACGTCACCGCGACCGCGTTCGCCGAGCTGGGGCTTGCCGTCGGCGCCGAGGTGTGGGCCACGGTGAAGGCCTCCGAGGTCGCCGTCTACTCGCGCTGAGCCCGGCCAGAATGGCCATTTCGGCCCCTGGGAGGGTGGGGGCATGAGCTGGGTGGGTGGGGCATGACCAACATCGGAGCCGTCGTCCTCGCCGCCGGGGGCGGCCGCCGCTACGGGATGCCGAAGGCGCTGGTCGAGTACGAGGGCAGCCTGCTGGTCGAGCGGGCGGTGCGGACGGCGCGGGCGGCCTGCGACGTCGTCCTCGTCGTCCTGGGCGCGCAGGCCCTCGACGTCTGGCGCACCGCCGACCTCACCGGGGCCACGGTGCTGGCGAACAAGGACTGGGAGACCGGCATGGCGTCCTCGCTGCGCACGGGGCTGGACGGACTGCGCGGATTCCCCGGCACGGTGGACGCCGCGCTGGTCACGCTGGTGGATCTGCCCGGCATGACCTCCGCCGCTCTGACCGCCGTCGCCGCGCACGCCGCGCCCGGCGCCCTGGCCGTCGCCACCTACGACGGGGTGCCCGGCCACCCGGTCCTGCTCGGCCGCGACCACTGGGCGGGGGTGGCCGAGACGCTCACCGGTGACGAGGGCGCCCGCCGCTACCTGGCCGCGCACTCCGCCGCCGGAGGGGTGACCGAGGTCGACTGCACCGGGCTGGCCGATCCGGCCGATCTGGACGTCCCGCCGCCCGGGGTACCTTCGGCGCCGTGATCGCCAGGGTCGTCGACGAGCCGCTGTCCGTCGCCGAGCACGAGGACGCCGTGGCCGACGCGGCGGCCGGGGCGGTCGTCTCGTTCTCCGGCGTCGTCCGCGACCACGACGGCGGTCGGTCGGTCACCGAGCTCGAGTACGTCGGGCACCCGACCGCGGCCGCGGTGATCACCGAGCTGGCCGAGGAGTTCGCGGCCCGCCCGGGCCTCCACGGCGTCGCGGTCAGCCACCGCGTCGGCCTGCTCGGCATCGGCGACGTCGCCCTCGCCTGCGCGGTCAGCGCGTCGCACCGGGGCGAGGCCTTCACCGCCTGCGCGGAGCTCGTCGACGAGGTGAAGAAGCGGCTGCCGATCTGGAAGCGGCAGGTCTTCACCGACGGCGAGGAGGAGTGGGTCGCCTGCCCCTGAGCGGGCGCCTCAGCCGGCGAACGTGCGCGCCGGCAGTCCGCGCACGCCGGCGTCGATGCGGAACAGGCTGCCCGCCGGCGGGTCGTCGTCCGGGTCCAGGCCCTGGCGCGACGTGGTGATGAAGAGCTGGTCCAGATCGGGCCCGCCGAACGTGCAGGCGGTGACCTGCGCGGCGGCCACCTCCACGACGGCGTCGAGCCGGCCGGCCGGGTCGTACCGGTGCACCGCGCCGCCGCCGAACAGCGCCACCCACACGCCGCCCTCGGCGTCGACGGTCAGGCCGTCGGGGTTCTGCTCCTCGGTCATGGTCACGAACGGACGGCGGCCGGTCAGCCCGGCGTCGGCGCTGTAGTCGAAGACGTCGACCCGGTGGGTGGCCGTGTCGTCGTAGTACGCGAGCGAGCCGTCGGGGCTCCACTCCAGGCCGTTGGAGACGGTGACGTCGCCGAACACCCGCCGCACGCTGCCGTCCGGGTCCAGCCGGTACATCGAGGCGGCGCCGGAGGCCTGGTCGTAGGCCATGGACCCGCACCAGAACCGCCCGTCGGGGTCGCAGCCGCCCTCGTTCATGCGGATGCCCTCGTCCGACCACGCCGGCGGGAGGGCCGTGACGGACCCGTCCGGCTCCTCCAGCGCGAAGCCGCGCTCGACGGCGAGGACGGCGCCGCCACCCCGCCGCGGGCGCAGGGCCGCCGCGACCGACCCGACGGAGGTCCGCCGCACGCCGCCGTCGGCGGTCAGGGTCAGGACGTCGCCGGCGTGCATGTCGACGAAGCGCAGCCCACCCCAGCCGGCCCACCAGACCGGTCCTTCCCCGTGGTGGGCGACCGGTCCGGTCACCTGTTCGGCCCGCATGCCCACCGATCCTGCCGCAGGACGGCGTCCTCAGTTCGACGACTCGGGGCGCGGCGGCACCGGCGGCGGCTCCATGCCCGCCGCCATGAGCGAGCTCAGGGTGCGGGCCGCCGCCTCGATCACCGTCAGCTCCCGGGCGGCGCTGCGCGGCTTGGCCCGCGCCGAGACGCCGCAGAGCGTGCCGAACAGCTCCAGGTCGCGCGTGAGCAGCGGGATGCCCACGTAGGCGGCCACCGTGCCCACCGGCTGCTGGGCGTGCGCGGCGTAGGCGGGCACGATCGCGGTCACGGTGGCCATCCGGGGGGCGTTGCCCTCGACCATCTGCCGGCACAGGCTGTCGGCCCAGGGCACCGAGGCGCCGGGCCGCACGTCGCGGTCGGGCCAGGCCCGCAGGACCACCTGCCGGTCACCGACCAGGCGGGTGACCATCCACAGGTCCCAGCCCACGTGGTGGTGCAGGAAGCGCAGGGCATCGTCCGCGGCGGATGTCCAGTCCTGCCACGGTGCGACATCGGCGACGCGCGCCGGAACCATGCCGTCCATTATCGCCCGCTCCGGGCGTTCCGCACGACGTCGAGCCCATCGACCGCCTGGTCAGCGGACGGCCGGAGGACGACGTGGCGCTGGTGGCCATCCGCCTGGACGGGCCGGCGGCCTAGCGCGCCGCCGCGGTCCCCTCGTCGTCCGGGCGGCGCCCACCCCGCTCGAGCTCCTCCTCGGCCTCGGCCTTTTGCACGTGCGCCTCGCCGGCGACCGTGGCCGCGGCGTCGCCGTGCGACTCGCCGTACAGCTCCTCGGCGCGGCCGAGCAGCTCCTCGGCCTTGTGCTTGGCCCTGTCAAAGATGCTCATGCGCCCATCCTCGCGGAAGTCATCCGCCGGCGAACGGCGGGAGGACGTCGACCACCGATCCGGGCGACAGCGAGACCGCCCGGTCGCGGGTCGTGGTGCCGTCGACGAGGAAGGAGCAGGCGGTCAGCACGCGCTCCAGGCGGTCCCCGTGGTCGGCCACGATCTGGCCCACCAGCTCGTCGAGGCTGGCCGCCTCGCGCGCCTCGGTGTCGACGCCGGACGCCGCCCGGGCGCCGGCGAAGTAGCGCACCGTCACGGTCATCTCAGCCGCCGATGGCCGACATCGGCCGGGTCGGCTGCAGGAACGACGGGTCGTCGATGCCGTGCCCGGGCAGCTTGCCGAGCGTGGCGATCCGCCAGCGGTCGGCGATCTCCTGGTCGGTGGCGCCCTCGCGCATCGCGGTGCGCAGGTCGGACTCCTCGCGGGCGAACAGGCAGTTGCGGATCTGCCCATCGGCGGTGAGCCGGGTGCGGTCGCAGGTGCCGCAGAACGAGCGGGTGACCGACGCGATGACGCCCACGGTGGCCGGGCCGCCGTCGACCAGCCAGCGCTCGGCCGGGGCCGAGCCGCGCGCCTCGGTGTCCGGGGTCAGCGTGTGCGCGGCCGACAGCCGCTCGAGGATGTCCTCGGCGGTGACCATCTCGCCGCGGGTCCACGCGTGGTGGGCGTCCAGCGGCATCTGCTCGATGAAGCGCAGCTGGTAGCCCTGCTCCAGGCAGAAGTCGAGCAGCGGCACGGCGTCGGCCTCGTTCATGCCGCGCATGAGGACGGCGTTGACCTTCACCGGCGTCAGCCCCGCGCGCTGGGCGGCGGCCAGCCCGGCGACGACGTCGTCCAGCCGGTCGCGGTGGGTGAGCTGCTTGAACCGGTCGCGGTCCAGGGTGTCGAGGCTGACGTTGATGCGGTCCAGCCCGGCGTCGGCCAGCGCCGGCGCGACGCGGGACAGCCCGATCGCGTTGGTCGTCAGGCTCACCTCGGGCCGCGGGCGCAGCGCGGTGGCGGCGGCGACGATGCCGACCAGCCCCGGCCGCAGGAGCGGCTCCCCGCCGGTGAAGCGCACCTCCCGGATGCCCAGGTGCTCCACGCCGATGCGCACCAGGCGGCCGATCTCGTCGTCGGTGAGCACCTCGACCTTCGGCAGCCAGTCCAGCCCCTCGGGCGGCATGCAGTAGGTGCAGCGCAGGTTGCAGCGGTCGGTCAGCGAGACCCGCAGGTCGGTGGCGACCCGCCCGTACCGGTCGACCAGCCCACCGCTGCCCGGGGCCGGCGCCTGGGCGAGGCGCACCCGGGGATCGGGGAGCGGGTTGCTGGTCACGGCCCGAATGTAGCCGCGCGCCCGACGAAATGCGGCGGCGTCCGCGCCCGGCCCCCCGTTAGGCTTCCCCGGCCACCCGAGGGACCGGCGGAGGAAGCACCGCACTCGCCCGTGGCCAGGAAGCGCGAGAAGAAGCCCGTGTCACCCCGCACCCTCTTGGGCCCGTACGTCCAGCTGTTCGCCGTCCCGGGCTCGGCCGCCTTCTCGCTCGCCGCCTGGGTGGGCCGCTTCCCCGCGCCGATGCTGGGGCTGGGCGCCGTCCTCCTGGTGGAGGGCGAGACCGGCAGCTACGGGCTGGCCGGCGCCGTCTCGGGCACCCTGGCGCTCTCCTACGCCGTGGCCGGGCCGCTCTGGGCCCGGCTCATGGACCGGCGCGGCCAGGGGACGGTCCTCCGGATCGCCATGGCCGCGTTCCTGCTGACCGGGGTCGCCTTCCTCGCCGCGGTCGTCGGCGGGACCCCGCGCTGGAGCTGGTTCCTGCTCGCCGCCGCGACCGGGTTCAGCAGCCCCAACATCGGCTCGCTGGTGCGCGCGCGGTGGTCGGCGGTGCTGGACAGCAGCGGACGGCAGACCGCCTACGCGTTCGAGGCGGTCGCCGACGAGGTGGTCTTCGTGCTCGGCCCGCCGCTGGTCACCCTGCTGGCCACCCTGATCGCGCCGCCGGTGGGCTTCCTCACCGGCATCCTGCTCGGCGTCGTCGGCGGGTTGTGGCTGGCCGCCCAGCACGCCACCGAGCCGCCGCTGCACCGCGTCGACCCCGACGCCCCGAAGCGGCGCCGGTCGGTGCTCACCCCCACGCTGCTGGTCGTCGTCATCACCTACATGGCCGTGGGCACGGTGTTCGGCGCCATCGACGTCGTCGTGATCGGCTTCGCGGAGGAGGAGGGGGCGCACGCCTTCTCCGGCCTCGTCCTGGCCGTCTTCGCCCTCGGCAGCCTGGTGGCCGGGCTGGTCTACGGCCTGGCCAAGCTGCCGGGGACGCTGGCCGCCCGCTTCGTCGGGACCGCGGTCGCGTTCGCCCTCGCCGCCCAGCTGCTGTGGGGCGTCGGGTCGCTGCCGGTCCTCGTCGGCTGCGGGTTCCTCGCCGGGCTCACCATCGCCCCGGTGCTGGTCTCCGGGACGTCGCTGGTCGAGTCCCGTGTCACCCCCGGGGTGCTGACCGAGTCGTTGGCCTGGACGATCACCGGGCTCACGCTCGGCGTCACCGCCGGATCGGCGCTGGCCGGCGCGGCCGTGGACGCCTGGGGCGCGGAGCAGGCGTTCGCCGTCCCCGCGGGTGCCGCCGCCCTCGCCGGTCTGCTCGCCCTGGGCGGAGCGGCGCTGATCGGCGAGCGGAGGGTGCCCGCCGGATTGGTTGAGGGCCGCACCACCGGGTAGGCGGACCCCAGGTCGATCGCGTACGACCGAACGCGTGCGCTCGCGACCCTCCCCCGAACCGGAAGGATCTTCCCTGTGGCTTCAGCAGTGCCCTCCATCGACCTGAACAACGGCGTGCAGATCCCGCAGCTGGGCTTCGGCGTCTACCAGGTCCCGCCGGAGAAGACCGCGGACGCCGTCTCGACCGCCCTCGAGGTGGGCTACCGGCACATCGACACCGCGGAGATGTACGGCAACGAGAAGGGCGTCGGCGAGGCCGTCGCGCGCTCCGGCATCGACCGCGGCGAGATCTTCGTGACCAGCAAGCTGAACAACGGCTTCCACCGTCGCGACGACGCGCTGCGCGCCTTCGACCAGACGCTCGCCGACCTCGGCTTCGACCAGCTCGACCTCTTCCTGATCCACTGGCCGCTGCCGGGCATCGACGTCGACTTCGTCGAGACCTGGAAGGCCATGGAGGAGATCTACGCCAGCGGCCGCTGCCGGGCCATCGGCGTCTCGAACTTCCAGGAGCACCACCTGCGGCGCCTGATCCAGGAGACCGAGATCCGGCCGGCGGTGAACCAGATCGAGGTCCACCCGTTCCTCGCCCAGGACGCGCTCCGGTCGTTCAACGCCGAGCACGAGATCGTGACCGAGGCCTGGTCGCCGATCGCCCAGGGCAAGGTGCTCGACGACCCGGCGATCGTCGCGATCGCCGAGCGGCTCGGCCGCACGCCGGCGCAGGTCGTCCTCCGCTGGCACATCCAGCGCGGCGACGTCGTCTTCCCGAAGTCCTCCTCGCGCGAGCGGATGGCCGAGAACTTCGCGCTGTTCGACTTCGAGCTGGAGACCGGCGACCTCGCCTCGCTGACCGGGCTGGACCGCGGCGAGCGCACCGGCCCCGACCCGGACACCTTCAACTACATCCCCTGACGCCGCACGATGTCCCTCGGGCGGACGTTCCCTGCCGGGGAACGTCCGCCCGGGGACATCGATCAGTCCGTCGTCACGAAGTCGATCAGTTCCTCCACGCGGCCGATGAGCGTGGGCTCGAGGTCGGTCCAGGTGCGCACCCGCGCCAGGATCCGCTGCGCCCACACGTAGCCGGTGTCGTTCTCCCAGCCCAGCCGCTTGCAGACGCCGGTCTTCCAGTCCTCGCCCTTCGGCACGGTCGGCCAGGCCTTGATGCCGACGACCGACGGCTTGACCGCCTGCCAGATGTCGATGAACGGGTGCCCGACCACGAGCGCGTGGTCGCCGGTGATCTGGTCGGCGATGCGGGACTCCTTGGAGCCCGTGACCAGGTGGTCGACCAGGACGCCGAGGCGCCGCCCCGAGGCCGGCCGGAAGTCCTTCACGATCGCCGGCAGGTCGTCCACGCCGTGCAGCGGCTCGACGACGACGCCCTCGATCCGCAGGTCGTGACCCCAGACCTTCTCGACCAGCTCGGCGTCGTGCTTGCCCTCGACGTAGATCCGGCCCTCGCGCGCGACCCGGGCGCGGGCGTTGGCGACGTAGGTCGAGCCGGACGCGCTGCGGGTGGGCGCCGCGGCGACGGCGTGCTTCGGGCGCACCAGCACGACCGGCCGGCCCTCGACCCAGAAGCCCGGCCCGAGGGGGTAGCCCTTCACCCGGCCGAAGCGGTCCTCGAGGTGGACGACGTCCTTCTCGCAGCGCACCACGGCACCGACGAAGCCCGAGCTCGGGTCCTCGACGACGAGGTCCTTCTCGGCCTCCACCTGTGGCACCGGCTTCTTGACGGTCCGCGGGTGGACGAGGTTGTCGTAGGGAGAACGGGGAGGCACCCCTCCATGCTGGGCAACGGAGCCGCCATGACGGCGACGACGCGCCGACCGGCGGACGGGACCGATCCGTGTCGACACGCCCGTGGGGCGCTGAACTACGCAGCGTGACAACTCGTCCGGCAGTTGCCGCACCCAACGGACGATCCGGTCGTGCGCGACCTGCTCGCCCGTGACCTGCGGCGAAACCCCGACAGCACGGTCGATCCGCAGCGCGATGGTGACCGTTGCCCGGCGTCACACCTATCCGGGGAGCTGTCGATCCCGATCGTCTCGTTTCGTGGCGATCATCCCGGACACCCATTCGAGTGACGGACAGACCCGAGCTCAGATAGGAGCACCACCACGATGATCGGCACCGACACCATCAGCCGCGTGATCGGCCAGGACGTCTACGACGAGGCCGGCGAGAAGATCGGCTCCGCCTCGGAGGTCTACCTCGACGACGAGACCGGCCAGCCGGAGTGGGTCACGGTCCGCACCGGCCTGTTCGGCACCAAGGAGTCCTTCGTCCCGATCCGCAACGCCGACCTGACCAACGACGGCGTCCGCGTACCGGTGACCAAGGCCCGCGTGAAGGACGCCCCGAAGATCGACACCGACGGGCACCTCTCGCCGCAGGAGGAGCAGGAGCTCTACCGCTACTACGGCCTCGGCGGCACCGACACCGGCATGCAGACCGAGACGACGACCGGCATGGCCGGCACCGGGCGCACCGAGACGATGCAGACCGGCACCACGAACGAGCACGGCACCGTGGGCCACGACACCTCCGGGCCCACCACCGACAACGCCATGACGCGGTCGGAGGAGCACCTCAACGTGGGCACCCGCTCCGAGGAGGTCGGCCGCGCCCGGCTGCGCAAGTACGTGGTGAGCGAGAACGTCACCGAGACCGTGCCCGTGGCCCGCGAAGAGGTCCGCGTCGAGCGCGAGCCGATCACCGACGCCAACGTCGGCAACGCCCTCGACGGCCCGGCCATCTCCGAGGAGGAGCACGAGGTAACGCTGCACGCCGAGCGTCCCGTGGTCGAGAAGGAGGCCGTCCCGGTCGAGCGGGTCCGCCTGGACACCCAGACCGTGACCGAGCAGGCGCAGGTGAACGAGACCCTCCGCAAGGAGGAGATCGAGGTGGACGGCGTCACCGACCGGGACACCGACCGGCGCATCTGATCGAAGGCCCCAGCAGGGGCTCGCACGCCGAACGGCGGCCGACCGAGGGGATCCTCGGCCGGCCGCCGTTCGCGTGCGCAGGGGGCTCAGTCCGCGAGGCAGGCGGTGAGGGCGTCGACCATCAGCGGGACGTCGAGGGCGGAGGCGAGCTCGCGGCAGGAGTGCATCGCGAGCATGGGGGCGCCGACGTCGACCGTCGGGACGCCCAGCCGGGTCGCGGTCAGCGGTCCGATGGTGCTGCCGCAGGGCAGGTCGGCGCGGGTGACGAAGGTCTGCACCGGCACGCCCGCCTCGTCGCACCGCTCGGTGAACCACCCCCCGGTCGTCGCGTCCGTCGCGTAGGCCTGGTTGGCGTTCACCTTGAGCACCGGGCCGCCCCCGAGCTGCGGCCGGTGCAAGGGCTCGTGCCGCTCGGAGCGCGTGGGGTGCACGGCGTGCGCCATGTCGGCCGAGACCAGCACCGACCGGGCGAGCGCCCGGTGGACCGACTGCGGATCCGCGGGGTCCGCCGCCAGCCGCTGGACGACGTCCTCGAGGAAGCTGCCGCGCGCCCCGGACATGGACCCGCTGCCCACCTCTTCGTGGTCGTTGCAGACCAGCAGCTGGGTGCGCTCACCGGCGGGCGCGGCCAGCAGCGCGAGCAGCCCGGAGTGGCAGCACGCCTGGTTGTCCAGCCGGGGTGCCGCGATCCACGTGCCGTCGGCGCCGGCGCGTGCGGCGGGCTGGGTGTCGGCCAGCACCAGGTCGTGCCCGACGACGTCGCCGGCTCCGACGCCGGCCTCGGCGGCCAGGGCCTCGATGAGGCCGGGCTCGCTGCCCAGGTCGCGGTCCCAGACCGGCACCAGGTGCTGCTGGGGGTCCAGAGTCAGCCCCTCGCGGACCGCGCGGTCGAGGTGGATGGCCAGCGACGGCAGCCGCAGCGGCGCCCCGGGCAGCCGCACCAGCGCCGTCGCCGGGTGGCCGGGGGAGCTGGAGCGCAGCGCGAGACGCCCGGCGACGGTCAGCTCGCGGTCCAGCCAGGTGTGCCACAGGCCGCCGCCGTAGGGCTCGACGCCGACCAGTCGGTAGCCCGCCTGCCGGACGTCGTTGTTCGGCCGGACCTTGAAGGTGGGGGAGTCGGTGTGCGCGCCGACCAGCCGCATGCCGGTCTCCGCGGGGGAGCCGGTGCCGACCCGGAAGGCGATCAGGCTGCCGTGCCGGACGACGAAGTGCTGCCCGCCGGGCGCGGGGGCCCAGGAGTCGGTCTCGGCCAGCTCGGTGAAGCCCGCGGCCAGGAGCCGGCGGGCCAGCTCGGCCACGGCGTGCGAGGGGGAGGGGGAGGCGTCGACGAAGGCCCGCAGGTCGTCGCCGAGCGCGAGCGCGTCGGAGGCAGCGGTCGGCAGGGGGTCCGGCATGGGCCCATCGTCTCCCGCGCCGGTGTGCGCCTGCCCGCCCGGGTGGGATGCTGCCGGGTGTGACCGACCGCACGGTGCAGCCCCCGGGAAGTCCCGCCGCGCTGGCCGCCGCGCTGGAGGGCACCGGCTACCTCCCCGACGAGGGGCTGGCGACCGCCGCCTACCTGGCCCTGGCCATGCACCGGCCGCTGTTCCTGGAGGGGGAGGCGGGCGTCGGCAAGACGGCGCTGGCGCACGCCCTGGCCGAGATCACCGGGCGACCGCTGCACCGGCTGCAGTGCTACGAGGGGCTGGAGGCGTCCCAGGCGCTCTACGACTGGGACTTCGGCCGGCAGCTGCTGCACCTGCGCGCCGCGGAGGCCGCGCACGCGGACGCCGACACCGAGAGCCTGGAGGCATCGCTCTACGACCGCCGGTTCCTGCTGGCCCGGCCGCTGCTGCGGGCGCTGGAGGACTCGCCCAGCGTGCTGCTGGTCGACGAGGTCGACCGCGCCGACGACGAGTTCGAGGCGTTCCTGCTGGAGATCCTGTCGGACTTCACGATCTCCATCCCGGAGCTCGGCACGATCCGTGCGCAGACCCCGCCGCTGGTCGTCCTCACCTCCAACCGCACCCGCGAGGTGCACGACGCGCTCAAGCGCCGCTGCCTCTACCACTGGCTGGCGCACCCGGACTTCGACCGCGAGGTCGCGATCCTGCGCCGCCGGCTGCCCGACGTGACCGACGGGCTGGCCCGCCAGGTCGCCCGGGCGACGGCGACCCTGCGCACGCTCGACCTGCTCAAGCCGCCGGGGATCGCCGAGGCCATGGACTGGGCCACCGCGCTGCACACCCTCGGCGCCCGGGAGCTCGACCCGGACGTCGCGGCCCGGACGCTGGGTGCCGTCCTGAAGTACCGGGAGGACACCGAGCGGGTGCAGGCCCTGGGCACGGAGGCGCTCGTCGGTGCCTGAACGCAATGCGCCCGGACGCGATGCCGTCGACACGGTGCTGGCCTTCGCGCGGACGCTGCGGCACGCCGGCGTGCCGGCCTCACCGGACCGGGTCGAGGCGATGCTGACCGCGCTCGCGCACCTCCGGGTGCTGGAGCCCTCCGACGTCTACTGGGCGGGACGGCTCACCCTCTGCGGCGGGCCCGACGACCTCGACCGCTACGACGTCGCCTTCGCCGCGTTCTTCTCCGGCGAGCGGCCGCGGGTGCCGCGCGCGACGGCGACGGTGCCGCCGCGGCTCGCCGCGTCCGCACCCCTGGACGCCGGCGCGGGCGAGGGGGACGACGACGTCGACGTCCCCGACCTCGCCGCCCGGGCCAGCGCCGACGAGGTGCTGCGCCACCGGGACGTCGCGGGCCTCACCCCGGCCGAGCGGGAGCACCTGCGGCGGCTGTTCGCGCTGCTGGTGCCGGCCGCGCCGATGCGCCCGGCGCGACGACGGCGGCCGGCCGCGCGGGGCGCGGTCCACCCGGGCCGGACGGTGCGCCGGGCGCTGCGCGACGGCGGCGAGATCACCCGGCTCGTGCACCGCCGGGCCCGCCCGCGACCGCGGCGGGTGGTGCTGCTGGTCGACGTCTCCGGCTCGATGACGCCCTACGCCGACGCGCTGCTGCGGTTCGCCCACGCGGCGGTGCGGTCCCGGCCGACGTCGACGGAGGTGTTCACGGTCGGCACCCGGCTGACCCGGCTGACCCGCGAGCTGCGCCGGCGGGACGCCGACCGGGCGCTGGAGGCCGGCGGCCGGGCGATCCCGGACTGGTCCGGCGGGACCCGACTGGGCGAGGTGCTCAAGGCGTTCCTGGACCGCTGGGGGCAGCGCGGCACGGCCCGGGGTGCGGTGGTGGTGGTCTGCAGCGACGGCTGGGAGCGCGGGGACGCCGCCCTGCTCGGGGAGCAGATGGCCCGGCTGCGGCGGCTGGCGCACGCTGTGGTCTGGGTCAACCCGCACAAGGGCCGGGAGGGGTACGAACCGCTCACCGGCGGGATGCAGGCGGCCCTGCCGTCGGTGGACCACTTCGTGGCCGGTCACAGCATGGCCGCGTTCGAGCGGCTGTCGGAGGTGCTCACCCGTGCGTGACGTTCTTGACGAGCTCGTGGGCTGGTGGCAGGCGGGGGAGACCGTCGGCGTCGGAACGGTGGTGGCCACCTGGCGCTCGGCGCCGCGGCCGGCGGGGGCCTCGATGCTGGTCGGCCCCGACGGCAGTGCGGTGGGCAGCGTCTCCGGCGGCTGCGTGGAGGGCGCGGTCTACGAGGAGGCGCGCGACGCCGTCGAGACCGGCGAGCCGACCCTGCGCCGCTACGGCGTGAGCGACGACGACGCCTTCGCCGTGGGGCTGACCTGCGGCGGGATCCTCGACGTCTTCGTCGAGCGCATCTCCCGCGAGTCGTTCCCGGAGCTGGGCGAGGTGGCGGAGTCGGTGGGCCGGCACGAGCCGGTCGCCGTCGTCACCGTCGTCGCCGGGCCCGACGACCGGCTCGGCCGGCGGCTGGTGCTCTGGCCGGACCGCGCTGCCGGCACGCTCGGTTCCCAGCGGCTCGACGACGCCGTCGCCGCCGACGCCCGGGGCATGCTCGCCGCCGGCCGCACCGCGCTGCTGCACGTCGGGCACGACGGCGAGCGGCGGGCCGACGACCTGACCCTGTTCGTGAACTCCTTCGCGCCCGCGGCCCGCATGGTCGTGTTCGGCGCCATCGACTTCGCCGCGGCCGTCGCGCGGGTGGGCGCCTTCCTCGGCTACCGGGTGACCGTGTGCGACGCCCGGCCGGTGTTCGCGACGCCCAAGCGCTTCCCCGAGGCCCACGAGGTGGTGGTGGAGTGGCCGCACCGCTACCTGCAGGCCGAGGTCGCGGGCGGGCGGATCGACGAGCGCACGGTGCTGTGCGTGCTCACCCACGACCCGAAGTTCGACGTCCCGCTGCTGGAGGTCGCGCTGCGCACGCCGGTGGCCTACGTCGGCGCGATGGGCTCCCGGCGGACGCACGACGAGCGCCTGGCGCGGCTGCGCGAGGCGGGGCTGACCGCCGACGAGATCGGCCGGCTGTCCTCGCCGATCGGGCTGGACCTCGGCGCCCGGACGCCGGAGGAGACGGCGGTGTCGATCGCGGCGGAGATCATCGCCGGGCGCTGGGGCGGCTCCGGGGAGCGGCTGGCCGGAACCGCGGGCCCCATCCACCGGACGGCGGAGCGCTGAGGCACACCTACGCGGTGGAGGTCGTCGGGCTGCTGGCCTCGCCGGGGCACCGCTACGACGGCCGGCCGGGGGTCGACGTCCCCGAGCAGGCCGCTGACCGGCGGGACCGGCTGGAGGTGCGCGGGGGGCACGGCGTCGTCGGCGACCGCTACGCCGGGCGGCCCGCGCACCGCGACGCGCAGCTCACCGTGCTGGCGGCGGAGTCCCTCGAGACGCTGGCCGCCGAGCTCGGCACCGGCCCGCTGGACCCGCTGCTCACCCGGCGCACGGTGGTGCTGCGGGGCGCGGAGGTGGAGGCGCTGCGCGGGCAGGAGTTCGCGCTCGACTGCGGGGAGGGCGTGGTGCTGCTCCGCGGCGGCCGGCCGGCGAACCCGTGCGCCTGGATGGACGTCGTGCTGGCGCCCGGCGCGCACCGCGGGCTCCGCGGTCGCGCCGGCATCCGCTGCGCCGCGCTGTCGGACGGGGTGCTGCGCCTGGGCCCCGCGGTGCTGACCACCGACGTCCCGCTCGATCCCGCCGCCGCGGGTGCGGTGCGACCCCTGGTGCCGCACCGTCGGTGAGCCGGGTGAGCCGGGTGGGCCGACACGCCGACCCGCTGTGGGCGGGAGCCCCCCGGAGGGGGAGGATCGCCTGACCGGACCGCCACGTCCCGGTGGCCGGCACCACGACGGACGGAGTTCCATGCGCATGCGACGACTCGCCCTCGCCGGGGCGGCGGCCCTCCTGCTGGCCGGCTGCGGCGGCTCCGACGAGTCGGCGTCCGACTCGAGCGCGGCTGCGTCCTCGTCCAGCGAGAGCGGCAGCGAGCTCAGCCGGATGGAGGCCGCCGAGGTCGTCGACGCCTCCTTCACCGCGCTCGAGGAGTCCGGCGCGGCGCGCGTCGTGGGCTCGATCGAGGAGAACGGCTCGCTGCAGGAGCTCGACCTGCAGCTCCAGGGCGACGACGTCTCGGGCAGCATCACCATGGACGGCGTCGCCGTGCAGCTGATCTCCGTCGGCGGGCAGGCCTACGTGCAGGCGCCGGCCGACTTCTGGTCCTCCTTCGGCATGCCGGCCGAGTTCGCCGGCCAGCTCGAGGGCCAGTGGGTGCTCATGCCGCCCGAGGCGGCCGAGTCCTTCGCCAGCCTGACGCTCTCCGGTCTGGTGGCAGAGCTGCGCTCCGCCGGCGGCGACTCGGTGAAGGGCGAGGTCACCACCGACGAGCTCGAGGGCGAGGAGGTCGTCGTCGTCACGCAGGAGGACGGCAGCACGTTCACCGCCCGCGACGACGACGCCGAGCCGTTCCCGTTGCTGATCGAGGACAAGGGCGACGCCCCGGCCACGGTCGAGTTCAGCGGCTTCGGCGAGCCCACCGAGATCACCGCCCCGCCGAACCCGTTCGACCTGAACACCCTCGGGGGCTGACCGTGGGCGCGCGCACCCGCCGGCTCGCCGCCGTCCCGGCAGCGGCCCTGCTCCTGAGCGCCTGCGGCAGCAGCCCGCTGGAGGGCAAGACCGGCAGCGAGGTGGCCGCCGCCGCGGCCGATGCCCTGGAGGAGGCCGGCGCCGTGCACATGGCCGGCGACATCGTGGAGGGCGGCGAGGAGTCCTCGGTCGACCTGCACCTGCAGGGCGAGGACGCCGAGGGGACGCTCACCTTCGGCGGGGTCGAGCTGCAGCTGCTCACCGTCGGCGGCACGTCCTACCTGCAGACCGACCCGGAGTTCTGGGCCTCGTTCGGCGTGCCCGAGGAGATGGCCGCGTCCCTCGAGGGCCAGTGGGTGATCGTCCCGGAGGACGTCGCCGGCGACTTCGCCGACTTCTCCCTCGCCGGGATCGTCGAGCAGCTCCGGAACCCGGAGAGCGAGGTGGAGGACGACGTCACCTCCGAGGAGGTCGACGGCGAGGACGTCGTCGTCGTCCGGCAGGAGGACGGCAGCGAGCTGACCGTGCGGGACGACGACCCGGCCTACCCGCTGGCGCTCACCGACGACGGGGACTCCACCAGCGACATCCGGTTCACCCGGTTCGGCGAGGAGGAGGACATCTCCGCGCCCGAGGACCCGATCGAGCTCGCGGACGCGCTGGGCGGCGCCTGACCGTGGGCGTCGGTCCCGCGCTGCCCGGTCCGGTCATCGGGCTCCGGCGCGAGCGGGAGGTGCTCACCGTCGCGCTCGGGACCAACCGGCACGTCGTCCTCGAGGGTCCGCCCGGCACGGGGAAGTCGACGCTGCTGCGCGCCGTCGCCGCCGAGACCGGGCACGACGTCGTGTTCGTCGAGGGCAACGCCGAGCTGACCCCCGCCCGGCTGGTGGGCTCCTACGACCCGGCCGCGGTGATGGCGGAGGGGTACGTCGCCGGCAGCTTCGTCGACGGCCCGCTGCTGACCGCCATGCGCGGCTCGGGGCTGCTGTACCTCGAGGAGCTCAACCGGATCCCGGAGGAGACGCTCAACGTCCTCATCACGGTGCTGACCGAGGGCGAGATCGCCGTCCCCCGGCTGGGCACGGTGCGGGCCACGGCGGGTTTCCGGCTGATCGCGGCGATGAACCCGTTCGACGCGATCGGCACCGCGCGGGTGGGCCAGGCGATCGCCGACCGCATGTGCCGGGTGGTGCTCGGCTACCAGGACGAGGCGGGGGAGCGGGAGATCGTCGCGGCGGTCACCGGTGGCGCCGCCCGGCCGGTCGCGCTCGCCGTCGCGCTGGTGCGGGCCACCCGGGAGCACCGCGACCTGCGCACCGGGTCCTCGGTGCGGGGCGCGATCGACCTGGTCCTGCTGCTCGACGGCCTGCTGCGGCTGCGCGGCGTGGCAGGGCTGGCGGACGGCGGCGCGCGCGAGGCGACGCGGGACGCGCTGCACGCGGCGCTGTCCGGGCGGGTCCGCGTCACCGAGGGCGTGGAGCGGACCCCGGAGAGCGTGCTGGACGAGATCCTCGACGGCATCTGGCCGGCCGACGCCGAGCCGCCCGCCACCGACGGCTCGGCGGGCGGGGCGCCGACGCCGGCCGGGGACGGCCCGGGAAAAGCGGGGGGCCCGCCGCCTGAGGCGGCGGGCCCGGAGAGCAGGAGCGGGCCGCCGGAGCGGCCGGGACGGCGGGGGCCGAGGCAGACCGCGCGGCGCGAGCTGCAGCTGCGGCACGCCTCCTTCGACGACGTCAGCCCGGAGGTCGGGGAGCTCGACGAGGAGGCGTTCGCGGCGCTGATGGGGGCCGACCCGGACGCGGCCGCGGCGCTGCTGGCCGACCTGGCGCTGGCCACCGACCGTGAGCTCCGGTCGGCCGCGCGCCGGCTGGCCGCCCGGGTGTTCGTGCAGGTGGGCCGGGTGGGGGCCGCCCGCGCCCGGGGCACCCGGCGGCTGGCGGTGGCCCGCGGCGGGGACGGCGACCTGGACCTGGAGCGGACGCTGGACCGCTGGAGCGGGCCGTGGCCGCCGGCGCCGGAGGACACCGTGGCGCGGCGGTGGACCGGGTCCCGCCGGGCGGTCTGCCTGGTCGTGGACCGGTCGGGGTCGATGGGCGGGCTCGGGGTCGCGATCGCCGCGGTCGCCGCGGCGGGCGTCGTCCTGGCCGCCGGGGAGCGGCTGGAGACCAGCGTGCTGGCCTTCTCCGACCGGGTGGAGGTGCTCCAGCAGCACGGCCGGCACCGGGCACCGGAGGACCTGGTGCTGGCGCTGGTGGGGCTGCGCGGCCACGGCCGGACCGACGTGGCCGCGGCGCTGCGGGCGGCCGCGGCGCAGCTGCGCACGGCGGCGCACGCCGACGAGCGGCTCGTGGTGCTCCTGTCGGACTGCCTGTCGACGGCGGGGGAGCCGGCGGAGTCCGCGCTCGCGGGCATCGACCGGCTGGACGTGCTGTGCCCGCTGCCCGGGAGCGAGGAGGACGGGGCTCTCGCGGCCGCCCGGTCGCTGGCCGCCCGCGGTGGCGGCGCGGTGGCCGCCGTGCGTTCGCTCCGAGACCTGGGCCCGGCTCTGACGAGGCTGCTCGCCTGACGGGGCCGGCGCAGTCGGTCTCTGCCCACGGTGGTGGGCAGAGACCGACTGTCCTGGGGTCAGCTGCAGGCGCGGGCCGTCTACCGGTCGGCGTCGGTGTAGATGATCATCCCGCGGATGTTCTTGCCGTCGCGCATGTCCTGGTAGCCCTGGTTGACGTCCTCGAGCTTGTACTTCGTCGTCACCAGCTCGTCGAGCTTGAGCTGGCCCTCCTGGTAGAGCGAGAGCAGCTCCGGGATGGCGTTGCGCGGCGCGAGCCCGCCGAAGATGGCGCCCTGCAGGTCCTTCTGCAGCAGGGTGAGCTCGAAGAGGCTGAGCTTCACGTCCACGTTGGCGTAGTTGCCCATGCCGGTGACGACGGCGCGGCCGCCCTTGCCGGTCACGCTCAGCGCCGCCGCGATGTCCTCGCCCTGGATGTCGCCGACGGTGATGATCGTCTTCTCCGCCATCCGGCCCCAGGTGAGCTCGTTGATGGCGGGGGCGGCCTCCTCCATGTTCGCGAAGGTGTGCGTGGCGCCCAGGTCCATGGCCCACTCGCGCTTGGCGGCGACCGGGTCGATGACCATGACCCGCTTGGCGCCGGCCGCGGCCGCGCCCTGGACGGCGTTCATGCCCACGCCGCCGGCGCCCATGACGACGACGTTCTCGCCGGGGCGCACGTCGGCGACCTTGGTGGCCGAGCCCCAGCCCGTGGTGACGCCGCAGCCGACGAGCGCGGCGATCTCCAGCGGGATGTCGGGCTCGATCTTCACCACGGACGCCTGGTGCACGGTGATGTAGGGCGAGAAGGTCCCGAGCAGGCACATCGGGATGACGTCCTTGCCCTTGGCCTGGATGCGGTAGCTGCCGTCGGAGATCGAGGTGCCGGCGAGCAGGTTGGCGCCGAGGTCGCAGAGGTTCTGCTGCCCGCGCGAACAGGGCGGGCACTGGCCGCAGGCGGGGATGAACGCCGTGACGACGTGGTCGCCCTCCTGGAGCCCGGTGACGCCCGGCCCGACCTTGGTGACGATGCCGGCGCCCTCGTGCCCGCCGATGACCGGGTAGGAGACGACCGGGGTGCCGCCGGTGACCAGGTGCTCGTCGCTGTGGCACAGCCCCGAGGCGGCGAGCTGGACCTGCACCTCACCCGCGCGCGGATCCCCCAGCTCGATCTCCTCGATCGACCACTCCTTGCCCACGCCCCACAGAATCGCGCCCTTGGTCTTCAAACCGAGTTCCTCTCCCTAGGCCCGCCTCGTCGCGGGTGCGGGCCACCCGGATGTGCCCCGGCTCACAGCCTGCTGAGGCGGGGTCGGCCCGTCAAGATCTCGGCCGCGTCGGCGGCCCGCGACCGCGGTGCCGCAGACTGGACCGGTGTCCGGCGTCCCCGTGGTCGTGGTCGGCGCCGGACCGGTCGGCCTGACCGCGGCGCTGCTGCTGGCCCGCCGCGGCCTGGACGTCGTCGTCCTGGAGCGGCACCGGGAGCCCTATCCGCTGCCGCGCGCGGTGCACCTGGACGACGAGGTGTTCCGGGTGCTGCAGGACGCCGGCGTCGCCGACGAGCTGGCTCCGATGACCCGGCCGATGGCGGGGCTGCGGCTGCTGGACGGCGGGCACCGGGTGCTGGCCGAGTTCCGCCGCGCGCCCGGGGCCGGCACGAACGGCTGGCCGCAGGGCTCCTTCGTGCACCAGCCCGACCTGGAGGCGGTTCTGACCGCGGCCGTGGCGGCCCAGCCGCGGATCGAGGTCCGCCGGGGCGTCGAGGTCACCGGGCTGGCCGGCGGCGGGACCGCGGTGGTCGCCCGCGACCGGACGACGGGGGAGGACCGGTCCGTCCGGGCGGCCGCCGTGCTCGGGTGCGACGGCGCCGCCAGCACCGTGCGCGACCTGGTCGGCGCCCGCATGCGCGACCTCGGCCGGCCCGACCGCTGGCTGGTCCTCGACCTCCGCGCCGACCGCGACCTCGGCCTGTGGCCCGGCGTGCACCAGGTCTGCGACCCGCGCCGCGCGTCGACGTTCATGCCGGTCACCGGCGACCGGTACCGCTGGGAGTTCCGGCTGCTGCCGGGGGAGACGGCGGCGGAGCTGACGGCCCCGGCCCGCCTGCGGGAGCTGCTGGGGGATCTGGGTGGCGTGGAGCTGCTGCGGGCGGTCGAGTACACCTACCGCGCGCAGGTGGCCGACCGCTGGCGGTCGGGGCGGGTCCTGCTGGCCGGCGACGCCGCGCACCTCAGCCCGCCGTTCGTCGGCCAGGGCCTCGGTCTGGGGCTGCGTGACGTGCACCAGCTGGCCTGGAAGCTCGCCGCCGTCCTGGCCGGGACGGCGCCCGACGAGCTGCTGGACACCCACCGGGCCGAGCGCGAGCCGCACGCCCGGGCGCTGATCCGCGTCGCGCTGCTGCTCGGGGCGCTGATGACCGGGGGAGGGCGCGGCGCCGCCGTCGCCCGCCGGGTCGTGCTGGCTGCGGTCCGCCGGATCCCCGCCGTCGCCCGGCTGGCCACCGACAGCCGCACCCCGCCGCTGCGCCGAGGACCGCTGGTGGAGCGCCGCGGCCGCGCGGGCCGCCGGCTCGCGGGCTCGCTCGTGCCGCAGCCGGAGGTGCTGGTCGACGGCCGGTCCTGCCGGCTGGACGACGTCCTGGGCGACGGCGAGGCGCGCCTGGCCGCGGATCTCCGCGTGCACCGGGCGGACGGGACGACGGTGCAGGTGGTGGACCCCGGCGGCACGCTGCGCCGCTGGTTCGGGCCGGCCACGGAGGTCACCGTCCGCCCCGACCGGATCGTCCGCGCCGCGCGTTAGCCCGATCGGTCACGGTCGGGGTCCGAAGATGGTCCCCGCAGCTGCCGCACCACCATCCTCGTCCGGTGAACGACTGGCTGGCGCGGGCGTCGCGAGCGCAGCTCGCCATGATCATGGGGCTGTGCTGCGGCATCGGCGGGGCGGTGGGCCTCGCCGTGATCGCGGGTGAGGGCTGGGCCGGCGCCCTCCCCGGCGCCATCGGTGCGGGTCTGGGCGGTGCGCTGATCGGCGGGACGCTGCTGCACGCGCAGCTCCGCCGCCGGGCCGAGGCGCTCGGACCGCTCCCGGCGGCGGACCGCCGGGCCGCGGAGCGGGCATCGGTCCGGGGCCCGGTGCCCGAGGACCCCGGGACCCGCGCGGCCGCCCGTGCGCTGGCGCGGACGGCCCTGGCCGAGCAGCGCCGCCGCCGGGTGCTCGGGCTCGTCAGCGCGCTGTTCATCCTCGCGTCGCAGGTCTTCCTCGCCGTCCAGGCCTCGCCGTGGTGGTGGGTCGGCGTCGCGGCGACCACGGGGCTGGTGGTGTACGGGTCGTTCCTCCTCCCGAGGAGGCTGGAACGCCGGGTCGAGCTGCTCGGACCGCCATCGGGCGGGCCGGACGGGGGTCAGGCCGGCTGAGCTGGGTACCGGCCGGCCATGAACATCGACAAGGACCAGATCCTGCAGCTCCTGCGCTCCCAGGGCGACGACGCCAAGGCCCAGCGGGCCGAGCAGGAGCTCCCCGGCCAGGTGGACACCGACCGCGACGCCGGGCTGCTGTCCACGCTCGGGATCGACCCGATGGACCTGGTGAAGGCGCTCGGCGGTGGAGGCGGCATCGGCGGGGCCCTCGGAGGGCTGCTCGGCAAGGGCTGAGGCGCCGTCGGCCTCCTAGTCCGTCGGTCGGCCGATGCCGATCGCGTAGAGCGTCCCGAGCACCGCGCCCGGCGGCCCGGCGACGTAGAGCCACCACGGGTGGATCCCGCCGACGGTGAGCTCGAGGATCCCCCAGATCACCAGGTTCACCAGGCTGATGCAGAGCCAGATGATCGTCAGCACCTTCATCGCGGTGCCGGCGTCGTCGTCGGTGAACGCCCGCCGTGGGCCGGGCGGCGGCGGGAGCGCCGGTAGGTCGGCGGTGACCCGCGCGAGGTCACCGCGGGTGCGCGCGGCCCAGACGTCGCGCACCCGCTCGTCGAACTCGTGCAGGTCCAGCTGGCCGGCGTCGTGCGCCCGCTGCAGCCCGGAGGCGACGGCGGAGCGCTCGGCGTCGGAGACCCGGAGGTCCTGCTGCCGCACCGGCTCGTCCACGCCGGCGATCCTGCCATCCGGAACGGGCTAGGACTCCTCGCTCGCGCGCGCGACGGTGGTGTCGCCGAGACGCTGCTCGAAGCCGGGCGGGATGACCAGGTCGTCGCGGCTGAGCTCGCCCACCGAGGGGCGGCCGAGGCCGACCATCGCCGAGCCCAGGCCGTCGCGCATCAGGTCCAGGACGTTCTCCACGCCGGCCTGGCCGTTGGCCGCGAGGCCCCACAGGTAGGCGCGGCCGATCATCACGGCCCTGGCGCCCAGGGCGAGGGCCTTGGCGACGTCGCCACCCCGGCGGATGCCGCCGTCCAGCAGCACCTCCACCTGGTCGCCGACGGCCTCGGCGACCGCGGGCAGCGCCCGGATCGAGGCCGGGGTGCCGTCGAGGTTGTTGCCGCCGTGGTTGGACACCGAGATCGCGGTGACACCGGCGTCGACGGCGCGCCGGGCGTCGTCGACCCGCATGACGCCCTTGAGCATGAACGGCGCCTCCGGCCACAGGCTGCGCAGCCAGGCGACGTCCTCCCAGGTCGGCATGGGGGAGTTCATCCACTGGCCGTAGGCGCCGAAGAAGGTGGGCGCGGGCGCGCCGGGGGTGGCGACCATGTTCGGGACCGTGAGGTCGGGCAGCGAGCGGGTCTTCGCGAACTCCCACAGCCAGCGCGGCTTGAGCGCGACCTGCGGGGCGTAGCGGCGCACCGCCTCGAAGTCGATCTTCTCCGGGATGAACGGGCTGCCCCAGTCGCGGCCGTGGGAGAACGACCAGTCCAGGGTGGCGATCAGGCCCGCGGCGCCGGCGTTGCGGGCCCGCTCCACCTTCGCCGCCATCTGGTCGCGGTCCCCGACCCAGTACAGCTGGAAGAAGGTCTTCGGATTGGCTGCGATGACCTCCTCCATCGGCTTGCTGGCCATGGAGGACAGGCCCATCGCCGTCCCGCGGCTGGCGGCGGCCCGGGCGACGGCGACCTCGCCGTCGGGGTGCACGGCCTGCACGCCCGTCGGGCTGATCAGCACGGGCAGCGAGATCTCCTGGCCCATGACGGTGACGGCCATGTTCCGCTCGTTGGCCAGGCCCGCACTGTGCGGCGCGAACCCGAGCTCGCCGAAGGCGGTGGTGTTGTCCTCCACGGTCAGGCCGCGCTCGGAGCCGGCGAGCAGGGCGCCGTAGACGCCCTTCGGGAGGCGCCTCTTCGCCCGGCGCTGCGCCTCGGCCACCGTCTCGAACCACGCGTCCGCCATGCCGGTCTCCCGTCGTCGACCACCGAGCGGTGGCACTGAGTGCCACAGTAGCGGCCGCGGGGAGACGCACGCCACAGCCGGGAGGGGTCAGCCCCGCAGCGTCGGGAAGCCGGCGGCCAGCTCGTCGAAGGCGCGGTGCAGCTGCCGGGCGAGGTCGGTGCGGTCGTCGGCCAGCCAGGCGGCGAACGCGGTGGTCGCCGCGGCGCGGGTGCTCGCCGCCACCAGGCGAGGCAGCAGCCCGGCCGGGTCCTCGCCGGTGCTGCGCGCGACGTGCTCGGCCACCACGCGGTCGATCTCCGCGTACCGCAGCTGGGAGTGCGCCTGCAGCGCGGGCTCGGTGAGGATCAGCCGCATGCGCTGGCGCAGCACCGGCAGGTCGTCGTCCCCGTAGTCGTTCACCTCGGCGTAGGCCGCGCAGATCGTGGCGAGCACCGGCCGGTCGGGTCCGGCGGCCCGCAGCAGACCGTCGAGGCGGTCGACGTGCGCGGCGAAATCGCCCCAGACGGCGTCGGCCTTGGTCGGGTAGTAGCGGAAGAAGGTCCGCCGGCTGATCCCCGCCGCGTCGGCGACCTCGTCGGCGGTCACGGCGTCGAAGCCGCGGCTGGCGAACAGCGCCAGTGCAGCCCGCTCGACCCGGGCGCGGGCGGCCCCGGCGGGAGCGGCGGTCGAGGTCACGGGGCCATCCTGCCGGTCCGCCGCCGCTGCGGGATGCTTCCCGGGTACGGCAGCGGCTGCTTGCTCCTGGCACTGGGTGCCACTAGCGTTCGGCCGGACGCCCCCTCGCTCACCCAGGAGTGCAGATGCCCGAGCAGACCGTCGTCGTGGACCCCGCCGCCGCCGAGGCGCCCGCCACCGAGGAGGCCCTGGTGGAGGAGTCGTTGGTCGAGGAGGTCTCGATCGACGGCATGTGCGGCGTCTACTGAGCCGACCGCTGCCGTGACCGCGCCCGCCCCGGTGTTCGACCCGGCGCTGCCCTGGCAGAAGGCCTCGTCGGTCGCCCTGCGGCCCGAGCCGTTCGGCGCGCTGGTCTACTCCTTCGCCAACCGGAAGCTCTCCTTCCTGAAGTCGAAGCTCCTGGTCGCCGTCGTCACCTCGCTGGCCGACCACCCCTCGGCCGAGGCCGCGCTGGTCGCCTGCGGCGTGCCCGAGGCCCAGCACGGCGCCTACGTCAAGGCGCTGGCCGACCTGGCCCGTTCCCAGATGATCACTCCCCGGGAGTCCGCGTGACCGCCGTCCTGCCCGCCCGACCGCAGCGGCCCGAGGGCGGCCGGCTGATCGACCAGTTCGAGTACGGCCTGGACGCCCCGATCTGCCTCACCTGGGAGCTCACCTACGCCTGCAACCTGGCGTGCGTGCACTGCCTGTCCTCCTCGGGACGGCGCGACCCCCGCGAGCTCACCACCGCTGAGGCCGAGGGCGTCATCGACGAGCTGCAGCGGATGCAGGTCTTCTACGTCAACGTCGGCGGCGGCGAGCCCACGGTGCGGCCGGACTTCTGGCACCTGCTCGACTACGCGATCGGCCACGACGTCGGCGTCAAGTTCTCCACCAACGGCATCAAGCTGGACCGCACCCGCGCCCAGCAGCTGGCCCGCACCGACTACGTCGACGTGCAGATCTCCCTGGACGGCGCCACCGCCGAGGTGAACGACCGCGTGCGCGGCACGGGTTCCTTCGCCACCGCCACCCGCGCGCTGGAGAACCTCGCCGAGGCGGGGATGGAGGACTTCAAGGTCTCCGTCGTCGTCACGCGGGAGAACGTCTCGCAGCTCGACGACTTCAAGGCCCTCACCGACCGGTACGGCGCCCAGCTGCGCATCACCCGCTTCCGCCCCTCGGGCCGCGGCGCCGACGTGTGGGACCAGCTGCACCCGACCCAGGCCCAGCAGCGCGAGCTCTACGCGTGGCTGCTGGCCAACGGCGACGACGTGCTCACCGGTGACTCGTTCTTCCACCTGTCGGCGCTGGGCGAGTCGCTCCCCGGGCTCAACCTGTGCGGCGCGGGCCGGGTCGTCTGCCTGATCGACCCGGTCGGCGACGTCTACGCCTGCCCGTTCGCCATCCACGAGAACTTCCTCGCCGGCAACGTGCGCGACGGGGGCGGTTTCCAGCGGGTGTGGCAGTCCAGCGAGCTGTTCGCCGACCTGCGCAGCCCGCAGACCGGCGGCGCCTGCACGAAGTGCGCGCACTTCGACGCCTGCCGGGGCGGGTGCATGGCGGCCAAGTTCTTCACCGGCCTGCCGCTGGACGGCCCCGACCCGGAGTGCGTGCAGGGCTACGGCGAGACGGCGCTGGCCGCCCGCGACCTCGGGCTGGGCACGCCGAAGAGCCACGTCGACCACTCCCACACGGGTCCGGTCCGCGGCCAGCCGACCCTGCTCGGCATGCCGGCCATCCCGGTGAAGGCCTGCGACGAGTCGCCGCTGGCCGGGCTCCCGCTGCGCTGAGGGCACCCCCTCGGGGGGAAGGCGGTACCGGGCACTCCAGCAACTCGCGCGAGTTGCCGATGGCCCGGGTGTGATCGAACGGATGAGTGGGGTGCTCCCTCGCGGACGCGAGCTGCCCGAGGACGTCTGGCAGGGACGGCACCGCGCCATCGTGCGGTTGTCCTTCGCCGCCGCCGTCGGGCTGGTGCTGCTCGCCTGGTTCTGGGGCTACGACCAGCCGACCGCCGTCGCGGTGCTCGCCGGTGTCGCCGGACCCGCCGCCGTCGCCGCCGTTCCCACGCTCGGGCGCGCCGTCCGCGCCGCCGCCAGCACCTTCGCGCTCATGGGCGCCTCCGTGGCGCTGACCCACCTGTGGGGTGGCGTCACCGAGGCGCACTTCGCCTTCTTCGTCATGATCGGCGTCGTCTCGCTGTACCAGAGCTGGATCCCCTTCGGGATCGCGCTGGTCGTCGTCTCCGTCCACCACGGGGCGGTCGGCACGCTGTTCCCGCACGAGGTCTTCGGGCACGACGCCGCCGAGCACCAGCCGTGGCTGTGGGCCGGGATCCACGCGGCGTTCGTCCTGGCCGCGAGCCTGGCGCACCTCACCTCGTGGCGGCTCAACGAGGAGCAGGAGCTCAGCGACTCACTGACCGGCCTGGCCAACCGCACGCAGCTCGAGGAGGTCACCGCCCGCGCGCTCGGTCGTGGTGGCCCCGTCAGCGTGCTGTTCGTCGACGTCGACGACTTCAAGGACGTCAACGACAGCCGCGGTCATGCCGTCGGTGACGTCCTGCTCCGCGTCGTCGCCGAGCGGCTGCGCGCCTGCGTGCGCCCCGACGACGTCGTGGCCCGCATCGGCGGGGACGAGTTCGCCGTGGTCGTCGCCGGGAACGCCGAGGTCGCGCACGCCGTCGGCGAGCGGGTGCTGGTCTCGCTGTCCCTCCC
Source organism: Blastococcus sp. TBT05-19 (assembly GCF_003319095.1). Classification (GTDB taxonomy): domain Bacteria; phylum Actinomycetota; class Actinomycetes; order Mycobacteriales; family Geodermatophilaceae; genus Blastococcus. Next base: position 192,726 of record NZ_QOHI01000002.1, on the reverse strand, counting down.
GGTGCCCGTGGAGGACGGGATGGTGACCGTGCACGCCAGCGTGGGCGTCGCCGAGGCCACCGACGACGACCGCACCACCGGGGCGCTGCTGCGCAACGCCGACCTGGCGATGCACCTGGCCAAGGCGCAGGGCAAGAACCGGCTCGTGGGCTATGCCGACGGGATGGCCGAGGCCGCCCGCCGTCGCGCCGGCCTGCAGCAGGACCTGCTGGCCGCGGTCACCGACGACCAGCTCGAACTGCACTACCAGCCGACGGTGCGGCTCACCGACGGCCGGACCACCGGCTTCGAGGCGCTCGTCCGCTGGCGGCACCCCGAGCGCGGGCTGGTCCCGCCGATCGAGTTCATCCCGCTCGCCGAGGAGAGCGGCGCGATCGTGGACATCGGCCGCTGGGTGCTCCGCACCGCCCTCCAGCAGGGCGCCGCGTGGATCGCCGAGCGCGGCACCTCGCTGCGGATGGCGGTCAACCTCTCGCCCCGCCAGCTCTTCGACACCGACATCGTCGGCGACGTCGTCTCGGCGCTCACGGAGACCGGTTTCCCGGCCGAGCTGCTCACCCTCGAGCTCACCGAGGGCGTCCTGGTCCGGGACGTCGACGCCGTCGTGGCCCAGCTGGAGGCGCTGCGCGCTCTCGGCGTGCGGATCGCCATCGACGACTTCGGCACGGGCTTCTCGAGCCTGTCCTACCTGCGCAAGCTCCCGGCGGACGTGCTCAAGATCGACCGCAGCTTCGTCATGGACCTGCCCGCCGGCCGGTCGGCCACCACGCTGATCGCCTCGATCGTCGAGCTGGCCCGCACGCTGGGGCTGGACGTCGTCGCCGAGGGCGTGGAGACCGACGACCAGCGGCTGGCGCTGCGCGACCTCCAGTGCGGGCAGGCGCAGGGCTACTTCTTCGCCCGCCCGCAGCCGGCCGCCGAGGCCGGCGCCGCCCTCGGCGTCGCGGTCAGCGCCTAGAGCTCGACCTTCTCGTTCTCGCCGCCCTCGATCCGCTCACCGGTCGCCTTGGCCTTCACGAAGCTGAACGCGGTGGCCAGGCGGCCGCCGGGGCTGTCCCAGTACTCCGCCGAGTCGCCGTCGACCTTGATCAGCACGACCTCCGGGTCCTCGGGGCCGTTGGGGAACCACGCCTCGACGCCGCTGTTCCACAGCTCCTTCTTCTTCGCGAGGTCGTCCACGACGGTCGCGTGCCCGGTCAGCGACACCCAGGTGCCGCCCGAGCCCACGCCCACGTTCACCTGCGGCTCGGCGGCGATGTGCGCCACCGGGTGGGAGCTCCGCTCGGCGTAGAACCACAGGTCGCCGTCGAACTCGACCTCCTGCAGCGTCATGGGCCGGCTGGTCAGCTTGCCGCCGGGCGCGATCGTGGTGAGGAAGCCGAAGCGCTCACCCTTCAGCAGCTCGGCGACCTTGTGCGTGTCTTCTGCGCTCATGGACGTCCGGTGCCCACCGAGGACCGTCGCGACACCCGGCTCAGGCGGCGTCCAGGTACCGCCAGGCGCCGTCCTCGCGCACGAACCGGCTGACCTCGTGCTGCTCCCCGCCCGCGTACCGGGCGACGAACTCCACGGTGCCCTCGGCGGCCAGCATCCCGCCGCCGGTTGTCGCCAGCACGTCCAGGCCGGCCCACCGGACGTGAGGGTCGAGCTCCAGGGAACGCGGCCGGGTGGTGGGGTGCCAGGTGGCGAGCAGGTACGCGGCGTCACCCACGACGAAGGCGCTGTACCGGGAGCGCATGAGCTGCTCCGCGGTCGCCGCCGTCGCCTCCCCGGTGTGCAGCCGGCCGCAGCACTCGTCGTAGGGCAGGCCGGATCCGCAGGGGCAGCGACGAGGGGGCACGGGGGAAGTCTGCCCACCGGACGGTCGGGCTGCCGATGACAGGGGGAGTGGCACCGGAGCGTCCGGTGGAGCGGGAGGAACGCGCGTGGTCAAGGTGCTGGTGGTCGAGGACGAGGATGCGACCCGGCTGATGCTCGAGCGGCGCCTGACCTGGGCCGGCTACCGGGTCCGTGCGGCGGCCTCGGCGGACGAGGCGACGGACGCGCTGGACGGCGCCTTCGCGCCCGACGTCGTCGTCACCGACATGTTCATGCCCGGCGGCAGCGGCCTGAGCCTGGCGAACTCGCTGCGCGAGCACCCCGCGTCCGCGAACCTGCCGGTGATCTTCCTGAGCGGCCGGGCGCTGCCCGGGGACGTCTCCGCCGGCCGGTCCCTCGGCGCCACCTACCTCGCCAAGCCGTGCACGCTCGCCGACCTCGCCCGGGCGATCGACGAGGCCGCCGGCACCAGCACCGACGAGCTCGAGGACGTCGTCCGCCGCCGGCTCGGCGACGTCGCCGGGGTCGAGGAGGAGGCCGAGCGGGCGCTGACCGCGCGGCTGCTGCGCACCTTCGTGGCCGGCGCGCCGTCCGCGACCGCCGCCGTGCAGCGGGCGGCCACCGCTCAGGACGCCCCGGCGCTGGAGGCCGTGGCGCACCGCCTCGCCGGTGGCGCGGCCACCCTCGGTGCGGACGCGCTGGCGGCGTCCTGCCGCAGCCTCGAGGAGCGGGCGCACGAGGGCGACGTGGCCGGCGCGGCGGACCTGGTGGCCGCGGTGGCCGAGCAGCTCGCGCGGACCTGCGAGGTCTTCGCCGAGCTGGCCCAGGAGCTCGAGGAGGACGCCCTGGTGGAGGACGTCGTCGAGGACGAGCCGACCCCGGCTGCCTGATGCGGCGCACCTAGGGTGCGGCGGTGACCTCCCTCGCCGGCGCGACCTGGCCCGAGCTGCCGTCGCGGCCGCTGCTCGTCGTGCCCCTGGGCTCGGTCGAGCAGCACGGCCCGCACCTCCCGCTGGCCACCGACACCCGCACGGCGGAGGCGGTGGCGTCGGAGGCGGTGCCCGGCCTCCACGGCGCGCTGCTGGCCCCGGCGATCGCCTACGGGGCGAGCGGGGAGCACGAGGGCTTCCCGGGCACGGTGTCGATCGGCACCGCGGCGCTCACCACGCTCCTGGTGGAGTACGGGCGGTCCGCCGGCCGCTGGGCCGGGCGGCTGCTGGTCGTCAACGGCCACGGCGGCAACGTCGACGCCCTGCGCGCGGCGGTGCCGCTGCTGCGCGCGGAGGGCCGGGACGCGGCGTGGTGGCCGCTGACCGTGCGCGGGGGCGACGCGCACGCCGGCCGGCTGGAGACGTCGCTGATGTTGCACGTGGAACCAGCTGGGGTGCGTGGGGACCGGGCGGAGCCCGGGGAGACGGCGCCGCTGCGGGAGCTGCTGCCCCGGATGCGGGCCGAGTGCGTGCGGGCGGTGAGCCCGAACGGCGTGCTCGGGGACCCGGCGGGTGCGTCGGCCGCGGAGGGCGCGGCGCTGGTGGCGGACCTGGCCGGCCGGCTGGTCGCGGCGGTGCGGGAGTGGCGGGTGGACCCCGCCGGGCGGCTCGTGGGGTGAGCGCCCGGCGGGGTCCGCCGATCAGGCGAGCGCGTCGGCGAAGAGCGGGACGGCGTTGTCGAGGGCGTACCGGATGCCGAGCGACGAGCCGCTGGAGAACGCGTTGGTGAGCGTGGTGTCCTCGAGGACGACGGCGCGGCCCTCCCGGACGGAGGTCAGCCCCTGCCACAGCGGGTTTCCGGTGAACTGCGAGGCCTCGACGAAGATCGGGAAGACCACGGTCAGCTCGGCGTCGAGCAGCGAGACCTCCTCCTCGCTCACCGGCACGAAGAAGCTCTCCGTCGCCAGGTCCTGGATCGCGGCCTTGTTCTCGAAGCCGAGCTGCTCCATGAACTCCACCCGGGCGTCGCCGCGGACGTAGGCGCCGAAGCCCTCGGAGGTGAAGGCGCCGACGGCGACCTCGGTGCCCTCGAACTCCGGGTGCTCGGCGGCGGCGTCGGCGAAGGCCTGCTCGACCTCGGCCTGCAGCTCGCCGGCCCGCTCGGTCTCGCCCAGCGCCTGGCCGACGAGCTCGAGCTGCTGCTGCCAGGTCGTCTGGTACGGACCCACGCCCTCGGGCTGACCGATGGTCGGGGCGATCGCGCTGAGCGCCTCGTAGCGGTCCTCCTCCGCCGACGACCGGGTGTCGAGGATCAGGTCCGGCTCGAGCGCGGCGATCGCCTCGAGGCTGGGCTCCAGCGTCTCGATGATCTCCGGCGCCTCGTCGTAGAGGCCCTCGGCCCACGGGCCCACGCCCTCGCCGCCGAAGCCCAGCCAGTCGCTCGCGCCCACGGGCTGCACGCCCAGGGCCAGCGCCGTCTCCGCGTCCGACCAGCCCAGCGCCACGACCCGCTGGGGCTCCTCCTCGACGGTGACGTCGCCGAAGGCGGTGCTCACGGTCACCGGGAAGGCGCCGGAGCCGGAGGACGAGCCGCTGTCGGCGGTCGTGTCCTCCTCACCGGCGCCACAACCGGTGAGGACGAGGGCGGCGGCGGCGAGCGCGGCGGCGCCGCGGAGGGCGGGACGGACGTGCATGGTGGTCTCCTCGGTCGAACTCAGGTAAGGCTGACCTAAGCATGCCTCCATCGCGCCGTTGCGGGCGGGGCGCCGTCGCTAGGCTCGGCGGGTGACCGGTCCCGTCCCGGCCGCGCCCGCGGGCCGGCTGCCCGACGGGTTCGCCGTCCGCCTCGACCCGCGCACCCGTCGGCGCGACGGCGGGGCCACCCTGCTGGGCGGCTCGCCGCTCCGGCTGCTCCGGCTCGCGCCGCGGGCGGCGGAGCTGCTGGGCGCCGACCGGGTCGAGGTCCGGGACGCGACGACGGCCGCCCTGGCCGCGCGCCTGCTCGACGCCGGGGTCGCCCACCCCTCGCTCGTGCCGGGCGGGGACGCCGCGGTGACCGTGGTGATCCCGGTGCGCGACCGCCCCGCGGAGCTCGCCCGGCTGCTCGACGCGCTCCGGGCGGACCCGGCCACGGCGGCGCTGCCGGTGGTCATGGTCGACGACGGGTCGCGCGCGCCGGTCGCGGTGCCGGCCGGGGTGCGCGTGGTCCGGCACCCGTCGTCCCGCGGCCCGGCCGCCGCCCGCAACGCCGGGCTGGCCGCGGCGACGACCGACGTCGTCGCGTTCCTCGACTCCGACTGCGTGCCGCGCCCCGGCTGGCTGGCCCGGCTGCTGCCGCACCTCGCCGATCCCCGGCTGGCCGTCGTCGCCCCGCGGATCGTCCCGCTCGACGGCGCGGCCCGCGGGTGGCCGAGCGCCTACGAGGACGTCGCCGGCGCGCTCGACATGGGTGCGCGGCCCGCGGCGGTCCGCCCGCTGACGACGGTGTCCTACGTGCCCAGTGCCGCCCTGCTGGTGCGGCGGGCGGCCGTGGGCGGCGGGTTCGACCCGGCGATGCGGGTGGCGGAGGACGTCGACCTGGTCTGGCGGCTGACCGCTGCCGGGTGGCGGGTGCGCTACGAGCCGGCCGCCGAGGTGGCGCACGAGCACCCGGCCGCGCTCGGCGAGTGGCTGCGCCGCCGCGCGTTCTACGGCACGGGCGCGGCCCTGCTGGCCGACCGGCACGGTGGCGCGGTGGCGCCGGTGGTGCTCGCGCCGGAGACCGCGCTGACCTGGGCGCTCGCCCTGGCCGGCGGGCGGTGGGGGCGCGTCGCGGCGGGAGGCGTGCTCGGGGGGACGGGGCTGCGGCTGGCTCGCCGGCTCCGGCGGCCGGGCGAGCCGCTGCCCGCGGCGCTCGCGGCGGCGCTCACCGCGCGGGGGCTGGCCGCCTCCGGGCAGACCCTGGCCCGCGCCGCCACCCGCCACCACTGGCCGGTCGCCGTCGCCGCCGCGCTCCTGTCCCGCCGCGCCCGGCGCGGGGTGCTCGCCGTGGCCGTGGCCGACGGCCTGGTCGCCTGGTGGCCGCACCGCGAGCGGTCCGGACCGTTCCGTCACGTTCTGGCACGTCGGCTCGACGACCTCGCCTACGGCGCGGGGCTCTGGACCGGCGCCGTCCGCGCGAGGAACCCCCGGGCCCTGCTGCCCGTCCGGCCGCCGCGCGCATGACCCGCCGGCCGGGAATGCTGAGCGGTGCTCACGGCTTCGCCCCAGGGTGACCACCGCACCGCCCGCACCGCCCGCACCCCTCTCGACCGGACGGCTGGTGGCCGCCGTCGTCGCCCTGGCGCTGGGCGGCTTCGCGATCGGCACCACCGAGTTCGTGACGATGGGCCTGCTGCCCGACATCGCCGACGGCGTGGGCGTCGACATCCCCTCGGCCGGTCACGTCATCTCGGCCTACGCCCTGGGCGTGGTCGTGGGAGCGCCGGTGATCGCGGCGCTCAGCGCGCGGCTGCCCCGGCGGGCGCTGCTGGTCGGGCTCATGGGCGCCCTGCTCGCCGGCAACGTGCTGACCGCCGTGGCGCCCGGCTACACCACGCTGCTGCTCGCCCGGTTCGTCGCCGGCCTCCCGCACGGCGCCTACTTCGGCGTCGCCTCCCTGGTCGCCGCCTCCCTGGTGGCCCCGCACCTGCGCGGTCGCGCGGTCAGCTCGGTGATGCTCGGCCTCTCCGTCGCGCTGGTCGCCGGGGTGCCCGCCGCCACCTGGCTGGGTCAGACGGTCGGCTGGCGGGGCGCGTACTGGCTGGTCGTCGTCCTCGCCGCGGCCACCGTCGCCGCGGTGCTCGCCGCCGTCCCCTCGATGCCCGGCCGCCCCGAGGCCACGGTCCGCGGCGAGCTGGGGGCGCTGCGCCGCCCGCAGGTGCTGCTGACCCTGGGGGTCGGCGTCGTCGGGTTCGGCGGCATGTTCGCGCTCTACAGCTACATCGCCCCTGTGGTCACCGATGTCGCCGGCCTGAGCCGCGGCACGCTGCCGGTGGTCCTGTTCTTGTACGGCATCGGCGGCGTCGTCGGGACGGCTCTGGCCGGACGGCTCGGCGACTGGTCGCTGTTCCGCTCGGTCGTCGGAGCCCTGGTGACCCTGATGGGGATGCTCGCCGTCGTCGCCCTGGTCGCGCCCTCGCCCCCGGCCCTGGTCGTCGGTGTCTTCCTGGTGTCGGTGAGCGGCTCGACCCTGGCGATCCTGCTGCAGCTGCGGCTGATGGAGACCGCCGGCGAGGCCCAGATGCTCGGAGCGGCGCTGAACCACTCGGCGCTCAACCTCGCCAACGCGCTCGGGGCGTGGGCCGGCGGTCTGGTGATCGCCGCGGGTCTCGGCTTCCGCGCGCCCAGTGTCGTCGGGGCGGGTCTGGCGGCGGCCGGGCTGGTGCCCCTGGCCCTCTCGGCGGTGCTCCGGCGCCGGGAGCTGCGGGCCCTCGAGCAGGCGGCCGGGGCGGGTGTCCCGGATCCCGCGAAGGTGAGCGTGGCCTAAGTCACTCCTCCGGGTGCAGACTCCGGGTCGGGCCCACGGTCATCCGTGGACGCCGTAGACCCCTGCAACGAGGCGGAGGACTGATGACCCCCATCACCGTGCGCGTGGACGGCGCAACCTGTGCGGACGACGTCGAACCGCGGACCCTGCTGGTCCACTACCTGAGGGAGCAGCTCGGCAAGGTCGGGACGGTCGTCGGGTGCGACACCAGCAACTGCGGCGCCTGCACCGTGCACCTCGACGGCGAGGCCGTGAAGAGCTGCACCGTCCTGGCCGTCCAGGCCGACGGCTCCGAGGTGACGACGATCGAGGGCGTCGCGAGCGGCGCCGAGCTGCACCCGGTGCAGAAGGCCTTCCACGAGATGCACGGCCTGCAGTGCGGCTACTGCACGCCGGGGATGATCATGGCCTCGATCGACCTGCTCCAGGACAACCCCGACCCCAGCGACGACGAGGTGCGCGAGGGCATCGAGGGCAACCTCTGCCGCTGCACCGGCTACCAGAACATCGTCCGGGCGGTCCGCTGCGCGGCCGCCGAGATGCGCGGCGTCTCCAACGGGCACGTCTCACCCGACCACGTCTCCCCGGCCGTCGTGGACACCGCGGCCGCCCCGCACGTGGCGGCGCAGCAGTGACCGCCGTCGAGGACCGCGCGGGCACCGCTGCCGCGCCGGAGAAGGAGATCGGCAGGGCGCGCCGCCGCAAGGAGGACGCGCGGCTGATCACCGGCCGCACCACCTGGACCGACAACATGGTCCTGCCCGGGATGCTGCACCTGGCCGTCGTCCGCTCGCCCGTGGCCCACGCGCGGATCACCTCCGTGGACGTCAGCGCCGCGCGGGAGGCGCCGGGCGTCGTCGCCGTCTTCACCGGGAAGGACCTCGCCGAGGAGCAGGGCTCGCTGCCCTGCGCCTGGCCGGTCACCCCCGACATGGTCAACCCGGGCCACCCCTCGATCGCCGTCGACCAGGTCAACCACGTCGGCGAGGCGGTCGCGGTGATCGTGGCTCGCAGCAAGGCCGCGGCCCAGGACGCCGTGGAGCTCGCCGACATCGACTACGAGCCGCTGCCCGTCGTGCTCGACATGGAACAGGCGGTGCAGGACGGCGCCGACCTCGTGCACGACCACCTGGAGTCCAACACCAGCTACCACTTCGTCTTCGACGCCGGCGAGATGGGCACCGGCGGTGACACCGAGCAGGCGTTCTCCGGCGCCGACGTCGTCGTCAGCCGGCGGTTCGTCCAGCAGCGGCTGATCCCGGCGTTCATGGAGCCCCGCTCGGTGGTCGTCCAGCCGCAGGGCGACAACTACACGATGTGGTCGGCGACCCAGATCCCGCACATCCTGCGCGTGATGGCGGCGATGGTCACCGGCATCCCGGAGCACAAGCTGCGGGTCATCGCCCCCGACGTCGGTGGCGGGTTCGGCGGCAAGCTGCAGGTGAACCCGGAGGAGATCCTCTGCCTGCTCATCGCCCGCCGGCTCGGCAAGCCGGTCAAGTGGACCGAGACCCGCAGCGAGTCGCTGATGACCGCCCACCACGGCCGCGACCAGGTGCAGTTCGTGGACGTCGCGGCGGACCGTGAGGGCAACATCAAGGGGCTGCGCGTGCGGCTGCTGGCCGACATGGGTGCCTACCTGCGGCTGATCACGCCGGGTGTGCCGGCGCTGGGCGCGTTCATGTACCCGGGGATCTACAAGTTCCCGGCCTACCGCTTCGAGTGCGACGGCGTGTTCACCAACAAGGTGCCCACCGACGCCTACCGCGGTGCCGGCCGGCCGGAGGCCACCTTCGCGATCGAGCGGATCATGGACGAGCTCGCCGTCGAGCTGGGCATGGACCCGCTGGAGCTGCGTCGGAAGAACTGGATCGACGCCGCCGAGTTCCCGTTCACCACCGTGGCAGGGCTCGCCTACGACAGCGGCGACTACGAGTCGGCGACCCAGCAGGCGCTGGAGCTGCTCGGCTACGACGAGCTCCGCGAGGAGCAGCGCCGTCGCCGCGAGTCGGGCGACCCGGTCCAGCTGGGCATCGGCATCTCCACCTTCACCGAGATGTGCGGCCTGGCGCCCTCCCGGGTGCTCGGCTCGCTCGCCTTCGGCGCCGGCGGCTGGGAGCACGCGTCCATCCGGATGCTGCCGACCGGCAAGGTCGAGGTCGTCACCGGCTCGACGCCGCACGGCCAGGGCCACGAGACGGCGTGGAGCCAGTTGGTCGCCGACTCGCTCGGGGTGCCGTTCGAGGACGTCGAGGTGCTGCACGGCGACACCGCGATCTCCTCCCGCGGGCTGGACACCTACGGCTCGCGGTCCCTGGTGGTCGGCGGCTCGGCGGTGGTCAAGGCCGCCGACAAGGTGATCGCCAAGGCACGGAAGATCGCCGCGCACCTGCTCGAGGCCAGCGAGGACGACCTGGAGTTCGAGGGCGGCAAGTTCTCCGTGCGCGGGACGCCCGGCACGGGCCTGGGCATCCAGGAGATCGCCCTGGCGATCTTCGCCGCGCACGACTACCCGGAGGGCATCGAGCCCTCGATCGACGCCGAGGCGACGTTCGACCCGGAGAACTTCTCGTTCCCGCACGGCACCCACCTCTGCGCCATGGAGGTCGACACCGACACCGGGTTCGTGAAGATCCGCAAGTACGCCTGCGTCGACGACGTCGGCACGATCGTGAACCCGCTGATCGTCGAGGGGCAGGTGCACGGCGGCCTGGCGCAGGGCATCGCGCAGGCCCTGTACGAGGAGGCCGTCTACGACGCCGACGGCAACCTCACCACCGGCACCTTCGTCGACTACCTGGTGCCCTCGGCCGCCGACCTGCCGCACTTCGACACCGGCAACACGGTGCACGCGGCGCCCGGCAACCCGATCGGCGCCAAGGGCGTGGGGGAGGCCGGCTGCATCGCCTCCACCCCCGCCGTCGTCAACGCCGCGCTGGACGCCGTCCGGCACCTGGGCGTGACCGACATCCGCATGCCGCTGACGCCCGAACGGGTCTGGCGTGCGATCCACCAGGGGGGTGACGGCGGGGACCGCGCCACCGCCGGCAGCAACGCCTACGGCGGCGCGCAGACCGAGACCACCGCAGGTGTCGCCACCGACGCCTCGTCGCTGGGAGGCGACCGATGATCCCCGCTCCCTTCGCCTACGCCCGGCCGACGACGGTCGAGGAGGCACTGCAGGCGATCGCCGACGGCGGCGAGGACGTCAAGGTCCTCGCCGGCGGGCAGTCGCTCATCCCGGTCATGCGGCTGCGGCTGGCCGCACCGGAGACCGTCGTCGACCTCGGCAAGGTCGAGGGCTTGCGAGGCGTCCGGGACGACGGCGACGCGATCGTCATCGGTGCGATGACGACGCACTCCGACGTCATGGCCGACCCGCTGATCGCCGAGCACGCGCCGCTCATCGCCGAGGCCACCGGCACCGTCGCCGACCGGCAGGTGCGCCACCGCGGGACCTTCGGCGGGGCGCTGGTGCACGCCGATCCCGCCGGCGACCTGCCGGCGGTGGCCCTGGCGCTGGACGCGGAGTTCGTCATCGTCGGGCCGGGGGGACGGCGGACCGTGCCGGCGAGCGAGTTCTTCGTGGACTACCTGACCACCGCGGTCGGCGAGGGCGACCTCCTGGTCGAGGTGCGGGTGCCGAAGCTCAGCGGTGAGTGGTCCATGCGCTACGAGAAGTTCAACCGCGTGGCGCAGGCCTGGTCGATCGTGGCGGTGGCCGCGGCGGTGCGGCGGGAGAACGGCCGGATCGCCGAGGCCCGGATCGGGCTGACCAACATGGGCCCCACGCCGCTGCGCGCCCGCCAGGTCGAGGAGGCCCTCGCGGGCGCCGAGGCGACGGCGGAGGCGGTCGCCGCCGCCTGCGAGCGGGCGGCCGAGGGGACCGAGCCGAGCAGCGACCTGAACGCCCAGGCCGACTACCGGCAACACCTCGCGAAGGTGCTGACGCGCCGGGCGGTGAGCACCGCCGCCGGGCTGTAGCTTGGAGGACCCCCGTGCCCCCCGGCACTCGCAGGCTCGTGCCGGGGCCCTGCACGGGGGCCGTTCCAGTCCGTCACCTGGAGGTCGCACCGTGCAGCTGGAGAACTCGTTCACCGTCCCGGTGCCCGTCGACGAGGCGTGGCGGGTGCTGCTCGACATCGAGCGGATCGCGCCGTGCATGCCCGGTGCCGCGCTGGACTCGGTCACGGGTGACGACTTCACCGGCCGGGTGAAGGTGAAGCTGGGGCCGATCAACCTGACGTACCAGGGCAAGGCCTCGTTCATCGAGAAGGACGAGGCGGCGCACCGGGCGGTCATCGACGCGCGCGGCAAGGACCAGCGGGGCAACGGCACGGCGGCGGCGACGGTGACGGCGGTGCTCAAGGCAGAGGGGTCGGTCACGCGGGTCGACGTCCTCACCGACCTGAACATCACCGGGCGCCCGGCGCAGTTCGGTCGCGGCGTGATGACCGACGTCGGCAACAAGCTCCTCGGCCAGTTCGCCGACAAGCTCGCCGCCCAGCTGGGCGAGGGCGACGCGCAGGGCGACGCCCAGCGGGAGACCGCGGCGCAGAAGGCGGTCGCGACCGCCTCCGGCGCCGTCGAGGAGATCGCCGCCTCCGCCGAGCAGGCGGCGGGCAACGGTGCGGGCGGCAAGGCGGTCAAGAAGGCTGCCGCGGCCACGAAGAAGGCTGCGGCCGCCACCACGGACAAGGTGACGCCGGCCGGCGAGGACGGCACGGCGGCGGCCAAGGCGGCACCCGCGAAGACCACGCCCATCAAGGCGGCGCCGGCCAAGGCAGCGCCGGCGAAGACGGCGGCCAAGAAGGCCGGGGCGCCCGCGGCGGCCGACTCGGCTCCCGCCGCGCGCGACACCGCGCCCGGGGCGAAGGCGCCCAGCACGCCGCCGAAGGGGCCCACGGCACCGCCGGCCCGGCCCGCCACCGGGGCGCCGCTGCGCAGCGTGCCCGCGGCCGGCCCGGCGACGACGCCCACCGTGCGCCCGGAGCAGGCGGAGCCGGAGCCGATCGACCTCCTCGAGGTGGCCGGCGGAGCGGCGCTCTCGCGGTACGCCGCGCCCGCGGCCGGGGTCGCCGCGGCGGTCCTCGTGGTGACGCTGCTCGTGCGCCGCCGTCGCCGTCGCTGACGGTCCTCCACCACGGCAGGACCCGGCGCTCTCCGGCTGAGCTTGCGAAAAGTGTCGTACCCCGCCTCTAGCCTGCGGGTATGTCCTCGGGTGGCGGGTTCGCGGTGGGTGTCACCGTGGTGCCGGTCGACCCGGTGCCCTCGCGGTGGGAGCTGCTGGATCCTGATCCGGCGCCCGTCGGGGAGCCGTTGAGCGCGTGGCTGCCGGCTCGCCGGAGCGCCTCGGACGCGGCGGTGCTGCTGGGTCAGATCGTGGCGGCGGAATCGCAGCTGGCCGCGCTCCGGGTGGAGCTGGTCGTGGATCTGGCGTCCGCTCGTCCGGCGCCGGTCGATCCGCTGCCCGGTGGGCACGGCGCCGGCGCGACCGGTCCGGCCGGGGTGAGCGAGTTCGTGCCCGACGAGCTGGCGGCGGTGCAGAACAGCAGCCGCGCGGCGGCGGTGACGCTGCTGGAGCACGCCGACCTGCTCACCACCGTCCTGCCGGGCACGTTCGGGGAGCTGCGGCTGGGGCGGCTGGACTGGCCGCGGGCCCGGGCGATCGCCACGGAGGTGGCGGCCACCGGCCGGGACACCGACCCGGCGGTGATCGCCGCCGCCGAGGCCGCGGTCCTTCCTCGGGCGCTCGAGCTGGGTGTGGGCAAGCTGCGGGAGGCGGTGCGGGCGGAGCTGGTGGCCCGGGACGCCGCCGCGGCCGACCGGCGACGGGCGCAGCGGCAGCGCAACGCCGACGTGACCGTGCGTCCGGTCGGCGACGGGATGAGCGAGCTGCGCGTCCTCCTGCCCCACCCCGAAGCACGCGGCTGCCGCGACACCGCTGATCGGCACGCCCGGGCGGCGAAGGACGCCGGTGACCTGCGTCCGATCGGGATGCTGCGGACCGGCGCGGTGGCCGACCTGATCCTGCGCCCCTGGCAGGAGCAGCCTTCGGTCACCGCGCAGCTGACCGTGGTCGCCCCGCTGGACGCGCTCACCCCGGACCGGTTCCTGGCCTCCGGTGCCCCGCTGCCCGCCGCGTTCTCCCCGCCCGCCACGTCCGCGCCCGCTGCGCCGGGCCCGATCGGGGAGGTCGACGGCGAACCGGTCACCGCCGGCCACCTGCGCGAGCTGCTCACCCGCCTCGACGCCCTCGGCGTCCAGGCGCCGGCCGCCGGCACCCTCGAGATCGCGATCACCGACCACACCGGGGCGCTGCTGGCCCTCACCGGCCGCACCGAGCTCGAGCGGCTGGCCCGCCAGGGCGGCTCGCTGGGCCTCCCCGGTGCGGTCGACCGCTACCGCCCCTCGGCCGCCCACTTCCGCTTCACCAGGGCCCGGGACCGCACCTGCCGGCATCCCGGCTGCACCGTCCGCGCCGGCTGGGCCGACCTGGACCACGTCGTCCCGCACGCCGATGGCGGGGAAACCGACTGCGCGAACCTGTGCTGCCTGTGCCGCCACCACCACCGGCTCAAGACCCACGCGCCGGGCTGGACCCACACGATGAGCGACGACGGCGTGCTCACCGTCATCACACCCTCCGGCGTCACCCGGATCAGCCGACCACCGGGCTACCGCGTCCTCGTCGAACCACCGCAGCCACCACCGCCCCCGGCACACGACCCACCGCCCTTCTGAGGCGGACGGATCAGCGCGGTAGCACCTCGGTGAGCCACGACATCGCCGCCGCGGCGACCAGGTGCGGGTTCTTCCTCAGCGAGTGGTCACCCGGGACGGCGTACACCGACGCCCCCGGGTGTCCCCGCAGTGCCGCGGCGACGTGCTCGGGGAGGCCCATGGCGTCGGTCTCGCCCTGCACCACGACCAGAGGCACCGGCACGGCGACGAGCTCGGGGGCCCGGCTCTTCGCCGGCCTGCCCGGCGGGTGCAGGGGGAACGCCAGGGACAGCACCCCGGCCGCCCCCTGGTCCGCCGCCGTCCGGCAGGCCACCCGTGCCCCGGCGCTGCGGCCGCCCAGCACCAGCCGCCCCGGCAGCCGGTCCAGCACCCGCAGCCGGTCCAGCACGGCGTGCCACGCCTCGTCCAGCCGCGGCGGTGCGGGCGCGATCCGCTTTCCCGCCACGCGCCACGGCTGGTCCACCCGGTGCACCAGCCAGCCCGCGGCCACGGCCTCGGCCGCGAGCGCGGCCAGGTCCTCGGACTCCGACCCACCGCCCGCACCGTGCCCGAGCACCAGCGTGCCCGCGCCACCGTCCCCGGCCGACACCACCCGCGCCGGGCCGTGCGGGGTGTCGACCGGCAGCTCCGACGGGGATCCGGACGTCATGCGGGCAGCGCCAGCAGCGCGTCCACGGCACCGGCCAGGTCCTCGGCCCGCACGTGCGCCGGCTCGTACACCGCCGGGTACACCCGCTCGCTGCGCGGGAACCACGCCCCGGTGAGGCCGGCCCGCTGCGCGCCCAGCACGTCCCACCCGTGCGCGGCCACCAGCGCGAGGCGCTCCGGTGCCACGGCGCACGCGCCGGCCGCCCAGAGGTAGACCTCGCGGGCCGGCTTCCAGGCGCGGATCGCCTCGCTGGACATCGTCGCCGAGACCAGCGGTGCGATCCCGCCGCGCCCCAGCGCCGCCTCGGCGATCCCGGGCGACCCGTGCGACAGCGTCACCACCCGCACCCCGGCCGAGACCAGCCGGCGCAGCACGGGCTCGACGTCCGGGTGCGGCGAGAGCTCCCCGAACGCGCTCACGACCCGAGCGCGGGCGTCGTCGTCCAGCGGGCTCTCCTGGGCCAGCGCCGCGTCGAACGCGTCCCGGAAGGGGAACCAGTCGCCCACCATCGACGCGGCGAAGCCGGTCATCAGCGTGCGCGCGAACACCGTCCCGAGCAGCCCCTCGGGCTGCCCCGCCTCGACCAGCGCGGCCCTCACGGGGCCCAGGTCGAGCAACGTCTCGTTGACGTCGAAGGCCACGACCTCGGGGCGGCGGCGCGTCATTCGGCCTGGTCGCGCTCGTCGGGCGGCAGGTGCGCTCCGGCCGTCGGCGGCCGCTGCAGGCCGCCGCTGAACTTCTTGTAGAGGAACCAGGCCACGAACGCGACGACGGCGGCGACCACGGCGTAGTCCAGGTACTTGAGGTTCGCCCGCACGAAGTCGCCCGCCGCCACCCCGAGCCCGATGAGCAGGCTGTTCCACAGCAGGCTCCCGGCGGTGGTGAACAGCAGGAACTGACCCACCGGCATCCGGACGACGCCGGCCGGCACCGAGATGAAGCTGCGCACGATCGGCACCATCCGGCCGAAGAAGACCGCCGACCGCCCGTGCCGCTCGAACCACGCGAAGGTCTTGTCCACGTCCTCGGTCTCCACCAGCGGCAGCCGGTCGAGGAAGGCGTGCGACCGGCGCGGGCCGAGCGCGCGGCCGACGTAGTAGAAGAAGATCGCGCCGAGCACCGAACCCAGCGTCGCGAACAGCACGACCGGGACGACGTTCATCTCGCCCTCGTTGATCAGCACGCCGGCCAGGCCCAGCACCGCCTCGCTGGGGATCGGCGGGATGACGGTCTCGGCCAGGATGCTCAGCCCCACGCCCACCGGGCCGAGGGACTGGACGAGATCGAGCAGGAAGCCGGTGATCCCACCCTCGTCGGTGGCGGCTGCGGCGAGGGGGTCCATGGCCCCACGGTATCGGCGGGTGCGGAGCGCTGCCGCGACGCGTGCTGCCCACGGCACTACCGTCGGGAGGCATGCGCCAGCGCTTCACCGCCCGGGCCGCGGTTCTCGGCGACCGTGCGGGAACCGTCGTCCCGGACGCCGTCGTGGACGTCGCCGACGGGCGGATCACCTGGGTCGGCCCGGCCGCGGAGGCGCCGGACCCCGGGGACGCCGAGCTCGTCGCGGTCCCCGGGGTGCTCACCCCGGGCCTGGTCAACACCCACTCGCACGCCGCGATGGTGCTGTTCCGCGGCCAGGGGGAGGGGCTGCCGCTGGACCGCTGGCTGCAGGAGGTGATGTGGCCGCGCGAGGCCCGCCTCACCCCGGAGGACGTCGAGGTCGCCATGACCGCCGCGTCGGCGGAGATGCTCGGCAACGGCATCACCACCAGCGTGGAGATGTACTTCCAGCCCGAGCGGATCGCCGCCGCCGTCGGCACCACCGGCGCGCGGGCCGTCATCGCCACGCCGCTGCTCCCGCTGCCCGGCATGCCGCCGGTCGCCGAGCAGCTCGAGGCCGCCGTCTCCCTGGCCGCCACCGCTCCGGACGACGGCACGGTCGAGTACGGCATCGGCCCGCACGCGGCCTACACCGTGCCGCTCCCGGTGCTCGCCGACGCGGCCCGCGCCGCCCGCGAGCACGGCCTGCTGCTGCACCTGCACGTCGCCGAGACCGCCACCGAGGGCGCCGACCTGCTCGCGCAGCACGGGCTGTCCGTCCCGGCGCTGCTCGCCTCCTACGACGTCCTCGGGGGCCGGGTCCTCGCCGCGCACTGCGTGCACCTGGACGACGCCGACCTGGAGCTGTGGCAGGAGTACGACGTCGCCGTCGCGCACTGCCCCGCCAGCAACGCCAAGCTGGCCAGCGGCGTCGCCCCGCTGCGCCCGATGCTGGACCGCGGCATCCGGGTGGGCCTGGGCACCGACGGGCCTGCCTCGAACGACTCCCTCGACCTGTTCGCCGACCTCCGGCTGGCCGCCGGCCTGGCGCGGCTGCGCGAGCGGTCGGCCACCGCGCTGACCGCGGCCGAGGCGTTCTGGCTGGCCACGGGCGCGGCGGCCGACGCGATCGGACGCCCGGACCTCGGCCGGCTCGAGGCCGGCCGCCGAGCCGACCTCGTGCACGTCGACACCCGTGACCTCGTCTTCGAGCCCGTGGGCGACCCCGAGGACGTGCTCGCCCACCTGGTGTGGTCCGGCGCCGGCCGGCACGTCCGCGACGTCTGGGTGGGCGGCCGTCCGGTCGTCCGCGACGGCGCCGGCACCACGGTCGACGTCGACGCGCTGCGCGCCGACGTCGCCGAGCGCGCCGCCCGGCTCGCTGCCGGCTGAGCGCTCAGGTTTCCGACCGCAGCGCGTCGTCGGTCCACGCGTAGAGCCGGTCGTCGAGCACGACGGTCACCCAGCCGTCGCACAGCAGGGCCGGCCCCTCGCCGAGGTCCGGCCAGTCGCCACCGCCGTCGAAGGGCATGCCGACCCGGGGCAGCTCGGTGCAGTCGGCGGGCGGCGTGGCGCCGGGCAGGTCCAGGTCCACCCGCACGCTGCCGCCGTCGTCCCCCGAGGCGGCACCCGGCCGGACGACCGTGACGTCCGTGCCCGCTGCCCGGCTCCAGCCGGGCACGTCGCCGCGGGGCGCGCGCTCCGCCGTGGCGTACCCCGCCGTGTCGGTGTGGCCCTGCAGCTCGGCCAGCACCTCGCCCGGGGTGTCGATGCCGGGAGGCATGGTGACCACCATCCCGGCGACCGCCACCCCGCCCAGCGCCACCAGGAAAGCCCCGCCCAGCACCGTCTTCTTCGCTCTGATCGCCATGCTCCGAGCCTCGGGCAGGAGGTCGTCCCCGGGCGTCGGCCGCCGGGATGATCCGCGACTCCGTCCCCGGGAGGACTTTGTTCAACCGATGGGTTGACCACGAGAAGGACCGGGTCTACCGTCTTGTTAAACCGAGAGGTTGAACGAGGAGGAACTGGTGGCAGATCCGCTCTCCCGGGTGTTCTCGGCGCTGGCCGACCCCACCCGGCGGGACATCGTGGCGCGACTCGCGGTCGCCGACGCCACGGTCAACGAGCTCGCCGCGCCCTACGACGTGACCGTCCAGGCCGTCTCCAAGCACCTCCGGGTGCTGGAGGACGCCGGCCTGGTGAGCCGGAGCCGGGAGGCGCAACGCCGCCCGGTGCACCTCGAGGCCGAGGTGTTCGACCTGATGACGAAGTGGATCGAGCGCTACCGGCGCCAGGCCGAGGAGCGCTACCGCCGTCTCGACGACGTCCTGCGGTCGATGCCGGACGCCGACCCCCCACCCCCGGAGGAGAACCCGCGATGACCAGCACCACGCACCACGAGACCCAGATCGTCTGCGACCCCGACGTCCCCCTCGTCCGCATCGTGCGCGAGTTCGACGCTCCGCCGGAGAAGGTGTTCCGGGCGCACGTCGACCCGGAGCTGTTCGCCCGGTGGGTCGGGCCCCGGGGCATGGGGATCCGCATCGACCGCCACGACTGCCGCTCCGGTGGCTCCTACCGCTACGTGATGTCGCAGGACGGCGAGGACTACGCGTTTAACGGCGTCTTCCACGAGGTGCGCCAGGACGAGCTCATCGTGCAGACGTTCGCGTTCGAGGGGATGCCCGACGACGTCGCCCTGGAGCGGATCGTGCTCGAGGACCTGGGGAACGGGCGCACCCGGCTCACCTCGACCTCGCTGGTCGACTCGTTCGAGGGGCGGGACGGCTTCGTCGCCAGCGGTATGGAGGTCGGCGTGAACGACGGCTACGAGAAGCTCGACGCCCTCCTCGCCGAGGGCTGAGCGCTCAGCCGGTGGGAGCGTCGCGGCCGGCCTGCTGCGCCGGCGGGGCGGTGGCCTCGACGGCGGTCAGCTCCTCGACGATCTCGTAGGTGTGCTCGACGCCGGCCGGCACGACCCACGAATCACCCGGGCCCAGGTCGAGGGTCCCGTCCTCGCTCACCAGCCGAGCGCGACCGGAGATGACGTAGCCGACCGTCTCGTAGTCGCGCGCCGCCTGGGGCTTGCCACTGCTGGCGGGCTGCTCCGACCAGAGCCGCATGGCGACCCTCGACCCGGAGGCCAGGTACCGCTGGCCCATCCCGCCGGTGCTGGCAGCGGTCACGGTGATCTTGTCGACGCCGTCGTCGGTGTGGTGGCTCACGGCACGCCGGTACCCGCGCCGGGATGGGCTACGCCCGCAGGCTGATGGTCTCGCCGCGGTGGGCCGGGCGCACCGTGCCGGGCAGCCGCCGGCGGGCCACCTCGGCGACGAAGTCGCCCAGCGGGGAGGCGAAGCGGTCGTAGTCGTCGTAGTGCACCGGCACGGTCACCGGCGGCTTCAGCAGCTCCACCAGGTCCGCGCCCTGCCGGTCGTCCATCGTGACCGTCAGGCCGAGCGCCTTGGTGCCGCCGAGGTGCGGGATGACGACGTCCAGCGGCCCGCACCGCTCCAGCACCTCGCCCAGGAACGGCCGGAACAGCGTGTCGCCGCTGATGTAGCCCCGCCAGCTCACCTCGTCGCCGCGCACCAGCTCCAGCACGCTGCCCATGACCGGCGGCAGCACCTTCGCCAGCGGCCCCGGCCCGTGCACCCCGGGCACCGAGGTGATCCGCAGCTCCTCGTCGGTGCCCTGCGCGAGCACGTGCTGCTGCCACGGCCGCAGGTCCGACGTCGCGGCGAAGCCCTTGCGGTTCAGCGCCTTCGCCGCCGCCTGGGTGGTGACGACCGGCGTCGCCTTGTCCAGGTGGCGCGTGGCGATGTCGTCCCAGTGGTCGCCGTGCATGTGCGACAGCAGGATCGCGTCGAGCGGGGGCAGCTGGGTCGGCTGCAGCGCCGGGTCGGTCAGCCGCCGGGTCCACAGCCCCTTGCCGAGGTAGGCGCGCTGGCCGCGGTGCAGGAAGCTCGGGTCGGTGAGCAGGGTGAACGCCCCGACCCGCAGCAGCATCGTGGCGTTGCCGCCGAAGGTCATGGTGACGTCGTCCACGGGGCCGGCCATGCGCACGCGCTTACCCGCGCGCGCCGCTGGTAGACAAGGGTCCGTGCCAGCACCCCGCGCCATCGACGAGGCGTTCCTCGCGCTGCCGCTGTCCGCGCTCACCGACGCCGCCCTGACCCGGGCGGTCGACCTCGGCTGCGAGCACGCCGATCTCCGCGTCGAGCGCATCCGCACCCAGACGATCAGCCTCCGGGACGCCCGCCCCGAGTCCTTCACCGACGGGGAGGACCTGGGCCTCGCCGTGCGGGTGGTGCACGAGGGCACGTGGGGCTTCGCCGCCGGCGTCGTCCTCACCGCGGCCGAGGCCGTGCGCCTGGCCGAGGAGGCCGTCGCGGTCGCGCAGGTCGCCGCCGCGCTGAACCGCGACCGCGTCCAGCTCGCCCCCGAGCCGGTGCACGCCGACGCCACCTTCGTCTCGGCCTACGACGTCGACCCGTTCACCGTGCCCGACGCCGAGAAGTCCGGGCTGCTCACCGAGCTGTCCGAGCAGCTGCTCGCGGCGGACGGCGTCGAGCACGTGCAGGCGAGCTGCATGCTCGTGAAGGAGCAGAAGTACTACGCCGACACCGCCGGCACCCGCACCACCCAGCAGCGCGTGCGCCTCCACCCCGACTTCACCGCGCTCGCCGTCGACCGGTCCACCGGCTCGTTCGAGAGCATGCGCACGCTGGCCCCACCGGCCGGCCGCGGGTGGGAGTACCTGACCGGCACCGGCTGGGACTGGCGCGCGGAGCTCGCCGAGATCCCCGAGCTGCTGCGGGAGAAGACCAAGGCCCCGTCGGTGCAGTCGGGGCGCTACGACCTCGTCGTCGACCCGTCGAACCTGTGGCTGACCATCCACGAGTCCATCGGCCACGCCACCGAGCTCGACCGCGCGCTGGGCTACGAGGCCGCCTACGCCGGCACGTCCTTCGCGACGCCCGACCTGCTCGGCAGCCTGCGGTACGGCTCCCCCCTGATGAACATCACCGGCGACCGCACCGCGCTGCACGGCCTGTCCACCGTCGGCTGGGACGACGAGGGCGTGGCCGCCCAGCAGTGGGACATCGTCCGGGACGGCGTCCTCGTGGGCTACCAGGTCGACCGGAACATGGCCCGCCGGCAGGGCATGGAGCGCTCCAACGGCTGCGCCTTCGCCGATTCGCCCGGCCACGTGCCGGTGCAGCGGATGGCCAACGTGTCGCTGCAGCCCGCGCCCGACGGCCCCTCCACCGAAGACGTCATCGCCGGCGTCGAGCGGGGCGTCTACGTCGTCGGCGACAAGAGCTGGTCGATCGACATGCAGCGCTACAACTTCCAGTTCACCGGCCAGCGGTTCTACAAGATCGAGGGCGGCAGGCTGGCCGGCCAGCTGCGCGACGTCGCCTACCAGGCCACGACGACGGACTTCTGGGGCTCGATGCGCGTCGTCGGCGGGCCGCAGACCTACGTCCTCGGGGGCGCGTTCAACTGCGGCAAGGCCCAGCCCGGCCAGACCGCGGCGGTCAGCCACGGCTGCCCGACGGCGCTGTTCGAGAACGTGAACATCCTGAACACCGTCGAGGAGGCCGGGCGTTGAGCGTTCCGAGAACGACGGTCGAGCGAGCATCGCAGGGAGCGCTAGCGACCGAGGAGCGGAACGAGACCGGAGTCGAGGCATGAGCAGGGCCCAGGACATCGTCGAGCAGGCGCTGGCCGCCTCGAACGCCGACGGGCAGGTCACCTTCGTCGTCGACGGCTCGGAGGCCAACCTGCGCTGGGCGGGCAACAGCCTCACCACCAACGGCGCCATGCGCTCCCGCCAGGTCGTCGTCGTCTCCTTCGTCGACGGCGGCACCGGCATGGCCGCGGGGACCGTGACCCGCAGCGGGACGCCGGACATCGCCGACCTGGTCGCCGCCAGCGAGCAGTCCGCCCGCGACGCCGGCCCCGCCGAGGACGCGATGCCGCTGATCGGTGAGGCCCCCCCGGGCTCCGGGGACTGGGACGCCGACCCCGCGGACACCTCGATCCGCGTCTTCGCCGACTTCGCCCCCGCCCTGGGCCAGGCCTTCGGCGAGGCAGGCGACCGCGGCGAGCTGCTCTACGGCTTCGCCGAGCACTCGATGCGCACCACCTACCTCGGGAGCTCGACCGGCCTGCGGCTCCGTCACGACCAGCCCACCGGCCGGGTCGAGCTCAACGGCAAGACGGCGGACTTCGGCCGCTCGGTGTGGGCCGGCACGAGCACGCGGGACTTCACCGACGTCTCGGTCGCCGACCTCGCCGCGGACGTGGAGCGGAAGATGGCCTGGTCACGACGGCGCATCGACCTGCCCGCCGGGCGCTACGAGACGCTGCTGCCGCCGTCGGCGGTGAGCGACCTGATGATCTACCTCTACTGGACGATGGAGGCGCGGGACGCCGACGAGGGGCGCAACGTGTTCGCCCGGCCCGGTGGCGGCAACCGCATCGGCGACCGGCTGGCGCAGCTGCCCCTGACGCTGCGCAGCGACCCGGCGCACCCCGGTCTGGAGGCAGCGCCCTTCCAGGTCGTCGGGGCGTCCTCGGGCGGGGCGTCGGTGTTCGACAACGGCATGGCCACGCCCGCGGTGAACTGGATCGAGAACGGGGTGCTGGCGAACCTGTTCCGGCCCCGGTCCTGGGCGCTGAAGACGACGGCTCCGGCCGTCGCCGCCGTCGACAACCTGGTCCTCGAGGACCCGACGGCGACCGCCTCGCAGGAGGAGATGGTCGCGGCCACCGAGCGCGGCCTGCTGCTGACCACGCTCTGGTACATCCGCGAGGTCGATCCGCAGACCCTGCTGCTGACCGGGCTCACCCGGGACGGCGTCTTCCTCGTCGAGGGCGGCGAGGTGACCGGAGCGGTGAACAACTTCCGCTTCAACGAGTCACCGGTCGACCTGCTCGGCCGCACGGTCCAGGCCGGGCGCACCGAGCAGACCCTGCCCCGGGAGTGGAACGACTGGTTCACCCGCACGGCCATGCCGATGCTGCGGGTGCCGGACTTCAACATGAGCAGCGTCAGCCCCGCCAGCTGAGCGGGGTGGGGGCGTTCCGTCACATTTGGCGACAAGTGGATCTCGGCACCACTGGCGGAAACTGACGGCGACGACACGTGAACGAAGAATTACGCTCGGTTGCGGAACATGAGCAGTCGGAGAGCTTTACCCCAGACCTGGATCTGCCGAAACCTCCCGTAGCTCGAAAATGTCCGTACATCGCACCGGACCCCGCTTCCCGGGGACCGTTCGAGGGGAGGGCTCCGTGAGCAGGAGTCGCAAGCCGTCCGTCTTCCAGGTGGGCAAGGTCCGCGACGACGGGCACACCGTCGTCATCTCCGGCTGGGGCCTGGGCCTCTGCGCCGCGGGCTGCGCCTGCCACCGCCACCCGTCCGCCGGTCACCTCGCGATCTCCGAGGACCAGGCCGGTGGCTCCATCGGTCTGGTCAGCTTCGCCGACGGCGGCTGCGACTGCTGCGAGCCGTGGACCTCCGAGGAGCTCTCGGCGATCCTGCGCGACTTCCAGGCCCTCTCCGGCCTGGAGGCCCAGGAGCCCCTCGCCGGCTGAGCCGGTTCCATCGCCTCGCCTGCGGGGTAGGCGCGTTCCATGCTGGGACGCGCTGCCCTGAGGGGTGCTCTCGCCGGGGTTGCCGGTGTCGCTGCGATGACGATCGGCGAGAAGGCCGAGCAGGCCGTCACCGGGCGTCCCGACAGCTACGTGCCCGCGCGCACGCTCACCGCCCTCACCACCGGCCGCCGGCTCCCGGGCTCGGCCCGGCCGCCGGTGCGCAACCACCTCATGCACTGGGGCACCGGCGCCGCCGTCGGTGCCCTCCGCGGCATCTGGGCCGCCTCGGGCCTCCGCGGCTGGCGGGCCTCGGCCTGGCACACCTCGGTGCGGCTGGCCACCGATCAGACCCTGGAGAACGTCACCGGCGTCGGTGCGCCGCCCTGGACCTGGTCCCGGCGCGACCAGGTCGTCGACGTCGGCCACAAGGCCGTCTACTCGTTCGTCACCGGTGCGCTCGCCGACCGTCTCGTCCCGCTCGCGCCCGACCGCCGGCCCGACGGGACCGCCCGGGGCCCCCGCGTCCGCTGAGCCCGCCCCCGCGCGGGGCGCCCGCTGCTTCCTGTGACGCGTGAGGCAGAAGAGGTCGCCGCAGGTCTTGCGTTGGGCGCGCCGACCACTACTTGTCGACACCGCCTCCCTACGGTCCGTGCTGACGCGCATGGTTGAGGCCCCTTCCCCGGGCCCGGCGCAGGTGATCGGAGGCCACGGTGCAGTCGCAGCGCAGGACCACCCGTCGTCGCCCGCGTGCCGTCCTCGCGGTCGGCGCCGCTCTGATGGCGGCTGCGACGGCGACGCTGACCCCCACGGCGGCCACCGCCGCCCCGGCCGACGCGGCCGAGGCCGCCGAGCTGGTCGCCAAGGCGGCACAGCAGCTCACCGTGATCGAGGCGCAGGTGCACGAGGCGGAGGACATCGTCGCCGCCCAGCAGGACACCGCCGCCACCGCGGCCGCGCAGGCCGAGGCGGCCCGTCAGGCCCTCGCCGTCCACGAGCCCCAGATCCGGGCCATCGCGAAGAGCACCTTCTACGAGCAGGAGTCCCGCGTCGCAACGTTCCTCGTCAGCGACTCCCCCGAGGACCTGGTGCAGCAGATGGCGACGCTGGACATGATCGCCGCGCACACCAACAGCGTCATCGCCGAGGTGGCCGCGGCGCGCTCCGCCGCCGAGCAGGCGCAGGTCGCCGCCGACCAGGCCGCCGCGGACGCGCAGGCCAGCCTCGATCAGCTGGAGGCGCAGCACGCCGAGGTCGAGCGTCGCGCCGCCGAGTACCAGTCGGACCTCGCCCGCCTCTCGGCCGCCGAGCAGGACCGCGTCTCCACGCTGGTCGCCGGTCCCACGCTGGCCACCCCCGACGCCTCCGACCTCCCGGTCGCCCCGAACGGTGCCGCGGCGACCGCCATCGAGGTCGCGCTCTCCAAGGTCGGGCTGCCCTACCGGATGGGCGCTTCCGGGCCGAGCGCCTTCGACTGCTCGGGCCTCACGTCCTACGCCTACGCCGCCGCCGGGGTCACCCTGCCGCGCAGCAGCCGGGCTCAGTCGCAGATCGGCCGCCAGGTCGGCCGCGGCGAGCTCCAGCCCGGCGACCTGGTCTTCTACTACACGCCGATCAGCCACGTAGCCCTCTACATCGGCAACGGCCAGATCGTGCACGCGCGCACCTACGGCACGCCGCTGTCGGTCACCACGGTCGACCAGGGCGGCTTCCGGTTCGGCGTCCGCCTCACGGGCTGACCTCCAGCGACCGCACCGCGGCGGCGATCCGCTTCGCCCGCGTGGCGGCGGTCGCCGCCGTCTGCACCCGCCAGAGGACCGAGTAGCGATCACCGCTGCCGAGCGCGTCGAACGCCGCGCGCGCCCGCGGCGACGCGTCCAGGGCCGCGGCCAGGTCGTCGGGCACCGTGATGGTGGCCGGGCCGGCGTAGGCGCGCTCCCAGCGCCCGTCGGCCTTCGCCGCCTCGACCGCCGCGAGCCCGGCCGGACGCATCCGGCCCTCCGCGATCAGCCGCGCCACGGTCTCCACGTTCTTCAGCGACCACACGCTGCGCGGCCGCCGTGGCGTGATCCGCTGCACGTACCAGGCGTCGTCGATCCGGTTGGCCCGGTCGTCGATCCAGCCGAAGCACAGCAGCACCTCGACCATCCCGGCCCAGTCGACCGAGGGCACCCCCGTGCCCTTCTTCGCGATCTTCACGTAGAGGCCCGGGGCGGTCGCGCCGTGCTCCTCCAGCCACGCCTCCAGAGCGGCCTGGTCGGCGAACGGCAGCACGGGCAGGTCGGTGGGCTCGGTCACGCCCCGATCCTGCTCCGGAGGAGTGACGGTTTCGCGCGGCGACGTCGCGGCTACCGGCGTCCGGGTGAGCGACAGGGGACCGGGACCGGCGTCGATCTGGCTGGTGCGCCACGGCGAGAGCATCGGGAACGTCGCCGATGCCCGCGCGCACGCCGACGGCGCCGGCCGCCTCGAGCTGGACGTCCGCGATCCCGACGTCCCCCTCTCCGACACCGGACGGGGCCAGGCCGAGGCGCTCGGCCGCCACCTCGCCTCGCTGCCCGACGACGAGCGCCCGACCGCCGTCATCAGCTCGCCGTTCACCCGGGCGCTGAGCACCGCGCAGCTGTCCACCGCCGGACTCGACCTGCGCGTGCGCGTCGACGAGCGGCTTCGCGAGCGCGACTTCGGCGCCTTCGACGGCATGACCGGTGCCGGCATCCGCGAGCAGTTCCCCGACGAGGCCCGGCGGCGGGACCTGCTGGGCAAGTTCTACTACCGCCCGCCGGGCGGCGAGAGCTGGGCCGACGTGGCGCTGCGCATCCGCAGCCTGCTGGCCACCGAGGCGCTGCGGCACGACGGCCACCGCCTGCTCGTCGTCGCCCACCAGGCGGTCGTGATGGTGTTCCGCTACGTGCTGGAGGAGCTCACCGAGCAGGAACTGCTCGACGAGGACAGGCGCGAGCAGGTGGCCAACACCTCCCTCACCCGCTACGACGCGGACGCCGACGGCACGCTGCACCTGACCTCGTTCAACGTCGTCGACCACCTGGTCGCCGAGTCCGAGGACGTCACCGAGGAGCCCGATGCCGCACCCGGCCCCTGATCCGACGCTGGTCACGCCCGAGCTGCTGAGGGGCTGGCCGCTGCCCGAGCCGAGCGGCGGCAAGAACGCCCGCGGCTCGATCCTCGTCATCGGTGGCAGCACCGAGACCCTCGGCGCGGTGCTCCTCGCGGCGGAGGCCGCCATGCGGGCCGGCGCCGGCAAGCTCCAGGTGGCGACGGTGGAGTCGCTCGCCCCGTTCGTCGCGACGGCCCTCCCGGAGGCGCTCGTCCGGGCCCTTCCCGAGACGCCGGCCGGAGCGATCAGCGCGAAGGCCGCCGACACCGTCCGCGACCTGGCCGAGGCTGCCGACGCCGTCCTCATCGGCCCGGGCATGGCCGACACGGAGGAGACCCAGGCGTTCGGGGAGCGGCTGCTGCCCCACCTGGCCGGCCCGCTGGCACTGGACGCCCTCGGCCTGGCCTGCGTCACCGCCGACGACGCCGCCGTGCACCACCTGGACGGCCGGGTGGTGTTCACGCCCAATCCCACCGAGCTGGCGTACTCCCTGCACGCCGAGGACGACGCGATCGCCGAGGACCCGGCGGGCTCGGCGCTCGAGCTCGCCGACCGGGCGCGCGCCGTCGTCGGTCTGGGCGGGGCGGTCTCCTGGATCGCGGCCCCGGACGGCTCCGTCTGGCGCGACGAGAGCGGCGAGGCCGGGCTCGGCGTCTCCGGCTCGGGCGACGTGCGCGCCGGGATCACCGGTGGGCTCCTCGCCCGCGGGGCCGATCCCGCCCAGGCCGCGATCTGGGCCGCCTACCTGCACGGCCGGGCAGGGGAGCGGCTGTCGTCGTCGGTCGGCCGGCTGGGCTTCCTGGCCCGCGAGCTGCCGGCGGAGATCCCGCGGGTGCTCGCCGAGATCAGCGGCTGAGAGCCGGCGCCGGCGGCCCGCGTAGGTTCAGTCCCCCACGACCAGCAGCGAGGGAGGCCCGGGTGCACGTCGACGTCCCCGCGAAGGTGCACGCGATCTACGACGAGGTCCTGCGCCGCAACCCGGGCGAGGAGGAGTTCCACCAGGCCGTCCGCGAGGTGCTGGACTCCCTCGCCGTCGTCCTCGACCGGCACAGCGAGTACGCCGAGATGAAGACGATCGAGCGCATCTGCGAGCCCGAGCGGCAGATCATCTTCCGCGTGCCGTGGCAGGACGACCGCGGCGAGGTGCAGATCAACCGCGGCTTCCGCGTGGAGTTCAACTCCGCGCTGGGCCCGTACAAGGGCGGCCTGCGGTTCCACCCGTCGGTGAACCTCGGCATCGTCAAGTTCCTCGGCTTCGAGCAGATCTTCAAGAACGCGCTCACCGGCATGCCGATCGGCGGCGGCAAGGGCGGCTCGGACTTCGACCCCAAGGGCCGCTCCGACGCCGAGGTCATGCGGTTCTGCCAGTCGTTCATGACCGAGCTGTACCGGCACCTGGGCGAGTACACCGACGTGCCCGCGGGCGACATCGGCGTCGGCGCCCGGGAGATCGGTTACCTGTTCGGCCAGTACAAGCGGATCACCAACCGCTACGAGTCCGGCGTCCTCACCGGCAAGGGCCTGGGCTGGGGCGGCGCGCTGGTGCGCACCGAGGCGACCGGCTACGGCGCCGCCTTCTTCGCCGAGGCGATGATGACGGTGCGCGGTGAGACCTTCGAGGGCAAGCGGGTCGTCATCAGCGGCTCGGGCAACGTCGCCGTCTACGGCATCGAGAAGGTGCACTCGCTCGGCGGCACCGTCGTCGCCTGCTCCGACTCCAGCGGCTACGTCGTGGACGAGGACGGCATCGACCTCGAGGTGCTCAAGCAGGTCAAGGAGCGCGAACGGGGCCGGATCTCCGACTACGCCGACCGGGTGGCCTCGGCGGAGTTCGTGGAGGGCGGCAGCGTCTGGGACGTGCCGTGCGAGGTGGCCGTGCCCAGCGCGACCCAGAACGAGCTCGACGACGACGCCGCGACGGTCCTGGCCCGCAACGGGTGCCGCTACGTCATCGAGGGCGCCAACATGCCGACCACCCCGTCGGCGGTGAAGGTGTTCCGCGACGCAGGCGTGGCCTTCGCCCCCGGCAAGGCGGCCAACGCCGGCGGCGTGGCGACCTCGGCGCTGGAGATGCAGCAGAACGCCTCCCGCGACCGCTGGACCTTCGAGCACAGCGAGGCCCGGCTGGCCGAGATCATGCGCGACATCCACACCCGCTGCCACGAGACCGCGGAGGAGTACGGCTCGCCCGGCGACCTGGTGCTCGGCGCGAACGTCGCCGGCTTCCTGCAGGTCGCCGAGGCGGTGCACGCGCACGGCCTGATCTAGGTTCGGCGGGTGGACAACTTCATCGGTGCCCTCGAGTACGGCAGCCCGCAGATCGACGACTCCGCCTTCGTCGCACCGACGGCGGTGGTGGTGGGCGCGGTGACGATGGGGCCGCGGTCGAGCATCTGGTACGGCGCCGTGGCCCGCGCCGACGCCGAGGTGATCGAGATCGGCGCCGACTCCAACATCCAGGACGGCAGCACCCTGCACTCCGACCCGGGCTTCCCGCTCGTCGTCGGGGAGCGGGTCTCGGTCGGCCACCGCGTGGTGCTGCACGGCTGCCGCATCGACGACGACGTGCTCGTGGGCATGGGCAGCATCGTGATGAACGGTGCGCACATCGGCTCGGGCTCGATCGTCGCCGCGGGTGCGGTCGTCACCCAGGGCAAGGTCTTCCCGCCCCGTTCGCTGATCGCGGGCGTGCCGGCCAAGGTGCTGCGCGAGGCGACCGACGACGACCAGCTGCACATCCAGGGCAACGCCATCAGCTACACCGACCGGCTGGACTCCGCCCGGGCCGTGCGCCGCCTCTAGGGCCGGCTCGCCAGCGCGGCGATCGCGGCCCGGATCTCGCCGAGGGTCAGGGCCAGCGTCGCGTCGCCGACCGGCAGCTCCACCCGCACGGCGCCGGGGTCGCCGGTGCGCATCGCCCGGGCCCAGGTCCACAGCCCGTCCTCGGCCAGCCGGCGGGCGGCGGCGGTGAACGCCTCGGGGGTGGTGCGCAGCAGCAGGTGCAGCATCGGCGTCTGCGGCGGATCGGGGACGACGGTGACGCCGGGCAGCTCCCGCACGGCGTCGGCGATCTCGCGGGCCCGCTCCAGGTAGGCCGGCATCAGCGGCAACCGGCTGCGCAGGCCGACCAGCGCGGACGCCGCTCCCGGCCACATGCCGAACAGCGTGCCGCCCAGGCGGCGCCGCCACTCGCGCACCTCCGCGACGACGTCGTCCGGGCCGGCGAGGCAGCAGCCGGCCAGCGCGCCCAGCCCCTTGTAGAAGCTCACGTACACGGTGTCGAAGAGCGCGGCGATGTCGGCGGGGGAGCGGTCGTAGCCGGCCGAGGCCTCCCACAGCCGGGCGCCGTCGAGGTGCGCGGCGGCCCCGCGCTGCCGCGCCCAGCCCACCTGCTCGACGAGGTCCGGCCAGGAGGGGAGCTGACCGCCGAGGTCGCGCTGGGGGAGCTCCACGAGCAGCGCGGCGGGCTGCTCGGCGACGGCGTCGAGGTCGGCGCGCAGCAGCAGCCGGTACCGCTCGCCGGCCGGCCGCAGCACCATGCCGTGCAGCCGCTCGAAGGCCTGCTCCTCGTGCCGGATCAGGTGGCTCTCGGAGTGGCAGACGACGGTGCGCCGGGCGCGGCGGTCGGCGTGCACGCGCAGCGCCGCCTGCTGGGCCATGACGCCGCTGGGCAGGTAGACCGCGGCGGGCTTGCCGAGCACCTCGGCGACCTCGGCCCCCAGCTCGGCGACCACGCCGCCGTCGCCGTAGCGGTCGGGAGCCGTGTCCGCCGGGATCGCGGCCAGCAGGGTCTCCGGACGCCACTCGCCGTGCCCGGTCAGCGAGCGGTCGCAGCCGGCGCGCAGCGCGAGGAGGTCGTCGTCCACGCGCTCAGTCCCGCCGGTCGAGCAGCTCGCGCAGCAGCGCGTCCACGGCAACGGTCTCGATGAGGAAGCCGTCGTGCCCGTACGGCGAGGCGATCAGCCGCAGCGGCACGCCGAGCGCGTCGGCCACGCGCTGCTGCTGCTCGGGCGGGTACAGCCGGTCGGTGTCGACGCCGGCGACCAGCGCGCGGGCGGTCACCCGGCCCAGCGCAGCCTCCACCCCGCCGCGGCCGCGGCCGACGTCCCAGCTGTTCATCGCCTCGGTGAGCACGACGTAGCTGCCGGCGTCGAACCGCGCGGCCAGCTTGTCGGCGTGGTGGTCGAGGTAGGAGGCGACGGCGTAGCGGCCGTCGGGCTGCACCTGGTTGCCGAAGCGAGCGCCCAGCTCGAGCGCGCTGCGGTAGGTGAGGTGCGCGATGCGCCGCGCGATGCCGAGACCGTTCACGGGGTCGGACCGGATCGCGGCCTGCTGGGTCGTCTGGGTGCCGATCTGGTCGGCCGAGGCGACGGCGGCCGAGGCGAGGAAGAACACCGCGGCCACCCGGTCGGGCTCGGCGACGGCCCACTCGAGCGCCCGCATGCCGCCCATCGACCCGCCGGCGACGCAGGCCCAGCGCTCGATGCCCAGCGCGTCGGCGAGGGCCGCCTCGACGCGGACCTGGTCGCCCACGGTGATCTCCGGGAACCGGGGCCCCCACGGGCGGCCGTCGGGCGCGGCCGAGGACGGGCCGGTCGTCCCCTGGCAGCCGCCGAGGACGTTGGCGCAGACGACGAACCAGCGGTCGGGGTCGAGCGCTGCGCCGGGGCCGACGATCCCGCTCCACCAGCCCGGCGTGGGGTGACCGGGTCCCGTGCCGCCGACGACGTGGCTGTCACCGGTCAGCGCGTGCTCGACCAGCACCGCGTTCCCGCCGTCGGCCGCGAGCGTCCCCCACGTCTCGTAGGCGACCCGGACCCCCGGCAGCTCGCCGCCCCGGTCGAGGGCGAAGGGGCCGGGCAGGTCGAGGAACCGGCGGTCGCCCACCGGATCCCCCTCGACCCACCCGGCCACCGGCTCAGGCGGACTTCGCCGCGCGGAAACCGGCCTCGAGGTCGGCGAGGATGTCCTCGATGCCCTCCAGGCCGACGGCCAGGCGCACCAGGCCCGGGGTGACGCCGGTCGTCAGCTGCTCCTCGGGGGTCAGCTGCGAGTGCGTCGTCGACGCGGGGTGGATGACCAGGCTGCGGACGTCGCCGATGTTGGCCACGTGGCTGTGCAGCTCGAGGGCCTCGACGAAGCGCTGACCGGCCTCGCGGCCACCGTGCAGCTCGAAGGTCAGCACCGCGCCCGAGCCCTTCGGCGCGTACTTCTGCTGCGCGGCGTGCCACGGGGAGGACTCCAGCGCCGGGTAGTTCACCCGGTCGACGGCGTCGTGCGCCTCCAGGAACTCCGCCACCCGCGTGGCGTTCTGCACGTGCCGCTCCATGCGCAGCGACAGCGTCTCGATGCCCTGCACCACCAGGAAGGCGTTGAACGGCGAGATCGACGGACCGAGGTCGCGCAGCAGCTGCACGCGGGCCTTGAGCGCGTAGGCCGGCGCGCCGAGGTCCTTGTAGACGACGCCGTGGTACGTCGGGTCCGGCGTGGTGAAGCCGGGGAACTTCCCGCCGGCCCAGTCGAAGCCGCCGCCGTCCACGATGATGCCGGCGATCGCCGTGCCGTGGCCGCCCAGGTACTTGGTGGCCGAGTGCACGACGACGTCGGCACCGAACTCCAGCGGCCGGATCAGGAACGGCGTGGCGATGGTGTTGTCGACGATCAGCGGGACGCCGTTGCGGTGCGCGACCCCGGCGACGGTCTCGATGTCGAGGATGTCGCCCTTGGGGTTGCCGATCGTCTCGCCGAAGAACGCCTTGGTGTTGTCCTGCACCAGGCGCTGCCAGTTCTCCGGGTCGTCGGGGTCCTCGACGAAGGACACCGTGACGCCGAGCTTGGGCAGCGAGTGGTGCAGCAGGTTGTAGGTGCCGCCGTACAGCGAGGCGGAGGCGACGACGTGGTCGCCGGCCTCGGCGATGTTGAGGATCGCCAGCGTGGTGGCCGACTGGCCGCTGGCCACCGCGAGCGCCGCGACGCCGCCCTCGAGCGAGGCCACGCGCTGCTCCAGCGCATCCTGCGTCGGGTTCATGATCCGCGTGTAGATGTTGCCCATCTCGGCCAGCGCGAAGAGGTCCGCGGCGTGCTTGCTGTCGCGGAACTGGTACGCGGTGGTGGCGTAGATCGGCAGGGCGCGGGCCCCGGTGGCGGGGTCCGGGCTCGTGCCGGCGTGGATCTGCCGGGTCTCGAAGCTCCAGCTCTGCGGGTCGGTCATGCGCCGTCTCCTATCGCTCGCGGGAGATCCCGCGGCGCGCAGGAACTCCGTCCTTGCCCGACGGCGGACGCCGACCGGCCGGCTCTTCCCCTGGAGCACCTCAGACGGAGTTGAGGTTGCCGGGCAGCCAGCCAGGTGCTTGTCGCTGCCTCTCGTGAGCCACGGCCGACTATAGGGGCGCGGTGTCCCACGTGAAACATCAGTCCCATCGGCCAGGGCAGGCTGGGGCCGTGCGCGCACTCCTCCACGAGTCCTTCGGCGGCCCGCTCCTGGTCCGCGACGTCCCCGACCCCGAGCCCCGCCCCGGCGGTGTGGTGGTCCGGGTCGGTGCCAGCGGCATCTGCCGCAGCGACTGGCACGCCTGGCAGGGGCACGACGCCGACGTCGTCCTGCCGCACGTGCCCGGGCACGAGCTGGCCGGCACGGTGGCCGCGGTCGGCGCCGGGGTGGCGAACTGGCGGGTCGGGGACCGGGTGACCGTCCCGTTCGTCAACGCCTGCGGGCGCTGCGCGCAGTGCGCGGCCGGGGAGCACCAGGTGTGCGCCCGGCAGACCCAGCCGGGCTTCACGCACTGGGGCTCGCTGGCGGAGTACGTGGCGCTCGACGCCGCGGACGTCAACCTGGTCGCGGTGCCGGAGGAGCTCGACCTCGCCACCGCGGCGGCCCTCGGCTGCCGGTACGCCACGGCGTTCCGGGCGGTCGTCGCCATCGGCCGGGTGCGGCCGGGGGAGTGGGTGGCGGTGCACGGCTGCGGCGGCGTCGGCCTCTCCGCCGTGCAGATCGCCGCGGCGGCGGGGGCCCGCGTCGTCGCCGTCGACGTCGCCCCCGGCGCGCTCGAGCTCGCCCGCGCCCTGGGCGCCGAGCACGCGGTGGACGGCGCCGGCGACGTGCCGGCCGCCGTCCTGGAGCTGACCGGCGGCGGCGCGCACGTCTCCCTCGACGCCCTGGGCGCGCCGGCCACCTGCGCGAACTCGATCCTCGGGCTGCGCCCGCGCGGGCGGCACGTGCAGGTGGGTCTGCTGCCGCCGGAGCAGGGCCGGGCCGCGGTGCCGATGGAGCGGGTGATCGCCCTGGAGCTGCAGGTGCTGGGCAGCCACGGCATGGCCGCGCACGCCTACCCCGAGCTGCTCGGCCTGATCGCCGCCGGCCGGCTCGACCCGCGCCGGCTGATCACCCGGGAGCTCGCGCTCGACGACGCCGGCGCGGCGCTGGCCGAGGTGGGCCGGCAGCCGGGCATCGCCGTCGTCACCCGGTTCTGATCCTCAGCCGGGCGGGCTGACGGTGGTCGGGGCGCTCCCGCCCGGGGAACCCGGCGCCGACGTCGGTGCGGGCACCTCGGGCTCCTCCGTCGGCTCCGGCTCCGTCGTGGGAGCGGGCGTCCGGGTGGTCGGCGCGGTCGTGCGCGGCGGCGTCGTGGTGGGGGCGTCGTCCTCGGGCGTCGGCTCCGGCTCGGTCGTCGTCGGCGGCGTCGTCGGCGGGGGAGTCGGCGCGGCGGGCTCCTCCACCGAGGTGTTCCCGGTGGCCGGGGTGCCGGGAGCGGGCGGCTTCACCTGCAGGTAGAGGAAGAAGATGCCGAGGAACAGCACGCCGAGCGCGACGGTGGAGGTGCGGGCCCGCCCCAGGTGCGAGGGGATCGAGGACACCCAGCGGTGCTTCGGTGCGCTCGCGGGGGCGGTGCTCACCGTCGGGGTGGTGGCCTGCTCGGCGGGCGTGCTCTGCTGCGGGTCGCTCATCGGACCTGCTCCTGCACCGCGGTCGCCCCGTCGTGCGCCTCGAGGGTGGTGGGCTGCGAGACCTTCATGCCCTGGTTCCGGAAGGCCAGGACGACGCGGGCGCGCAGGTCACGGCCCACCTCGAACTGCTTGCCCGGCAGCGTGCGGGCCACGACGCGCACGTTGACCTCGTCCAGGCCGAGGGTCTCCACGCCCATGACGGTCGGCGGGTCGAGCAGCAGCGGCCGCATCGCCGGGTCGCGGAAGGCGTCGCGGCCCACCTCGCGCAGGATCTCGTTCACCCGGTTCACGTCCACCGAGGACGGGACCGGAACGTCGACGACGGCGCGCGCCCAGTCGCGGGAGAGGTTGACGACCTTGACGATCTGCCCGTTCGGCACGGTGACCACCTCGCCGTTGGCCGACCGGACGCGGGTCACCCGCAGGGTCACGTCCTCGACGGTGCCCTCCGCGGGATCGCCGCCGCCCACCACCTGGATGGAGACGACGTCGCCGAAGCCGTACTGCCGCTCGGTGATGATGAAGAACCCGGCGAGCACGTCGCCGACGATCCGCTGCGCGCCGAAGCCCAGGCCCACGCCCAGCACGGTGGCCGGGGCGACCAGGCCGGTGATCGGGACGCCGAGCCGGTCGAGCACGAAGAAGACCGAGATCGAGTAGACGAGCACGATCGCCGCCCACTGGAGCACCTGGGTGAGCGAGTGCCGGTGCTTGGCGGCCTCGGAGCGGACCAGCGCGTCCCCGCCGGTGGCGTTGCGGTCGATCCGGTCGGTGATCCGGTTGCCGGCCCAGGAGATGAAGCGGGCGATGAGCACCGACCCGAGGATGATCAGCACGACCTCGAGACCTCGGCCGGACAACCAGTCCAGCACGTCTCTCAACGCGTCCACGGGAAAAGCACTCCGATCGTCGGGGGAAGTCGACCCCTCCACCCTCCCCGACGCCCGCCGCCCGATGCCAGTGGGACCGGCAGGTTCCGGGCGAGATGGGTCACGCCGGGCTGCGCGGCTCCACGAAGAGCGACTGGCTGGAGCGCCCGATCGGCCCCTCGGCGTCGAAGAGCACGGCGGTGCACTGGGCAGCGCCGGCGCCGCCGAGGACGGTGGTGGCCGCCATGCCCAGCCATCCCGCCGCCGGCGGGCGGTGCAGCGCGACCACCAGGTCGACGTTGGCGAACGTCGCCCGCGTCCAGTCCAGCTCCGCGGAGATGCCGCTGGCCGCGTCGGTCATCACCAACAGGTGCTGCAGCGGGCTCATGGGCTCCCCGGCCACCAGCTCGCAGGCCGGGCGGGTCCAGGCGGTGGCGGCGCCGGGGGCGTTGAACGAGCCCTCGACGAACCGCCAGTCCAGCGCCCGGTGGTAGGCGACCTCGGTGGTGAAGAAGGCCGCCGTCTCCGGCCGGCTCTCCTCGGGGCCGAGCGGGGCGGGGTGCTCCTGCGCGGTCGTCTCGCCGCCCTCCCGAGTGCGCATCCGCCAGGCCGACAGGCGCATGAGCGGGCGCCCGTCGCCGGCGTCGAGGACGGTCTCGACCAGCTCGATCCGCCGTCCCGGGCGGACGATCGTGCTGCGCAGCCGTACCGGCCCGACCGGCACCGGCGCGAAGATGTCGTAGGCCAGCCGGACGGTCTGCCCGCCCTCGATGCCGCTGGCCCGCTCGGCCTCGCGCAGCAGCAGCGCCGCCGGCGGGCCGGCGTGCTGCAGGCCGACGTCCCAGGGGCCGATCGTCAGGGCCGTGGCGGTGAACCCGTCCTCCTCGGGGACGTACAGGGCAGCAGGCAGCTCCATGCCCAGCAGTCTGGCCTCAGCCGCCGACGTCGCTGCGCCGGGTCTCCCGCACGGCGTACGCGGTCCAGCCCGCGGCCGCGACGGCCACGGCCGACCAGAGCAGCCGCAGGTCCGCCGACGTCGAGAGCAGCAGCAGGACGGCGACGACGCACGTCGATCCGGCCACGGGCGCCGAACGGGCGAGCACACCGGCGGTGCCCGGCCCCGGGATGGCGAGGAAGACGACGAACGCCGCGACCAGCAGGAACGCGCACAGCGCGGCGAGGATGCCGGCGCCCACGCCGTACTGCGCGGGCAGCCCGACGGCCCCGAGGCCGCCGAGCACGATGCCCAGCGCCAGGACGAGCAGGGTGCGCCGACGGCGGTCGGACCACGGTGGTCGCTGCGGCACGGGGTCCTCCTCCGGGGAGTGGCGTCCTCCCGTTGTACCGCCGCTAGCTGAACGAGCCCTGGACGTCATTCCTTGCTCGCGGCCCGCGCAGAGGCGCGCCCCATGTGCACAGGCGGTGTAGTCCCACGCGGCCCTGTGCGGCCGCTCTCATCGCACTCCGTGACTCCAGTTGTACGCAACCAAGCGAAACACCGCTGACTTTCACCCGTGCGGGTGAACCGTTCCGTCACGGCTCAGATACGGTGAGTAGGTAACGTAACGGTAACGACGCGCTGATCAACTGTTGTCGCGTCAAGATCGCCCTGCCAGGTTCCCGCTGCTCGTTCCGGTGTCCGGTCGTTGAAGTGGGTGGCGCGTGGCTCGTCCGTCAGGTTTCCCGGTCCTCCGTGCTCCTCACTCTTCGTGGTCGCGACTTGGTCGCGGCTTCGGGATCGGTGTTGCGGCCAGCGCGATGGTGGTCGGGACGGCGTCGGGGGTGCTGGCCGCGCCGACGTCGGCGCCGAAGGCCTCGGTGGCGGTGGCCGAGCTGTTGGCGCCGGTGCTGTACGGCAAGGCGACGGCGGCCGGCAGCGGGACGGAGTCGCTCCAGTTCTCCGCTCGAATGGTGGGGTCGGGCACCTGGAATCTGTTGAACGCAGCGTCCTCCCCGGGCAGGGAGGCGTGGCGGGCGCTGCCGGCGGACGTGTTGTCGATCGGGGAGGCATTCGAGTACCAGGTGGCGCACTGCGATGACACCGGCTGCACCGCCTCTCCGGTGCAGACCGGGGCGGTGTCCCCGGCGCTGGGCGCCGGGTCGCGCCCGGGTGCGACGCGGTTGCCGTTCACGGTTGGGGATCGGGTCTCCGCGCAGGTGGATGTGGGCACCGGCAACCTGATGGTCCAGATGAACCTGTTCTCCCTGGAGCGCCGTACCGCCGGGGCGTTGGACGTCGGCGTGGTCTACAACTCGGTGACCCGCCGCAGCGAGGCCCACTTCCTGAACTCGGTCGGGTCCTCCAGCTCGGGGTGGCGGCTGAGCGCCGCCCGTGACGTGCGGCTGGCCTCGGTGCCCGGCGCCGGCGCGGTGGTGTACCACGGCCCTGGTGGGCAGACCGGCACGTTCACCGCCGACGGCGCGGGTGGCTACGACTCTCCGGCCGGGTTCAAGATGACGCTGGCGACGGTTGCCGGTGGCGGGTGGACGCTGACCGACCACGGCAGCGGCGATGTGTCGCACTTCCGGGGCGACGGTCTGCTCGCCAAGATGACCGACCGCTCGAACAATGCCACGACCTTCGCCTACAACACCGGCGGTGGGCTGACCGAGATCCGCACCGACCGAGGCGGACCCGCCGCCAGCACCCTGACCGTGACCCTGGGTGGCGCGACGCCGCGGCAGATCCACAAGCTGTCCCAGACCGCCACCGTTGCCGACCCGCTCACCGGCCTTCCGCGGCAGGAGACCCACGAGGTCACCCTGGGCTACGCCGCCAGCAACGCCTTGGCCAGCGTCACCGACGCCGCGGGCCGGGTGACCGAGTTCGCCTACAGCGGTGGCGGGAACCTCAACCGGGTCACCGCCCCCGGTGGCGCGCAGACCTCGTTCACCTACGACACCCACGGGCGGGTGCTGACGGTGACCCAGCCCACCGCCACCAACGCGGCCGGTGCGGTGACCCGCGTGAACTACGGCACCGGCACCGACACCAGCGTGGGCACCGTGACCCTGGTCGCGGACCCCAACAGCGACCAGTCCACGGCTGTCTCTGCCGCCGCGCACACCCGCTACGAGCTCACCGACGACGGGATGCAGCTGGTCGCCCGCGCCGTCGACCCGGCAGGCAAGGAGCGATCGGCGACCTACAACAACGGCCTGGACTTGACGTCCTCGTCGAACTCCTCGGGCACCACCACCTTCGGCTACAACGCCAACGACGGTGAGTCGCTGACCGGTATCACCGGCGCCAGCGGTGCCGGGGCCTCCTACGCCTACGGCAACACCGGCACCAAGGCCCAGTACCAGCCCTCGGGCTGCACCGACGCCCAGAACCGCACCAGCGAGTACACCTACAACCAGAACGGGCAGCGCACCGCGACCGCGGACTTCAGCTCCGCCGAAGCATCGGTCGCCTACAACGGCGACGGCACCGTCGACACCTCCACCAGCCCGTCGGGTGCGGTCACCGACTACAGCTACGACACCGCGGGTCAGACCACGGGCATCAACCCGCCCGATGGCTCCACGCTGGCCGACCGCTCCTACACCTGGGACGAGTTCGGGAGGCTCGCTAGCCGCACCAGCGGCCGGGGGGTCACCGACACCTACACCTACGACGCCCTGGACCGGGTCACCGAGATCGACTTCTCCGACAACACGCCCGACGTCACCTACACCTACGACGACGCCGGTCAGGTCGACATCCGCACCGATGGCTCCGGGGTCACCACCTACGACTACGACCCGCTCGGCCGCCTGGCCGCCCGCACGCACACCGCGGGCGGTGGCACCCTGCGCTACACCTACGACAAGGCCGGCAACCTGGCCACCGCCACCAACGCCGCCGGCACCACCCGCTACAGCTACGACGTCCGCAACCTCGTGACATCGATGACCACCGCCGCCGGCCGGAAGATCGACTTCGCGCACGACGACGACGGCCGCCGCACCGACGCCTGGTTCGAACCCACCGCCGCCTACGACGGCACGGTGGCCGGTTTCGCCGCGCACACCCACAACGACTACGACGCCGACGGCCGGCTCACCCGCACCTGGACGGCCCGCGCAGGCAATGACGGTGACCGGGTGGCCGATCTGTCCTACGACTACATCTCCCCAGGTGCCGGCGCGTGCACCACCGCGCCCCCTGCCGGCCTGGTGACCTCTCTGCGCTGGGCGCAGACCGACCACCGCACCGGGGCGACCACCAGCTACTGCTATGACAGGGCCAACCGGCTCACCGCCGCCACCACTCCCGGCGGGGACGACTGGCGCTACAGCTACGACAAGAACGGCAACCGCACCCAGACCACCAAGAACGGTGCCGTCGTGCATGGCGTGACCGTCAACGCCGCCGATCAGATCACCAGCAGCGGCTACAGCCACGACGGTGCCGGCGACCTGACCACCACCCCGGCCAACGGCGCCATGGGCTACAGCGGTGCCGAGCAGATGACCACCCGCACCGGCACCGGTGGCACCACGTTCACCTACACCTACGCCGGCACCGACCAGACCGAGCTGATCAGCCAGTCCGGTGGCCACTCCTACGCCTACGGACGCACCAACGCCAACGGCATGCCGGTCCTGGAGACCCAGACCAGCGGCGGCACCACCGTCTCCTACGCCTACGACCCCCAGGGCACTCCGTTGGTGATGGAAGGCGGCCTGAGCCACTACCTGGCCGCCGACGGTCTCGGGTCACCGGTCGCCCTGATCAACCACACCGGCACCCAGACTGCCGCCTACACCTACGACCCCTACGGTCAGACCACCGCTACCGCCCTGAACGGCAGCGGCGCGATCGACGTGCAGCGTTACGGCTACGCCGGCGGCCTCCGCGACACCAGCGGCCACCTCATGCACTACGGCATGCGCTGGTATGACCCCATTACCGGCCGCTTCACCCAAACCGACTCCCTCGAGACCCTCCTCGATCCAAGCCGCTCGAATCGCTACGAGTACGCGAATGGCAACCCTGTGAACTACGTCGACCCGACTGGTAAAATCAGCTTGCTTGAGGGAGTCACTTTCGCCTTAGGTGTGGTTTCTCTGGCGACAGGGATTGGAGCTGCAGCCGCCGCGGCTGGATTCGCAACCTACGCATTGACTACCGTATCTATCGGAACCGGTATCACGTCGACAGTCTTCGGCGGGGCTTGTCTTTTCAACCGCTCGGAGCTGAACGAGGAGGTGTGTTGACGTGTTGCGGACGGTGGGGCTGCTAGTGCTGATTGTGTCACTTGTCAGCATGATGGTTCTTATTTCCAACCGAAAGTTTCGAGGCCTTCCGCGAAACAATCGGCTCATAATTGCAGGGTTAGTGGGCGCGGTCGGCTTCGGTGCTGGCATCGTCTTTTTGGCAGCGTCAGGCTAAAGTCCTGGGGCGGTCGGCGCTAACGCTATGCTTTATTGGAGCGGCCTCCTGAGTGGTCGGGCTGCTCTTCTCCTCCCTCGGGAGGACAGATTGGGCGCGAAGAGGATGCTGGCGAATGAGAGTATGCGGATTTGTAGCGATGCAGATAGCGGAGAGCCGTATCGCTCCGCCCGTACGGCCAGATCGCCGTCACTACCCTTCACGGCAGCAGTGCCGTCGACGTCCAGCGCTACGGCTACGCCGGCGGTCTCCGCGACACCAGCGGCCACCTCATGCACTACGGCATGCGCTGGTATGACCCCATCACCGGCCGCTTCACCCAGCAGGACAGCCTCGAAACCCTCGCCGACCCCACCCGCTCCAACCGCTACGAATACGCGGCAAGCAACCCTACAAACTACATTGACCCGACGGGCCTGGAGAGGTGTTGGGTCAGCTCTATGAATGGGAGTTACTGGTGTCGCAGCGCCCCATCAGGGCCCACGTACGACTACGGTGACGTCGGTTGCTTTGCGCTCAACGCTGGACTTCTCTTCACGGGCGCAAAGCTCCTCACGACCGCTTACAGGACCGGTAGCTCCGTTGTGTCGCAGTCGCGCAGAGCCTTTGGAGCTGGGCTTGGTCTTACGCTCTTTTCAACGGTTTCTTGCTAGGCAGAGGAGGCCTGCATGAGTCGAAACGCTGGCGCGCCGGGCCGCGTGGAGCTCGTCTTGATGGTCACGGCAGGTCTGGTTGTGATCGCTCTAGGCGTCCTAGATTTGGTTGAGCGGGACTGGTTCTCGTCCGTGGCGAAACTCTTTCTAGGAGCGGTATTCGTAGGAGTGGGAGTGGCGGCCTACCGTCGGCGTAACCATTCGGATCGGGATGACGGTGCCGTCTCGCGCGACGCTTGAGGGGCGGAGGGGCGAGGCTCCTGGGTAGTCGCCTCACTAGGCTGCAGCTGCAACCGGCCGTCTCGGCATGGGTGGGTCGGCGGCGTCGGGGGCAGGCGACCATTCGAGCCTGCCCCCGATGCGCCGAACCGTGAAGGACAACCGCCTAAGGTGCCGCTATAAACGGATTGTTAGCGGGAGACAGAGCCTTGGAGGGAGTCCAGGCCGGCATAGTCTCGCCGGGAAGGGCGCGAAGTCATTCGGCGCGCTACCTCGCATGGACACTGCTGGCACCGCCATCTGTCTGGGAGGAGATCCGCGTGGGCCCGGGGTCGGAAAGGCACATTCTCACGCTGATACTGATTGCGGTCGGGGCGCCTCTCGCCGCTTTCGTGCTCCAGGCGCTGGGAATGACGACATTCGGGGATTGGTGGCGGTCGACCCTGACGTTGTGGATCATCGGAGCGGTTCCCTGGTTGGTCGGAGTGCTCTTCTCCTCTCTCACGAGGACGGATCAGGCGTAGGTGCCAGGCCGCCACGGGAAGTCGCGGTGCGGCCAGCGCCGTACGTCCGTCTCCGGCCGGTAGGTGCTTCGGGGCGGATTGCCCGCTACCGTTCGGCGGTGTCCCGCACCGCCCGCCCCGCTCTGGGGTACGCCTTCACGCTCGCCTCTGCCGGGCTCTTCGCGATCAATGGCACCGTGTCCACGCTGGCGCTCGAGGCGGGGATCCCACCCACCCGGCTGACCGCGCTGCGCTGCACCGGCGCGGCGCTGGTGCTGCTCGGCGCCCTCGCGGTGTTCTCCCGCGACCGGCTGCGCGTGCACCGGCGGGAGCTGCCGCTGCTGGCGGTGTTCGGCGTCGTCGGCGTGGCGATGACCCAGTTCCTCTACTACGTGGCGATCGGGCGGCTGCCGGTCGGGATCGCGCTGGTCTTCGAGATGACCGCGCCGGTGTTCATCGCGCTGTACGTGTGGCTGGTCCGGCGCGAGGCGGTGCGCAGCCGGCTGTGGCTGGCGCTGCTGCTCTCGCTGTCCGGGCTCGTGCTGGTGGCCCAGGTCTGGGAGGGCGGCGGCTCGCTCGACGCGGTCGGCGTGGGAGCGGCCCTGGCGGCGGCGCTGTGCCTGGCCACCTACTACCTGGTGGGCGAGCGCGGCACCGTCGGCCGCGACCCGGTGACGCTGACGTGCTGGAGCTTCGTGGCCGCCGCGCTGTTCTGGGCGGCGGCCGCACCGTGGTGGGCCTTCGACGCCGGCGTCCTGGGTGAGTCGGTCCCGCTCTCGCTGGGCGACCTGCGGGCGCCGCTGTGGGTGCTGATCGGGTGGATCTGCGTGCTGGGGGCGGTGGCGCCGTTCTGGCTGTCCATCAGCGCCCTGCCGCACCTGCCGCCGACGACGGCCGGGCTCGTCGCGACCGTGGAGCCGGTGTTCGCCTCGATCGTCGCCTGGCTGTGGGTGGAGCAGGTGCTCACCGGCTGGCAGGTGGCCGGCGGCCTCGTCGTCCTCACCGGGATCGCGCTCGCCCAGACCGCGCGGGCGCACTCGGCCGACCGGGCCGAGCCGCCGCTGCTGCCCGAGGTGCCGGCCCCGCTGTCGTCGTGACCGCGGGGCCAGGCCCCGTTCAGGCGGTGACGTCCTCGCTCTCGGTCAGGTAGCCGGCGAGCTCCTCCATGTACGCGGCCTGGGCGACGTAGTCCGGGCCGATGTACTTCCACGGGTGCAGCTGGCCGTTCTGCACGGCGGGCAGCAGCGCGGCGGTGGGCTGCGCGGCGATCTCCTCGGGCGTCATGCTGAACCGCAGCGAGTAGAGGACGACGTCGCTCGGGTGGTTCGGGACCTCTTCCCAGCCCACGGAGTTCCAGAAGTAGCCGTCGCCGCCCGGGTCGACGAAGTTCACGCCGAGATCGGCGTACATCCGCAGCTGCGGGTCGTCGGCCGCCTTCGCCATCCACCAGCCGTCGGCCTGGGTGGCGAACACCGGCAGCACGCTGATGCCGCCGGCAGCGGCTTCTTCGAGCGTGGCCGAGGCGGCCTCGAAGTC
Organism: Blastococcus sp. TBT05-19; assembly: GCF_003319095.1. Classification (GTDB taxonomy): domain Bacteria; phylum Actinomycetota; class Actinomycetes; order Mycobacteriales; family Geodermatophilaceae; genus Blastococcus. The sequence continues at coordinate 148,932 of NZ_QOHI01000002.1, read as the reverse complement.
GGCGCGAGCCTCGGCCACCTCGCCGCCCTGGGTGTCGACGCCGAGGGCGGCGGCCAGCTCGACGACGCGCTCGATGACGTCGGCACCCGAGCCGGTGTAGGCGATGTGGATGACCGGCGCGATCTCCGCGACCTGCTCCTCCTGCGCCAGGTCGTTGAAGCCGTACCCGGCGGTGCCCTCGGGGATCTCGCCGGTGGAGTCGGTCGGGTAGATCGTGGTGACGATGACGTCCGGATCGGCGGCGGCGAGCGCCTCCAGGTCGATCTCGCCGTAGCTGGAGCCGACGATCGCCACGTCGCCGAGGTCGCGGCCCTCGAAGGCGACGTCGTCCTCGGCGGAGGTCTGGCCGAACGTGGCCACCGGCTCGATGCCGTAGTTCCACAGCGACGCGGTCAGGTCGTTGAGGCCGGCGATCCGCTCGGGCGCCTCGTCGAGCGTCACCGTCTGCCCGAGGTCGTCGGTGAACTCCCAGCCGCCGCTCCCGGCGGCCGAGTCGGTGTCCTCGGTCCCGCCGCAGGCGGTCGCGGTGGCCGCGACGGCCAGCGCGAGCAGGCCGCCGGCCAGGGTCTTCCGGTGCACAGGTCGCTCCTCGCTCGTCCGGGAAGTCGATCTTCCCTCGTTGTGAGGAAGGTTAGCCTGTCCTAACCAAGCGGTGCAAGGGGGTGTCCGGGGCGAGTGCGCTGGTCAGCGCAGTCGGCGCACCGGCACGACCATCGGCGTGCCGGCCACCGGGTCCGGGAGCACCCGCGCCTCGAGGTCGAAGACGTCGGCCAGCAGCCGCTCGGTGAGCACCTCCTCGGGCGTGCCGGAGGCGACGAGCGCGCCGTCCTTCATCGCCACGAGCCGCTTCGCGTAGCGCGCGGCGAGGTTGAGGTCGTGCAGCACCACGACGACGGTGCGGCCACGCTCGGCGTGCAGCCGGCCGACCAGCTCCAGGACGTCGATCTGGTGGGAGAGGTCGAGGTAGGTGGTGGGCTCGTCGAGCAGGAGCAGGTCGGTGCCCTGCGCCAGGGCCATCGAGATCCAGGCGCGCTGCCGCTGCCCGCCGGAGAGGGCGTCCACCGGCCGGTCGGCGAGCTCGGCCATGTCGGTCCAGGCCAGCGCCTCGGCGACGACGGCCTCGTCGTCGCGCGACCACTGGCGCAGCCAGGTCTGGTGCGGGTGCCGGCCGCGGGCGACCAGGTCGCCGACGCTGAGACCCTCGGGGGCGACCGGCGTCTGGGGGAGCAGGCCGAGCACCTTGGCCACCTCGCGGGTCGGCGTCCGCGAGATCGCCCGGCCGTCGAGCAGCACCTGGCCCGCGGTCGGGCGCAGCAGCCGGCCCAGGGCTCGCAGCAGGGTGGACTTGCCGCAGCCGTTGGGGCCGACGATCGCGGTGAACGAGCCCTCGGTGAGCTCCAGGGTGAGGTCGTCGACGACCACGCGGTCGTCGTAGGCCAGCCGGACGTGCTCGGCGGCCAGCCGCACCCGTGCCGTGGAGGTGGCCGGGGGTGCGAGTTCGGCGTGGGTGGTCACAGGGTGGATCGCCGCCTTCCGCGGACCAGGAGCCAGAGCAGGTAGGGGGCGCCGATCGCGGCGGTGAGGATGCCGACCGGCAGCGCCTCGGGCAGCACTGTGCGGGTGACCAGATCGGCGCCCACCACGAGCAGCGCCCCGATCAGCCCCGAGGCCAGCAGCGGGGGCCGGGAGCCGCCGGTGAGCCGCACCGCGATCTGCGGGACGACGAGGGCGACGAAGGTGATCGGTCCGGCCGCGGAGACCGCGAAGGCGACGAGACCGACGGCGAGCAGGACGACCGCGGTCTGGGCGCCGGCCAGCCGCACCCCGAGCCCGCGGGCGGTGTCGTCGCCGAACTGCAGCACCGTCAGCGTGCGGCTCGTGGCCAGCGCCAGCGGCAGCAGCACGCACAGCGCGACGGCGAGGGGGAGCGCGTGGTCCCACGTCCGGCTGTTCAGCGACCCGGTGATCCACACGTAGGCAGACGCGGCGTCGTTGATCTCCGCCCGGGTGAGCAGCCAGTCGACCAGCGCGTTGCCGACGGCCCACAGCGCGATGCCGACGAGCACCAGCCGGTACCCGTCGACGCCGGCCCGCCAGGCGAGCGCGAACAGCAGCAGCCCGGCGACCAGCGCACCCAGCAGCGCGGCGAGCGGGATGCCCAGGCCGCCGAGGATCGCGCCCGTGGAGGTGCCGCCGGTGAGCACGATGGCGGCCACGGCCCCGGCGGAGGCACCGATGGTGATCCCGAGGGTGTCGGGGGAGGCCAGCGGGTTGCGGGCGAAGGTCTGGAACAGGGCCCCGGCCACGCCGAAGGCCAGCCCGACCAGCGCGCCGACGACGACCCGGGGTGCGCGCAGCTCCAGGACGATGAACTCCTGCGGGCCCTCGCCGAGGCCCACCAGGGTGCGCAGCACGTCGAGCACGCCGATGGGGAAGTCGCCGCGGCCCATGCTGATCGCGGACAGCACGACCAGCGCGCCGGCGGCGGCCAGCGGCACGACCAGGTGGCGCACGCGCACCGCACCCGACACCGGGCCGGTGCGCACCACCCGCCCGCTGCGGACCGGGGCTGCCACGCTCACAGCCCGGCCGCCCGGGTGCGGCGCACGAGCGCGATGAAGAACGGTGCGCCGAGCAGCGCGAGCACGATGCCGACCTGCAGCTCGCCGGGGCGGGCGACGACCCGGCCCACGACGTCGGCGACCAGCAGCAGCGCGGCGCCCAGCAGGCCCGAGCAGGGCAGCAGCCAGCGGTGGTCGGGGCCGGTCAGCGCCCGCACCATGTGCGGCACCACGAGGCCGACGAAGGCGATGGGCCCGCACGCCGCGGTGGCCGCGCCGCACAGCAGCGTGATGGCGGCCAGCCCGACCACACGGGCGAGCCAGATGCGCTGACCCAGTCCGCGGGCGACGTCCTCGCCCAGGCCGAGCAGGTTCAGCGCCGGCGCGTTGACCAGCGCGAGCACCAGGCCGGCGGCGATGAACGGGCCCACCTGCCAGGCGACCTCGGCCCCGCGCCCGGCGAGCGAGCCCACGACCCAGAACCGGAAGGTGTCCAGCGTCTGGGAGTCCGAGACGAGCACCGCCCGCACCAGCGCGTAGAGCAGGGCCGAGAGCGCGGCGCCGGCCAGGGCGAGCGTGAGCGGGGTGGCACCGCCGGGGCCGGCCGAGCCGATGGCGTAGACCAGCACGGTGCCGGCCAGGGCTCCGGCGAAGGCGAACCAGACGTAGCCCGACGGCGAGGTCACCCCGAACAGCGCGATGGCCAGCACGACGGCGAGGCTCGCGCCCGCGGTGACACCGAGGAGGCCGGGATCGCCCAGCGGGTTGCGGGTGTGGCCCTGCATCAGCGCGCCCGAGATGCCCAGCGCCAGCCCGACCAGCAGGCCGAGCACGGTGCGGGGCACGCGCAGCTGGCGGACGATCACCGCTTCCTCGGTGGTGAGGTCGGCGTCGAGCAGGGACCGCCACACCTCGCCGAGGCCGATCGAGCGGGTGCCGACGGCGATGCTCGCCAGCGCGGCCCCGACGACCAGCACCAGCAGCAGCACGAGGGTGACCAGCCGCCGCGTGCGCGGCGAACGCGCGGGTGGGCGTGCCGCGTCCCGGGCCGGGACGTCGACCGTGGCGGTCACGAGCAGCTCCCGGGACGGACGGCGAAGATCAGATAAGGCTTACCTTACCGCCGTCGAGCCGCCCGGTCACCGGCGCGGGCTCACCGCTTCGGCCGCCGGCTCCCGCCGTGCCAGTCCTCCTGGACCTGCTGCTCATCCGGCCGCCAGCCGAACCCGACCAGCTGAGGCCGCTCGCGGAGGCTGCGCTTCATCTCCGCGAACCCCGGGAACGAGGCCAGCCCGATCACGTGGTCCCACAGCTCGACGGCCTCGTCCTCGCTCGGCAGCCGGCTGATGACGGGGCCGAAGAAGGCGACCCCCTCCGGCGGGCGGAACTGCAGGATCGGCGTCCCGACGTCCTTGCCGGTCAGGGCCAGCGCCTCGTCGGTCTCCGCCTGGATCTGCGCGTCCTGCGAGTCGTCGTCCAGGGCGTCGGCCAGGTCGGTGGGCAGCCCCACCCCGGCGAGCACCGGCTCGAGGAACTCCCGGGTGCCGCGGCGGACCTCGTCGCCGGGCTCGTTCGCCGTCTCGAAGATCTGCTCGCCGAGCGCCTCGTACAGCCGGGCGACGGCGTCGGGTCCGTGCTCGGCGCGGACGCGGGCGGCCACCCGGAGCAGCCGCAGCCCCGACGTGTGCCCCGCCTCGTACTCCGGCGGGAAGTGCGCGTCGTAGTCGACGTGCGCGTTGAGCAGCCGGAGCGAGATGAACCGCCACTCCACCGCGTACTCGCGCTGGGCGGCGACCATCCGGACCCACTTGGACGTCATCCAGGCGAAGGGGCAGACCGGGTCGAACCAGAAGCGCAGGTCGGCGTGGCTCATCGCCCGACCGTAGGCGCTCCCCGTCGCCGCCGCCCTGCGGTGCCGACCGCCGCGCTGCAGCGCGGCGGTCGTGGCGGCACCGCGGCGGTCAGCCGGGCAGCACCGACTCGATGGCGGCGCGCACCTCGGGGGCGTCGGGCAGCGTCATCGGCCGGAAGCGGGCGACCACCTCGCCGCTGCCGTCGACGATCCACTTCTCGAAGTTCCAGGAGACGTCCCCGGCCTTGCCGTCCAGGTCGGGCGTGGTGGTGAGCCGCTGGAACAGCGGGTGCGCGCCCTCGCCGTTGACCTCGACCTTGCCGGTCATCGGGAAGGTGACGCCGTAGGTGGCCGAGCAGAACTGCTCGATCTCCTCCGCGCTGCCGGGCTCCTGGCCCATGAACTGGTTGCACGGGACGCCGATCACGGTGAACCCGCGGGCGCCGTACTCCTCGTGCAGCGCCTCGAGCGCCGTGTACTGCGGGGTGAGCCCGCACCTGCTCGCCACGTTGACGACCAGCGCCGGTCGGCCGCCGGTGAGCGCGCCGAACGTCGTCGGCTCGCCCTGGAGCGTGGTCACGGGCACGTCGAGGAGGTCGCTCATGCCCGCGCCAGCGCCTCCCGCGCGGTGTTCATTCCAGGCCGCGGATGTCGTCGGGGACGTCGACGGCGTACCGGCGCAGCGCCTCGAGCGGCACGATCTCCAGCGAGCGGGCGTTCGTGGCGGCCAGCACCACACCCGAGGCGGCGCCGGCCTGGTAGGCCTGCAGCCACCGGGTGGCGACGACGCACCAGCGGTCGCCCGGCCGCAGCCCGGGGAAGCCGTACTCCGGCCGCGGGGTGGAGAGGTCGTTGCCCAGCTCACGCTGCATCGCGAGGAACTCGGTGGAGACGACGGCGCACACCGTGTGCCGGCCCAGGTCGTCCGGGCCGGTGGTGCAGTGCCCGTCGCGGTAGAACCCGGTGACCGGATCGGTGCCGCACGGCTCGAGCGGGCCGCCCAGCACGTTGCGCTCGTCGTCGGGGTCGGGCGACACAGGCGCTCCTCGGGGTTCGTGGGCCGTGGTCGGCGCGGACAGAGGATGGCATGGTGCGGGGGTGAGCGAGACCCCCGCGGAGCTCTGGCGACCGAACCCCGACACCGTGCACCGGACCCGCATGGCGACGTTCGCCCGCTGGGTGGAGGAGCGCCGCGGTCTCTCCTTCGGCGATCCGACCGAGTACGACGTCCTGTGGCGCTGGTCGGTGGAGAACCTCGACCAGTTCTGGGGCGACCTCGCGGCCTGGACCGGCGTGCTGCCCGACGTCCCCGACGACCGGGTGCTGACCGACCGGAGCATGCCCGGCGCGGTCTGGTTCCCGGGGACCACCGTGAACTACGCCGAGCAGGCCCTCGCGCACGCCACCGACGCGCACCCCGCGATCATCGCCGTCGCGGAGGACGCCGACCCGGTCGAGATCTCCTGGGAGACGCTGCGCGGGCAGGTGGGCGCCTTCGCCGCGACCCTGCGCGGGCTGGGTGTCCGGTCCGGTGACCGCGTGGTCGGCTACCTGCCCAACGTGCCCGAGGCGATCGTCGCCTTCCTCGGCGCGGCCTCGATCGGCGCGGTGTGGTCGGCCTGCGCGCCGGACTTCGGCACCCGCGCGGTGCTGGACCGCTTCGCCCAGATCGAGCCCACGGTGCTGGTCGCCGTCGACGGTTACCGGTTCAACGGCCGGGCCCACGACCGGCGCGAGGTCGTGGCGGAGCTGCGGGCCGCGCTGCCCACGGTGCGGTCGACGATCGCCGTCCCCCGGCTGTTCGCCGACGAGGTCCCCGAGGGCGCGATGTCGTGGGCCGACGCAGTCGCCGACGAGCAGGAGCCGGTGTTCGAGGCGACGCCCTTCGACGCCCCCCTGTGGATCCTGTACTCCTCGGGCACGACCGGGCTGCCGAAGGGGATCGTGCACGGGCACGGCGGCGTGGTGCTGGAGCAGCGCAAGTCCGGGACCTTGCACAGCGACCTGTGCCCGGGCGACCGTTTCTACTGGTACACCTCGACCGCCTGGATGATGTGGAACGTCGTGGTGTCCTCGCTGCTGTCGGGCGCGACTGCGGTCGTGCACGACGGCGCCCCCGCCTACCCGACCGTGGACGCGCAGTTCGCCCTCGCCGCGTCGCTCGGCGTCACCCACCTCGGCACCAGCCCCGGCTACCTCGCCGCGGTCCAGAAGGCCGGCGTCCGGCCCGGCGAGGACCACGACCTCTCCGCCGTACGGGTGCTCGCCTCGACGGGCTCGCCGCTGCCCGCCGGCTCCTACACCTGGGTCTACGACGCCGTCGGCACGCACCTGCAGCTGACGTCGGCGTCGGGCGGCACCGACGTCGCGACCGGGTTCATCGGGTCGAGCCCCCTGCTGCCGGTGACCGCTGGCGAGCTGCAGCGCCCGAACCTCGGCGTCGCCGTCGCCTCCTGGAACGAGCAGGGGGAGCCGGTGGCCGGGGAGCTCGGCGAGCTCGTGGTCACGGAGCCGATGCCCTCGATGCCCCTGCACTTCTGGAACGACCCCGACGGGGAGCGCTACCGCGCGGCCTACTTCGAGCCGTGGCCCGGCGTCTGGCGGCACGGCGACTGGCTGGAGATCACCGAGCGGGGCACCTGCGTCATCACCGGCCGCTCGGACTCCACGCTCAACCGCGGCGGCGTGCGCATGGGCACCGCCGACATCTACGCCGCCGTCGAGGCCTTCCCGGAGGTGCTCGACTGCGTCGTCCTGGGCGTGGAGCAGCCCGATGGCGGCTACTGGATGCCGCTGTTCGTGCAGCTCGCGCCGGGGGAGGAGCTCACCGACGACCTGGTGGGCCGGCTCAAGGCAGCGATCCGGACGACGGCCAGCCCGCGGCACGTGCCCGACGAGGTGCTCGCCGTGCCCGGTGTGCCGCACACCCGCACCGGCAAGCGGCTGGAGGTGCCGCTCAAGCGGCTGTTCCAGGGCGTGGACCCGGCCAAGGCCGTCAACACCGGCACCGTCGACGACGCCTCGCTGGTCGAGCACTACATCGCGCTGGCGAAGGACCGCGTCAGCTCCTGAACGGCCCGCGCAGCGCCGCCCACTGCAGCAGCATGATCGTCTTCGCGTCGGCGATCCGGCCGTCGTCGACCATGGCCAGCGCCTCGTCGAAGGGCAGCTCCAGCACCTCGATGTCCTCGCCCTCGTCGGCCAGCCCGCCACCCGCGCCGGTGCGGTCGCGCGGCCGGTAGGGCGCGGCGTAGAAGTGCAGGCACTCGGTCACCGAGCCGGGGCTCATGAAGACGTCGAAGACGTGCTCCACCTCGCCGACGGTGACGCCGAGCTCCTCCTCGACCTCGCGCCGGACGGCGTCCTCGGGGGAGTCGTCGTCCAGCAGGCCGGCGGCCGCCTCGATCAGCAGCCCGTCGGGGTGGCCGTTGACGTAGACCGGGTAGCGGAACTGCCGGGTGAGCAGGACGGTGCGGCGCTCGGCGTCGTAGGGGAGCAGGGTCGCGCCGTTGCCGCGGTCGTAGGTCTCCCGCTGCTCGACGACCTGCTCGCCGTCGCGGCGCCGCCGCTCCAGCGTCGTCCGCCGGAGCACGTGCCAGCCGCTGGCCAGCAGCTCGACGTCCCGGACGACGACGTCCGGGTTGCCGGTGAGGTCGCGGCCCACCTGGTCCAGGCCGGTGCGGCCGCGGTGGTCGGGGACGTCGATGCCGGGGACGTTCACGACGTGATCATGCCGGGTGAGGCTGCTCACCTCACGGGTGACGACGGCGTGCGGCGGGAAGGCTTCCCCGCCAAGGTGTAGCGAACCGTCCGCCCGACCGAGGAGGCCGACCGACGATGACGTCGAGCGCCAGCGAGTCCGAGAACGAGATCTGGGAGCCGCAGCCGCCGGTCCTCCTGCCGCCGTGGCACACCCCGGAGCGCGAGGCCCTCCAGGAGCAGGCCCGCCGGTTCGCGATGGACGAGGTGCTCCCGGTCGCCGACGAGCTCGACCCGCAGAAGGGCGAGATCCCGGCGTCGCTGCTGCAGCGGCTGGCCGAGCTCGGCTACTTCGGCATCACGGTGCCCGCCGAGCAGGGCGGTCTGGGCCTGGGCGTCTTCGAGTACTGCATGGTCAGCGAGGAGCTGGCCCGCGCCTGGATGTCGACGGCCAGCATCCTGGCCCGCTCCCAGGGCCTCGGGACGGCGCTGCTCGACGCCGACCGCCGGCACGAGCTGCTGGGCCGCAGCGCCCGCGGCGACTGGATCGGCGCGATCGCGCTGTCCGAGCCCGACGCCGGGTCCGACCTCGCCGGTGTGTCCACCCGCGCCGTCCTGGACGGCGACGAGTGGGTCGTGACCGGGCACAAGCGCTGGTGCGGCAACGCCAAGGCCGCCGACTTCATCCAGGTGCTCGTGCGCGAGCGCGACCCGGAGGAGGGGGAGTCCCGCTCCGCCGGCCTGATCAACCTGCTGCTGGAGAAGAAGCGCGGCGAGTTCCCCGAGGGCCTCACCGGCTCCCCGATCGACAAGATCGGCTACCACGGCTTCCTCACCTGGGACCTGCGGTTCGACGGCGTCCGCATCCCGAAGGACAACGTCATCGACGAGGCGCGGGCGGCCCGCGAGGAGAGCGACGCCGAGGGCGAGGAGGCCAAGCAGGCCGGGTTCGCCGAGGCGCAGAAGTTCCTCAACACCGCGCGGGTGCACACCGCCGCGCGCGCCGTGGGGCTGGCGCGGGCCGCGCTCGAGGACTCGATCCGCTACCTGCAGGAGCGCGAGCAGTTCGGCCACCCGATCGCGGACTTCCAGGCGCTGCGGTTCGCCATCGCCGAGATGGCGTCGCAGATCGAGCAGTCCCGCGCCTTCTACCGCCAGGTCGCCCACCTGCTCGACCTCGGGCTGCCGGTGCACAAGGAGGCCTCGATGGTGAAGCTCGAGGCCACCGAGATGTCGATCCGGGTGACCAACCAGGCCATGCAGCTGCACGGCGGCAACGGCTACACCACCGAGCGGCAGGTCGAGCGGCACTGGCGCGACGCCCGGCTGACCACGATCTTCGAGGGCACCAGCGAGATCCAGAAGCGGATCATCAGCGACCGCCTGCTACCCCGCTCACCTCTCACCTGAGGCGACTGTGCGCTGATCCACCTCACCGCGCCCGGATGACGTGGATCAGCGCACACTCACGCCGGCCGCGCCGACCAGATCGCGAGCCCACCGCCGGGCAGGCACACGATCAGCTCACCGTCCGGCCCGTTCAGCTGCCACGCCTCGTAGTCGCCCTCGGGCGCGCAGCGGATCGTGGTCCCGGCCAGCGTGAGCGTGAGGACCCCGTCCTCGCCGATGCCGGCGGCGTCCAGGTCGGCGACCAGCAACGGCATGTGCGCGGCCACGCAGTCGGCGCTCGTCGTCTCGACCGGGGGCGCGTCGCCGACGCTCGTGGCGGCGCCGAGGGACACCTCCCACGACGAGCTGAACCTCAGGACGAGCCCGCCGGCGCTCACGCCCAGCTCGTAGAGGTGGCCGCCCACCATCGAGCGGATCACCCCGTTGGCGTGCGCGACGTCGTCCTCGTGGGCCACGCCGCACCGTAGCCGCCGCGAGTGTGCACTGATCGGGCTCATCGCCGGCTCATGGCCCCGATCAGTGCACACTCACCGCACGCTCAGGCCGTCAGGCGGATGGGCATCAGCAGGCTGACGTCGCCGGGGCGGCGCGGGTCGCGGAGGGCGAGCGGCGCGAGCGGGCCGTCGAGGTCGAGCACCAGCTGCCCGGCCTCCCCGGCGTCGAGCGCCTGCAGCAGGAACTCCCGGTTCACGCCCACCTCCACGTCGGCCAGCGTCAGCACGGTCGCGGTCTCCTCCGCGCCGTCCGGGCCGGTCGGCACCGTGCGCGTGGGCGCGGCGGCCAGCTCGTCGCGGAACCGGGCGACGTCGAGCTCCACCTGCGCACTGCCCGCCTCGCGCACCAGCGGCCGGTAGTCGGGGAAGTCCGCGTCCACCCGGCGGCCCCGCAGCACCTGCGCACCCGCCTCCAGGACGACGTCGTCGCCGTCGACCTCCAGCGTCAGCGGGGCAGCACCGGAGAACGTCGCCAGCGCCTCGTCGACCAGCGCGACCGGCACGATCGCGCTCACCCGCGCGCCGTCGAGGACCGCGCCGGGCAGGTGCCGCACGACCAGCCGGTACCGGTCGGTGGCCACGAGGCGGACGGCGTCGTCGTCGGCGTCGACCAGGACGCCGGTGAGCATCGGCAGCCCGGGGTCGGTGCCGACGGCGAAGCGCACGGCGCGCAGGGCGTCGAGCAGGGCAGTGGTCGTGGTGCGGATCGAGGTCATCGGGTTCTCCTTCGCCAGCAGGGATCGAGCGGAGGAGAGCTCACGGCGGGCATCGGCCAGGCCGTCCTCGAGGCGCCGCAGGTGCGTCTCCAGGACGGCGTCGACGACGGCGAGGTCGTCGCGGTGCTCGAGCACCCGGCTGATCTCGGCGAGCGGCAGACCCACCCGCCGCAACCGGGCGACCAACCGCGCGACGACGACCTGCTCGTCGCTGTACCAGCGGTAGCTCGTCCACGGGTCCACGTGCGCCGGCACGAGCACGCCGGCGCCGTCGTAGAACCGCAGCGCGCTGACGGTCAGGCCGCTCTCGCGCGCCATCTGGCCGATCCCCCGCATGCGCTCCTCCACGACAGGAACCGTCCGGCCTCGACCGGGTCGAGGGTCAAGCCTGGCACGGCCCCGGGCGCGGACGGGTGGGACGAACGCGGCGGGAGGGGTGCGTCCGCCCGGTTCCCGCCGAACCGTCGTGTCGCCGTCCGCCGGTGTGCACCGGCCGGACATCTGCGAACCCCACCCTGCGGGGTGTTCGGGGCCCGTTCGGGGCCTCCGGCACACGAGGTGCTCCCGTGACCGCTGCTCCGCACGCTCCCACGCCGGCCGTCCGCGTCGAGCTGGTCGCACCGTGACCGGCGTCGGGGCACCCGTGGGACTGCGGGTCGTCGTGGTCGCCGAGACCTTCCGCCCGGCCGTCAACGGGGTCGTCGGCTCGGTGCTGCACGCGGTCGACCACCTCGCCGTCCGAGGGCACGTGCCGGTCGTCGTGGCGCCCAGCGGGACGTCGTACCAGTCGGACTGCGGCGCCGAGGTGGAGGTGGTGACGGTGCCTTCGATGCAGCTGCCGATGTACCGCCGGCTGCCCCTGGCCCGCCCAGGGGGCGATCTCATGCGGGTGCTCGCCGACCTCGCGCCCGACGTCGTCCACCTCGCCTCGCCGGCGGTCCTCGGTGCCGCAGCCGGGCGGGCGGCCCGGGCGCTGGGCATCCCGACCGTGGCGGTGTTCCAGACCGACCTCGCCGCCTTCGCGCGGCGCTACCGGGTGCCCGGCGGGGCGGCCGCGGCCTGGCGGGTGCTGCGCTCGGTGCACGCGACGGCCGACCTCACGCTGGCGCCGTCCTCGTCGGCCGCCGCCCTGCTGCGGCGGCACGGCATCGGACCGGTGGCGTCATGGGCCCGCGGCGTCGACCTGGTGCAGTTCGCGCCCGGACGGCGGGATGCGTGGCTGCGCCGGCAGCTGACCCCGAACGGGGAGCTGCTGGTCGGGGTGGTCGCCCGGCTCGCCGTGGAGAAGCGGCTGGAGCTGTTGGCCGGGGTGAGCCGGTTGCCGGGCGTCCGGCTGGTCCTGGTCGGGGAGGGTCCGTGCCGGGGACGACTGGCCCGGGACCTGCCCGAGGCGGTCCTCCTGGGGCAGCGCACGGGGGACGCGCTCGCGCGGATCGTGGCCTCGCTCGACCTCCTCGTGCACCCGGGCGCCGACGAGACGTTCTGCCAGGCGGTCCAGGAGGCGCTGGCCTCCGGCGTCCCCGCCGTCGTGGCGGCGTCCGGCGGCCCGCTGGACCTCGTGCGGCACGGCGAGAACGGCTGGCTGTGGGCCGGGAACGACCCCGAGGTCCTGGCCGCGATGGTCGCCGGGCTCCGCGACGACCGGCTGGCGCTGCGGGCTGTCGCGGCCCGCACCCGCTCGTCGGTGGAGAACCGCACCTGGGCCCGCATCGGCGACCAGCTGATCAGCCACTACGGCAGCGTTCTCCGGAGCGCTCCGTCGGTGGCCCCGCTGCGCAGCGCCTGACCGGGGCTCATCAGGCCGCGAGGGCCTCCTCGTCGGCGTGGGCGATGTGCGCGAGCTCCCGCCAGATCAGCGCCAGGATGACGGCGGAGCCCACGAAGGCGAACCAGAAGGGGCCGGTGATGCCCCAGATCCGCGCGATGACCCCGCCGAGGGCCTGGCCGGCGACGATGCCGCCGAAGACCCCGATCGAGTAGAGGCTGCCCACCCGGCCCTGCAGCGCGGCCGGCACCGCGCGCATCCGGACGGTGCGCGACGTCGTCCCCCACACGAAGGCGTGCGCGCCGAAGGCGAACATGATCGCCATCGCTACCCAGGGCGTGGTAGTGAGCGCGAGCCCGAGGTGGGTCAAGGTCTCGATCACCAGCCCCACCCGCATGATCGACGCGAGCGAGACGTGCCGTTCGAGCCAGTCGTAGCCCGCCGTCCCCAGCAGGCCGCCCAGCGCCCCGACCGTGGTGAGCAGGCCGAACCCGATCGGCCCCATGTCCAGCCGCTCCGTCGCGTAGAGCACGAGGACCGACCAGGCCGCGCCGTAGGTGACGTTGAACGTGACGATCGTGAGCGTCAGCGTGCGCACCGCGGGGTTGCCCCACGTCCAGCGGAAGCCCTCGGCGATGTCGCGGCCGACGTGGCGCGGACCGTCGGCCCGGGGCAGCGGGGGAACGACCATCCGGGAGACCAGCAGCGCGCCGAGCAGCAGGCAGACGGCCTGGACGACGAAGGGCCACGCCGTGCCCGCGGCGAACAGGGCCGCGCCGACCGCCGGCCCGACCAGCTGGTTCATCGTGATCCCGGCGGTCATCATCCGGGCGTTCCCGATGCCCAGGTCGGGCTTGGCCACGACCATCGGCATCAGGGTCGCGGTGGTGGTGTCCACGAACACCTCGGCGACGCCGAACAGGAACATCGCGCCCAGCACGACCGGCACGTTCACCGCGTCGGTCAGCAGGGCGGCGACCAGGACGGCGACGACGCCGGCGCGGACCAGGTCGACGACGACGACCACGAGCCGGCGGTCGACCCGGTCGGCGAGCACCCCGGCGTGCAGCCCGAACAGCAGCCACGGCAGGCGCTGCAGGAGACCGGCCATCGCGACGAGGAACGGGTCGGAGGTCTGCGAGGCGACGAGCAGGGGGCCCGCCGCCAGCGCCACGCCGTCGCCCAGGTTGCCGACCCAGGCGGAGCCGACCAGCCAGCGGAACGACGTCCCCATGCGGGCCGGCAGCACTGCTTCGACGACCCGGCCCACGAGGAGGAGACCCTAGGCGGCCCTCCGATCCGGGTCGACGAGGTTTCCCCGGGAGCGGCGCGTCACCAGGCCGGCGGGGTGAGGCCGTAGCGCGCGAGGACGTCGGCCTGCCACTCCGGCTCCCCGAACTCCAGGCCGTAGGAGGCGGCGAGGTCGACGAAGACCTGAGGATCGGTCGTCCCGGCCTCGGCGAGGTCGGCGACGTCGCGGAAGAAGCCCTCGAAGCCGGCCGGGCTGATGATCTCGATCATGCGGGCCGGCGTGCGGCCCGCGTTCCACATGGCGTGCATCTCCCCGCGCGGCTTGGTGATGTAACCGCCGGGGCCCAGGACGGCCTCCCGGTCGCCCGACCGGAAGCCGATCTCGCCCTCGGTGACGATCGAGTACTCGTCCTCGCGGGTGTGCAGGTGGGCCGAGACGTACGCGCCCACGGCGAACGGGTGCTCGACGACGGCGACCGAGCCACCGGTGTCCGCGCCCCACAGCTTGAAGGCGACACCGACGCCGTCCCCCAGGTCGGCCGTGCGTCCCTCACCCGGCCGCACCACGGTGAGCGGTGGTTCCTCTTCCATGGCCCCTCCCGAGGTGGAGGACCGCCATGCTGGCGCGGCGGCGCAGCGGTGTCGAGCGTCCGCTTCACGGCAACCGCAGGACGCGGGCCTCCCACGGGCGCAGCTCGGCCGGGTCGTCGTCGCCCATGTTGCCCAGCACCAGCTCGGCCGCCGGCGCCTCGGGCAGCAGCTCGGCCAGCCGGTACGTCGTCCGCGACAGGTTGCAGACGACGAGCAGCTCCTCGTCGCCCAGCGACCGGGTGAACGCGTACACGGCGTCGTGATCCGGGAGGAGCATCGTGAAGTCGCCGAGCGCCACGACGTCGTCGGCGTGCCGCAGGGCGATCAGCCGCCGGTAGTGAGCCAGGACGGAGGTCTCGTCGTCCCGCTGCGCCGCCGCGTTCCACTCCACGTGGTCGGGGTTGACCGGCAGCCACGGCGTCCCGGTGGTGAAGCCGGCGTGCGGCGAGGCGTCCCACTGCACCGGCGTGCGCGCGTTGTCCCGGCTCATCGTGCGCAGCGCGGCCAGGACCTCGGCCGGATCGGAGCCGGCCGACACCGCCTGCACGTGGTGGTTGAGCGATTCGACGTCCCGGAAGTCCTCGAGGGAGGTGAACGGGAAGTTCGCCATCCCGAGCTCCTCGCCCTGGTAGACGTAGGGAGTTCCGCGGTGCAGGTGCAGCAGCGTGGCCAGGCAGGTCGCCGAGTCGCGGCGGAACTCGGGGGAGTCGTCGCCGAAGCGGGAGACCGCGCGCGGCTGGTCGTGGTTGTCCCAGTAGAGCGAGTTCCACCCCACGTCGGCCAGCCCGGTCTGCCACCGCCCGAACGACGCCTTGAGGTCGCGCATCCGCAGCGGCCTGACGTCCCACTTCGACGTGCCGTGGTCCAGGCCGACGTGCTCGAACTGGAACACCATGTCCACCTCCGCGCGGGCCGGATCGGTGAACAGCCGCGCCTGCTCCACGGTCACGCCGGGCATCTCGCCGACGGTGAGGAACGTTCCGTCCCGCCCCGCGAAGACCTCGCGGTGCATCTCGGCCAGGAACTCGTGGATCCGCGGCCCGCCGAGGTAGGACGCCGAGCCGTCACCGAGCGCCGAGCCGGGCAGCGGCGGCCCGTCGTGCAGCTCGCCGGCCGGGCCGACGTCCTTGCTGATCATGTTGATGACGTCCATGCGGAACCCGTCGACCCCGCGGTCGAGCCACCACCGCATCATCTCGTAGACCGCGTGCCTGACCTGCGGGTTCTCCCAGTTCAGGTCGGGCTGCCGCCGGTCGAACAGGTGCAGGTAGTACTCGCCGGACGCCTCGTCGAGCTCCCAGACCGGTCCGGAGAAGAAGGACTGCCAGTTCGTGGGCTCCGCACCCGGCTCCCCGGCGGCGAACCCGGGCCGCGGCGGCCGCCACCAGTACCAGTCGCGCTTCGGCGAGTCCGGCGACGACGCCGACTCCAGGAACCACGGGTGCTGGTCGCTGGTGTGGTTCACGACCAGGTCCATGAGCAGCTTCATGCCTCGCGCGTGCAGCGCCCCGATCAGCTCGTCGAGCTGCTCCAGCGAGCCGAACAGCGGGTCGATGCCCTGGTAGTCGCTGATGTCGTAGCCGTTGTCGGCCTGCGGCGAGGGGTAGACCGGGGAGAGCCAGACGACGTCGACGCCGAGGTCGGCCAGGTGGTCGACGTGCAGCAGGACCCCGCCGAGGTCGCCGATCCCGTCGCCGTCGGAGTCCATGAACGAGCGCGGGTAGACCTGGTAGACGACGGCGCGGGTCCACCACGGTGCGTTCTTCGCGTCCATGCAGGCAGCCCAGCACGCCGGGCCCCCGGCCGCACGCGGTCGGGCAGCCGGGACGACGGAAAAGCGGGTGCGCCGTGTCGTACCCGTCGCCCACCATGGGCCGTCCGCCCCGGGAGGAGATCGATGGCGATGCCGCGCGCCCTCGCGCCGCTCCGGCACCCCGCCTACCGGGTGCTGGCCGCGGTGCTGGTGCTGGCCCTGCTCACGCAGGGCCTGTGGGCCATCGCGATGGTGTGGCAGGTGGTCGCCCTCGGGGGCGATCCGGGCTCCCTCTCGCTGGTCGCCGGGCTGAACGCCGGCGGCATGCTCGGCACGACCCTGGTGGGTGGCGCCCTGGCCGACAGGGTGCCCCAGCGGCTGCTGCTGCTCACCGTCTCGCTGCTGCAGGGCTGCGCGGTGTCGGTCGCGGCGGTGCTCTCGCTGACCGGCGTCCTGGAGGTCGGGCACCTGGCTGTGGTGGCCCTGGTCGACGGCGTCGCCCTCGGGCTGTTCTACCCCGCGTACTCGGCCCTGGTCCCCGCGCTCGTCCCCGAGGGCGACCTGCTGGCGGTCAACGGTCTGGAGGGCGCCGTCCGGCCGGTGCTGGGCCAGGCCGCCGGCCCGGCGCTGGCCGGGCTGCTGGTCGCGGCGTACTCCCCCGGCGCGGCGCTCGCCGTCACCGCCGCCGTCGCGTTCCTCGCCGCGGGGTGCGCCCTGGCGCTGCCGGCGACGCCGGTGCGCCGGAAGGCCGCGGTCGACGGAGCGGAACCCGGCCTGCTCGCCGACGTCCGCGAGGGCTTCCGCTACATGCTGGCCACGCGGTGGCTGCTGACCACGCTGCTGTTCGCCGCCGCGATGACGCTGGTCTTCATGGGGCCGCTGGAGGTCCTCGTGCCCTTCGCGATCGCGGACGCCGGCGGCGGGCCCAGCCAGCACGCGTGGGTGCTCGCCGCGTTCGGCATCGGCGGGGCACTGGGCTCGCTGCTGGTGGCCTCGCTCCGGCTGCCGCGGCGCTACCTGACCGTCATGAACCTGCTGTGGGGCGTCGGCTGCCTGCCCATGGTCGCCTTCGGTCTGACCACCGACCTGGGCATCCTGCTCGCCGCGACGGCCGTCGTCGGCGGCACGCTGCAGGCGGGCATGGTCATCTGGGGCACGCTGCTCCAGCGACGCGTGCCGCCGGCGCTGCTCGGCCGGGTGTCCAGCCTCGACTTCTTCGTCTCGCTGAGCCTCATGCCGCTGTCGATGGCGCTGGCCGGCCCGCTCAGCCAGCTGGTCGGGCTCACCGGCGCCTTCCTGGTCGCCGGGCTGGCGCCGCTGCTGTTCGCCGTGGTCGCGATCGCGGCGGGCCGGCTGCCCGCCGACGAGCTGGCCCACCCGCTCGACGTCCCGGCCGCCGTCCCCGTCGAGGAGACCCCGGCCCCGCCCGCTGCTTGGATGGGGGCAGACGGCGCCGGGAACGTCCCGGCGCGGGAGGGAGAACCGTGGCCGAGCTGAGCCGACCGGACGTCGAGCCGCCGACCGGGCCCGCGCCCGATGACCTGGTGATCGAGGACCTCGTCGTCGGCGAGGGCCAGGAGGCCAAGGCCGGCGACCTGGTCAGCGCGCACTACGTGGGCGTGACGCACGACGGCGGCGAGCAGTTCGACGCCTCCTGGGACCGCGGCGACCCGCTGGAGTTCCGCGTGGGCGTCGGCATGGTCATCCAGGGCTGGGACGAGGGCATCGTCGGCATGAAGGTCGGCGGCCGCCGCCGGCTCACCATCCCGGCGCACAAGGCCTACGGCGAGCGTGGCGCCGGCGGCGTCATCAAGCCCGGCGCGACGCTGGTCTTCGTCGTCGACCTCGTCGGCGTGCGCTGAGCGTCCGTTCGCGCCACCTTGCCGGCGATCTCCGGACGATGCGGGTGCGATCGCACCGGCGACGTCCGGATTTCGCCGGCAGAGTGTGATGGTGACTGGCAGGAATGCTCGACAGGGCAGTGAAGTTGGGCCGGGCATGCGCGTAGAGGTCTGGTCCGACGTCGTCTGCCCGTGGTGCTACGTCGGCAAGCGCCGGCTCGAGACGGCCCTGGAGCAGTTCCCGCACCGCGACCAGGTCGAGGTCGTGTGGCGCTCCTTCCAGCTCGACCCCTCCATCCCCGAGGGCGAGACGCACGCGACGCTGCCCGCGCTGGCCCGCAAGTACGGCCAGTCCGAGGACGCGATGCGCCAGAACATGCGCCGGCTCGAGGAGGTCGCCGCGGCCGAGGGGCTGACCTACGACCTGGCCGGTGGCATCAGCGGCAACACCTCGCTCGCCCACGAGCTGCTGCACCTGGCCGCCGAGCGCGGCGTGCAGGGAGAGCTCAAGGAACTGCTGCTGCACGCCCACTTCGAGGAGTCGCGCAGCGTCTTCGACGTCGACTCGCTGGTGGCCCTGGGCGCCGAGGTGGGCCTGGACGAGACCGAGGCCCGCGAGGTGCTCACCGACCGCCGGTACCGCGCCGCGGTGGACCAGGACTCGGCCACCGCCCAGTCGCTCGGCGCGACCGGCGTCCCGTTCTTCGTCGTCGACCGCAGGTACGGCGCCGCCGGCGCGCAGCCGGCCGAGCTGCTGCTGCAGGTGCTGGAGCGCGCCTGGGCCGACGCGAACCCGCTGGTCACGGTCCCCGCGGCCGAGGGCTGCGACGACGGCAGCTGCGCCGTCTAGTCCAGCAGGCCCGGCACGGCCCGCAGGGCCGTCTCCGCGTCGGCGGACAGCTCGTGGACGACGTCGGTCGCCGACCGCTCGGCGGTGACCAGGCCGACGGACTCGCCCGCGTAGACCGGCGCCTGCTCCAGGTCGTCGCTCTTCCGCGCCTCGATGACCAGCCGCGAGGCGGCGTCGTCGGTCGCCAGCTCGTCCTCCCGGCCGTGCCAGGTGCGGCTGAAGTCGTTGACCAGCGCCCGGCCCGGCCACCGCTGCGGCCAGGCCAGCCGCTGGGCGACGTCGAAGGCGCGGGTGAGCACGGTGTCCTCGCCCGCCGCGGCCCGCACGCGGGCGCGGGCGGCGGGAGAGTTCAGCCCCTCGGGGCAGGCCAGCAGCGGCGTGCCGATCCAGACGCCGGCGGCGCCCGCCGCGAGCACGGCGGCCATCCCGCGCCCGGTCGCGATCCCACCGGCCGCCACCACCGGCAGGTCGGTGAGCGCCAGGGCCTCCTGCAGCAGGGGCAGCGTCGCGCGGTGACCGGTGTGCCCGCCCGCCTCGCTGCCCTGCGCGACGACCACGTCGGCTCCCGCGGCCACGGCGCGGTGCACGTCGGCCACGGTGTTCACCTGGACCGCGACCGCGATGCCGGCGTCGTGCAGCGGTGCTACGTAGGGGGCGGGGTCGCCGAAGGAGACCGACACCAGCGCGGGGCCCGCCGCGACCGTGGCCTCGAGCAGGTCGGGCCGGTCGTCGAGCACCCAGGCCATCAGCCCCACGCCGAACGGCAGCCGCTCCGCCGCGGGGATCGCGCACTGCTCCGCGACGAACGCGGCGCCGTGGTTGCCGGCGATGCCGATCATCCCGAGCCCGCCGGCCCGGGACACGGCGGCCGCCAGCGCCCCACCGGCGACGCCGGCCATCGGCGCACCGATGACCGGCGTGCGCAGGCCGAACCGGCGGGACAGCGCAGTCCTGATCACGGAGCCATCCTGCCGCGCCTCACTTCGCCGCGGGGCCGCCCTTGTCGGTGCCCTGCAGGCGGCCGAGGAACTCGTGGGCCTTCGCGGCCCGCTTGGAGTCCTGCTTCATCACCTTGCGGAAGAACTGCGCGACGTCCTCGAGGCCCGCGTTCTCGGCGTCCCGGACGTACTGGCCGTAGTCGTGCCCGGCCTTGAGCGAGTGGTACTGGACGGAGATGAGGTCGTAGTAGACGTCCTCGAAGCCGGTCTCACCGGTGGCCATCGGTCCTCCTCGGGTGCAGCGGGCATGACGGCCACGGCATACCCGGGAGGACCGGTCCGTCACACCGTCAGGCGGGCGGTCCGTCGGAGAACGCGCCGCCGGTGACGTCGCCGCCGCCGGCCTCGTCCGAGAGCGTCTGGCTGGTGGCCAGCTCGTCGTCCCCGGTCGCCGCCGGGTCGTCCGCGGTCGAGGCGAGGTCGGCGCCCTCGCCGTAGGCCCCGGGATCGGCCTGCGTCGTGCGGGGGTCGTTGAGCGGGTCCGGGGTGTCGGGATCGGTGACGGTCATGGGCGACCTCCTATCCCGATGCCGCGGGGGCGAACCCCTCGACCAACGCGTAACCGATGTGTTACGCATCCTGCGTGCAGGCACTCCAGGCGCTCGCCGACCCCATCCGGCGGGAGCTGCTGGCCCTGCTCGCCACCGGTGAGCGGACCGCCGGCGAGCTCGCGGCCCCCTTCCCGGTGAGCCGCCCCGCCATCAGCCGGCACCTGCGGGTGCTGCGGGAGAGCGGCCTGGTCCGGGTGCGGTCCGAGGGCCGGGAGCGCCGCTACGCGCTGGAGCCGGCGCCGCTGCGCCAGCTCGACGAGTGGCTGGAGCCCTACCGCGACCTGTGGGCGCAGCGGCTGGACGCCCTGGACACCGAGATCGCCCGCGGCCGGCGGCTGACGAGGAACGGAGAGAGCGCATGAACCCGCGAAGTGAGGACACGGACGTGGAGACCCGGCGCGGCACCGTCACCGCGGAGGAGGACGGCCGGCAGCGGCTGGAGTTCCGGCGCAGCTGGCCCGACCCGATCGAGGACGTGTGGTCGGCGCTCACCGAGCCCGACCGGCTCGCCCGTTGGATCGGCACCTACGACGGCGAGCGCGCCCCGGGCGCCACCGGCACCTTCACGATGACCCACGAGGACCAGCACGCCGGCGACGCGATGCAGATCGTCGCGTGCGAGCCGCCGCACCGGCTGGTCGTGCAGTGGGTCCAGGAGCAGGACGGGGCGGGCATCTGGCGCATCGACCTCGACCTGTCGGTCGAGGCGGGGCGCACGGTGCTGCGCTTCGTGCAGGTGTTCCCCGCCGAGGTGGACGTCGTCGACTTCGCCATGGGCTGGCACTGGTACCTGGACAAGTTCGACGCCGTCGTCACCGGCCGGCCGCAGCCCGGCTCGTGGGACGAGTTCGCCGCCGAGGTCGGCCCGGCCTACGGCCGCGCGCCGGAGGCCGGTGATCAGGAGACCTGATCACCAGGGGTCCTCCCTCACGGTCGACGGCGAGGGAGGACCCCGAACGGTGAGGGAGGACGGCGCGGCGAGCCCCAGCAGTCCGGCCCCTGAACGAAGCGGTCGCGGAGAGTGACCGCGCGGGCGCGGAGCGGTGCCAGCGTGACGGGAGGGTTCGCGAGATGTGTCGAACAACGCCTCTCACCAGGGCCCTTCGACCTGAGGAGCAGACGTCCTATACGTAACATTCATCGCAGTTACAGCGGGGTGTCCGCGCTTGTACCCTTTCCCGATCCGGGTCGGCCGCAGGCGCGACCGCAGCTGGAGAGCACGACCGCCGGTGCAGGCTCCGCCCCGGCTACGCAGAGGATGGAGACGCCGTGACTTCCGTGGCCACCCCCGGTCTCGAGAACGCCCCCACCACGCACGCCCGGCTGCTGGCCTGGGTGCGGGAGATGGCCGAGCTGACGTCGCCGGACCAGGTGGTCTGGATCGACGGCAGCGAGGAGGAGAACGAGCGGATCACCCAGAAGCTCGTCGCCGCCGGCACCTTCCGGCCGCTGGAGAAGAAGCCCAACTCCTACTGGTGCGCCTCCGACCCCAGCGACGTCGCTCGCGTCGAGGACCGCACCTTCATCTGCTCGGTCGACGAGGCCGACGCGGGTCCCACCAACAACTGGATGGACCCGAACGAGATGAAGTCGATCATGACGGAGCTGTACCGCGGCTCCATGCGTGGTCGCACCATGTACGTGATCCCGTTCTGCATGGGCCCGATCGAGGCCGAGAGCCCCATGTTCGGCGTCGAGATCACCGACTCCGAGTACGTCGTCGTCTCCATGCGCGTCATGGCGCGCATCGGCAGCCGCGTGCTCGAGGCCCTGGGCACCGACCGCCCGTTCGTCCCCGCCATGCACTCCCTGGGTGCCCCGCTCGAGGACGGTCAGGCCGACGTGCCGTGGCCCTGCAGCCAGACCAAGTACATCGTGCAGTTCCCCGAGGAGCGCATGATCTGGTCCTACGGCTCCGGCTACGGCGGCAACGCGCTGCTGGGCAAGAAGGCCTACGCGCTGCGGATCGCCTCCGCCATGGCCCGCGACGAGGGCTGGCTGGCCGAGCACATGCTGATCCTCAAGCTCACCAGCCCGCAGCAGAAGACCTACTACGTCGCCGGCGCCTTCCCCTCGGCGTGCGGCAAGACGAACCTGGCCATGCTCGAGCCGACCATCCCGGGCTGGAAGGTCGAGACCATCGGTGACGACATCGCCTGGATGCGGTTCGGCGAGGACGGCCGGCTCTACGCGATCAACCCCGAGTACGGCCTCTTCGGCGTCGCGCCGGGCACCGGCTGGGACACCAACCCCAACGCCATGCGCACGATCGACAAGGGCAACTCGGTCTTCACCAACGTCGCCCTGACCGACGACGGCGACGTCTGGTGGGAGGGCATGACCGACGAGCCGCCGGCGCACCTCACCGACTGGAAGGGCCGCGACTGGACGCCGGAGAGCGACGAGCTCTCCAGCCACCCGAACAGCCGCTTCTGCACCCCGATCACCCAGTGCCCGATCCTGGCGCCGGAGTACGAGGACCCGAAGGGTGTGCCGATCTCGGCCATCCTCTTCGGCGGCCGCCGCAAGACCACGGTCCCGCTGGTCAGCGAGGCCCGGGACTGGAACCACGGCGTGTTCATGGGGGCGACGCTCTCCTCGGAGACCACCGCCGCCGCGACCGGCGCCGTCGGCGTCATCCGCCGCGACCCCTTCGCCATGCTGCCCTTCATCGGCTACAACGCCGCCGACTACTTCGGCCACTGGGTGAACACCGGCAAGCAGGCCGACGCCACCAAGCTGCCGAAGATCTTCTACGTCAACTGGTTCCGCCGGGACGACGAGGGCGGCTTCCTGTGGCCGGGCTTCGGTGAGAACAGCCGCGTGCTGAAGTGGGTCGTCGAGCGCCTCGAGGGCACCGCCGCCGCCGTCGAGACCCCCGTCGGCCACGTGCCCACGGTCGACTCCCTCGACGTCTCCGGTCTGGACATGACGCCCGAGCAGGTCGAGGCCGCGCTCGCCGTCAAGCCCGACGAGTGGCAGGCGGAGATCCCGCAGATCACCGAGTGGTTCGAGAAGTTCGGCGACAAGCTCCCCACGACCATGTGGGACGAGCTGGAGATCCTCAAGAGCCGGCTCTCGTAACCAGCACAGCTGACCGGCGAGGCCCGGGACCCCGAGGGGTTCCGGGCCTCGCCCGTGCTGCAGGACGCCACAGCGCCGCACGACGCGGGACCGACCGGTGTCGGTTAGCGTGGCGGGTGCCCCACTACGTGTGACGGAGGCTCTGCCGCTCGTGGCGAACCCCTACCTGCAGGTCCTCAGGACCCCGCACGCCCTGCCGATGGTGCTCGCCGCATTCGTCGGCCGGCTCCCGCTGTCGATGGTCGGGCTCGGCTCGGTGCTGCTCGTGGCGTCCGAGACAGGCTCCTACGGCCTCGGGGGCGCGGTCGCGGCCGTGGGTGCCGTGACGACGGCGGCCGCCGGACCGCTGCTCGGCCGGTGGGCCGACACGCACGGCCAGCGCCGGGTGCTCCTGCCGGTGCTGGCCGTCTTCGTCTCCGCCGGCCTGGTCTTCCTCTTCTCGGTGCGCGAGGCGTGGCCGCTGTGGATCGTCTTCGTCTCCGCCGGCCTGGCGGGGGCGTGCATCCCGCCCGTCTCCTCGATGATCCGCGTCCGCTGGACCCACCTGCTGCGCGGCAGCCACCGGCTGCACACGGCGCTGTCCATGGAGTCCGTCGTCGACGAGTTCGTCTTCATCGTCGGCCCGGTGCTGGTCACCTTCCTCTCCACCACGGGGCACGCCACCTCCGGTGTCGTCACGGCCTTCACCCTCGCCACCGTGGGCAGCCTGCTCTTCGCCGCCCAGCGCCGCACCGAGCCCGAGCCGCACGGGCACGCCAGCCGGCAGGGGCCCTCCGCGATCCGCACCCCCGGACTGCGGGTGCTGTTCGTCGTCGGGGCCGCGGTCGGCGCCATCCTGGGCACGCTCGAGATCGCCCTGGTCGCCTTCGCCGACGAGAAGGACGCCATGGCGCTCTCCGGCGTGCTCATCGCCGGCCTCGCGGTGGGGTCGATGGCCAGCGGCATCGGCTGGGGCGCCGTGCACTGGCGCGTCCCCCTCCGGCGGAGGCTGGCGGTCGCCCTGGCGGTGCTCACCGTGCTCACCGTGCCGCTGCTGCTGGTCGACGACGTCTGGGTGATGGTGCCGTTCGTGGTCGTCGCCGGGATCGCCGTCTCGCCGTCGCTGATCAGCTCCTTCACCCTCGCCGAGCTGCTCGTCCCCCGCGCCGTGGTGACCGAGGCCTTCACCTGGATCGGCACGGCCCTCGGTCTGGGCGTCGCGCTCGGCGCCTCGGTGGCCGGCAAGCTCGTCGACGTGCACGGCGCCAACACCGCGTTCGTGGTGGCCACCATCGCCGCGGGGGTCGCCGCGATCGTCGTCGCCCTCTTCCAGCGGTTGCTGCGGGTGCCCGCCGAGCACGCGTCCGAACCCGCGCTGGCCGGCTGAGCCGGTGACCCGGCCACGGCCGGCTGCCGGGGGCGGCCGGCAGCTCGGCGTCGCCCCCGCGCGCCTGGGCCGCTGGCTGGACGGCGTCGCCACCCGGCACGGGGCCTTCACCGAGGTGTTGCCCGCGGCGGACGGGCTGGCCCTCACCTGCGCCGACACCACGGCGGTCACGCTGCGTGCGCCGTTCGGCTGGACGCCGGAGGCCCCGCTGCTGGCGAGCTTCACCGCGGCCGCCGGGCGGGACCACCGCGCCGCCGTGCTGCTGGTGCGCCGCGGCCGGTGGGCGGTGGGCGTGTTCGACGGCGAGGCGCTCGTCGTCTCCAAGGTCGATGCCCGCCAGGTGCAGGGCCGCACGGCCGCCGGTGGCTGGTCGCAGCAGCGGTTCGCCCGGCGGCGGTCCAACCAGACCGATGCCGTCGTCGACCACGCGGTCGAGACCGCCGCGCGGGTGCTCCTGCCGCACCTGGACGGGCTCGAGGCGCTGTTCACCGGCGGCGACCGGGGACTCGTCGACGACGTGCTGGGCGAGCCGAAGCTGCGGGCGCTCGCCGCGCTGCGCCGGGACGCGTTCCTCGAGGTGGGGGAGCCCACCAAGGCGGTGCTGCTCGAGACGCCGAAGCAGTTCCGGGCGGTCGACGTGCACATCGTGGAGCCGGGCGACCGCGCCTGAGCTCAGCCGGCCGGGATCGCCACCGGGGGCGACGACGCCTCGGGGAAGAGCGGGAACCGGCTGGTGATGCCGAGCCGGTCCAGTGCGGCGACGACGTCGTCGCCGGCGACCGAGGGGTCGATGCCGAGCCCGACGCCGTCCCCGCCGGTGCGCGGCCACGCGGTGTGGACCACGCCGCTGTGCTCGCGCACCAGGCGACCGGCCTCCTCCGACAGCTCGCTGTCCCGGAAGGGCGTCCGGTCCAGGCGGACGTCGAAGTCCGGGTGCGCACGGCCCTCGACGAGGGCGGTCAGCTCGGCCGGCGGTGGACCGTGCCAGCGCAGGACGATCAGCGTCCGGTCCAGGCTGATCTCCGGCTGCCCGAAGTCGGGGTGGTCGCCCCAGCGTGCCCGGGCCTCGTCGAGGACGGCGTGCATCTCCCCGGTCACGGGCGGGAGCTCGAGCACCTCCTCGGGGTACGGCTCCGGCCCGGGGAGGGGCGGCCCGTCGTCCCCGGCGCCGGCCGGCGCGCAGCCGGCCAGTGCGCAGGTCACGACGGCGACCAGCACCGCGGTCCGGGCACCTCCCACCCCGGCAGGCTGGCCCGGACCGCGCCCGTCGCGCAAGGGGTCAGGGGGTGAGGACCAGCCGGATGGGGTCGCCCTGCTTGTGCGCCAGCCGCTCCACGCCCTCGGCCGCCTCGGTCAGCGGCAGGGTTCCGGAGATCGAGCGGGAGAGGTCCAGCCGCCCGTGGCGGAGCAGGTCCACCAGCTCGACCACGTGCGCCGGATCGGAGCCGTAGTGGCCCAGGATCCGCTGGCCGAAGTAGCTGAACTGCGTGCCGTTGCGGATCGACAGCGGCTGGTCGGTGAGGCCCACCAGCACCAGGCCGCCGTCCCGCTCGAGGCAGCGCACCGCCTGCTCGCGCACCGCCTCCACCCCGGCGAAGTCGAACGCGTACGCCAGACCGGCCCCGCCGGTCAGCTCGCGGACGCGGGCGGCGATGTCGTCGGACGGGTCCAGCGCCAGGTCGGCGCCGAAGTCGAGCGCGCGCTGCCGGGCCGCGGGCACCGGGTCGACGGCGACGATCGGGGCGGCGCCGGCCAGGCGGAGCAGCTGGACGGCGTGCGCGCCCAGCCCGCCGATGCCCCAGACGCCGACCGGCTGGGCCGGGCGCACCTGCGCCGTCCGCACGATCGAGGCCCACGGGGTGGAGACGGCGTCGGGCACGATGCAGGCCTGCTCCAGCGGCAGGTCGTCGGGCACCGGCACCAGCGTGTCCGCCGTCGCGAGCGCGTACTCGGCCCAGCCGCCGTCGTAGTCGACGCCGCGGGTGTGCACCCAGTCGCCCTTGAGCTCGCCGGCCTGGAGCAGCACGCGTGCCCCTTCGGCCCACCCGGTGACGCCGTCGCCCGGCTCGGCCACGGTGCCCGCGACCTCGTGGCCCAGGGTCACCTCGTCGCCGTCGAGGAAGAGCGGGGAGAGCTGCCCCTCGATGAGGTGCACGTCGGACAGGCAGATCCCGGCGGCGGCCACCTTGATCAGCACCTCGCCCGGGCCGGGCGTGGGCCGGGGCACCTCCTTGACGACGAACTCACGGGTGCGCACGTTGAGCCGGCCGGCCAGCATCGAGTCGGGCATGCCCCCGTTCCTACCGCCCCGGTGCGGCGGGCACACCGGCCGGGGCGGTCCAGAACTCGTCGAGGGCGCGGGTGGCCAGCCACCCGACCACCAGGACCAGGTGCAGCAGGAAGAGCCACAGCCCCAGGGCGACGACGCCGCCGACGACGTCCAGCCCGCCGAAGGGTGCGCCGAGGTCCAGCGGCAGGGACAGGAAGAGCACGAAGCCCTGCAGGAAGCCGGACAGGCAGGCAGCCGTGAACAGCGCCCCGACGACGAGCGCGCGCAGGTGCACCCGGACGCCGGCGACGACGCGGAAGCCGAACGCGATCGGCAGGGTCAGGGCCGCGAGGACCGAGTAGAAGCCCACGGCCACCTGCCCGAGGGTGCCCGCGAGGCCGCCGCGCTCGGCGAGGTCGGCCATCGCGGCCGCGGCCAGCAGCAGCGGGTAGAGCAGCACGGGCGTCAGCAGCAGCAGCGGCAGCGATGCGAGCCGTCCCCGCCAGCCGGTCATCCGGTCGGCGCGGTCGCTGAAGCGCAGCAGGGCCCGCCGCAGGCCCTCGCCGTACAGCGACATGGGGAGGAGCGCCAGCAGCGCGCCGAGCGGGGTCAACCCTGCGCCCGCATCGACCAGCCGCGTGACGGCGTCCGGTGCGCCCAGCTCCCCGGGCAGCAGCTCGGCGAGCCGCCGCCCGAGCTCCTGGACCCGCTCCGCGGACGTCAGCCACGCGGTCAGCCCGAAGGCGAGCACGAGCAGCGGGACGATCGCGATGCCGGCGTAGAAGGTCAGCCCCGCGGCGAGCAGGGCGAGGTCCCGGCCCACGAGGCCGGCCCTGACCCCGGCGATCACGGTGGCGAGCACGGCGACGACGGTAGGGCGGGACCGGGGCCGGCTGGGGGAGGTGGGCTCGCCGCCCTCGGGACCCGGCGTCACCGGGCCGCGGTCACGGGTTGCTGTTGCCGTCGTTCGACCCGGTCTCCTCGCAGCTGGCGTCGTTCGGGTTGCTGGCCTGGTCGGAGGTCGAGTCGCAGTTCGTCTCGCCGCGCTCCAGGTCGCTGTTGTCGCCGCAGGCGACCAGGGATCCGGCGAGGGCGAGGGCGAGCAGGGGCTTGCGGAGGTCCATGCACCGGTCAGTGCCTCCGGGGCGCCGGGCCGAAACCGGGGCGCGCCGCCGGACCACCGGCTGCCGCCCGACCCATGTGACTCAGCGCGCACATCGAATTACACAAATGTTCTTCAGGGCATTGTCACGGCCGGGTCACGGCCCCTACGGTGAGTGCATCCGCGAGGCCTGTCAGTCACTTCCCGGGTGACAGGCGCCGGATGTCGGGAGCCGCTCCGCCGTCGTCGGCAGGGGCAGGGCCCGGCCACCACAGCACGGCGTCCTGCCGAGACGGACCAGTCCACCTCGGCCGATGACTCCTGCACGACGAGATCGGAGAGTCGCCGCACGATGGCGTCCCCCCTGCGCACGTCCGCCCGCCGCGCCACCACGCGCCGGGCCGGCATCGCCCTCGCCGGCACCGTCGGCATCCTGCTCGCCACCGCGCCGGCCTCCGCCGAGCCGGGTGCCCCGACCTCGTCGGCCGACGCGGCCAGCATGGTCGCCGAGCGGGGTCACGCGCTCGAGGTCGTCACCGAGAAGTTCAACGAGGCCCGGGACACGCTGGCCACCCAGCAGGCCGCCGCGGTCGCCGCGGGTGCCGAGCTGGAGCGGGCCACCGCCGAGCTGGCCGCAGCGCAGCAGTCCGTGCGCGCGGTCGCCCGCACCGCCTACACCGGCGACAGCATGAACTCGTTCCAGGCGATGATGGTCAGCGGCTCGGCCGACGAGTTCGTGTCGCGGGTGACCACCCTGCAGACCATCGCCGGCCACCAGACCGGCATCGTCGAGCGCGCCGCCGCCGCCAACGTCGCCGCCGCCCAGGCGCAGGCCGCCGCGCAGCAGTCCGCGACCGACGCGCAGGCCACCTACGACGCCGTCGCCGCCCAGCAGGCCGACCTGCAGAAGCAGGTCGACGAGTTCCGGGCCCAGTTCGACCAGCTCAGCGCCCAGGAGCGGCAGGCCGCCGTGGCCGCGGCCGCGCACCCCGCCGAGCCCGCCGTCGAGGAGCGGGCCGAGGAGACGCGCGCCAGCCGCGACGACCGGTCGGCGCCGGCCCCCGCGGCGCCCGTGGTCGCGAACAGCCGGGCGGCGCAGGTCGCCGTCGACACCGCGATGGCGCAGCGCGGCAAGCCCTACGTCTGGGCCGCGAGCGGCCCCCGCGCCTTCGACTGCTCGGGGCTCACCTCGTTCGCCTACAAGGCGGCCGGGGTCAACCTGCCGCGCGCCAGCCGCAGCCAGGCCACCGTGGGCCAGCCGGTCTCCCGCGACCAGCTGCAGCCGGGCGACCTGGTGTTCTTCCGCCGCCCGATCAGCCACGTGGGCATCTACATCGGCAACGGCCAGATGGTGCACGCCCCGACCTCGGGCGACGTCGTCAAGGTCGCCGCGGTGGACTCGGTCGGCGGCTACGCCGGGGCCCGGCGCATCGCCGGCTGACGGAAGGTGCTCGGGCAGCCGCCATCTCCGCGACGGTGAGCAGGGCCACCTCCGCGCACGGCGGGACGTCAGGGACCATGAGGGGCGTGAAGCCGCACGCCGTCGCCCTGCTCTTCCGTGCCGTCGCCCTCGCCGAGGCGGGTTCGTGGCTGCTCCTGCTCGGCGGGATGTTCGTGAAGTACGTGGGCGACTCCGAGCGGGGTGTCCAGATGTTCGGCCCGGTGCACGGCGGCGTCTTCGTCGTCTACCTCGTGGTGACCGCCGTGGCGTGGCGCGTGCTGCGCTGGGACTCCCGGACGACGTTCCTCGCGCTGGTGGCCTCCGTGCCGCCGCTGGCCACCATGTGGTTCGACCGCTGGGCCACCCGCACGGGCGCGCTGCCGGTGCCGGAGCCGACGCCCGCGTCCTGACCTCCGGGCACGGTCGATACGGTCGGCGTCGTGCCCGAGCCCGTGCTGCCGTCGACCGCCCGCCTCCTGCTCGCCCGCACCGCGCGCGTCCAGCGCGAGGGGCGCGCGCCGAGCCTCGTCGCCGGCGTGGTCCGCGACGGCGGGCTGGCGTGGTCGGCCGGACGCGGCGACGTCGCCGAGCCGCACGACGACGTCCAGTACCGGCTCGGCTCCATCAGCAAGACGGTGACCGCGGTCGTGGTCATGCGGCTGCGCGACGAGGGTCTCGTCGGGCTGGACGACCCGCTGGAGCGGCACCTCCCCGGCACCCCGTTCGGCGACCGGACGATCGGCCAGCTGCTCTCCCACCTCGCCGGCGCCTCCGCGGAGAGCCCGGGCGGCTGGTGGGAGCGCACCCCCGGCGGCTCCCTCGACGAGCTCGGGCTGGCCGGGAGCGACGTCGTCCTCGGCGCCGCCCGCCGGTTCCACTACTCGAACCTGGGCTTCGGTCTGCTGGGCGAGCTCGTCGCCCGGCTGCGCGGCACCTCCTGGGACGACGCCGTCAGCGCGGAGGTGCTCGCCCCGCTGGGCATGCGCCGCACCACGCCGCGGCCGGTCGCACCCTCGGCCGAGGGGCTGGCCGTGCACCCCTGGGCCGACGTCGTGCTGACCGAGCCCGAGCACCACGCCGGCGTGATGGCCGCGGCCGGCCAGCTGTGGGCGACCCTGGCCGACCTCGGCCGCTTCGCCGCGTTCCTGCTGGGCGACACCGGCGACGTGCTGGACCCCGCGACGCTGGAGGAGATGACCGTGCCTGCCGGCGTGGACTCCTCCGCCGTCGGCTGGTCGGCCTACGGCCTCGGCCTGCAGGTGCTGCGGCTGGACGGCCGCACCCTCGTGGGCCACGGCGGATCGATGCCCGGCTTCCTCGCCGGCGTCTTCGTCGACCGCGAGGAGCAGACCGGCGCCGTCTCGCTGGCCAACGCCACCAGCGGGGTCGACCCGCTGGTGTTCGGGCTGCTCGCCGACGTGCGCGCGGCGGAGCCGCGCATCGTCGAGGCCTGGGCGCCGTCGCCCTCGCCGGTGCCGCTGGAGTCCCTCGGGGTCTGGTTCTGGGGGCCCTCGCCGCTCCTGCTGCGGGCGGTGGCCGGCGGGCTGCTGCACCTGGGCCCGCTCCCCGGCCGGGCCGGCCGGGCGAGCCGGTTCGCCGCGCAGGAGGACGGCCGCTGGGTGGGGCTGGACGGCTACTACGCGGGCGAGACGCTGCGCATCGCGGCCGACCACCTCGACGTCGGCACCTTCATCTTCACGCGCACGCCCTACGACCCGGCCGCGCCCGTGCCCGGCGGGGTCGACGAGGGCGGCTGGCGCTAGCTCGTGGGGTAGAGCCCTGCGGAGTAGGTCGCGCTGGAGTAGTAGCGCTCCAGCTCCTCGAGCGGCTCGTGCTTGCGCTCGAGGGCGTGCGCGATGCGGGCGCGCGAGGGCACGGCCTCGGGCCGCCAGCTCTCCGGGTCCCACAGCTGCGAGCGCAGGAACGCCTTGCCGCAGTGGTGGAAGACCTGCTCGATCTCCACGACGACGGCGAGCACCGGGCGGTGGCCCTTGACCACCATGCGGTCGAGCAGCGACGGCTCGGTGACCAACCGCGCCCGGCCGTTGATCCGCAGCGTGTCGGTGCGGCCGGGGAGCAAGTGGACCAGCCCGACGTGCGGGTTGGCCAGGATGTTGCGGTACCCGTCGGCCCGCCGGTTCCCGGCCCGCTCGGGGATCGCGATCGTCCGCTCGTCGAGGACCAGCGTGAAGCCGGGCGGATCGCCCTTGGGGGAGACGTCGCAGCTGCCGTCGGCGCCGCTGGTGGCGATCAGGCAGAACGGGGAGGCCGCCAGCCACTCGCGGTCGATGTCGGCGAGCGCCGTCCGCTCCTTGGCCAGCGCCGCCGGCGCGGGCTCACCGAGCAGCGCCCGCAGCTCGTCCTCGCTGGTGATCTCTCGCACCAGCGGACTCTGTCACGGCCTGTCGAAGGCGTCGATCACGTTCTTGACGACGACCCCGTACGCCAGGTGCGGGACGATGTCGCTGATCCAGTCCTTCGCCGACCACGTGCGCGGGTCGGTCACGCCGAGCACCGTCATCGGGCCGTTGGCCGCGACCATCACCCCGGCCGTGGTCAGGGCGACGCCGACCGGCTTGGCCGAGAGGTACCCCGCGGCCCGCGCCAGTCCGCCGACGGTCCCCACGCCCACGCCGGCGACCAGCCCGATCAGCGGGCCGAGGCCCTGCAGCCGGTTCTGCCGCGTCTCGTCGTCCCCGGGGATCGGCACGTGCGCCTCGTCCGACAGCTTCTCGACGGTGTCCTCGGGGGTGGAGCTGCTGGCCCGCCCGCGGACGGCCATGTCGAGGTAGGTGACGGCGTTGAGCGCCGTGCTGCCCGCAGCGCCCGCGGCCGCGCCGCGCAGTGCCCAGCCGAGCGTGCTGATGCCGCGCTTGCCCTTGCCGCTGACGCCGAGCGGGGTCCGTCTCATCGCCCCGGCGTACCCGTCGGCCGGCGCAGGTACTCGGCGACCAGCCGGGCCACCCGGCCGACGGTGCCGCTGTGCTGCACCTCGTACCCGTGCGTGCTGAGGGTGGGCAGCGAGATCAGGGCCGCGCGGGCGCTCTGCCCGTGGCTCTTGGCCTGGGAGCCGTCGGAGTCGAACGACTCCCAGACGGCGGCCTGCGGAGCGAGGTCCAGCTCCCGGGCCAGGGCCAGCAGGTGGTCGGCGATCGCCTTGTCGTAGACGACGGCGTCGTCGGCGTAGGCGATCACGGGGCCGGAGTCGACCTCCACCTGGTACTCCGGCTCGGCAGGACCGACGTCGAGGGCGAGCGTGATGTCGCCGGGGAGCGCGCGGGCGGCCCACGTCGCCCCGATGCCGCCCATCTCCTCGCCGGTGGTGCACACCAGGTAGGCGTCGCCGGCGGGCCCCTCGCCCTCGCGCAGCAGCCGGGCAGCTCCCACCAGCGAGGTGAGGGCGGCCCGGTCGTCCAGGAAGTAGCTCGCCACGAAGTCGCCGACGTCGACCAGCGTGCGGCGGGCGCGGTGCACGCAGACCCGGGTGCCGGCGTGCACGCCCGCCGCCTCGAGCTGCTCCGCGGACCGGCCGCTGAAGGCGACCACGTCGCTCCACTGCATCGCCCGGTCCCCGCCGTCGGGCTTGGTCTGCCAGACCTGGGGGGTCTCCCGGGTGGTGTGCTCGGAGCCGAGCATCAGCACGGCGGTCACCGTCTCCTCGTCTCCGAGGACGGCGAGCGGACCCAGACCGAAATTGGCCGGGTACATCGTGCCCAGCTGCGACAGCCGCAGCGTCCCGTCGGGCCCGACGCGCTTGACGATCATCGACAGCTCGTCCATGTGCGCCATCACCCGGACCACCGGGGCCCCCGGCCCGCCGGATCCCCGGACCAGCCCGACGAGGTTGCCCGCCGGGTCCTCGGTCAGCTCGTCGACCAGCGGCTCCAGCGCCCGCCGGCAGACGTCCCGGACGTCGTGCTCCTGCCCGCCGGGACCGTAGGCGTGGAGCAGTTCCTGCAGCAGTTCCCGGTCGGCGGGGGACACGGCACTCCTCGGGTGCGGGGACACGGCCTGCGCGCCCTACCCGGCGCGGCGCCCGGTACCCGCCCGGGCTGGCGGTGACGCGGCGGTCCGGTCAGGCTGGCGGGGTGGACGACGTCGGCGCGCGGCTCGAGCGCGTGATCGGGGAGCTGCTCGACCGGCGCAGCGCCGACTCGTCCATCTGCCCGTCCGAGGCGGCGCGCGCGGTCGACCCGGAGGCCTGGCGGGACCTGATGCCCGATGCCCGCGCGGCGGCCGGGCGGCTGGCCGCGGCGGGCGAGGTCGAGGTCACCCAGGGCGGCGAGGTCGTGGACGTCGGCAGCGCGCGCGGGCCGGTGCGGGTGCGCCGCCCGCGCTGACCCGCGCCCGATCAGCGGACGGGCTGGTCCCGGAAGAGGCCGTCGACCTCGCCGTCCTCGGCCTCCAGCATCGCGAAGGGCAGCCGCACGGTCATCGTGGGCTCGCCGTAGCCGCCGTCGGCCACCTCGACCGTCCCGTCCACGGGCACGTCGGGCGTCCACGCGCAGGCGTCGAGCTCGATCATGACGGTGCCGGAGAAGTTCATCGCGTACTCGGCGGTGCCGCCCTCGGGGCAGCCCAGGACCAGCGGCTCCAGCGCGGGCCAGGCCTCGAACGACGGCCCGAGGAGTTCGGCGGTGATCAGCGCCACCGTCTCGTAGGGGTCCTCGTACCCCTCCTCGGACCCGGGGGGCAGCGGCTCGTAGGGCAGGCCGAAGTCGTCGTCGCAGGTCGTCTCGGCCCGCGCGGGCAGCTGCCCGGACTCGAGCAGCCGCAGCACGGCCCGGTCCACGCACGGGTAGCCCCAGCCGAAGAGCACGTGCGGGCCGCCGGTCAGGACGACGAGCGCCGAGTCCGGGTCGCGGTCGTGGACGCGCACCGCGTTCGCGGCCGGGGTGTTCGGATCGGTGTCCGCGGTGAGCAGCAGCACGGGATGGGCCGGGTCGACCGGCGCGGGCGGCGGGGGCGCCGGCTCGTCACCGCGCGGCCAGAAGAGGCAGGGCAGGTCGGCGTAGTAGAGGTCGTCCAGCCGCAGGCCCTCCACCCCGGCGGCAGCGGCGCCGTCGAGCCAGACGTCGAGCTCGGCGCGGGGCGAGCTGCCCTCGGGCACGAAGGGGAAGTCCTGGCACTCGACGGCGAGGAACAGCGCGGGGGAGAAGGAGGGGTCGGGGACCACCTCGCCGGTGTTGGGGTCGGCGCCGGAGTTGGCGGCGGCCAGCCGGGCGAGCGGGACCGCGTCACCCTCCACGGCCGCGTTGACGGCACGGGCGAACCGGAGCCGGTGGTGCGGAACGCTCATCGAGCCGGCCGCGGCCGCCTCCAGCTCCTCGACCGTGAGCTCGCGCTCCTCGGTGCCGCCGTCGGGGAGGGGGTAGGAGTACTCCCGCGGCGTCTCGGCGAGCTCGGCGGCGAGCTCGTCGTAGGCGGCGACCGAGAGACCCGGTGCGTCGTCGGCGCACAGCGGTTCGGCGTCGCAGCCGGTCAGCGTGAGGGCGAGCACGTCGCTGTAGGCCCGGGCGCTCTCCGCGGCGAACGAGCGGATCGGTGTCTGCGGATCGACGACGCCGTCGAGGACCAGCGACGTCACCCGGTCGGGATGGGCGGCGGCGTAGGCCTGCTGGAACTGGGTCCCGTAGCTCTCGCCGTAGAGGGTCAGGGCGTCGGCGCCGTACCACTCGCGGAAGACCTCGAGGTCCTCGACGGCCTGGCGCGTGGCGAACAGCGGTGCCTCGGACGGGAAGACACCCGCCTCGGCGAAGCAGTCCTCCGCGAACCCCTCGGCCAGCCGGGCGTACCGGTCGCGGTCCCCCTCGTCGGCCGACGCGTCGATGACCGCGTCGAAGCCGGCGAGGGCGTCGTCGCAGCGGAACGGCTCGGAGCGGCCGATGCCCCGCTGGTCGAAGAACACCAGGTCGTAGGAGTCGGTGATCGACGGGTCCATGGCGGCCACGTAGGACTCGGCGAGCTGGATGCCGCTGGACCCCGGGCCGCCGGTCGCCGTCACCACGACCCCGCGGGCCTCGCCGTCGGCCGGGCGGACCGCGAAGGTGACCTCCCACTCCCGGGAGGCGGGGGCGAAGTGGTCCGACGGCACGGTGAGCGTGACGCAGTCGAACTCGCCCCCGGCGCACGACTCCTCGGCGACCACCTCCCCGCCGGTGGTGGTGAAGGGCTCGATCGTGCCGTCCACCAGCTCGGGTGCGCAGCCGGCGAGGACCAGCGGGCCGCCGAGCAGCGCGACGAGCAGGACGGCGGCGCGGCGCGGCCGGGGACTGGGCACGGCGCAGCCTAGGACGACACGCCGTTCCGGCACCGGGACGCGCCGGGACCCGTCAGTCCGCAGCGGGCTCCGCGGCGCGCTCCAGCAGGGGTGCGACCCGCCGGTCGACGAACCGCCGCATGGCCAGCGCCGTGTCCACCCGCTGCACCCCGGGGATGGCCAGGACCGCCTCGGTGATCCGCCACAGGTGGTCGGCGTCGAGGGCCACCACGTGCACGAGCAGGTCGGTGGCCCCGGAGAGGCCGGTGACCTCCAGGACCTCGGGCAGCTGGGCGAGGGCGTCGCTGACCTCGGCCAGCCCGCGCTGCGCGACCTGCACCGACATGTAGGCGCCCAGCCGGTAGCCCAGCGACTCCGGCCGCACCCGCTGGTCCAGCGGGGCGAGCACGCCGTTGCCCTCCAGCCGGGCGAGCCGGGTCTGCACGGTGCCGCGCGCCAGCCCGAGCTGCTGCGACAGGGCCATCACACTCGCCCGGGGGTCCTCGGTCAGGGCGAGCAGCAACCGGGCATCCGTCGCGTCGATGTCCGGCATGTTGCGCAGTCTGCACCCTCGTCGACCCGTCCGGTAGACGATCTGCCCTGTCGCCTACGAACGGCCTGTGCAGATCGTCCTGCCGGGGGACTGTTGCGCAGGCCTCCTGTCGTGCCAGGATGTGTGAGGACCGCCACACCAGGCGGGATGTCGAGCACCACCGCGACGCCGGCGACCCCGGCGGCGGTGGCCGAGGCGAGGAGCGCGACCGTGACAGCGTTGCCCGAAGCGACCGAGATGGTCGACCCGGTCCCGGGCGCCGCCGCGCCCCACCTGCCGCCCGAGCGCGGCGTCGACACCGTCCAGCTGCTCACCCCCGAGGGCGACCGCGTCGAGCACCCCGACTACCCCCTCGACATCAGCGACGAGGAGCTCCGCGGGCTCTACCGCGACCTGGTGCTGGTCCGCCGCTGGGATGCCGAGGCCACCGCGCTGCAGCGCCAGGGCGAGCTCGGCATCTGGGCCTCGCTGCTCGGTCAGGAGGCCGCGCAGGTCGGCGCCGGTCGCGCGCTGGCCGAGGGCGACATGGCCTTCCCCACCTACCGCGAGCACGGCGTCGCCTGGACCCGCGGGGTCGACCCGCTGCACGTCATGAGCCTGTTCCGCGGCGTCGACAACGGCGGCTGGGACCCGGTCGCCACCCGGTTCAACCTGTACACGATCGTCATCGGCTCCCAGTGCCTGCACGCCACCGGCTACGCCATGGGCGTCCAGCGCGACGGCTCCGAGGACGCCGTGCTCGCCTTCCTCGGTGACGGCGCGACGAGCCAGGGCGAGGTCAACGAGGCGATGATCTTCGCCGCCAGCTTCTCCGCCCCCGTCGTGTTCTTCTGCCAGAACAACCAGTACGCGATCAGCGTCCCGCTCGAGCGCCAGACGCGGGTGCCGCTCTACCAGCGGGCCACGGGCTTCGGCTTCCCGGGCGTGCGGGTCGACGGCAACGACGTCCTCGCCGTCCTCGCGGTGACCCGGGCCGCGCTCGCCGCCGCGCGCGAGGGCCAGGGCCCGACCTTCATCGAGGCGTTCACCTACCGCATGGGCGCGCACACGACCTCCGACGACCCCACCCGCTACCGGCTGGCCAGCGAGCTGGAGGAGTGGAAGCTGCGCGACCCGATCGCCCGGCTCAAGGCCCACCTCTCGCGCAGCGGCGTCGCCGACGCGCAGTTCTTCGACGCGGTGGAGGCCGAGGCCGACGAGCTCGCCGTCCGCATCCGCCGCGGCACGGTGGAGATGCCCGACCCGGCGCCCGCCGGGATGTTCGACCACGTCTACGCCGAGCAGACCCCGTACCTCGCCGCGCAGAAGGCCGAGTTCGAGGCGTACCACGCGAGCTTCGAGGGAGGCCACCAGTGACCACGGAGACCCTGACCATCGGCAAGGCGCTCAACCTCGGCCTGCGCAAGGCCATGGAGGACGACGCCAAGGTCGTCCTCATGGGCGAGGACATCGGCAAGCTCGGCGGCGTCTTCCGGATCACCGACGGCCTGCAGAAGGACTTCGGCGAGGCCCGCGTCGTCGACACCCCGCTGGCCGAGGCCGGCATCCTCGGCACCGCCGCGGGCCTGGCCATGCGCGGCTACCGGCCGGTGTGCGAGATCCAGTTCGACGGCTTCGTCTTCCCGGCCTACAACCAGATCGTCACGCAGGTCGCGAAGATCCACGCCCGCTCCCAGGGCACCATGCCGATGCCGATCGTCATCCGGATCCCCATGGGCGGCGGCATCGGCGCCGTCGAGCACCACAGCGAGAGCCCGGAGGCGTACTTCGCGCACACCGCCGGCCTCAAGGTCGTGGCCGTCAGCAACCCGGTCGACGCGTACTGGGGCATCCAGCAGGCGATCGCCTCCCCCGACCCGATCGTCTTCCTGGAGCCCAAGCGCCGGTACTGGGAAAAGGCGGAGGTCGACCTCGACGCGACCCCCGACCCGCTCTTCGCATCCCGGGTGGTCCGTGGTGGCGACGACGTCACGGTGCTGGCCTACGGCCCCATGGTGAAGACGGCGCTGCAGGCCGCCGCGGCCGCCGCCGAGGAGGGCCGCTCGCTGGAGGTCATCGACCTGCGCACGGTCTCGCCGCTGGACCTCGACCCGGTGGTGGAGTCGGTCCGCCGCACCGGCCGCTGCGTCGTCGTCCACGAGGCCCCCACGAGCCTCGGGCTGGGCGCGGAGATCGCCGCCCGGATCACCGAGACCTGCTTCCACTCCCTGGAGTCGCCGGTGCTGCGGGTGGGCGGGTACGACACCCCCTACCCGCCGTCGAAGCTCGAGGAGGAGTACCTCCCCGACCTCGACCGCGTGCTGGACGCCGTCGACCGATCGATGGGGTTCTGAGCCATGACGCAGACATCCGCGCTCCGGCAGTTCAAGCTCCCCGACGTCGGTGAGGGGCTCACCGAGGGCGAGATCCTCCAGTGGCTGGTCGCCGTCGGCGACACCGTCACCGTCAACCAGCCGCTCTGCGAGGTGGAGACGGCGAAGGCCGCCGTCGAGCTGCCCTCGCCGTGGGCCGGCACCGTGGTCGAGCTGCTGTTCGACGCCGGCACGATGGTCGACGTCGGCGCCCCGATCATCACCATCGACGTCGGCGGGGAGGGCGGGGCCCCGTCGCCCGCCGCCGACCCGGGCGGCTCGGGCCTGATCGGCGAGACCAACGCCAACGGCCGCACCGCGGTCCTGGTCGGCTACGGCCCGCGCACGACCGAGGCCCGCCGCCGTCCCCGCCGCACCCCCGAGCCGGCCGGCACCCCGGTTCTCCCGCCGGTCGCCGACGACGCCCCGCCGCTGCTGGCGACCGCGCCCGACATGCGCACCAAGCCGGTGCGGCACGGCGGCCTGGAGGTGGGCCGGCAGGCCGAGGCGGCCGCGCTCAGCGAGGCCGCGGCCCCCGCGCGGGAGGCGGTTCCCGGCCGCCGCGGTCCCCGGCCGCTGGCCAAGCCGCCGACGCGCAAGTACGCCAAGGACCTCGGCGTCGACCTGGCGACGATCACAGGCTCCGGCGCTGGTGGGTGCATCACCCGCGCCGACGTGGACGCCGCGATCGCCGCCCGGTCCGCGACCACCGCAGGGGCCGAGATGGCCATTGTGGCCCCTGTCGCGGGGGAGGAGCGGATCCCGATCAAGGGCGTGCGCAAGCACACCGCCGCGGCGATGGTGAGCAGCGCCTTCACCGCACCGCACGTGACGGAGTTCCTGACCGTCGACGTCACCCGCACGATGAAGCTGCGGACCCGGCTCGCCGGCCGCCCGGAGCTCGCCGGGGTCAAGGTCAGCCCGCTGCTGTTCGTCGCCAGGGCCGTGCTCCTCGCGGCGAAGCGGCACCCGATGGTCAACAGCAGCTGGGACGAGGCGGCCCAGGAGATCGTGGTGCACGGCCAGGTCAACCTCGGCATCGCCGCGGCGACCCCGCGCGGCCTCGTCGTCCCGAACATCAAGGACGCCGGCCGGCTGTCGCTGGCCGAGCTGGCCGCGGCCCTCGGCGAGCTCACCGAGACGGCGCGGGCCGGGAAGACCGCACCGGCGGACATGACCGGCGGCACGCTGACGATCACCAACGTGGGCGTCTTCGGCGTCGACACCGGCACCCCGATCCTGAACCCCGGGGAGTCGGCGATCCTGGCCTTCGGTGCCGTGCGCGAGATGCCCTGGGTGCACAAGGGCAAGGTCCGGCCCCGGCAGGTCACCACGCTCGCGCTGTCGTTCGACCACCGGATCGTCGACGGCGAGCTGGGGTCGAGGTTCCTTGCCGACGTCGGCGCGCTGCTGCAGGATCCGGCGAGCGCGCTGGCCTACTGACGCGCATGACGTCCGAGGAGGCCGACGTGGACCGCAGGGCACCTGCGCTCGTGGCGCTGCTGCTGTTCGTCGTCCTCACCGGGGCCGCGATCGTGGTGAGCGGCTCCCGCCCCGCTGGTGACGGCCAGGGGGACCTGCCGGCGCTGATCCAGGTGGCGGGCTACGTCGCCGCCGCCGTCGGCGGGGCGCTGCTCCTCAAGGGGCCCGACCCCGCGGCGCGCCGCACCGGCGTGGTCGTGCTCGGGGTGATCGCGGTCCTCGCGCTGGTCGACTGGCTCACCGCCGGGCAGGAGGGCGCGGACATCGGCGCCGGCCTCGCCCGGCTGGTCGGGCTGGTGGTGCTGGCCGTCGTCATCACCCGGCTGTCCGTCGCGGTCTCGGCGGCTCGGAGGTCGGCCTCCTAGCCTGACCCCGTGACCGACCTCGACCGGCTGCTCGCCTTCGCCGCCCGCTCCCGGCTGGACGACGGCTTCGGCTACCTGGACGCGGACGGTTCGGTCCTGGCCGACCGGCCGCAGGAGGCTTGGATCGTCGCGCGGATGACCCACGTCTTCGGCCTGGCGCACCTGCTGGGGAGGCCGGGCGCCGGTGACCTGGCCGCGCACGGGGTCCGGGCGCTGCGGGAGGGGCCGCTGCACGACGCCCGGCACGGCGGGTGGCGGTCCAGCACCGAGGACGGGACGAAGGCGGCGTACGTGCACGCCTTCGTCGTCCTGGCCGGGTCCACCGCGGCGGCCGCCGGGCTGGGCGACGACCTGCTCGGGGAGGCGCTGGACGTCTTGCAGCACCGGTTCTGGGACGACGAGGCCGGTCTCGCCGTCGAGGAGTGGGACGCCGGCTGGACACGGCTGGACGGCTACCGCGGCGCCAACGCCAACATGCACGGCGTCGAGGCCACCCTCGCCGCCGCGGACGCGGTGCACGACCCCGGCCTCGCCGACCGGCTGCGGAGCCAGGCGCTGCGCAGCGTCGAGCGGGTCGTGCACGGCTGGGCCCGGGAGCGCGACTGGCGGCTGCCCGAGCACTTCGACGACGCCTGGACCCCCCTGCCCGAGCACAACCGCGACCACCCGGCCGACCCGTTCCGGCCCTACGGCGTGACGGTGGGGCACCAGTTCGAGTGGGCGCGCCTGTGCCTCCACCTCCGGTCGGCGCTCGACCAGCCCCCGGTCTGGTTGCTGCCCGATGCGGTCGCCCTCTTCGACGCGGCGGCGGGACGCGGCTGGGCGGCCGACGGGGAGGACGGCTTCCCGTACACGCTGGACTGGCAGGACCGCCCGGTCGTCCCGGCCCGCATGCACTGGGTGCTGTGCGAGGCGGTCGCCGCGGCCGAGGTGCTCGCCGGCGTCACCGGGGAGGCGCGCTTCCGCGACCTGGCCGACCGCTGGTGGGCGCACGGCGAGGCGCGCTTCGCCGACCGCGCGACCGGCAGCTGGCACCACGAGCTGACGCCGACGGGCGAGGTCGCCTCGGGCACCTGGACCGGGCAGCCCGACGCCTACCACCTGGCGCAGGCGCTGCTGCTGCGGAACTCCCCGGTCAGGGGAAGCATCGCCGCCGCGTTGCGCTGACCTGCGCTTCGACGTGTCGCCCCGCGGTCACGGGGGTAGGTCGCACACGACCCAACAGCGATCTGAGGAGCTGAGCAGCCGTGGCATCCGTGCAGGAGTCCGTCGACGTCGACGTCCCGATCCGCGCCGTGTACGACCAGTGGACGCAGTTCGAGTCCTTCCCCCAGTTCATGGGCGGGGTCGAGAGCATCACGCAGATCGACGAGACCCACACCCACTGGGTGACCAACATCGACGGTGTGAAGCGCGAGTTCGACGCCGAGATCACCGAGCAGCACCCCGAGGAGCGGGTCGCCTGGACCAGCACCAGCGGGGAGGCCAAGCACGCCGGCGTCGTCACCTTCCACCGGCTCGACGACAACAAGACCCGGGTGATGATCCAGATCGACTGGGAGCCCGAGGGCCTGGTCGAGAAGGCCGGGGCGGCCCTGGGCTTCGACGACCGCCAGGTGAAGGCGGACGCGAAGAAGTTCAAGGAGTTCATCGAGAGCCGCGGCGCCGAGACCGGTGCCTGGCGCGGCGACGTCCCGCGGCCCGACCAGCACTGAGAGGACCCCCTCGCCCCCCACCGCTCGCTCCGCTCGCGGCGGGGCCCTGCGAGGGGGCCGTTCCAGCACATCGCGCGGCGCCCGTCCCCTGTGGGGGCGGGCGCCGTCGTGCTTTCGTGACCACTCTCACCCCGAAGGGTGAGCAACCTTCGGCCCAGGCTCAACCAAACCTACGTTTCGTCGGATTACAGTGGTGAACACCTGTGTTACTACGGTCGCAGGCACGACACTTCGACGAAAGAGGCAGTAGCGATGAGCAGCGTGACGACGGTCTGGCGCGAGCGCCGGCAGGTGGCGCGTACCCGGCGGGCGCTCGACAAGGCGCTCTCCCGCACCAGCAGCCCGGCCATGCGGGACGAGCTCCTGACGATGGCGAACAGCAGCCACTTCTTCGGCCGCTGATCCCCGGCCGCCCAGCGCGGCCCGCTCCACCCCGACCCCGGTCTCCTCGAGACCGGGGTCGCATGCGTTCGGGGGACCGGTGTCCCTCCGGCCGCAACGGCTGGCATTGTGCAACCGCAGGCGCACGATCCGTGTTCATCGCCGGATGCGGCTCACCCCGACGGGGGTCGTGGGCTCAGGTCCGGTGGGGAAGCGGCCGATGCGAGGACGTGCACCCGCTGCGGATCCCGGTCGCTCCTGCGCCCGTCGGCGCCCGCGACACGATCAGGGCCGAGGACAGGACGCGATGAGCAACGCCGCCGAGAGACGTGAGACCTCCGGGGCCACGACCGGCGGGCTGCTTCGCTTCGTCCGCCGCCAGGGCGGCGACGCAGCGGTCGCCGAGGTCATCCGGCGGGCCGGCGTCGACGCGACCGCGGACGAGCTCGACGACCAGTCCCGCTGGTGGAGCTACGACACCCGGATCGCGCTGTTCTCCGCCGCCACCGAGGTGCTCGACGACCGGCGCACCATGTTCGAGGTGGGCGCGGCCGCGCTGAAGACCGGTCTCGCCCACGGCCTGGTCCTCCTGCTGCGGTCGCTGGGCACGCCCCGGCAGGTCTTCCGCCAGCTCCCCCGCGCCGTCCAGAAGTTCAGCACCACCTCGACCATGGAGATCCTCGAGGCCGGATCGACGTCGGCCACCATCCGGTACCGGCTGCACGACGGCTACCCCCACTCCCGCCTGGACTGCGACTACACGCAGGGGCTGCTGAGCTGCGTCCCGCAGATCTTCACGCTGCCGGCGGCGGAGGTCGTCCACGACGAGTGCCAGTCCGACGGGCACCCGGCCTGCATCTACTCCCTGACGTGGCACCGGCGGTCCCGGCTGCCGTGGCGCCGCCGGGAGGACGCCGGCGCCGACCCCGAGCTGCTCGCCCTCCGCGGCCAGCTGCAGATCCTGCAGTCGGCGGCGACGGAGCTCGTCGCCAGCGACGACGTCGACACCGTCCTCGAGCGGATCGTCGCCCGGGCCGCCGAGGCCGTCCTCGCGCCCGCCTACCTGCTCGCCGTCCACGCGCCAGGGGGCGGCGAACC
The DNA here is from genome assembly GCF_003319095.1 of Blastococcus sp. TBT05-19. Taxonomy (GTDB): domain Bacteria; phylum Actinomycetota; class Actinomycetes; order Mycobacteriales; family Geodermatophilaceae; genus Blastococcus. The sequence goes on along the minus strand of NZ_QOHI01000002.1, from coordinate 105,134 downwards.
CCTCGTGCACGCCGCCGGCCTGCCGTCCGACCGGCTGCCGCAGCTGGCCGCCGCCCTGCTGGCCGGCGACGACATGGGCGCCGGTGCCGTCGTCGTCGACGTCGTCTCGGCGCGGCGGATGCACGGCCGCCTGGCGGCGATCTACCGCGCCGGGGACGACGCCATGGGCGACGAGTCGGCCATGCTGGCGGCCTACGCCGGTCATGCCGCGGCCGCGCTCGACCTGATCATCGCCCTCCAGGAGGCGCGGACCGAGGCGGCCCGCGCCGGGGCGCTGCTCGCCCTGGCGCACGACCTCGCCGCCTCCACCGACGCCGCCGAGGTCAGCGAGCTGGTCACCGCGGCGCTGCCCGGGATCGTCGGCTGCACCACGGCCGGCATCCTGGTGTGGGACGCCGCCAGCGCCTCGCTGCGCTCGCACTCCGCCGTGGGTCACGACGGCAGGGCGGACGAGCTGCTGCGGACGACCGCGCTGCGCGCCGAGGACGTGCCCGAGCTGGTGGGCATGCTGACCGATCGCGAACCGCAGATCCTGCGCGCCGGCACGAGCAGCCCGGTGCTGCGCCGGTTGCTCGACGGCCTCGGCACCACCGAGGTCGTGGCCGTGCCGCTCATCGCCGACGGGGTCTTCCTCGGCGCGGCGACCGCCGGCTGGCGCCGCGGTGAGGCACCGCCGCAGCTGGACGGCGACGTGCTCGCCCGGCTGCGCGGCGTGGGCGACCAGGCCACCACCGCGCTGCAGAAGGCGCACCTGCTGCAGACCGTCCGCCACCAGGCGACGCATGACGCGCTGACCGGGCTGCCGAACCGGGCGCTCTTCCTCGACCGGCTCACCACCGCGATCGTGGACACCCGTCCGACGACCCACCTCGGGGTCCTGTTCTGCGACCTCGACCGCTTCAAGCAGGTCAACGACACCCTGGGCCACGCCGCCGGGGACGAGCTGCTGCGGCAGGTCTCGGCCCGGCTGCGCGCCGGCGTGCGCCCCGGCGACACCGTGGGCAGGCTCAGCGGCGACGAGTTCGCGATCCTGCTGCCCGGGCTCGAGGAGCCGTCGGACGCCGACGGCCTCGCCGCCCGGGTGCTGGCCTGCTTCGACGAGCCGTTCCGCCTCGAGGGCACCGAGGTGCGGGTCGGCACCAGCACCGGCGTCGCCGTCCTGACCGAGGACACCGGCGGTGCCGAGCAGCTGCTGCGCCGGGCCGACGCGGCGATGTACCGGCACAAGCACGGGCGCCGCACCCCGACACGCGGCTGACCTGCGCGAAACCTTCATCGGAACGGGGCAGGATCGCTCAAGGTTCACGCCGGGCGGCCGATGCTCCACCGGACGGGCTGTGCAGCTCCGGGGGGAGGGTGGCGAGGATGACCTCGATCGGGCACGAGGAGGCGCGGGAGACGTCGGGCGCCACCATCGCCGGCGTGCTCCGCTACGTCCGCCGGCACGGTGGCGACGGCGCGGTCGCCGAGGTCCTGCGCCGCGCCGGCCTGGAGCACGTGGCCGCCGAGCTCGAGGACCAGTCCCGCTGGTGGAGCTACGACACCCGCATCCGCCTCTTCGTCGCCGCCACCGAGGTCCTCCAGGACCCGGACGCGCTGTTCGCCATGGGCACCTCCGCCCTGCGCAGCGGCCTCGGCCACTCCCTGCTGCTCGTGCTGCGGGCCCTGGGCACCCCCCGCCAGGTGTACCGGCAGCTGCCGCGCAGCGCGGCCAGGTTCACCACCGTCCAGTCGATGCACGTGCGGGAGACGTCGCCGACGTCGGCCACGATCTCCCTCACGCTCGCCGAGGGCTACGAGCACTCCGCGCTGGACTGCGCCTTCGCCCGCGGGCTGGCGATCACCGTGCCCGTCATCTTCGGACTGCCCCAGGGCGTCGTCGCGTCGTCCGCCTGCGCGAGCGACGGCAGCCGCACCTGCGTCTACCGGGTCACCTGGGAGCGGCGGTCGCGGCTGCGCCGGCGCCGGCGCCGGCGCGAGGACGACCCCGAGCTGATGGCCCTGCGCGGCCAGCTGCGCACGCTGCAGTCCGCGGCCGGCGAACTGGTCGGCAGCGAGGACCTGGACACCGTGCTGCACCGCATCGTGGCCCGCGCGGGCGAGGCCGTCCTCGCCCCGGCCCACCTGCTCGTCGTCGACTCCCCGGACGGCGGCGCACCGCTCGTGCACGCCGCCGGCATCCCGGAGGACCAGCTCCCGGCGCTTGCCGAGCGGCTGCTCGCGGGCGAGGACCTCGGCCCGTCCGCCGTCGTCGTCGACGTCGCCTCGGCGCGGCGGCGGCACGGCCGGCTGGCGGCGATCTACCGGACCGGTGACGGGCCGATGAGCGACGAGCAGACGATGCTCGCCGCGTACGCCGGCCACGCAGCGGCCGCCCTGGACCTGCTCATCGCCCTGCGGGGCGCCCGCCTGGAGGCCGAGCGTGCCGGGGCGCTGCTCGCCCTGGCGCACGAGCTGGCCGCCGCCTCCGACGCGACCGCCGTCTGCGACATCGTCGCCGCGACGCTGCCGCGGGTCGTCGGCTGCAGCGGCGCCTCGGTCATGCTCTGGGACCCCACGCTCGGTCAGCTGCAGGGCCGGTCGTCGGCACGGCCCGATCGACCCCAGGGCGAGCACTTCCTGAGCACGCCCCTGCGCCCCGAGGACACCCCGGAGCTGATCGGCATGCTCACCGACCGGGAACCGCGCATCCTCGGTGTCGGCACGAGCAGCCCCGCGGTGGCCCAGTTCCTGCGCGAGATCGACGTCACCGACGTCGTCGCCGTCCCCCTCGTCGCGGGCACCACCTTCCTCGGCGTCGCCACCGCCAGCTGGGACACCGGGGAGACCCCGCCGGAGCTGGGTGGTGACGTCCTCGCCCGGTTGCGGGGCGTGGGCGACCAGGCCACGACCGCCCTGCAGAAGGCCCGGCTGCTGGAGACGGTGCGGCACCAGGCCATGCACGACGCCCTGACCGGCCTGCCCAACCGCGTGCTGTTCCTCGAACGCCTCGAGACCACGCTCGCCGGTACGGCACCGGAGGGCCACCTCGGCGTGCTCTTCTGCGACCTGGACCGCTTCAAGGACGTCAACGACAGCCTCGGTCACGCGGCCGGCGACGAGCTGCTGCGCCAGGTGGCCGCACGCCTGCGCGCAGTCGTGCGCCCGGGCGACACGGTGGCGCGGCTCAGCGGTGACGAGTTCGCCGTCGTCCTGCCCGACCTCCCCGACCCCGCCGACGCCCGGCGCCTGGCCCAGCGGGTCTCCGGCTGCTTCAGCGAGCCGTTCCGGCTGGAGGGCCGGCAGGTGGACGTCGGTACGAGCGTCGGCGTGGCCGTGCTGGCCGCCGACGGACCGCGCAGCGCCGACGCCCTGCTCCGCGAGGCCGACGCCGCGATGTACCGGCAGAAGCAGCACCGCGGCCGGGCCGCTGCGCGCTAGGTCTCAGTCGCGCAGCCGGGCGCGCAGCGCGGCCTGCTCCGCGGGGCCGAACCCGTGCGCGGTCAGCCAGCCGAGCGGACCGTCGAACCGCTCGTCGAGCAGGGTGAGGACCCGGTCCATCGTCTCCGCCCGCGGGGTGTGGCTGGCGACGTCGCGGCTGACCATGTCGTCGGCGTAGGTGGGGGACGCCGCGAGCCGTGCGACGACGCCGTCGATCACCTGCGCGGTCATGGCGTAGTCGGCCACGATCTCCTCGTGCGGCACGCCCGCGACGGCGAGGGAGAGGGCGCAGACCACACCGGTGCGGTCCTTGCCCGCGGCGCAGTGCACGACCGAGGCGCCGGGACCCGCGTCCGCGAGGGCGCGCAACGCGGCGACGACGTTGTCGCCCCGCTGGCCCAGGTACCCCAGGTACGAGCGCACCGCCGGCGGTTCGCCCTCGTCGTGGGCGGCGACCTGCCGGGGGAGGAGCGAGTCCAGCCAGCCGGCCGGCACCTCGAGCGCCGCGTCGTCCTCCTCCACCGCGAAGACGTCGGTGTGGTGGCCGCGCTCGGGCAGCAGGGTGAAGTGCCGGTGCGCGACCTCGGGCACGTGGCGCAGCGGCCCGCGACCCTCGAGCAGGATCTCCGCCGTCGTCCGCAGGTCGACCACCTGCCGCAGGCCGAGGTCGCCGACCAGCCGCCGCACGTCGCCGGGGCTGAGCGTCTGCAGGTTGTCGCTGCGCAGGACCCGGCCGGGAACCGTCCGTCCGCCGTCCGCGGTCGGCAGGCCGCCGAGGTCGCGGGTGTTGGCCGTGCCGTCGAGCCGGATCCAGCGGTCGTCGCCCGGGGAGCTCACGTCGGCACCCTACGGGGGGCGCGCGGCGGGACCTTCCCCCGGGCGGCGGGCCGGAGGATCCTCGGCGACCGGTTCCCCGAGGGAGGCGGCATGGGGCAGGCAGCCGGGCGTTCGGCGCGGGCTCTGCTGCTCGCCGCGGCCGCCGTCACGACCGGGTGCGCTGCCGACCGGCCGCAGCAGCCGACGCCGGTCGCGGCGTCGTCCTCCGTCGTGGCGGATCCCTCCGCGGTCGCCGTCCCGGTCGACCTCGTCACCCACTGCGGCATCCGCACCGTGCTCCTGGACGGGCGGAGGTGGGAGGCGGTGCAGCCCGCTCCCGAGCCGGCCCGGCTGCCCGACGCCGCCGGGGTGGTGACCTACGACGGGACCACCGCCGGCGAGCTCGTGCTGCTCGACGACGACGAGCTGCGCTTCACCGTGCGCGATCCGCTGTCGGCCGCGGACGGGCAGACCTACGACTTCCGCCCGGTCCCCGAGGGAGCTCCACCCGAGCCGGTCTGCGCCTGACCGCGCGTCAGCCGAGGAGCGCGTCGCAGACGTCGATGAGGCGCTGGCGGAGGACGGCGCCGCGCTCGGCGAACCCGCGCTGGGCGGTCACGTAGGCGGCCTTGCCGTCGGCGGTCTCGATGGCGACCGGCTCGTACCCGTGCGCGCTCAGGTCGTAGGGCGAGGCGCGCATGTCCAGCTCGCGGATCTCGACCGCCAGCTCGAAGCAGTCGGCGACCAGCTCGCCCGGCGTGGCCGGGCTGAGCTTGTAGGCCCACTTGTAGAGGTCCATGCCGGCGTGCAGGCAGCCCGGCTGCTCGAGCTCGGGCTGGCTCTCGCGGGTGGGCTGCAGGCGGTTGCGGTCCACGGCCTCGGGGGTGAAGAACCGGAAGGCGTCGAAGTGGCTGCACCGGATCGGGTGCGCCTCGACGACCGCGTCGGTGCCCTCGCGGCCCAGCCGGAGCGGGATCGCGTGCCGGGTCTCCGTGTCGCGGTAGACCATCGCCCACTCGTGCAGCCCGAAGCAGCCGCTGAACGCCGGGCGTGACGCGGTGGCGGCCAGCAGCCGGCGGACGAACCGGACGGTGTCCCCGCGGTCGGCCGTGAAGGCGTCGACGTCGAGGCGCACGGTGTCCCCGTCGGCCGTGTACCAGCGCCACTCCGCGTGCGGGGCCGGCCCGGCCAGCCCGACCCCCGCGCCCGGGTGCCAGCGGCGCAGCCGGCCGGGCGTTTCCGAGTAGTAGCTGAAGAGGAAGTCCAGCACCGGGTGCGCCTCCCCGCGGCGCCGGCGCTCCCGGTGCGGCACGGTCCACCGGTCGACCCGCTCCTCGTGCGCGGCCGCCCGGGCGGTCCACTCCTCCCGCGCGAGCACGGTCGGGGTCAGCAGCGACGGCACCCGGCCAGCGTAGAAGGCCCTACCCGGGGACCTCGTCGGTGAGCCGGTGCAGCCGGAGCGCCAGCTGGACCTCCAGGGCCCGCGCGGGCGAGGACCAGTCCCTGCCGAGCAACCGGGCCACCCGGTCCAGCCGCTGGGTCACGGTGTTGACGTGCACCCGGAGCACCTCGGCCGCACGGGCGGGGGAGTTGCCGGCGTCGAAGAAGGCCTGCAGCGTGGCCTGCAGGTCGGTGCCGCGCCGCGCGTCGTACTCCAGCACCGGCGCGAGGGTGGCCTCGACGAAGCCGCGCACGTTCCGGCCCTCGCCGAGCAGCAGGCCGAAGAACCCGAGCTCCTCGGCGCTGCCCGACGTGCCGGCCCGGCCGAGCGCGACGAGCGTGGCCGCGCACCTGGCCGCCTCCGCGTGGGCCGCCGCCACGGCGCCCGGGCCCCGCGCGGGTCCTGCGCCCCCCGCGGTGACCGCGCCGGCGCCTGCGTTCGACAGGTCCCGGCGCACGGTGGCGGCCGCGGCATCCGGCGTCAGGTCGGGCAGGCAGACGACGACGCTGCCCTCGTGGGTGCCGGCGAGCCCGCCGCGGGTCGCGGCCAGGTGCGTCGCGGCCGCGAGGGCCCGCGGCCGGCAGCGGGGCTCCACCCGGACGACGACGACCGCGTGCGGGCGGTCGAGGTCCGCGCCCAGCCGGCGAGCCCGCTCCCGGAGGCCGTCGGGGTCGCGCGTGCTCCCGCTGAGCAGCTCCTCGAGCAGCTCGCCGCGCACCCGGTTCTCCGCCTCGCCGGCCGTCCGGCGGATCAGCAGCAGCAGGGCGGTGACCAGGGCGGCGCGCTCGAGGATGCGCTGCTCGGAGTCGGAGAGCTCGTCGTCGCGGTGCAGCACCAGCCCTCCCAGCAGCTCGCTGTCCACCGTCACCGCGGCGGTCCACCAGCTGCCGTCGCGCACGGTACGACCGGTCGAGCGCGCCCGGGTGAGCGCCGCCGCCGGGTCGGGCGGGAGCTCCGCCACCGCCCCCGTGTCGGTGGGCGTCACCCGTCCGCCCTCGTCGACGACGGTGATGCACCCGCCCAGCGCCTCGGTGACCGCGGCGGCGACGTCCTCGACGCCGCCCCCGCGCAGGACGACGTCGATGAACCGGTCGTGCGCTCCGGCTGCCCGCTCCACGGAGGCGGAGTGCGCGCGCAGCTCCCGGCTGGCCGTCGAGAGCTCGTCGAGCGCGGCCCGGGTCTCCTCGAGCAGGCGGGCGTTGTCCAGCGCGATGGCGGCGTGCGCCGCCAGCGAGCCCAGCAGCGAGACCTCGGAGCGGTCGAAGGTCCGCTCGGTCCGGTCGGCGGCGAACAGCACGCCGATCACCTGCGACCCACGGATGAGGGGGACGCCGAGGATCGCGACCAGGCCCTCGTCGTGGACGCCGTCGTTGATCTCGTCGGTGTGCCGGAAGCGGGCGTCGGTGAAGTAGCTGGCCGTGGCGTAGGGCGCCGCCGTCTGGGCCACCAGCCCGCCCAGGCCCGCCCCCATCTGCAGGCGGAGCGACTGGAAGCGCGCGGAGACCGATCCGTCGGTCACGCGCATGTAGGTGTCGCCCGCGGCGGCGTCGTGCAGGGTCAGGTAGGAGACGTCGGTGCCCAGCAGCTGGCGGGCCCGCCGGACGATCGCGGTGAGCACCGAGTCCACGCCACGCAGGGCGGCGAGGTCGTTGGCGGTGTCGAAGAGCGCGGAGAGCTCCGACTCGCGCCGCCGTCGCGCCGCGAACGCCTCCCGGACCTGCAGCGCCAGCAGCTTGACCCGCTCCAGCTCGGCCAGCTCGCCGCCCTCGGCCCCCGCGGCGCGGGCGCGGACGAGAGGGCGCTCGTACTCGATCGCCGCGGCGTCCTCCAGCAGCAGTTCGAAGAACTCGGCGGCCGACACGCCGTGCATTGTCCCCGGCTCCCTCCGGGGGGCGGGCGCGTGCGCGGTGCGGTCCATCAGTGCGCGCTCCACCCGCCGTCCATCACCAGCGAGGTGCCGGTGACCGACGCCGCCGATGGCGAGCACAACCACACCACCGCGTCGGCGACCTCGGCCGGGGCGATGAGCCGCTTGATCGCCGCCGGCGCGAGCATGACCTGCTCGACGACCTGGTCCTCGGACAGGCCGTGCGCCTTGGCCTGGTCGGCGATCTGGCCCTCCACCAGCGGGGTGCGGACGTAGGCCGGGTTCACGCAGTTGGAGGTGACCCCGTGCTCGGCCCCTTCGAGGGCGATGACCTTGGAGAGCCCTTCGAGCCCGTGCTTGGCCGTCACGTAGGCCGACTTGTAGGCCGAGGCCCGCAGGCCGTGGATGGAGCTGATGTTCACCACCCGGCCCCACCCCTGCTCGTACATGTGCGGCAGCGCGCCCCGCACCAGCCGGAACGGCGCCTCGAGCATCAGCCGGAGGATGTAGGAGAAGCGGTCGACGGGGAACTCGTGCAGCGGGGCCACGTGCTGCAGCCCGGCGTTGTTCACCAGGATGTCGGCGGCGAGGTCGAGGGCGTCGATCGCGTCGAGGTCGGTCAGGTCGACGGCGAGCGCCGTGCCGCCGATCTCGGCCGCCACCGCTCCCGCCGCCGCGGCGTCGCGGTCCACCACCACGACGTGCGCTCCCTCGGCGGCCAGCCGGACCGCGCAGGCCCGGCCGATGCCCGAGGCCCCGCCGGTGATGAGAGCGCGCCGTCCGACCAGAGAACCGTTGACCGCCATGCCGCGACGCTAGGCCGCGTCCGCGGGGCCCCCCACGGTCGGCCGCCACACAACCGACGGCGATCGGATGGCGGCGCACCACATCTCCCGACCGGCCCCGCAGGAGGTCGTCCGCGCGGCGTCGTCACGTTCGGTCATGGGTGGCGGCCACATCTTGTCGTCCGGGATCGAGGCGCCACGGCACATGGACCGGGCGATCCGCCCGGCCTAGCGTCGGTGACCGCCATCACATCCACGAGGAGGGACCCATGTCCGCACCCGCTCAACCCAGGGCCGGCTTCGGCAAGGTCGTCGGAGGGAGCGTCATCGGCACCACGGTCGAGTGGTACGACTTCTTCCTCTACGGCTCGGCCGCCGCGCTGGTGTTCCCCGCGCTCTTCTTCCCCCAGCAGGACGCCTTCACCGGCACGCTGGCGTCCTTCGCCACCTACGCCGTGGGCTTCGCCGCGCGCCCGATCGGCGCGCTGGTCTTCGGCCACTTCGGCGACCGCATCGGCCGCAAGAAGCTGCTGGTCATCTCGCTGCTGATGATGGGCGGGGCCACCTTCGCCATCGGCCTGCTGCCGACCTACGCCACCATCGGCCTCCTCGCGCCCATCCTGCTGATCGTGCTGCGCCTCATCCAGGGCTTCGCCCTCGGCGGTGAGTGGGGCGGCGCCGTCCTGCTGGTCTCCGAGCACGGCCGGCCCGGGACCCGGGGCTTCTGGACGTCGCTGCCGCAGGCCGGCGCCCCCGCGGGCAACCTGCTGGCCACCGGTGTCCTGGCCCTGCTGGCCGTCTTCCAGTCCGACGAGGCGTTCCAGGACTGGGGCTGGCGCATCCCGTTCCTGCTGTCCGCCGTGCTGATCGTCGTCGGTCTGTTCATCCGGCTCGCGGTGGACGAGTCCCCGGTCTTCCTCGAGGCGCAGCGGCTGGCCGCGCAGAAGGCGGCGGAGACCGGTGTCGCGGAGAAGGCCCCGATCACGACCATCCTGGCGCACTACAAGCGCGAGGTCCTCGTCGCCATGGGTGCCCGGATCGCGGAGAACGTCTCGTTCTACCTGCTCACGGCGTTCAGCCTCTCCTACCTGATCAACGCCGAGGGGGCGGACCGCTCCTTCACCCTGAACGCGCTGGTGATCGCCTCGGCCGTGCACCTGGTGACCATCCCGCTCTGGGGTGCGCTGTCGGACCGCCTGGGTCGCCGGCCCGTCTACCTCTTCGGTGCCGTCGGCATCGGCGTCTGGGCCTTCGTCCTGTTCGGTCTGCTCGACGCCGGCAACTTCTGGCTCAGCGTCTTCGCCATCACCGTCGGGCTGCTCTTCCACGGCGCCATGTACGGGCCGCAGGCGGCGTTCTTCACCGAGCTGTTCGGCACGAAGTCCCGCTACACCGGTGTCGGCATGGGCTCGCAGCTGGCGTCCCTGGTGGCGGGCGCTCCCGCGCCGCTGATCGCGCTCGCGCTGCTGGGCAGCTTCACCGACCCCAACCCGGGACGGGTGGCGATCTACCTCGCCGTCTGCTCGCTGATCACGATCGTCGCGGTCTTCGCCTACGGCGAGACGAGCAAGCGCGACCTGGCTGCCGACCACGCCGTCGTCCCCAAGGACGGGCGCCCGGTCGAGCGGGTGTAGCAGGCCGACGACGTGCACGGGCTCCCCACGACACCGTCGTGGGGAGCCCGTCGCGCGTTCAGTCGGGGGCGTTGCCGGGGCGGACGACGCCGTCGTCGGCCTGCGCGTCCTCGTCGGTCGTGAGCGTGGCGCTGCCCTCGGGCCCGTCGGAGTTCTGGTCCTCGGCGACCGGGCCGTCCTCGGTGTCGGGGGACTCGCCGTAGCCGGTGGGGTCGCTCATCGTTCTCCTCGAGGTGCGGGGTGCGCGGTCAGCAGGCTCATACCTCCCCGGACGCCCCCGCACGCCTGGCGCGAGCGATGTCACCCTCGGCGCGGGCCGGGAGGTCGTCGCCCTGGGTGGCGTCGCGCTCGAGCGCCTCGTCGGCGGTGAGGGGCACGTCGTCGAAGGACGACGCGGAGTCGCTGTTGTCACCGGTGCCCGACGCGGTCGGGATGTCCTGCTGGATGCGGTCGCTGCCCTGCGGGTCGGTCATGGGCAACGGTGTGCCCGCCGCCCGGCGCCGGAAACGGCCGACGGCCGCCTCCCCGGGGGGAGACGGCCACCGAGGTGACGTGCTGGAACGGCCGCCCTCCAGGGGCCCGCGCCGAGCGTGCGAGGCGTGGGGAGGAGGGCGGTCCTTCTAGAACGCGGCCTCGTCGACCTCCATGAGGGCGTTGTCGGTGTTCTCGACGATCAGCCGCTCCGAGGTGAGCCGCGGCAGCACCTGCGTCGCGAAGAACCGGGTGGCGGCCAGCTTGCCCTCGTAGAAGTGGCGGTCCTTCTCGCTGACCTCGCCGGCGAGGGCGGCGAGGGCCACCTCGGACTGGCGGATCAGCAGCCACGCGGTGATCAGGTCGCCGGTGGACAGCAGCAGGCGGCTGGTGTTCTGCGCGACCTTGTACAGCGAGGACATGTCCTCCTGCGCGGCGGTCAGGTGGGTGAACATCGCGGCGAGCATGCCCTGGACGTCCTGCAGGGCGGCGCCGAGGAGCACGCGCTCCTCCTTGAGCCGGCCGTTGCCGGCCTCGCCGTCGACCGTGGCCTGGATCTGCTCGGCCAGCCAGGTCAGCGCGACGCCGCCGTCCTTGACGATCTTCCGGAAGAAGAAGTCCTGGCCCTGGATGGCCGTGGTGCCCTCGTAGAGGGTGTCGATCTTCGAGTCCCGGATGTACTGCTCGATCGGGTAGTCCTGCAGGAAGCCCGAGCCGCCCAGGGTCTGCAGCGACTCCGCCGTGAGCAGCTCGGTGGCCCGCTCGGAGCCGAAGCCCTTCACGATCGGCAGCAGCAGGTCGTTGATCCGCTCCGCGAGCTTCGCCGCCTCGGCGTCGCCGGTGGCCTCGGCCTCGACGACCCGGTCCCGGAAGCCCGCGGTGTAGAGGTACAGCGCGCGCATGCCCTCGGCGTACGCCTTCTGCCGCATGAGCGACCGGCGGACGTCGGGGTGGTGGGTGATGGTGACCCGCGGGGCGTCCTTCGACGTCGCGGTCAGGTCGGCGCCCTGCACGCGGGTCTTCGCGTAGTCCAGCGCGACCTGGTAGCCGGCCGAGAGGGTGGCGATGGCCTTGGCGCCCACGAACATGCGGGCGTGCTCGATGACCTTGAACATCTGCGCGATGCCGTCGTGCACCTCGCCGACCAGCCAGCCCTGCGCCGGCACCGCGCCGTCGCCGAAGGTGACCTCGCAGGTCGTGGAGACCTTCAGGCCCATCTTCTTCTCGACGTTGGTGACGTAGGCGCCGTTGCGCTCACCGAGCTCACCGGTCTGCGCGTCGTAGTGGAACTTGGGGACGACGAAGAGCGACAGCCCCTTGGTGCCGGCCTTCGCGCCCTCGGGGCGGGCCAGGACCAGGTGGATGATGTTCTCGGACATGTCGTGCTCGGCGGAGGTGATGAACCGCTTCACGCCGGTGATGTGCCACGTGCCGTCGGCCTGCTGCACGGCCTTGGTGGTGCCCGCGCCGACGTCGGAGCCCGCGTCGGGCTCGGTGAGCACCATCGTGGCGCCCCACTTGCGCTCGAGCATGAGCTCGGCCAGGCGCTTCTGGTCCGGGGTGCCCAGCTCGTCCAGGATCGCGGCGAAGGCCGCGCCCGAGCCGTACATGAACACGGCCGGGTTGGCGCCGAGGATCATCTCGAAGGCGCCCCAGGTCAGGGCGTGCGGTGCGCCGAAGCCACCGAGGTGCTCGGGCAGGTCGAGGCGGGCCCACTCGCCGTCCTCGACGGCCTTGTACGACTTCTTGAACGACTCCGGGATGGTCACGGAGTTCGTGGCCGGGTCGAAGACCGGCGGGTTGCGGTCGGCGTCGACGAAGGAGGCCGCGACCGGGCCCTCGGCGAGCTTGCGGATCTCGGCCAGGATCCCGCGCGCGGTGTCGGCGTCCATCTGCTCGAACGGACCGGTGCCGAACTTGTCCTTCGTGTCGAGGAACTCGAAGAGGTTGAACTCGAGGTCCCGCAGGTTGGCGGTGTAGTGCGTCATTGCGCTGGGCTCCCGTGCTCCATGCCGATGGGCGGCGATACCTACTCGCCGGTAACAAACGTTATTACCCATCGGTAGCCAAGGGCAAGACGCGGCCCGCGACACGCCTCGGAGGGGGTGGGCTGAGCGGCTGCGGACGCGCGCCGGGCCCGCACGCGGGAGCGTGCGGGCCCGGTTGGCGAACGGTGGATCAGCGGTTGCGGCGACGGGCCCGTCGGACGAGGCCGGCGAGCCAGACCAGGAGCCCGCCCAGCGCGGCGGCGATGAGCAGCGCCACGACGAGCGGGGCCTCCACGTCGCCGAACACGAGGCTGATCGGCACGGTCTGGTCGTTGAAGACGACGAACAGCACGAGCACCACGGTGACGAAGAGCAGCAGCGCCAGCGCCAGGGACCGGCCGATGGTCTTCCCGGTGTGCCGCTGGCGGGCCGGCGCCTGCTGGGGAGCCGGGCGATCGGGCGCCGGGCGGTCGGGCGCCGGGCCGGTGCCACCCGTCGTGGGCGTCGCGGTCGTGGACGGCGGGACGACGCGCAGCGGATCGTCGGCCGGCGGAGGCGTGGGGGCGCTCATCGGGCGTCCGGCTCGGTGCCGGCCGGCGGGTAGGCCGGTCCGGCGATCCCGTCGGCGGGGCCCTCGGTGGCACCCAGGGACTCGCGGTCCTCGCCCGGGGCCTTGTCGGCGCCCAGCGGCCTGGCCTCGCGGTCGGAGCCGCGGCCGTTCTCGTCAGGCATGGTCATGGCTCCGGTGTGCCCGGGTCCTGGCCTGCGGAAACGGCCCGCCGGTCACTCGGAGAGGGCCGGCCCGGCCTCGTGGTTCGGATGGCCCGGGGTGCGCTCGCGCTGCTTCATCCGCGCCTCGAAGACGTGCCGGTCGCCGCCGGCGAGCTCGTCGCGGGCGCGGGCGTCGTAGGCGCGGAAGGTGCCCCAGTAGCTCTCGTCGAAGTCCTCGACGATCTGGAACGTCCAGCGGTCGGCGATCACGTTGCGGCCGACGAGGTCGCGGTCGAGGTCGGCGGCGAGGGCGGTGGCACCGGCCTGCTCGAACAGCTCGACCGACTCCTGCAGCAGGCGGTCGGCCTTGCCGGTCAGCTGGTGGAACGCGTAGAGGAAGCCGCGGGCCTGGTCGACGGTCTCCAGGGCCTCGGAGAGCTTGCCCAGCGCCTCGACGGTCGTGTCGTCGAGGTCGGGGCGGGTGCGGTCGCTGGTCACCGGGCCATCCTGCGGGGCGGCCGGGCGGTGCGCCCGTTCAGGCCCGGGCGACCGCCGCGTCGATCAGCTTCTCGGCGAGCTGCCGGCCGTGCGCGGCCGGGCCGTCGGGGCCGAGCAGGCCACCGGAGAGGTACATGCCGTCGATGATCAGGTGCAGCTGCGCGGCGAGGTCCTCGCCGCCACCGGGGACGACCTCCTCGGCCAGCCGCTCGAGGCGGCCGTAGAGCTCGAACTTGTAGTCGGCGGCAGCGCTGCGGGCAGGGTGCTGCGGGTCGTCGTACTCGCTGCTCACGTTGTTGAACGGGCAGCCGCGGAAGCCGGTGCGGGTGACGTCGCGCTCCACGGCGTCGACGACGGACAGCAGGGCCGCCCGCGGGTCGCCCTCGAGCCGGGTGAGCTCGGCGTCGATGAACGCGAGCACGGTCGCCGCCTTGCGGGACAGGTACGCGCCGACGAGGTCGTCCTTGCTCTTGAAGAGCCGGTAGACCGTCATCTTGCCCAGGCCGGTCTCCCGGACGAGCTCGTCCATGCCGACGCTCCGGGAGCTGCGGCTGGAGAACAGCCGCTCGGCGGTGTCGAGCACGATCGCCTGCCGCTCGGCGCGGCTGCGGCGGACCGGAGCCGAGGTGTCGTCGGCGGCGGCGATGTCCAGTACGGCGGTCACGTCAGGGAGCATGCACCGGTACGTGACGGAGCAGTTCGCGGCACGCCGAGATGGTTGCTCTGGGTGACGAGGGGCGCTCGGGCTGAACGGGGCAGCGGGGATCGGTGGTGTCGTTGTGGCCACGCACCGTCACGAGAGCGCGGTCCCCGGGCCTCGATCCGTCAGGCGCGGCGGGTGCGCCGGGGGTTGGCGAGCATGCGGGCGACGGCCTGCGCCGCGGCCTCGGCGCGGGGCTCCTCGGCGGCCCTGGCCGGCTCGTCGCTGCTGCGGTTCTGCTCGGCGGTCTCGTCCATGCGCCCCAGCGTGCCCGACGAGTCACCGGGCGAAACCGCCACTCCCTCCGACGGGGGGCCCGGGACGCCGCGTCGGGCGCCCCGGGCCGCGCGGTGCTCAGGCGTCCGGGGTGTCCGCGCCACCCTCGGCGGCGTCCGAGCGGCCCTCGGCCGGCTCCTCCGGGTGGGGGGTGCGGCCGCTGCCGCTCTCCTCGCCGGCGGGGTCGCCCTCGGCGCGCTCGGCGCTGTGGGGAGTGCGATGGGACTCGCTCATGTCGGCTCCTCCTCGTCGGTACGGGTCGCCGGGCCTGTGCCCGGTCCTCCCGGTGGCGAACCCCGTGCGGTTTCCGACGGAGCGCGACGCGGTAGGGGAGGACGCATGGCGACCGAGGACCCCGACACCGTCCGGCGCGAGTTCGGCGAGGCGGTGAACATGACCGCCGGCGAGCTGGAGAAGTGGCTCGGCAGCGAGGAGTCGCAGGCCGTCGGCCAGAAGGGTGACGACGGCGGCGAGTCCACCGGCCACGCCTCCGGTCGGCGGATCGTGGAGCTGCTCCGCACGAAGAAGGACGACCTGACCGACGACGATCTGGCGCACATGCGCAAGGTGCACGGCTACGTGCAGCGGCACCTGGCCCAGGAACCGCGGGGGGAGGACGTCGAGACCTCCAAGTGGCGCTACTCCCTGATGAACTGGGGCCACGACCCGATGAAGAAGGGGTAGCCGCTCGTGCGCAGCACCACCCTGCCACGCAACGACCCCGCCCAGTACGACGACCTCGCCGACCAGTGGTGGGAGGCCTCGGGCGGGTTCGCCGCGCTGCACTGGCTGGCCGCCTCGCGCGCCGCGCACATCCCGCCCGCCGCACCCGGGGCGCTGCTGGTCGACCTGGCCTGCGGCGGCGGGCTCATGGCGCCGCACGCGGCCCGGCTGGGCTACCGGCACGTCGGCGTCGACCTGGGCGAGACCGGCCTGCGGGTGGCCCGTGGGCACGGCGTCGTCCCGGTCCGGGGCTCGGTGCTCGCCGTCCCCCTGGTCGACGGCTGCGCCGACGTCGTCGTGGCCGGTGAGGTGCTCGAGCACGTCGAGGACGACGTCGCGGTGCTCGCCGAGTGCGCCCGGCTGCTCAAGCCGGGCGGCACGCTGGTCGTCGACGCGCTGGCCGACACCCGCATCGGGCGGTTCCTCATGGTCACCGTGGCCGAGCGGCTGCCGGGTGGCCCGCCGCCGGGCATCCACGACCCGGCGCTGTTCGTCGACCGGGCCCGCCTGCTGGCGGCGGCCGAGCGGCTGGGGCTGGACCTGCGGCTGGTGGGTCTCCGCCCGTCGCTGCGGGACGCCGTCGCGTGGCGGCTCGGCCGTCGGGCGGGCGTGCGGATGAAGCCGGTGCGCTCGACCGCCGTCGTCTTCGCCGGCTACGGCCGGAAGAGGTGAGCGAGCAACGACGCCCTCGCGGACGTACCTTCGGGAGCATGATCCCGAGCGAGCCGTCCGCGGAGTGGCGCAGGTGACCGCCGCCGTCGTCACCGGCGCAGGGTCGGCGCTGCCGGCCACGCTGGACCAGGAAGCCGCCTGGGACGGGTTCTTCGCCCAGCACTACGAGGGCGTGCGGGCCGCGAAGCGGATCTTCCTGGGAGCCGGTGTGCGCCGCCGGCACGCCGTGGCCAACCCGATGGACGAGGACCTCAGCGGATGGGGGACCGGGGCGCGCATGGCCCGCTTCATCCAGGAGGCCCTCCCGCTCGGCAAGCAGGCCGTGGCGGGGGCGCTGGACGCCGCAGGGCTCGCGCCCGGGGACGTGGGGCTGTTCGCCGTCGCGACCTGCACCGGGTACGCGACGCCGGGGCTGGACATCCGGCTGGCCAGCGACCTCGGCATGCCGCCTGGGCTGCAGCGCCTGCTGGTCGGCCACATGGGCTGCTACGCCGCGATCCCCGGGCTGGCGGCGGTCGGCGACTTCGTCACGGCGCGTTCCCGCCCGGCGGTGCTGCTGTGCTGCGAGCTGACCAGCCTGCACGTGCAGCCGGCGCAGCGGGACCTCGAGCAGGTGGTCGCGCACGCGCTGTTCTCCGACGCCGCGGCGGCCGTCGTCGTGGAGCCGGGCGCCTCCCGCGGGCACCGTCTCGCCGGCGTCGTGGCGCGCACCGACGCGTCCACCGCCGACCACATGACCTGGGACGTCACCGACCTCGGCTTCCGGATGGGGCTCTCGCCGAAGGTGCCCGACGTGCTCTCCCGGCACGTCGGCGAGGTCGTCGACGAGCTGCTCGCCGGCGCCGGCCTCCGGACGGAGGACGTCGCGGGCTGGGCGGTGCATCCCGGCGGTCCGCGGATCATCGACGTCGTCCGCGACGAGCTCGGCCTGCGCGAGGAGCAGGTGGCGGCTTCCCGCCGGGTGCTGGCCGAGCACGGCAACTGCTCCTCGGCCACGGTGCTGCTGGTCCTGCAGGAGCTGGCGGACGTGGACGGCCCGATCGTGGCCATGGCGTTCGGGCCGGGGCTGACGCTCTACGCCGCCCTGCTGATGCCCGCCTGAGCACGGACCCCCTCCTCCCCGCCCCTCGCACGCTCGGGGCGGTGCCCTGGAAGGGGACGCCGGGCTAGCGTGTGTGTCGTGGATCACACCGGCCCCCGCGTCCGGGTCTTCCTCGTCGACGACCACGAGGTGGTCCGGCGCGGGGTGGCCGAGGTCCTCGAGGACGATCCCGGCATCACCGTGGCCGGGGAGGCCGGCACGGTTGCCGAGGCGCTCGCCCGCGTCCCGGCGGTGCGGCCCCACGTCGTCATCGTGGACATGCGGCTGCCCGACGGGAACGGCGCGACGCTGTGCCGCGAGCTGCGCGCGTGCGTGCCGGGGCTGGCCTGCCTGGTGCTCACCAGCTACGGCGAGGAGGACGCCCGCGACGCCGCCCTGGACGCCGGCGCCTCCGGCTTCCTGCTCAAGCAGGTGCGCGGCTCGGCGCTGGTGACGGCGGTGCACACCGTGGCCGCGGGCGGGACGCTGGCCTCGGACGTCGTCCGGGCGCCCGTGGCGCGGCTGGGCACCGACCGGCTGGCGCGCCTCACCGACCAGGAGCGCATCGTCCTGCGGCTCATCGGCGAGGGGCTGACCAACCGGCAGATCGGCGAGCGGATGGGCCTGGCCGAGAAGACGGTGAAGAACTACACCAGCCACCTGCTGGCCAAGCTCGGGCTGGAGCGGCGCACGCAGGCGGCGATCCTCGCGACCGAGCTGCGCGACCACCGCACGACCGGACGCTGACCCGCTCACCCCGTCAGGGGCACCGTCCACTCGATCTCGGTGCCCGAGGGGGCGGCGGCCACCGAGAGCCGGCCGCCCCGCCGCTCGGCGCGGTCGGCGAGGTTGGCCAGCCCGCTGCGCACCGTCACCGGCGGCAGCCCGCAGCCGTCGTCGGTCACCACCACGCGCACGTCGCCGGCGATCGCCACGGTCACGGTCAGCCGGGATGCCGCCGCGTGGCGCACCACGTTGGTGACCAGCTCGCGGACGACCGCCACCAGGTCGGGGACCAGGTCGGGCGGCAGGTCCTCGACCTCGCTCCGGACGCGCAGCGCGGGGCGCACCCCGTGCCCCTCGGTCACCGAGCGCACGACCTCGGTCAGCCGGCGGCGCACCGCGGCCGACGACGCGTCCTCGGCGTGCAGCTCGAAGATCGACTCCCGGATGCGGGCGATCGTGCCGTCGAGCTCGTCCACCCGCTCCGCGATCCGCGCCGCCACCTGCGGCGCCGTGGGCTCCAGCGACCGCCCGATGCGGTCCAGGGCGAGGGCGGTCGCGAAGATCCGCTGCACCACGTGGTCGTGGAGGTCCCGGGCGATCCGGTCCCGATCGGCCTGGAGCTGCAGCCGGCGTTCCCGCGCCTGGCTGCCGACCAGCTCCATCGCCACCGTGGCCTGCCGCGCGAACGCCGCCGCCAGCTCCAGCACGCGGGGATCGAACTGGGGGCGGCCGCGGGTCCGCAGCACCGCGAGGGTGGCCAGCGACGACGGCCCGCCCAGCGGGATGTAGAGCGCCGGCCCGTACTGGCCGGCGATCTCGCCGACGGCCTCCGCCGGGTCGGCCCCTGGCGGCGGGGTGGCGATGTCCTCGATCACCTGCGGCACACCGGAGCGGTGGGCGGCGTGCAGCCGGGTCTCGGCGAGGGGGAGCCGGACGCCCTCCATCTCCGCCGCCAGCGGCCCGCCCGCGGCCGCGCCGATCATGAGCGTCTCCTCCTCGCCGTCGGCCGGCACGAGCACGCCCACGGCGTCGGCGTCGGCCAGCTCCGCGACCCGGGCGGCGGCCTCCCGCAGCACCTGGTCGGCCGGCGTCCCGGAGAGCAGCGCGGTGGCGATGGCCGTGCCGGCCAGCGCCCAGAGCCTCCGCCGTCCCGCGTGCTCGAGGACCACGGCGTTCTCCACCGCCGTGCGGGCGACGGCCGCCAGCGCCCGGCCGGTCGCGAGATCGGCGGGGGTGAAGGGCTCGGCCTCGATGGCCCGGTCGAGTCGCAGCGTGCCCAGGCCGGGAACACCGAGGGGGAGGACCAGGCTGTGGCTCTCCGGCGCCACGTCGTCGGCCCGGGGTGGTGAACCCACCGTGACGGACCGGTCCGGTCCGCTCCCGGTCCGCACGGTCAGGACGGCGGAGTCGGCCCCGAGGTGGACCGCGGCTGCTCGCGCCACCGCCCGCTGGGTGGCCTCGACGGCGTCGTCCAGGGATGCGTCGCTGACCGGGGATCCCGGGAGGGCGGGCGGGGGCACGGCCCGAACCGTAGGAGCGTCGGCCCGGAGGCGGAAGCGGTACATCCATCGTGGGGCGCGATCGGAGCGCGTCCCAGGGACCAAAGGCCCCCGGCCGTCCTCACCCGGAGGGAGCAGAGCGGCGCTCCGCCTCAAGATCTCCCGGTCACCGTCCGATGCGGGGACATGACCGTCCTCGGCCGCGTGCGCAGCGCCGGCCTGCTGGTGCGCTTCGCGGTGCTGAGCTTCGTGCTGACCGCCGGGCTGGGCGTCGCCCTCGGCACCCTGCGGGCCGACGCCATCGCCGGGAGCGCCCGGGAGCACGCCGAGTGGACGGCGACCGTCACCGTCCGTCTGGGCCTCCAGCCGCAGCTCGACCGGGACGACCTGGAGAACGGCTTCGACCCCGACCGGCTCGCCCGCGTGGAGAACGTGGTCCGGTCCGCTGGAGACCAGCTCCAGGCCTCCGGCAGGCAGCTGGACGACCTCGACCCGGTCGCGGTCAAGATCTTCAACCGGGCCGGCACGATCGTGTACGCCGACGACCACTCGCTCATCGGGGAGCAGTCGGACTCCGACGACCTCCGGCGCGCGCTCACCGGCCAGGTGGTCTCGGAGATCGAGGGCTCGACGGACGACAGCGACACAGCCGGTGCGCCGCCGCAGGTCCTCGAGGTCTACGTGCCGGTGCAGTACGCCGGCTCCGACCGGCCCGACGGCGCCATCGAGCTCTACCTGCCCTACGACCCCGTGGCCGCGGCGGTGCGGGAGGAGGTGCGCATGCTGGCCGTCATGCTGGTCGGCAGCCTCGCCGTCTTCTACGCGGCGCTGTTCCGCATCGTGTCCCGCGCATCCACGCGCCTGCGGACCCAGACCGAGGAGCTGCAGGCCTCCGCCGAGCGGGACCGGCACACGGCCACCCACGACGCGCTGACCGGTCTGCCCAACCGCCTCCTCCTGCGCGACCGGCTCGACCAGGCGCTCGCCGCGGCCACCAGGTCGTCGGACGAGGTGGCCGTCCTGCTGGTCGACCTCGACCGCTTCAAGGAGATCAACGACAGCTTGGGCCACTCCTACGGCGACGCCCTGCTCCGCCAGGTGGCCCCCCGGCTGGCCGGCGTCCTGCGGGACGGCGACACCGTGGCCCGGCTCGGCGGCGACGAGTTCGCCGTCCTGCTGCCCGCCGTCGACGGCGTGGGCGAGGCCGAGGCGGTCGCGGAGCGGCTGCGCGAGGCGCTGCACCGGCCCTTCGACGTCGACGGCGTGACGCTGGACGTGGAGGTCGGCGTCGGCATCGCGGTCTCCCCGCGGCACGGCACCGGCAGCGAGGCGCTCCTGCGCTCGGCGGACATCGCCCTGCACGTGGCGAAGGAGCGCAAGGCCGGCGCCGTCGTCTTCTCCCCGGAGGACCACGAGGCCGCTCCCTCGCGGCTGGCGGTCCTCGGCGACCTGCGGCGGGCCCTGGACGGCACCGACGAGCTCTTCCTGCACTACCAGCCCAAGGTCACCCTCGACGGCGAGCGCATCGAGGGCGTCGAGGCGCTGCTGCGCTGGCAGCACCCGGTCCACGGCCTGGTCCCGCCCGCGGAGTTCGTCCCGGTGGCCGAGGGGACGGGCATCATCCTGCGGCTCACCGAGCGGGTGCTGGGCCTGGCGCTGGCCCAGGCGCGGCGGTGGATCGACGCCGGGCACCCGCTGCCGGTCGCGGTCAACCTGTCCACCCGCTGCCTGCTCGACGCCGGGCTGCCCGACCTCGTCCAGCGCCTGCTGGCCGAGCACGGCGTGCCCGCCCGGGTGCTGCGCCTGGAGGTCACCGAGAGCGCCGTCATGGCCGATGCGACCCGCTGCACGGAGGTGCTCCAGCGCCTGCACGACCTGGGCCTGCGGCTGTCCATCGACGACTTCGGCACCGGCTACAGCTCGATGAGCCACCTGCGCCGGCTGCCCGTGGACGAGCTCAAGATCGACCGCTCGTTCGTGTTCGGCATGACGACCAGCGCGCAGGACGCCGTCCTCGTGCGCAGCGCGGTGGACCTCGGCCACAACCTCGGCCTGACCGTCGTCGCCGAGGGCGTCGAGGAGGCCGAGCACGTGGCCGCGCTGCGCGAGCTGGGCTGCGACATCGCGCAGGGCTACTTCTTCAGCCGGCCGGTGCCCGCCGAGGAATTGGACGGGATGCTGGCCGAGGTCGGCACGATCCACGACCTCGACGGGACGGTGACCGGTCCGCGCTGACGCCGGCGGCCGCGCGGGGTGGAGCGGGTGACGAGAATCGAACTCGCACTGTCAGCTTGGGAAGCTGATGTTCTACCATTGAACTACACCCGCGAACGGCGACGAGACTACCTCGTGGTCCCGCCGCCGCGTCGGCCGGGCCTGCTCAGCGGCGCATCACCGCGAGGAAGCCGATGGCCTCCGACCGCAGCTTCTCCGCCATCCGCGACAGGCCGGTGACGTCGTCCGAGCCGAGGTTCAGCGACGCCGATCCGTCCACGGCCGCGGCGATGCCGTCGACCAGGCCGTTCATCTCGTCCACCGTCCCGCCGACGTTGCTCATCACGTCGGCGACGTTCTCCGACGCCTGCCGGATCTGCTCCACCTGGGTGGTGACCCGCTCGGTCGCCCGGCCGGTCTGGTCGGCGAGGTCCTTCACCTCCGAGGCGACGACGGCGAAGCCCTTGCCGGCCTCCCCGGCGCGCGCGGCCTCGATGGTGGCGTTGAGGGCCAGCAGCCGGGTCTGGGCGGCCACCGAGTCGATGAGCGCGATGATCTCCTTGATCTCGGTCGACGACCGGGTGAGCAGGGTGATCGTGTCGCGGGCCGTGCCCACCTCGGTGCTGGCCGCCGACGCCGCGGCGGTGAGGCCGGACGCCGACGCGCTCAGCTCCGTCGCCGCCGTCGCCACCTGCTCGGACATCGAGAGCACGACCGACTCGAACTCGTCGGCCAGCCGCAGCCGGCTGGTCTGCGCCTCGGCGACCCGGCCGTCGGCCTCCTGCATGGCGTCCCGGGCGTCGTTGATGTCGACGGCGCTGCGCCGGAAGGAGCCGAGCAGGCCGGTGGTCAGGAGCTTGCGGTGGAACCGGCCCTCGGCCGCCGAGCTCAGCGCCGCCGAGGACTCGCGGACGAACGCGTCGCTGACATCGAGGACCCGGTTCAGCGCGTTGTGCAGGCCGGTCAGCTCGGGCACGGCCTCGGCCGCGGGAGCCAGCCGGCTGCGCACCTCGAGGTCACCGCGGGACGCCGCCTCGCAGGCCTTGGTGAGCTGGCCGACGAACTCGCGGTAGACCGCGAGCTCCTCGGCGTCGGACCGGCGGCTGCCGTCGCGCAGGGATCGCTTCCCCATCTCAGCTCTCCTCGCGGTTGATGATGGTCCAGATGAACTCCTCGTAGCTCTGCTGCTGCTCGGCGAGCACGTCGGCGAGCAGCCGCGAGGAGGCGTCGACGGCGGCGCGGGCGTTGGCGTGCCGGCGCTCCTCGGCGACGAGCTGGGAGTAGAGGGGCTGCACCCGCCGGATGGCGGCCGCGGAGGGCTTGCGGCGGCTGGAGTGGTAGCCCACGACCCGGCCGTCGGGCCCCTGCGACGGGGTCACGTGGGCGAGGACCCAGTAGTGGTCGCCGTTGGAGGCCAGGTTGTTGATGTAGGCGAAGATCTCCTGCTTCGCGCCGAGGGTGTCCCAGAGCAGCTTGAAGACCGCACGGGGCATCTCGGGGTGCCGGACCATGTTGTGCGGCTGGCCGAGCACCTCGTCGGGCTCGTACCCGCTGACCCGCAGGAAGACGTCGTTGGCGTAGGTGATGATCCCACGCGGATCGGTCTTGGAGACGATCAGCTCGTCGGCGGAGAACGATCGCTCGCGCCCCGTGGGGCGGAGTACGGCGCGGCCGCCGCGGGGTGCCGGGGGGGCCGGCCGGGTATCGAGCATGCACGTCTCCCTGGGATGTCGGTTGTGCCCTACTCATCGGCAGGCGGTGCGCGCTCCGGAACCCTCCGGTGCACGACACCGCGCCCCGTCCGTATGGGGAAGCCGGACGGGGCGCGGTGGTCCAGGGGTGGCGTCAGATCGCGACGCCGGTGCAGCTGGCCGAGCAGTTCACCGACCAGATCGAGCCGAGCCCGGAGAACCGGTCGGAGCGGACCAGGCGCTCGCCCGACGGGCCGGTGCGCTCGACCGGTGCCGCCGCGGGCGGGGTGCCCGGGGAGCCGCCGTCGGGTGCCGTCCCGCCCGGAGGCGTAGCGGGCGTGGTCGGCGCGGGGCTCCCGTCCCCGGGTGCCGGCGGAGCCGGGGGGGTCGTGCCGGGGCCGGTCCCGACGCCGTCGACGTAGGTCAGGGCGTTGGACAGCACCGCCGAGCGGCCGTCCCGGGCGTGCACCGACACGTCGTAGGTGCCGGCCACGCGGGCGGGGACGCGGAACACCAGACGGGTCGCCGTGCTCTGCACGACGTCCGCCGTGGCGGACGAGCCGATCCGCACCGTGGGGTCGGCGGGCAGGGCCAGGCCGGTCACGGTCACGAGCGTCCCGCCGGCGGTGTCGACGACGTCCGGCCCCAGCGAGGTGATCCGGAAGGCGCTGACCTCGGGATAGGTGGTCGTGCCCGGGGTCGACGGCGTGGTCGGCGTGGTCGGCGTGGACCCTCCCGGCGTCCCGCCGTCGGGCGCAGGAGCGTCCGGAGCGGGCGAGGTGGGCGCCGGGGTACCCGGAGCGGGAGCGCCGGGCGCCGGGGTCCCCGGTGCCGGCCCGCCGGGCACGGGGGTGCCGGGGGTCGGCGCGGGGGTGATCGCCGGCGAGGTGGGCGGCGTGCCGGGGTCCGTCGTCCCGGGGTCAGGGCTGCCCGGGTCCGTCGTGCCCGGCTCGGGGGTCCCGGGGGCCGGGGTGCCCGGCTCGGCGCCGTCCGGACCGGTTCCACCCGGCGTGGGGTCGCCCGGCAGGCCCGGGACGGCTCCACCCGGCGGCACGGGGCTGCCCGGTGCGGGGGTGCCCGGGGTCGGCGCACCCGGCGCGGGAGCGCCCGGCGTGGGGCTGCCCGGCACGGGGGTTCCCGGGGTCGGGGTGCCCGGCGCGGCGGCGGCGGCGACCAGCAGCGGCGCGGCGTGCATGCGGCCGAGCGGCTCGCCGTCGCGGTACAGCTGGACGGTCAGCACGTAGCGGCCCTCGGCGAGCTCCATCGACGGCGAGAGCGCGGTGCCGTCGGTGAAGGCGGACAGGTCGAAGCGCGCGTCGCCGGCGTCGTCGGTCGGCACGGTGACGCCGTCGAGCGTGACGGCCTTCTGCGACAGCGCCCAGATCTCGCCGCCGTGCTCCATGCCCAGCCCGATGTCGACGGTGTGGGCGCCGCTGCCGGCGGGCGCGCTGATCCCGATCGTGGGCGTGACGGTGCCGGGGCGGGCCGTCATCGAGGTGAAGGCGTAGCGGACGTCGTCGCCGGTCACGTCCGCAAGCCCGGCCAGCGTCAGCCGGCCGCCGGAGACGGATCTCCCGGCGAACGCCGGGCGCGGCTCGACGTCGGCCAGCAGGGCGGCCTTCAGCTCGGCGGCGGTGGCGTCCGGCATCGCCGCCCGGTAGAGGGCGATCGCGGCCGCCACGTGCGGCGCGGCGTACGAGGTGCCGCTGCCCACGCGGAAGCCGCCGTCGTTCCAGGGGACGGGCAGCAGCTCGCCGGGCGCGAACAGGTCGACCGACGTAGGGCCGTAGTCGGAGTGGGCGGCCATCGTGTCGGCGGCGGTCGAGCTGCCGACGGTGACGATGTTGGCGTCGGTCAGGCTGGCCGGGTACATCACGGTGGTGTCCCGGTTGAGACCGCGGTCGTTGCCGGCGGCGGCGATGACGAGCACGTCGTTCGCGGCGGCGTACGCGATGGCGTCCCTGAGGTTGGTCAGCGGCTGGCCCGAGAACTGCCCGCCCCAGGAGGCGTTGATGACGTCCGCGCCGTTGTCGACGGCGTACCGGATGGCCCGGGCTCCCAGGTTCACGTCGACGGTGCTGCCGCCGCCGATCACCAGGGGCATGATCCGCACGTCCGGGGCGACGCCGGCCGAGCCCACGCCGTTGTTCGCGCGGGCACCGACGACGCCGGAGACGCTGGTCCCGTGCGTGCCCATGCTGCCGTTGTCGACGTCCGGGCTGTTCGTGTAGAAGTTCCAGCCGTGGCAGTCGCCGGCCAGGCCGTTGCCGTCGGTGTCGGTGCTGCCGCAGGGCTGGCGCGGGTTGGTCCACAGCGACCCGGCCAGGTCGGGGTGGTCGGAGTCGAAGCCGCTGTCCACGACGGCGACGACCCGTCCCGTCCCGGTGCCGGTGTCCCAGCCGGTGGTGGCGTCGACGTCGGCGTCGGCCACGGCGGACTGCCCGTAGGCGTTGCTCCCGGTGTTCTCCAGGTTGTAGCCGTAGGCCTGGGCGTACGGGTCGGTGACCGTGCCGAGCACGGGAACCGACGGCGAGAGCTCGACGTCGTCGATGCCCGGGACGGCGCGCAGCCGGTCGGGCGTGACGCCGTCGACCGCCACCAGGGCGATCCCGTCGTCGACCCACTGCGCGCTGGCCACCCCGGGGACGGTCTCGAGCGCGGCGAGCAGGTCGCCGGCGGCGCCGGCCTCGGCGGTCACGGCGTAGCGGGTGAGACCGTCGCCCTCGCCGTAGCCGGTGATCACCTCGATCTCGGGCTGCGCCCAGGCCGTCCAGGCCGCGGCACCGGCGTAGCCGGCCACCACGGCAGAGGTCAGGACGATCCCCATGACCCGCTTGCTCGACATCCGCTGCTGCCCTCCGGCGCGGCCGCCCGGTCGTTCCGGGAGGCTCTCCCGGTCGCTTCGGCACCTGGCGTGCGCCGGTTGAGGCCCGGCCGCGCGGATTCACCCGGAGGGAGGGTGGCACCGGTTCCCTAGACTCCGCGCCATGCTGCTGAGCGACCGCGACATCACGGCCGCGATCGCCGAGGGACGCCTCGGCATCGACCCCTACGACCCGGCCCTGGTGCAGCCCTCCAGCATCGACGTCCGGCTGGACCGGTACTTCCGCGTGTTCAACAACTCGCGGTACACCCACATCGACCCGGCCGAGCAGCAGGACGACCTGACCACGCCGGTGGAGCCCGAGGGCGACGAGCCCTTCGTGCTGCACCCCGGAGAGTTCGTGCTGGGTTCGACGCTCGAGGTGATCAGCCTCCCCGACGACCTCGCCGCCCGGCTGGAGGGCAAGTCCTCTCTCGGCCGGCTGGGCCTGCTGACCCACTCGACCGCGGGCTTCGTCGACCCCGGGTTCTCCGGCCACATCACGCTGGAGCTGTCCAACGTGGCCAACCTGCCGATCACGCTGTGGCCCGGCATGAAGATCGGCCAGCTGTGCATGTTCCGGCTCACCAGCGCCGCGGAGCACCCGTACGGCTCGGCGGTGTACGGCTCGCGCTACCAGGACCAGCGCGGCCCGACGCCGTCGCGGTCCTACCGGAACTTCACCCGCGCGGAGACCCGCCGTCCGGGGTGACGGAGGCGCTGGCCGGGGCCTCGACCCCGGCCGTCTGCAGCACCTCGGTGCGCCTGCTGGCCGGTGACCAGCCGGGCACCGACCGCTCCACCTCGTCGTCGACGAACACCTGCCGGGTGGAGATCCAGCCGACGACGGCGAGGATGCCGACCGACACCAGCACGGTCACGAACATGCCGGTGTAGCTGCCGGTGATCCCGCGCAGCACGCCCACGAGCAGCGGGCCGCTCCCCGCGATCACGTAGCCCCACGACTGGGTCACGGTCGAGAGCGCCGCGACGGTCTCCGGCGTGCGGGCCCGCAGGCCGATGAGGGCGAGCACCATCGAGAAGGTGCCCATGCCGACGGCGATCAGGGTCATCCAGAGCCAGGGAGCGCTCGTCGGCGCCGTCCAGAGGCCGGTCCACCCGGTGACGTAGCAGGCGACGAAGACCGCGAGCATCGGGCGCTGCAGCCGCGGTCGCACGGTGAGCGAGGGGATCACCGCGCTCAGCGGGAGCCCGACGAGCGAGTTGAGGCCGAGCAGCAGCCCGGCCGTGGCGGCGGACAGGCCGGCGTCGCGCAGGTACTGGGCCGACCAGCCGATGACGACGTAGGCCTGCAGCGCCTGGACGCCGAAGAAGACGGTGAGCGCCATCGCGGTGGGGCTGTGCACCAGCGACCGCATCGGGACGGCGGTGTGGCTCTGCCGGGAGACGCCGGGAGCCCCGGGGATCACCAGCCACACGGCGGTGGCGACCAGCGCGGGGATCCCCCACACCACCAGCGCCCAGCGCCAGCTCCCGGTCGCGTCGGCCAGGGGCTGCGAGCCGACGGCGCCCAGCGTGGCACCCAGGCCCATGGCGGTGCTGTACGCGCCGACGAGCGGACCGGTCCGCGTCGGGAAGTGCCGCTTCACCAGGCTCGGGAGCAGGACGTTGCCCAGGGCGCCGCCGGCCATCGCCAGGACCGTGCCGGCGAGGAAGAGGGAGAAGCCGCCCGCGGCGCTGCGCAGCGCCAGCCCGCCCGCCATGGCGGTCAGGGCCCCGGCGAGCACGTGCGCGTCGCGGTACCGGGCCGACAGCGCGGGTCCGGTGAAGCCGATGAGGGCGAAGCAGAGCACCGGCATCGTCGTGATGACGCCGGCCAGCCCGCTGGAGATGCTCAGGCCGCGCTCGATCTCCTCCAGCACCGGCCCGACGCTCGTGACCGCCGTGCGCAGGTTCAGGGCGGTGAGCACGATCGCGACGGCGATCAGGGCCAGCCCGCGGCGCCGGGAGCCCGCCGGTGCCGGCACGGGCGGGGCGCTGCGACTCACCCCTGGATCGTCCTCCATGACGCGCGGCACACCGCGCCCGGGGCGCCTCAGGCGCGCACGCGCTCGACCTTCGGCACGGTGCGCGGGACCCGGCGCCAGACGGCCCGCTGCAGCGCCAGCGTGGCCAGGGCGGCGAGCAGGATCCCGACCAGGTTGATGCCCAGCTGCGTGGCGGCCCGGGTGAACTCCGGGCCGCCGCCGAGAGCGATGGCCACGCCCATGTCGGCGGCGGCCGGAACGGTCGTGACCGAGATGAAGACACCGACCAGCGCGCCGCTCTTGGCCGAGGTGAGCGACAGGACGCCGGCGACCCCGGCGAGGACCGCGACCACCACCGACCACCGGTCGGGCGAGGTGATGAAGCCGGTCTCGGGGCGCTCGGCGGTGAGCAGCTCGGGGCCGAACCAGCCGAGCCCGCGGCCGGCGAGGACCGCGAGGGCGGTGACCGCGATCGCCACCAGGAAGCCGGCGACCAGCGAGACGCCGGCCTGCCGGGCGATCGAGGGCCGGCGGTGCAGGACGGCGACGGCGAGCGCGGCCAGCGGCGCGAACTCCGGGCCGAGCACCATCGCGCCGATCACCAGGATCGCGGAGTCGTTGATGATCGCGACGGCGGCCAGCAGCGTCGCGATGGTGAGGAACGCCAGGTAGGAGACCGACAGCGAGGAGTCGGCGTCGGTGGTGCGGACCACCTGCTCCCAGACGACGGCGTCCGCGCCGTCTCCCGGCGCCCGGTCCTCGGCGCGGCGGGCGGCCGAGGAGACCGCGGCGTCCACGACGACCATCGCGATGCCGCCGTCCCGGTCGATGCCGAGGTCGCGCAGCGCGGAGACCAGGGCGTCGGCCGACTCCCGGGCGACGTCGGCGAGGACCAGGTCGCCGGCGGGGGTGACCGAGGCACCGGGCAGCACGGCGAGGTGGGCGGTCCCGGGATCGTCGGCGAACAGGTCGCGCACCTGCTCGGTCCGGTCGGCGGGCACGGTGACCCGCAGCTGCATCAGCACCCGGAGGTTGTACCGGTGAACGACGACGGCGCGCGCCCCCCTCGCGGGGGACGCGCGCCGTCGTCGGTGTCGTGGTGCTACTTCGGGTCGTGCTCCGTGGCGGCGGAGTCCAGGCCGACGACGTCGTCGCCCGTGGTCCCGACGTCGGCACCCTGCTCGGCGCCCTGGGCGGAGACGGCAACCGGCTGCATCGAGCGCAGCAGGATCTGGCTGACGTCGAGGACCTCGACGTGGTCCGCGGCCTCACCGTTCTGCTTCTTGCTGGTGAGGGCGTCGCTCAGCATCGTGATGCAGAACGGGCACGCGGTGGAGATGACGTCGGGATCGAGCTCGAGGGCCTCCTCGGTGCGCTCCACGTTGATGCGCTTCCCGATCTTCTCCTCCATCCACATGCGGGCACCGCCGGCGCCGCAGCAGAAGCCGCGGTCCTTGCAGCGGTGCATCTCCTGCGTGGTGAGGCCCTGGACGGAGTCCAGGATCTCGCGCGGGGGCGTGTAGACCTTGTTGTGCCGGCCCAGGAAGCACGGGTCGTGGTAGGTCACCTTGCGGTCGATCGGGGTGACCGGGGTCAGCCGGCCCTCCTCCACGAGCTGGCCGAGCAGCTGCGTGTGGTGGATGACCTCGTACTCGCCGCCGACCTGCGGGTACTCCTTGCCCAGCGAGTTGAAGCAGTGCGGGCAGGTCGCGACGATCTTGCGGGTGCCCGGCACGCGGCCCTCGAAGACGCCGTTCAGGGTCTCGACGTTCTCCATGGCCAGCTGCTGGAAGAGGAACTCGTTGCCCATGCGGCGGGCCGGGTCGCCGGAGCAGGTCTCCCCGTTGCCGAGGACGGCGAACTCGACACCGGCGGTGTGCAGCAGCTCGGCGACGGCCTTGGTGACCTTCTTGGCGCGGTCGTCGACGGCGCCGGCGCAGCCGACCCAGAACAGGTACTCGACCTCGTGGGGCAGCGGGCCGTCGGCCACGCGCACGTCGAAGTCGAGCTCCTTGATCCAGTCCTCGCGGACGTTGCCGCCCATGCCCCACGGGTTCCCGCGCTTCTCGAGGTTGGTCATCATGACGCCGGCCTCGGACGGGAAGTTGGACTCGATCAGCACCTGGTAGCGGCGCATGTCGTTGATGTGGTCGACGTGCTCGATGTCCACCGGGCACTGCTCGACGCAGGCACCGCAGTTGGTGCAGCTCCACAGGACGTCGGGGTCGATGACCCCGCCCTCCTCGAGGGTGCCGACCAGCGGTCGGTGGGCCTGCGCGTCGTTCGTGCCCTCGATGCGGGCGTAGCCCGACGCCCAGACCTGCTCGTCGCTGGGCTTGAGGACGTCGTAGTCCGGCGCCGTCTCAGCGGCGGTCTTCTCACCGAGGAGGTAGGGAGCCTTCGCGTAGAGGTGGTCGCGGAGGTCCATGATCACCATCTTCGGGCTGAGCGGCTTGCCCGTGTTCCACGCCGGGCACTGGCTCTGGCAGCGACCGCACTCGGTGCAGGTGCTGAAGTCCAGCATGCCCTTCCACGTGAAGTCCTCGATCTTGCCGCGGCCGAAGACCGCGTCCTCGTCGGGGTCCTCGAAGTCGATCGGCTTGCCGCCCGACGTCATGGGGAGCAGCGCGCCGAGCGCGGGGGCGCCGTCGGCGTTGCGCTTGAAGTAGATGTTGAAGAAGGCGCTGAACCGGTGCCAGGCAACGCCCATGTTCAGGATCCGGCTGATGACCACGAGCCAGGTCAGGCTGACCACGATCTTGACGAACGCGACGATCGTCAGCAGGTCCGGGCTGTCCGGGAGGACGTTCGCGATCAGACCCGAGACGGGGTGCGACCAGGCGGGGGCGTCGGTCAGGTCGCTGGAGACCTTGAGCGCGCGGATGAGCAGGATGCAGATGCCGACGGTGGCGACGACGGCCTCGACGAAGTAGCCGCGGCCCTCGTTGCTCCCGGCGAAGCGGCTGGAGCGGCCCTGCCGGCGCGGGTGGTCCTTCTGCCGCCGGTAGATCAGGTAGACGATGCCGAGGATGGTGCCCGTGCCGATGACGTCGGCGAACAGGTTCCACAGGCCCCAGTTGCCGATCAGCGGCAGGTGGAAGGCCGGGTTGAACACCTCGCCGAAGGCCTCGATCAGGGTCAGGAACAGGCCGTAGAACCCGACGAAGACGAACCAGTGGGCGATGCCGATCGACGACCACTTGAGCATCCGGGTGTGGCCGAGCGACTCGATCGCCAGCGTCTTCAGGCGCGTCTTCACCGGCCCGAAACGGGTGCCGTCGGGCTGGCCGGTGCGGATGATCCGCACCATCGCGCGCACGGCGCGGTAGGCCATCACCGAGGCCACGATCAGGAACAGGACGCTGATCGTCCCGAGGACGATCTGCAGCGGGCCCGTCATGTTTTCCTCCCCGGACACCCGAGGGCGTCGGCTGACTCCCGCCGGCCACGTGGGGCGACGAGGCTGTGTGTGGTGCGTGCGCCGGCCGGCACCGGCTCGGGAGCCGGGCCTGCGGGCGCGTGCGGGCACCGCTGCCCGCACTGCTGCGCACGATAGCGGGCGCGACAGGAGGCTACTCGCGGGTAACCCCACCGGGGGGATCACGATCCGGCCACCCGGTCCCCGCGGCCTCGTGCCGCCACCGCCGCGGTGCGGTCACGGCCGCCGCGCTGCAGCGCGGCGGTCGTGGCGACCGGGCGGTGGTCAGGCGGTCCGGGAGCGGCCGCGGGCGCGGGCCGTCGCGCTGAACCGGCGGGTCGCGGGCCCGGGGCGGGCGGTCAGCCGGCGCAGCCGGACCTCCACCTCCGGCCAGTGCGGGCCCAGGTCGTCGTCGGTGATCCGGACGACGTCGATGCCCAGTGCGCGGAGCTCGTCCTCGCGACGCTTCTCCTCCCACAGGACCTGCGCGGGGTCGCGGCCCCGCCACGGGTCGGTGTACTTCACCCGGCCGTCGAACTCGACCGCGACGGCTGCGTCGTCGAACCAGGCGTCCACGACCCCCACCAGCCGCCGCGCGCTGCGGATCTCCACCTGCAGCTCGGGTGCCGGCAGTCCGGCCCCGAGCATCCGCAGCCGCCCGCGGGTCTCCAGCGGCGACTCCGCCCGCCCGTCGGCGAGCGGCACCGCCCGGGCCGCTCGTGCTGCACCCGGCCACCGGGCCGCCCGCGAGACGGCTTCCGCCAGCTGCTCGGGGGTCACCCGCCCGGCCAGGAGCGCCGCGTCCATGGCCACGACCGCGCCGTCCAGGGGGCGGGTGCGAGCGAGGTCCAGGAGGGTGCGTGCCGGTGTCGTCAGCCGGAACGGTCCCCGGACGGCGACCTCGTCGACCGCGAGCGGGGCCTGCGTGACCCGGTAGCCGCGACCGGTGCGGGTGTGGTCGGGGTCGGTGAGCGGGATCGTCGTGGGACGCGGGACCGGGAGCCCCCACAGCCGGGCCGCGCTCTCATGGCTGAGCGCCGTCGTCGGCCGGTCCAGCGCGGTGAGGACGGCCAGGCAGTCGAGCTGGTGGCGCCGCCCCTCCGCGTCGGCGCGGGCGAGGTCGGAGGCGTCGACGTAGATCCCGCGGCGCAACCGCACCCAGCGGCCGGTGGCGCACATCGAGCGGATCTCCGGGTGGCCGTAGCCGGCGCGGCGGGCGTCGACGGCCGTGAACAGGCCCAGCCGGCGCTCGGCCGCAGCTCTGAGCAGCGGGTGCATGGTGCGGAGTCTCGGTGCCTCGGGCCGGGCGCGGGCCGGGGCGGACGGATCTGTGGACACCGGTGCCCGGTCGACCGCCGCTCCGTGGTCGTGGCCGCCGCGCTGCAGCGTGGCGGCCGTGGCGGCGGGGCGGCGACGAGGGCCGCGCGACGGGAAGTTGAGTCGAGTCGGCGCACCCCGGGAACACGGCCGGGCGGCGCCCCGTTACGGTGGGCAGGAAAGTTGAGTGGCCCCCGCGCAAGGGCGGACACCGACTGCCCCACACGGACCAGCACCACCCCAGCACACGGAAGAGAGGCCATCTCCATGGCTCGAGCGGTCGGCATCGACCTCGGCACCACCAACTCCGTCGTCACCGTCCTGGAGGGCGGCGAGCCGACGGTCATCGCGAACTCCGAGGGCTCCCGCACCACCCCGTCGGTCGTCGCCTTCGCCAAGAACGGCGAGGTCCTCGTCGGCCAGTCGGCCAAGAACCAGGCCGTCACCAACGTCGACCGCACCATCCGATCGGTCAAGCGCCACATGGGCACCGACTGGAAGACCGACGAGATCGACGGCAAGCGCTACACGCCGCAGGAGATCAGCGCCCGCACGCTGCAGAAGCTGAAGCGGGACGCCGAGACCTACCTGGGCGAGCCGGTGACCGACGCCGTCATCACCGTCCCCGCCTACTTCGAGGACGCCCAGCGCCAGGCCACCAAGGAGGCCGGTGAGATCGCGGGCCTCAACGTCCTGCGCATCGTCAACGAGCCGACCGCGGCCGCGCTGGCCTACGGCCTGGACAAGGGCGAGACCGAGCAGACGATCCTCGTCTTCGACCTCGGTGGCGGCACGTTCGACGTCTCGCTGCTGGAGATCGGCGACGGTGTGATCGAGGTCAAGGCCACCGCCGGCGACAACCACCTCGGTGGTGACGACTGGGACGAGCGCGTCGTCAAGCACCTGGTGCAGACGTTCAACGCCTCGAACGGCATCGACCTGTCCAAGGACAAGCTGGCGATGCAGCGCCTCCGCGAGGCCGCCGAGAAGGCCAAGATCGAGCTGTCGGGCGCGCAGTCGACGAACGTCAACCTGCCCTACATCACCGCCGGTGCCGACGGCCCGCTGCACCTCGACGTCACGATGACCCGCGCCGAGTTCCAGCGGCTGACGCAGGACCTGCTCGACCGCGCCCGCGCGCCGTTCAACCAGGCGATCCGCGACGCCGGCATCTCCGTCGGCCAGATCGACCACGTCGTCCTCGTCGGTGGCTCGACCCGCATGCCGGCCGTGTCCGACCTGGTCCGCGAGCTGACCGGCGGCAAGGAGCCCAACAAGGGCGTCAACCCCGACGAGGTCGTGGCCATCGGCGCCGCGCTCCAGGCCGGTGTCCTCCGTGGCGAGGTCAAGGACGTCCTGCTCCTCGACGTCACCCCGCTGTCCCTGGGCATCGAGACCAAGGGCGGGATCATGACCAAGCTCATCGAGCGCAACACCACGATCCCGACGAAGCGCTCGGAGATCTTCACGACGGCCGACGACAACCAGCCCTCCGTGCAGATCCAGGTGTTCCAGGGCGAGCGCGAGATGGCCGCCTACAACAAGAAGCTCGGCATGTTCGAGCTGACCGGCCTGCCCCCGGCGCCCCGCGGCGTCCCGCAGATCGAGGTGGCCTTCGACATCGACGCCAACGGCATCGTGCACGTGTCGGCCAAGGACCTCGGCACGGGCAAGGAGCAGTCGATGACCATCACCGGCGGCTCGGCCCTCCCCAAGGACGACATCGAGCGGATGATGAAGGACGCCGAGGCGCACGCCGAGGAGGACAAGAAGCGCCGGGACGAGGCCGAGACCCGCAACCTGGCCGAGTCGCTCCAGTACCAGACCGAGAAGTTCCTGGCGGAGAACGGCGACAAGATCCCGGCCGAGAAGAAGGACGAGCTGGGCGAGGCCCTGACCGAGCTGCGCTCGGCCCTCGGTGGCTCGGACATCGCCACCATCAAGGCCGCGCAGGAGAAGGTCGCCCGCGTGTCCCAGGAGGTCGGCGGGGCGCTCTACGCCCAGCAGGCCGAGGCGGCCGGGGCCGACGCGGGCGCCGGGGCCGGTGCCGGTGCCGACGGCGCGTCGTCGACCACGAAGGACGACGACGTCGTCGACGCCGAGATCGTCGACGAGGACAACGACCGCCGATGACGGACCGGGAAGAGCAGCCGCGGGTCGTGATCCGCGACAAGCGGCGGATCGACCCGATCAGTGGTGAGGTCCGTGCGCCGGCCGGCGAGCAGCCGGCCGGCGCACGGCCCGGTCCCGACCTCCCAGGGGAGCAGATGAGCGAGCACGAGACGCCGGCCGCGGAGCAGCCGGCACCCCAGGCCGCTGCCGTCGACGGCGGCGACCTGGCCCAGCAGCTGAGCGAGCGCACCGAGGACCTGCAGCGGGTCACCGCCGAGTACGCCAACTACCGGCGCCGGGTGGACCGCGACCGCACGCTGGTCGTCGACCAGGCGGCCGAGCGGTTCGCCGCCCAGCTGTTCCCGATCGTCGACGACATCGAGCGGGCCCGTGACCACGGCGACCTGACCGGTGCCTTCAAGGTCGTGGGCGACCGCGTCCTGGGCCTGCTCGACGGGCTCGGCGTGGAGGCCTTCGGCAAGGCCGGCGACGAGTTCGACCCGTCGCTGCACGAGGCCGTCATGCACGACACGTCCGCCGAGGTGCAGGTCCCGACGGCGAGCACCGTGCTGCGGCAGGGTTTCCGTCGCGGGGACCGGGTGCTGCGGACGGCGATGGTCGCGGTGACCGAGCCGGAGAACCCGGCGCCCGCGCAGGAGCCGGTCGCGGGGCAGCCGTCCGGCGACGGGGTCGGCGCCCCGGCGTCCGACTGATCCGGAGAGGGGGTCGTCGATGAGCACCCGTGACTTCATCGAGAAGGACTACTACGGCGCGCTCGGCGTTCCCCAGAACGCCGACGCGGCCGCGATCAAGAAGGCCTACCGCAAGCTGGCCCAGGAGCTGCACCCGGACAAGAACCCGGGGAACGCCGAGGCCGAGGCCCGCTTCAAGGAGGTCTCCGAGGCCTACGACGTGCTCTCGGACCCGAAGCGCCGCGGCGAGTACGACGACGCGCGCCGGCTGTTCGGCGCCGGGGGAGCGGGCGCCCGTGCCGGGTTCCCGGGCGGCTTCCCCGGCGCCGGTCCTGGGGGCCAGCCGTTCGACCTCGGCGACCTCTTCGGCGGTGGCGCCGCGGGTGGGCGCAACGCGGGTGGCCTGGGCGACATCCTGGGCGGCCTGTTCGGCGGTGGCGCCGCTGCCGGTGGGCCGCGGGCCCGCAGCCAGGCGGCGTCCGGCCCTGCCCGCGGGCAGGACGTGGAGACCGAGGCGACGCTGTCCTTCGAGGAGGCCGTCCTCGGGGTGACCGTGCCGTTGCGCATGCAGAGCCCGGGCAGCTGCCCCACGTGCGCGGGCAGCGGCGCCAAGCCCGGCACCAGCCCGCACGCCTGCCCGGTGTGCTCGGGGGCCGGCGTCACCAGCCGCAGCCAGGGCGCCTTCGCGTTCTCCGAGCCCTGCCGCAACTGCCGGGGCAGCGGCCAGGTGGTCGACGACCCGTGCGCGACCTGCTCCGGCAGCGGCATCACCACGCAGACCCGCACCATCACCGTCCGGATCCCGGCCGGGGTGAAGGACGGCCAGCGCATCCGGCTGGCCGGCAAGGGCGCTCCGGGACGCCGGGGCGGACCGGCCGGTGACCTCTTCGTCGTCGTCCACGTGGCCGAGCACGCGCTGTTCGGGCGCAAGGGCGAGGACCTGACGCTGACGGTGCCGATCACCTTCGCCGAGGCCGCGCTCGGGGCGACGGTGACCGTGCCGACCCTCGACGGGTCGGTGTCGCTCAAGGTGCCTGCAGGCACGGCGAGCGGCCGCACCCTCCGGGTGCGCGGCCGCGGGGTGCCCGGCAGGGCGCGCTCCGGCGACCTGCTGGTCACCGTGGAGATCGCCGTCCCCGTCCGGCTGACCCCGGGGCAGCGCAAGGTCATCGAGACGCTGGCCGAGGAGATGGACGAAGACCCCCGCCCGGAGATCACCGCGGCGGTGACGGCCGGGGGCGAGCGGTGAGCGGCCCGTTCGACCCGGCGCAGGACGCCGGTCGCGCCGTCTCCGACGACGCGCCGGTGTTCGTGATCTCGGTGGCCGCGGAGCTGGCCGGGATGCACGCGCAGACGCTGCGCCAGTACGACCGGCTCGGGCTGGTGAGCCCGGGCCGGACGGCCGGGGGAGGCCGTCGCTACAGCCCGCGGGACGTCGCGCTGCTGCGCGAGGTCCAGCGGCTGTCGCAGGAGGACGGCGTCAACCTGGCCGGGATCAAGCGGATCATCGACCTCGAGTCGCGGGTGGAGGCGCTGCAGTCCCGCGTGCACGAGCTGCTCGAGGAGCTGCAGCACTCGGAGAACCGCCGGATGGCGGCCGAGGCGGCCGTCCCGGCGGCCTACCGCGCGGAGCTGGTGCCGTGGCGCCGGCCGAGCTCTGCGCTCGTGGTCTGGCGGCCTGGCGCCGGACGGTGAATGCTCCCCGGGTGGACGCGCACGAGGCATACGTGGCCCTGGAGCGGGAGATCGGGTTGCTGCTGCGCCGGTCCCGGGCGATCTCGACCCGCTTGGCCCGCGAGCTGCACCCCGACCTCGACGGTGCGGCGTACGGCCTGCTGGCGCTCCTCCAGGACGCCGGGCCGCTGCGGGCCAGCGACCTGGTCGCCCGGCTCGGGCTGGACAAGAGCACGGTCAGCCGGCAGGTCTCCAGCCTGGTGGACCTCGGCCTGGTGGACCGTGCCGCCGATCCCGACGACGGCCGCGCCCAGGTGCTGACCCCCTCGCGGGAGGGGGCGACCCGGCTGAGCCGGATCCGTGACGCCCGCCGGGCCCGCTGGCAGGACGACCTCTCCGGGTGGGCCACCGACGACGTGGCCACCCTCGCCACGCTCCTGGGGCGGCTCAACCGGCTGGGCGAGGTCCGCGAGGTCGCCGAGGCGGAGGAGGAGTCGGTGGCCGGCTGACCCCGGAGGACGACGACGGCCCGCCTCCCTGGACGGGGAGGCGGGCCGTCGTCGTACGGCCCCGTCGCGAGGGGGACGGGGCCCTCCGCTCAGGAGTCGAGCGAGGCGTCCAGGGTGATCTCGGTGCCGGTGAGCGCCTTGCTGACCGGGCAGCCGACCTTGGCCGCCTGGGCGGCCTTCTCGAAGCCGGCGGCGTCGAGGCCGTCGACCTCGCCGCGGACCGTCAGCGTGATGCCGGTGATCGCCGGTCCGCCGTCCTTCTGGCCGAGCGTGACGTCGGCCGAGACCTCGAGCGACTGCGGGGTGCCCCCGGCCTTGCCGATCTCGCTGGACAGGGCCATGGCGAAGCACGAGGAGTGGGCCGCCGCGATCAGTTCCTCGGGGCTCGTCGTCCCGCCGGCCTCGTCGGCCGTCCGCTTGGGGAACGACACCTCGTAGGTGCCGATCTTGGAGCTGGAGAGCTCCACCTGTCCGGAGCCCTCCTGGAGGGTGCCGTTCCAGGCGGTGCGAGCGCTGCGAGTGGGCATGCTGCCTCTTCCGTGGCCGTGGCCGCCCACTGCTCGGGCGGCGCCGTGACCGGCTCCTACCCGGATCGGTTGCGCGCTACCGTCCTGGGGCGCGCGGCCCGGATCAGACCTCGCTGGTGCCGCTGACCCGCTCGGTGAGCAGCCGCAGCCGGCTCTTCAGGTCGTCGAACTCGCCGGTGTCGAAGCCGATGGCCTCGATCATCTCGGCGGAGATGGCGAACGCCTTCTCCTGCAGGGCGCGGCCGGCCTCGGTGAGCGCGATGGAGACCGAGCGCTCGTCCTCCACCCGCCGGTGCCGGCTGACGAGGCCTGCGGCCGTGAGCCGCTTGAGCAGCGGGGAGAGCGTGCCGCTGTCGAGCGCCAGCCGGTTGCCGAGCTGCCCGACGGTCTGCTTGTCGGTCTCCCAGAGGAGCTGCATGACCAGGTACTGCGGGTAGGTCAGCCCGATGGCGTCGAGCATGGGGCGGTATCGCGCGGTCACCGCACGGGAGGCGGCGTACAGGGCGAAGCACAGCTGGTCGTCGAGCGCCACGCTCGGCGCCGGCAGGGCGGTCATCCCCGCAGTCTAAGGGGCAGCGCTCCCAGTATCGGAACATGGAGGGTGTCTTCCTCGTCCCGACGGGTCACATCGACCGGGGGTTGCACCGGTCTGGCTCCCGACCCCACCCCCGTGCCAGAGTTGAGCGGAACAGACTCAACTCATCCGTCGTTGGACGGGGCGAACGGCGCCGTCCGCCCCCCGGACGGTGCCCGGACCGACGAAAGGACGTGCGTCAGAGCATGGAGAGCAAGCTCACGACCCGTTCGCAGGAGGCCGTCGCCGGCGCCCAGCGCCTCGCGGTCGGCCGGGGTCAGGCGGCTCTGGAGCCGCTGCACCTGCTCAACGCCCTCCTGGAGCAGACCGACGGCATCGCCGGTCCCCTGCTCACCGCGGTGGGCGCCGATCCCGTCGACGTGCGCAGCAAGGCCGAGGCCGCGCTGCGCCGGATGCCGAGCGTCAGCGGCGCCACGGTGTCCGCGCCGGCCCCCTCGCGGGAGTTCCTCCGGGTGATCAACGCAGCCGGGGAGCAGGCCGGCGCGCTGGGCGACGAGTACGTCTCCACCGAGCACCTGCTCGTCGGGCTGGCCGGCTCCGAGGGCGAGGCGGGCGCGGTGCTGACCAGCGCCGGCGCCACCCGCGACGCGCTGGTGGCCGCCTTCCGCACCGTGCGCGGCACGCGCAAGGTCACCACGCCGGACCCGGAGAACACCTTCCAGGCGCTGCAGAAGTACGCCGTCGACCTCACCGAGCGTGCCCGCGAGGGCAAGATCGACCCGGTCATCGGCCGGGACACCGAGATCCGCCGGGTCGTGCAGGTGCTCTCCCGCCGCACCAAGAACAACCCGGTCCTCATCGGCGAGCCCGGGGTCGGCAAGACGGCGATCGTCGAGGGGCTGGCCCAGCGCATGGTCGCCGGCGACGTGCCGGAGAGCCTCAAGGGCAAGCGGCTCATGGCGCTGGACCTGGGCGCGATGGTCGCCGGGGCCAAGTACCGGGGCGAGTTCGAGGAGCGGCTCAAGGCCGTGCTCCAGGAGATCACCGAGGCCGAGGGCCAGGTCGTCACCTTCATCGACGAGCTGCACACGCTGGTCGGCGCCGGTGCGACCGGCGACTCGTCCATGGACGCCGGCAACATGATCAAGCCGATGCTCGCCCGTGGCGAGCTGCGCATGGTCGGGGCGACGACGCTCGACGAGTACCGCGAGCACATCGAGAAGGACCCGGCGCTGGAGCGCCGGTTCCAGCAGGTGTACGTCGGCGAGCCCTCCGTCGAGGACACGATCGGCATCCTCCGCGGCCTCAAGGAGCGCTACGAGGTGCACCACGGTGTGCGCATCACCGACACCGCGATCGTCGCCGCCGCCACCCTGTCGGACCGGTACGTCACGTCCCGCTTCCTGCCGGACAAGGCGATCGACCTGGTCGACGAGGCCGCCAGCCGGCTGCGCATGGAGATCGACAGCCGCCCCGTCGAGGTCGACGAGGTGGAGCGCGCGGTGCGCCGCATGGAGATCGAGGAGATGGCGCTGGCCAAGGAGGACGACGAGTCCTCGAAGGCCCGCCTGGCCGCCCTCCGCGAGGACCTCGCGAACCGCCGGCAGGAGCTCGCCGAGCTCACCTTCCGCTGGCAGCAGGACAAGACCGCCATCGAGCGGATCCAGCGGATCAAGGAGGAGCTCGAGCACGTCCGCCTGGAGGCCGAGCGGGCGGAGCGGGACGGCGACCTCGCCCGCGCCGCGGAGCTGCGCTACGGCCGGCTGCCCGAGCTCGAGCGGTCGCTGACCTCGGCGGAGGACTCCGTCGCCTCCGGAGACTCGATGCTCAAGGAGGAGGTCGGCCCCGACGACATCGCCGAGGTCGTCCAGGCGTGGACCGGCATCCCCGCCGGCCGGCTGCTCGAGGGCGAGACCCAGAAGCTGCTGCGCATGGAGGAGGGGCTCACCGGCCGGGTGGTCGGGCAGCCCGACGCCGTCCGGGCCGTCGCCGACGCCGTCCGCCGGGCCCGCTCCGGCGTCTCGGACCCCGACCGGCCCACCGGTTCCTTCCTCTTCCTCGGCCCCACCGGCGTCGGCAAGACCGAGCTGGCCAAGGCGCTGGCGGAGTACCTGTTCGACGACGACCGGGCGATGGTCCGCATCGACATGAGCGAGTACTCCGAGAAGCACTCGGTGGCCCGCCTGGTCGGTGCTCCTCCGGGTTACGTCGGCTACGAGGCCGGGGGGCAGCTCACCGAGGCGGTGCGGCGCCGTCCGTACACCGTCGTCCTGCTCGACGAGGTGGAGAAGGCGCACCCCGACGTCTTCGACCTGCTCCTGCAGGTCCTCGACGACGGCCGGCTGACCGACGGCCAGGGCCGGACGGTGGACTTCCGCAACACCATCCTGATCCTGACCTCGAACCTCGGGTCGCAGATCATCGCCGACCAGTCGGTCCCGGAGGCCGCCCGCCGCGGCGCGGTGCTGGAGGTGGTCCGGTCGCACTTCAAGCCGGAGTTCCTCAACCGGCTCGACGACGTCGTGGTGTTCCGGGCCCTGGGCAGCGAGGAGCTGACCGGGATCGTCGACATCCAGGTCGGCGTCCTGGCCCGCCGGCTCGCCGCGCGCCGGCTCTCCCTGACCGTCACCGACGCCGCCCGCGACTGGCTGGCGCTGAACGGGTTCGACCCGGTCTACGGCGCCCGCCCGCTGCGCCGGCTCGTGCAGTCGGCCATCGGCGACCAGCTGGCCAGGGCGCTGCTGTCCGGCGACATCCGGG
Source organism: Blastococcus sp. TBT05-19 (assembly GCF_003319095.1). GTDB lineage: Bacteria > Actinomycetota > Actinomycetes > Mycobacteriales > Geodermatophilaceae > Blastococcus. The sequence continues at coordinate 63,526 of NZ_QOHI01000002.1, read as the reverse complement.
ACGGCGACGAGGTGGTCGTCGACTGGCCGGCCGGCGACGCCGAGGGCCTGAGCGTCACCCGAGCGTGAGGAGCGGAGCGGCCCCCTGCCGGCCCGGGCAGGGGGTCGCTCGCGTGCCCTGCTGGTCCGGGCTCGCCGCGTCGGCGATGATCGCCACCACGGGGGAACGACGAGCGGAGGCGGGATGACGGCGGGGCCGGGCGACCAGCACGACCAGCAGCAGGGGCAGCAGCCGCAGGAGGGCCAGCAGGGTGGGCAACCTCCTGCGTGGCCGTCGCCGCCCGCCCAGCCGCAGCCGGGCCAGCCCCCGTACGGCCAGCCCCTGTACGGGCAGCCTCCGTACGGGCAGCAGCCCCCTCACGGCCAGCAGCAGCCTCCGTACGGGCAGCAGAACCCGCACGGCCAGCCGCCGCCCTACCCGCCGCCGAACCCCTACGCGTTCCCCGCCGCGCCGCCGGCCGCCGCGGGGTGGGGCGGCGAGGTGCCCAAGCCGATGGAGCGCCCGGTGACCGTGCGCGCCGGGTTGGGCGCCTACCTGGCCGCCCTGGTCCTGGGCGTCGTCGCCTCGATCGCGATGCTGGTCGAGTTCGACGAGGTCCTCACGTGGACGCAGAACCAGGCGGGCGGCGCCATCGAGGACCCCGGCCTGGAGGGCATCGACCCGGCGCAGTTCGCCGAGCTCTTCCTGCGCGTGGGACTGGTTGTGGGGCTGGTGGTGACCGCCCTGCAGCTGCTCTTCATCTGGTTCGCCTGGCGCGGCCACAACTGGGCCCGGGTCGTGCTCTGGGTGTTCGCGGGCCTCTCGCTGATCGCCGCGCCCTCCGGTGCGATCAACGGGGGCGGCCCGATCCCGTTCGTGAACGCGCTCGGCTGGTTCCAGACGGTGCTCCTGCTCGTCGCCGTCGTGCTGCTGGCGCTCAAGCCGTCCAACGACTGGTACCGCTTCCGGAAGTGGCAGCGGGCCACCGGGCAGGGCTGAGCCCCGCCGCAAGGTTCAGCCCCGCCCGGGCACCAGCCACTCCCGGGTGGTGCGCGCCAGCAGGCTGGCCACGGCCGAGACCGACAGCACCAGCTGCAGCAGCGAGACGGCGCTGACGCCCCCGGCGGCCAGCATCGACGAGAGCATCAGCAGGGCGAGGACGGTCGCGGCGAGCAGCCCGGTCCACCTGCCCCACGCGCGGCGGCGCTCGACGGCGATCGCCGACACGGCGAAGGTCACGCCGAGCACGAGGGACGACGCGACGTTGACGGTGACGAACTGCTCGGCCTCCGCGCGGGTGAGCCCCGCGGTCGCGAGGGCCTGGATCACCCCGTCGCGCCCGAAGAACGTCAGCGCCGCGTAGAGCAGGAGCAGCGCCGCGAGGGCTCCCAGGAGGCCGATGGCGACACGCACCGACGGGGGCTTCTGGGCGGGGCTCGCCGCGTCCGCGGGACGGGAGGCTGGGGTGGCCGGCACCCGCCCAGCCTTGCAGACGGCGGGCCGCCTGCGCCCGCACCGGTGAGGAGCCGTCGGGATGGGTGCAGAAGAATTGTGTGCGAGATGAATCCGGATCCGCACCGGCGCGCGAATGCCTGTCGTGACCATGACCGAGCAGGACCCGCGAGCCACCACCGGTGGCGACGGCCCCGGCACCGGCCTCCGCCGGGTGCTGGCCGCGCTGGCCGGGCTGCTCGCCGCCGCGGTGGCGCTCGGTGTGGCCGAGCTCGTCGCGGCCCTGGTCGGACCTGCCTCCTCGCCGGTCGTGGCCGTCGGGGACGCGGCGATCACGCTGACTCCGGAACCGGTCAAGGCCTTCGCCATCCGGACCTTCGGCGAGAACGACAAGATCGCCCTGATCGTCGGCACGCTGATCGTGATCGCGATCTACGCGCTGGTCATCGGCCTGGTCGGACTGCGCAGCCGGCGCCTCGGCATCGCGGGGATCCTGCTCTTCGGGCTGGTCGGTGTCGTCGCCGCGGTGACCCGGCCGGCCGGCGGCATCCTCTACGGCCTGCCGGCGCTGGTCGGCGCCCTCGTCGGCGCGGGCGCGCTGCTGGCCCTGCTGTCCCCGCTGCAGACCCCGGCCCCGACCTCGGACCCGTCCCCCGCCCCGACCCCCGCGCCGTACGGTCTGGCCGGCCGTCTGCGCGACGCGCTGGGTGCCGGCGACCGCAAGGGCGCGGGTATGGACCGGCGCCGGTTCTTCCTCACCAGCGGCGTGGCCGTGGGTGTGGCCGCGGTCGCCGGTGGCGGTGGCCGCCTCCTCCAGCAGCGGTTCGACGTCGCCGGCGAGCGCGGCGACCTCGCGCTGCCCCGGCCGGCCTCCCCGGCCCCGGCGCTGCCCGCCGGCGCGGATCTGGCCCCCCGCATCGAGGGCCTGACCCCGCTGGTCACCCCCAACAAGGACTTCTACCGGGTGGACACCGCGATCACGGTTCCGCAGATCCGCCCCTCGGACTACACGCTCACGCTGAAGGGCAAGTTCGACTCCCCGCAGTCGTACTCGCTGCAGGACCTCTTCGACCGCGACGACATCATCGAGCGGGACATCACCCTCACCTGCGTCTCCAACGAGGTGGGCGGCCGGCTGGCCGGCACCGCCCGCTGGCTGGGCGTGCCCCTGGGCGCGTTCCTCCGGGAGAACGGCATCGGCGACGACAGCGACCAGCTGGTCTGCACGTCCTCGGACGGCATGACCATCGGCGCTCCGACGCGCTCGGCCCTCGAGGTCGAGGACGCCATGCTGGCGTTCGGGATGAACGGCGAGCCGCTGCCGGTGGAGCACGGCTTCCCGGTGCGCATGCTGATCCCGGGCCTCTACGGCTACGTGTCGGCGTGCAAGTGGATCACCACGATCGACGCCACCACCTACGACGCCTTCGACGCCTACTGGGTCGAGCGCGACTGGGCCGCCGATGGCCCGATCAAGGTGTTCAGCCGGATCGACACCCCCGCGCCGCTGCGCCAGTTCCCCGCCGGCCGCCGTCCCATCGCGGGCGTGGCCTGGGCGCAGACGCGCGGCATCGCCCGCGTCGAGGTCAGGGTCGACGACGAGGACTGGGTCGAGGCCGAGCTCTCGCCCGAGGTCGACGCCGACCTGTGGCGCCAGTGGGTGCTGCCCTACGACTTCGCCACCGGCCAGCACGACCTCACCGTGCGCGCCACCAGCAAGGACGGCGAGACGCAGACGGAGGAGCGCGCGGCGCCCTTCCCGAACGGTGCCAGCGGCTGGCACTCGGTCCGGGTGATCACCACCTGACCCCGGTCCGGTGCCCGCACCGGACCCCGCAGACCCGTCCCGGCCCGCCGGCGACGTCCACCCGGTCGCTCCCGCGGCCGGTGCACCACCACCACCCCGACCGCGACACCGACGTCGCACGGAACAGGAACGGAGCACCACCGACCATGAAGCGCACCCTTTCCCGCGGCATGCTGCTCACCGCCGTCACCTCCCTCGCCGTGACCCTCAGCGCCTGTGGCGGCTCGGACGAGGGCTCGGAGAGCTCCGCGTCGGGTTCGTCGAGCAGCAGCAGCTCCTCGGCCGCCGAGAGCTCCGCGATGCCCATGTCCGACGGTCCGTTCGGCGAGGCCTGCTCCCAGGTGCCCACCGAGGGCGAGGGCAGCGTCGAGGGCATGAGCGACGACCCGGTCGCCACCGCCGCCAGCAACAACCCGATCCTGTCCACCCTGGTCCAGGCCGTCACCGCCGCCGAGCTCGGCGACACCCTGAACTCGGCGCAGGACATCACCGTGCTGGCCCCGGCCAACCCGGCGTTCGAGGCCGTCCCGGCCGACGCCCTGCAGGGTCTGCTCGCCGACAAGGCGGCCCTGACCACGGTGCTCACCCACCACGTCATCCCGGGCCGCCTGAGCCCGGAGGACCTGGCCGGCACCCACACCACGCTGAACAACGACGAGGTGACCATCGAGGGCTCCGGTGAGGACTTCTCGATCGCCATGGACGGCACCGTCGTCGGCATGGAGGCCTCGGTGATCTGCGGCAACGTGCAGACCGCCAACGCCACCGTCTACGTCATCGACCAGGTCCTCAAGCCTGCCGGTATGTGATCCCTCCGCTCCTCCTGCACCTGGGAGGGGCACCGCAGGGCCCCCGTCGGACACCCGTCCGGCGGGGGCCCTGCGGCGTGTCTAGGGTCCTTGCCATGACGGCCCCCACCGCCCTGCCGGACCGTGACCGGCTGCTGCAGCTGATCGTCGACCTCGCCGTCGTGCACGGGAAGGTCACCCTCTCCTCGGGGCGCGAGGCGGACTGGTACATCGACATGCGCCGCCTGACGCTGCACCACGAGGGCGCTCCGCTCGTGGGCCGCGTGATGCGCCAGCTGACCGGCGACATCCGCTACGACGTCGTCGGCGGCCTCACCCTGGGCGCGGACCCGGTGGCGACGGCGATGCTGCACGCGGCCTCCGCCGGCGAGGGCTTCCTCGACGCCTGCGTGGTGCGCAAGGCGGGCAAGGCGCACGGTTTGCAGCGGCGGATCGAGGGGCCGGACGTCGCCGGGCGGGCGGTGCTCGTGGTCGAGGACGTCTCCACCACCGGCGGCTCCCCGCTCACCGCGGCCGAGGCGCTGCAGGAGGCCGGCGCCGAGGTCATCGGCATCGCCGTCATCGTCGACCGGGGTGGTCGGCAGGCCGTCGAGGAGGCCGGCTTCGAGTACCGCGCCGCCTTCACCCTCGCCGACCTCGGCCTCGACTGAGGAAGGACCCCGTCGCCCCCCGGCACTCGCTCCGCTCGCGCCGGGTCCCTGCGACGGGGCCGTTCCAGCACCGCGCCGCAGGGGACGCCGTACGGTGTGACGGTGACCACAGTCGCCACCGTGTGGCTCGCCGAGCTCGTCGACGCGCTCGGCGGCGACGGCGTCCTGACCGATCCCGACGTCACCTCCGCCTACGCGCGCGACCAGGCCATGCTGGCCGAGGCGGGCACCCCCGCCGCGGTGGTCTTCCCGCGCTGCACCGACGACGTCGTCGCGATCATGCGGGTGGCCGCCCGGCACGGAATCCCGGTGGTGCCGCGCGGTGCCGGCTCGGGCCTGGCCGGTGGCGCCAACGCCGTCGACGGCGCGATCACCGTGGTGCTGACCCGAATGGACGCCGTCCTCGAGATCTCCGAGGCCGACCGGCTGGTCGTGGTCCAGCCGGGCGTGGTCAACAAGGCCCTGCGCGACGCCGTCGCCGGCTCCGGGCTCTTCTACCCCCCGGACCCGTCGAGCTACGACTGGTGCACCATCGGCGGCAACCTCGCCACGAACTCCGGTGGCCTGTGCTGCGTGAAGTACGGCGTCACCACCGACTACGTGCTCGCCCTCGAGGTCGTGCTGGCCGACGGTCGCGTGCTGCGCACCGGGCGGCGCACCGTCAAGGGCGTGGCGGGCTACGACCTGGCCCGCCTGTTCGTGGGTTCGGAGGGGACGCTCGGGATCATCGCCGAGGCCACCCTGGCGCTCCGCCCGGCGCCGCAGCGCCCGGTCACCCTGGCCGCCACCTTCGCCACCACCGCGCAGACCGGGCAGGTCGTGGAGCGGGTGGTCACGACCGGCCTGGTGCCCAGCCTGCTCGAGGTCATGGACAACACCTGCATCCGCGCGGTCGACGACCTGCTGAAGGCCGACCTCGACCGGGACGCGCACGCGCTGCTGGTCGCCCAGTCCGACGCGGGAGGTGAGGCCGCCGCGCGGGAGATCGAGGCGCTGGCCGGGCTGTGCCGGGAGGCGGGGGCGCAGTTCGTGCACACCACGGAGGACCCCGCGGAGGGCGACCTGCTCCTGCAGGCCCGGCGGATGGCGCTCCCGGCCCTGGCGCAGCTGGGCAGCACGCTCATCGACGACGTCGCCGTCCCGCGGTCGCGGATCGCCGCGTTCCTCGACGGCTGCGACGCGATCGCGGCGGCGCGGGCGCTCACCATCGGCGTCGTCGGGCACGCCGGCGACGGCAACATGCACCCGACGATCTGCTTCGACCCGGCCGACGCCGATCAGCGGGAGCGGGCCTTCGCCGCCTTCGACGACATCCTCGAGCTCGGCCTCTCCCTCGGCGGCACGATCACCGGCGAGCACGGGGTGGGCACGATCAAGCTCGACTGGCTGGAGCGCGAGATCGGGCCGGTGTCGCTGGAGGTGCACCGCTCGATCAAGGCGGCGCTGGACCCCGCGGGCCTGCTCAGCCCCGGCTCGGTGTTCCGGTACACGGCGGGCCGGGGTGGCACGCTGAAGGCATGAGCGGATCCCGGGAACGGCTCGTCGTCATCGGTGGGGACGCCGCCGGGATGTCCGCTGCGGCGCAGGCCCGCCGTCTGCGGGACGCCGACGACCTCGACATCGTCGTGCTGGAGCAGGGGCCGGACGTCTCCTACTCCGCCTGCGGCATCCCGTACTGGATCGGCGGGCAGGTGGAGCGGCGGGAGCACCTCATCGCGCGCACGCCGGAGGACTTCGCGGCCAAGGACATCACCGTCCGCACCGGCACGCGGGCCGAGGAGATCGAGACCGAGGCCGGGAAGGTGGTCACCGCCGACGGCGAGCGGATCGGCTACGACCGGCTGGTGGTGGCCACCGGCGGGCGCCCGTCCCGGCCGCCGATCCCCGGGCTGGACGCCCCGGGCGTCTTCGGCGTGCACCGGCTGGACGACGGCGCGGCGATCCGGGCGGCTCTGGACGGCGGGGCGCGCCGCGGGCTGGTCCTGGGCGGGGGCTACATCGGCCTGGAGATGGCCGAGGTCCTGCAGCGGCGCGGCCTCGAGGTCACCGTCGTGCTCGCCGACCCGCTGCCCATGCAGCTGCTCGACGCAGACATGGGGGAGCGGGTGCGCGCCGGCATGGGCGCCATGGGCATGGACGTGCACACCGACCAGGCCGTGCGCGAGGTGCTGGTCGACGCGTCGGGGCGGGCCTGCGGGGTGCGCACCGACGCCGGGAGCTACGAGGCCGACCTGGTCGTCCTCGGGCTCGGCATGGGCCCGGAGGTGGCGCTCGCCGAGGCCGCCGGCATCCGGCTCGGCGCCACCGGGGCCATCGACGTCGACCGGACGCAGCGGACCAGGTCGCACCCGGAGATCTACGCAGCCGGCGACTGCGCGCAGACCTTCCACCGCGTGACCGGCGAGGCCGCGCACGTGGCGCTGGGCACCCACGCCAACAAGCAGGGCCGGGTGGCGGGCTCGGTGATCGGCGGCCGGCCCGCGCGCTTCGCCGGGGTCCTCGGGACCGCCCTCACCAAGGTCGGCGAGATCGAGGTCGCCCGCACGGGCCTGTGCACGACGCAGGCGGAGGAGGCCGGGTTCGACTACCGGACCGACACGATCGAGGCGACGACGAGGGCCGGCTACTACCCGGGTGCGGAGGAGATCGCGATCAAGCTCCTCAGCGAGGCCGGGTCCGGGCAGCTGATCGGCGCGCAGATCGTGGGCGGGCCGGGGTCGGGGAAGCGGATCGACGTGCTGGCCGCCGCGATCTGGGCCGGCATGACCGCCGAGGACCTGGCCGGGTCCGACCTCTCCTACGCGCCGCCGTTCTCGCCCACCTACGACCCGGTCGTGGTGGCCGCCCGCGTGGTCAGCCGGACCGAGCAGGGGTGACCGAGGTCGCCGGCGCACGGATCGACGTCACCCAGGCGGTGGTACTCGGGACCGCACCGGGGCCGGACGTCCGCCCCGACGCCCCGGAGTGAGCCCGGCGGCGCGATACTGACCAGCGACGTACAGCGCCGTACACGCCGCTCACCCGAGGAGTGCCCCGCATGCCCATCGCGACCCCTGAGGTCTACGCCGACATGATCCGCCGGGCCAAGGAGGGCGGCTACGCCTACCCGGCGATCAACTGCACCTCGTCCGAGACGATCAACGCGGCGCTGCGCGGGTTCGCCGACGCGGGCAGCGACGGCATCATCCAGTTCTCCACCGGCGGCGCGGAGTTCGGCTCCGGCACCAAGGTGAAGGACATGGTCACCGGCGCCGTGGCGCTGGCCGAGTTCGCCCACGTCGTGGCCGAGCGGTACCCGGTCAACGTGGCGCTGCACACCGACCACTGCCCCAAGGACAAGCTGGACTCCTACGTCCGCCCGCTGATCGCGCTGTCCCAGGACCGCGTCGACGCCGGCCAGGCGCCGCTGTTCCAGTCGCACATGTGGGACGGCTCGGCGATCGACCTGGAGGAGAACCTCGAGATCGCCGAGGAGCTGCTGGAGAAGGCCGCCGCCGCGAAGATCGTGCTCGAGGTGGAGATCGGCGTCGTCGGCGGCGAGGAGGACGGCGTCGCGCACGACATCAACGAGAAGCTCTACACCGCCGAGGGCGACTTCGTGGCCACCGCTCGGAAGCTCGGCCTCGGGGAGCGCGGGATCTACCTGCTCGCCGCCACCTTCGGCAACGTGCACGGCGTCTACAAGCCGGGCAACGTCAAGCTCCGCCCGGAGATCCTCAAGCAGGGCCAGGACGTCGTCGCCAAGGAGTTCGGCAGCGCCGACGACAAGCCGTTCAACCTGGTCTTCCACGGCGGCTCGGGCTCCGCGCAGTCGGAGATCCGCGAGGCGCTGTCCTACGGCGTCATCAAGATGAACGTCGACACCGACACCCAGTACGCCTTCACCCGGCCGATCGCCGGCCACATGTTCGGCAACTACGACGGCGTGCTGAAGGTCGACGGCGAGGTCGGCAACAAGAAGGTCTACGACCCGCGCAGCTACCTCAAGGCCGCGGAGACGAGCATGGCCGCGCGCGTCGTCGAGGCGTGCGAGGACCTGCTGTCCGCCGGTCAGTCGCAGGGCGCCTGATGACGCACTCGCACGGGAACCTGCTGGGCGAGCCCGCGCCCACGCTGCTGCCGGGCAACCCGGAGGCCGACGCCGCACTGGCCGCCGGCACCCCGGCTGCCGAGGTCGCCGCGGACCACCCCACGGTGAGCGCGGCCTGGGCCGCGCTGGGCGAGGCGGCGCTGGACGAGGGGCGCACCATCGAGGCCTACGCCTACGCCCGCACCGGCTACCACCGCGGTCTGGACGCGCTGCGGCGCAACGGCTGGAAGGGCTACGGCCCGGTGCCGTGGTCGCACGAGCCCAACCGCGGGTTCCTGCGCTGCGTCACGGTGCTGGCGAGGGCCGCCGAGGCGATCGGTGAGACGAGCGAGCAGGAGCGCTGCACCCAGCTGCTACGCGACTGCGACCCGACGCTCGCCCCCTGACGTCCGACGTCGTGCGCCGAGGGCGCGTTCCCGACCCGGGAACGCGCCCTCGCTGCACCGTGCCGCCCCATCGGAGTACCCGTGACACGGAGTTGCGAGGATCCCGGGTCCGCACCGCCGCCGCCCTCCTGAGCTGCGCGGACTCCCGCGGTGTTTGCCCGTTGATCGTGATCGGGCATCACTGTGCGTGCACGGCGCCGACCAGGCGCCCGCAGGAAGAGGGCTGAGCAATGGTGACCCTGTTGTGGATCCTCGCCGTGATCCTGGTGATCTCCGGGATCTTCGCGATCGTCCGTGGGCAGATGCTCTGGGGGATCGTGCTGATCGTCATCGGGCTGCTCGTCGGCCCGGGTGGTGTCAGCGTCTTCAGTCCCTGACCATCCCTGACCGCCCTGCCCGGGCTCAGCGTTCGCCGAGCTCCGGGTGCAGGGCGGTCAGGGCGTCGGTGAGGGTGGTGAGCTGCTCGCCGCCGGCCATGAGCGCGGTCAGGTCGTCGGCGTCGACGTCGTCCCGCGTGAGGTTGCCGGCCACGGAGCCGTGGGCCAGCAGCAGGAACCGGTCGCCGATCAGGTGCGCGTAGCGCGGGTTGTTCGTCACGACGACGACGGCCAGGCCCTGCGCCCGCGCCGCGAGGATCGCCTGCCCGAACAGCGTCTGCCGCGCCACCGTCATCGGGGTGTCCGGCTCGTCGATGACCAGCGCCCGCGCCCCGAAGTGCAGCGCCCGGGCGACCGCGAGGCTCTGCCGCTCACCGGCCTGGAGCGCGCTCGCCGGTTGGTCGGGGTCCAGGCCGGTCACGCCCACCCGCGCCATCGCGCGGACCGTCGTCTCCCGGGCGCCCTCGACGTCCAGACGGCGCAGCGGCCAGACCCCCCTAGTCGGCTCGGCGCCCAGGAAGAAGTTCCGCCAGCTCGACAGCAGCGGCGCGACGGCGAGGTCCTGCCACACGGTGGCGATGCCCAGGGCACGGGCCTGCCGCGGTGACCGGAAGCGCACCGGGGTCCCGGCGACGAGCAGCTCGCCCTCGTCGTGGCGGCGCAGCCCGGAGAGCACCGAGACCAGGGTCGACTTCCCGGAGCCGTTCTCGCCCAGCACGCAGGTGATGGCGCCCGCGTGCAGCGGCACGGAGACCCGGTGGAGCGCGGGGACGTGGCCGTGCCGGACGGTCAGCCCCCGCAGCTCGATCACGGGCGTGGAGGACGGCACGGAGCTCTCGTCCGGCACGGAGGCGGTGCTCACGAGCGCGGCCTGGCCTTGAGCCGGCGGCGCACCACGCCGTTGGCCACGAGCGCGACGAGCAGCAGCGCGCCGAGCAGCGTCTGGAACCACCGCGGGTCCCAGCCGGCCAGCGTGATGCCCTGCCGGGCGACGGCGTAGAGCAGGGCGGCGACGGCGGCGCCGATCGCCGAGCCGTAGCCGCCGGTGAGCAGGCAGCCCCCGATCACCGCGACGACGAGGAAGTCCAGCGCGGTGCCCAGCCCCGCGGTGCCCAGCTGCACGCTCTCCAGCCGGAACAGCGCGAGCGTGCCGATCAGCCAGCCCGCCGTCGCGGTGAGGCAGAACAGCACCACCGTCGTCCGGCGCACGGGGACGCCCAGCTCGCGGGCGGCCCGCCGGGCGCCCCCGGCGGCGAACACCGCGTTGCCGAACTTCGTGCGCCACAGCGCCCAGGTGGCCAGCGCGGTGGCCACGACCCACCAGAGGACGGCGACGTGGAACCGGGCGCCGCCGATCTCGGTCGAGGAGCCGAAGACGGCGGCCGCGGAGCTCCACCCGCTCGCGGCGTCGAGCCCGCCGACCTGGGTGGACCCGGCCACGGCCTCGAAGCCGGCCAGCGCGGTGCCCTGCAGCACGAGGAACGTGGCGAGGGTGACCAGGAAGCTGGGCAGGCCGGTGTTGACCACCAGCACGCCGTTGACCACGCCGATGGTCAGCGCGAACAGCAGCGTCACCACCAGGGCCGCCCAGACCGGCCATCCCGCGTGCCCGGTCAGCATCGCGGTGAGCAGCGAGCTGGCCAGCGCCATCACGCCCACGGACAGGTCGAACTGGCCCGCGACCAGGAGCAGGGCGACCGCGACGGCGCCGATGCCGAGCGGAGCCGCGACGTCGAGGACCCCGGCCAGCCCTCCGCTCGTGCGCAGCGCGGGTGCCTGCAGGCCGAAGAAGACGACGACCACCACGAGGGCGACGACGGCGGGCAGGCTGGGCCGGGCCAGCGCCCGCGAGAGGACGCGGCGCCCCGGTGCGGAGCGCGCCGGGCCGTAGGTGGGCAGCCGGTCGCCGATCACCGTCGGGGAGCCCCGGCGGCGGGAGAACAGGACGTCGGCAGCGGGTCCTCCTCGGGCGTGCGGTCCGTCCAGTGTCCACGACCAGGTGACGTGCTGGAACGGCCACCCTTCAGGGACCCGCGGCGAGCGCAGCGAGTCGTGGGGGGAAGGGTGGTCCTTCTAGGGCTGGAGCCGCCACCGCACGCGGTCGTCGGCGTACCAGGTCCAGCGGGTGACCGGGCGCGGGTACGCGACGCCGTCCCGGACGATCCGGGCCGGGTCCGAGGCGACCTGCAGGGCGCGTCCGCTGGTCTGCCGGGTCGGGCGCAGCGGCAGCGTCATCACGGTCACGCCGATCGTGTCGACGGCGGTCCAGTCCGGCCGGACGTCGATCCGGGTGATCTCCCCGTCGGCCACCCGGATGTCGTCGTGGTGGGCCTGCAGCCCCAACCGGCGGGACAGCGACCGCCGGCCACCGCCGGCCGCCTCGATCCGGCCGTGGTGCAGCAGGACGCCGCCGTGGTCGTCGCGGACCAGCGTGAGGTCGCGCGGCTCGCCGGTGCCGATCTCGAGCGCGCGCGCCAGCGCGTCGGACGCCTTGTCGCGCCCCGGGTCCCAGGCCACCGGCACCTCGGCGGTCCGCCCGGCCCTGAGCAGCGCCGCGAGCACGGCCGCGAGCGCCGGCACGGGCCCCCGCACCACGACGGCGTCAGCGGCGCCGACCGGCTCGAGCTGGGTCGGGCGGGGCGCTTCACCGGGCTCCAGACGACGGAGGTCCAGCTCGACGGAGGACATGCGGATACCCTGCCACCTGCCGGCCGGGAACCTCCGGGCCGCCGACGAACAGGAGCCAGGAGCCGATGCCCGCAGTCGTGCTGATCGGTGCCCAGTGGGGCGACGAAGGCAAGGGCAAGGCCACCGACCTGCTCGGCGGCCGCGTTCCCTACGTCGTCCGCTACCAGGGCGGCAACAACGCCGGCCACACGGTGATCACGCCGGACGGCGAGAAGTACGCCCTCCACCTGATCCCGTCGGGCATCCTCACGCCCGGGTGCACGCCGGTCATCGGCAACGGCGTGGTGATCGACCCCGAGGTGCTCATCAGGGAGCTGGCGGGCCTGGAGGAGCGCGGGGTGGACACCTCGCGACTGGTGATCTCCTCCGACGCGCACTTGATCATGCCGCACCACCGGGCCCTCGACAAGGTCACCGAGCGCTTCCTGGGCAAGCGCAAGATCGGCACCACGGGCCGCGGGATCGGGCCCGCGTACGGCGACAAGGTCGCCCGCGTCGGCATCCGCGTGCAGGACCTGCTCGACCTCTCCATCCTGCGGCAGAAGCTCGAGGGCACCCTGCAGGAGAAGAACCAGGTCCTCGTCAAGGTCTACAACCGCAAGGCCATCGACGTGGACGAGGTCGTCGAGGAGTACGCCGGGTACGCCGAGATCCTCAAGCACCGGATCGTCGACACCCGGCTGCTGCTGGGCAAGGCGCTCGACGCCGGCGAGTGGGTGCTGCTCGAGGGCTCCCAGGGCACGCTGCTCGACGTCGACCACGGCACGTATCCGTTCGTCACGTCGTCCAACCCGACCGCCGGTGGCGCCGCGGTCGGCGCCGGGGTCGGCCCGACCCGCATCGAGCGGGTGGTCGGCATCCTCAAGGCCTACACGACCCGCGTGGGCTCCGGCCCGTTCCCGACCGAGCTGCACGACCAGTGGGGCGAGTACCTGCGCAAGCACGGCGGCGAGGTCGGCGTCACGACCGGCCGCGACCGCCGCTGCGGCTGGTTCGACGCCGTCATCGCGCGGTACGCCAGCCGGGTCAACGGCATCACCGACTACTTCCTCACCAAGCTCGACGTGCTCTCCGGCCTGGACACCGTGCCGATCTGCGTGGCCTACGAGATCGACGGCGTCCGCCACGACGAGATGCCGATGACGCAGACCGACTTCCACCACGCGAAGCCGGTCTACGAGGAGATGCCCGGCTGGTTCGAGGACATCCGGCACTGCCGGACCTTCGACGAGCTGCCCGCGGCCGCGCAGGCCTACGTGCGCCGGCTGGAGGAGCTCTCGGGCGCCCGCATCAGCGTGATCGGCGTGGGCCCGGGCCGCGACGAGAACGTCGTCGTCCACGACCTGATCGGCTGAGAAAACCCCGCGACAGGGCGGTGCCCCGGCGGTCACCATCCCCGGCGTGGATCTCCTCGCGCTGGGCTGGACGGCCGACCGCGTCGCCCAGCTCCCGCCGGGCTGCGAGCCCGGCCGGGTGCTGCGGGTCGACCGCGGCCGGCTGACGGTGCGTGCCGCCGACGGAGAGCGGCGCGTGCATCCGGCGGCGGGACTGCACGGGGCGGCGGCACCGGCGGTGGGGGACTGGGTGGCCCTGCGCGGTGAGCTCGCCGTCGGCTTCCTCCCGCGGCGCAGCGCCTTCACCCGCACCGCGGCGGGGCGCACGTCGGCCGCGCAGGTGGTGGCGGCGAACGTGGACGTGGTGCTGGTGGTCGACGCCCTGATCGGCGAGGCCCGGGTGCGCCGGATCGAGCGCTACCTGGCCGTCGCCTGGAGCAGCGGGGCGGCGCCCGCCGTCGTGCTGACCAAGGCCGATCTGTGCGACGACGTCACGGCGGCCGTCGAGCAGGTGACCGAGGACGCGATCGGCGTCCCGGTCCTACCGGTCAGCTCGGTGACGGCGGAGGGGCTGGACGCCGTGCGCGAGCTGTTCGGCCCCGGGCGGACCGCGGCCATGGTCGGTCCCTCGGGGGTCGGGAAGTCCAGCCTGGCCAACGCGCTGGCGGGTCGGCCGGTGGCCGGGACGCGGGGCATCCGCGAGGACGGGCGCGGGCGGCACACGACGACGGCGCGCGAGCTGCACCTCCTGCCGGGGGGCGGGCTGCTCGTGGACACCCCCGGCATGCGGGAGCTGGGGCTGCACGACGACGCCGACGGCGTCGCGCAGGCCTACGCCGACGTCGAGGGGTTCGCCGCGGAGTGCCGCTACCGCGACTGCGAGCACCGCACCGAGCCGGGGTGCGCGGTGGCCGCCGCGATCGACGACGGACTCCTCGACCCCGCGCGGATCACGGCCTGGCGGAAGCTCCAGGGCGAGGCCCGGCACCAGCTGCTGCGGGTCGATGCGCGGGCCCGCGCCGAGGAGCGCAAGCGGCTGCGCGCGCTGCACCGGACGATGCGCGAGCGCCCCTACCGGACGCGCTGACCCGTCAGACCAGCTGGGCGGTGACCGCGGTCCGGGCCCGGACGGCGTGGTCGGGGGAGTCGGTGATCAGCCCGTCGACCCCGAGGGCCAACAGCTCCTTGGCGTCGCCGACCGCGTCCCCGAGGCCCTCGGGGGCCTCGCCGCGGCGCAGGTGCGCCGGGAGGAAGGCGTTCTCCGCCCGCAGCGTCCAGACGAACACGGTGAGCTGGGCGGAGTGCGCCTGGCCGACCAGGTGCGCCCGGCCCGGGCGGACGCCGGCGGCGCTGGCCAGGACGCGCTCGCGGCTGGGGGCGATCGCCTGGGCGTAGGTGGAGATCTCGCGCAGCCCCGACGGCGTCACCATGCCGTCGCCGGTGCGGTCGTCGGCCACGAGCTGGGCCATCTGCGGTCCGCCGTCGCCCAGCCGGGCGCGCAGCTCGCGCAGCAGCGCCGGGTCGAAGGACTGGATCATCACCGTGCCGTCGGCGCGGTCGGCGCCGAGCCGGCGGAGCTCCTCGGCCACGAGCGCGCCCATCGGCGGGCACGGGGCCGCGGAGACGTGCGGGTGCTTGAGCTCGGCCAGCACCCGGATCTGGCGGTCGGCGGTCGACCGGCACCGGGCCAGCTCGACCACCTCGGCGAGCGTCAGGATGCCGAACCGGCCGTCGTACGCGGTGTTGAGGGGGCGCATGGCCGGCATCCGCTCGACCGCGCGCAGGGTGCGCAGCTCGGCGTAGGTGAAGTCCTCGGTGAACCAGCCGGTGCACAGCTCGCCGTCGATCACCCTCGAGGTGTGCCGGTCGGCGAACTCGGGGTGCTCGGCCACGTCGGTGGAGAGGGAGAGCTCGTTCTCGTGCCGGACGACGAGCACGCCGTCGCGGCTGACCACGACGTCGGGCTCGATGAGGTCGGCTCCGAGGTCGATGGCCAGCTCGAAGCTGGCCGCCGTGTGCTCCGGCCGGTAGGCCGGGGCTCCACGGTGTCCGATGACGACGGGCCGGGGAAGGCGTGTCGCTGGTCGAATCGCCAGCGACTCGGTCGCGCGCATGGCACCCACAACACAGGAATCGGGTGAATCGGGGGGGAACTGAAGAAGACGGATTGCGCACAATCGAGAACACAGCGCGCTGACCAGGGATGCCGGAGCGTGAATGTGACCCAGATCACCTGGTGTGTCTGGGGTTTCTGGGGTTTGAACCGCCGGGAACGGGCCAGGGGGCGCGGCCTCGCGCCTCCCCCGGAAGGGTCGGTAGGGTCGCCGCTCGTGCGCGTGCTGGTGATCGGCTCCGGTGCCCGGGAGCACGCCCTGTGCGTGGCTCTGCAGTCCGACCCCGCGGTGAGCGCGCTCGCCTGCGCCCCCGGGAACGCCGGGACGCGCGCGGTCGCCCCGCCCCCTGCGGGCGGGGCGGTGCTGGCGGTGGCCGACCCGGTCGCCGTGGCCGACCTGGCGCGCGGCTGGGGCGCCGACCTCGTCGTCGTCGGCCCCGAGGTGCCCCTCGTCGCCGGGGTCGCCGACGCCGTGCGCGAGGTCGGCATCGCCTGTTTCGGCCCGTCGGCGCAGGCCGCGCAGCTGGAGGGCAGCAAGTCCTTCGCCAAGCACGTGATGACGGCGGCGGGCGTGCCCACGGCGCGCTCGTGGCCGGTCGGCGGCCCGGCCGAGCTGGAGACCGCGCTCGACGAGGTCGCAGCGCTGACCGGCGGTGCGCCCTACGTGGTCAAGGACGACGGGCTGGCCGCCGGCAAGGGCGTCGTCGTCACCCCCGACCGCGAGGCCGCCGCCGCGCACGGCCGAGCCGTCCTGGAGGCCGGGGGAGCGGTCCTGGTCGAGGAGTACCTCGACGGGCCGGAGGTGTCGCTGTTCGCCGTCACCGACGGGACGACGGTGCTGCCGCTCGTGCCCGCCCAGGACCACAAGCGCCGCGACGACGGCGACGGCGGGCCGAACACCGGTGGCATGGGCGCCTACGCACCGCTGCCGTGGGCGCCGCCCGGTCTGGTCGAGGAGGTGCTGGACACCGTCCTGCAGCCGACCGTGGACGAGATGGCCCGCCGCGGCGAGACGTTCAGCGGCCTGCTCTACGCCGGGCTCGCGCTCACCTCGCGCGGCGTGCGGGTGGTGGAGTTCAACGCCCGCTTCGGCGACCCGGAGACCCAGGTGGTCCTGCCGCTGCTGGAGACGCCGCTGGGGGGCCTGCTGCACGCGGCGGCCACCGGAACCCTGGCGGAGCACCCGCCGCTGCGCTGGCACGAGGGCAGCGCCGTCACCGTCGTCGTCGCCGCCCCGGGGTACCCCGAGCGGCCGCGCACCGGCGACCCGATCACCGGCGCCGACGGCGACGGCGTCCTGCACGCGGGGACGGCGCTCGCCGCCGACGGCACCGTCGTCTCCGCCGGGGGCCGGGTGCTCGCCGTGACCGCGGTCGGCGCGGACCTGGCCGCCGCCCGCCAGGCCGCCTACGAGCGGGTGGCCGGCGTGCGGCTGGCCGACGCGCACTGGCGCACCGACATCGCGCTGGCAGCCGTCGAGGGCCGGATCGCCGTCGACGGCTGAACCGGCCGGCCGGTCAGCCCTGCTCGACGACCCCCACGACCGGCTTCGCCCGCTCGGGGCGCGGCTCCGGTGGGCGTGGGCCCTCGTGCCGCCGGCTGAGGTACGTGCCGGCGACGTTGACGCACGCCACGGTCGGAACGGCGATCAGGGCGCCGAAGATGCCGCCGACGAGCAGTCCGGCCGCGATCGCGAGCACCACGGCCAGCGGGTGCACGTGCACCGCCCGGCCGAGCAGCAGCGGCTGCAGGACGTGCCCCTCCAGCTGCATGACGGCGATGACGACGGCCAGTGCGATGAGCGCCTTGATCGGGCCCTCCGACACCAGCGCCACCAGGACCGCGACCGTTCCGGCCAGGAACGACCCGATGATCGGGATGAAGGCCCCCAGGAACACCAGGGCGGCCAGCGGGATCACCAGCGGGACCGAGAGGATCGCCAGCCCGATGCCGATGCCGACGGCGTCGACGAGCGCGACGGCGACGGTGGCCCGGACGTAGGAGATCAGCGTCCGCCAGGCCCGGCGCGCGGCCTCGTCGAGGAAGGCGCGGGAGTCCCGGGGGAACAGGCCGACCAGCCAGAGCCAGATCGACCGGCCGTCCTTGAGGAAGAAGAAGAGGGTGAACAGCGCCAGGACGATGCCGGTGAAGACGTGGCCCACCGTCGTGGCGGTCGTGAGTGCGCCGGAGGCGATCGTCTCCTGGTTGGCGACGAGGGTCTCCTGCGCCTGGGCGACGGCGTTCTCCAGCTCCCCCCGGGTGATGGGGAAGGTGCGGACGACGAAGGTCTGCACCTGCCCGAGGCCCTCGCTGACCTGCGCGGCGAGGTCGCCGAACCCGGCGCTGATCTGCTGGACGACCAGCGTGATGATCCCGGAGACGACGCCGAGGCCGACGACGAGCATGGTCAGCGCGGAGAACGAGCGGGGCCAGCCGTGCCGCACCATCGCGGCGGCGCCCGGCTGCAGCAGCGCCGCCAGCAGCAGCGCCACGATGACCGGGACGACGACGACCGCGACGTAGGCCATCGCGGTCAGCAGCGCGTAGAGCCCGGCCAGCACGACGAGCAGCCGCCAGGACCACGCCGCCGCCGTCCGCAGGCCGGTGGGCACGTTGTCCTCGACGTGCAGCCGGGGGGCGGCACCGCCGACCAGCGGACGCTTCTTCTCGCTCCGGCGCCGCGGACGACCGCCCTCCGGCGGACCGCTGACGCCGCCGGGGCCGAGGGGGCCGTCCAGATCGGGCGCTCCGGGGGCCGGGCTGCCCAGCGGCGGCCCACCGTCGCCGGTGCCGTCGTCGAGGTCGTCGTCGTCCAGGTCGTCGTCCGGGTCGACGTCCGGGTCGACGTCCGGGTCGACGTCCGGGTCGACGTCGTGGTCCCGGTGCGGCCAGGCGTGGGGGTCGTGCTCCCGTGCGGTGCGGATGCGCTCGCGCGCACGCCCGACCAGAGCGCCGGCGCGTCGCAGCATTGCTCTCCTCCACCGACCAGTTGGGGGGCGTTCGTGATCACGCTAGCCCTGCGGGAGACTGTCCCCGTGGCGCGACGAGCTGAGCAGTGGCAGGCGGTACCCGCATGATCGAGCGCTACACGCTCCCCGACATGGGCCGGGTCTGGAGCGACGCGCACAAGTACGCGCTGTGGTGCCGCGTCGAGACCCTGGTGCTGGAGGCGCACGCCGCCGCCGGTCGCGTCCCGGCCGACGTCGTCGAGCCGGTGCGGAACGCGCCCCCGCCGAGCGCGGAGCGGGTCGCGGAGATCGAGGAGACGACGCAGCACGACGTCATCGCCTTCCTCACCGCCTGGGCGGACAACACCGAGCCCCGGTCGGCCGCCGCCTACGTGCACCACGGCATGACGTCGTCGGACCTGCTCGACACCGCGCTCGCCGTGCAGCTCACCGACGCCACCGACGTGCTGCTGGCCAAGGCCGACCGCCTGGTGGCCGCGCTGCGCGACCACGGGCTGGCGCACCGGAACACCATCCGGGTGGGACGCACGCACGGCGTGCACGCCGAACCCGTCGTCTGGGGCCACCGGGTCGCCGACCTGGCCTTCGCCGCGGCGCGGTCCCGCGACCGGCTGCGGGCCGCCCGGGACGCCGTCGGGGTCGTCGCCATCTCCGGCGCCGTCGGCACGTACTCGCTCATCGACCCGTCGGTCGAGCGCACGGTCGCCGACGCGCTGGGCCTGCGGCCGGCCGACGCCTCCACCCAGGTGGTGCTGCGCGACGGCATCAGCGAGTGGGTGTCGGCGCTGGCGATCATCGCCACGGTCTGCGAGGCGATCGCGCTGGAGGTCCGGCACGGCCAGCGGACCGAGGTGCGCGAGCTGTCGGAGGCGTTCGGGTCGGGCCAGAAGGGCTCGAGCGCGATGCCGCACAAGAAGAACCCGATCCGCTCCGAGCGCATCGCCGGCCTCGCCCGCGTGGTGCGGGCGGCGATCGTGCCGGTGATGGAGGGCATCCCGCTGTGGCACGAGCGGGACATCTCGCACTCCTCCACCGAGCGGGTGTTCCTGCCCGACGCCGCGATCACCACCGACTACCTGCTGGACCTGACGGCCGGGCTGGTGGAGAACCTGGTGGTCGACGCCGACCGGATGCGCGCCAACCTCGAATCCACCGGCGGGCTGATCTACACCTCGTCGGTGCTGCTGGAGCTGGTCGAGGGCGGGCTCTCCCGGGAGGACGCCTACGCGCTGGTGCAGGGCGCGGCGATGGAGACGTGGAAGTCCGGGACGCCGTTCCGCGAGACGCTGCGGGCCCGGGCGGGGGAGTCCGGCGTGACGCTGGACGAGGCGCGGCTGGACGAGATCTGCCGGCCGGAGCAGTACGTGGCCAACCTCGGGCCGCTCTTCGACCGGCTGGCAGCGCTGACGTGACCGTGGACCTGCCCCTCGTCGCCCGCGGCAAGGTGCGGGAGATCTACGACGCCGGGTCCGACCGGCTGCTGCTCGTGGCGTCGGACCGGATCTCCGCCTACGACTGGGTGCTGCCGACACCCATCCCCGACAAGGGGAAGGTGCTCACCCAGCTCTCGGTGTGGTGGTTCGAGCAGCTGACGCCGGTGCTGGAGCGCTTCGGGGCCACGCACCACCTGGTGTCGGCCTCCGACGTGCCGGCGGAGGTCGCCGGGCGGGCGATGCTCGTGCGCCGGCTGGAGATGCTGCCGGTCGAGTGCGTGGCCCGCGGCTACCTGTCCGGCGGCGGCACCAAGGAGTACGAGCGCACCGGCTCGATCCGCGACGTCGTCCTGCCCACCGGGCTGGTCGAGGGCTCGCAGCTGCCGGAGCCGGTGTTCACGCCGTCGACCAAGGCCGAGCTCGGCGAGCACGACGAGCCGATCGACTTCCCGCGGGTGGTGGAGCTCGTCGGCGCCGAGCGTGCCGAGGAGCTGCGGGAGCTGACGCTGGCGCTGTACCGGCGGGGCGCGGAGATCGCCCGCGAGGCCGGCATCGTGCTCGCCGACACCAAGGTCGAGTTCGGCGTCTCGCCCGACGGCGGGCTGGTGCTGGGCGACGAGGTGCTCACCCCCGACTCGTCGCGCTTCTGGCCGGCGTCGTCGTGGGCGCCGGGCTCGGTGCAGCCCTCCTACGACAAGCAGTTCGTGCGCGACTGGCTGATGTCGTCGGGCTGGGACCGGGTCTCCGAGCCGCCCGAGCTGCCGTCCGACGTCGTCGAGGCCACCCGGGAGCGGTACGTCACCGCCTACGAGAAGCTCACCGGCAGCCCGTTCGCCTGAGATCGGCTCGTGGGGCCGGAGCCGACCGGTCAGCGGTAGCTGATCACCGGCCGGCCGGTCGCGCGGTCGATCCTGATGCTGCCGCCC
This sequence comes from Blastococcus sp. TBT05-19, assembly GCF_003319095.1. Lineage (GTDB taxonomy): Bacteria > Actinomycetota > Actinomycetes > Mycobacteriales > Geodermatophilaceae > Blastococcus. Next base: position 42,513 of record NZ_QOHI01000002.1, on the reverse strand, counting down.
TGGAAGCTCTGGACCACCCCGGTCGGGCTGCTCACCTCTCCGCCCGTCGGGTAGCCCAGGCGGCCGCCTTCCCAGCCCTGGCGGGCCCAGGTGTCGCGGATGGTGCCGGCGACGATGTGGGTTCCGGCGGGGGAGGAGTAGATGGAGCCGCCCTGGAAGTGCTGGTAGCAGCCGCCGTTGCGCAGGCCGCAGGTCTCGCTCATGGTCGGGTAGCCGAGACGGCCGTTCTCCCAGCCCTGGCGCGCCCAGGCATCGCGGATGGCGCCGGCCACGACGTGGGTTCCGGCGGGGGAGGAGTAGATGGAGCCGCCCTGGAAGTGCTGGTAGCAGCCGCCGTTGCGCAGGCCGCAGGCCTCGCTCATGGTCGGGTAGCCCAGGCGGCCGCCTTCCCAGCCCTGGCGGGCCCAGGTGTCGCGGATGGTGCCGGCGACGACGTGGGTTCCGGTGGGGGAGGAGTAGATGGAGCCGCCCTGGAAGTGCTGGTAGCAGCCGCCGTTGCGCAGGCCGCAGGCCTCGCTCATGGTCGGGTAGCCGAGACGGCCGTTCTCCCAGCCCTGGCGGGCCCAGGTGTCGCGGATGGTGCCGGCGACGATGTGGGTTCCGGTGGGGGAGGAGTAGATGGATCCGCCCTGGAAGTGCTGGTAGCAGCCGCCGTTGCGCAGGCCGCAGGCCTCGCTCATGGTCGGGTAGCCGAGACGGCCGTTCTCCCAGCCCTGGCGGGCCCAGGTGTCGCGGATCCCGCCGGAGACCGGACGTGCGCCGGTGACCGGGCTCCAGTAGATCGAGCCGCCCTGGAAGTGCTGGTAGCAGCCGCCGTCGCGCAGACCGCAGGCCTCGCTCATGGTCGGGTGGCCGAGGGGCCCCGTGACCCCGCCCCGGGCCGCGTAGGTGTCGTGGACCTCGCCGCTGACACCGTGCGCGCCGGTGGTCGCGCTCCAGTACACGGCGCCGTCCTCGAAGGACTGCGCGACGCCGCCGGGAACCGGAGCTTCGCGGGCGACGGGGTAGCCCAGGGGGCCGTCCTCCCAGCCGGTGGCGGCCCAGCCTGCCTCGATGGCGTCCCGGACCGCCGTGGTGGGCGCGACGTCGGACTCCCAGATGCTGCCGAACTCGAAGAGCTGCCCGCAGCCGTTCTCCCGGAGGCCGCACTCCTGCTCCGCGAGGGGATAACCGAGGACCGGTATCCCACCGGCCGCATCGAACTCGACCTCCATGAAGCCGTAGACGGGCAGGGGGGCCTCGCCGTCCTGCTGCAGGATGATCCCGTGCAGGTGGTCCTGCCGCAGACCGCCCGGGACCGGCCGCTCGGCGACGGTGACCGGACCCAGGTAGCCGGAGTCCCAGCCCCGCTGCAGGAAGAACCAGCCGATGTCGGTCAGCGTCCGCGGGACCTGCCGCACCGGGGCGGACAACCCGCCCTCGAGCTGCTCGGACCGGGACACCTGGTAGCTGTACTCGCGCCCCTCGGTGAGACCCGTGTCGACGAACCGCGGGACCCGCGTCGTCGCGATGGCCACACCGTCCCGCCACACCCGCCACGTCGTGTAGCCCTCGCCGGACGAGTCCCAGGTCAGCTCCAGCGAGGAGCCCGTCCTGGTCGGGTCGACGTCGAGCCAGGCCGGCGTCAACGGGCGCACGGCCCGGTAGATCTCCGGGTAGGAGGCGAGGCCCTCGCGGCCGGCGCCGTCCAGGGCGACGGCCCAGTACATGTTGCTGGAGGAGTCGTCCATCCCGCTGTCGGTCCAGCTGGTGGCCGTCGTGGTGCCGATGGGCGCGTGATCCCGGTAGACGCGGTAGCCCGTGGCGCCCGGGACCGCCGACCAGGAGAAGACGAACGACCCGGGCGTCGTCACGCCGGTGGGGGCGGCCGGACGGGGGAGCGGTGTGTAGAGCGTGACGGTCACGGTGCCGGTCGCCGTGCCCCCGCGTCCGTCGGAGACGGTGTAGGTGAACGTGTCGTCACCGACCTGGCCGGTGTGCGGGCTGTAGTAGATCCAGGTGCTGGAGTACTGCGCGTATCCCCTGGTGGGGGTGCCGACACCGGCCAGGGTGAGCTGGTCGCCGTCCGGGTCGGTGTCGTTCTCCAGGACACGGATGACGAGCTGCCGGCCGTCGTTCATGTGCGCGACGGCGTCACCCGTGGCCACGGGCGGTTGGTTGACCGGAGCGGCCGAGGCAGGAGCCCCCGTCAGGAGGACCAGGCCGGCGGCGAGAACAGCGAACAGGGAACGCACAGGGCCTCCTCGGCGGACGAGCCGGATTCTGCAGTCGAACCGCCGATCTGTCACCGCCCGCGACCACGACGTGGGCTGGTGTGACGGACGGGGCGAGATGCGGCTCGTCGGGAGGGGTCGGAGGCCCGTGGACGGCCCGGTACCCTCGTCGGCGTGTCCCGGGTGGTCGTCGACGTCGTCCTGAAGCCGGAGATCTCCGACCCCCAGGGTCAGGCGGTCCTGGGAGCGCTGGGCCGGCTCGGCCACGACTCCGTGCGGAGCGTCCGCCAGGGCAAGCACTTCGTGCTCGAGGTCGACGGGACGCCGGACGAGGCGGAGCTGAAGCAGATCGCCGAGACGCTGCTCGCCAACCCGGTCATCGAGGACGTCGAGCTGCACCTCTCGTCCGAGTAAGCAAGCCCCCCGACCGAGAGAGGCGCCAGTGCGCATCGGTGTCATCACCTTCCCGGGCTCCCTGGACGACGTCGACGCCGCACGCGCGGTGCGCCTGGCCGGCGGCGAGCCGGTCATGCTCTGGCACGGCGACCACGACCTCAAGGACGTCGACGCCGTCGTCCTCCCCGGTGGCTTCTCCTACGGCGACTACCTGCGCGCCGGCGCCATCGCCGCCCGCTCGCCGCTGATGCAGGACGTCGTCGCGGCCGCCAACCAGGGCCTGCCGGTGCTGGGCATCTGCAACGGCTTCCAGGTGCTGTGCGAGGCGGGCCTGCTGCCCGGCGCCCTGACCCGCAACAGCCACCTGCACTTCCGCAACCGCGACCAGGTGCTCGTCGTCGAGCGCGCCGACACGACGTGGACGACGGATTTCGCCGAGGGCCAGCGGATCCTCATCCCGGTCAAGAACGGCGAGGGCCGCTACGTGGGCTCCGAGGCCGACCTCGACCGGCTCGAGGGCGAGGGCCGGGTGGTGTTCCGCTACGCGGACGGCAACCCGAACGGTTCCAGCCGCGAGATCGCCGGCGTCGCCAGCGAGAACGGCCGCGTCGTCGGCCTCATGCCGCACCCCGAGCACGCGATCGAGGACCTCACCGGGCCGTCGACCGACGGCCTCGGCTTCTTCACCAGCGTCCTGAAGGCGGTCGTCAGCGCATGAGCCAGGGCCTCTCCGACCTCGACACCGGCCCCGGCCGGCTGAAGAACCGCCTCGACACCGTCGACCTCGCCGCGAGCACCCCCGGCGACGAGCAGCCCTTCGCCGAGCTCGGTCTCAAGGCCGACGAGTACGCGCGGATCAAGGACATCCTCGGCCGCCGGCCCACCACCGCCGAGCTGGCCATGTACTCGGTCATGTGGAGCGAGCACTGCTCCTACAAGAGCTCCAAGGTGCACCTGCGCCGGTTCGGCGACCTGCCGCCCAGCGAGGCGCTGCTGGTCGGCATCGGCGAGAACGCCGGCGTCGTCGACGTCGGCGACGGCTACGCGGTCACCTTCAAGGTCGAGAGCCACAACCACCCGAGCTACGTGGAGCCCTACCAGGGCGCGGCCACCGGCGTGGGCGGCATCGTGCGCGACATCCTCACCATGGGCGCGCGCCCGATCGCGGTCATGGACAGCCTGCGCTTCGGCCGGGCGGACGCCCCCGACACCGCGCGCGTGCTGCCGGGCGTCGTCGCCGGCGTCGGCGGCTACGGCAACTGCCTGGGCCTGCCCAACATCGGCGGCGAGCTGCTCTTCGACGACTGCTACGCCGGCAACCCGCTGGTCAACGCGCTGTGCGTCGGCGTGATGAAGCACGAGGACGTCCGGCTGGCGAAGGCCGAGGGCGTGGGCAACAAGGTCATCCTGTTCGGTGCCCGCACCGGCGGCGATGGCATCGGCGGCGTCAGCGTGCTCGCCAGCGAGACCTTCGACGCCGAGGGCCCGGCCAAGCGGCCCGCGGTCCAGGTGGGCGACCCGTTCACCGAGAAGCTGCTCATCGAGGCGTGCCTGGAGATCTTCGCCCAGGACCTCGTCACCGGGATCCAGGACCTCGGCGGGGCCGGCCTCTCCTGCGCCACGAGCGAGCTGGCCAGCGCCGGCACCGGCGGCATGCACGTCGACCTCGACACCGTCCCGCTGCGCGACAGCACCCTGACGCCCGCCGAGATCCTCATGAGCGAGTCGCAGGAGCGCATGTGCGCGATCGTCGAGCCGGGCAAGGTCGAGGCGTTCCTCGCCGTCTGCCGCAAGTGGGACGTCCGCGCCGCCGTCATCGGTGAGGTCACCGACGGCGACCGGCTCACCGTCGACTGGCACGGCGAGCGGATCGTCGACGTGCCGCCGCGCACCGTGGCCCACGAGGGTCCGGTCTACGAGCGCCCCATGCAGCGCCCGGCCGATCTGGACGCCCTCCAGGCCGACGACGCCGCCCGGCTGCCCCGCCCGACCACCCCGGCCGAGCTGCAGGCGCACTGGCTCGCCGTCGTCAGCAGCCCGGACGGCGCGGACAAGACCTGGGTCACCGAGCAGTACGACCGCTACGTGCGCGGCAACACCGTCCTGGCCCAGCCCGACGACGCCGGTGTGATCCGGATCGACGAGGAGTCGCACCGCGGCATCGCGCTGGCCCTCGACGGCAACGGCCGCTACGCCCGCCTGGACCCCTACCTCGGCGCGCAGCTCAACCTGGCCGAGGCCTACCGCAACGTCGCGGTCTCCGGCGCGAAGCCGCTGGCGGTCACCAACTGCCTGAACTTCGGCTCCCCGGAGAACCCCGAGGTCATGTGGCAGTTCGCCGAGGCCGTGCGCGGTCTGGCCGACGGCTGCCGCGCGCTGGGCCTGCCGGTCACCGGCGGCAACGTGAGCCTCTACAACCAGACCGGCGACGTCGCCATCAACCCGACGCCGGTCATCGGGGTCCTGGGCGTGCACGACGACGTCCGGAGGCGCGTGCCCACCGGCTGGCGTGCGGCGGGGGAGACGGTGCTCCTCCTGGGCGAGACCCGGCCCGAGTTCGGCGGCTCGGCCTGGGCGAGCGTCGTCCACGGCCACCTCGGCGGGAAGCCGCCGGCGGTCGACCTGGCCGCCGAGCGCGCGCTCGGCCGGCTGCTCGCCGCGCTGGCCGAGCAGGGCCTGGTGGCCTCCGCGCACGACCTGGCCGACGGCGGGCTGGCCCAGGGGCTGGCCGAGTCCGCACTCCGCTACGGCACGGGCGCCCGCCTGCGCCTCGACGGCGACGCCTTCACCGCGCTGTTCAGCGAGTCCACGGCCCGCGTGGTGATCACGACGTCCGACCCGGGCGGGGTCAAGACGACGGCGCAGTGGGCCGGCGTGCGGGTCACCGAGCTGGGCACGACGGGCGGGGAGTCCCTCGCGATCGACGGGCTGCTGGAGCTGCCGCTCGCCGAGCTGCGCGCCGCGTGGAGCGCGACGATCCCGGCGCTGTTCGGCGGCCCCGAGCACACGCCGCCCTTCACGGTCCCGGCGGGCGCGGTCCCCACCGCCTGATGCCGGCGCCCATCCCGGCCGAGGACCTGCGGGCCGCCGTCGACCCGGTCCGCGCCTGGCTGGCCGGGGAGGCGGAGCAGCCGCCGCGGTCGGTCGTGGGCGCCGCGGTGAAGACCACCGCGCGCTGGCTGGCCCAGCAGGTGCCCGGCCGGTCGGTGGAGCTCCGGGTGCCGCCGCACGTCGCCGTCCAGTTCGTGGAGGGGCCGCGGCACACGCGGGGGACGCCGCCCAACGTCGTCGAGACCGACGCCGCCACCTGGCTGCGGTTGGCCACCGGCGCGCTCTCCTGGGCCGACGCCGTCGCCGAGGGGAAGGTCAGCGCCAGCGGCAACCGCGCCGACCTCGGCCGGCTCCTCCCGCTGTCACCGCTCCGCAGGTGACACCGCGGCCAGGAGCCGTCCCCAGCTGAGCTGAGCCGCTGCGTCGCGCCTGCGCGGACCCCCTCCGGGGGCCCTCTCGGCGCAACAGGGCACAGAACAGCACCGAGCCCCGCCCGCTGGTCAGCGGACGGGGCTCGGTGGTGGAGAAGGAGGATCAGCCGAACAGCGCGGTGGCCGCCTTCACGGTGTTGTAGAGGCCGTAGGCCAGCGGCACGCCCACGAGCGTCCAGGCGAAGGCGATGAGCCCCACCGGGGTGTGGGTGGGCTGCTGGTCGTGCGACACGGTCGAACTCATCGGACGGCGCTCCGCTCTTCCTCGGTGTGGTGCTCGTGGGTGAACTCCTCGACGGCTTCCTTCGACTCGTGCCACTTGCTCGCCACCGGCTTGATCAGCAGGTTGGCGATGAAGCCCACGGCCAGGAGGCCGACCATGATGAACAGCGCGGGCCGGTAGTCACCGGCGACGAGCTGGCCCGGGGTGCCCCGCGAGTCCAGGACGCCGTTGACGATCAGCGGGCCGGCGATGCCGGCGGCCGCCCAGGCGGTCAGGAGACGGCCGTGGATGGCGCCGACCTGGTAGGTGCCGAAGAGGTCGCGCAGGTAGGCCGGCACGGTCGCGAAGCCACCGCCGTAGAAGGAGATGATGATCGCGGCGGTGATGACGAAGATCCAGGTCGCGCTGCTGCCGAGGGTCGCCAGGATGACGTACAGGATGATCCCGACGCCGAGGTAGACCATGTAGATCGGCTTGCGCCCGATGAAGTCCGACGTGGACGACCACACGAAGCGGCCGGCCATGTTGAACAGCGAGAGCAGACCGACGAAGCCGGCCGCCGTCGCAGCGAGGACCTGCGAGGTCTCACCGGTGCGGAAGAAGTCCTGGATCATCGGCGCGGCCTGCTCGAGGATGCCGATGCCGGCGGTGACGTTGCAGAAGAGGACCGTCCACAGCAGCCAGAACTGCGGGGTCTTGATCGCGTTGTTGGCCGAGACGTTCTCGGTCGTGATCATCGGCTTGGACTTGACCGACGCCGGGTCGAAGCCGGCGGGCTTCCAGTCGGCGGCCGGCACGCGGACGATGAACGCACCGAACATCATGAAGACGGCGTAGAGCGCGGCCAGGGTCAGGAACAGACCGCCGACGGCGTTGCCGCTGGGGGTGGTGCCGACGACGGCCGGGTCGTAGCCCGGGTCGTACCAGGCCATCAGCTGCCGGGAGAGCGGCGAGGCGATGAGCGCGCCACCACCGAAGCCCATGATGGCCATACCGGTGGCCAGGCCCGGACGGTCGGGGAACCACTTGATCAGCGTGGAGACCGGCGAGATGTAGCCGATGCCCAGGCCGATGCCGCCGATGACGCCGTAGCCGAGGTAGACCAGCCACAGCTGCTCGGTGTAGATGCCGAGGGCGCCGACGAGGAAGCCGGTCACCCAGAAGACGGCGGACGTGAACATCGCGGCGCGGGGGCCGTTGCGGTCCACCCACGTGCCGAAGACGGCGGCCGACAGGCCGAGCATCACGATGGCGATCGAGAAGATGATGCCGATCGCGGTGAGCGTCGAGTCGAAGTGGGCGACGAGGGCGGTCTTGTAGACGCTGGTCGCGTAGGCCTGGCCGATGCACAGGTGGACGGCGAGAGCCGCCGGCGGGATCAGCCAGCGGTTGAAGCCCGGGCGCGCGATGATCCGCTCGCGCGCCAGGAAGCTGGGTACTGCCACGGGGACAACCTCCGGGGACGGGAACCGGAAGGGCCGGACGGCCACAACCGGGACGCGCCCTGTGATCTGGGTCGCGATCGGGTGGCACGCTACGGCGTTACTCGCAAGTTGGCCCTGCCAACTCGCCCTCGTGAGCAAGCAGTGACTCGATGTGACTGAAAAGTAGTGCCCGAGCCCGCCTCCGAGCGCCACCCTAGGCTCGGACCATGCCATACGAGGTTCGCGGCGTCGTCGCCCGCGGCAAGGGTCAGCCGGTCAGCGTCGAGACGATCGTGGTGCCCGACCCCGGCCCCGGTGAGGCCGTGGTCGACGTGCAGGCGTGCGGGGTCTGCCACACCGACCTGCACTACCGCGAGGGCGGGATCAACGACGACTTCCCCTTCCTCCTCGGGCACGAGGCCGCCGGCCGGGTCTCCGCCGTGGGCGAAGGCGTGACCAACGTGGCCGTCGGCGACTACGTCGTCCTCAACTGGCGGGCCGTGTGCGGTCAGTGCCGCGCGTGCCTCAAGGGCGAGCCGCAGTACTGCTTCGACACCCACAACGCGGCGCAGAAGATGACGCTCACCGATGGCACCGAGCTCTCCCCCGCGCTGGGCATCGGCGCGTTCGCCGAGAAGACGCTGGTGCACTCGGGCCAGTGCACCAAGGTGGACGCCGCCGCCCCGGCCACGGCCGCGGGCCTGCTCGGCTGCGGCGTCATGGCCGGCGTCGGTGCCGCGATCAACACCGGGGGTGTCCGCCGGGGCGAGACCGTCGCCGTCTTCGGCTGCGGTGGGGTCGGTGACGCCGCGGTCGCCGGGGCGAAGCTCGCCGGCGCGACGACGATCATCGCCGTCGACATCGACGACCGGAAGCTCGAGTGGGCGAAGGGCTTCGGCGCCACCCACACCGTGAACTCGAAGGAGACCGACCCGGTCGAGGCGATCAAGGGCCTCACCGGCGGCTTCGGGGTCGACGTCGCCATCGACGCCGTCGGCCACCCCGCGGTCTTCGAGCAGGCCTTCTACTCCCGCGACCTGGCCGGCCGCGTGGTGATGGTCGGCGTCCCGACGCCGGGCATGGAGATCACCCTCCCGGCGATCGAGATCTTCGGCCGGGGTGGGGCGATCAAGTCCTCCTGGTACGGCGACTGCCTGCCCAGCCGCGACTTCCCGCTGCTCGTCGACCTCTACCTGCAGGGCCGCTTCCCGCTGGAGGACTTCGTCAGCGAGACGATCGGCCTCGACGCGGTCGAGGAGGCGTTCCACAAGATGCACGCCGGTGACGTGCTGCGCTCGGTCGTGGTGCTCTGATGGCCGCGCGCATCGACAAGGTCGTGATCCCCGGCGTCTTCTCCCTCGACGGGCAGGACTTCGACGTCGAGAACAACGTCTGGCTCGTCGGGGACGACGACGAGGTGCTGGTGATCGACGCCCCGCACGACGCCGCCCCGATCGTCGAGGCGATCGGCGGCCGGACGGTCACCGCGATCGTGCTGACCCACGGGCACAACGACCACATCACCGCCGCCCCGGCGCTGCGCGAGGCCACCGGCGCCCCGATCTGGTTCAACAGCGCCGACCGGATGCTGTGGGACATGACGCACGCTGATGCGCAGCCCGACTCCGACCTGCGGCCGGGCACCCGGTTCACCGTCGCCGGGGCTCACCTCGTCGCGCTGCACACCCCGGGTCACTCGCCGGGCAGCACCTGCCTGCACTCGGCGGACCTGAACACCGTGTTCACGGGGGACACGCTGTTCTGCGGCGGCCCGGGTGCCACCGGCCGCTCGTTCAGCGACCACCCCACGATCCTGGACTCGATCAGGTCGCAGCTGTTCAGCCTGCACGGCGACACCGTCGTCCGGACAGGTCACGGCGACGACACCACGATCGCGGCGGAGTTCCGCGGCCTCCAGGGCTGAAGAAGGACCCCGGTGCCCCCCACGCCTCGCAAGCTCGGCGTGGGCCCCTGCACCGGGGCCGATCCCTCACCTCACCGCCGAGTGGCCGCCGAGGCGAAGCCCAGCCAGGTGTGCCGGTTGCCCGCCCAGCACCAGCCGACCTTGGGCGCGCCCCGGCGCTCGCGACCGTCGCGCCCGGTCCCGTTGCTGATCCACAGCGCCGGCGTCCGGGCGTCGAGCTTCCCGTTCGCCGTGCGCAGGCGCGAGCCGATCGTCATGAAGCAGGCGTTGCGGACCAGGACGCCGGGGCACTGCAGCAGCCAGTGCACGCCCTCCCCGAGCGTCAGCGGGGTGCGGCCCGCGCCGGTGATGGCCGGCAGCGCCTCGTCCGGGCTCCAGTTCAGCATCGCGTCGCCGCGGTCGAGGTCGGTCACGGCGTAGACGGGCGGAGCGGGGAGCACCACCGGCTCGATCGGGGCGAACGCGTCGACGTCGGTCATGTCGGCCACCACGAAGCCCGGTCGGCCGTCCAGGGCGAGCAGCGGCGCGAGCGCGGACACCGGCACGCGGTCGGGGTGCACCACGAGCAGCTCGCCCGGGGCCAGGCGGTCGGCGGCGTCGCGCAGCGCGCGGGCGGACAGGTCGGCGAGCTCGTGCACGCCGAGGGAGATCAGCCGGTCGGCCTGGACCGGACCGGGGGGCAGCGGGGCGGTGAGCGTGGGCACAGGCGGACCTCCGTGACCGGTGGGGAACCGACGGACAACGCGTGCGCAGGGCCCCGGGTTCCATGGTGACCAGGGCCGACGCGGGCCCGGGAGAACGCGGTGCACCCCTTCGCCTCCGGGCCGGGTGGCGGACGCCGGTACTCTCGACCCGTGCCTCGCGGTGATGGACGGCTGACGCACGACCTCGACCCCCAGAGTCCCGGCCCTCAGGACGCCTGTGGCGTCTTCGGTGTCTGGGCGCCCGGGGAAGAGGTCGCGAAGCTGACCTATTTCGGTCTGTACGCCCTCCAGCACCGCGGTCAGGAGGCGGCCGGGATCGCGGTGTCCGACGGCACCTCCGTCGTGGTCTACAAGGACCTCGGCCTGGTCAGCCAGGTCTTCGACGAGGCGACGCTGGGCTCGTTGCGCGGCTTCCTCGCCGTCGGCCACACCCGGTACTCCACGACCGGCGCCTCGACGTGGGAGAACGCGCAGCCGACGTTCCGCACCACCGAGGCCGGCACCGGTCTGGCGCTCTGCCACAACGGGAACCTGGTGAACACCGCGGAGCTGGCGAGCAAGGCCGCCGACGCCGGTGTGCCCGGCGCCTTCGTGGCCACCAACGACTCCGACCTCGTCACGGCGCTGATCGCGGCCCGGCCCGACCTCTCGGTCGAGGCGGCCGCCATGGAGGTGCTGCCGCAGCTGCGCGGCGCCTTCAGCTTCACCTTCATGGACGAGGACACCCTCTACGCCGCCCGCGACCCGCAGGGTGTGCGCCCGCTGGTCCTCGGCCGGCTCGAGCGCGGCTGGGTGGTCGCCAGCGAGACCGCCGCGCTGGACATCGTCGGTGCCTCGGTCGTCCGCGAGGTCGAGCCCGGCGAGCTGATCGCGATCGACGAGAACGGGCTGCGCAGCCAGCACTTCGCGCCCGCCGAACCCAAGGGCTGCGTCTTCGAGTACGTCTACCTGGCCCGCCCCGACACCACGATCTCCGGCCGCGGCGTGCACGCCGCCCGCGTCGAGATCGGCCGCCGGCTGGCCAAGGAGCACCCGGTCGAGGCCGACCTGGTCATCCCGGTCCCGGAGTCGGGCACGCCCGCCGCCGTGGGCTACGCCGAGGCCAGCGGGATCCCCTACGGGCTGGGCCTGGTCAAGAACTCCTACGTGGGCCGCACCTTCATCCAGCCCAGCCAGACGATCCGCCAGCTCGGCATCCGGCTGAAGCTCAACCCGCTGCGCGACGTCATCCGCGGCAAGCGGCTGGTCGTCGTGGACGACTCGATCGTGCGGGGCAACACCCAGCGGGCGCTGATCCGGATGCTCCGCGAGGCCGGTGCGCTCGAGGTGCACGTCCGGATCGCCTCGCCGCCGGTCAAGTGGCCGTGCTTCTACGGCATCGACTTCGCCAGCCGGGCCGAGCTGGTCGCCAACGGCCTCGACGTCGACGGCGTCCGGGCCTCCATCAACGCGGACTCGCTCGGGTACGTCACCGAGCAGGGCCTGATCGCGGCGACCGAGCAGCCGGCCAGCCGGCTGTGCACCGCCTGCTTCACCGGCGACTACCCGATCCCGCTGGGCGAGCCCGAGGTGCTGGGCAAGCACGTGCTCGAGGGCATCGAGCAGCGGGCCGTCAGCGGCTGGACCGGGCAGCAGGCCGGCACCGCCGCGGTCCCGGGCGGCGCCGAGGACGCCCTGAGGCGGCCATGACGACCGAGTTCACCTACGCGGCGTCCGGCGTCGACATCGACGCCGGCGAGCGCGCGGTCACCCTCATGAAGGCCGCCGTCGAGCGGACCAACCGGCCCGAGGTCGTGGGCGGGCTGGGCGGCTTCGCCGGCCTGTTCGCCCTCGACGTCCACAAGTACCGCAAGCCGCTCCTGGCCTCCTCGACCGACGGCGTGGGCACGAAGATCGCCCTCGCCCGGCAGCTGGACCGGCACGACACCGTGGGCATCGACCTGGTGGCCATGGTCGTCGACGACCTGGTGGCCTGCGGCGCCGAGCCGCTGTTCCTCCAGGACTACGTGGCGACCGGCAAGGTCGTCCCGGAGCGGATCGCCGCCATCGTCACGGGCATCGCGGCCGGCTGCACGCTGGCCGGGGCCGCGCTGGTCGGCGGCGAGACCGCCGAGCACGGAGACCTGATGGACGCCGACGAGTACGACCTGGCCGCCACCGCGGTGGGGGTCGTCGAGGCCGACGCCGTCCTGGGCCCCGAGCGGGTCCGCGCCGGCGACGTCGTCGTCGCGATGGCGTCGTCGGGCTTCCACTCCAACGGCTACTCGCTGGTGCGCCGGGTGGTGGGCGCCGCGGGCCTGGACCTGCATGCGACGCCGGCCGGCCTGGGCCGTCCCCTGGGTGAGGAGCTGCTCGAGCCCACCCGCATCTACGCGCTGGACTGCCTGGCGCTGGTCGAGGAGTTCGGCGTGGAGACCGTGCACGCCTTCGCGCACATCACCGGCGGCGGCCTGGCGGGCAACACCGCCCGCGTCGTGCCCGACGGGCTGCAGGCGGTGCTCGACCGGAGCACCTGGGCGCTGCCCGCCGCCGTCCGGCTCATGGAGGAGCACGGCGTGCCGCGGTCGGAGTCCGAGCGCGCCTTCAACTGCGGCGTCGGCATGGTCGCGGCCGTCGCGGCCGACCGGGCCGACGACGTCGTCGCCCGGCTCACCGCCCGCGGGGTGCCGGCGTGGGTCGCCGGGACCGTGGGCGAACGCCCCGGCGGCCAGGACGCCCCGGCCGCCGAGCTCACCGGCGCCTACCGGGCGTAACCCGGCTCCAGCAACACGACGACACCGCTGCCCCGGAGGGCCGCGGTGTCGCGGTGTGGAGGAACGCCGACCAGGTGCGAGCCGCCGTCAGCGGCTGGCGGCCCAGTCGTCGTCGGTGTCGTCGTCCGCCCAGCGGTCGGCGTACGTGTCGTCCTCTTCTTCGTCGTCGTCGTCCACGGCGCTGGGAGGCGCTGTGTACGTCGACGACGATCCGGCCAACTCGCGCTGGAGCGCGGTGAGGTCGGTGTTCGGTGAGCTGTACTTGAGCTCACGGGCCACGCGTGTCTGCTTGGCCTTCGCTCGGCCGCGCCCCATCGGCTCGACCCCCTCGTTACCGGAGTACGGCGGCCCAGCCCGCGGCTGGACGGCCCGCGTGGCGACCCCGACTGAGTGACTATGTCTTGAGCAACCTTACGACACGGATCGGCGGCGGGCACACGTCCCTCCCCGAGCCGCCTCCGGGTCGCCCGGACGAGCGACCCGCAGGCGTCAGCGGGGCAGCCGGATGGTGGCCAGCCGGCCCACCGAGCGGATGCGCTCCTCGGCCAGCCGGTCGGCCGCTACGGCGGGCGAGATGCCGTCGGACTCGGCCAGCGCGAACACCCGCAGGGCGACGTCGTGGATGCCCGAGGCCTTGGCCTGCGCCCGGGCGAACGAGAAGCCGTGCCGCTCGTCCTCGACCTGGATCACGCCGCCGGAGTTCACGAGGAAGTCCGGGGCGTAGAGGATGCCGCGGCCGCGCAGCGCCTCGGCCATCTCCGGCGTCGCCAGCTGGTTGTTGGCGCCACCGCACACGATCCGGCCCGGCAGGACCGCCACGGTCTCCGCGTCCAGCGCTCCGCCCAGCGCGCAGGGCGCGTAGACGTCGTGCGGCGTGCGCACCAGGGCAGCGGTGTCGGCGACGGACCGGATCTGCGGGTACCGGGTGCGGAGCTGCTCGACGGCCGCGGGGTCGACGTCGGTGACCACCACGTCCGCGCCGTCCTCGACGAGGTGCCCGGCCAGCCAGGAGCCGACCTTGCCGACACCGGCGATCGCGACGGTCCGGCCGGCGAGCGACGGGGAGCCCCAGCAGTGCTGCGCGGCGGCGCGCATGCCCTGGAAGACGCCGTAGGCGGTGAGCACCGAGGAGTCGCCGCAACCGCCGTAGGCCTCCGAGCGACCGTGCGCGAACCGGGTCTCCCGGGCGACGACGTCGAGGTCGGCGTTGTAGGTGCCGACGTCGCACGCGGTCAGGTAGCGGCCGCCCAGCGACTCCACGAACCGGCCGTAGGCGCGCAGCAGCGCCTCGGTCTTGTCGGTGCGGGGATCGCCGATGATCACGGCCTTGCCGCCGCCGAGGTCGAGCCCGGCGAGGCTGTTCTTGTACGACATGGCCCGGGACAGCCGCAGCGCGTCGGCGACGGCGGCGTCCTCGCTGGCGTAGGGGTAGAAGCGCGTGCCACCGAGCGCGGGCCCGAGTGCGGTGGAGTGGATCGCGATGACCGCGCGCAACCCCGACTCGGGGTCGCTGCAGAACACGACCTGCTCGTGACCGGATGAGAGGACGTCCACGGGTGCAGCCTAGAACCCCTCCGGCTGTCGCCCGGTCGGAGGAGACGGCGCCGCGTCGGCCCCTCCTGACCGGCTTCCGGAGCCCGGGTGGAGCATGATCCGTGGTCGGACCGAGAACCCGGCCGGATCCGCGGGGGTGCCCCGCGAGCACAGGAGGACTTCCCCATGCCCGCACCGAAGCGACTGCTGGCACTCGCGGTGGCCGCACCCCTGCTGCTCTCCGCCTGCACCACGGAGGGTGGGGGCGGATCCGGTGGCGAGGGCTCCGGCGGCGCGGGCGGTGGCGGGGGCGACCTCGTCTTCTCGGTGATCACGCACGGCTCGGCCGGTGACGCCTTCTGGGACGTCGTCCAGAACGGCGCCGAGAAGGCCGGCGACGACCTCGGCATCGAGGTCGACTACCAGAGCGACGGCGACCCGCAGCGCCAGGCGCAGCTCATCGACGCCGCGGTGAACCAGGAGGTGGACGGCATCGTCGTCTCCCTGGCCAACCCCGACGCGCTGCAGGACTCGATCGAGGCGGCCGTCGAGGCCGGCATCCCCGTGGTGACCATCAACTCCGGCGGGGACCGCTCGGCCGAGCTCGGCGCCATCGGCCACGTCGGCCAGGAGGAGCAGATCGCGGGCCGGGGCGCCGGTGAGGCGCTGGCCGGCGCCGGTGCCCAGAACGTGCTGTGCGTCGTGCACGAGGCGGGCAACATCGGGCTCGAGCAGCGGTGCTCCGGTGCCTCCGAGGGGCTCGGCACGCAGGTCACGCCGCTGCAGGTCGACGTGAACGACCTGCAGGGCGCCCAGTCGGCGATCGCCTCCCAGCTGCAGGGCGACACCGGGATCGACGCCGTCCTCACGCTGAACTCGGCGGTGGCCGCGGTCGCCGTCGAGGCGGCCGCCGACGCCGGGTCGGAGGCGCAGGTGGCGACCTTCGACCTCAACGAGGACGTCATCTCCGGCATCCAGGCCGGTGACATCGCCTTCGCGGTGGACCAGCAGCAGTACGAGCAGGGCTACCTGCCGATCGTGATGCTCAAGCTCTACGCCGAGAACCTCAACACCGTCGGCGGTGGCCAGCCGGTCCTCACCGGGCCCGCCATCGTCGACGCCGACAACGTCGACGAGATCGCCGACCTGGCCTCGGCCGGCACGCGCTGAGCGCCCCCGGGCTCACCGCCCCGGCCGAGCGCCGGGCCGACGAGCGGCTGGCCGCCCCCGGGCTGCTGCGCCGCCTGCTCGTCAAGCCCGAGCTCGGCGCGCTGGTCGGTGCGGTCGCCGTCTTCGCGTTCTTCGCGGTGCAGTCGGAGACGTTCCGGTCGCCGCGCGGCATCGCCAACTGGCTGGACCCGGCGTCGACGCTGGGCATCATGGCGGTCGCGGTCGCGCTGCTGATGATCGGCGGGCACTTCGACCTGTCGGCCGGCGTGCTGACCGGCACGACCGCGCTCACCGTGGGGATCGTCGCCACCGAGCTCGGCCAGAACCTGTGGGTGGCCATCGCCGTCTCGCTGGTGCTCGCCCTGCTGATCGGTTTCGTCAACGGCTGGCTGGTGACCCGCACCGGACTGCCCAGCTTCATCATCACGCTCGGCACGTTCCTGATGCTCCAGGGCCTGAACCTGGGCCTGACGAAGCTGTTCACCAACACGGTCACCGTCGCCGGTATCGACGACGCCCCCGGCTACGCGGCCGCGGAGTGGGTGTTCGCCTCGCGGGTGGAGATCCTCGGCGCCGAGGTGCGCATCGCCGTCCTCTGGTGGCTGCTGTTCACCGCCCTCGCGACCTGGGTGCTGCTGCGCACGCGCTTCGGCAACTGGGTGTTCGCCACCGGTGGGGACGACGTCGCCGCGCGCAACGTCGGTGTGCCGGCGCGGCGGACCACCATCGCGCTGTTCATGACGACGGCGGCCGCGGCCTGGTTCGTGGGCACGACGCTGGCCGTGCGGCTCACCTCGGTGCAGGCCAACACCGGCATCGGGCAGGAGCTCATCTACATCGTCGCGGCGGTGATCGGCGGCTGCCTGCTGACCGGCGGCTTCGGCTCGGCCGTCGGCGCCTCGCTGGGTGCGCTGATCTTCGGCATGACGCAGCTGGGCATCCCGTACCTGCGCTGGGACGCCGACTGGTTCTACTTCTTCCTCGGCGCGATGCTGCTGCTCGCCGTGCTGGGCAACCGGCTGGTCCGGCGCTACGCCGAGGCGGCCCGGCGATGAGCGCGGAGCGCAGCACGCCGCTGCTGGAGCTGCGCGACCTCGGCAAGGACTACGGCTCGGTCATCGCGCTCGACGGGATCAGCGCGGCCGTGCGCGCCGGCGAGGTCACCTGCGTGCTCGGTGACAACGGCGCGGGCAAGTCCACGCTGATCAAGGTCCTCTCGGGCGTGCACCGGGCCGACCGCGGGGAGCTGCTGCTCGACGGTGCGCCGGTGTCCTTCGGCGCCCCGCGCGAGGCGCTCGATGCCGGGATCGCCACGGTCTACCAGGACCTGGCGATGATCCCGCTGATGGCGATCTGGCGGAACTTCTTCCTGGGTGCGGAGCCGACCAGGGGGTGGGGCCCGTTCCGCCGGTTCGACGCGTCGACGGCGAAGGACGTGACCCGGCGCGAGCTGGCCGCGATGGGCATCGACATCCGCGATCCGGACCAGCCGGTCGGCACCCTCTCCGGCGGCGAGCGCCAGTCCGTCGCGATCGCCCGGGCGGTGCACTTCGGGGCGCGGGTGCTGATCCTCGACGAGCCGACGTCGGCCCTCGGGGTGAAGCAGGCCGGCGTCGTGCTGCGGTACGTGGCGCAGGCCCGGGACCGGGGGGTGGGCGTCGTGCTCATCACGCACAACCCGCACCACGCCTATCCGGTGGGCGACCGGTTCCTGCTGCTCAACCGCGGGCGCAGCCTCGGGGAGTTCGCGAAGGGCGACATCTCGCGCGAGGAGCTGACCCGGCTGATGGCCGGCGGCGCGGAGCTGGACGCCCTCGCGCACGAGCTGGAGCGCCCCGCCGGCTGACCGTTGTCGACATACCGACAGCAACAAGCCGGTCAC
Source organism: Blastococcus sp. TBT05-19 (assembly GCF_003319095.1). Classification (GTDB taxonomy): domain Bacteria; phylum Actinomycetota; class Actinomycetes; order Mycobacteriales; family Geodermatophilaceae; genus Blastococcus. The sequence continues at coordinate 24,809 of NZ_QOHI01000002.1, read as the reverse complement.
CGACCGTTCTCTTCGGCGCGCGTCGCCAGTGCCGCGTGTTGCCTTTGTGACTACTGGTGACGGTGCGACTCTGCTGGGGCACCACCCCCTCTTCCCCAGGGAGCCAGTCATGTCCCAGCGCCGTCCGACCGGACCGGTGTCCGTGCGCAGCGGAGGCCGGCGATCCGCCGCGGGTCGTCCCGCCCGTTCCCTGCGCGTCGCACTGCTCGGTGTCGTCGCCGGCGCCGCGCTGATCGGTTCGGCCGTACCGGCCGTCGCCGCGCCCCCGCCGCCGCCCAACCCGACCGACGGCCAGCTGGGCGCCGCGAGGACCACGCAGGAGGCCGCGGCCGCCGAGGTCGGGCGGATCAGCGGGCTGCTCGCCGCCGCCGAGGCCGAGCTCGAGCGCTACGGGATCCAGGCCGAGGCCGCGGGCGTCGCCTACGAGGCGGCGCTGGAGGCCTTCCAGATGGCGCAGGCGGCTGCCGACCAGGCGGCCGCCGAGCTGCAGCTGGCCGCCGACGCCGTGGCCGCCGCCGAGGCCCGGATCGCCACGTTCTCCCGCGACACCTACATGAAGGGCTCCTCGCTCTCCAGCACCGCGGCCATCCTCGACGCTCAGGGGCCGGGGGAGCTCATCCAGAAGGCCGCGATGCTGGACTACGTCGCGGACAACCAGGTCGACGTCCTGGGTGCCCTCGAGGTGGCGCGGGTCCGGCAGGCCAACGCCGACGCCACGGCGCGGGCCGCCCGCGACGAGCGGGCCGCCGCCGAGGACACCGCGCAGGCGGCCAAGCAGACCGCCGATGCGCAGCTGGCCGAGCAGCAGGCCGCCTACCAGCAGGTCGATGCCCAGAAGGCGCAGTTCGAGCAGCAGCTCCAGGCCGCGCAGATCCAGCTGCTGCAGCTCCAGGGAGCGCGCGACGCCTACGCCCAGTGGGAGGCGCAGAAGGCGGCCGAGGAGGCCGCCGCGGCGGCTGCCGCCGAGCGCGCCGCCCGGGCGGCCGCGGAGGCCGCCGCAGCGGCCCGCGACGCCGACGAGGGCCCCTCCAGCAGCGGGGGCGGCGGCGTGGGCGAGGTCGTCGCCGGCCACGCGAAGCCGACGTCGGGCCGGGTGTCCAGCTGCTACGGCTGGCGCTGGGGCGCGCTGCACGGCGGCGTCGACATCGCGGCGCGCATCGGCACGCCGGTCTACGCGGCCTCGTCCGGCGTCGTGCGCCGGGCGGGCAGCGCGACCGGGTTCGGGCTGGCCGTGTACATCGAGGGCGACGACGGCGAGGTGACCGTCTACGGGCACGTCAACCGCTACTTCGTCCGGGCGGGCGAGCGCGTCTCGGCCGGCGAGCAGATCGCCGAGGTGGGCAACCGGGGCCAGTCGACGGGTCCGCACCTGCACTTCGAGGTGCACCCGAACGGCGCCATGCACGGCGGTCAGGTCGACCCCGTGCCGTGGCTCAACGCGCGCGGCATCTACCTGGGCGGCTGCGGCGGCTGACGAAGGACCCCCTGCCGGCTCGGCCTAGCTGGTCGGGGCAGCGGGCTCCGTCGAGTCGACGTCGATGCCGCACTCGTCGCGCAGGTAGGTGCTCACGTTGGTCGACGCCGAGTCCAGCTGCTGCTGCAGCGGGGTCAGCTTCTGCTCCAGCGTGGCCAGGGCGTTCGGGTCGTTGAAGTCGATGCCGGCGATGGCGGCGGAGAACTGCTGCACGCCGTCGGCGAGCGCGGACCAGTCGGCGGCGATCTCGTCGGGGGCCTCGATGGCGCGGATCTCCTGAGCGGCCTCGTCCAGGATGGCCGGCAGCTGGGTGGGGTCGGACTGCTCGGTGACGGTCGCCTCGAGCCGCTCCTGGATGCTGGCGGCCTCGGTGCAGAACTCCGAGCCGGCGGCGCCGCCCGTGGTCCTCGTGGCGCTGGCGGACGCGCTCGTGGACGGACCCGACGCCGCGTCGCTCTCGTCGGAGCCCCCGCACGCGGTGAGCAGGACGAGAGCTGCGGCCACGGAGAGGCCCGTGCGGGCGGTGGATCGGGTTCGGCGCATGTGCGGCAGGTTAGCGGCCGGGAGCGGGGAGCGGGGACGCACCGATAGCGTGCGACCGTGACCGCCCCCTCCGATCCCCGCACCGGCTGGGGGCTGCCCGCGCCCGGCGCCCTGCCGCGCACCGCCGAACTGGAGCCGCTGGTCACCCGGGTGCTGGCACCCAACCCCTCGCCGATGACGCTGGACGGCACGAACACCTACGTGGTGGGGGCGGGCGGCAGCGGTCAGGCGGTGCTGGTGGACCCGGGACCCGACGACGCCGCGCACCTCGCCGCCGTGGAGGCCGCGCTGGCCGCCCGGGACGCCCGCTGCGTCGCCGTCCTGGTCACCCACCACCACGGCGACCACGCCGAGGCCGCGCTGCCGTGGGGCGCCCGCTTCGGTGCACCGGTGGCCGCCGCGAGCCCGGCCGTCGCCGGTCCGGGCGGGCGGGTGCTGGAGCCCGGCGAACGGCTGGCCCTGGCCGGCACCGCGATCGACGTCGTCGCGACGCCCGGGCACACGTCCGACCACCTGGCCTTCCGGCTGGAGTCCGGCGCGGTGCTGGTCGGTGACCACGTGCTCGGCCGCGGGACGTCGGTCGTCACCCATCCCGAGGGCGACGTGGTCGCCTACCTGGAGTCGTTGCGCCGGGTGCACGACCTGGGCCCCAGTGCCCTGTACTGCGGCCACGGCCCGGAGCTGACCGAGGACCCGGGCGCGGTCCTGGCCTTCTACCTGGCGCACCGCGCCTTCCGCGAGCAGCAGCTGCTCGACGCCCTGGCCGACGGCGCCCGCAGCGTCGACGAGCTCGTCGCGAGCATCTACGCCGCCGTGCCGCGCGAGGTCTGGCCCGCCGCGGCGCAGTCCACCCGGGCCGGCCTGGAGAAGCTCGCCGCCGAGGGGCGGGTCGTCCTGGGCGCCGCGGGGGAGGTGCGGCCGGAATGACCGCGGGCGGGCGGGTGGCGAGCATCGTGACCGCCGCCGGGAGCGAGCGCGACCAGCGGCGGGCGGCCGCGTCGTTGGCCGCCGCGGGGCTGCGCGCCGGCGACCGGTTGCTGGTCTCCGCCGCCGCCTCACCGGAGCTGCTGGCGGTGGTGCTCGGCGCGCTGCGCACCGGGATCGTGCCGGTCGTGCTCGACCCCGCCCTGCCGGCCGAGGAGCGGGCGGCGCTGGCGGACGACGCCGACGCGGCGCTGGACGCCGGGGACGACCCCGGTCGCCTCCTCGGCGAGGACGAGGCGGAGCTCGCCGACGTGCCCCTGGCCCGGCCGATGCACTACACGTCGGGCACCACCGGCCGCCGCAAGGGCGTGTGGTCCGGCGTCCTGGCCGAGGACGACGCCCGCGCGCTGGCCGCCGAGGAGATCGAGCTCTGGGGCTTCGGCCCGCAGGACCGGCACCTGGTGCTCTCGCCCCTGCACCACAGCGCGCCGCTGCGGTTCTCGATCCACACCCTGCTGGCCGGCGGGGAGGTGCTGCTGCCCGGACCGTTCGACGTCGCCCGCGCCGCGGAGGCGATCAGCACCCTCCGGCCGACCACCGCCTTCTGCGTGCCGACCCACCTCCAGCGGCTGCTCGCCCGCGACGACGTCGACTGGTCCTCCTTCCGCCGCCTCGTGCACGCGGGCGCCCCGTGCCCCGAGCCGCTCAAGCGGGCGGTCCTGGCTGCCCTGCCCGAGGGCAGCGTCTGGGAGTTCTACGGCTCCACGGAGGCCCAGTTCACGGTCTGCTCGCCCGAGGACTGGCTGGCGCGCCCCGGCAGCGTCGGCCGGGCGCGCCCGGGGCGGCGGCTGGAGACCGACGAGCGCGGTCAGCTGTGGTGCGCGGTGCCCCGCTGGGCGCGCTTCGAGTACTGGCGGGCGCCGGAGAAGACGGCGGCCGCGTGGCGGGGCGACCGGGTGACCGTGGGCGACCTGGGCCGGGTGGACGACGACGGCGTCGTGTGGCTCGACGGGCGCCGCGAGGACCTGGTGATCTCCGGCGGGGTCAACGTCTACCCCGCGGAGGTGGAGGCCGTCCTCGACGCGCACCCGGGCGTGGTGGAGAGCGCCGTCTTCGGCGTCCCCGACCCGGACTGGGGGCAGCGGGTGGTGGCCGCCTACGTGGGCGACGCGGACGCCGGCGAGCTGGCCGACTGGGCCCGCGCCCGCCTGGCTCCCGCCAAGCGCCCGAAGGGCCTGCACCCGCTGCCCGACCTGCCTCGCACGTCCACGGGCAAGGTGCGGCGGCTGGACCTGCCGGGGGTGCTCGGGCTCGCCGATGGCTGACCGCGCGGACGTCGTGGTGGTCGGGGCCGGGACGGCGGGCTGCGCGCTGGCCGCCCGGCTGGTCGACGTCGGACGCCGGGTGCTGCTGCTGGAGGCCGGCGCGGACCTGCCGCTGCCGGCCGAGCTGCGGGACGCCTCGACGCTCCGGGGCGCGGTGCCCGGGCACCCGGCCAACTGGGACCTGCCGGGCCTGCTGGCCGACGGCCGGACCGTGCGCGTGCCCCGCGGCCGCGTCGTCGGCGGCTCGAGCGCGGTGAACGCCGGCTACTTCATCCGGCCCACGCCGGCGGACGCCGCCGGCTGGGCGGCGGCGGGCAACGACCTGTGGGCGTGGGAGCGGCTGCTGCCGGTGCTCCGGCGGCTGGAGACCGACGCCGACCTGGGGGACCGCCCGGAGCACGGCGCGGACGGCCCGGTGCCGGTGTCCCGGCCCACCGGGGGCCCACCGCTGGCCGCCGCCTTCGCGCAGGCCGCCGAGGAGCTGGGGCTGCCCGCCGAGCCGGACAAGAACGCGGGCGGCCCGCCCGGGTACGGGCCGGTGCCGCGCACCGTCGTGGACGGCGTCCGGATCAGCGCCGCCGACGCCTACCTGACCCCGCGCCGCGCGAACCCGCTGCTGACCGTGCGCGCGGGCGTCCGCGTGCTGCGGGTGCTGGTCGAGCACGGTCGCGCCGTGGGGGTGCGGACGACGACGGGCGACGTGCACGCCGGCGAGGTGGTGCTCAGCGCCGGTGCGGTGGGATCGGCGCACCTGCTGCTGCTGTCGGGGATCGGCCCGGCCGCGCGGCTGCGGGCGGCCGGCATCGAGGTGCTGGTCGACGCGCCCGGCGTGGGGGAGGACTGCACCGACCACCCGATCGTCTACCTGCCCTTCCACCCCCGCGACGGCGTCACGGCGGGGGTGGGGGGGTCGCCGCTGCACGGCGTCGTGCACGCCACCTCCGACGGCGCAGCCGTGCCCGGCGACCTGGAGGTGCTGCCCTGGACGGCGCCCTTCGCCCAGGTGATGACCGGGCGGCCCGCGGCCGGCGAGGTGGTCGAGGTGGGCGTCGCCCTGCAGCGGACGGAGGGCCGGAGCCGGCTGTCGCTGGTCGACGCCGATCCCGGCCGCCCGCCGCTGGTCGAGTACCGGCACCTGGTGCGGGACGCCGACGCCCGGCGCATGCGCCAGGGGGTGCGGCTGGCCGCCGCGCTGCTCGGCACCCGGGCGATGCGGGAGGTCGGCGAGCCCGGAGCCCTGCCGGCGGACGACGCGGCGCTCGACGGCTGGATCCGGGAGCGGCTGACCACCGCCGTGCACCTCTCGGGCACGGCCCGGATGGGGCCCGACGGCGACCCCGGTGCGGTCGTGGACCAGCGGCTGCGGGTGCGCGGCGTCGACGGTCTCCGCGTGGCCGACACCTCGGTGCTGCCCCGCGTGCCCGTCCGTGGCCCGGCGGCCACCGCGGTGCTGGTGGGGGAGCTCGCCGCGGAGCTCGGTACCGGTCGCTGACGACCGGTGCGTCCCGGCGGCGCGGCCGGGGCAGCCGCCGGGACGCCGATCGGGATCAGCGGACGGCAGGCATCTCGCTGGTGGCGGCGGCCGAGAGCGGCGCCCAGGCATCGGGGTGGGGACGCCCGGCGTCGGCGGCCCAGTTCGGCGTCCGCACGCCGGTTGTGGTGCGCGTGGTCGTCGCCGGGCGGGCGCTCAGGCTCACGATCAGGGCGAGCAGCACGATCAGACCGACCAGCACACCGCCGATGACCAGGAGCGTCAAGAACATGTACTGAACGTAGGGGTCGGACCGATCCGTGCCACAGAGCAGATGTCTCCAGACATGGGCCCTGATCTGCGCAGACTTCGCCGCGCCCGACCCGTCTGGCCCCATCCGTCACAGCAGCGTTCGACAACCCTCGACGACCGGCGCCCAGCCCTCGCCTGAGGGGTAGCCGGCCCGCCCGGGGGGCAGGAGCAGGCCATGACGGATCTGGCGGCACTGGCCGGCAAGGCGGTGGCGGTACCTCTCGGGGCGATCGCCCGGTTCCGGCGGGGCAGGGCCATGCACCCGCGCGGCGCGGTGTTCGACGCGGTCCTGGAACGGCACGGCGCCTCGCCGCCGTTCGGGGTGCCGTGGCTGGACGAGGTCCGCAGCGATCCGGTCGTCGTCCGGTTGTCGCGCGGCGCGGGGCTGCCCGCTCCGCTGCCCGACGTCCTCGGCCTGGCCGTGCGCATGGGGAGCGACGACGACCCGGTGGACATCCTGCTGTCGAGCACCGGGCAGGGTCGCCTGGGCCGGCTGGTGCCGGTGCCGAGGGTCGACGCGGAGGGCGTCTACAGCTCGATCATGGCGTTCCGGTCCGCGGCCGGGCCGATCCGCTTCGCGGCCCTGCCACGGGCCGCCTCGGTGTCGTCGGACCCGGAGCCGGTCGCCGCCGCTGCCGCCCACGGCGCGATCGACCTCAGCCTGGCAGCGGCCGTCGGATCGGAGGGCTGGCGCCCGTTCGCCCGTCTGCGGAGCACGTCGGCACGCGGACCGCTGGACTCCGCGATCCGCTTCGACGCGGTGCTGAACCCTCCTCCCGGGCTCACCGCGGACGGGCCGATGGCCCGGTTCTGCAGGCCCGCGTACGCCACCGCGCGCCGGGCGGGCCCGCTCGGGCGGTGACGCGTCGGGCACGCAGGATCACCCGATGGAGTCGGTCACAGGTTGGACGCGGGAGCGCCGGGGTAGCCCGTACCGGACCGGCCCGAACCCCGCGGCCAGGTCACCAGATCGTCGAGCGGCACCGTCGTGCTGTCGTCGAGCTCGACCGCACGAGGAGACGCACCGCCGCGTGACCCATGCTCAACCCCCGGACACGGGGCTTCCCGCACGGCCTGGAGCCGGTATCCGCGTGGCTGCCATCCCGCACCGCGATCCCTACGTGGACGCGGTGCTCCCGGACGGCGTCTCGCGGATCGGCGATGCCGCCGAGCCCAGCCGCTGGTTCGACCACGCGCACCTGGCCGCCCACGCCCGCGACGTCGACGTCGTCCATCTGCACGTGGGGTACGGGCAGCTCGAGGCGGCGGCGATGGAGGCCTGGAGCGAGGAGCTGCAGCGCCAGGGCGTGCCGCTCGTCGTGACCGTCCACCAGCTGCACGCACCGGGGCAGCCGTCCTCCGGGTCGCACGACGCCCACCTCGCGGCCGTGCTCGGCACCGCGGAGGTGGTCCTGACGCTCACCCCCGGGGCGGCCGACGACATCGCCGAGCGCTACGGCCGCACCGCCATCGTGGTCGCCCACCCCTCGGTCGCCGTGGCCGATCCCGAGCTCGGCGCCGAGCGGGGGCTGGTGGGGCTGCGCGTGGGTGCGCCGTCCCCCTCGGTGCCCGATCCCGTCGTGCTCGTGCGGGCGGCGCTCTCCGGCGCCGTGTCGGGGGGCGGCCGGCTGCGTCTCCTGGTGGAGGAGGCGGAGCTGCCGGCGCTGGAGCCCGCGTTCGGCGCCATGGCCGACACCGGGCAGCTCGAGCTGGCGGTGTTCCCCGCGGCGGAGTGGGCGGCGCAGCTGCAGCAGCTGCACGTCGCCGTCCTCTCGGAGCAGTGCGGCACGCACTCCCGCGACGTCGAGGTCTGCCGCGACGTGGGCACCCGTGTGGTCGCGCCGAGCTGCGGCTGGTTCGCCGACCAGTGGTCGGAGGTCGTGCCCTACTCGCACGACGAGCACGGCCGCGTCGACGCGGTGTCGCTGACCGCGGCGATCGGTGCTGCGCTGGCCCGGCCCATGCCGCGTCCGGCGGACCGGGTCTGGCGGGACGGCCAGCGGGACGCGGTGCGGCAGGTGCACGCCGAGGTCTACGCGCAGGTGGCGGGCGACCGCAGCTGGGCCTGAGACGCAGGACGGGCTCGGCGCGTCGCGCCGAGCCCGTTCGCAGAGGGTGGGCAGGGGCGGGGTCGAACCGCCGACCTCTCACTTTTCAGGCGAGCGCTCGTACCGACTGAGCTACCTGCCCCTCCCGGTGACTCCACCGGAGAGCGACCCTGACGGGACTCGAACCCGCGACCTCCGCCGTGACAGGGCGGCGCGCTAACCAACTGCGCTACAGGGCCTTGCTGTGTGGTGCTGCGTGCCCCCAACGGGGTTCGAACCCGTGCTACCGCCTTGAAAGGGCGGCGTCCTGGACCACTAGACGATGAGGGCTCGTTCGCCGGGGGGCAGCGAGAACAATACATGCCTCTCGCGCCTCCTCTGAGCGGGGGTCCCCGGGTGCGAGGCTGTACCCGTGCGCGTTCCCCTCCGCCTGGCCGTCCCCGTGCTCGCCGTCTCGCTGGCCCTCGTCTCCGGGTGTGCCCAGAAGGGCGGCTCCGACACGGCGTCGTCCTCCGGCACGGCGTCGTCCTCCGAGGGGGAGACGGCGGGCGAGACCCCCGCCGCCGGGTCGAGCGCACCGGCCTCCGCAACGCCGGCGGAGCCGTTCCCCGGCGACGTGGAGCCGGACACCGAGACTCCCTCGGGCGACGCGCAGCTCACCGTCAGCGCCGTGCGCGTGGCGGCGCAGGACGGCTTCGACCGGGTCGTGTTCGAGCTCGGCGGCACCGGCACCCCGGGCTGGGACGTGCGGTACGTGACCGACCCGACCGAGCCGGGCCGGGGCGAGCCGGTGCAGCTCGAGGGCGGCGCCGCGCTGCAGGTCGGCATCACCGGCGCCGGCTACCCCTACGACACCGGGGTCGAGGAGTTCAGCTCGCCGGGCACGCTCACCGCGGCGGGGACCGCCGCCGTCACCGAGGTCGACTTCCTGGCGACCTACGAGGGCACCACGACCGCGTTCGTCGGCACGCGCACGGAGGCTCCGTTCCGGGTCTACCTGCTGCAGGACCCGCTGCGCGTCGTCGTGGAGGTCGCGCACGCCGGCTGAGCGGGCGTCAGCTCAACCGGGCGGTGAGCTCCACCGAGTCGTCGGTGACGCCGGAGCAGGAGAGCTCCAGGGGGCCGGCGTTCACGCTCTCGCCCTCGCCGCACGACACGCTCGCACCGCCCACGCTGAGCGACGCGCGCCCGTCCTGGACGCCACCGAAGGTCAGCGTCTGGCCGAGGATCTCGGCCTCGGCGCCCTCGCCGCTCAGCGTCACGGTGCAGGAGCTGCCCTCGCACGAGACGTTGTCGGAGGTGAACGAGCAGCCGGTGAGGAGCAGGCCCCCGGCGAGCAGTCCACCGGCCAGCCGGGCGGCGCGGGTCGTCGACATGCCCGCAGCCTAGGGCGACGTCCTCACCCGGTCGGGGACGCCGGAGCCGACGGGGCGTCCGGGACCGGCTCGGTCTCCGGCTCCTGCGCGGGTGGGACGACGGTCCGCTGCACGGTCACCTCGGTCTCGCCGAGGCCGCCCAGGGTGATCTCGTCGTAGGCCCGCAGCAGCCCCGTCGCGCTGTCCAGGTAGAGCACGGTGCAGGTCAGCGGCTCGGGGTACTCGCCCTCCAGCGCGCGGAGCCCGGCCCCGCCCGTGGATCCCTGGACCATCAGCCGCGTGCCGTCCTCGAGCTCGGAGACGTTGCGGCTGTGCGTGTGGCCGGCGAGGACGAGCGGGACCTCGCCGTCCAGCGGCGGTGCCTGCTTGGGGTCGTGCACCATCGCGATCGCCGGCGGCTCGGGGAGGTCCGCGATGACGTCGGCGAGCTCCTCCCCGGACTCCACCAGCACCTCGTCACCCGCGTCGTCGTCACCGGTGCTCTTGTCCGGGGTGAAGCGCGGGTCGGGGGCGCCGGCGACCCGGATCCCGGCGACGGTGACCGCGGAGTCGTCGAGCACGGTGACGTTCGGCTGGAGCGCCAGCAGCCCCGCCGTCGTCGCGGAGTCGTGGTTGCCCCGGATGTAGACGTAGGGCACGTCGAGGTCGCCCACGGAGGTGATGAGCCGGTTCTCCGGCTCGCTGCCCCAGTCGGTGATGTCGCCGGTGTCCAGGATCGCCGCGACGCCGAACTTCTGGGCCACCTGCCGCACGAGGTCGAAGCCCGCGGGGTTGAGGTGGATGTCCGAGACGTGCAGCAGGGCCACCGTGTCGTCCCCCGCAGCCGGGGCGGGCAGTGCCGACAGCGCCGAGTAGAGGGTGCCGACGTTGGAGACCAGGTCCTCCAGGGACGCCCGGTAGGCGTCGAAGCGGGCCGCGATGTCCTCCGCGCTGCCGATGAGGCTGCTGGCGTTGGTCAGCAGGCCGGTGTACGTGGGCTGGGAGAGCGCCTCCGGGCGCCAGGTGGCGGCGCCGATCCCCCCGGTGGCCACCAGCACCGCGGAGGTGAGCCCCAGGGCGATCAGCGGCTCCCGGCGACGGCGCAGCACGGCCCACGAGGTGAGGGCGCCCCCGGCGAGGGCGGTGAGCGCGGTGAGCCAGATCAGGCGGACCACGGCGGACCGCAGGTCGTCGGTGACCCTGTCGACGACCCCGGACAGCCGCACCGGGTCCGTCGCCAGGGCCTGGGCCCGCGCCTGGTCGACCCGCTGCAGGGAGACGTCCAGCCGCAGGGGCCCGTCGTAGACGTCGACGGCGAGCTCGCCCAGCGGCGCGACCGAGACCTGCGCCCCGCCGCCGGCCGGCCGGAAGGCCAGGGTGGCGTCGAACGGGCCGATGGGGGCCGACACCCGGGCGAAGAGGAGGACGGCGACGAGCGCGCCGCCGAGCGCCAGTGCGACGCGGGCCGCCCACCGTCCGGCGACCCGGGCCCGGCGGTGCCACGGGGTCGGGCTCGGGCCGGGCTCGCTCACCCCGACGAGGTTAACGAGGACCGCGCCGGTCCTCAGTCCGAGCGCGTCAGGAGGTGACCGGCTCCGGACGGAAGATCCAGCGCAGGGCCAGGAAGCGCATCAGCCCGATGAAGGCCGTGACGGCGGCGACCGTGGCGATCTGCAGCCCGGTGTTCGAGCCGTCGGTGACGGCGTCCAGCCAGCCCAGGGCGGTGCTGGTCGCGAGCAGCCCGATGATGGTCACGCCCCCAGCCTCCCACTGGGCGGTGAACCAGTGCACCCGCTCGTCGGCGCGGAAGGTCAGCCGCCGGTGCAGCTCGTTGGCCAGCACGGTCGAGATCGCCGTCGCCACCAGGTGCGCGGTCAGGTAGCCCCAGCCGGACAGGGTGACGAAGAAGGCGGCGTAGACGGTCGTCGTGACGGCGCCGACCAGCACGAAGCGGGTGAACTGCGCGGCGGTGTCGTCCTGCCGCAACCTGGTCGCGATGCTCCCGGTCCAGTGCGCCGCCGGCCGCGACAGGTCGCCGAGGGCCTCGGCGGCGTGGTGGCGGTGGAGCAGGGACGGGCAGGTCACGGGGGTCCGATCGGCAGGCGGGCTGGTCAGCGGTGAGGTGAGCAGGGTCAAGGCTCCTCTCCGGCTTAACCGTTGTCACGCCCATACATGCCGGTCGGAGCTGGGACTCACCCGTGTCCTTCCTCACGGTTGCCTGTGAGTCGCTCTGCGATGGGGTATCGCGCGTCGTCCACGGGGGTAGGGGGTCGCGCATGAGCCTCATGGGGATCCTGGACCGCATCGCGGACGTGCCGACGTTCGACAAGGCCATCGAGCCGGCCCGCAAGGCGGTCCAGAGCGCGCTCAAGCCGGGGGCGGTCAAGGACTTCCTGCACGGGACGTGGCTGGGGCACCCCGTGCACCCGGTGATGGTCCAGGTCCCGGTCGGCAGCTGGGTGTCCGCCGGGCTGCTCGACGCCATCCCGCCGATGCGACCGGCCGCGACCCTGCTGATCGGCACCGGCGTCGCCGCGGCTGTCCCGGCCGCCCTCTCCGGCGCCGCCGACTGGTCGGAGCAGGAGGTCGGTGTCCGCCGCCTGGGCGCGCTGCACGCGGTGCTCAACACGGCCGCGCTCGGCCTGTACGTGGGCTCGCTGGTGGCCCGGAAGCGCGGCCGGGGCGGTCTGGGGCGGGTGCTCTCCTACTCCGGGCTCGGTCTCGCGGGCGGGTCGGCCGCCATCGGCGGGCACATGTCCTACGCGCAGTCCTCCGGTGCCTCCCACGCGGCGACGGCGGTGCGCGCTCTGACGTCGGACTGGATGGACCTCGGCCCGCTGGACGACCTCGCGGAGGGCCGGCCCACGATGCGCTCGGGCAGGGGCGGCAGCGCGCCGGTGCCGCTGGCCGTGGTGCGCCGCGGAGCGCGGGTCGACGTCTTCGTCGCCGCCTGCTCGCACCTCTCGGGGCCGCTCGACGAGGGAACCGTGGAGACCGTGCGCGGGTCCGACTGCCTGGTCTGCCCGTGGCACGGCTCGGCGTTCGACCTCGACAGCGGCGAGCCGCGCCGCGGGCCGGCCGCCAATCCGCAGGAGAAGCTCGAGGTGCGCATGGAGGCGGGCCGGGTCATGGCGCGCATCGCCGCCCGGCACCGCTGAGCCGGCTCCGCCCCGGCCGCGGCGGTCCTACGCTGCGGTCGCATGAGGAGGGCGACGGCGCTGGGCGTGCTGCTGGCGCTGGCGGCCTGCTCGCCGTCCCCGGACGCGCCTGACGACGTCCGCACCTCCGCACCCGCGTCGACGCCGCCGGCGACCTCCGCCGCCGGACCGCCGGCGGTGCCCGGGATCGCGGCCGAGGCGGTGCGGCTGCGCACCGACGAGGCGGTGGGCGGGCAGTTCCACGTGCGGGTGACTGACACCGGCGACGCCCCGTTCACCGTGTCCGAGGTGGCACTGGCCGTGCCCGGTTTCGCGACGCTCACTCCCGCGCCCGTGACGGCGGCGTTCGTCCCCGGCCGGGTGATCGACCTGCCGGTGCCCTACGGCGCCGTGGACTGCGCCGTCGTCCCCGGTCCGGCCGCGGCGCGGCTGACCGTCAGCCGTCCCGACGGGACGGTGGAGGCGCTGACGGTGCCGCTGGCGGGCGACGTGCCGGCCCGGGTGCACGCCGAGGAGTGCGCGGCGGAGGCGGTCGCCTCGGTGGCCGCGCTGCAGGTGACCGACCTGCAGGCGCGGGATGACGAGCTGCGCGGCCGGCTCGGCGTGCGCCGGCTGGCGGGCGAGGAACCGGTGGCGGTGCGCCGGATCGGCCGCAGCGTGCTCATCGACGTCCGCGCCGACCTGCCGCTGGAGATCGCGGCGCGGGAGGGCGCTGCCGACGTTCCGGTGACGTTCCGGCCCGCCACGTGCGAGCCGCACGTGCTGTCCGAGACCAAGAAGCCCTACGTCTTCTTGCTCGAGGTGACGCTGGGGGAGGAGCCGCCGGTGGTGGTCGACCTGCCGGTGGACGACCACCTGCGCGGACAGCTGGCCGACCTCGTGCGCCGGGTCTGCGATCCCGCCTGACCGGGCGGAGAAAGAAGCCGGCCCGGCTGCCCCGGGGGGAACGGGTCAGCCGGGCCGGGGTCTGCCCGCCGGCGTCGAGGACGCGGGCGGAAGCTTTCGGCGGACGGAGGCAGGACGACTCGCCCCCGACCGGAACGAGATGACCGTACGTAACCGGCGTCGTCACCCGCGATCCCCTGAACGGGTGGTCCGGTCCCCGCGGGGGTGACTCCCTGCACATGGCGTGTGGGGCACACCACCCCGTGGGAACCAGAGGGCGATGTTCTTCCTCTTCTCCAGCCGTCTGGGCTGCCTGGGCTCCCTGGCGCTGTCGGCGCTGCTGACGCTGGTCCTGCTGCTGGTCCTCGACGTCATCTGACGCACGGAGGGGCCGGTCCCGACGACGGGACCGGCCCCTCCGGGCGCGCACTGGCGGCTGTCAGCCGTTGAGCTCCAGCGTCTGCATCGTCTCCGTGCGCACCTGCGCCAGCAGCGACTTGTCGGAGGCCAGCGAGTGGCCGTAGGAGGGGATGGCCTCCTGCAGCAGCGGACGCCAGGCGGCGGTCCGGTCGGGGAAGGCCCGCTCGAGCAGCGTGAGCATCGCCGAGACGGCGGTCGAGGCGCCCGGGGAGGCACCGAGCAGGCCGGCGATCGTGCCGTCCTCACCCACGATCAGCTCGGTGCCGAACTGCAGGACGCCCTTGGCCGAGTTCGGGTCCTGCTTGATGACCTGGACGCGCTGGCCGGCGGTGACCATGTCCCAGTCGTCCTGCTCGGCGGTGGGCACGAAGCCGGTGAGCGTCTTGTGCCGGGCCTTGCGGGACTGCAGCAGCTCGCCGACGAGGTACTTGGTCAGGGCCAGCTCGGTGCGGGCGACCCCCAGCATGGAGCCGAGGTTGTTCGGCTTGACGCTGAGCGGCAGGTCGAACATCGACCCGGCCTTGAGGAACTTGGGCGAGAAGCCGGCGTAGGGGCCGAACAGCAGCGAGTACTCGCCGTCGATCAGGCGCAGGTCCAGGTGCGGGACCGACATCGGCGGGGCGCCGACGGCGGCCTGGCCGTAGACCTTGGCCTGGTGGCGGCTGACGAGCTCGGGGGAGCGGGTGCGCAGGAACAGGCCGCTGACCGGGAACCCGCCGAACCCCTTGATCTCGGGGATGGCGGCCTTCTGCAGCAGGGGCAGCGCTCCGCCGCCGGCGCCGACGAACACGAAGCGGGTGCGGACGGTGAGGTGCTCGCCGGACCTGGTGTCGCGGACGGTGACCTTCCACCGGCCGTCGGTCTCCTTCTCCAGCTCGTGCACGCGCTGGTTGAGGTAGACGTTCACCCCGCGGTTGCCGACGTCGTCGAGCATCAGCCGGGTGAGGGCGCCGAAGTTGACGTCCGTTCCGGCCGCCGAGCGGGTGGCGGCGACGACCTCCTGCGGGTCGCGGCCCTCCATCATCAGCGGCAGCCACTCGGCCAGCTGGTGCTGGTCCTCGGTGTACTCCAGGCCCTCGAACAGCGGCTGGGCGGCCAGGGCGGAGTGCCGGGCGCGCATGTAGCTGCGCCCCTTCTCGCCGCTGACGAAGCTCAGGTGCGGGACCGGGGAGATGAAGTCCTTCGGCGAGCCGGTCATCCCGCCGCGCACGAGGTGCGACCAGAACTGGCGCGAGACCTGGAACTGCTCGTTGATGGTGTTGGCCTTGGTGGGGTCCACCCGGCCGTCAGGGCCCGCGGGCGTGTAGTTGAGCTCGCAGAGGGCGGCGTGGCCGGTGCCGGCGTTGTTCCAGGGGCCGGAGCTCTCGCCGGCGACGGCGCTGCCCGACTCGAAGACGGCGACGCTCCACTCGGGGGCCACGACCTTGATGAGCTGGGCCAGCGTGGCGCTCATGATGCCGGCCCCGACGAGTACGACGTCGGGGTTCGCGCTGTCCGGAACTGCGCTGCGCTCGGAAGTCACGGCTGCCTCTCTGGCTGTGCTCGGCGAGGCGCCGTAGCGCCCTTCCCATCGATGGTCGGCGCACGGCCAGCTGAACGTGTGGCCGGTGAGCTATGAGGTGTGTCACCAGCCGTGGCGCGCACGACACCTCAAGTCTGCACCGAGCCGGATCGGATGTGCGCCACCGGAGGTTGTGAGATGCACCCAGCCGTTGCCGGGCACCCGTGCAGGCTCACTCCTGGAGGGCTTCGATCACCCGGTTCACGTTGCTGCGTCCCCGGCCGTGGTCGAAAAGCAGGGCCCGGCTGCGCGGCCGGCTCGTGATCCGGGCTGCGGGATCCACCGAGTCCCCGGCCAGTTCGACGGTGACGCGCTCGCCCGGATCCAGCCAGCTCCGGACGGTGTCGGCGGCGTAGATCCCGGCGGCGGCGTCGGACCGGCGGATCTCGGCGGGCAGGCTCAGCAACGCGACCTCGACCCGGAAGTGCAGATCGGCGCCGCCGCGCACCGGGACCGTCGCGGCCTGACGGGGGCCGAATCCGTGGCCTGCCGCTGCGCGACGCTCGCCGAGGAGGTTCAGCGTGCCCGCCATCGCCGCACCGGCGACGAGCCCAGCCGCACCCCAGGTGAGGCGCATCGGCAGTCCTTCCGAGCCGTCCGCCGCCCAGAAGGCGGCGAGGTTCGCCGCCATGACTCCGGCCAGCAGGCCGGGGTGCAGCAGGGCTGCTCCGTAGACCCGCAGGACCTCCACGTACGGAGACTGGACGACGGGGACGCCGGTGTCCTGCCGTTCACCTGATAGGGGCCCTCGCCGGCCGGCCCGCTGCCGTGCCTGCGTGCTCACCGTGCGGCACCGTCCCGGCGGTAGCCTCACCCGCGGGCTGCGGGCGTTGCTGCAGCCGCCGGGCCTCTAGCTCAACTGGCAGAGCAGCGGACTTTTAATCCGCGGGTTGTGGGTTCGATCCCCACGGGGCCCACCGCGTTGACCTGGGCGTTTTCCCTTCGTCGGAGTCTCGGCTGCTGGCCGCGCCCACACGGCGCCCACACGCGCGTCCGTGGCTGCCCGCGCGGCGGCGTCCATCCGGTCGGCCAAAGCGGCTAGGTCGTCGTCGAACAGGCCCGAGTACACGTCCAGCGTCATGGCCGCCGAGGCGTGCCCGAGCATCCGCTGGACGCTCTTGACGGTCGCGCCGCTGGCGACGGCGAGAGAGGCGGCGGTGTGCCGGAGGTCGTGTGGGGTGACGTCGCTCAGCCCGGCCGTCCGGACCGCCGGATCGAAGACGGCCCGACGCCAGTTCCGCAGCCGCAGCACCGTGCCGCTGGCCGTGGTCCTCAGCAGGTCGTCGCCCTGCTTGCCCTCGCAGTGGCGGGCCAGCGACTCGGCGAGGGTCGCGGGCAGGGGCACGGTCCGCTGCTGATGGGTCTTCGGTGTGCCGAACTCCAGCCGCCCGCCGACTTCGGTGACCGCCTCGGCGATGGTGAGCCGGCGCCGGAGGAAGTCGACCCGTCGGACCCGCAGGGCGGCCATCTCGCCGAAGCGCAGTCCGGTGTAGGCGAGCAGCCGTATGACGTCCCCGTCCTCACCCGCCGCGTCGGCGAGCCGCTCGACCTCGTCATGGTTGAGGAACCTCGGCTCCTGCCGCGTCACTCGGGGCAGGGGTACGCGCTCGGCCGGGTTGCGGGGGATGCGCCCGTCGCGGACGGCGAGGCCCAGGAGGAGTGAGAAGACGCGGTGGGCCTGGCGGACCGTGCCCGGGGCGGATCCCTGCGTCAGCAGCTCAGCCACCCAGACGGCGACGTCGGCGTGGGTGACGTCGGCGAGCCGGTACCGACTCCACGACGGCAGGACGTGGGTCCGCAGCAGGTTCTCGTACCGGTAGAGGGTGCTCGGCTTGACCCCGGTCTGCGAGGACAGCCATCGATCGGACCACTCCTCGACGGTGATCCGGCCTCGGACTGGCGCCGTCCACGTTTGCGTGACCATGGCTGACGTAGCCTCATCCAGCCAGCGCTGCGCATCTACCTTCCGCGCAAAGCGCCTCTCGTGCTGACGGCCGCCTGGGTCGCGATACCGGGCGCGATAGCGGGTTGAGCCGTCGCTGAGCGTGATGCGGGTGATCGAGCCGTCCATGAGGACCTCCGTAGCGAGGTATGCGTCTCTCAGCGTGCCGGACGCCTCTGACAACGGGCCGCCCTCGTCATCCCGGACATGATTATGCCGCTCTCCCCTGAGCAGCATAGTTCGCGCAAACTCCCGTTCTGAGCTGCATGTATAGGCGTGAAGTGTCGTTGGTCGAGGACGGCGCGTTCTGGGTGTCTTGCGGACTTTCTGCGGACTATGTGCGGACCGAGATTGTGAGACAGTCCGCCCGTCAGCCCCGCGCCTGGTCTCGGGGGCGTGACCGCTGTGGCGCCGGGGCGGCGGCCTGGTCCACTACCGCGCAGGTCAGTCAGGAGCCCGGTGTGGGATGACTTGGGTCAGGCCTGCCTGGGCGGGACGGCGCGGAGCTGGCGTGGGTCGGCCGGCAGCGTGTTCCAGGTCTCCTCGGTGCGCACCACCGGCATCTCCCGCAGGGTGATCCGTTCCCGGAAGAGCGCGAGCGTCTCGCCCAGGCCGGTGGCCGAGGGGGCGAGGACGGCATGCAGCTCGAGCTGGTGGGCGGCGGCGGCGACGCGCTGGCAGGCGGCGTAGTCGTCGACCTCGGACCTCAGGTCGGCAGCGGAGAGTCCCACGGCGGCGACGTTGTGGGGGTTGGTGAGGTCGAGCACCGCGTCGACATCCACGGTGACGGTATAGAAGCGGCGCGGCTGCACAAGCTCGACGGGGATCCCGTAGGCCTCGACCAGGTGCCTGTAGGCCTCGGCGGTGACTGACGTCGGTGGACGGCCGAGGTAGATGACGGGAAACGTCTCTCCCCAGCGTCCCTGGTCGCCGCCGGCGAAGGCGTCGCGGTTGACCGCCGCGTGTCGGTAGAAGGTGCCGTGCACGCTGATCGGTGGCACGGCCGCGACGCGTTCGGCGATGGAGCGCTGCACGCCTTACCGAACCTTCGACCCGCCGGCGAGGCGCTGCACCAGTCGCAGCACGGTCTCGAAGTCGCCTGCCTTCAGTACGTCGATCGGGCGGCGGTCGCCTAGGGCGCGTTGTCGGGCGTGCAGCCAGATGTCGATGCCTTCGGGCTTGTAGACGTCGGAGAGCTCTGCGATGACGTACTGCAGCTCCAGCAGCCGGTCGCGCTTGGTGCCCTCGGGCCGCGCGGCGCCGGCGGCCCATTTCTGCACTGCGCGCTCTCCGGCGCCGACGATCTCCCCGATCTCGGCGAGGGTGAGCGCGCGGCGCGTGTCGGCCACGACATGGCGGTAGACGGGGGAGTCTCCGGCCGGGTCGTGCGACGCAGGCTGGGACGCCGCCGCCGCGGCGGTGCGGGTCGGGCTCATCTGACTGGTCTCCTTCTGAGGCAGCGCCGATCGGTCCGTTCGGCCTGCGAGGTAGACGCTATACATCCTCACCGTTCGCCGCTAGGTACATTGTCAAGTTCGTGCTAAGGTTCACCCCGCAAGCGTCACAGTTCGGTAACTCTGTGGTAGGAGACTCACCGATGGATCTGTTGATCAGGGCCGGTCGCGGTGACCACCTGCTCGTCAAGGATCTGTGCGCCCCGGCCGCCAGCGGACTGTGGCCCCTGCGGGAGCTGCCGCTCACCGGGGTGGTTGCCGATGCGCAGGTGGCGATGGAGCGGCCGGGCCTCCGGGAGACTGCGGATGCAGCCGGGGTGCCGTTCTTGGTCGACCCGCTCACCCCGCTGCTGGCCGATCAGCAGTCGCCGAGCAATGGCTGGGCGCGACTGCCGTACGCCACCGCAGACAAGCTGACCCCGGCAGACCTCGGCCACCACGAACTGCAGGACGAACTGGTCGACCAGGTAATCGGCTTCCAGCGCGAGCAGGGCGCTACGGTGCTCATTCCGCCCTACGTCTACGTCGACCGGCGAAACAGCGCCTGGCTGGAGGTCAACCGCAGCCTGTTGATCCGGACCGCCCGCTATCTGGAGCGCGAAGACATCGACCTGCCCGTCGCGCCGGTCTTCGCCGCGTCCCTGCACCAGTTCGGCCCCCAGTCCACCTGGCCGGCCGGGCTGGACCCGTTCCTCGCTACCGCTGATGAGATGAACACCCGCTACGTGGCGCTGTCGATGTCCTGGTCCAAGCAGCGGACCGCCAGCTACGACGCCATCGCCACGCTGATGACCGCCACCCAGCACGCCGCCGCCGGACGGCGGGTGCTGTCCTGGCGCCAAGGCCTCTACGGTGCAGCCCTTACCGGCGTGGGAGCCGCCGGCTACGAGACCGGTCCCGGGCACGGCGAGGCCGGCCACTTTCCCCAGTTGCTGGCCCGCAGGCGTCCCAGCGACAAGCCCCGCACGGGCGGCGGCGAGGCCAACGTGTACTTCACCGCCTTCGGTCGCAGCCTCGACCGCAGCCATGGCCAGAAGCTGCTCGAGAACCGGCTGCTACGGGCCACGCTGGTCTGCCCGGAGAGCTCCTGCTGCCCGGACGGCGCCAGCAGCATGATAAACAGCTGGCGCGAGCACGCCGTGCGCGCACGCCACCGCGAACTGTCCGAGATCGACCGCATGCCCGCCTCGCCCAGCTGGCGACTCAACAAGATCTCCCGGGATGCCGAGCAAGCCGCACTGTCCACCCGAGCGGGGAACGACGTCCTCGCCGAGGCGGGAATCGGCTGGCGGCTGCCCACCGACACCTACCGGCATCTCTCGGACGTGGCCGCCGACATCCGCGCCAACCTCGGCCGGCGAGTGGCGTGACCAGGACGGGCGGTCACCGTCGACTCCGGCGCCGGGCAGGGTGAGCGCGTACTCGTAGCGGCCGTCCGGGGCGAGCAGCCGGCCGCACCGTGGTGGCCGGGACTGGGTGGGCGCCAGGGCGCTTAGCAGGCGCTGGACAGCGGCGAGGGCGACCCGGTTGGCCAGTGGCGCCGGCAATCGCAGCGGCTCGGTCTCGGTGCCCGGATCCTGCTGGTCGTCGTCCTCCCACGTGCCCAGGCGCAGCAGGATCTCTTCCAGGGCGCGCAGCGGGGCCAGCGGCTCGCCGTCGAGGTCGACGACGAGCGGGATGCGCCGCCCTTGACGGGATTTGCTCGTTCGGTCCGGGCTGGCCGGTCGGCTGCTCAGCCACGGGGGGACCACCGCTCGGCCGCCGACCGGCCGGTCAGGCCGGTGACCCGGCCGATGTCGGCCCACGAGGCCCCGGCCGCGACGGCGGCGCGCACCGCCTCGTCCAGCGCGCGGGCGGCGGCGGCCTGCCCGGCGGCGGCCGCCTCGACGTCCTCGAGGGCTTGCCATCCGGCGATGTGCCGGCGCCACTCGGCGATGACCTGCGTCTCGTCGGCGGCCTCCAGGTCGGCCCACGGACCGGCAACGACCAGCTGCCGCGCCGCCGGGTCGGCCAGCTCCCATGCGGTCACGCGGGCCCAGGGGATGCCGCGCCAGCCACAGGTGCAGCCGGCGACCCAGCCGACCACCTCCGCGTCCGGACGCCACTGGTCGGCCTCCTCGATCACCTCGCAGTGCACCGGGTCGCCGGCGTCGGCGGGCATGATCCCGTCATCGCCGATGACCGTGCCGTCGGACCAGACGCCCTCGGCGGTGGCACCGTTGCGGTAGGTCAGCCGGACCCGGTCGCCGTCGCAGGGCCCGTCGTCGGGCCGGCGGGCGATCAGCACCCCGCGGGCGCTGGTGGTGCCGGCGCCTTGCGCGCCGTCGGCGAACAGCGGCACCACCCAGCCCTCGTGCTCCTGGCCGCCCACGACCGGGCCCATCCATCCCATCGCTGCTCCTCTCGGTGATGCGAGCGTCGCCGTTCCGGCGCCGCCGGAGCCTGTCCCGGCCGGCTTCTGTGCACGGCCGTCGTCGTCCACAGACAGGGCTGGCCACACGGCCGCACCGTCTGCCGGGAGTCCGACGCGGCTTCGCGCCCCGCCCAGCCGCCCTCCGCCGGGCGCGGGGCTATCGGCGGGGGGACTGGTCAGCTTGTGCGTCGATCCAGGCGCGCAGGTCGACGCGGCGGTAGAGGACGCGCCGGCCGAGCCGGAAGCTGTTCGGGCCGGTGCCGAGGTGTCGCCAGTACCGGAGAGTGGCCACCGGCGCGCGCAGCACGTCGGCGGCCTCGGTGATGGTCAGCAGCTCCGGCTCGTGGCCGGCGGTGGGGTCGGGCATGGCTGGCTCCCCGGAAGTCGTCGGTGGCGGTGCCTTCACCACAGAAGGCGCCATTTCGGGCCCGCTGGTGACACCTCACAGCCAGCCTTTTCTGACGGGCTCCGGTTCTTCCCCTGTACGGCCACCGGTGGGGGGCACCTGCTAGCGACGGAGACCGGCCGGTGGACAGCCTCCCGGTACTACGGCCGGGTTCGGCCCCGTCCCGATCAGGGGGTCTCCCCGGACCGCCTCCTGTTCGTCTCCGGTTGATCCCCGGTTGTCGCTCCGCGGCCCTGTCCCTGACCGGCCTGCGCCGCCCGCGCTTGGGAACCACGTTCTGCGGATGGCCTTCCTCCGGTTCTCCTCCTGTTGTCCTGCAGCCAGCCGGTGCAGGCCCGGGCATCGGGACGCTCCCGCGCAACCGGTCCCTGTGGACGATGGCTCCTGTCCACAACATCGGGACCGACACCATCGGGCGGGCGCTGGCCTGGCCACGCTCGACTCATGGCGCACGACACCGCACCCGGGGCCCGGCGGGACGGCAGTGCCCGTGGCCGGTCCCTCTGGTCTCTCCGCGACGTGTCGGGTGATGGGGCTCGCTGACCGGTGGGCGCGCCGTCGCCGTCGTCGCGCCGGGGCCGGTGGGGTGGGCCAGGAGCACACATCGGGCCACGCTGCGCGCGGCGCCGGCTGCGCCGTCGTCACCGTCCGCCTGCGGCGGGCTGTCCTTGCTGGTTCCCCGACCCGTCCGGCAGCTCAGCGTAAGGGCCTCCCGCGCCGTCTCCTCCCGACCGGACCAAGATCCTTCCGCCCTTCGGGCGCTGCGCTGCGGAAGCAGTCTTGGTCCGGTCGTCCCCCGCCGTCGCTCCCGGCCCCTGAGCAGAGCTCTGTGCCGGACGGGCCGGGGGAATGGGTGGCAGGACACCTGTTCCGCAGTCCCTTCCGTACCGGCTTCGGCTCCAGTTCCGGGAGGGTCCAGATGACCAGCACCAACAGCACAACCAGTAGCAGCCGCACCGGCAAGGACGAGCGGGGTAGGCGCGCCCGCCTCAGCGAGCCGCAACGGGAAGCCGCCGACGCCGCGCGCGCAGCGAAGATCGCCGCCCTGCACGACCAGATCGGCGAGCAGGTCGAGCAGCTGACCGCCGATCCGCAGTGGCGGGCGATGCTCGATGCCGCCGCGAAGTTCCACACCTACAGCCTCAACAACCAGATGCTGATCGAGCTGCAGGCCGCGCGGCTGGGCATCAGCCCGACCCGGGTTGCCGGGTTCGGCACCTGGAAGGCGCTGGGCCGCAGCGTGGTCAAGGGGTCCACCGGGCTCGCGGTCCTGGCGCCGTGCACCTACACCCCCAAGAACACCGACCCCGGCCAGGCGGCACCCGCCGCCGCGACGGCGACGGGCACGGCGAGGGAGCCGGCCGGCGGGGACGCCGACCAGCGTGCCGGGGCGCGGGTGCTGCGCGGGTTCCGGGTCGCGCACGTCTTCGACATCTCCCAGACCGACGGCGACCCGCTGCCCGACATCGTCCCCGAGCTGCTCACCGGTGACGCCCCCGCCGCCCTGTGGGACGCGCTGGCCACCCAGGTCGCCGGCCACGGCTACACGCTCGTCCGCGAGGCCTGCGAGCAGGCCAACGGCCTCACCGACCCGGCCGCCCGCACCGTCCGCGTGCGCCCGGACGTCCCCGAGGCGCAGGCGGTCAAGACCCTCGCTCACGAACTGGCGCACATCGAGTGCGGGCACACCGCCGACGACTTCGACTACCGGGGGTGCCGCGGGCGGGCCGAGGCCGAAGCCGGGTCGATCGCCTACATCGTCACCGCCTGGGCCGGGCTGGACGCCGGCGCCTACACCGTCCCCTACGTCGCCGCCTGGTCAGCCGGGGACACCGACATCGTCCGCGCCGCCGCCGCGACGGTGACCGCCGCCGCCCGCCGCATCCTCGACCACCTCGACGGCGCCGAGAGCACCGAGAACGCCGCACGGGGGACGGGGACGCCGCCCCGCCAGCCGGACCGGCCGGGCCGACCGCCGGTGCCCGCGTCTCTTGCCACCACCTGAGCGGGGAGAGCGCGACATGGCCGCCACCAGCACCCCACCGAGAGCACCGCCACCCCACAGAAACATCGAAGGAGAACCCACGATGACCACGACAGTTGCCGCCCTGACCACCGGCCGGGAGAGTAAAGGTGGCCAAGTCGACAGGGCTGGCCCGGAAGCGGGTCGCCAAGGCAGCCGTGGTCCCCCGGCTGGACGGCGACCCGCCGCAGTCGCCGTTGCCGGGCCGCCCCTGGACCAGGCCGCCGCCGCCCTCGTCGCGGCAGCGGCGGAGGGGCCGGGCGGTTCCCCCCATGCCCTGACCCGCGCCAAGCAGGCGAGGCAGGAAGCGGAGAAGGCCGCCGCGCTCCTTGCTGAGCTGACCGCTGCCGTTGACCCGATGACTAGGTCGACGCCCTGCCGAAGGGCCCATGCGGCCGCCGCGGCGGGGAGCCACGTTCGCCGCAGGGCCTCGGTAGCCTGCGTGGCGGGTCAGCGGGGAACATGCTCCCCGACGCCCTCGGACGGCGACGGCGCAGGCTGGCCGCTCGCCGCTAGCCCGGTGACCGGGTCGAGCAGAACCAACCCTCGGGTGCCCGTCCGGCCCGCGGCGCGGGGGCCGCAGACGACGACCTCGGCGCCGGCCCGTCGCGCGGCTCGCAGTGCCGCGGTGAGGGCCGGCGTCCGGGCACGGACTGGGCGGTAGGTGACCACGTGCGCGGGCGCCGGCCGCCCGCCGAGGGCGGGGGTGATCCGGCCGAGCACCGCTGCCGCATCGCGCTCGCGGCGCCGGCGTGCGACCTCGTGCAGCGCTGGGTCCAGAGACAGCCCGGTACCAGGCAGAGGGACGAGGAGCAGAAGGGGCCGGTCCCAGTCGCGCGCCAGGCGGACGGCGTGTCGAACGGCGCGTACCGCCTCCAGATCGTCGGTGACGACCGCGGCCACCGGCCCCGGGATGGCCCGTGTCACCTCCGCCGCCTGGCGTCCGGCTCGCGCTCGGTGTCCCCAGGCGCCTGCCGCTGCGACGCACGACCCCAGACCGGCTGGAGCGCGGCGATCTCCTCGTCGGTCGCGACGCGGAACGGGGGCGTGACCGGTGCCTGGAACGCCTTCCGCCCCTGTCCGCGGGTGGCCCGG
>NZ_QOHI01000017.1 GCF_003319095.1 Blastococcus sp. TBT05-19 | reverse complement strand
GGAGGGGGGCGCCACCAGCGACGGTGCGAGGTCGTTGAACGCCCGGAGCTGAGGGTACTGCCGGTACAGCGGCTCCAGCCGGGCCAGCGCCTCGGTGTCGACTGGCAGGTAGCTCAGCGATTCGGTGCTCGCCACGATGACGTCCGGTGCCAGAAGGGAGACGACCAGCTCGGTCGCCATCTCCCGCTGGCACTGGTCCTCGGCGAGCACGGTCAGCGCGTTTCCGCCGGCGACCGGCGCCTGGGTGCCGCCCGGCAGGGTGGGGAACGGCACCGCACCGGCGCGGAACCCGCGCTCGCCCTGGTCCTGGATGAACCGCAGGCCGCCGGCGAGCGTCGCCACCGTCACCATCGTCATCGCGGTCTCCTTGCGGATCCCGAACCGGGGCAGCCCCTGGCTGGTCGGGCTGTCCGACTGCGGCCCGTAGCTGGCCACCCTGGCCAGGAACTGCGCGGCCGCCCGCGCCTGCGGGGTGTTCAGCCGCGGCCGGCCGGCGTCATCCTGGATGGGCACGACCCCCGACGAGGCGAGGTTGTTCAGCGTCCACTGCGCGAACCCCTGGCCGGTCGGGATGTCGATCGGCTGGATGTCCTGTCCGGACTGTCTCTTATACACATCTCCGAGCCCACGC
>NZ_QOHI01000016.1 GCF_003319095.1 Blastococcus sp. TBT05-19 | reverse complement strand
GACGGCGGCGGCGTGATCGGCACTGCCCTCCACCGCCTCGACCGCGGCGCGCGAATGCTGCCGGATCGCAAGCACCGTGCCGCGATGGTCGCGTATCGCGGCGTGGACGTCAGGATCATCCTCCAGCGCCAGGGCCTGCGGCGGCTCGGCCCCGTCGTTCAGGAAGCGCTCCGTCGCGCCGTCGAGCTCAGCCACGTCGACAGTCACGCGGCCACCCGCTCGCCGAACCGGTCGACAATGTTGCGCTTGGTGTAGCTAACAGCCTCGGCAAGCGAGCGCATGCCGCGCTGGCGCGGGCGGGCGGCGTATTCGGCGGGGCCGTTCAGCCCCTCGCCGACGACGCGGATGAAGCGACCGTGACGGCCCTGCTCAAAAGTTGCGGTCAGGCCGAAACGGGTGAAGCGGAGCGATTGCACCGGATGGTCTCCCTGCCGCAGCATGCGGCGCAGGAGCCAAACACCACATTGGTGCTACCCTGTCAACACCGTTATGGTGTTACTCTTCATCCCACACCGGATCGGGGTAGAACCCCGGATCGGGGTCTACGCCCTCTCCCCGCGACGCCGCACGGTCGCTGAATGTGTTCGGCTTGGGCAGATCGGGCGCGCCGCCAATCGCCACCCGCGCAACGGCGCCCCAAGGTGCTTCCTCCTGGTAGCTGTCTCTTATACACATCTGACGCTGCC
>NZ_QOHI01000001.1 GCF_003319095.1 Blastococcus sp. TBT05-19 | reverse complement strand
CGCGAGCGTCGCGGTCGAGGAGGTCACGCCTCTGGTTCTACCGCCCCCGGCAACCGGTTTTCGGCCCCGCTAGGGCCACAATGGCCATTTCGGCCCTAGCCGAGGACGAAGTTCACCAGCCGGCCGGGGACGGCGACGACGCGGCGGATCGTGGCGCCGTCCAGGTAGCCGGCGATCTTCTCGTCGGCCCGGGCGGCGGCCTCGAGCGCGGCCGCGTCGGCGCCGGCCGGCACCGTGACCTGCGAGCGCACCTTGCCGTTCACCTGCACGGCGACCTGCACGGTGTCCTCGACCAGCCAGCGCTGGTCGGCGACCGGGAACGGCGCCCACGCCGACGACTCCTCGTGGCCCAGCCGCGACCACAGCTCCTCGGCCAGGTGCGGGGCCAGCGGGCCGACCATCAGCACCAGCGGCTCGACCACCGAGCGCGGCACCGGCGACGAGGCGCCGAACGCCGACGTCAGGTGGTTGGTCAGCTCGGTGATGCGGGCGATCGCGATGTTGAACCGCAGGGTCGCGTAGCCGTCGCGCACGCCGTCGATCGCCTTGTGCAGCGCGCGCAGCGTCTCCTCGGCGGGCTCGACGTCGCTGGCCCGCACCGCGCCGGTCTCCTCGTCGACGACGACCCGCCAGATCCGCTGCAGCAGGCGCTGCGAGCCCACGACGGCCTTGGTCTCCCACGGCCGGGACTGCTCCAGCGGGCCGGTCGACATCTCGTACACGCGGAAGGTGTCCGCGCCGTACGCGCCGATCATCTCGTCCGGCGTGACCATGTTCTTCAGGCTCTTGCCGATCTTCCCGTACTCGCGGTTGACCGGCTTGCCCTCGTGGAAGAACCGGCCGTCCTTCTCCACGACCTCGGAGGCCTGCACGTAGAAGCCGCGCTCGTCGGTGTAGGCGTAGGCCGAGATGTAGCCCTGGTTGACCAGCCGGCGGAACGGTTCCTCGCTGGAGACGTGGCCCAGGTCGTGCAGCACCTTGTGCCAGAAGCGGGCGTACAGCAGGTGCAGCACCGCGTGCTCGACGCCGCCGACGTACAGGTCGACGCCGCCGGTGTCGCCCTCGCTGCGTGGGCCCATCCAGTACCGCTCCAGCTCCGGGTCGACCATCCGCTCGTCGTCGCCCGGGTCCAGGTAGCGCAGGTAGTACCAGCAGGACCCGGCCCAGTTGGGCATCGTGTTGGTCTCGCGGCGGTACTTCCTCGGGCCGTCGCCCAGGTCCAGCTCGACCGTCGTCCACTCCGAGGCGCGGGACAGCGGCGGCTCGGGCGCGGAGTCGGCGTCGTCGTCGGCGAAGGTCTTCGGCGAGTAGTCGTCGACCTCGGGCAGCAGCACCGGCAGCATGGACTGCGGGACGGCGACCGGCAGGTCGTCCTCGTCGTAGACGATCGGGAACGGCTCGCCCCAGTAGCGCTGCCGGCTGAACAGCCAGTCGCGCAGCTTGTAGGTGGTGGTCGCCTCGCCCGCACCCTTGGCGACCAGCCACTCCGTGATCTTCGCGATGGCCTCGGCCTTGTCCAGGCCGTCGAGGGAGATCTCGTCGTTCGCCGAGTTGATCATCGGGCCGGTGCCGGTGAAGGCGCCGCCCTCGAAGTCCGCCGGCGGCTGCACCGTGCGGACGACGGGCAGCCCGAAGGCCTCGGCGAACTCGAAGTCACGGGTGTCCTCACCGGGCACGGCCATGATCGCGCCGGTGCCGTAGCCGGTCAGCACGTAGTCGGCGATGAACACCGGCAGCTCGCGGCCGCTGACCGGGTTGACCGCGGTGACGCCCAGCCACACGCCGGTCTTCTCGCGGCCGGCGTCCTGCCGGTCCAGCTCCGAGCGCCGCGACGCCTGCCGCTGGTACTCGCGCACCGCCTCGGCGGGGGTCGCCGCACCGCCGGTCCAGCGCGGGTCGGTGCCGTCGGGCCAGGCGGCCGCGGTCAGCTCCTCGACCAGCGGGTGCTCCGGCGCCAGCACCATGTAGGTGGCCCCGAACAGGGTGTCGGGACGGGTGGTGAAGACCTCGACGGTCTCGTCGCCGCAGCCGAACCGGATCCGCGCGCCGGTCGACCTCCCGATCCAGTTGCGCTGCATCAGCTTCAGCGACTCCGGCCAGTCCAGCCGGTCCAGGTCGGCCAGCAGGCGGTCGGCGTAGGCGGTGATCCGCATCATCCACTGCTTCAGCGGACGTCGGAACACCGGGAAGTTGCCCCGCTCGGAGCGCCCGTCGGGGGTCACCTCCTCGTTCGACAGCACCGTGCCCAGGCCCGGGCACCAGTTGACCGGCGCCTCGTTCAGGTAGGCCAGCCGGTGCGCGTCGACGACGGTGCGCCTCGCGACCTCGTCCAGCTCCGCCCACGGGCGGCCCGACGGGTTGGTGCCGGCGGCCGGCTCACGGGTGCCGGCGTCCAGCTCCTCGACCAGCTCGGCGATCGGCCGCGCCAACCCCTGCGTCTCGTCGAACCAGGAGCCGAAGATCTGCAGGAAGATCCACTGGGTCCACTTGTAGTAGCCCGGGTCGATCGTGGCGAAGCTGCGGCGGTCGTCGTGGTCGACGCCCAGGCGGCGCAGCTGCGCCTTGATCGCGGCGATGTTCGCCTCGGTCGTGACCCGCGGGTGCTGGCCGGTCTGCACGGCGTACTGCTCGGCGGGCAGGCCGAAGGCGTCGTAGCCCATCGGGTGCAGGACGTTGTCGCCGTCCATCCGGCGGAACCGGCTGGTGACATCGGTGCCCAGGTAGCCCAGCGGGTGGCCGACGTGCAGGCCCGCACCCGAGGGGTACGGGAACATGTCCATCGCGAAGAACTTCGGCCGGTCGGCCACCTTCTCGAAGCCCTGGTCCAGCCGCCCGGTGGGGTTCGGCGTGGCGAAGGTGCCCTCGGCCTCCCAGCGGTCCTGCCAGTCGAGCTCGATCTGCTGCGCCAGCGCCGGCGTGTACCGGTGCGCGGGCACGCCGTCGCCGGTGGAGGCGGCGGGCTGACGGTCGGTCTGGCTCATCGTGGGGCTCCCGTGGGGGTCGAACCGGCGGCGGGCAGAAAAAAACCCCTCGCGCAGGAGGGGTCGCCGTGCTGTCCGATCGGAATCAGGTCAGCACGGCCGGAGAAGGAGGAGCCGGCCGGTCACGCGCCGATGCTACCGCGACGCGTCGTCGGCCGTTCCCGGCCGTCCGTCCCCCCGCGGGGGGACGGCCGCGACCCGGGCTCCAGATCCGGCACGTCCCGGCCGATGTACGACGGGTGAGCCAGGACGAGGGGACGGCGGTGCGCGGTCGCGCGCCCTCTTCCTGGGTGCTCGTCGCGCTCACGGTGCTGGCCGTGGGGCTCTTCGCGACCGGCACCGGGCCCCGGCCACCGGGCGAGGGCTGGGACCGCCTCTACGACGTGGTCCTCTACAACCTCGCCTACCTGACGGCCGCCGTGGCCTGCTGGCACGCCTCGCACCGGGTGCCCCGGGAGCGGACCGCCTGGCGGGTGCTGGCCGCGTCGCTGGTCCTGAACGCGCTGGCCAACGCCCTGCGCACGTGGACCGCCGGCGTCGACGGCAGCGGGACCTCCCCGGTCCTCGCGGTCGACATCGCGTCGCTGAGCGCCTACCTGATGCTCTACGTGGTGATGGTGGTCCTGATCCGGGCCCGCGTGCCGCGCTTCCACCCGAGCATGTGGCTGGACGGGCTGATCGGGGCGCTGGGCACCACCGCGGTCGGCGTGGCCTTCCTGATCGGCCCCTACCTCGACCCGGCGGCCGGCCGCGAGGCGGTGCCGCTGGTCCAGATGGTCCTGCCGGTCACCGACGTGCTGCTGCTGGCCCTCATGGTCGCCGTGGGCTCGATCCTCGGCGTCCGCCTGGACCGCACCCTGGTGCTCGTCATCGCCGCGCTCGCCTCGATCTTCGTGGGCGACGTGCTCCTCTTCGCCCGGACCGTCCGGGGCACCTACGTCGACGGCGGCCCGCTGGAGCTGGTGTGGCTGGTCGGCATCGTGCTCGTCTCGCTGGCCGCCTCCCGGGCCCGGCCCCGGCCCGTGCCGCGGCCGGAGGCCACCGGCCGCACCCGCCTCGGCTGGCGACTGCTCGCCCTCCCCCTCGTCTGCAACGTCGCCAGCCTCGTCGTCCTGGCCGTCGGCTGGGGCGACCAGCTGCCCGTGGCCGCCGCCTGGCTGGCGATCGGCTGCGTCCTCGCCGCCGTCGCCCGGACCGGTGTCACCTTCCGCGAGGTCCGCGCCTTCAACGAGGTCAAGGAGCAGGCGCGCACCGACGAGCTGACCGGCCTGCCCAACCGCCGCGCGCTGCTCGAGGAGGCCGGCCGCGTCCTGCGCACGGCCACCGCCCGCGACCAGGCCGCCCTGCTCCTGCTGGACCTCGACGGGTTCAAGGAGGTCAACGACAGCCTCGGGCACACCGCCGGCGACCAGCTGCTGCGCCAGATCGGGCCGCGGCTGCTGCCGGCCCTCGGTCCCGACGACCTGCTCGCCCGGCTCGGTGGCGACGAGTTCGCCGTCCTGCTCCCCGGGGTGTCCCTCGACCAGGCCCAGCAGCGGGCCGAGCGGCTGCGCGCGCTGGTCCTCCAGCCGTTCCCGGTGGAGGACATCCGGCTGCACGTGGGCGTCAGCATCGGGGTGGCCACCGGGCCGGTCCCGGCCGCCACCGTCCAGGAGATGCTGCGCTGCGCGGACGTCGCCATGTACGCGGCCAAGGGCGCCCAGGAGGGCGTGCACGTCTACGTCCCCGACCCGCACGGCGGCAGCGGCGACCGGTTGCGGACCATGGAGGAGCTGCGGATCGCCCTGCAGACCGGTCAGCTCGTCGTCCACCTCCAGCCCCAGGTCGGCCTGCCCGACGGCGAGGTGGTCGGCGCCGAGGCCCTGGTGCGCTGGCAGCACCCGGTGCGCGGGCTGCTCTCCCCCGCGGACCTCCTGCCCGCCGCCGAGCAGGCCGGTCTGCTCCGTCCCCTCACCGACGCCGTGCTGGAGCTGGCGCTCACCGCCACCGCGCTCTGGTGGCCCGAGCGCCGCGTCCCGGTGTCGGTCAACCTGGCCGCGGCCAACGTCAACGACGTCGACCTGCCGAGCAAGGTCGCCGCCGCCCTGGCCCGGCACGGCCTGCCCGCCGAGGCCCTGACCCTCGAGCTGGTCGAGGACACCCTCATGGCCGACCCGGAGCGCGGTCGCCAGATCCTGGCCGAGCTGCGCCGGCTCGGCGTGCGCACCTCGATCGACGACTACGGCACCGGCTACAGCTCGCTGGCCTACCTCCGGCACCTGCCCGCCGACGAGCTCAAGCTGGACCGGAGCCTCACCGCCGACGTCGACCGCGACGGCCGGGCGGCCGCGATCGTCGAGCACACGGCGTCGCTCGCGCACGCGCTGGGCCTGCGCCTCGTCGCCGAGGGCGTCGAGGACGCCGCGACCGGCGCCGTCCTCGCCCGGCTGGGCTGCGACATCGCCCAGGGCTACGCCATCTCCCGGCCCATGCCGGTGGCGGACTTCCTGCGCTGGCTGGCCGCCCCGGAGGTGCCGTCCTTCGGCCGGGGCGCCGCGGCGGGCCGCCGCTCTCACCCCTAGGGGGAGGTTCCGGTACTCCTTCGGGTCGAGCAACCGCGTGCCTCGACCGATATCCGTCGTGTGCAACCGGAATCCGCGCAGCGCCGACGGGCCACCCCGTCGCGGCTGGCCCTGTGGTCCACCGTCGTCTGCCTCGGCCTGTTCACCACGGGTGTGGGGCCGCGCTTCGACGGCGCGGCCTGGGGTGCGGTGTACGACCTGGGTCTCTACAACGCGGTCTACGTCGGCGCGGCGATCGTCTGCCTGTTCGCCGTCCGGCGGTCGTCGGCCGACCGGCTGGCCTGGGCGGCGCTGACGGTCGCCATCGTCCTGGGCGTCGCCGGGAACCTCGTCTACACGCTGGCGATCGCCCCGATGGCCGAGGAGCCGTTCCCCTCGGTGGCCGACCTCTTCTACCTGGCCTACTACCTGCCGCTCTACGTCGCCCTCGTCGCGCTCATCCGCAGCCGGGTGCAGCGGTTCCACGCCAGCATGTGGCTCGACGGCGTGGTCGGGGCGCTGGGCGCCGGCGCCGTCTGCGTCGCGGTCATGCTCGGACCGGCCCTGGAGGTGACCGAGGGCGACACGTCCGCCGTCGTCACCAGCCTGGCGTACCCGATCGCCGACGTCGTCCTGCTCGCCCTGCTGGTGGCGGTCGGGGCGATCCTGGGCGTCCGCCGCGACCGCACCCTGCTGCTGCTCGCCGCCGCCATCGGCGCCAACCTCGTCGGCGACATCGTCTTCCTCGACCTGGCCACCCAGGGCATCTACGTCGAGGGCGGGCCGCTGGACCTGACCTGGCTGACCGCCGTCACGCTCATGGCCGTGGCCGCGCACACCGGCACCCGCCGGCGGGCCGGCTCCTCCGCGCGCGCCGTGCCGAGCACCCGCGTCGGCTGGCGCGTGCTGGCCGTCCCCCTCGCCTGCAACGTCGCGAGCCTGGTCGTCCTGGGCTTCGACTCCGGCCACCGCTTCAACCCCGCGGCCGCCTGGCTCGCCGTCGGCTGCGTGCTCGCCGCCCTGGCCCGCGTCGCGATCACCTTCCGCGAGGTGCGCGCCTTCAACGAGGTCCGGGAGCAGGCCCGCACCGACGAGCTGACCCTGCTGCCCAACCGGCGCGCCCTCCTCGAGGAGGCGTCCGCGCTGCTCGCCGACATCACCGCGCAGCGCCCGGCCGCCCTCCTCCTCCTGGACCTGGACGGGTTCAAGGAGGTCAACGACAGCCTCGGGCACCACGCGGGCGACCAGCTGCTCCGCCAGATCGGCCCGCGCCTGCGCCCGGCCCTCCGCAGCAACGACCTGCTCGCCCGCCTGGGCGGTGACGAGTTCGCGGTGCTGCTGCCCGACGCCGGTCTGGACGAGGCGGAGGCGCTGGCCGCGCGCCTGCACGACGCGATCGCGCAGCCCTTCGCCGTCGAGGGCATCCGGCTGCACGTCGGCGTGAGCATCGGCGTGGCCAGCGCACCCGTCCCGGCCGCCACGGTCGAGGAGCTGCTGCGCTGCGCGGACGTCGCGATGTACGCCGCGAAGGCCGGCCGGTCCGGCGTGCACGTCTACGTCCCCGACCCCCGCGGCGGTTCCGGGGACCGCCTCCGCACCATGGAGGAGCTGCGCACCGCCCTGCAGGCCGACGACCAGCTGGAGGTCCACCTGCAGCCGCAGGTCGACCTGCTCAGCGGCGCGGTCGTGGGCGCCGAGGCCCTCGTCCGGTGGCAGCACCCCACCCGCGGGCTGCTCTCCCCCGCCGACCTCCTCCCCGCCGCCGAGCAGGCCGGGCTGCTCCGGTCGCTCACCGACGCGGTGCTCGAGCTGTCGCTCGGCGCCGTCGCGCGCTGGTGGCCCGAGCAGGCCGTGCCCGTGTCGGTCAACCTGTCCGCGGCGAACGTCACCGACCTGGACCTGCCGGGCAAGGTGGCGCAGGCGCTGGTCCGCCACGGCCTGCCCGCCCGGGCGCTCACCCTCGAGCTGGTCGAGGACACCTTCATGACCGACCCGGAGCGCGGGCGCCAGGTGCTCGGCGAGCTGCGCCGGCTGGGCGTGCGCACCTCCATCGACGACTACGGCACCGGCTACAGCTCGCTGGCCTACCTCCGGCACCTGCCCGCCGACGAGCTCAAGCTGGACCGGAGCCTCACCCACGACGTCGGCACCGAACCGCGGGCGGCCTCGATCGTGCGGCACACCGTCGCGCTGGCCCACGAGCTGGGCATCTCCGTCGTCGCCGAGGGCGTCGAGGACGACGCCACCGGCTCCGCGCTCGCCGCCCTCGGGTGCGACGTCGCGCAGGGCTACGCGATCGCCCGCCCCATGCCGGTGACCGACTTCCTCCGGTGGCTCGACCGCCCGGAGCACCCCCTGCGCGACGCGGGCCGCTCGCTGCGCGGCTAGGGGTCAGCCGAGCTGGCGCGCCACCTCGGCGGCCACGAGGTCCAGGTGGTCGAGGTCGGAGAGGTCGAGCACCTGGAGGTAGACCCGCTGGGCTCCGGCCTCGGCGTACCGGCCGAGGACGTCGACGGCCTCCGCAGGTGTGCCGGCGACCCCGTGCTCGCGCAGCTCGCCGACCTCCCGGCCGATCGCGGCCGCCCGGCGGGCGAGCTCCGCCCCGTCCCGGCCGACGCACAGGACCAGGGCCGAGCTGTACACCAGGGACGACGGGTCGCGGCCGGCCTCGTCGCAGGCCTCCCGCACGCCGGCGAACAACCGGGCGTTGTCCGCCGCGGACATGAACGGGACGTTGAACTCGCTCGCGTAGCGGGCCGCCAGCCGCGGGGTCCGCTTCTTGCCGGCGCCGCCGATCAGGATCGGCACACCGCCCTCCTGCACCGGCTTGGGCAGGGCCGGTGAGCCGGACAGCTGGTAGTACCGGCCGTCGAAGTCGAAGCTCTCCCCCACCGGCGTGCGCCACAGCCCGGTGATGACCGCGAGCTGCTCCTCGTAGCGGTCGAACCGCTCCCCCAGCGACGGGAACGGGATGCCGTAGGCCGTGTGCTCGTCCTCGAACCAGCCCGAGCCGATGCCCAGCTCGACCCGCCCGCCGCTCATCGCGTCGACCTGCGCGACCCCGATCGCCAGCGGGCCGGGCAGCCGGAACGTGCCCGCCGTCATCAGCGTGCCCAGCCGGATCCGGCTCGTCTCGCGGGCCAGCCCGGCCAGCGTGATCCAGGCGTCGGTCGGGCCGGGGAGGCCGTCGCCGCCCATGGTCAGGTAGTGGTCGGAACGGAAGAAGGCGTCGAAGCCGGTCTCCTCCGTGCGGCGCGCCACGGCGAGCAGGTCGTCGTAGGTCGCGCCCATCTGCGGTTCGGTGAAGATGCGCAACTGCACCGCCGGACCGTAACGAGAACCACGGCCGGACGCGCACCGACCTGCGATCTCGGGGTGTGCTCGCCGCCGTGACCGGGCAGGATGATCGCCAGACGATCAACTCGGAGGTGCAGCTCGTGTTCCGCAAGAAGACGCGTGGTCAGGTCATCGGCGCCGAGCTCCAGGAGGGTTTCGCCCACATCGGGGTCGCCGCCACGGAGGCAGGGCGACTGGCTGCCGAGCAGTTGGGGCCGCGCGTGGTCGCGGCCCGCGAGGCGGCAGGCCCGGCGCTCGACGCCGCCCAGCGCGCGGTGGCCCCCAAGGTGGCCGCCGCCGTCGCGGCCGCGGCCCCGGCCGTCGCCACGGCGCGCGACACGCTCGCCCCCCGCGTGGAGGCCGCGCGTGACGCCGTCGCCCCGCGGTACGAGGCCGCCCGCGACGCCGCGGCGCCCAAGGTCGCCGCCGCCGTCGTCGCCGCGCAGGCCGCCGCGACCAAGGCGGCCGCGGATCTCGGCCCCCGGGTCGAGGCGGCGCAGAAGTCGCTGCGCGACGACGTCGCCCCCCGGGTGGCGGCCGCGCAGAAGTCGGCCCGCAAGGCGCTCGAGGACGACGTCGCTCCGCGGGTGACCGCTGCGCAGGCGGCCGCCCTCGCCTACGCCACCCCGCGCGTGGCCGCCGCCCGCGAGGTCGTGGCCCCCGCCCTGGACAGCGCCCGCGAGACGCTGATCGCCGGCGTGGACAGCGCCCGCAGCGAGCTGGACGCCCGCCGCGCCGAGCTGGCCGCGGCCGCCGCCGAGTCCGGGCGCCGGGCCCGCAAGACGGCGAAGAAGGCCCGGAAGAAGGCCGCCAAGAAGCACCGCGAGTTCGAGAAGGCGGCGAAGGCCACCGCCAAGACGGTCAAGCGCCGGGTGGGCGCCGAGCCCGAGCCGCGCCGCTGGCCCTGGGTGTTCGTGTTCGCGGCAGTGGGTACTGCGGTGTTCGTCCTGCTGCGCCGGAACAAGTCCGACGAGTGGACGCCCGCCCCGGCCGGTGACGGCCCGGTGCCCAGCTACCGAGAGGACCCCGTGCCCAGCTCCCCCAGCTCCGACAACGCCGGCAAGACCGTCTCCACCGCCGACACCACCGGTGACTCCGCCCCGGCCGAGTCGGACATGGGCGTCCGCGACGCCCAGTTCGTCGACGGCGACGGCGCCGACACCGCCGGCGAGGACATCAAGAACTCCCCGGAGCCCTTCAGCTCCGGCGGCGGTAGCTCGGCGGGCCCCACCGCCGGTCCGGACGACAAGCAGATCTGACCGCCGCTCACCGGCTCGCACCGTCGCCCCCGTCACCCCTCTCGGTGACGGGGGCGACGTGCGTCCGGCGAGTACCGTGGCGGGCATGGGTGACACGGCCGCTCCAGCACAGTCCTCGGGTTCCCCGCTCGAGCCGGCCGGCCGGAAGATGCTCCGCCTCGAGGTGCGCAACAGCCAGGTGCCGATCGAGCGCAAGCCCGAGTGGATCAAGACCCGGCTCAAGACCGGCCCGGAGTACACCGAGCTGAAGTCGCTGGTGCGCCGCGAGGGCCTGCACACGGTGTGCGAGGAAGCCGGCTGCCCCAACATCTACGAGTGCTGGGAGGACCGGGAGGCCACCTTCCTCATCGGTGGTGACCAGTGCACCCGGCGCTGCGACTTCTGCCAGATCGACACCGGCAAGCCGGCCGAGTTCGACGCCGACGAGCCCCGCCGGGTCGCCGAGAGCGTCGCCACGATGGGCCTGAAGTACGCCACCGTCACCGGCGTCGCCCGCGACGACCTGCCCGACGGCGGCGCGTGGCTCTACGCCGAGACAGTCCGCCAGATCCACGCCCAGCTCCCCGGCTGCGGCGTCGAGCTGCTCATCCCCGACTTCAACGCCGACCCCGAGCAGCTCGCCGAGGTCTTCTCCTCCCGGCCCGAGGTGCTCGCGCACAACGTCGAGACGGTGCCGCGCATCTTCAAGCGCATCCGCCCCGGCTTCCGCTTCGAGCGCTCCCTCGCCGTCATCACCGCCGCTCGCGAGGCCGGCCTGGTGACCAAGTCCAACCTGATCCTGGGGATGGGCGAGGAGCCCGAGGAGGTCCGGGAGACGATGCAGGCGCTGCACGACGCCGGGTGCGACCTGCTCACCATCACCCAGTACCTGCGCCCCTCGCCGCGGCACCACCCCGTCGTCCGCTGGGTCAAGCCCGACGAGTTCGTCGGCTTCCAGGCCGACGCCGAGGCGATCGGCTTCCCCGGCGTGCTGGCCGGCCCCCTGGTGCGCAGCTCCTACCGCGCCGGACGGCTGTACCAGCAGGCCGTCGAGGCCCGCGGGCTCACTCCTCAGGGCTGACCGGCGGTCGAATCCGCTCGGCGCACGCAGCTCCGGGCGGCGGTCGCCCTATTCTGGGTGCATGGCACGCAGCAAGTCCTCAGACCAGACCGCGCCGAGCGGCGGCGGCAAGGCGCCCAAGGGCGCGACCGCCTCGGGGGCCGGGAAGGTCGGCAAGGACGGTCAGCCCAAGGTCGGCCGGCTCAAGAAGATCGGCAACAACGGCCGGCTGATGAAGCAGGCGTTCTCGCTGACCCGCCGGAACGACCCGAAGCTGCCCTGGGTCCTGCTGATCTGGTTCATCGTCGTCTTCTCGGTGGTCGAGCTGATCGGCATCCTGCTGGACTCGCCGTTCCTCTTCCTGCCCTTCGCGATCATCATGGGCGCGCTCGCCGCGCTCATCGTGTTCGGCCGGCGGGCCCAGGGCTCCGCGTACCGCCAGGTGGAGGGCCAGCCCGGCGCGGCCGCCTGGGCACTGGAGAACATGCGCGGTGACTGGCGGGTCAGCTCCGGTGTCGCCGGCACCCCGCAGCTCGACGCCGTCCACCGGGTGCTCGGCCGCCCCGGCGTGATCCTGGTCGGCGAGGGCTCGCCGCAGCGCGTGCGCGGCCTGCTCGCCCAGGAGAAGAAGAAGATCGCCCGCGTCGTCGGCGACACCCCGATCTACGACGTCGTCGTCGGCGACGGCGAGGGCCAGGTGCCGTTCAAGAAGCTGAGCGCCCACGTGATGAAGCTGCCCCGCAACCTCTCCGCCGCCGAGCTGAACAGCCTGGGCCGGCGCATGAGCGCCCTCGGCGGTGCGCGGATGCCCGTCCCCGGCGGCCCGCTCCCCGGCGGCCGGCAGATGTCGGTCAGCCAGCGGCAGGTTCGCCGCCGCGGCTGATCCAGCCCGCACGAGAAGGGCCCCGTCCGGTGCGGACGGGGCCCTCCTTCGTCACAGGTGGGAGAACGGCTCCGCGTAGCGGAACGCGCCGCCGACCGGATCACCCTGCAGCAGGCGCGCCTGGAAGTACGAGCCCCACGCGGGATCGGGCGAGGTGACGCCGAGGGCCAGCGCCGGGACGAACCCGAGCCTCCCGTAGTACCCGGGTGCGCCCAGCAGGGCGACCAGCCGCTCGCCGGCCGCCTCGGCGACCGCCAGGACCGCGTGCACGAGGGCGGTGCCGGTTCCCCGTCGCTGCGGGGCCGGCACGATCCCCAGCGGGCCGAGCCCGAGGACCGCCGTCCCGTACGGCTCCAGCCACCCACGGGTGGCGATCACGTGCCCGACGACCACGCCGTCGTCCACCGCGACCAGGGAGAGGTGCGGCAGGAAGCCGGCGTCCTCCCGGAGCCGGTCGACCAGCCGGGCCTCGCGGACGTCGTCCGGCGCGCGGGGGGCGCCGGTCCGCGGATCGACGGCGAAGGCCGCCTCGTGGACCGCGTGCACGGCGGCGTGGTCGGAGGGCCGCTCGCGACGGATGATCACCGCGGCAGTCTCCGGGGCCGGCCGGGGCCGGTCCACCGGTTTCAGGCGCGGACGACGGCGGTGCTCGTGAGCCGGTCGTGCAGGCCGCGGCCGTCGGCGTCGGTGATCAGCGCCGGCACCAGCAGGACGAGCAGCACGGTGCGGGCGACGGCCCGCCAGGGAGCCAGCCGGGCCTTCGGCGTCGGGTGCGCCAGCCGGAGCCCCATCAGCCGGTGCCCGGGTGTCTGCCCGAAGGCGACGAGGCAGACGACGGTGAGGACGCCGAACACGAGCAGGCTCCAGTAGCCCGGAGCCTCGGGAGCCGTGAACGCCCAGGCGATGACGGCGGACAGCAGCGCGTCGACCACGTAGCCACCGGCCCGCGACGTGAAGGACGCCAGAGATCCGGGCCCTTCGGCCGGTAGCCCCAGGGAGGCGCCTCGGCCCGGAGCCTGAGAGGCTTGATCGACATTCCTGACCATGACCACCAGCGTAGTAAGAGGAAGCCA
This sequence comes from Blastococcus sp. TBT05-19, assembly GCF_003319095.1. Lineage (GTDB taxonomy): Bacteria > Actinomycetota > Actinomycetes > Mycobacteriales > Geodermatophilaceae > Blastococcus. The sequence continues at coordinate 1,325,277 of NZ_QOHI01000001.1, read as the reverse complement.
CTGCCCGGCCCCCGCGCAGGGCCGCACCACGGGCGACGAGCCCGGCGTGTTGTTACGCCCCCGAAACACTCGGGACACCGCAGGGCAATTCCCCGCTCGTAACGTGCAGTTCGGCTTTCCGCCCACACCCGGAGGATCGATGTTCACCAGTCCCGACGAGGTCGCCGCCTACATCCGCGACAACGACGTCGAGTTCGTCGACGTCCGCTTCTGCGACCTGCCCGGCGTCATGCAGCACTTCACCATCCCTGCGTCGACGTTCGGCGAGGACACCTTCAGCGAGGGCCTCGGCTTCGACGGCTCCTCGATCCGCGGGTTCCAGGCGATCAACGAGTCGGACATGCTGCTGCTGCCCGACGCCAACAGCGCGTTCGTGGACCCGTTCCGCAAGCACCGGACGCTGAACGTCAACTTCTTCATCCACGACCCGATCACGCGCGAGGCCTACAGCCGCGACCCGCGCAACGTGGCGAAGAAGGCCGAGGCCTACCTCGCCAGCTCCGGCATCGCCGACACCGCGTACTTCGGCCCCGAGGCCGAGTTCTACGTCTTCGACTCGGTCCGGTACGACACCTCGATCAACGAGGGCTACTACCACATCGACTCCGAGGAGGGCTCCTGGCGCAGCGGCGCTGCCACCGAGCTCGACGGCAGCCCGAACCGCGGGTACAAGGCCCGCCCCAAGGGCGGCTACTTCCCGGTCGAGCCCTACGACCAGCAGAGCGACCTGCGCGCCGACATGATGGTCAACCTGGCGCAGGCGGGCCTCGAGCTCGAGCGCGGGCACCACGAGGTGGGCACCGGCGGTCAGGCCGAGATCAACTACAAGTTCGACACGCTGCTGCGCTCGGCCGACAGCCTCATGCTGTTCAAGTACGTCATCAAGAACACCGCCTGGGCCCACGGCAAGACCGCCACCTTCATGCCCAAGCCGCTCTTCGGCGACAACGGCTCCGGCATGCACTGCCACCAGAGCCTCTGGAAGGACGGGCAGCCGCTCTTCCACGCCGAGACCGGCTACGCGGGCCTGTCCGACATGGCCCGCCACTACATCGGCGGCCTGCTGGCCCACGCCCCGTCGCTGCTGGCCTTCACCAACCCGACGGTCAACAGCTACCACCGCCTGGTCCCGGGCTACGAGGCGCCGATCAACCTCGTCTACTCGGCCCGCAACCGCTCGGCGTGCCTGCGCATCCCGATCTCCGGTGACAGCCCGAAGGCCAAGCGCATCGAGTTCCGCGTGCCCGACCCGTCGGCCAACCCCTACCTCGCCTTCTCGGCGATGCTCATGGCCGGCCTCGACGGCGTGAAGAACAAGATCGAGCCGCCGGCGCCGGTCGACAAGGACCTCTACGAGCTGCCGCCCGAGGAGGCCCTGGGCATCGAGAAGGTGCCCGCCTCGCTGGACGCCGCGCTGGACAACCTCGAGGCCGACCACGAGTTCCTCATCGACGGCGGGGTGTTCACCCCCGACCTGATCGAGACGTGGATCGACTACAAGCGGGCCAACGAGATCGACCCGATCCGCCTGCGCCCGCACCCGCACGAGTTCGCGATGTACTACGACATCTGAGTCGTACCGCCACTGCGGCCCCCGCCCTGCTCGTCAGGACGGGGGCCGCGGTCCGTTTGGAAGATCGAGCGGAATCGTCGCTCCCGGACAGAGGCAGACCCACGTGGAGTCGCATGTATAAACGCCCGTTCACAGCTCCGTGCGGGCGGACTTCTCGCGGCGAAGGCAACGGCTCGTCAACGTCGCTTCCAGGGCGTACCCTTCCGCGCAAGGTGAGTTGGCTGGCCGTGGGCCGCAACTCACCCAGTCCGTCCCAGTGCGAACAGCGTGAGTGCCGGGTCGGGTGGCAGCACCTTGGGTGATGCGCACTAGAGCGGCTCGGCCCAACTCCGAGTTCGCCGAAGGTGCTCAATAGTCACATCCGAGTAAGCGGGTCCCTCAGGAAGGGACCAAGCCCCAGGAGGGCGACGCGAGCTGCTGGACCACCGCACGAGGTCGCCAACCTGATCTCGGCCAGTTGGGGGTCGAGGCTGGATGGAGCGGTCCGTGAGTGAGCCCCCCTCGTCCCCCTGGCACGCCACCTTTGAGTCATGGGTGCGGCTGTCCCCCATCGCGGTGGGTGCCGGCGCAACCGCCGTCGGCGGCATCCAGCCCTCAGTCAGGCTCCTCCTAGGACTGGGCCTGCTCATCGTCATGATCGGGCTGTTCCGGCTTGGCGCCAACATCTGCGTTCCCATCTCAAAGGCCATTGGGGACGGTGTGGCCTTGCGAGTGAAGCGTCGCCTGGAGGGCCCCTCACCTGACCCGGGGACGGAGGACTCGTGATCGCCTCCGCGCGTGACCCCTCACCGCCTGTCAGGATCACGTCGTGCGGAGCGACGACTACTCCTGGGTCATCTCCACCGAATACGCCCTAGAGTCCGATCTTGAGGGCGGCGAGGGGTACCACGATCCGCTGTGGATCCGAGTGGTCGCCATCCCCGACGAGCACTGGCTGGACCGAGCCTTCGACAACGTGCGAGCCGTCCCAGGTGGCCCCCTCCAGGTGAACTGGGACAAGCACTTGCTGAATATCGACCTCTACGCGGTGCACGAGAACGCCAGCAACACCTGGATCGCTGCCAGCTTCGTCGACGACGTCCTCGCCAGATCAGGGGGTACCTGGGAGTACAGCCGGGATCTCGTGACTGAAGGGCTCGTGGAGAACACGCGCATCCCGGTGTACGGCTCCCCACCCCAAGATTGGGGGAAGCTGGGAGCCCTCCTGGGTATCGGGGGAGGTCTCACCGGGGCTGGCATTGTCGCTGGGGTGGGTCCTGAGCCATCGCTCACGCTCGTTCTCATTGCGGGCGGAGCCACCCTCTTCGTGAACATCGTCGTGCCTGTCTCGCGTGCCATCGGGCGAGGCCTTGAGCACCGCATCGACCAGCTCATGGGCACTCCCCCGCGAGACACCTCCGCCCTCGAGTAGCCGCATGTAACCGGACACGCAAGCTGCCCGCACCAGGTTGGATGCGACTCTTCCGTGTCGGGCCGACCATTTAGCGCAGGCGGTCCCACTGCGGCCCCCGTCCTGCTCGTCAGGACGGGGGCCGCAGTGCGTCGGCGGTCAGCTCGCTGGCATCGTCGGCGCCGGTACGGGCGAGGTCGACAGCACGACCGTCGCTCCCCCGGCCTCGACCGCCTGCAGGGTCCGCAGCTGGAGCAGACCCGGCTGCTCGGTGACCATCCGGGCGGCGTTCGCCAGAGCCCGCGCGGCCGCGACCTCCGACCGGGCCCGTTCCAGGGCGGCCTGGCCCTGCGCCCGGGCGGCCGCGACGTCGGCGGCGGCCCGTCGGAGCTCGGCGGGAACCATCACGTCGCGGACCGCCAGGCCCTCGAGGACCATGCCCACGTCGCCGGCGGTCGCCGCCACCCGCTCCGCGATGCCCTCGGGCAGCGAGTCGCGGGCGGCCAGCACCTCGTCGAGGGTCCGGCCGGCGACGGCCTCGCGCAGCCCGATCTGCAGCGCGACGTAGAGGAAGCCGTCGGCGTCCTCCGTCGCCTCGTGCCAGCGCCGCGGGTCCGCGACGCGGACGGTCGCGATCAGGCTCACCTTCACCGCCAGCCCGTCAGCGGTCAGCACCTCCTGCGCCGGGACGAGGAGCAGCCGCGGGCGGACGAGCACCCGCACCTGCCGGCGCCGCCATGCCCGGACCCGGTGCCGTCCCGGCCCCAGCTCGGTCTCGAAGCGGCCGTCCCGGTACACCAGGACCCGCTCCCACTCCTGCGCGGTCACCCGCATGCTCTCCACCTCCTCGTCGGCTCCGGTCGCGCGGACCGCCCGGCACGCGGTCGGGCGCCGGTGGGGAGCGCACATGACGCTGCAGACCACCGGAGCCGGGATGACCGCGCGCCGGGCGGCGTCGGGAGTCGAACCCGCGCGTTCCTGAGACGCTTGCCCATACATGGCAACCCGTGACCGACGCGCAGGACCCGCGGCGGTGATGCCGCCCGGCTGCTGATCACGAGCCGGGAGAAGGTAGCGCCCCCGCCCGGCCGACGTCGTCCTCTTTTCCGGGAATGCCACCCGCCCCTGCTCCGGTTGTCACCTCCAGGCAACGCGGGCCTCGCATGCTCGAGAGGCGCCCATCGCGGCGCGCCCCGGCCGGCCCGGCACCGCACCACGCGAGCCACCCAGCACGTTCGCAGACACCGTCGTCTCGCATTCCTGCGCGGCCTTCCGCGCCGCACGCCGTCCCGAGACAAGAGGTTTCCCCGTGAACGCAGAGCGACTCCCCCTGAACGACGACCACGGCGACCGGTTCCCCGGCGCCCTTCCCGCACCCGCGACCGCGCACCCCCGGCACGAGGCGGCCGACGACCGGCTCGTCCGCATGCGCGCTGCGTACCTGCACAAGATCAACTCCGCGGTCGAGGCCGACCGCGAGGACCTCGCCGACGAGCTGGCCACGTCGTTCGCGCACGAGGCCGCCGCGCTCCAGACCCCCCAGTCACGCACCCGGCGTGCGAGCAGCGGCACCCCGACGCGCACCCGCACCGGCCGCCCGGCGAGCCGTGCGACACGGGCCGGCGGGACCGTGCGGGCGATGATCCGGCGGTTCGACCGCCACACCCTCGAGGTCTTCAACGCCGGGACGCCGACCCGCCCGCTCGACTGATCGCGGGCGCGCCTCCCGGCCGCTCAGGTCCGGAACGAGCCGGCGTCACCTCTCGGCGACCCGGTCACCACACCGACGACGCCTTCGACCGCGGCGTAGACGAGCAGCGCCAGGCCGATGACCAGGGCCGGCGGTACGACCACCGGCGCGGCCAGCACGGAGATGCCGAGGACGCCGGGCGCGCTCCGCCACCAGCCGGGACGGCGCTCGGCGTCGACCAGGGCGCCCCACCGCACGCCGCACCACATCAGCCAGCGCCGCAGCACGGGCACGCCGTTCTCCCGCATGACGCGGCGGAAGATGCCGTCGGCCTCGGGCGAGGTGACCGCCCCGCTGCGGATGCCCTCGGTGCACAGCCAGTCGTGCAGGATCGCCGCCGCCGTGTAGCGCCCGAACCGCGGCACGAGCCACACCACCAGGCGGGGCACGGTCGCGAAGTCGGTGAGGAACCCGGCGGGCACGACGAAGCGGTCGCGCCGCCCGCGGTAGACCAGCGGCTCCTCCACGGACCAGTGGTCGTCGTCCACGCTCCGGACGACGACGTCCCCCGACTCCATGGGCACGGCGATCAGCCCGCGTGCACGAGCTGCTCGGCCGGCTGCGTCCGCGGGAGCCGGCGGTCGACGACGCGGAACAGCAGGAGGAAGGCGAGCGCCAGCAGCACGACGAACGCCAGGTTCCGCAGGGCGACGGCGTACCCGTGCGCGGCGACGTCCATGAAGTCGTACGGGTACCAGTCGGTGACCGTGCCCTGGGCGAGGATCCAGGCGATCCAGGCCACGGGCCAGAGCAGCGCCCGTGCCACCACTCCTCCGTCGATCCGCGGGCGCGGGCCGAACAGCAGCCAGCCCAGCACCGTCATGACCGGCGAGACGTAGTGCTCACCGGCGTTGGTCCAGGCGTCGATCCCCCGCGGGTCGTACAGCGGGGCGAGCACCACCGCGTAGACGATCCCGGTGATCGTGATGCCGAGCAGCGACGCCAGCCGGACCACCCGCCATCCCGGACCGTCGTGGAACGGGTCCCGGACCAGCGGCACGACGGCGGCGAGCACCAGCAGGTTGCTCTGCACCGTGAAGAAGCTGAAGAACCGCACGACGCGCTCGACGACGCCGAGCGAGGGGTCGTCGGGGTCCACGAGGTGCAGCACGAACTCCGTGCCCACCGAGAGCGCGACGACGACGGCCAGGACGGCCCACCATGCGCGCGGTCGTCCGGTCCACACGCCGGATCATGCCAACCGTTCAGCCCGTCCTCCGCGACACCACGCGACCGGCGGCGCGGCGGACCGTCGCGGCCCGGCGGGACAGCACGGCGTCGAGCACCCGGTCGACGGGCGGCAGCTCGCCCAGGCGCGCGATGCCCGACCAGCGCGGGACGGCGACGGTCCGCGACCGGGGCGCCGCCAGGCAGTCGGCGATCCGGTCGGCCACCCGGTCCGGGTCGATCCCGCGCGACAGGCGGCCCTCGGCGTCGGCGTCGGACACCGGTGCGTGCCCGTGCCCGCGCGCCAGCCACTCGGTGCGCACGAAGAACGGGTTCACCGAGTGCACCCGCACGCCCCGGGCGGTGACCTCCCGCCGCAGCCCGGTCACGAAGCCCTGCAGCCCGGCCTTGGTCGCCGAGTAGACCGTCAGCGGCGGCACCTGCGACCAGGCGGCCACCGACGACACGGCGAGGACGTCGGCCCGCCCGCGCTCCCCCGCCGTCGCCAGCAGGTGCGGCAGGCAGAGCCGGGTCAGCTCCACGACGGCCGTCAGGTTGGTCGCGACGACGCCCTCGACCGCCTCACCCGGCATGTCCTCGACCAGCCCGGCCCACCCGAGGCCGGCGTTGTGCACGACCGCGTCGATCCGGCCGTGCTCGGTCAGCACCCGCTCGACCAGCGCGGCCCGGTCCGCGGCGTCGGCGAGGTCGGCCCTCGTCGTCGTCACCCCGGGCAGCGCGCCGACCGCCTCCCGGAGCCGGTCGCCGTCCCGCGCGCAGGTGACCACCCGCGCCCCGCCGGCGGCGAGCCGCCGCACCGTGGCCCGGCCGATGCCGGCGCTCCCGCCGGTGACGAGGACGACGCGGTGCTGCAGATCGGTCATGGCCCGCTCCTACCCCCGGGCGACATCACATCCACGGGCGCATCGAATCCGCTCGCGCTGGGCACCAGGACGATCATGCGCCTGCCCGAGCCACGGGGTCCCCTCAGCGATGCCCTCGCCCGCGACCTCGCCACCCGGACCACGCTCTCCCCCGAGACCGTCGCGCTCGGAGAGGAGTCCGCCGCCGATCCGGCCGACGCCCTGCTCGACGACGACCTGCAGCTCTCCCTGGCGATCGCCTACGAGCTGCACTACCGCGGGTTCGACGGCGTCTCCGACGACTGGGAGTGGGACCCGTCGCTGCTCGGGCTGCGTTCGAGCCTCGAGCGGCGGCACCTGGCCGGCCTGCTCGCGCTGGTCGGGCCGATCGAGGTCACCGACGAGCCGGTGGACCGGCAGATCACCGCGCTGATCGACGCCGACGAGAGCCCGTCGCTCTCCTCCTTCATGGCCAAGCGCGGCTCGGCGGAGCAGTGGCGCGAGTACCTGACGCTGCGCTCGGTCTACCACCTCAAGGAGGCCGATCCCCACACCTTCGCCATCCCCCGGCTCTCCGGGCGGACCAAGGCGGCGATGGTCGAGATCCAGGCCGACGAGTACGGCGGCGGCTCGGCGGCGCGGATGCACAGCGAGCTCTTCGCCGGCCTGATGCGCGACCTCGACCTGGACGCCGACTACGGCGCGCTGTGGGACGAGGCCCCGGCGGCGGCGTTCGCGTCGGTGAACACGATGTCGCTCTTCGGCCTTCACCGGCGGTGGCGCGGAGCGGCCCTCGGCCACCTGACCGCGGTGGAGATGACCTCCTCGGAGCCCAGCCGGCGCTACTCGTCCGGGCTGCGCCGGCTGGGGTACGACGAGCGGACGACGGTGTTCTACGACGAGCACGTGGAGGCCGACGCCGTCCACGAGCAGATCGCCTCGGTCGACATGTGCGGCTCGCTGGTCGCCGGTGAGCCGGAGCTGACCGCCGACGTGCTCTTCGGCGCGGCCGCCTCCCTGGCGATGGACGGGCTCGCCGCCCGCCACCTCCTGGACGCCTGGGAGGCGGGCCGCTCCGGGCTCTACCGGGACCGGGCGCTCGCCGCCTGATCGACCCCGGCACCGGCGTTCCGGCTGATGAGCCACCCGAAGACGGCGGCCAGCGGGAACATCAGCACGCCGTAGACCGCCGCCGGCACCGCCAGCTCCACGCTGTCCAGCACGCTGATCGCCACCGCGATCGCCAGCGTGCTGTTGTGGATGCCGATCTCGAACGAGCTGGCGGTCGCCTGCCGGCGCTCCACCCCCAGCAGCCGGGGCACGGCGAAGCCGATGGACAGGCTGAGCAGGCAGAAGACGACGGCGGGCAGCCCGATCTGGCGGAGGTACTCCCCGATCCGGTCCTGCTCGGCCAGCATGGTCCCGACGATCACCAGCGCGAGCACGACCGCCGACAGGATGCGGACCGGCTTGTCCATGCGGTCGGCGAAGGCCGCCGAGCGCCGGCGCACCACCATGCCCAGCGCCACCGGCACGAGCACGACCGCGAACACCTGCAGGGTCTTCCCGAACTGGAGCCCCAGCGAGCCGCCGTCGGCCGGGTCGAAGTACGCGATGGCCAGGTTGGTGACGACCGGCAGCGTGACCACGGCGATCACGGAGTTGATCGCCGTGAGCGTGATGTTGAGCGCGACGTCGCCGCGGAACAGGTGGCTGAAGAGGTGCGCCGTCGTACCACCCGGCGAGGCCGCCAGGAGCAGCATCCCGACCGCCAGGATGGGCGGCAGGTCGAAGGCCAGCACGATGCCGAAGCACAGGGCGGGCAGGACCAGCAGCTGCAGCGCGAGCGCGATGAGCACGACCTTGGGCCGGCGCCCGATGGCCGCGAAGTCGCTCGGGGTGAGCGAGAGGCCGAGTCCGAACATGACGATGGCCAGCGCCAGCGGCAGGGCGACGGTGGTGAGCGCGGAATCCATCGGACCTCCGATCGGGGCGCCCGGTGCGGCGCCCCCGCATCATGGGGGATGCAGGTCACACGCCGGGTGATCGACCTCTCAACCCGCCGGATCGAGCGATGCCGAGATACGGCTCAACCTCGTACCGTTGTCGGCCGAAACCACCTCGCGAGCTGACCTGCACCATGCCGGTCGCGAGGAGCGGGGGGACGCCATGCGCAGGCGCGGGAGCGGACGAGCAGCAGCGGCGTCGGTCGAGCAGCCCAGGGACGTCGAGGCGCTGGAACGGGTGATCGACGCGCTGGACGACGGCGTCACCAGCGAGCTGGAGGCGCACCGGCGGATCATGGCCGTGCTCGTCGACGCCCTCGGCCTGACCTACGGCGCGGCCTGGCTGCCCGACGGGGACGGCCGCTTCGTGCTGCAGGTGACGGCCGGTGAGACCGCGGACGCGATGGCTGCCCGCTGGACGTCCGGGGAGGCCATGGTCGAGGGCGGCGGCTTCGGCGGCGAGGCGCTGCGGCGCCGCACGTCCGTGCTGATGGACGGTTCCACGACCACCAGCACCTGCCTGCGCTGGGCCGCGGCCCGCGACAACGGCGCCGTGCAGGGGTGCTTCCTGCCCGTCGTGGAGGGCGACCGCGTGACCGCCGTCCTGGAGTACTACAGCCGCAGCCCCCTGCCGTTCTTCGGCGGGCGCGCCCAGAAGTGGGCGGCCCTCGGCCGGCTCATCGCGCACGCCCGGCGCAGCGTGCTGACCAGCGCCGCCCTGCGCGAGAGCCTGGACGACCGCAACGCCGTCACCGAGGTCGTGGCCACGGTGGGCGAGGCCGGGGACGAGTCCACCGCCCTGCAGGTGGCGCTCGACTCGGTGCGCGAGTCGTTCGGCTGGGCGTACGGCTCCTTCTGGGCGCTGGACCCCCAGGAGAACGTGCTGAAGTTCCAGCGCGAGTCCGGCTCGGCCGGGGACGAGTTCCGCACGGTCACCCTCGCCGCCAGCTTCGCCGAGGGCGTGGGTCTCTCCGGCCGCGCCTGGCGGGCCCGTGACCTCGTCTTCGTGCGCGACCTCGCGCAGGTGACCGACTGCGTGCGTGCTCCCGCCGCCCAGCGGGCCGGTGTCCGGTCCGGCGTCTGCTTCCCGATCATCAGCGACGGCAAGGTCGTCGGGACGATGGACTTCTTCGTCACCGAGACCATCGACCTGTCCGACTCCCGCGCCTCCGCGCTGCGCAACGTGCAGCAGCTGGTCTCCCAGCGACTGGACATCCTGCGGCGGGCGGAGGCCGACGCGGCGAACTCCCGCGAGCTGCTGGAGACGGTCTCCCGGCTGCGCGAGGCCGCCGACGACGCCGGCCGGGTGGCCGACAGCGCGGTGGGCAAGGCCTCGTCGATGACCACGGAGGTGCAGGCGCTCGCCAGCGCCTCGGCCGCCGTCGGCGACGTCATCCGGATCATCTCCTCGATCGCCGACCAGACGAACCTGCTGGCGCTCAACGCCACCATCGAGGCCGCGCGCGCCGGCGAGTCGGGCAAGGGCTTCGCCGTCGTGGCCAACGAGGTCAAGGAGCTCGCCCGCGAGACCGCCTCGGCCACCAGCAAGGTCTCCGAGCAGATCGCCGGCATCCAGACCGGCACCCAGTCGGTGTCCGAGGGCATCCACGCGACCAGCGAGGTGATCGGCGAGCTGGACGCGGTGCAGGCCCGCATCGGCGAGATCCTCGAGGAGCAGGTGCGGATGGCCCGGGCGTTCGAGAGCACGCGCTGACGCACCGGCCCGCTGTGCGCTCAGCCCTCCTGGCGGAGCTGCGCTGCGGGCCGCGGCCGGCTCGGCGCGCTGGGCGCGGAGAAGCCGGAGCGCTTGTGCGAGCCGTCGCAGAACGGCTTGATGCCGGACTTGCCGCACCGGCACAGCGCGACGGTGCCCCGGCCCGGGTCGATCTCGGCGCCGTCCTGGTCGACCAGCGTGAAGTCGCCGCGCACGATCAGCGGACCGTCGCGGTAGGGCGTGATCGTGGCGCCGCTCCCCCGCTCCTCGGCGGGGAGCTCGTCGTCCGGCTGCGCTGACACGGAGTTCTCGTGCCCGGCGCCCGGCCCGCTCACACCCGGGGTCACCCGTACGGTCCGCTCACGCCGTCGCCGGGGCGCCGTAGAAGACCTGCTCCACGACCGACCGGGCGTGCCGGGTGGTGCGCCGGTAGTCCTCGACGAACTGCCCGGGCTCCTGGTCGGGTCCGTAGCCGCAGGCCTGGGCGACCCCGGCGAGCTCCAGGCCCGGGCGCGGCAGCTGGTCGCTAGGCCGGCCCCGCACCAGGAAGATCGCGTTGCGGGCGCGGGTCGCCAGCTCCCAGGCCTCGCGGAGGGCGCTGCCCTGCTCCTCGTCGAGGTGCCCGCTCGCCGTCAGCGCCTCCAGCGCCGCGACCGTGGACGGCACCCGCAGGCTCTCGACCTCGGCGGCGTGCTGGAGCTGCAGCAGCTGGACGGTCCACTCGACGTCGGCGAGGCCGCCGCGACCCAGCTTGGTGTGCGTGGCCGGGTCCGCGCCCCGGGGCAGCCGCTCGCGCTCGACGCGGGCCTTGATGCGGCGGATCTCCGCGACCTGCTCGGCGGTGAGCCCCTCGGCCGGGTACCGGATCGGGTCGACCAGCGCGACGAACTCCGCGCCCAGCTCCTCGTCGCCGGCCACGGGGGCCGCTCGCACCAGCGCCTGCACCTCCCAGACCGACACCCAGCGCTCGTAGTACTCGCGGAACGCCGACAGGCTGCGCACCAGCGCCCCCTGCCGGCCCTCCGGGCGCAGGTCGGCGTCGACCTCGAAGGCCGGGTCCGGAGCCGGCTCGCTGAGCAGCCGGCGCATCGTGTGCGCGACGGCGTTGGCCGCGGCCGCCGCCCCGGTGTCGTCGGCGCCCGCCCGCGGGCGGTGCACGAACAGCACGTCGGCGTCCGAGCCGAACCCGAGCTCGCCGCCGCCGAGGCGGCCCATCCCGATGACCGCGAGGTCCATCGGCAGCTCGGCGACGTCGATGCCCGCCTCGGCCGCGTGCGCCCGCTGGGCGACGTCGAGACCGGCGCGCAGGGTCGCCACGGCGACGTCGGTCAGCGCCTGCCCGACCCGGTGCACGTCGAGCCGACCGAGCAGGTCGGCCGAGGCGATGCGCAGCAGCTCCTGGCGGCGCAGCCCCCGGACCACGCGGATGCCGGCCTGCGGGTCGGGCGCCCGACCGGCGGCCTGCCGCCAGGCCTTGGCCAGCGTCGCCGCGCTGCGCGGCTCCAGCTCGGCGTCGTCGGCGAGCAGCTTCAGCGCCTCGGGGGTCCGGGTGAGCAGCGAGGCCACGTACTGGCTGGAGCCCAGCAGCTGGGCCAGCCGCTCGACGACCTGGCCCTCGTCGCGCAGCAGCCGCAGGTACCACTGGTTGCCGCCCAGCGCCTCGCTCACCTGCCGGTAGGCGAGCAGCCCGGCGTCGGGGTTCGGGCAGGAGGCGAAGGTCTGCAGCAGCACCGGCAGCAGGTACTTCTGCATCGACGCCGACCGGGAGAGCCCGCCGGTCAGCGCGGCCAGGTGCCGCAGCGCGCCGTCGGGGTCGGCGAAGCCCAGCGCCCGCAGCCAGTCGCCGGCGGCCTTGGAGCCCAGCTGCAGGTGCTCCCCCGGCACACGGGCGACCGCGGAGAGCAGCGGCCGGTAGAAGAGCTTCTCGTGCAGCCGCCGGACCTCGCGGGTGTGCAGCGCGAGCTCGGCGCGCAGCACGACGACGGCGTCGCCGCGGTGGTCGGGCTTGTAGCCCAGCGACCGGGCCAGCCAGCGCAGCTGCTGCTCGTCGGTGGGGAGCAGGTGGGTGCGGCGCAGGCGGAGCAGCTGGAGCCGGTGCTCGACGGTGCGCAGGAAGCGGTAGGAGGCGATGAGCGTGGCGGCGTCCTCCCGGCCGACGTACCCGCCCGCCGACAGCGCCGTCAGGGCCGGCACCGTGCCACCGACGCGGAGCCGCTCGTCGGCCCGACCGTGCACCATCTGCAGCAGCTGGACGGCGAACTCGACGTCGCGCAGCCCGCCGCGGCCCAGCTTGAGCTCGCGCTCGGCCTGCGCCGGCGGGATGTTGGCCTCCACCCGGCGGCGCATCGCCTGCACCTGGGCGACGAAGCCGGGCCGGTCACCGGCCTTCCACACCAGCGGCCAGAGCGCGTCGACGTAGGCGCGCCCGAGGTCGGGGTCGCCGGCCACCGGGCGCATCTTCAGGAGCGCCTGGAACTCCCAGGTCTCGGCCCACTGGGCGTAGTAGGCCGCGTACCCGGCGACCGTGCGGACCAGGGCACCGGCCTTGCCCTCGGGACGCAGCGCGGCGTCGACCTCCCACGCGGCCTCGTGGCAGACCCGCATGAGCGTGGCGGCGACCCGGGTGGCGGTGGAGAGGGCGGCGCCCTCGGGGTCGGAGGGGTCCACGGCCTCGGCCACGAAGACGACGTCGACGTCGCTGACGTAGTTGAGCTCGCGGCCGCCGGCCTTGCCCAGCGCGATGACGCTGAGCCGGCACGCGGCGGCGTCGGCCGGCTGCTCGCCGACCGCGATCGCCAGGCCGGCGGTGAGCACGGCGGCCGCGATGTCGGCCAGCTCGACGGCGACCTCCTCCGCGGGCAGCCCGTCGCCGAGGTCCCGTCCGGCCAGGGAGAGCACGGCGCGCCGGTAGGCCAGCCGGAGGGCGGCCACGCGCTCCGGGCCCGCGTCGGGCGCGCCCTTGCCCAGGCGGACGCCCCACGGCGGGTCGTCGGGGTCGGCGCCCACCGCGCTGAGCATCTGCCGCTCCAGCGCGTTGGGCGTCGGGCGGGAGGGGCCGTGCCGGTCGTCGTCGAGGACGTGCCAGTCCAGCGGGTGCGCGGCGAGGTGGTCGGCCAGGCCGGAGCTGGCGCCCAGGACCGACACCAGCCGGGCGCGGAAGGAGCCGGGTCCGCGCAGCCGGGCCAGGAGCGCCGCGGCGGCCGAGCCGTCGGGGTCCTCCTCGTCGAGCGCCTCGATCAGCCGGTGCAGCGAACGGACGGCGAGGTCGGGGTCACCGGCGCGGGCGAGGGCCGCCACGACCGGGCCGGCCTCGGGGTCGGCCGGCTCGTTGCGCCCGAGGTCCCACAGGCCCAGCGCCGGGTCCGACAGCAGCCGGGCCGCCCGCTCGCCGTCGCCGAAGCCGAACCGGACCAGCCGGATCCTCGCGGGGCGCGGGATCTCCGGGGGCGGCGTGCTCACGCCCGCGTCCCGGCCCGGGCGCGCACCAGATCGGCGAACCGCCCGGCGAAGGGCTGCCAGACCTCGGCGAGGTCGTCGTGCGCGGCGGTGGCGCGGGCGCAGAGGGTCTCGACGTCCAGCGGGCTGGCCGCCATGCCGACCGGGTCGCTCTCCGCCCAGGCGCGCACCATCTCCGGCGTCGTCTCGATGTGGAACTGCAGCGCGTAGACGTGCGAGCCGACCCGGTAGGCCTGGTGCGGGTAGTGCGGGTTGCTCGCCAGCAGCGTGGCCCCGGTCGGGAGCTCGGAGATCTCGTCGTGGTGCCACTGGATCACGTCGGGCGAGAGCGGCAGCGGGCCGAAGACCGGGTCCCGGTCGGCCGCGTCCCGCTTGGCCACGAGCGTGGCACCGACCTCGGGGCCGTCGACGCCGACGCGGGTGCGGCCACCACCCACCCCGGCCAGCAGCTGGGCGCCGAGGCAGATGGCCAGCGTCGGCAGGTCGGCGGCGGCCGCCTGGCGCAGCAGTTCGCGGACGCCGACGAGTTCGGGGCTGGTCGTCTCGTCGTCCATCGAGGACTGCGGGCCCCCCAGGACCAGCAGCCCGTCGAACCCGTCGAGGGTGTCCGGCAAGCGCTCGCCCAGCCCCAGGTGGCGCTCGTCCAGCTCCAGGCCGGCGGCGCGCAGCCACTCCCCCAGCCGCGCGGGCGGGTCGGTCTCGCTCGGGACGACGACGAGCAGGCGGGTCACAGGGCTGAGCTTATGGGCCGCGCGCTGCGCCGCTCGACCACGCTCTGCGGGTGCTGTTCGTGCTCTACGGGTCCGGCAGAACCCGCAGAGACCGAGGAACACCCGTCGAGCGGGCGCCTCAGAGGCCGGGCAGGTACCGCCGGAGCTCGAAGGGCGTGACGTTCTGCCGGTAGGAGTTGAACTCCTCCCACTTGTTGCGGAGGAAGAACTCGAACACGTGCTCGCCCAGGGTCTCGGCCACGAGCTCGCTGCTCTGCATCGCGGTCAGCGCCTCGCCGAGGGAGACAGGCAGGTCCTCGTACCCGGCCGCACGGCGCTCGGTGTCGGTGAGCGACCAGACGTCGTCCTCGGCCTCCGGCGGCAGCTCGTAGCCCTTCTCGATGCCCCGGAGCCCGGCCGCCAGCAGGACGGCGAAGGTCAGGTACGGGTTGCACGCGGAGTCCGGCGAGCGGACCTCGACCCGGGCCGACTGCGCCTTCGACGGCTTGTACGACGGCAACCGGACCAGCGCCGAGCGGTTGGCCCGGCCCCAGGTCGCCGCCGTCGGCGCCTCGGTGCCGGCCAGGAGCCGCCGGTAGGAGTTCACCGTCTGGTTGGTGATCGCGGTGACCTCGCGGGCGTGGGTGAGCAGCCCGGCGATGAACTGCTTGCCGGTGGTCGACAGCCGCATCGGGTCGGCCGGGTCGTGGAAGGCGTTGCGGTCGCCCTCGAACAGCGACAGGTGGGTGTGCATCGCCGAGCCGGCCAGCTCGGTGAAGGGCTTCGGCATGAAGGTGGCGTGCACGCCCTGGGCCAGCGCGACCTCACGGACGACGTGCCGCAGGGTCATGATGTTGTCCGCCATCGACAGGGCGTCGGCGTAGCGCAGGTCGATCTCCTGCTGCCCGGGCGCGACCTCGTGGTGGCTGAACTCCACCGAGATGCCCATCGCCTCGAGCGCGAAGACCGCCTCGCGGCGGAAGTCGTGGGCGACGTTGTGCGTGGAGAGGTCGAAGTAGCCGCCGGTGTCGGCAGGCTGGGGCGGGGTGCCGTCGGTGGGCAGGTCCTTGAGCAGGAAGAACTCGATCTCGGGGTGCGTGTAGAAGGTGAACCCCATGTCGGCGGCCTTGCCGAGCGCCCGGCGCAGCACGTGCCGCGGGTCGGCCCACGACGGCGATCCGTCGGGCAGCGTGATGTCGCAGAACATCCGCGCCGTGTCGCTGGGCCGGCCCTCGCGGGCGGGCATCACCTGGAAGGTGCCCGGGTCGGGCTTGGCGAGCATGTCGGACTCGTAGACCCGCGCGAAGCCCTCGATCGCGGAGCCGTCGAAGCCGATGCCCTCGGCGAACGCCGCCTCGATCTCGGCCGGGGCCACCGCGACGGCCTTGAGGTAGCCGGAGACGTCGGTGAACCACAACCGCACGAAGCGGATGTCGCGCTCTTCCAGGGTGCGCAGGACGAACTCCTGCTGTCGGTCCATGCCCGCCATGATCCAGTCCGCTCGTTTCAGGTGTGTGACGTCGCCGCAAGCCTGCCCCCTGCGGGCGATTCGCACACGGTCCGGGGAGCCGGACACCGCTGTGTCGCGGCGGGCGGTGGTGGTCAGCCGGGCAGCTCCCAGTGCGGAGGGCTCAGGACGGCGGCCATCCTGGCGAGCTCGGCCCGGTGCAGCGAGGCCAGCCTGCCGAGGACCTCCTCCCCCGCCTCGGTGAGCACCACCCGGACCGCCCGCGCGTCGTCGGGATGGGTCGCCCGGCCGACGAGGTCCTGCTTCTGCGCGCGGTCGACGAGCTCCACGACGCTGTGGTGGCGCAGCTGCAGCCGGTCGGCCAGCTCGCGCACCGTCGCCCAGTCCCGCTCCGGAAAGCCCTTGACCGCCAGGAGCAGCTGGTACTGCTGCGGCGTGAGCCCGTGCCGCCGCACGATCTCCTCGCTGAAGCGCAGGTAGCGCCGGATGCCGAACCGGAACCGGGCGAGCGCCTCGAAGTCCTGCTTGCTCAGCGGCGCGGCGGCCGGGTCGTCGGGCGAGGACACCGGCACATCTCACCACGCGCGGACACCTGGCCCGGCGAGATGTATCGCTCTACGATACGGGCTCGGATCGTCCCGGGGAGGGGCCCGTGCTCAGTGAGGCAGAACGCCGGACCATCGCGGCACTCGAGGCCGGCCTCCTCTCCGACGCGTCGTTCGCCCGGATGGTGCTGCCCGTCGCCGACCGTCTCCGCGGCCTCGCCGCCCCCGTCGTCGTCGGGGTGACCGCCTGGAGCGACGCGGCGGGACGCGCCGTCGAGTGGGCGGCGGCCGAGGCCGCGACCCAGCGGTGCCCCCTGCACGTGGTGCACGCGCTGCGCCCGTCCAGGGGGCTCGACCTCGCCGGCCTGTTCCCGGGCTTCGTGGAACCACCGGCGCCCCAGGTCGCGGGAGCGCGCGCCCTGGAGTCCGCCGTCGCCCGGGCCCGGTCGGTGCACCCGGCGCTGGAGGTGACCGCCCACCTGCAGCCGGGCAACCCGGGGCAGGTCCTGCTCCGGCACAGCCGCGACGCACGGTTGCTCGTGCTGGGACACCGGTCGAACGGGCCGTCGGGGGCCGGGCAGCGGCGGCTGCCGGGCTCCCTCGCCGTCCGCCTCACCGCCTCCGCGCGCTGCCCGGTCGCGGTGGTCCGCGCCGGGAGCGGGGCCCTGCCCCCGTGCCCCGGGAACCCGCACGTCGTCGTAGGGGTCGACGGCGCCCGCCGCTCCGACGCCGCCGTCGGGTTCGCTTTCCGCGCGGCGCGGCAGCGGGGCCTCGGCGTCACGGCCGTCCACGCGTGGACACCCGACCGTCCCGCCGACCTCGAGGCCGTCACCGCACCGCTGATCACCACCGAGGTCGGCGCCCACGACCTCCTCCACCGGTCGCTCGCCCGATGGCGCACGGAGTATCCGGACGTCGCCGTGGTCCCCGAGGTCGTGCGCGGGGACCCGACGTCCGCGCTGGTCGAGAGCTCGGTGGGCGCCGCCCTCGTGGTCGTCGGCACCCGCGGCCGGGGTCCGGCGCGCGGGGCGGTGTTCGGCTCGGTCAGCCGTGCCGTCGTCGAGGGGGTGGCCGGGGCCGTGGCGGTCGTGCCCGCGGGGACGCGCGGCCGGGCCTGGACGGCGGCGCGACGCTAGGGTTTCGGCGGGACCTCCTGGACTCGCGCGGCGGCGGAGCACGCGACGGCGAGGGCCGCCTCGAGCGCGAGGAACGCCGCGGTGGGCCAGGCACGCAGACGGCGTTCGAGCAGCGCACCGCCCAGCCGGGCCACCGCCATCCCGGCGCTGGCGTCGCCGACCGTCCGCAGCACGGCCGAGCGCGCCGCCGGCTGCTGCCCCTCCGACCGGAGCAGCGCCGCGGCGAACGCCAGCGGGATGCCGGCGTAGACCGCCCGCACCTCCGTCCGGGACTCCGGCGTCCGGGCCGATCCGCCGAACACCGCGGGCACCAGGGACGGGCGCAGCACCGCACCTGCGCCGATCGCCGCGTAGCCGCCCGCCACCAGGCGCGAGATCACGAGGGGGTCGCCCATGCGTGCACGCTAGGGCGACCGCTCCCCCGTGTCACCCCGCCCGCCGGTGCGCGGGTGGGCGCCTCGCGGCCCCACCTCGCCCGTGCGCGCGGTGAGCGGCGAGGATGGGCGCCGTGAGCGATCAGCAGCCGGTGCAGTTGCGGGTGTCCCTGGCCCAGGTCGATACGCGCGTGGGCGACCTCGAGGGGAACAGCGAGCTCGTCGTCTCGTGGTCGGCGAAGGCCGCGGAGGCCGGCGCGCACCTCGTCGTCTTCCCGGAGATGACCCTGACCGGCTACCCGCCCGAGGACCTCGTGCTGCGAGAGTCCTTCGCCGCCGCGAGCGAGCAGGCACTGGTCGACCTCGCCGCCCGGTTGGCCGCGGACGGGCTGGGCGACCTCGCCGTCGTCGTCGGGTACCTGGCGCACACCGAGGGCGCGGGTCCCGCCCCGGTCGACCACCCGGACACCGACGACGACCGGCCCAGCGACGCCAACCCCCGCCGCGGCGCCCCGCGCAACGCGGCCGCCCTGCTGCACGGCGGCGACGTCGTCGTCCGCTACTACAAGCGGCACCTGCCCAACTACG
This sequence comes from Blastococcus sp. TBT05-19, assembly GCF_003319095.1. Taxonomy (GTDB): domain Bacteria; phylum Actinomycetota; class Actinomycetes; order Mycobacteriales; family Geodermatophilaceae; genus Blastococcus. The sequence goes on along the minus strand of NZ_QOHI01000001.1, from coordinate 1,306,537 downwards.
GCGTCTTCGACGAGGCGCGCTACTTCGTGCCCGGCACCGAACTGCCGGTGGTGCGGCTGCACGGGGTCGACGTCGCGCTCACCGTGTGCGAGGACCTCTGGGTCGAGGGCGGGCCGTGCGGTGTGGCCGGCGAGGCCGGCGTCGACCTGGTCGTCTCCCCCAACGCCTCCCCCTACGAGCGGGCCAAGGACGACCTGCGGCTGCCGCTGGTGCAGCGGCGGGCGGCCGAGGCGCGGGCGGCGATCCTCTACTGCAACCAGGTGGGCGGGCAGGACGAGCTGGTCTTCGACGGCGACTCGATGGCGGTCTCCCCCACCGGCGAGCTACTCGCCCGCGCCCCCCAGTTCGTCGAGCACCTGCTGACCGTCGACCTGGCGCTGGACCCGGCGTCGGTGCCGGAGCGCCGCGAGGGCCGGGTCGGGCCGATGACGGTCACCCGCCACGTGCTGAGCGAGGAGCCGGTGCCCGCCTACGAGGCGCGGCCGGCCACGGTCGTCGACCCGCTCAGCGACTGCGAGGAGGTCTGGCGGGCGCTGGTGCTGGGCCTCAAGGACTTCATCGACAAGAACGGCATGCCGTCGGTGGTGCTCGGCATGTCCGGCGGCATCGACTCCGCGCTGGTCGCCGCGCTCGCCGTGGATGCCCTCGGCGCCGACCGGGTGCACGGCGTCGGACTGCCGTCGAAGTGGTCCAGCGAGCACTCGCTCTCCGACGCCGCGGACTCGGCGAAGCGGCTGGGCATGCACTACTCCGTCGTCCCGATCGCGCCGATGGTCGACGCCTACGAGGCCTCCGTCGAGCTCTCCGGCGTCGCCGCCGAGAACCTGCAGGCGAGGGTGCGCGGCACGCTGCTCATGGGACTGTCCAACCAGCACGGGCACCTGCTGCTCGCGACGTCGAACAAGAGCGAGGTCGCCGTCGGCTACTCCACGCTCTACGGCGACGCCGCCGGCGGGTTCGCCCCGATCAAGGACGTGCCCAAGACGCTGGTGTGGGAGCTCGCCCGCTGGCGCAACGCCTACGCCCGCGACCGCGGTGAGACTGAGCCGATCCCGCAGAACTCCATCGACAAGCCACCCTCGGCGGAGCTCGCACCCGGCCAGCAGGACAGCGACTCGCTGCCCTCCTACGAGGAGCTGGACGCGGTCATCGCCGACTACGTCGACCGCGACCTCGGCATGGCCAAGCTGCTGGAGCGCGGGCACGACGCCGAGGTCGTCGCCCGGGTCCTCCGGTTGGTGGACGTCGCCGAGTTCAAGCGCCGCCAGTCGGCCCCGGGCACCAAGATCAGCCTCAAGGCGTTCGGCCGCGACCGGCGGCTGCCCATCACCAACCGGTGGCGGGAGACCCTGCCCACCGTCCGCGAAGGAGCGAAGGCGTGACCGAGTCGGTGCTGTACGGCGGGACCTCCTCCGCACGGGTGCGCATCCACCACCTGCAGCAGGCCAAGGCGCGCGGTGAGAAGTGGGCGATGCTCACCGCCTACGACACCTACAGCGCCGCGGTCTTCGAGGAGGCCGGCATCCCGGTCATGCTCGTCGGCGACTCGGCGGGCAACGTGGTCATGGGCCACAGCAGCACGGTGCCGGTCACGGTCGAGGACATCCTCTTCCTGACCAAGGCCGTCACCCGCTCCACCTCGCGCGCGCTGATCATCGCCGACATGCCCTTCGGCTCCTACGAGTCGGGCCCGCAGCAGGCCTTCGACAACGCCGTCCGGCTGATGAAGGAGGGCGGCGCGCAGGCGGTCAAGCTCGAGGGCGGCACCCGCGTCGCCCCGCAGATCAAGCTGCTCAGCGAGTCCGGCATCCCGGTGATGGCGCACATCGGCTTCACGCCGCAGAGCGAGCACGCCCTCGGCGGCTTCCGGGTGCAGGGCCGCGGCGCCGGTGCCGAGCAGCTGCTGGCCGACGCCCGCGCGGTGCAGGAGGCCGGGGCGTTCGCCGTCGTCCTGGAGATGGTCCCGGCGGCGATCGCCGGCCGGGTGACGGCGGAGCTGTCGATCCCGACGGTCGGCATCGGCGCCGGCGTCGACTGCGACGCCCAGGTGCTGGTCTGGCCCGACATGGCCGGGATGAACGGCGGCCGGGTGCCGAAGTTCGTGAAGAAGTACGCCGACCTGCGGAGCGAGCTGCTGCGGGCGGCCAAGGAGTACGCCGACGACGTCCGCGGCGGTGTCTTCCCCGGCCCCGAGCACTCCTTCGAGTAGGCGTTCCCCATGGCGCGATGGCGGCGGCCCGGCTGGTGGCCGGAGAACTGGCACTTCGACGAGCCGCCGGTCCCGGTCCTGCTGCCGGAACCGCTGGCCGCCGAGGTCCGGGTCCTCCTGGCCGAGGGCGAGCGCATCGAGGCCGTCCGGCTGGTCCGGCAGCGCACCCACCTGGGCATCCGCCCTGCCCTGCTCGCGGTGCAGGAGCTGGAGGGCGACGGCCGGCCACCCCGCTGATCGAGCAGCGCCCGGCAGTGCGGCGTCGGTGGCCGCGATCGCTCGGTCAGCGAGGGACGAGCGAGGCCACCCGACGTGGCACCGGCCCCGTGCAGGGCCGTCCCTCGTCGTCCAGCTCCGGAACGGCCCCTCGAGTCATGCCGACGCGGAGCGGAGAGTGCCTTCGATCCGGTCGAGCAGCTCGTCCACCTGGTCCTCGTCGTACCCGCGGCCCTTGCCCAGCGGCGGCTTGCCGAAGACCACGGAGTGCACGTCCTCAGCGGTCATCCCCGGAGCCCGACGGCCCGCGAGGGCGTCGAGCGCCACCGCGGCGCGGGCCAGGAACGCGTCCACCTCCGCGGGGTCGTAGCCCCTACGCCCCCAGGGCGGCCGGCCGAGCTGCACCGACCTCAGCTCGGCGCCCGTCATCAGACGTCGGTGATGCGGACGCCGGCGTGCACCTTGTAGCGCCGGTTGACCGACACGAGGTTGATCGTCAGCGCCTCGACCTGGCGGGCGTTGCGGAGCCGGCCCGCGTAGATGCCGCGCATCCCCGGCAGCCGTCCGGCCAGCGCCTGCACGGTGTCCATCGACGCCCGGTCGTCGCCCACGACCATGACGTCGCCGTCCAGCGTGGGCTGCGAGAGGTCCTCGAGGAGCTTCGCCGACAGGTGGTGGAACGCGCCGACCACGTGCGAGTCGGGCAGCAGCGCGGCCGCCTGCTGCGCCACGCTCCCCTCCTCGACGTCGAGGACGTAGGCGCCGAGCTCGTCGAAGCCCATGGGCACGACGCAGTCGACGACGATCTTCCCGGCCAGCGGGGTGACGAGGTCGCGGAGCGTGGCGGCGTGCCCGGCGAACGGGACGGCGACGATGACCAGGTCCGCCGCGCCGGCCACGTCCACGTTCGACCCGCCGGTGACCGAGACCTCGACGTCGCCGGCGACCGTGGCGGCGCGCTCGGCGACCTCGGCCGCGACCTCGACGGCGCGCTCGGCGTCGCGGGAGCCCAGCAGCACGCGCTGACCCTGCGCGGCCAGCCGGACGGCGAGCCCGCGCCCCTGCGGCCCGGTGCCCCCTAGCACCCCGACGACCAGTTCCTCGACCGCGCGACCGTCCGTCACGTCCACCCCTCCCGCGGCGCCGGACAGCCCGGACGCTCTCCCTCGATCATGCCCCGCCCGGCCCTGACGACCGTCAGTCGCCCTTCCAGGCGCGGTCCTCGGCGTCGAGCTCCTCGTTGCGCTCCGCCACGGACTGCAGCGAGCGCTCGGCCTCCTCACGGGTCTCGTACGGCCCCAGCCGGTGCTTCTCGGCGCACCCTTCCAGCGGTTCGACGGTGTGGTGCTTCAGGCAGAAGTACCAGGGTCCTCCGGCCATGCGCGGCCTCCTTCGCTCGTCGGCGTCCCCAGCCTTCCACCCCGGGGTCCCCTCCGCCCCCCATGAGCCCACCGCGCACAAGACGCTCCCGCGCAGCCGGATCGTGCGGCATCATGCGGCCGTGACCAGCGAGGACGTCGAACTCCCGCGGATGCCCGACCGCCGTCTGGCGGCGCTGACCGTCGCCGCGCTGCTCGTCACCGGCGGGCTGATGGGGTCGATCAACCTCCTCGTCGACGGCGTGCTGCGCGACGGCGCCGGGCGGTGGGCGTACGGCGCCACGATGCTCACCCTCCTGGCCCTCGGCGCCTCCATCGCCGCCCGCGGGCGGGTGAGCCCGCGGCACACCTTCACGCTGGTGCTGCTGGGCGACGTCGTCTACCTGGTCGTGGTCCTGTGCATCGACGACCCGCTGCGCTACGCCACGCCGCTGATGCTGCTGTTCCCCGCGCTGGTGGCAGCGTGGTTCCTCGAGCTGCGGCAGCTGTGCGTGCACATGGTCGTCACGACGGCGGTCTGCCTCGCCGCGCTGTGGCCCAGCTACGACAACCCCGTCGGGCTGGGCGTGCAGGTCGGCGTCAGCGCGGGGATGCTCAGCGCCGCCTCGCTCGGGGTCTTCCTGCTGCGGCGGCGCGTGGAGCGCCTGCTGGCCGCCACCGAGACCCTCACCCGGCTGGACCCGTTGACGGGGCTGTTCAACCGGCGCTACCTGGTCGAGCAGGCGCCCCGCATCTGGCGGCAGGCGCGCCGCGACGGCACCCGGGTGACCGCGATGGTCCTGGACCTGGACCACTTCAAGCGGCTCAACGACGAGTTCGGGCACGCCGTCGGCGACCGTGTGCTCGGGGCGGTCGCCCGGGCCCTCCAGGGCACGGTCCGCCCCGCCGACGTCCTGGCCCGCACGGGAGGCGAGGAGCTGGTGGTGCTCGGGCTGGTGGCCGACGCGGCCGAGGCCGGGCAGCTGGCCGAACGTCTCCGGGCGGCGGTCTCCGCCGGGCGGACCGACGACGGGTACGGCGTCACCGCCTCCGTCGGGGTCGCGGTCACCCGGCCCGAGGACGGCGAGGACGCGGTCGCGTCGCTGTGGCGGCTGGTCGACCAGGCCGACGCCGCGATGTACGAGGCGAAGCGAAGCGGCCGGGACCGGGTCGCCACGGCCGCCGTCCCCCGCGCCCGGGCCCCGCGGCCGGAGGAGACGACGGCCTGAGGGGACGACGGCCTGAGGGGACGACGGCCTGAGGGGACACCGGCCCGGGCCCGTGGTCGCCCGGCCGGAGGACCCGGTTCGCGCTCTCGACCGGTGCGTTCGCCGCTTCTCTGTTTTTCTTGAGGCATGTCGCTCGTCGCGCCGGACCCGCTGCGGACGGTGCCCCTGCCGTTGCGCGAGCAGGCCGGCGTGCGCGACCGCTGGCTGACCGAGCGCCTGCTGGACGTGCTCCCGGGTCTGATGGACCGCACGGGCATCGACCTGTGGATCGTGGTCGGCCGCGAGTACAACGAGGACCCGGTGCTGGCCACGTTCCTGCCGGCGACCTGGCTCTCCGCCCGGCGGCGCACGATCCTCGTCCTGCACCGCAGCGACGACGGCGTCACGGCAGCGGCGGTGTCCCGCTACCCGGTGGGCCAGTTCGTGCCGGCCTGGACCCCGGGCGCCTCCAGCGGGTCCGACACCCAATGGGCCGAGGTGCGCCGGTTCGTCGAGCAGGCCGCGCCCGAGCGCATCGGTGTCGACGTCTCCGAGCACTTCGGCCTCGCCGACGGGCTCTCGCACACCGAGCACCGGCTGCTCACCGAGGCGCTCGGCCCGTGGGCCGAACGGCTCGTGTCGGCCGAGCGGCTCGCGATCGGCTGGCTGGAGACCCGGCTGCCGGAGGAGATCGCGGTGCTCCACCAGCTCAACCGGCTGGTCCACGACGTCGTCGACCAGGCCTTCTCCGCCGAGATTGTGACCGTCGGCGAGACGACCGCGCTGGACGTGGCCTGGTGGATCCGCCAGCGGCTGCACGACCTGGGTGTGGAGCCGTGGTTCCAACCCTCGGTGCTGCTGCAGCGCGCCGGGGTGCCGCTGCTGGAGGAGCAGGGCGCCCTGCTGCCCGCCGTCCCGTTCGACGCGGTGGTCGAGCCCGGCGACCTGCTGCACTGCGACGTCGGCCTGAGCTGCCTGGGACTGCGGACGGACAACCAGCGCAACGCCTACGTGCTGCGGCCCGGGGAGACGGCGGCCCCCGAGGGACTGCGGGCCGCCATGCGCGCCGCGAACCGGCTGCAGGAGCTGACCCTCGAGGCCCTGGTCCCCGGCCGCACCGGCAACGAGGTCCTCGCCGCGGCCCGCGTGGCCGCGGCCGCCGAGGGCATCGACGGCGAGATCTACTCCCACCCCATCGGTTACCACGGGCACGGCGCCGGGCCGGCGATCGGCCAGTGGGACGAGCAGTCCGGGGTGCCCGGTGCCGGCGACTACCCGGTGCACCCCGACACGGCCTACGCCCTGGAGCTGGCCGTGCGCCGTCCCGTGCCCGAGTGGGACGGGCAGTGCGTGCGGCTCGGCCTCGAGGAGGGCATCGCGGTCACCGGGGACGGCGTCGAGTTCCTGGGCGGCCGACAGACGGAGTTCGTCCTCATCGGCTGACGCCGTCCCCGGCCGCGGTCACTTCTTCCGCGCGGAGGCCGTCTTCTTGTCGTTCGCCTTCTGGATGGCGTCGACGAGTTCCTTCTTCTTCATCTTCGAGCGGCCGGTGACGTTCAGCTTCTTCGCCAGCTCCAGCAGGTGCTCCTTGGTGGCGTTGGCATCGACGCCGCCCTTGGTCGCCTTGCCCGTACCGCGGCCGCCCTTGGCCTGCTCGTCGGAGGGCCCCTTCTTGCCGCCCTCCTTCTTCTCCCAGTGGTCGCCCACCTTCTCGAAGGAGTGCTTGACCGCCGCCCAGGCGGTGCGGTTGGCACGCTCCTCGTCGTCGTACTCGTCGATCGCGGAGTCGTAGGCCTTGCTGAACGTGCGCTGGGCCTTCTTCTCCGAGCGTCGCAGCGTGCTGGGCAGCTCCGACTGCTTGGCGTCGCCCTTCTTCGTGGTCTTCGGCATCGCCGTCTCCTCTCGGGTCGGCGCCCCACCTACCCGGGCCGGCGCAGATGATCACATCGCCGTCCGAGCGGGTGATGGTCATCCGTCCAGCAGGGACTTCCAGTGGACGCGCTCGTCCTCCGTCATCTCGCGGCTGGCGTTCGCCTCGAAGTCGAAGACGACGAGCACGATGTCCGCCCGGATGGCGACCTCGCCGTCCTGGACCAGCTCCTGCCGGACGGTCACCGACCTGGTGCCGAGCCGGGTCACCCAGCTCGTCACGGTCAGCGGCTCGGCGACGCGGTAGTAGAGCTGGCGCAGGTAGTCGGCCTCCAGGCGGGCGAGGATCAGCCCGCCGCCCGGCCGGCCGTCGGTCATGGCCAGCCGGGCGTCCTCGAGGAGCGCCAGCGCGCGGGCGTGGTTGACGTGCCCGAGCATGTCGGGGTCGGACCAGCGCAGCTGGACCCGGTGCTCCTGCCGCACGTCAGGGCAGGTCGGCGGTGTCCGACGACTGCCGGTGCCCGCCCTGGGCGTCGTCGGGGTCGGCGTGGACCGTGCGCTCCTCGGACTCGGCGAGGATCACCTCGGCGGCGACCTCCTCCATGCCGCTGCCACGCATGTCCTCCTCCTCGGGCAGGAGGTGCGACCGCGTCTCGATGTTGTGCTCGGTGACGTTGTCCAGCGCCTCGGGACTGGGCTTCTTCTGCGTCGTCACCTCAGAACCGCTGCTGCTCGGTGCCCAGGCCCAGGGCCTGCGCGACGTCCTGCACGTTCTCGAACTGCTGGCCGGCAGGCAGTCGCTGCAGGTCGGACAGGACGCGGTCGGCGGGCGTTCCCTCCTGGGCCTTGGCGATCAGCTGGTCGCGGTCGGCCGGCCACACCTCCTTGCCCAGGGCCTCAGCGAGGGCCGCGCGGCGCTCGATGTCGCCCTGGTCGGTGCCGGGGCTGGTGGCGGGCTGGTGCGGGTCGGTCACGTCGATCTCCTTCGTCGGTACGGGGTGGGCCGATCAGCTGCCGACGTCGGTGGACGCGTCGGCGTAGCGCAGCACGGCGGCGACGGGGACGTCCTCGGGCATCGCGGCCTTCGGCACGACCACGACGTCGGCGGCGCTCGCCACCGCGGCGGCGAGCAGGGCACGGTCGGCGGGCACGATCTCGCCGTGCACGCCGAGCGCGTCCATGTCCTTCTGGTCCACACCGAGCTCCAGGGGCCCGTTGCCGACGAGCAGCGTCGCGCCGGCGTCCTGCTCGTCGGTCAGCACGAGGGTCTCCACCTGCCCCTTGCGCAGTGCTTCGACCACGCGGTCGACGCCGGTGACCGACAGCCCGTAAGCGGCTGCGCCCTCGATCTTCTCGATGGTCTCCGAGACCTCGCGGGCCTCGTGCTCGGCGACCAGCTCGGCCGCGCGTGCGTCGACGGGGTGCCGGTCGGCACCGGCGGCGCGACCGCCACCGTCCATCGTCACCACGAGGTCGGACCAACCGCCGCCGGCGCGGTCGGAGAGGATCTGGCGGGCGCGCACGTCGCCGGCCAGGAGGACGAAGCGAGGGCCGATGCGCCGGGCGAGGGAGCCGATGTCGGCGGCCACCTTGTCGGCGTTCTCGACCCACTGGTTCTCGGCGGTGTGCATGTAGGTGTTGTGCGCCCAGCCGCCCACCTGGACCTTGCGCATGTGGAAGGTGTCGCCCTCCACCTGGCGCTCCTCGTCGGGCTGGTCACCCAGCCCGGCGACGGTGATGTCGGCGCCCACGCGGTCGGCGACGACCACGACGTGCGGCACGCGGCCGGCGAGCTGGCGCAGGATCGGGAGCAGGTCGGGCGAGGCCGCCCACTCGGCGATCTCGCGGACCGGCGCGGCGGCCAGCCCCTGGTCGAGGACGACGGACCCGTCGGCGGCGACGACGACGGCGCGGCCCTTCAGGCGGCCGGCCTCGCCGCCGTCGTTGCCCTCGAGCAGCCGGCTGCGGACGGCCTCCAGGACCGGTTCCGGCACGCCCTGCTCGCTGAGCTTCTCGGTGACCGCGCGGACACGGAGCTCGAGCTCGGCGTCGGCGTTCTCGGTGGTGTGCGTGACGTCGGCGAGCACCGTGGCGAAGGGCCCGGACGCGGCGAAGACAGGCTCCAGGAACGAGAGGTTCATGTCCGCCGCCTACCCGTCGACCTCGCCGTCACACCTCGCTCTTGCCGAGGCGCCGCGATCGCAGGAGGCGGTGTCGGACGCGCCGCAGCGGGTAGGCGGACCTCGGCCCACCTGCCCGACAGATGGACGACCCGAGGAGGAACCTTGACCGAGCGCGACGACCTGCCGCTGCCCGACTACGACCACCTACCCGTGGGCTCGCTGACCACCCGGATCCGCACCCTGGGCTCGGAGGACCTGACCACGCTGCTGGCGTACGAGCGCTCGCACGCCAACCGCATCCAGGTCGTCAGCGCCATGGAGCACCGGCTCTCGGGTCTCGCCGACGGCGCCCAGCCCTCGGGCGGGGACCCCGCCGCGACCGGGGCCGACGCCCCGCCGTCGGCCGTGGGTGGGTCGAAGGCGTCGGAGGCCACCTCCGGTCCCCCGGTGAACCCGCCGTCGCAGGGCGACCCGACGAACCCGGCCCAGCCCCGCTAGCGGCTGACCGCGCTGCACGAGGTCGACGAACTCGTGGTGATCACCAGCTGATCACCACGAGTTCGTCGACCTCGCCGCGGTTCAGCCCTCGCCGCCCCCGTTCGTGGGGGCCCCGATGTCCACCCCGAAGCCCCGGGTGATCCGCCCGGTGCCGGTCGAATCCTCACCGTCGATGGTCAGGACGACGTCGGCGTCGCGCGCGGCGTCGACGCGGACGCCCTTGCAGCCGGGAGAGCCCTCGCCGCACGGACCGCGGTAGGTGTCGCGGTCGACCCGCCCGGTCCCGGTGAGGACCACGTCGACGGTCACCTCGCGCTGGGTGGAACCGCCTCCCCAGCTCCAGCTCGACAGGGTCACGGGGACGTCCTCGACGGCGGCCCGGTTGAGGTTGCGGTCGAAGGTCACGTCGTCGGCGTCCAGCTCGGCGTAGCCGGACTCCATGGTCGGCATGCACGGCCAGCCGGTGCAGGGGGGCGGCGACAGGTAGAGGTTCAGCGAGCCGGTCCACCCGTCGACGGCACGGAACTCGCCGAGCGAGACGTCGGCCGACCGGCCGTCGGGGAGCGTCACGCTGCCGTGGGCGTAGTAGCTGATCGACGTGGAGGCGTTCGCGGCGTCGCCGGCACTGGCGGGCGCGGCGGACGCCCCGGCGGGGACGAGAGCGAGAGCGGCGGCGGCGAGGCCGACCGGGAGTGCGCGGCGCAGCATGGGGGCTCCTCACGACGTTCCGGTGCCCCGCCGGCCGGCGAGGTCGCGCGACGCTAGCCACCTCGAGGCGCACCCCGCGGGCCTCCCGCGCCGGCCGGGGACGGTGGGACGGGAGCGGGGAACGAGCAGGGTGGGACGGCGATTCAGCCGCTGAAGGCGTCCACGATGTCGAGGACCGCTGGGCCCAGCAGCACGATGAACAGCGTCGGCAGGATGCACAGGATCAGCGGGAAGATCACCTTCACCGGGATCTGCATCGCCTTCTCCTCCGCCCGCTGACGCCGCTTGAGCCGCATCACCTGCGCCTGCGTGCGCAGCACGTCGGCGATGGAGACGCCGTACGCGTCGGCCTGGACGATCGCGGCGATGAACCGCCGCAGGTCCTGCACGCCGGTCCGGTCGGCGAGCGCCAGGTAGGCGTCGCGCCGCGGCTGGCCGACGGCGATGTCCTGCAGGGTGCGGACCAGCTCCTCGGCCAGCGGGCCGGTGCCGTTCTTCCCCGCCCGCGCCATCGCCGACTCGAAACCGAGACCGGCCTCCACCGCGATGGTCATCTGGTCGAGGGTGTCCGCGAGCTCCAGGCCGATGGCCGCCCGCCGCTCCTGCCCGCGCGAGTAGAGCAGCAGCTCCGGCACGAAGTAGGCGACGACCGTGAGGACGGCGGCCAGCACCAGCGGCAGACCACCGGGGTTCGCGCTGACGACGAGTGCGGACAGCCCGCCCGCGATGGCTGCGAGCACCAGCTTGGCGGCCACCAGCCGGGGCACCGGCCAGGCGGCCGGACGGCCCGCGGTGCTCGCCAGCCGGTCGAGCCGGTCGGTGGTACCGCCCGGCGTCAGCCCGTCGACGAGGCGGCGCAGCACTCCGGGGCCGGCCGGCTTGGCGCTCCGCCCCGCCCCGCCCAGGTCGATGCCGCGCAGCAGGTTGTCCCGGGCACGGGCGGTCGGCGACGCCGGCCGTGCCAGCAGCGCCCACCCGAGCAGCGGGACGGCGGCGGCCACGGCCAGGACGGCGGCGAGGACGGGGATCGGCAGCGTGGTCATCAGAAGCTGATCTCGACGGTCTTCTTGAGCCAGAACGCGCCGATGCACAGCATCAGCGCCGCGGCGCCCAGCATCGCGTAGCCGATGAGGCTCTCGGTGAACCCGCTGACGTAGGCCGGGTTGCTGATGGAGAGGAAGCCGAACACACCGAAGGGCAGCACCATCAGCACGATCGCCGAGAGCTTGCCCTCGGCCGAGAGCGCCTTGACCTGCCGGCGGATGGCGCTGCGCTCGCGGATCGTGTGCCCCACGGCGTCGAGCACCTCGGCCAGGTTCCCCCCGACCTCGCGGTGGATGCTGATCGCCTGGGCGACCCAGACGAAGTCGTCGCTGCCCATGCGCTGGGCGACCTCGTCGAGCGCGTCGCCCAGGTCGCGGCCCACCCGGGTCTCGTTGACGATCCGGGCGAACTCCTCGGAGGTCGGCGCGGAGGCGTCGGTGGAGACGGCGTCCACCGCGCGCAGCAGGCTGTGGCCGGCCCGGAGGCTGCTCGCCATGAGCTGCATGGAGTCGTCGAGCTGGTCGGCGAAGGCGGCCCGGCGACGGCTGGTCCGGAAGCGGACGAGCAGGCGGGCGCCCAGCGGGACGGCGACGACGGCGACCAGCCCGAGGACCGGACCGCCGGTCAGTGCCCCGACGGCGCCGGCGACCACGGCGACGAGGCCGGTGGTGAGGACGAAGTTCGGCAGGCTGGTACGCATGCCCGCGGTCTCCAGCGCGGCGGCGCCCGCGGCGAGCCGGCCCCGCTCGGCCAGGACCTTCTCCACCGCGGCGCCGGCCGCCGCGCCCGCGCCGGCCAGGGCCGAGGTGGGCGGTGCGGTCGACGGGTCCAGCCGGCTCAGCGGCACGCGCCCGGGGCCCCCGGGCAGCACCACCAGGGTGAGCAGCAGCAGCGCGACGGCGACCGCGGCGAGGCCGAGGACCAGCAGGGCCGGTGACATCACTGCCACCCGCGGGCGGCGGCGGCCTCGGTCGCGCCGAAGACGCGCGGCGAGAGCGTGATGCCGAGGTCGTCGAACTTCTCGGTGAACCGCGGGCGCACGCCGGTGGGCACCGGCTTGCCGAGGAACTTCCCGGCCGCGTCGACGCCGGCGGAGTAGTCGAAGAGGAAGGCGTCCTGGAGGGTGACGGTCTCCCCCTCCATCCCCTGCACCTCGGTTACGTGGGTGACCCGGCGGGTGCCGTCGCGCAGCCGGGTGAGCTGCACGACGACGTCGACGGCGGAGGCGATCTGCTCGCGGATCGCGCGCAGCGGGAGGTCCATGCCGGCCATGAGCACCAGCGTCTCCAGGCGGGCGATGGCGTCGCGGGGCGAGTTGGCGTGCACCGTGGACAGCGACCCGTCGTGGCCGGTGTTCATCGCCTGGAGCATGTCCAGCGACTCACCCCCGCGGCACTCCCCGACCACGATCCGGTCGGGCCGCATGCGGAGCGAGTTGCGGACCAGGTCGCGGATGGTGATCGCGCCCTTGCCCTCGATGTTCGGCGGGCGGGACTCCAGCCGGACGACGTGGTCCTGCTGCAGCTGCAGCTCGACGGCGTCCTCGATGGTGACGATGCGCTCGCCCTCGGGGATGAACGAGGACAGCACGTTGAGCAGCGTCGTCTTACCCGTGCCGGTACCGCCGGAGACGATGATGTTGAGCCGGGCGTCGACGCAGGCGTGCAGCAGCTCGGCCATCTCCGGCGAGAGCGTGCCGAACCCGATGAGGTCGGTGACGGTGAACGGGTCCTTGGAGAACTTGCGGATCGTCAGCGTCGAACCGCTGAACGCCAGCGGCGGGATGATCGCGTTGACGCGGGACCCGTCGGCCAGCCGGGCGTCGACGAGCGGCGAGGACTCGTCGATCCGCCGGCCCACCCGGGACACGATCCGGTCGATGACCCGGCGCAGGTGCTCCTCCGAGGTGAAGAAGGCGCCGGTGCGCACCAGCTTCCCGTTCTGCTCCACGTAGATGTTGTCCGGCCCGTTGACCATGACCTCGCTGACGGAGTCGTCGTCGAGCAGCCGCTGCAGGGGGCCGAAGCCGAGAACGTCGTCGGCGAGGTCGGCGGTCAGCCGCTGCCGCTCCTCGGTGCTGAGGGGGACGTTCTCCTCCTCGACCACCGCGTCGAGCTCGTCGAGCACGATCGCCCGCAGGGCGTCCTCGCCCATCGACGTGTCGTTCATCCGGGCGCCCATGCGCTCGAACAGCGCCTTGCCCACCCGGTCCTTGAGCCGGCCCAGGGCGTCGGTCACCGGCGCCGGCGGGGGCACGGTCGGGCGCGCGGTCCGCGCGGTGGGCAGGGCCGGGTCCTCGACGGCCTGCCGGCCGCGGGCGACCTCGAGGCGGTCGGCGAGGTTCATCGCGCGGCCGCCCGGTGCTTGGCCCGGTACCGGCCCGGGGCCTTGAGCGGGGTGGCCTGGAAGCGGGTGACCAGCCGGTTGAGCTCCTTGACCATCGGGTCGCGGCGGCTCCCGGAGGCGATCAGCGGCACGCCCTGGTTGGTCGAGGCCGGCACCTTGGCCGACCGCGGCAGGACGACGTCCACACCGGTGCCGATCGTCGTCTCGACGTCGCGCACCGACAGCCCACCCTTGGGGTCGGCGAAGTTCATGACCACGTGCCGCCCGGCCGGGATCATGCAGAGCTCGCGGAGCACGTCGAGCTCCTTGCGCAGCCCGCGCACCCCGGGCACGTCCATGCTGGTCAGCATCACGACGTCGCTGGCGCGGTCGAGGGCGGCGAGGGTCTGCTCGGACAGGCCCGGGGCGGTGTCGACGACGACGTAGCGGAACTCCCGCGCCAGCGCGGCGAGCAGTCGGGTGACGTCCTCGCCGCGGACGGTGTCACCGGCCGCGGGCGACTCGGCACCGCACACGGTGAACAGGCCGCTCGGGTGCTGGGTGAGGAAGGTCTTCAGCACCATCGTGTCCTCGGCCGCCGGGCCGCGGACGACGTCGGGCAGCGTGTACTCAGGTGTCAGCCCGAGGGCCGAGGCGACGTCGCCGAACTGGACGTCGAGGTCGACCAGCACCGTCGACTGCGGCGCCGCGGCGGTCAGACCCAGGGCCAGGTTGGTCGAGACCGTCGTCTTGCCCACGCCGCCCTTGGGCGAGGCGATGGTGATGACCCGGCCGGTGTAGCGGGCGGTCTCCTCGACCGGGCGCAGCACGCGGCGCCGTCCGCTCGCGGTGGAGCCGGCGCGCTCGACGGACGCCCGCAGCTCGAGGACGTCGGCGCCCGGGGACACCAGGTCGCGGATGCCGGCGCGCATGGCGGCCTGCCAGAGCTCGGGCGTCGGCTCGGCGACCAGCACGACGCTGATCCCCGGGCTCTGCACGTCCAGCCGGGCGGCGAGACCCAGCGCCTCGGCCACGGTTGCCAGCGGGCCGATGACGAGGACCTCGGGCAGCTCGCCGTCGAGGAGCTGCTCGAAGAGCCGGGAGGGCTCCCCGGGGAGCCGGCCGGGCGGCAGCACGGAGAGGTCACCGTCGGTGGCCTGCTTGACGCGGAGGATCAGCTCCTCGTCGGCGGCGGCGAGCACGACGCGGCTCATGAGAAGTCCTTCTCGTAGATGGTGCCCGGGGTGACGACCTCGGTGCCGGAGGTGTCGGCGTCGGCGTTCTCGAGGGAGAGCCAGACGGTGCCGTGCTCCATGCCGAAGACGACGGCCTCGGCCTGGGGTGCGCTGACGGCGAGGGTGATCATCAGGCTGCCCTCCGGCGCCGGGCCGGCGCCGGTGGACGCCGTCTCGGGAGTCCCCTCGGGAGCCGGGGCGGCGACAGGCGCCCCCTGGACCTGGGTGACCAGGACCTTGTGCAGGACGGCGTGGGTCCGGCCGTCCTCGAGCGACACGAAGACCCCGACGGTGTCGCCGGCGACCAGCCGACCTCCGACCGCGCGCTGCGGGTCGAGCAGGACCGACACCTCCTGCAGGCCGGCCGGCACCTCGACGATGCCGGGTCCGCGCACGTCGTCCGGAGCGGCGAAGCGGGCGGCGATCAGCTGCTCCCCCGGCTGCAGGTCGACCGTGGCCACCTGCCCCGCCAGCTCGGCCAGGTCGGTGACCCGGCCGGGCACGGCGGCCTTGGCCGGCACCGGCTCGACGGTCAGGAACTCGGCGAGCTGCTCGGCGGGGGTACCGGCCGGGATCGGCTCGACGACCACCAGCACCTCGACGGTGCGGGCCCCGGCCATCGCGCGGGCGTCCGCGCCGCGGACGTAGGACAGCAGGACCACCGCTCCGACGAGGAGCAGGACGAGTGCCGCGACGGCGGCGAGGATGCGACGTCTCACTGTCGGCCCCCTATCGGATCAGTCGGAGGACGGAGGCTCCGAGGCTCGGGGCGTCAGGGCTGTAGGACCAGGCGTCGGAGAGCTCCACGAAGCGGGTGAAGTAGCCGGAGACGCAGCGCTCGTTGCCGCTGCACGGCTTGGGCTCGGTCTTGAACTGGCCGGTGAAGTGGTAGCCGGTGAGGCGGAAGGCGGCGTAGCCGTAGACCTCGTACCAGCCGCTGGTGCCCGTGCCGCCGTGGTTCTCGTAGATGGGCATGAGCACCGTCGTGCCGACCATCGCCGCGAAGTCGGCGGCGTCGCAGCCCTGCGGCGGCGACTCACCCGGGTCCGAGGAGAGCTTGACGTCGACCGAGCTGGTGGCCTCGCAGCCGCCCGCGTCGGTCTTCACGAAGCCGAACCCACCGGGGATGGCGTTGCCCGAGGGTCCGGTGCAGGTGGTGCCGTCGGACTTGGACAGCTTGATGACCTGGAGCGTGGTGGTCGAGGGCAGCCCGCCACCGGTCTGCTTCTTGAACGAGCACCAGGAGAAGGTGAGCGGCAGCATCGCGGTCCCACCGGTGGGTGCACCCCAGCCGACGGTCGCCGCGGCGGAGACGCCGGTGGACTCGTGCCCGATGACCGGCGCGAACCAGTGCTCCTTGGGCGTGCTGCCGGTGACGGTCACGCTGATCGGGTCGGTGCCGAGCACCGGCTGGCGCGCCGTGCCGTCGGGGTCGTTGGCGCGCAGGAGCGCCGTGGCGGTCGCGAGCATGTCGCCGCAGTTGCCGCGGGCGCAGTCCTGCGCGACCGCGATGGCGGCGGCGTCAGCGGCCACCTGGAGCCGGGCCCGCTCGGCGTAGAGCGCGCCGACGTCGACGGCGATGGCCGCGAAGCCGAGCAGCGGCACCAGGAGCAGCGACACCATGACCGCCGAGGCGCCCTCCTGGCGGACGAGCCGCCGGCGCAGGCGGGTGGTCAGCCGTTGCATCGCATGACCCCCGTTCCGGTCAGTGTCAGGCCCGCTCCGAAGAAGTCGGTGAGGAAGGGCATGTCGTACTCGATAGTCAGTTCCACGGTCTGGCCGGACGCCCCGGTCGCGCCGGTGCAGCCGCTGGGCGGGTCGACCGTGATCTGGTCGAGGCCGATGCCCGGGTCCAGCGAACCCGCGGCGTTCTGCACCGCCGCCTTGGCGGCGGGCAGGTCGTTCTGCAGCGCCATCATCCGGACCCCCTCGCGGGCGGCGGCGGAGATGGTGCCCTGCACCTGGAAGGCGCGGCCGAACTCGGCGATCCCGAGGACCAGGAGGAGGAGCACCGGGACGATGAAGGCGAACTCCACCGCACTCGCACCGCGCTCGTCGCGCAGCCGGGATCTCGCGCTCATGCCCACCTCCCTCCTCGTGCGGCGACGCAGCGACCCCCGTGCGGGGGCCGCTGCGTCGTCACAGCCGCGACCGGTCAGGTGTGGATCAGCCGGCCGCAGGGGCGGCGCCGCCGACGGGGACGTCGCCCAGCTCGTCGCCGATGCCGTCGAACAGGCCCGAGAGCTCGGTGCCGAGGGTGGTGACGGCGAGGATGATGGCGATGGCGATCAGGCCGACCATGAGGCCGTACTCCACGGCGGTCGCGCCCTTCTCCTCGGTGCGCAGGCGGGCCTGGGCGAAGGAGACGAACGTGGTCAGAGCGGTGAAGGGGTTCAGCATCTCGATTGCTCCCTGAGGTGTCGGCCGTTCAGGATCGGATCGGGTGATCCGGCCTCGCGGCTGCTGCAGGGAGTCGTCGGATGCGGCGGTTCGGGGCTTGAGCGTTCGTCACCCGGTCCACGGACACGCGCCCACCCATCGGGTTACAAGGAGCTACGGCTCGTCACGCTGCGTGGCAAGAATGGGCATGTCAGCCCAGCAGGGCCTCGCTCCAGCCGACGACGAGCGCCGCGCCGACCAGCATGGCGGGCCCGAAGGGCAGCTCACCGCGCAGGGAGATCCGCCGGGCGGCGATCAGCACCAGCGCCAGCACGGCCTGGACGACGAAGCCGGCGAAGGCCCCGAGCAGCACCGCACCCCAGCCGATCCAGCCGAGGACGAGGCCCAGCAGCGCGGCCAGCTTCACGTCGCCCATGCCCATGGCGCCGGGTGAGAGCAGCGCCATCCCGAGGTAGACGGCGAACAGCACCGCGGCGGCCAGCAGCGAGCGGACCAGGAGGTCCCACGCGTCGTCGGCGGCGGCCGCCAGCCCCAGCAGCGCCGCCGTGACCAGCAGGGCCGGCACGACCACCCGGTTGGGCAGCAGCCGGTGCCGGAGGTCGATGACGGTCAGCAGCACACCGGCGCCCACGACGGCGAGGAAGGCGGGCAGCTCCCACGCGGGACCGAAGCGCAGCGCGGTCAGCGCGAAGAACACCGCCGTGAGCAGCTCCAGCACCGGGAGGCGGACCGCCCGTCCCGACCGCTCACCGGCCCCGCCCCAGGGGAAGGCGCCGGCCGCGCGGTTCGCCGCCGCCCCCACGCCCAGCCCGAGGAACGCGGCGAGGACCACGACCACGGCGAGCACGCGGCCACCTTCGCACAGCGCTGCCGGTGCTCCCGGCAGGCGAGCTAGCGGTAGTCGCGCAGCCACCTGCCGGCGGAGGTGCTGGCGGTCCGCGCCATCCGGCGGACCCGTGCCACCGCGGTCGGTCGCGCCGACGGGGCGAGCCGGAACTCGAGCCCCGCCAGCCGTTCCTCCAGCCGGGACAGCCGTCCGCCGTCGCCTTCCGCCGGCGCAGGCGGCTGGACGGCGATCTCGGCCAGACCGTCGGAGAGGCCGCTGATCAGCGTGGCCACGTCGCTGGGCGCCAGGCGGGCGGTGCCGACGCAGGTGTCGTCGCGCCAGAGGCTGAGGTTCATCACCCCGACGTCGACGTGCGCCGAGACGCGGACGCTGCGCCCCTGGCCGCGGAGGTCGCCGACCCATTGCCCGTGCCGAGGAAGCGGGATCACCGTCATGGACCGAGGCTGGTCATCGCTCCATCACGTGTCAAGACGAACGCGTACCGCTACCGCCTGTTCCCGACGATGCGGCGTCTCATCTGCTCGCGCCATCCGGCGCACCATCAACCAGCAGCGCGCGCTGCCCGGTCTCGCGCCCGGAACGCAGCGCCGGCCTCGCGATTGCAGGTGGGACACCGCTTCCCCCGGGGTGGCGTCCACACATGCCCTCGCGCGCAGTGCGTCTCGGTGGCCCGTGGCCGGGGCTGGGCACCGGTCCGCCGACGCTTGTTCTCGGCAAGGCAGGCTCGGCACTGGCGCACGTTCGTGCCCGGCCGGCGGTAGGTGTTTCGCTCGTCGAAAGGATGTCCGGCGGGGCATTCGCCGCGGGCGGCCTTGACCTGCGAGCCGTGGATCGGTGAGCGCACCGTGTTCTGCGAGTACGTCGTCGGCTCCAGGTGGTCCGGGCGAACGCACGCCCTCACCCGGCACAGGTGGTCGATGACCGCGCCGTGGGGGATGGGGCCAATCCACCGTTCGTAGTTGACCCGGTAGGCCTGCACTTTCCGCTTGCCGATGCGGATGTAGCCGTAGCCGTGGACCGGGACCCCGGTCCAGAGCCAACACGCGCCGAGATCGGGCCGGTGCTCAGGCACTGGACCGTTGCGGTCGGTCTGCAGATCGAGCCGCATGAAGGCCGGCACCGGAGCCATCTGCCCATCGAACGTGCGCAGCGGCCCGCCGATCACCTCGGACCGCTCGCGCCACCGGGCGTCCTGGTCGAGGTGGTGGGCCAGCTCGGCAGGGTCGTACTCGAGCTGGTCGAGACGGCGACTGAGCCGGGGAGCCTCCACGGCTCGGGACCATAGCCACGCCGTCCGACGGGATGTCTCCCGTACACGTCGGAGCGTCTGCCGGTGGACGCCGGCGGCCGGCACGCCTGGCCCACCTCGCGACGGGCCCGATCAGTGACCCTGCACGACTGCAGACGCTCGGGCACAGTCCATCGACGTCGGTGCGGTCGTGCCCCAGGGGTGCCCCGCGATCGCTCCTGCGTCGACGTCAGCGGGAGGCGACGGACGAGTCGACCTGTACGCCGGGTTCTGTCCACGGGTGCCTTGCGGCCTCCCGATGGGCGGTCATCCATCTAGGCCTGCCGTTGCCGGCAGGCTCGAGCGATCTACCCGCAGGCTCGGGCGGGCCGCCCTCGAACGCCTGCGCAGGACGCCGGCGAACCGTCGTCCCTTCTTGATCTAGCTCCGGGTGGGGTTTACCGAGCCACACCGGTCACCCGGTGTGCGGTGGTCTCTTACACCGCCGTTTCACCCTTACCAGCGCGAGCGCTGGCGGTCTGTTCTCTGTGGCACTGTCCCGCGGGTCACCCCGGGTCGCCGTTAACGACCACCCTGCCCTGTGGAGCCCGGACGTTCCTCGGCGGCAGGGTCTCCCCCGCCGACGCGACCGCCCAGCCGACTCGTCCGTCGTGCCGAGCAGTCTAGGCGGTGATCACCGGTTCCCTGCCCCCAAGGGGGGACCTGGCCGCGCCCGGGTTCACCGGCTCCCCTCCGGAGCCGATGGACGTCCCATGCAGGCCGCCCTGCGCCCCCGGCTGCTGCCCAGGGCGCCCCTCCGCACGACGGCGCTCGTCGTCGTCGCCGGTGTCATCGGTCTGCTCGTGGGCACCGGCCGCCTCCAGGCCAGCGCGCCGTCGGACACGGGCCCGCTGCGCGTCCTGCTCACCCTCACCCTGCACGGCGGGCTGCTGGCCCTGCTCGTGTGGCGGGCGCAGGCGGTCGCCCACGAGCGCACCGTCTGGACACGCATCGCCGCCGGCGCCGTCCTGGTCGCCGGGACGACGCTGCTCGGCACCCTGCTCGGCCTGGCGCCGGCCACCCAGGGCGTGGCCGCCATGGTCACGCTGTGGGCGCCCGTCGTCGCCTTCCCGCTGTTCTACGGCGGCCTGGTCCGGTGGAACCGCTTCAGCAGCAACCTGGCCGACCCCAACGACACGCTCAACGGCGTCTCGGCGGTCCTCGCCGTGGTCGCGGTCATCCAGCTGCTCGGGCACCTCGGCGAGGGGCCGCTGACCGCCGCTCCCGCCGCGACGGCGCTGGCCGTCGGCGCCCAGTTCGCCGTCTCGTTCGTCATCCTCGGCACGGTCGCCACGCTGCCGTTCCTCGGCGACATGGGCCGCGACCCCCGCACCTGGCTGGTCCTCGCCTCGTTCGGCGCCACGCTGCTGGGCAGCACCGCCGTGCTGCTCGCCGGCGGGAGCCCCGACTCCTGGGCCTGGGCGACCGAGCCGATCGCGGTCGTGTGCCTCGCGCTGGCCGCCGTCCTCCGCCCCGGCCGCGCGGAACCGCAGCCCGCGGACCCGACCGCCTCCACGATCGGCGCGTTCGTCGTCATCGTCGCCTCCACCGGCGTGCTGCTCGTCGCCGCGCAGTCCGGCGTCACCGGGGCGGCGACCTGGGCCGCCGCGCTGGCGGCCACCGGCTCGGGCGTCCGCCTGCTGGTCAACGTCCGGGAGCTCGCCGTGCTGGCGGTCACCCGGCGCGAGGCGCTGACCGACGAGCTCACCGGGCTGGCCAACCGCCGGGCGGTGCTGCGCCGGGTGGCGGAGCTGGGCCGGGAAGGCACGCCGCTTGCGCTCGCCCTGCTCGACCTGGACAAGTTCAAGGAGGTCAACGACGCCCTCGGGCACGCCGCGGGCGACGACCTCCTCCGCATGGTCGCCCACCGGCTGGAGTCCGAGCTGCGCCCCGGCGACGTCCTGGCCCGCCTGGGTGGCGACGAGTTCGCCGTGCTCGCGCCGATGGATGCCGACGCGCCGCTGGCCGACGCCGCGCTGAGCCTGGGCCGCCGGCTGCACGAACGCATGGCCGAGCCCTTCCCGATCGAGGGCATGACCGTGCACGCCTCGGTCAGCGTCGGGCTCACCGTCGCACGCGGCGGCGAGGAGTCCCCGGCGCTACCGGCGGAACTGCTCCGCGAGGCCGACGTCGCCATGTACGACGCCAAGCGCACCGGCTCCGGCGCCACCGTCTACGACAGCTCCCGGCACGGCGGCAGCAGCGGCAACCTCGTGCTCGTCGAGGACCTGCGCGCCGCCCTCGCCGGTGACCAGCTCGTCCTGCACCACCAGCCGCAGCTCGACGTCGCCACCGGCCGGCCGGTCGGCGTCGAGGCGTTGGTCCGCTGGCAGCACCCGGTCCGCGGGCTGCTCGGCCCCGGTGAGTTCCTCCCCCTGGCCGAGGTGCACGGCCTCATGGGCCGGCTCACCGAGGTCGTCCTCGACCGGGCCGTCGCCCAGGCGGCCGACTGGCACCGGCGCGGGCTGGACCTGCGCATGTCGGTCAACCTGTCGGCCAGCAACCTGCTCGACAGCGGCCTGCCCGCACGGGTCGCCGCGCTGCTGGACGAGCACGGGCTGCCCGCCGGACACCTGATCCTCGAGGTCACCGAGAGCGTCCTGCTCACCGACCCCGACCGCAGCATCGCCGTCGTCCGCAGCCTCGCCGACCTCGGCGCCTGCGTCAGCATCGACGACTTCGGCACCGGCTACTCGTCGCTGGCCTACCTGCGCGACCTGCCCGTCGGCGAGCTCAAGCTCGACCGCTCCTTCACCGCCGACCTGCTCACCGACGGCCGCACCGCGGCCATCGTGGCCAGCACCGTCGAGCTGGCCCACCGGCTGGGGCTGCGGGTCGTCGCCGAGGGCGTGGAGACGGCGGAGACCTCCGCCCACCTGCGGTCGCTGGGCTGCGACCTCAGCCAGGGTTTCCTGCACTCGCGGCCGCTCCCGGCCGAGCAGGTCGAGGAGTGGCTCACCCGGGTGGCGGCGACTCAGCCCCAGTAGAGGGTGAACCCCACGCGCCGTCGTCCGTCCTCGGTCAGCGTGGACATGTCCACGACCTGGCGTGCCTGCTGCTCGACCGGGTCGTCGGACAGCAGCTCCAGGTAGCGGCGGTGCTCCACGAGCGACGCGACGGCGAGCTCCACGGTGCCGCTGACGTCCACCTCGTGCGGAGGGTCGGTCATCGCGCTCACCGCGATGTACTGCACGCCCCGCCAGGGCTCCTCCTCCAGGTCGGGGAAGATCCACTCGTTGCCCGCGTCGGCGACCGCGTCCAGCACGCTCTGCCCGAGCGCCTGGTGGTCGGCGGAGTTCAGGTAGGCCGGTGACACCCCCGGGGGCGTCCAGGTCGGCCCGAAGTACCCGGTGACGACGAGCTCGGGACGGTGCCGCCGGAT
Organism: Blastococcus sp. TBT05-19; assembly: GCF_003319095.1. Taxonomy (GTDB): domain Bacteria; phylum Actinomycetota; class Actinomycetes; order Mycobacteriales; family Geodermatophilaceae; genus Blastococcus. The sequence goes on along the minus strand of NZ_QOHI01000001.1, from coordinate 1,283,827 downwards.
CGCCGCGGCCAGGTCGCGCCGCAGCTCGACGCCGGCCACCAGGACGCCGTCCCGGTGGCCGAGGAACTCCACCTCCGAGACCCCGACGACCGCGGCCGAGCGCCGTTCCTCGTCCTCGCGCAGCGGCCCCGCCTCCGCCGGCGGCACCCCGGCCATCCCCGCCTCGCCGCGGGTGGCGAGCAGGTAGTGCACCTCCTTGCCGGCCGCCGTCCAGACCGCGACGGCGGCCGCGAGGCCGTACTCGATGTCGTCGGGGTGGGCGGCGACGACGAGGGCGCGCTGCCAGTCGTCGGGCATCGGGGCGGGAGGCATGGGGCGAGTCTGCCGGGGAGGTCAGCCCCCGCGGGCGACCTGCAGCGCGGCGTTCACCAGGGGGATCTGCAGCGGGAGCCGGCCGATGGCCACCGCCATGGGCAGCGGCTTCTTCGGGATCACCCGGAACGTGTGCACGTGCGCCGGCACGAACGCGAGCAGCAGCCCCACGGCCGACCAGCCACCGAGGCGGCGCGTCGCCGGTGCCGCCAGGAGGGCCGCGGTGCCGATCTCAGCGACGCCGCTGGCCAGCACCCAGGTGCGCTGGTCCCCCAGCTCCGGCGGCACCAGCCAGTCGTACATCTGCGGCCGGACCAGGTGGAGCACGCCGCCTCCGCCCAGCAGCGCGGCCAGCATCGACGCCTTGCCCGGCTTCCTCATGGGCCCACCGTAGGTTGGCGCGGTGTCCGTCGCCGATCTCGTCGTCGCTGCCGGGGTGGCCCTGGTCGCCGGCGTCATCAACTCCATCGCCGGCGGCGGATCGCTGATCCTCTTCCCCACCCTCGTCGCGCTCGGGCTGCCCACCGTCGCGGCCAACGTGACCAACTCGGTCGCTCAGTGGCCCGGCTACCTGGGCGGCATGATCGGGTTCCGCGCCGAGTACGAGGGGCAGCGCGGCCGGCTGCTTCGGTTCGGCGCGGTCGCGGTGGCCGGTGGGCTCACCGGCAGCGTGCTGTTGCTGACCACCCCGTCCGAGGCCTTCGACGTCGTCGTCCCCGTGCTGGTGCTGCTGGCCGCCGCGCTGCTCGCCGTCCAGCCGCTGCTGACGCGGCGCATCGCCGACCGCGGGGACGACGGGCCGCGGCGGGACCCGGTCTGGCTGCACGTCGCGCTGTTCCTCGCGACCGCCTACGGCGGCTACTTCGGCGGCGCGCTCGGGGTGATCCTGGTCGGCGTCCTGGGCATCGGGCTGCACCGGCTCAAGCTGGCCAACGCCTTCAAGTCGGCGCTGTCGGCGGTCACCGCGACCGTCACCCTCGTGGTGTTCGGCATCTTCGGGCCGATCGACTGGGCGGTCGTCGGCGTCGCCGCGCCCGCGAGCCTGGTGGGCGGCTTCGTCGGCGCCCGGATCGCCACCCGCATCCCGGTCACGCCGCTGCGGGTGTTCATCGTGGTCTTCGCCGTCGCGGTGTCGGCCTACCTCTTCGCGCGGCTCTAGCGCAGGTGGGCGGTGTCGTTCACCAGCCGCACGGAGGTGCGCCCGTCCGACGACCACGCCACCGTGCACAGCGACGCCGCCTCCAGGAACACCCGGTGGACGACGTCGTCGCCGGCGCCGAGCCCGGCGGCCAGCATCAGCTTGATCGGGGTGACGTGGCTGACGACCAGCACCGTCTTCCCCGCGTGCTCGGCCAGGATCCGCTGACGGGCCCGCGCCACCCGGGCGCTGACGTCGGCGATCGACTCCCCGCCGGGCGCGGCCACCCGCACGTCGGACAGGAACCGGCGCACGGCCAGCGGGAACTTCTGCCTCGCCTCGTCGCCGGACAGGCCCTCGAGGTCGCCGAAGTCCAGCTCCACCAGGTCCTGGTCCAGCTGCACCGGCAGGCCGAGCACGGAGGCGACGGCCTCGGCGGTCTCCCGCGTGCGGCGCAGCGGTGAGGCGACGACGACGTCGATGCCCAGCCCCGCCATCCGGTGCGCGGCGGCCTCGGCCTCGGCGCGGCCGGTGCGGGACAGCGGCAGGTCGTTGCGGCCGCTGAACCGGCGCTCGGGGGTGTGCTCGGTCTGGCCGTGCCGCAGCAGGTGGGTGACCGTGGTGGTGACCGGGGCGGGCTCGGGCGTCGGCTGGACGTCGTCCTCCAGGACGACGGCCTCGGCGGCGGCGTCCCGGTGGATCGGCCGGCCGTCCATGGCGCTGTTGGCCAGCGCGTCGGCGGCGCCGTTCTGCGCGCGCGGGACCCAGGTGTAGCGGACCTGCCCCAGCTGGCGGGCGATCTGCCGGGCCTGCAGCGCGAGCTTCTGCATGTCGGGGTGCTTGACCTTCCAGCGCCCCGACATCTGCTCGACGACGAGCTTGGAGTCCATCCGGACCTCCACCGACGCCGTCGGGTCCAGGTCCAGCGCCGCCTGCAGGCCTGCAACCAGACCGCCGTACTCGGCGACGTTGTTGGTCGCCCGGCCGACCGACGCGGCGCGCTCGGCGAGCACCCGGCCGGTCTCGGCGTCCCGGACGAGCGCGCCGTACCCGGCGGGGCCCGGGTTGCCCCGCGACCCGCCGTCGGCCTCGACGACGAACCGACGGGTCACAGGCCGGACTCGGCCGTACGGACCAGGATCCGGCCGCAGTTCTCGCAGCGCACGACCTCGTGCGGGTCGGCGTTGCGGACGGCGGTGAGCTGGTTGCCGTAGAGCTCGAGCCGGCAGCCCTGGCACTGACGCGCCTGCAGCATCGCCGCGCCGGTCGTGCCGGTCTGCGTGCGGATCCGGTCGTAGAGGGTCAGCAGCGGGGCGGAGATGCCGCCGGCCACCGCCGCGCGGGCGGCCTCGTGCCGGTTCGTGCCGTCGGTGATGTCGGCCAGGGCGTCGTCGCGCAGCTGCTCGGCCCGCTCCAGCTCCGCGCGGGCCGCGTCCCGGCCCTCCTGCGCGGCCTTCAGCGCGGTCTCCGCCGTCTCCAGGCTCTCCATCAGCTCGAGCTCCTGGTCCTCGAGGTCCGACTGACGGCGCTTCAGGGACTCCAGCTCGTGCTGCAGGTCGGTCATCTGCTTGGCCGAGACGCTGCCGGAGTCGAGCAGGTTCTGGTCCTTGGTCGCCCGCGCCCGCACCGTGTCGACGTCGCCCTCGAGCCGCTTCACCTCGCGCTGGAGGTCGCGCACCGCGGTCTCGGCGCGGACGACGTCGTCGGCGAGGGACCGCTCGGCCTCGGCCGCGGTCTCCACGGCGACTGCCTCCGGCAGCGTGCGCCTGCGGTGCGCGAGCTGGGTGAGCGCGACGTCCTCCGCCGCCAGCTCCAGGAGCTTCTGCTGCTCGAAATGGTCCACCTTCACGCGGAGAACCTACCTGTGCAGCCCGATGTCCTCGGCCCCCGTGCAGGATCCCGCCGCGAGCTTGCGAGGGGCGGGGGGCACGGGGGTCCTTTCGCTACTGTGCCCCCGGGCCGTCCCCGGCGCTCAGCCCGCCGCGTGCCTGCCGCCGCCCTCCTCCTGGCCGGCGCGGCAGGTCCAGGGATCGGTCCGGCGGGTGGAGACGACGACCTCCACGCGCCCGCCCAGGTCGGCGCGCAGCACCTCGGCGGCCACCGGGAGCCAGGGCCACTCGGAGGCGAAGTGCGCGACGTCGACCAGCGCCGGGCCCGGGGCCTCCAGCGCCTCGCTCACCGGGTGGTGCTTCAGGTCGCTGGTCAGCAGGACGTCGGCACCGGCCGCCGCGGCGGCACCCAGCAGCGACCCGCCGCTGCCGCCGCACACCGCGACCGTGCGCACCGGGCGGTCGGGGTCGCCCGCCGCGCGGACGCCGCCGGCGGTGACCGGCAGCGCGAGGGCGGCGTGCTCGGCGAACTCCCGCAGCGTCATCGGCTCGGCCAGCCGGCCCACCCGGCCCAGCCCGGCCCGCGGGTCGGTCGCGTCGGGCTCCAGCGGAACGGCGTCCTCGAGGCCGAGCGCCGCGGCCAGCGCGTCGTTGACGCCGTGCTCCGGCGCGCGGTCGGCGTTGGTGTGCGCGACCAGGTGCGCCGCACCGGCCCGGACGAGCCGGTGCACCAGCCGGCCCTTCGGGTCGTCGGCCGGCACACCGTGCACCGGCGTCAGGAACAGCGGGTGGTGGGTGACGAGCAGGCCGGCGCCGGTCGCCAGCACCTCGTCGACGACGGCGGCGGTCGGGTCGACGGCGAACAGCACCGTCGCCACCGGCTCGTCGGGATCGCCGCAGACCAGGCCCACGGCGTCCCAGCTCTCGGCGAGCGCGGACGGGTAGCGGGCGTCGAGGGCGGCGAGGACCTCACCGAGCAGCACGGGCACGGCTCCGCAGCGTAGGCGTCCACGGCGGAACCGCCCCGTGGGATGTCAAGCTCTGCGCGTGGCGGAGGAGCGGCGTCGGGAACGCGGCCTGCGTGCTCCCGCCTGGCTCGAGGAGCTGCTGCGCACGACGCCACCCCGCGTGCCGTGGCGCGACGTCGTCCGGTTCGCCGTCGCGGTGCCCGCTCCCCTCGCCCTCGCGATCGTGATCGGCGGGGGGCTGGACTCCGGCGCGACGCTGGGCGCCGGCGTCTTCGGCACCATGGGGGCGCTCGCCGCCTCGCTGGCCCCGCAGCCCGGCCCGCTCCGCGAGCGGCTCCGGCGGATCGCCGCGGCGACCACCTTCGGCATGCTCGGGCTGGTCGCCGGTCAGTACGCGACCGGTGGTGGCTGGGAGCCGGTGGCGGTCATCGCCCTGCTCTCGGCGGTGGCGGCCCTGGTCAGCGCGGTGAACTCCGCGCTCTCGCTCGGCGCGCTGCAGCTGCTGATCTACACCGCCCTGGCCTCGGGGCTGATCACCCCGCTGTCGGCCGCGGCGGAGGTCGGCTTCTTCCTCTGCGGGGCGGCCTGGGCGACGCTCGCCACCCTCGTGCAGATCCGCACCGAGCCGGTGGACCCCGACCGCTCCGCGGTGGCGACCGTGTTCACCCGCATCGCGGAGCTGCTCACCGTCGCCGGCACCGACTCCGCGCCGACGGCCCGCCGGGCGCTGACCACCGCGCTCAACGCCGCCTACGACCGGGTCATCCGCAGCCGCAGCCGCTCGGCCGGGCGCAGCAAGGAGCTCAGCGAGCTCGCCGGGGTCCTCAACGCCGCGGCGGTGCTGGTCGAGGGTGCGGTCGCCACCGCGAGCGCCGGCGTGCAGGCCGATCCGCGGGACGTGGCCGCCGTGCACGCCCTCGCCGCTGCGGTCTCGGGCAGCCTCCCGCTGTCCGACGACCGGCCGCCCGACCGGGAGCAGGGCCATCCGGCGCTGCGGGCGGTCCGGCACGGCGTGCGCCTGGCCTGGACGGTGGTCGGGGACCCCGAGGAGCGCTCCCGCGCCGCCGCCCTGCAGCCGACGGTGAGCCTGCGCGCCCGGCTGCGCGACGTCATCGACCGGACGCTGGCCAGCGGTGACGCGCGCGGCTTCGCCGTCCGGCTGGCGCTGTGCATGTCCATCGCCGAGATCGCCCGCCAGTACCTGCCCTTCGAGCGCCCGTACTGGGTGCTGCTCACCGTCGCGATCGTGCTCAAGCCCGACTTCGGCTCGGTGTTCACCCGGGCGATCCAGCGCGGCGCCGGCACGCTGCTCGGCGTGCTGCTGGGGTCGGCGCTGCTGGCGGTGCTCCCCCGCAACGGCTGGGTGGTCGTCGCCCTGGTGTGCTCGGCCGCCGTGCTGCCGTGGGCCCGGGACACGAACTTCGGCCTGTTCTCGGTCTTCCAGACGCCGCTGATCATCCTGATGCTGGACCTCGCGCTGCCCGGCGGACCGGGGCTGGTCGGCGCGCGGCTGCTGGACACGCTCGTCGGCTGCGCGATCGTGCTGGTGTTCGGCTACCTGCTGTGGCCGCAGACCTGGCGGGCACCGCTGGACCAGGCGCTGCGCGACGCCGCCGTGGCCCTGGACGGGTTCGTCGACGCCGCCTTCACCGGCAGCCCGGCCGAACGGCGCCGGGCCCGGCGCCGCAACTACCGGGCGCTCACCGAGCTGCAGACCCAGCTCCAGCGCCGGCTGGCCGAGCCGCCGCCGATCAGCACCCGCGCCGCGGCCTGGTGGCCGGTCATCGTCCAGCTGGAGCGGACCTCCGACGCGATCACCGGGGCGGTCATCGCCACCCGCGGCGGCGAGCCCGCCCCCGATCTCGCCCAGGTGGCCACCCTGCGCCGGGCGATCCGCCGGCTGGAGGACGACGTCCGAGAGCACCGGCCGCCGGACGACGCCGAGCTGCACGCCGACGGCGTCCTCGCGCCGGTCGCCCGCGAGGTCGACGCGGTCCGCCGGCTCGTGCGGGAGTCGGCCCCCACCTGGCGCGCCCCGCACTGACCGCGTCGGGCCTCGGGTTGCGGCCGGACGCCGCAGCCTCTGGGATGACGCGGTGCCCAGGGACCTGCCGCCGCCGCTGATCCTCCCGCCGCTCACCGACCCGCCCCCGCCGGGCTCGCAGGTCGTGCGCACCGACGACGGCGTGAACCTGCACGTCGAGTTCGACGGCCCCGCGAACGCCCCGTTGACGGTGGTGTTCTGCCACGGGTTCACCGCCCGGCTGGCGGAGTGGGAGCTGCAGCGGCTGGTGCTGCGCGACCGCTACCGGCTGGTGCTCTGGGACCAGCGCGGGCACGGCCGGTCGGCGGCCACCCCTCTGCCCGACGCGACGATCGACCGCACCGGCCGCGACCTGGCCCATGTGCTCGACGCCGTCGTCCCTCCCGGGCCGGTCGTGCTCGCGGGCCACTCGATGGGCGGGATGAGCATCATGGCCCTCGCGCGGCGCCGTCCCGAGCTGTTCGGCACCCGCGTCGTCGGAGCCTTCCTGCTCGCCACCTCCGCCGGTGGCCTGGTGGAGAGCGGGCTGCTCGGCTGGCTGCTCAAGCTCGTCCGCCGGCTGCACCTGCTGCCGGTCTACCTGCGCATCCTGCAGCTGACGGCGCCGCTGCTGGAGCGCTTCCGCTGGCGGGGCAGCCCCTTCGGCCGCTGGTTCACCCGGCGCTTCCTGTTCGGCAACCGGGCCGACGCCGACCCCACGAGCGTGCGCCTGGTCCAGGGCCTGCTCGAGGAGACCCCCTTCCCGGTCACCGCCGCCTTCTACGCGACCTTCCTCGACCACGAGGAGTACGAGTCGCTGCCCGTGCTGAGCCGGGTGCCGGTCACCGTGGTCGCCGCCTCGCACGACCGGCTGACCCCGGCGTCGCACGGCCGCCGGCTGGCCGAGGACATCGGGCCGAGCGCCGAGCTGGTGATGGTGCAGGGCGCGGGCCACAGCGTGAACCTCACCCGCACCGACGTCGTCGACCGGGCGCTGCTGGACCTGCTGGACCGCGCGCAGGAGGGACTGCGACAGGCCGGTTGACCAGCGGTTCGGCGGGGCATGCAGGATGTGGCCGCCGCCACATGCTCGATTTGCGCGCACTCAGCGACACACCTAACTTCGGCGGCCAACCGACACCGTGCGACGGCCCCGACCGAGCTGAGGTCCCGGGGCGGTTAGGAGCGAGACGTGGACCGCATGAGCGCCCTCGACAGCGGGTTCTACTTCGCAGAGGGCGAGAACACGCCCATGCACGTGGGCTCGGTCGCCATCTTCGAGGGCCCCGCGCCCACCTACGGCGACGTGGTGCGCCTGCTCCTGAGCAAGCTGCCGCTGGTGCCCCGGTACCGGCAGCGGGTGCGCGAGGTGCCCCTGCAGCTCGGCCGGCCGATGTGGGTCGACGACCCCCACTTCCAGATCCTCTACCACGTGCGGCACACCGCCGTCCCCTCCCCGGGCAACGACGAGCAGCTGCGCAACCTGGCCGGTCGGGTGCTCGGTCAGCGCCTCGACATGGCCAAGCCGCTGTGGGAGCTGTGGCTCGTGGAGGGCCTGGCCGAGGGCCGCTGGGCGATCATCTCCAAGGTCCACCACTGCATGGTCGACGGTGTCGCCGGCAGCGACCTCATGCAGCTGATGTTCGACCTCTCCCCCGACGCCGAGCACGACGAGCCGCGTGACTGGACGCCCCGCCGCGACCCGTCCGGCGCCGCGCTCGTGGCCGGCGCCGTCACCGAGGCGATGACCCAGCCGCTGCGCACGATCAGCTCGCTGCCCACGGTGGGCAGCGCGGTGCGCACCGCCAAGAGCATGGCCGACTCCGGTCGCACGCTGGCCCAGACCATCCCGTCGCTGGCCAAGCAGGCCGTCACCCCCACCGCCCGGTCGCTCAACGGGACCATCGGCCCGCACCGGCGCTGGGCCTGGACCGCGGGGAACTTCGACGAGTTCAAGGAGGTCCGGACCGCGCTGGGCGGCACGGTCAACGACGTCGTCCTCACCGCGATCACCAAGGGGTTCCGCGACCTGCTCAAGGGCCGCGGGGAGCTCTCGTCGGAGAACCTCGTCGTGCGGTCGATGGTGCCGGTCTCGGTCCGGTCGGAGAAGCAGAAGGGGACCATGGACAACCGGGTCTCCGCCGTCTTCGTCGACCTGCCCGTCGGTGACCCCGACCCGGCGTCCCGGCTGGAGACGATCCGCGGCCAGATGGACGAGTACAAGCAGGCGATGCAGGCCGTCGACGTCCCCTCGATCATCTCGATGGGCGACTTCGTCGCTCCCACGCTGCTGTCGCTGGGCGTCCGGGCGGCGGTGAACGCCGGCCAGATGTGGTGCCAGGCGGTGACGACGAACGTGCCCGGCCCCCGGGTGCCGCTCTACGTGCTCGGCCGGCGGATGTGCACCGCGCACGCGTACGTGCCGATCGCCGGTGGCACCCGTTGCTCCATCGGGATCTTCAGCTACCTCAAGACGATGACCTTCGGCATCAACGCCGACTTCGACGCCTTCCCGGACGTCGACGTCCTCTCCGGGGGCATCCGCGGCGGCATCGAGGAGCTGCTCGAGCTCGCCCGCGCGGAGAAGGGCACCCCCGACGTGCCGCAGCCGAAGGCGGCCCCGGCGGCGAAGAAGACCGCCCCGGCAGCGAAGAAGAAGGCAGCCGCCCGGTGAGCCCCACCAAGCAGCGGGGCTCCGGCGGGAAGCGGAAGAAGAGCGGGCTGACGGTCGCGGTCACCGGGCCCACCGGCACGTTCGGCGAGGGCCTGGTCCCGCTGCTCCAGGCCGATGACCGGATCGACCGGATCATCGGCATGGCCCGCCGGCCGTTCGACCCGGCGGAACGCGGCTGGACGAAGATGGAGTACCGCCAGGGCGACGTGCGCGACCCCGACGCCCTGCGCGAGGCGTTCCGCGATGCCGACGTCGTGGTGCACCTGGCGTTCCTGATCACCGGCAACGCCTCCCGCGAGACGACCCGTGCCATCAACGTGGACGGCACGCTCACCGTGTTCCGTGCAGCGGCGTCGGTCGGCGCGAAGCGCTTCGTCTACGCGTCGTCGGTCGCCGCCTACGGCTTCCACAGCGACAACCCGGACCGCATCAGCGAGGAGTGGCCGGTCCGCCCGGCGGCCCGGCTGTTCTACGCCCAGGAGAAGGCCGAGCTCGAGCACCTGCTGCAGGACGAGTCGGCCTCGGCCCCGGAGTTGGACCTCTACCTGCTGCGGCCGCCCGTGGTCGTCGGTCCGCACGCGATCGGCGGCAAGGACGTGCTGCCGGGCCCGCTGGCACCCCTGGGCCGCCAGCTGTTCGACCGGCCGCGCCGCCTGCCGGTGCCGGTGCCGCTGCTGGTGCCGCAGCACCCGCTGCAGTTCATCCACGAGGAGGACGTCGGCCAGGCGCTCCTGCTGTGCATCGTGGGCGCCGGTCCCGCCGGCGCCTACAACATCGCCGGCGAGGGCGTCCTGACCGCCGCCGACGTGGCCCGCGAGTTCGGCGCCCTGCCCATCCCGCTGCCGGCGGCTCCGGCCCAGGCCGCGGCGCGGGTGGTCTCGCGGCTGCCGTTCCTGCCACCCGTGGCCGAGTGGATCGAGGCGGCCAGCCGTCCGGCGATCATGGACACCACACGGGCTCGCGAGGAGCTGGGCTGGCGCCCGCGCTACACGGGCCTCGAGGCGCTCCGCGACACGCTGCGCCCGCAGGACTGAGCGAGCCGGCTCAGTCCTGCGGCCGCGCCAGGGAGAAGTCCCGGAGCCAGCCCAGCACCTCGGTGGCCAGCCGCTGCGGCTCCTGCAGCTGCGGGACGTGCCCGACGCCGGCCCACTCGACGTAGCGCCACGACGGGTGCCGGCGGGAGATGTCGCGCGCGGCCGCGACCGGCACCAGCCGGTCGCGGTCGCCGTGCACCAGCAGCACCGGGACGGCGATGGACGCCATGGCCGACCGGTAGCGGCGGGGGTCGGCGAGCAGGCGCAGCAGCGAGCGAGCCGCGACCAGGAACGCGCGGTCCATGCCGTCGACGTCCTGGCGCTCCTCGAGCAGGGTCACCGAGCGGTCGACGACCTCGGCGGGCAGCTGGTCGGGGTCCACGCCGACGAGCTGGAGCATCTCGCGCACGCGCCCCAGGGGCGACTGCCGCTGCCGCCGCCACCACATGAGCCGCCTCCCTACGAAGGGCAGCGCGTAGGCGGCGAACATGGCGACGACCAGCGGGTCCAGCGCGCGGCGCGGGCCCGGCACGGCCGGGTCGAGCAGGACCAGCCCCCGCACCTGCTCGGGGTGCTCGCCGGTCTCGAGGATCGAGATCATCCCGCCCATCGAGTTGCCGACGAGCACGACCGGCTCACCGACGACCTCGGTGAGGAAGCGGTGCAGCACCGCCACGTTGGCCGCGACGCTGGAGTCGCGGCCGGCCGGCTCGCTGCGCCCGAACCCGGGGAGGTCCACCGCGAACACCCGGGCGTGCTCGCGGACGAGGGGGGCGAAGAGGTCCCAGTTCAGGTGCGAACCGCCCAGCCCGTGCACGAGGACGAGCACCGGCCCGTCGGCGGGGCCGCCGAAGTCGACGTAGTGGACCGCGCCTCCCAGGTCCACCGTCGCGCTGCGTCCCGCCGTTCCCTGCTCGCCCATGAGCGCCCCTCTCCCCGTCCGGACCGCCCGTACGGTGGCACGTCCTGCCAGAGGGCGCAGCCCGGGACGATCCGCCTTGCGCAACGGAACGCTCGCGGCCGATATGACGCAGGACACATTTCGGCAACATGTGCCCGCGTCCTTGTGACGGACACGTGTGAGGCAGGCCTCAGATTGGTACCGGCCCTTCCAAGAACGAACGGCAGCCAGGAGGACGACGTGGCACGACAGCAGGGTGACGGCCCGGCACTCCCGCTCTACCTCACCGAGCCCGGCCGGGCGGTCGCCGACTACGGCCTCTACCTGGCGGCGCGGCCGCTCGCGGCCCGGCTGCCCAAGGGCGACGGCCACCCCGTGCTCGTCCTCCCCGGCCTGCTCGCCGACGACAACTCGACCCGCGTCCTCCGCGCGACGCTCCGGCGGCTCGGCTACCGGGTGCACGGGTGGGGGCTGGGCCGCAACATCGGCCCGACCGCCCTCTGCGTCAACGGCCTGCGCGACAAGCTGGACTACCTGCACGGCCGTTACCGCCGGAAGGTGACCGTCATCGGCTGGAGCCTGGGCGGCATCTTCGCCCGCGACCTCGCCCGGCAGTGCCCCGACCAGGTGCGCCAGGTGATCACCCTCGGCAGCCCGTTCCGCATCGAGCGGCACAGCCAGACCCGGGCCGGCAAGGCGTTCGACCGCTTCGCCCACCTGCACGTGGAGCAGCGCCAGTACCCGTTGGAGTCCGACGGCTGCCCGCTGCCCGTGCCGGCCACCTCGATCTACTCGCACTTCGACGGCATCGTGCACTGGCAGACGTGCCTCAACGTGCCCGGCGAGCGCTGCGAGAACATCGCCGTGACCGCCAGCCACCTCGGCATCGGCCACCACCCGGCCGCGATCTGGGCGGTGGCCGACCGGCTGGCCCAGCCGGAGGGCACCTGGAAGCCGTTCAAGGCTCCGGCATTCCTCCGCCCGGCGTTCCCGAAGCCGGCCGTCCCGGCGGCCCGGGGCCCGGTCGACATCGCGGCCCAGCCGGCCGCCTGACGGAGGGCCCTCCTCCCTCCCGCTCGCGGGGTCGCGAGCGGTGGGGAGGAGGGCCGTTCCGGCACCTCACGGGGTGGGCGCGACAGGATTCGAACCTGCGACCACTCGCTTGTAAGGCGAGGGCTCTACCGCTGAGCTACACGCCCCGCGCGCTCAGGGTACGGGCGCGAGCGCCCGCCCCCGAGCCGCGGATCACGCCGCGATCTTGGCGACGGCGTCCTTCCAGCCGGACTGCTCGCGGGCGTCACCGGGACCGTTGACCTCGGCGAAGGTGATGACGCCCTCGGCGTCGATCAGGAAGGTGCCGCGCACGGCCATCCCGGCCTTGTCGTTGAACACGCCGTAGGCCTGGGCCGTCTCGCCGTGCGGCCAGAAGTCCGACAGCAGCGGGAAGTCGAAGCCCTCGGCCGCCTTGAAGGCCTTGAGGCTGAACACCGGGTCGGTGCTGATCGCCAGCACCTTCACGCCGGCGTCGGTGTAGGCGGCCAGCTCGTCGCGCAGCTGGCACAGCTCACCGGTGCAGATGCCGGAGAAGGCGAACGGGTAGAAGACCAGGAGCACGGGGGTGCCCCGCAGCTCGGCGAGGGACACGACCTGCTTGTCCTGGTCGGGAAGGCTGAACTCGGGCGCGCGGTCACCGACGGAGAGGCTCATGCCCCCGATCGTGCCGCACGCCCGGCGACGTGCTGGAACGGCCCCCTCGCAGGGACCCGCGCCGAGCGGAGCGAGGTGCGGGGGGCGAGGGGGTCCTTGAACTAGCGGCGGCTGCGCGCGGCCTTGGGGGTGACCAGGCGGATGCCCGACCAGTCCTTGGCCGCGGAGATGCTGCTGGTCTGCGAGAGGCCGGCGGTGGGCGCCACCTCGGTGACGTCACCGGGCTCGACGTGCCCGGGCCGGCCCGACTTGGGGACCAGCAGCCAGACGACGCCCTCGTCGGCCAGGGAGGTCAGCGCGTCGGTGAGGGCGTCGAACAGGTCGCCGTCGTCCTCCCGCCACCACAGGATCACGACGTCGGCCACCTCGTCGGTGTCCTCGTCGACCATCTCGCTGCCGGAGGCCTCGATGATGGAGTCGCGCAGGTCCTCGTCGGCGTCCTCGCTCCAGCCGAGCTCCTGCACGACCATGCCCGGCTTGATGCCCAGCCGGGCCGCCATGCCGGCGCTGTCGACGCTCATCCCTGCTGCTCCTCCATGCGTGCTGCTCCTGCTGATCGGCTGTGACGTGGATGGTGCCCTGTCGGGCCGGTGACCGCGCGGGGAGGCGTCACAGGACGACCGGCCGGGCGACGTGTTCGGTCCCGGAGCGGAGCGGGCACGAGCCGACGGCGGACACGACCAGCGGGAGAACCACCCGCACCCTGGTCATGCCACCCCTCTCGCCTGACGTCGACGCGCTCGCCCTCCGGCGGACGTCCCCCGGGGGCGGCGCCGTCGGAACGAGGCGCCGCAGGCGGAAGCGTAGGGCATGGCGGGCACGACGCAAGCCTGCGTCCGCAGGCAGGACGGACGTCGTCCCTCCCCCGGCGCGACACGCCTCCTTCCGCAGGACGGCGGGAGACGTGACGGCGACTGCCCCCTCGGGGGACGATGGGCGCATGAGCGCACCGCAGCAGACGGACGGCGACCCCGCCCGCGACGCAGGCCAGCCCCGCCCGGTCATCACCAGCGGGTTGCCGAGCCAGCTGATCGACACCGACCCCGACGAGACCCAGGAGTGGGTGGAGTCCCTCGACGCCGTCATCGACCACGCGGGCCGAGGTCGCGCCCGCTACCTGATGCTGCGGATGCTCGAGCGCAGCCGCGAGCAGCAGGTCGGCGTCCCGTCGCTGCGCAGCACGGACTACATCAACACCATCCCGCCGGAGCGGGAGCCCTACTTCCCGGGCGACGAGCACGTCGAGCGCCGGATCCGCGCCTACATCCGGTGGAACGCCGCGATCATGGTGCACCGCGCGCAGCGGCCCGGGATCGGCGTCGGCGGCCACATCTCCTCCTACGCGTCCTCGGCATCGCTGTACGAGGTCGGGTTCAACCACTTCTTCCGCGGCAAGGACCACCCCGGCGGCGGCGACCAGATCTGGTTCCAGGGGCACGCCTCCCCCGGCATCTACGCCCGCGCCTTCCTCGAGGGCCGGCTGACCGAGGACCAGCTCGACGGCTTCCGGCAGGAGGTCAGCCACCCGGCCGGCGGGCTGTCGTCCTACCCGCACCCGCGGCTGATGCCGGACTTCTGGGAGTTCCCGACCGTCTCCATGGGCCTGGGCCCGCTGAACGCGATCTACCAGGCGCGCTTCAACCGCTACCTGCACGACCGCGGCATCAAGGACACCTCCGACCAGCACGTCTGGGCGTTCCTGGGTGACGGCGAGATGGACGAGCCGGAGTCGCTCGGCGCCATCGGCCTGGCCGCCCGCGAGGAGCTGGACAACCTCACCTTCGTCATCAACTGCAACCTGCAGCGCCTCGACGGCCCGGTCCGCGGCAACGGCAAGGTGATCCAGGAGCTCGAGTCGTTCTTCCGCGGCGCGGGCTGGAACGTCATCAAGGTGATCTGGGGCCGCGGCTGGGACAAGCTGCTGGCCGCCGACCGCGACGGCGCGCTGGTGCACCTGATGAACTCCACGCCCGACGGCGACTACCAGACCTACAAGGCCGAGGACGGCGCCTTCGTCCGCGAGCACTTCTTCGGCCGCGACCCGCGCACCCGCAAGCTCGTGGAGGACATGAGCGACAAGGAGGTCTGGGACCTCGCCCGCGGTGGCCACGACTACCGCAAGGTCTACGCCGCCTACAAGGCCGCGATGGAGCACAAGGGCCAGCCCACGGTCATCCTCGCCAAGACCATCAAGGGCTGGACGCTGGGCAGCCACTTCGAGGGCCGCAACTCGACGCACCAGATGAAGAAGCTCACCGCCGAGGACCTGGCCGGCTTCCGCGACCGGCTCTACCTGGACATCCCCGACTCGGCGCTGGACAAGACCCTGCCGCCCTACTACAAGCCCGACCCGGACTCCGACGAGATGAAGTACATGCTCGAGCGGCGCCGGCAGCTCGGCGGTGCGGTGCCCCGGCGCCGGTCGGAGGCCAAGGCGCTGAAGGCCCCTGACGACAAGGCCCTCGAGGTGCTCCGCCGCGGGTCGGGCAAGCAGGAGGTGGCGACGACGATGGCGTTCGTCCGCCTGCTCAAGGAGCTGCTCAAGGACAAGGAGCTCGGCCCGCGCTTCGTGCCGATCATCCCGGACGAGGCCCGCACGTTCGGGCTGGACAGCCTCTTCTCGTCGCACAAGATCTACAACCCGGCCGGGCAGCGCTACACCTCGGTCGACCGCGAGCTGATGCTGGCCTACAAGGAGTCCGAGCAGGGCGTGATCCTGCACGAGGGCATCAACGAGGCCGGCTCCACGGCGTCGTTCACCGCCGTCGGCAGCTCGTACGCCACCCACGGCGAGCCGATGATCCCGATCTACATCTTCTACTCGATGTTCGGGTTCCAGCGGACCGGCGACGGCTTCTGGGCGGCCGCCGACCAGATGACCCGCGGCTTCATCCTCGGCGCCACCGCCGGGCGGACGACGCTCAACGGCGAGGGCCTCCAGCACGAGGACGGGCACTCGCTGCTGCTCGCCCACACCAACCCGGCCGTGGTGTCCTACGACCCGGCGTTCTCCTACGAGGTCGCCCACATCACCCGGGACGCCCTCGTGCGCATGTACGGCGACGACCCCGGCGCCCCGCTGGGCGGCCACCGCTCGCCGGATGTCATGTACTACCTGACGGTCTACAACGAGCCGTTCACGCAGCCGGCCGAGCCCGAGGGCCTCGAGGTCGCCGACCTGCTGGCCGGCATGTACCGGTACGCCCCCGGCCAGGGCGAGGGCCCCAAGGCGCAGGTCCTGGCCTCCGGCGTGGCCGTGCCGTGGGCGCTGCGGGCGCAGGAGCTCCTCGCGAACGACTGGAACGTCTCGGCCGACGTCTGGTCGGTGACGTCGTGGGGCGAGCTGCGCCGGCAGGCCGAGGAGGTCACCGAGCACAACCTGCTGCACCCCGAGGAGGAGCCGCGGGTCCCGTTCGTGACCTCGAAGCTGGCCGACGCCGAGGGCCCGGTCGTGGCGGTGTCGGACTGGATGCGCTCGGTGCCCGACCTGATCGCGCCCTACGTCCCGGGTGGCATGTCGACGCTGGGCACCGACGGGTTCGGCCTCTCCGACACCCGTCCGGCGCTGCGCCGGCACTTCCACGTCGACGCCGAGTCGATCGTGGTCCGGGTGCTCGCCTCGCTGGCCGACAAGGGGCAGGTCGAGCGCTCGGTCGTCCGCGAGGCGGTCGAGAAGTACCAGGTGCGCGACGTCCAGGCGGCTCCGGCGGAGCAGCGCACCGACCCCTCCCCCGCGACCTGAACCGCTAGGCACGCAGGCATAGGAACCTTTGCCCAGGAGATCCGACCGGGATCCATGGGCGAAGGTTCCTATGCCCGCGCGGGTTCCTAAGCCTGCGCGCGTTCAGCCGGCGAGGTTCTGCAGCGCCATCTGCGCGTAGAGCGCGACGCCGGCCGGCAGCGGCTCCTCGTCGAAGACCACCAGGTTGGAGTGGTTGGCCGGCGCCGTCTCCGGTTCGACCCCGGGCGGGCAGGCCCCGAGGAACGCCATGGCGCCGGGCACCTGCTCCAGCACGTAGGAGAAGTCCTCGGCGCCCATCATCGGGGCCGGCATGAGGAGTGCGGCGGGCTCGCCGAGCAGCTCCCGGGCGTTCTCCAGCACCTGCGCGGCCGCGCCCGGGTCGTTGACGGTCACCGGGTAACCGGCCAGGTGCTCGAAGACCAGGGTCATCTCGTGCGCGGCGGCGATGTGCGTGGCGACCCGCTGGACGGCGGTCACGACGTCCGTCCGGCGCTCGGCGGACAGCGTGCGGATCGTGCCCTCGAGGAAGGCGATCTCCGGGATGACGTTGTCGCGGGATCCCGCGGCGATGTGGGCGACCGTCACGACGGCCGGGTCGAAGACGTCCACCCGCCGGGTCACCATCGACTGCAGCGCGAGCACGATCTCGGCGGCCACGGGCACCGGGTCCGCGGCGGTGTGCGGCATCGACGCGTGGCCGCCCCGGCCCTGGACGGTCATCCGCCACTGGTCGGCAGCGGCCATGGTCGGCCCGGGCCGGACGTTGATGCTTCCGCTGGGCATCGTCGAGATGGTGTGCATGGCGAAGGCGCCGCTCACCGGCGCCCCGGGCACGACGTCCAGCAGCCCCTCCTCGAGCATGTACCGGGCGCCGTGCAGGCCCTCCTCCCCCGGCTGCAGCATGAACACGACCTGTCCCGCGATCTCGTCGCGGCGCTCGGCGAGCAGCCGGGCGGCCCCCAGGAGCATCGCCACGTGGGTGTCGTGCCCGCAGGCGTGCATCGCGCCCGGGACCTCGGAGGCGAACGGCAGGCCGGTGTCCTCGTACACCTGCAGGGCGTCCATGTCGGCGCGCAGCAGGTAGGTCGGCCCGGGGCGGGCCCCACGGAGCACCCCGACGACGGAGCTGGTGGTCTTGCCGGTGGTGATCTCCACCGGGAGGTCGCCGAACGCCTCGAGGACCATCGCCTGCGTCTGCGGGAGCTGCAGCCCGATCTCCGGGCGCCGGTGCAACCTGCGGCGCAGGTCGATGGTGCGGTCGGCGTCGTTGTAGGCGGCGGACAGCAGGTCGGCGGCGCTGGTCGGCATGCCCCCACTCTCGCCCACGACGCCGGGTCCGCGCCGCACAGGGCCCCCCACGACCGCGCCCTCCCCGCAGGGGTGGGGTCAGGTGGCCCAGGCGGGGCGGGCGGTGTCGACCTGCCACACCAGCACCGTGGCGGGCCCGGTCACCCGCACCGGCCCGTCGTCCTGCCTCGTGACCCCGTCGCCGGTCGCCACCAGGACGACGCCGTCCGGCACGGCGAGCTCCTCCCCCGGCGTCGCGCGCCCGATCCACAGCCGGGCGTCGTCGCGCCGCAGCTCCACCCAGCCCTCCGCGGCGGGCAGCACCTCGTGCGAGGTCGGCGCCCCGGGGTCGGCGCTGCGCAGGTAGCACTGCAGGATTCGCACACCGTCGGCGCCGGCGACCTCGTCGTGCGCCAGCCCCTGCCCGGCGCGCAGGACGGCGACGTCGCCCGCGGCCACCGTCGCCCCCTCCGCCCAGCTGTGCGTCACGCTCCCGGTCAGGACCACGGCCACGACGTCGACGGCCCGGTGCTCGTGCCGCCCGTACCCGGCGCGGGGTGGCAGCCGGTCGTCGGCGATCCGCAGCAGCGGGCCGAGCGAGCCGTCCTCCGGGGCCAGCACGATGCGCTGGTCGAGCCCGCTCACCGCGGCGGCAGGGCGGCGCGGCCACCCGGCAGGGCATCGACGACGACGGCGACGAGGAGGCACCACGACAGCCCCAGCGCCCATCCGCCCAGCACGTCGGACAGGTAGTGCACGCCCAGCCACATGCGGGTGAGGCCGACGAGGAGGACCACCAGCACGCCGACCACCACCCAGGCACGCCGCGCGGACGTGGTCAGCCAGGGCCAGGCGAGCACCAGTGCGACGGTGACCAGCGCGGCGATGCCGGAGGAGTGCCCGCTGGGATAGCTGAGCGACTCGTACCGGGCGCCGCCGTCCTCGAACGGGGGCCGGACCCGGCCGAAGAAGTCCTTGAGCACCGCCGTCACCGGGCTGATCAGCCCGGCCGACAGCACCACCCAGACCACGGTCCGCCAGGCGCTCCGGCGGACCAGCCACACCACGACGGGCAGGAACAGCACGAGCCGGAACACCGCCAGCCCGGGTGCGGTGAGCGCCTCGAGCAGCCAGTCGAGCGCCCGCGCGCGGCCGTCACCGGCGTACAGCGCCTCACTGACGGCGGCGTCGAGGCGCAGCTGCGGGCCGAAGTCGCTGCGCACGCCCGCGCCGAGCAGCGCAACCACCGCCACCCCGGCCACCGTCGCCGCGACCAGCGACACGGGCGCGGCGGCACGCGCCCGGGTGACATCGGCGGTGCCGACCGGGGGAACGCTCACCCGTCCACTCTCCCCCACCCCCGGGTGCCGTGACACGCTGACCGGGTGAGCCCGGAGGGGAACCGCCCGCCGTCGGAGGCCACCCTCCGGCGGCTGGAGCGCGCCTCCGGGTCGCTGGCCACCCAGGCCGTCGCCCGGATGGACGAGGAGCTCTCCTGGTTCCGGGCGATGCCCGCCGACCAGCGCTCCTGGGTCACCCTCGTGGCGCAGGCCGGCATCGCGTCCCTCGTGGAGTGGTGCCGCAGCCCGGGGCGCCCGCCGAAGCTGACCGGCGAGGTGTTCGGCGCGGCTCCCCGCGAGCTGGCTCGCACCGTGGCGCTCAAGCAGACCGTCGACCTGGTCAAGGTCACCGTCGAGGTGGTCGAGGAGCGGGTGGCCACGGTCGCCGAGCCCGGCGACGAGGAGGCGTTGCGCCTGTCGGTGCTGCTGTTCAGCCGCGAGGTCGCCTTCGCCACGGCGCACGTCTACGCCAGCTTCGCGGAGAACCGCGGCGCCTGGGACGCCCGGCTGGAGGCGCTGGCGGTCGACGCGCTGGTGCGGGGCGAGCGCACCGACGAGCTGTCCGGTCGCGCGGCCGCGCTGGGCTGGGCGGCGACGACGCCGGCGATCGTGGTCGTGGGCGCGACGCCCACCGACGTCGAGGACCCGCACGCCGCGGTGCGGCGGGCGGCGCGGGCGGCGCGCTGCGACGTGCTGGTCGGGGTGCACGCCGAGCAGTTGGTCGTCGTCCTCGGCGGCGCGCACGACCTCGGCCTCGCGGCGGAGCGGATCAGCGAGGAGTTCGGCGACGGGCCGGTCGTCACCGGCCCGGTGGTCGACGGGCTGAGCCGGGCGGCGGTCTCCGCGGGCGCCGCGCTCGCGGGCCTGCGCGCGGCCCGCGCCTGGCCCGAGGCGCCGCGGCCGGTCCCGGCCGACGCGCTGCTCGCCGAGCGCGCCCTGGACGGCGACCCGCTGGCCCGCGCGGCGCTGCAGGAGCGGGTCGCCGCGCCCCTGCGGACGGCCGGCGGCGGCGTGCTGGAGACGGTGCGCGCGGTGCTCACCAGCGGCGGCAACCTGGAGGCCAGCGCGCGGGCCATCTTCGTGCACCCCAACACCGTGCGGTACCGGCTCAAGCGGGCCGCCGAGCTCACCGGGCTGTCGGCCACCGACCCCCGCGGCAGCTGGACGCTGCAGGTCGCGCTGGCCCTCGCCGCTCTCGACGAGGACCGCTCGCTCTGGCACTGACGCCGCACCAGCCGTGCACTTCCCACCAGTGACGGGCCCGTCACGTCGCTGTTTGGCTGCATGTATTGGAGGGTTCCCACAAAGATCACCGGTGGGCTTTCGTACCGCAGCCCACCGCGCGGAAGCCCGATCACTGGCACGGTGGAGGGGTGCTCGCCGTCCTCGCCCCGGGTCAGGGTGCGCAGAAGCCCGGGATGCTGACCGACTGGCTCGACCTCCCCGGCGCGGAGCCGTTCTTCCGCTGGGCCGGGGCGATCGCCGGCGCCGACCTGCTCACCCTCGGCACCACGGGCGACGCGGAGGCGATCAAGGACACCGCGGTCACGCAGCCGCTCGTGGTCGCCATGAGCCTCTTCGTGGCCCGGGAGCTCGGTGGCCTGCCCGGCCCGGTCGTGCACTCGCCGCACGCCGGCCGCGACGTCGTCATCGCCGGGCACAGCGTCGGCGAGCTCACCGCCGCGGCGCTGGCGGGGGTGCTGTCGGTCGAGGCCGCCATCGCGCTCACCGCCGTCCGCGGCCGGGCGATGGCCGCCGCCTGCGCGCAGACCCCCACCGGCATGTCCGCCGTCCTCGGCGGCGACCCCGACGAGCTGCAGGCCGCGCTGGACCGGCACGGGCTCTCGGCGGCGAACTACAACGGCGGCGGCCAGGTCGTCGTCGCCGGCCCGCTGGACGGGCTGGCCGCGCTCAAGGCCGAGCCCCCGGCCAAGGCCCGGGTCATGCCGCTGTCGGTCGCCGGGGCGTTCCACACCTCGTACATGGCACCCGCCCGGGAGGAGCTCGAGGGCCTGGCCGACGGCCTCCGCCCGGCCGACCCCAGCCGGCTGCTGCTGTCCAACGCCGACGGCGCGGCCGTCGCCTCGGGCGCCGAGGCCCTGTCCCGCCTGGTCAGCCAGGTGACCAGCCCGGTGCGGTTCGACTCCTGCCTGGCCACCCTGCGCGACCTCGGCGTCACCGCCGTCATCGAGCTGCCGCCCGCCGGCGCGCTGGCCGGCCTGGCCAAGCGCGAGTGGAAGGGCGCCGGCATCGAGATCCTCGCCGTCAGCAGCCCCGCCGACCTCGACCGCGCCCGTGAGCTCATCGCCGCCGAGCGCGGCCGGGCCGAGGCCGAGCACTTCCCCGACTGGCGCATGGTCGTGGCCCCCGCCCGCGGGACGGTGAGCCCGGCCGAGATCGCCGAGGGCACGCACGTGCCCGCCGGCTCCCCCCTCGGTTGCATCCGCGGCCGGCGGGAGGAGGTCAACGTCTCCGCCGGCTACGACGGCGTGCTCGCCGAGTGGCTGGTGCACGACGGGGACCTCGTCGACGCCGGCGACCCGATCGCCCGGCTCTACCCGGAGGTGTCCGCGTGACCCCCATCCAGCTGCCCGCCGGCGCCCCCGGCGCCCGGATCCTCGGTTTCGGGAGCTACCGGCCCCGCACCCGGGTGACCAACGACGACCTCGCGAAGCGGATGGACACCAGCGACGAGTGGGTCCAGAGCCGGGTGGGCATCGCCGAGCGGCGCTGGGCCGAGCCCGACGAGACGCTGGTCGAGATGTCGGTCGCCGCCGGCGGCAAGGCGATCGCCGCCAGCGGCCTCGACGCCGGCGACATCGACCTGGTGCTGCTGGCCACGACCAGCCCGCCCAAGGCGATCCCCGGCCTGGCGCCCCGGATCGCCCACCAGCTCGGGGTGCCCCGCCCCGGCGCCTTCGACGTCAACGCCGGCTGCGCCGGCTGGTGCTACGCGCTGAGCGCGGCGGCCGACGCGATCCGCAGCGGGACGGCGCGCAACGCCCTGGTCATCGGCGGCGAGCGGCTCACCGACTACACGAACCTCGAGGACCGGGCGACGGCGGTCATCTTCGCCGACGGCGCCGGGGCCGCGGTCGTCAGCGCCTCGGACGAGCCGGCCATCGGGCCGGCGGTGTGGGGCAGCGACGGCGACCTGCACGAGGCCATCGCGATCCCCGAGAACGAGACCGGCATGAGCATGGCCGGCCAGGCGGTGTACCGCTGGGCCACCACCAAGCTCACCGACACGCTGGTCGAGGCGATGCGCCGGGCCGGCGTCGGACCTGACGACATCGACGTGTTCGCCCCGCACCAGGCGAACCTGCGGATCATCGAGCTCATGGCCAAGCGGCTGAAGCTGCCGGAGCGCACGGTCATCGCGCGCGACATCGTGCGCTCGGGCAACACGTCGTCGGCCTCGGTGCCCCTGGCGCTGGCGGCCCTGCTCGAGAGCGGCGAGGCCAAGAGCGGCGACGTCGCCCTGCTGCTCGGCTACGGGGCCGGCCTGACCTTCGCGGGGCAGGTCGTCGTCCTCCCGTGACCGCCACAGACTCCCGGGACACCGTGTCCCGGACGACGACGTCGACCCCGTCCGGGGTCGTCGTCCCATCCGAGAGAGAGGACCCCACGTTGGCCAGCACCCAGGAGATCCAGGCCGGGCTCGGCGAGATCCTGGAGGAGGTGGCCGGGGTTGCCCCCGCCGACGCCACTCCGGAGAAGTCGTTCACCGACGACCTGGACGTCGACTCGCTGTCGATGGTCGAGATCGCCACCGCCGTCGAGGACAAGTTCGGCGTCGCCATCCCCGATGACCAGCTGGCGAACATCAAGACCGTCGGCGACGCGATCAGCTTCATCGAGAGCAACCAGGGCTGACCCCCTCGGGTCCCGCCGGCCGACCGCCGGCGGGACCCGTGCCCGATCCGTCCCTCCCCGAACGAGGAGTCCCCATGAGCGCGTCCACCTCCGACGTCGTCGTCACCGGCCTCGGTGCCACCACGCCCCTCGGCGGCGACGTGGCCAGCACCTGGGAGGCCCTGCTCGCGGGGCGTTCGGGCGTCAGCCGGATCACCGACGAGTGGGTCAAGGAGTTCCCGGCCCAGCTCGTCGCGCGACTGGCCACCGAGCCCTCCGAGCAGATCGACCGGGTGCGCGCCCGGCGGCTGGACCGCAGCCAGCAGGTCGCCGTCGTCGCCGCCGAGCAGGCCTGGGCGGAGTCCGGCGCTGCCGACGCGGGCGTGGACCCCGAGCGGATCGCCGTCGTCTTCGGCACCGGCATCGGTGGCGCGCTCACCCTCCTCGGGCAGGACGACGTCCTCGAGGAGAAGGGCCCCAAGCGGGTCTCCCCCTTCACCATCCCGATGCTCATGCCCAACGGCCCCGCCGCCGCCGTCGGCCTCGCCATCGGCGCCAAGGGCGGCGTGCACGCCCCGGTGAGCGCCTGCGCGTCGGGCGCCGAGGCCATCCGGTGGGGCCTGGACCTGCTGCGCCTGGACCGTGCCGACATCGTGCTGGTCGGCGGCGCGGAGGCCTGCGTGCACCCGCTGCCGATGGCCGGCTTCGCCGCGATGCGCGCGATGTCGACGCGCAACGACGAGCCCGAGCGCGCCTCCCGGCCGTTCGACAAGGGCCGCGACGGGTTCGTCCTCGGTGAGGGCGCCGCCGCGCTGGTCCTCGAGCGCGCCGACTCCGCCGCCGCCCGCGGCGCCCGGGTGCACGCCCGGCTGGCCGGTGCCGGCGCCACCGCCGACGGCTACGACCTGGTCGCCCCGCACCCCGAGGGCGAGGGCGCTGGCCGCGCGATCACCGCCGCGCTGCGCGACGCGGGCCTCACGCCGGCCGACGTCGGGCACGTCAACGCCCACGCCACCTCCACCCCGGTCGGCGACACCGCGGAGGCCTCGGCCATCCGCAACTCGCTCGGCGAGCACGTGCTGGTCAGCGCCACCAAGAGCCAGACCGGTCACCTGCTGGGCGCCGCCGGCGCCCTGGAGTCGGTGTTCGCGATCCTCGCCCTGCGCGAGCAGGTGGTGCCCGCCACTGCCAACCTCGACGACCCCGACGACGACGCCGCCGTCCAGGCGCTCGACATCGTCCGGGACGAACCGCGCAAGGCCGAGCTCCGCGCCGCCGTCAACGACTCGTTCGGCTTCGGCGGCCACAACATCGCGCTGGTCTTCACCACCGCGTGACCGCCACCGCCGAAGGCCCGCTTCCCGAGGAGACGCCGTGACCGCCGCCCCGGCCGCACCGACCCTGACCGCGCCCGACCCTCGGGACCCCGAGGACCGCCTCGCGCGGTTCCTCGACCCGGGCTCGATGCAGCCGCTGGCCGCCCGGGACACCTCCGGGGTGATGGCGGCCCGCGGCACCGTGGACGGCAGCCCTGTCGTCGCCTTCTGCACCGACGCCACCGTCATGGGCGGGGCGATGGGCGTGGACGGCTGCCGGCACATCGTCGACGCCATCGACACCGCGCTCCGGGAGCGGGTGCCGTCGGTCGGCATCTGGCACTCCGGCGGCGCCCGGCTGGCCGAGGGCGTCACCGCCCTGCACGCCGTCGGCGAGGTCTTCGCCGCCATGGTGCGGGCGTCGGGCCGGATCCCGCAGATCTCCGTGGTGCTCGGTGCCGCGGCCGGCGGTGCCGCCTACGGCCCGGCGCTGACCGACCTGGTGATCATGGGCCCGGCCGGCCGCGTGTTCGTGACCGGACCCGACGTCGTCCGGTCGGTCACCGGCGAGGTCGTCGACCAGGAGCAGCTCGGCGGGCCCGACACCCACGGCCGTCGATCCGGCGTCGTGCACGTGGTCACCGACTCCGAGCCGGCCGCGCTGGAGACCGCCCGCCTGGCCGTCGACCTGCTGGCCGCCCAGGGCACGTTCGCCGCCGCCGACGACGAGCCGGAAGCGGACCTCAGCGCCCTCCTGCCCGAGCAGCGGCAGCGCGCCTACGACGTCAAGCCGCTGATCTCCTCGGTGCTCGACGGGCCCGGGCTGGAGCTGCACCCGCGGTTCGCCCCGAACGTCGTCACCGCGCTGGGCCGGCTGGCCGGGCGCACCGTGGGCGTCGTCGCCAACAACCCGCTGCGGCTGGGCGGCTGCCTGGACTCGGCGTCGGCGGAGAAGGCGGCCCGGTTCGTGCGGATGTGCGACGCGTTCGGCATCCCGCTGGTCGTGCTGGTCGACGTCCCCGGCTACCTGCCCGGTGTCGGCCAGGAGTGGGACGGCGTCGTGCGCCGCGGCGCGAAGCTGCTGCACGCGTTCGCCGAGGCGGTCGTCCCGCGGGTGACGCTGGTGACCCGGAAGTCCTACGGCGGGGCCTACATCGCGATGAACGCCCGCTCGCTCGGCGCCACCAAGGTGTTCGCCTGGCCGGGTGCGGAGGTCGCGGTCATGGGCGCCAAGGCCGCCGTGGGCATCCTGCACCGCAAGAAGCTGGCCGCCGCCCCTCCCGGGGAGCGCGAGGCGCTGCACGCGCAGCTGGCCGCCGAGCACGAGCGCATCGCCGGCGGTGTGAACCGCGCGCTGCAGATCGGCGTCGTGGACGAGGTCGTGGAGCCGGCGCAGACCCGGCGGCGGCTGATCCAGGCGCTGTCCGAGGCGCCCCTGGGCCGAGGGGCCCACGGCAACATCCCGCTCTGAGGCCCGTTGACGATCAGGTGACCTGATCGTTCTGGGTCCTCCCTCACGGTCGACGCCGAGGGAGGACCCAGAACGGTGAGGGAGGACGTGGCTGAGACGTGGAAAGGCCGCCCCGGCGCCGCTTCCCCGACGGCGCCCGGACGGCCCGGTCCAGGCTACGACGACTCCATTGTGAGCCCGGGAGTGTCGTGCCCCTTTCGTGATGTACGAGCTAGACGACCTGGTGCAGCCAGGTGACCGGGCTGCCGTCACCGGCGTGCCGGTAGACCTCGAGGTCGGCGTCCCACGCGGCGCCCAGCAGCTCGTCCACACCGTGGCGGAAGGCCTCGATGGAGCCGGCGGTCGCGGCGAGGTGGCGGAGCTGCTGCTCGGAGACGACGAGGTCGCCGTTGGCGCTCGTGGGCGCGCGGAACACACCCTTGCCGGGCACGTACGACATGCGCTCGCCGTCGTTGCCGTGGCTGGCTTCCTCGGTCACCTCGAAGCGCAGCATCGGCCACGCGCGCAGCGCAGCAACCAGCTTGGCGCCGGTGCCGGGCGAACCCGTCCACGCCACTTCAGCACGGTAGGAACCGTGCGCCGCGGGCTGCTCAGCCCACGACAGGGAGACCGGCGCGCCGACCACGCGCTCAAGCGCCCACTCGACATGCTGGCAGAGCGCCTTCGGGCACGCGTGCACGAAGACGACACCCTGGGTTGACCGTCGCTGCACGGGGCACCTCCATCGACTCGATCGGTCTCGTCTTCCCCTACGGACCCATCGATTCGGTGACTGGCTGTGTTCGGCAGTGGCGGAGCAGGGCTCCCGGGTCAAGTCTGCACGATGGTCACCCGATCGCGCCAGCCCGGATGCGACTCCTGGGACGAAAGTGGCCGATGATCTTCCTCGGCGCCTCTAGATGCTGGTCAGCGGCCAATACCACGTCCGCAGGGGCTCCGTCTACCTGCCGGTAGCGCAGCGGCTGCCCGCGCAGCACCTCTCGGGCCGGTCCGGCGGGGAGAACGTGCGGGCGGACCGCCGGCGCCATGACGGATATCACTCTGCGTCATGGTTCGTCGCAAGCCCAGTCAGTCAGGGCGCTCCCGACCTGCGGAAGCAGGCGTGTGACCGATCACGGAAGGTGGCGAGAGCGCCACACGCCGTCCCGGAGGCGGTCAGACGTCGAGCGACTGCGCCCGGTTCCCGCCGCTGCTCTTCGCCCGGTACATGGCGACGTCGGCGCGGTGCATGAGGTCCTCGACGTCGTCCCCCGGGTGGATCTCCGCCAGGCCGACGCTCGCCGTCACCCGGTGGCGGGCGCCGGCGACGGCGACGGCCTCCCGCAGCCGCTCGGCGAGCAGGGCCGCGGAGGTCCCGGACGTGACGTCGGCCAGGACGCCGAACTCGTCACCGCCGAGCCGGGCGACGGTGTCGGTCTCCCGCACCGCGGCACCCAGGGCGGCGCCCACCGCGGTGAGCAGTGCATCGCCCGCCGCGTGGCCCTCGGCGTCGTTCACGGCCTTGAACCCGTCCAGGTCGACGAGGAGCGCGACCGACCGGTGGCCCCACGCGGAGGCGTCCACCGCCCCGGCGACCCGGTCGAGGAACAACCGGCGGTTCGGGATGCCGGTGAGCGGGTCGGTCGAGGCGAGCAGCTTCTGGGTCCGGATGAGGAGGAGCTGCCGGTCGTAGGCGGCCCAGGAGTTGGCCGACGCCATCGCGCAGATCATCGTGAACGAGCCCATCACGGTGGCGAAGAACAGGGCCGACAGCGTGATGTCGGGCATCGCGACGAATGCCAGGTACGAGCCGGTCATCAGCGCGCCCATGGCGACCACGCCGTAGGGCGCGTAGGCGACGGCCATGAAGGCCAGCGTCAGGAACAGCACGGAGAACAGCGGGCTGGAGGCGCCGCCGTCGAGACGGGCGGCCACGGTGATCAGCGCCGTCGTCGAGATGCTCCAGCTGTACATCAGCAGCGGCCCGCGGTTGTCGCGCATCATCTCGCGCAGCGGGAGCAGCATCAGCATGGGCGAACCGACGACGACGAGGGCGGCCAGCACGAAGATGACCGGGTTGCCGCGGATCGGGGTGGGCGTCAAGGCGGTGTAGACCGCCACCGCGACGGCGGCGATCTCGCTCTGGATCACGCCGTAGCGCACGTGCCGCACCCAGTAGGCCGCGCGGTCGTCGTCCTCGGCCAGCGTGCGGTAGAGCCCGGCGCGCACGGCCGACCCCAGCCTGCGGAGCCTCCCCAGCGGACGCGCGGCGGGCGTACTGCTCGCCCGGCGGTCCCCAGGCAGTCGGTCGGTCACCCTCCTGCGATCGACCGCTCCGACCTGGTCCTTGATCGATTCCTCACCCGCGGGGGTGGTACGCCGCTTGACGAGGCGCAGAGCACGGCGACGGCCGGCGGATCCGATGCCTGACCAGCGCAGATGCGGGTAGGGCGCTTCCGTGGGACGAGTCCAGGGAATGGCCGATGCAGGGCGGGACGAGATCTCCCGCATGGTGCTGGACGCGTGGGACGGCTTCCTCGCCCAGGCGGAGACGCTGGACCTCTCCCGCGACTCGAGGCTGCCCGGGTGGCGCGCGCACGAGATCTGCGTCCACCTCGGGTGCTGGGAGGACCACCAGGCGCTGCGCGACCTGATCGCCTCGGCGCGCTCCGGCGAGCAGGGCACCCCGCCCGACCCCGATGCGGTCAACGCCCGGGTCACGGCGGCACACCGCTCGGCCTCCCGCGAGGAGGTGCTCGCCGCCCTGCGCCGCAGCCGGGACGCCACCGCCCGCTACCTCGCCGAGGAGCCCGTCGAGCTGGACACCGCCCTCGCGGTCTCCGTCGTCGGCCGCATCCCCCTGCTCAGCGTCGTCCTGGGGCAGGCGTACGAGATCGCCGTCCACTGGCTGGACCTGGTGTCCTGCGGGGCCGAGCCGCCGCCGGCCGACGTGCTGCAGTCGGGGCTCGCCGCGCTGACCGACGTCACCGGGGCGCTGGCCGCCGACACGGGCATCACCGGGCGGGTCACCCTCGCGACGCCGGACGGCGGCTGGGGGTTCGCCGCCGACGGCCAGGGGTGGCAGGTCCGGCGGGTGCCCGCCGGCACGATCGACGGCCCCGCGGTGGAGGGCGCCGCGGACCTGCTGCTCGAGGCGGCTTCCGGCCGGATCAACCCGGTGCCCGCCGTCGCGAGGCGGAAGCTCAAGGTGCACGACGTCGGTGGACTGCTGCAGCTGGCCCCGATCGTGCAGAAGGTCCCCGGCATCCCCGGCGGACCGATCCTCCAGCTCGCGGCCCGCACCATGGGCGGCGCCGGTGGCGTGATCGGCCGGTTCTTCGGCCGCGGCTGACCCCGCTCAGCCCGGCAGTGCCTGCTCCCCCGCCCGCCGGGAGCGCCGCTTCGCCCACCAGAGGGCTGCACCGAGCAGCACGAGGGTGACGACGACCGCGGGGACGACGGCCAGCGCCGTCAGGTGGTCGACGACGAACGCGGTCGAGGCGCCCACCCCGACCTGCACCACGGTGCTGGGGACCATCCCCACGGCGGTCCCGGCGAGGTAGGGGGCGAGGCGGACCCGGCTGAGCCCCGCCCCGTAGTTCACGACGACGAAGGGCATGACCGGGATCAGCCGGCCGGCGAGCACCGAGACGAACGCCCGCTCGGTGAACAGGTCGTCGACGCGGTGCAGCCGAGGGCCGGCCAATCGTGCCGCGGCGGGCCGGCCGAGCGCGCGGCTGAGGCCGAACGCCGCGAGCGCGGACAGCAGGCCACCGGCGAAGGCCACGGCCAGTCCGGTCCAGAAGCCGAGCACCGCCCCGACCAGGGCCGAGACCACCGACCGCGGGACCGGCGCCAGGAGCACGACGGTCAGGCCCCCGAGGAGCAGCACCCAGGCGGTCGCTCCGCCGTCGTCGAGCCAGGTGCGCACCTGGCCGGCGTCGGGCAGGTCCAGGACCAGCGCCGCGACGACGCCGACGGCGAGCAGGACGCCGAGGACGGCGGCCCGCAGCCAGATCCCCCCGCCGTCGCGCACGGGACCATCCTGCGTCACGGCGCCGGAGGATCAGCCGCAGCCGCCCCCGAGGGAGATGCCGCGCTGCTGCAGCCACGGCACCGGGTTCGAGCGATCGGCGTACAGACCGCCGCGGTGGACCTCGAAGTGCAGGTGCGGTCCGGTGGACTGGCCGCGGTTGCCGACCTCGGCGATCTGCTGGCCGCCGGTGACGGCCTGACCGGGGCTGACGAAGTACTGGTTGACGTGGCCGTAGAGGGTGATGGCCCCGTCGGGGTGCTCGACGGCGACCGCGAGGCCGAAGCCGCTGGCCGGCCCCGCCTGCAGGACGACGCCCGGCTCGGGCGAGTGCACCGGCGTGCCGATGGGCGCGGCGATGTCGACCCCGGAGTGCATGGCTCCCCAGCGCGCGCCGTAGCAGGAGGTGACCCGGCCGATCGTCGGCGGAACGGCACCGCCGGCGGCGGTCAGCGTGCTGACGGCCTCCTCGGCGGCCTGCATCTGGCTCCAGGCGGCCTCGGCGTCGGCGTTCCCGCGCGACTCCAGCAGGCGGATCTCGGCGTCGCGCAGCTGCTGGTCCAGCGTCGCCTTCTCCGCGGAGCGGGCGTCGAAGTCGGCCTGCGCGGCGGCCAGCTTGGTCTCGACGGCGGCCTGCGTCTCCGCGGCAGCCTTCGCGGCGGCGTCCCGGTCGACGACGGCGGCGCGCGCCTCCTCGTCCAGGCGGGTCTCCCGGGCCTCCTCACGCTCCAGGCCCTCGAGGACCTCGGCGCGCTGCTCCCCCAGCATGTCGAGCGTGGCCGCCTGCTGCAGCAGCTCGGCCGGCCCGTCGGCGTGCAGGACGATCTGCATGGAGCTGCGGCTCTCGTCGGCGCCCATGAAGGCCTGCCGGCCGATGTCGGCGACGTCGTCCTCGGTGCGGTCGACGGCCTCGCGGACGGCGGCGAGCTCCACCGCGGTCGCCTCGGCGTGCTGCTGAGCGGCGGTCAGCTGCGTCTGCGCCTCGAGCGCGGCGCCGCTGGCGGCCTCCGCCTCGATCGTCATGCGCTGCAGGTTCTCCTCGGCCTCGCGGACCCGCTGCTCGATGGCCGCGACCTCGGCGGCGAGCGTCTGCTGGTCCGCCCGGTCGTCCCGGGGAGCCGCCGACGCCGTGGGCGTCGCGAGCAGCGATGCCGCGAGCAGGGTGGCGACGACGGCGGAACGCCGCAGGGCCGGGACAGGGGTGTGCAGGTGGTGCAGGGTCGCCAAGGCGACGTTCTCCGTTCCTCGCTCCGCCTACCGAGTTAGCTGACGGGTTCGGGCCGGAACTAGCCCTACCTGCCTGCCGGTGGTCGCACAGGCGGGATTCACCCCAGTGGAACGGTGGGTCCCCGGTCCGCTCGGCCCGGGGGCCGGAGGCGGTTAGGCGGGGTCCGGGCGAGCCCCCGGGATCGGGGGCGGGGTCGTCCGGACCGCGGGCGACGCTACAACCCGATCCGCCGGTTGTCACAGGGAGGTAACGACGCACCGGGCCCCTAGGGAGCGGACTCGCCGAGGTGACCAGCACGCGGACGATGTCTGTGATCCGGAGCTCTCTGGCAGGCTGTCAGGACCGGGGCGGTAGCTCAGCCGGTCAGAGCATGGGACTCATAATCCCTGGGTCGTGGGTTCGAGCCCCACCCGCCCCACCGGTCTTGACCAGCGGTTTCACTCTTCCCGGCGGGGCCGCGAAGCCCCTCCCCTGCCCCAGGTGGGCACGAGGTGGGCACATCGGCGCCGATCGGCGCACGGTGGGCACGCGGCACCAGCGCCGCCGCGGACTCCGCGGCCTCGCGCTCCACGTCCTCGAACACCGACGTGTAGACCTGCTCGGTGATCGCCGTGGAGGCGTGGCCGAGCATCTGGCTGGTGAGCTTCAGGTCGCGGGTGGCGCGGTAGGTGAGGCTGGCGGCCAGGTGCCGGAGGTCGTGCAGGCGGACCGGCGGCAGACCCGTCTTGATGACCATGCGGTCGAACCGCTGGGAGGCGCTGTCCGGCACCAAGGCGGACCCGTCGGCCTTGGTGAACACCAGGCCGGTGTCGACCCATGCGGCGCCCAGCTGCAGCCGCAGCTCGGCCTGCCGCCGGCGGTGGGCGCGCAGCACCTCGATGGTGCCGGCGTCCAAGCTGACGGTGCGAGCGCTGGCGTCGGTCTTGGTGTCGCCCTCGACGACGTCCCGGGCGACCTGCACGCGGGTCTCACGGACCGTGACCGTGCGACGGTCGAGGTCGACGTCGGACCAGGGCAGACCGAGGGCCTCGGAGCGGCGCAGACCGCGGAAGGCGACGAGGTGCCACAGGGCGTAGAGCTCGTCGCTAGCGGCGTGGTCGAGGAAGGCACCGGCCTGCTCCGGGGTCCACACCATGGCCGCGGCCGGACGCTTGCCGGTGCGCTTCCACTCCTCGATGCGGTGCTCGGTCCACACGAGCGCCCGGTCTGAACGGCCGGACGGCAGCTCGACGTGCTCGCCAGGGTTGACGGCGATCTTGCGACGCTTCACTGCGGTGCCCAGCGCGGACATGGCGGTGGCGTGGACGCGGCGGATCGTGGCGTCGCCGAGCACCCGCTGCGCTGCTGGGGTGTCGGTGCGTGCCTCGAGGAGGCGGCGCAGCAGCACCGACGGGCGGCCGTCTACGGGCCGGCCGATCTGGCGCATGGCGGCGTAGAGGGCCTCGAGGTCGACGTCGCGTAGCTCTGCCAGGCGCAGGTGCCCCAGGCCGGGCTTGAGGTAGAGGCGGAGGTGCTGGGCGTACCCGTGCCGGGTGGAGGCCTTGAGGCGCGTCTTGCCCTCCAGCCACTCGTCGAGGAACCGGGCGACGGTCAGGTCCTTCTCGGGGCGCAAGTATGTGCCGCGGCTGATCGCCTGCACGGCCTCGGCCAGGGCGGCGTCCGCCTCTGTCTTGGTGTCGAAGGGGCCCAGCTTCTCCTGTCGGCGGCGGCCGTCCGCTGCGCGTGGGGCGTCGTACCGACCCCACCAGGCGCCATGACCCTTGCGGCCCAGCTTCGGGCAGCGGGCGCCGAACTGGCGGCCGTCCTCGTCGCGGCAGCCACACCGCTTGAACGTCGAACCCTTCACGACTGGCCTCCCGCCTGCCGGCCCCGCTTCGCCGGCGGGATGAAGCCCCGGGCTCGGGCGGCGGCAACTGCCTTCCGCGCCTGGTCGATCGTCACTGGCGGGCGTAGGACACCAGACTCCTCGAGCGCTGCCTGCACGGCCTGCACCGGCCTACGGCCACCTGTGCGGTATGCGGCTGCAACAACGGTCCGCAGGGCCTCGTCGTCCAGCTGCGGCTTGGGTCCCCGGCGCGGGCCAGCGTCCGCCGGGGTGAAGAACCCGTCGACGACCGATTGCAGATCGAACGAGCTCAGGTCGACCGTCGTCGGAGCCTTGGCAACCAAGAACCGTTCGTCCCATGCATCCTTCGACTTCATCATCGTCAGTGCCCTCTCGATGATCTGCGCGACCTTGAGTCCTCGGATGAGCGGGCTGGTGATCTCGACGTAGTTGTCGTTGGTCGGGTACATCTCGTGCGCCCATCCCGCGACGGCGCTTCCCGCCTCGTAGACCTTGGGGATGAAGCTCCGCACGTCGAAGCCGACGCAAGTGACGCGTTCGTTCACCAGCGCCAGGTGAACCCACACCAGCAGAACGTGGTCGCCGACCTCGGCGAGCACGGGGAATGACTCCACGAAGTTGAGGGGCGGAGCGTCCTCTGGCACGAGCGGGTCATCCTCGGTCACTCGATCAGGCACGGACCTTTTCTAGCATGGTCAAGTCCATGCCGTCCATGGTTATGCCGGGTTTTACGTCGGCAATCCTGGCCCGCTTCCTGGCATGGACATGTCCACGTCATGCCGCATGCTGGCTTCCGTGACCACATCAGCTCGCGCCATGCAGCAGGTCGCTGAGGCCCGGAGGTTCATTGCGTCGGGCGAGGCACGCCAGCTGCGCGAGGCGCTCCGCCTCAGCCTCATGGACGTCGCACCGACGGTCCTAGCCGACCCCTCAGCGATCGGTCGGTGGGAGCGAGGAGAGCGCACTCCTCGCGGCCCCGTCGCTGTGAAGTACGTACGGCTGCTGCGGCGGCTGCAGAGCCAGTTGGAGGCGACGTGCCCGCCGGCGGCCTGACCAAGACGTGGACGCCGGACGAGGTGCGCTGCCTCGGTGTCCGCACCGACCTGGTGACGGCATGCGAGATCGCTTACGGGGCCAGGCGCACCAAGGCCTATGAGCTGTTCCGCCGCGGCGAGTTGGACTTCCCGGCCGTTCGCGTCGGCAGCCGAGTCGTCGTCCCCGTCGCTGCGCTCTGCCGCTTCCTCGGCATCGACCTCGAGAAAGCCGACGCCAGCGCGGCACACGTGACGAGCGCCTGAAGGCGCGGCCACCCCTGGGCATAGGGGCCGGCCGCCACCAACCACCGACAACTCCACACCCCGGAGCCGCCACCATGACCATAGCGCCCCAGGATCACCCGCACTGGGTCCCCGAGACTTGGGCCCACCTCGAGCGTCGCCGCGCCGAACGCCGAGCCGCAGGCATCTCGTTCCGGCCCGACTGGATCACTCGCCAGGCCCGGCGCGCTGCCGCCACACGCCCCGGTCCCGCCAGCCTGCACGTTGAGGTCGGGCGCTACAGCGCCTGGCTCGAAGGTCCCGATGTCGGGGCACTTCTCGACGCCGCCGGCGTGACCGAGCGCCTCTTCGACCACGACCGCGGACGCTGGATGGTCCCCGTTGACCGGGTCGACAACGTCATGTCCTGGGCCGAGTGGCGCGAGCGACGCATCGTCACGTGCTCGGACGTCGATCGGTGACCGCTGCCGCCCACAACCCCTGGCCGCGAGACCCGTACAGCGACATCCCACCGCCCGAACGAGCACCGGACGAGCCGACACGCATCGTCCCGCCGGCCGGACCCGCGCTACAGTTCCGCACCTTCGGGCAGCTCGCCGCCGACGTCGACGCCGCCGGCCCACGTCGCTGGCTCATCCGCGGCATCTGGCCCGCAGGCGCCTACGGCGTGCACGCCGCAGAACCCAAGGCCGGGAAGACGTGGAACGCGCTCGACCTGGCCGTCTCCGTTGCCACCGCCACCCCGTGGCTCGGCCAGCACCCGATCGACACCAGCGGCCACGTCGTCGTCTTCGCCGGCGAGGGCGGCGACGGCAACATCGTCCGCCGGGTCCGCGCCATCGCGGCCGGCCGCGGAATCACGAGCGACGACATGCCCATCAGCGTGTGCACCCGCGCGCCCCACCTGGCCGACGACGAGCACCTCGCCGCCATGGGGCAGCACCTCGCCG
The DNA here is from genome assembly GCF_003319095.1 of Blastococcus sp. TBT05-19. Classification (GTDB taxonomy): domain Bacteria; phylum Actinomycetota; class Actinomycetes; order Mycobacteriales; family Geodermatophilaceae; genus Blastococcus. The sequence continues at coordinate 1,248,917 of NZ_QOHI01000001.1, read as the reverse complement.
CCACCCGGCCCGTCCTCGTCGTCCTGGACCCCTTCTACCTCTCCGCCGGCGGCGCGAACGGCGCCGATCTGTACGCCATGGGGAAGCTCCTCGAGAAGCCGCAGCACCTCTGCGAAAAGGCAGGGGCGTCCCTCGTCGTCGTCACCCACTTCAACCGGTCCCGCGACCTCCGCGGAGCCGCACGCATCACCGGCGCCGGCCCCGCCGAGTGGGGGCGCGTCCTCATCTCCGCCGCCGTCATCTCACGGCACAGCGACCCGGTGACCGAGGCCACCACGGTGCTCACCGAACTCGACGTCCAGGGCGGCGAGGTCCCTGACCGCACCGTCCGCGTCCGCCGCACCATCCGGGCCCTCGACCCCGACGACCTCGACAGCGCCCTGGAGTACCGCGTCGACGAGCCCACCGTCGCCGACCCCACCCCCGTCGGACCGGGCGCCGACCTCTCCCAGGCCGCCGCCAAGCTCCTGGCCGCCCTCGACGCCCAAGAGACCCCGCAGGCCTACCGCATCCTCGTCGACCACGTCGCAGCCACCCACGGCCACGGTCTCACCCGGCAGACCTGCTCCAAGGAGCTCAACCAACTCCGCCAGCGCGGCATCGCCGACTACCTCGACCTCGGCGCCGGCCGCGAACGGCTCTGGTACCGCGTCCGAACGGAGACCCCCAACCCGTGAACCTGTCACCCGACACGTCCCCCGACACCCACCTGATAGGGGTGTCGGCGTCAGCCGACACCTATCTGTACGCGACACCCCCAGCCGACAGGTTCCAGCCGACACCCCGGGCCGATCGGCGGGGTGTCGGCCGCCTGCCGATGTGCGGGGATGCCGCGCACGCGATGGGTCGCCTCTCATCGGGACGTCGAATGTCACTGTCGACGCTGAGCCCATGTGCCCACGCTGTGCCCATCCGCCTCGTCTCCGCTGGTCAGAGGAACGCTGTGGGACCTGCAATCCCTGGGTCAGTCCGGCGCGAAGACGTTGCCGAACTCGGCGCATGGCCACTCCTGGCCACAGGCGGTACACGGTTCGCCTCGCTGTTCGGTCGCTGGCTTGTGGGTTCGGAGCGTCTCCTCGTTGAGCCGCGCGTGCACGGCGTAGGCGCCCCCGCGCTCGCGGTCGGCATCGATCCGGAGCCAGGCCGCGGTGATGATCTGCCCGTAGCCCCAGTGGTCAGCGATTCCGTACATGACCGGCAGTGTGCCGGGCGGTCTGCGGCATGAGCGGCATGAACACCCCCATCACGGCGGCCGACCCGCGGTACGTCGACCCCGCGGAGTGGCGGCAGGTCGTCGCGGCCTGGGGCGCGGGCGGGCTACTCAACGCGCTCGAGGAGCTGTCGAAGCGGTCAGGTGATCGCACTCCCCCGGCCGTGCTGGACGCGGGGATGGCGCTGCGCCGGCTGCTGGTCGACGTGGGCCTGGACGACGGGCGTGCCCCGCTGGCTGCTGACGCGTGGCGGGATGAGCCGTGATGCGGGGCCTACTTCGTGAGCACCGCGCTACCGGGCTGGGTGCCACCCGAAGTGAGCCGGTAGGCCAGGGCGAGCTCCTTGATCGCTTCCGCCCGCGCAGACGCGGCCAGGGTCTCCTTGGCCTCCTCCAGCGCCTCCACGATGTGGTTGAAGATTGCGTCCTTCGCGTCGCCCTGCGTCGCCATGTCCTGTCCCTCTCCTCGGTCACGCCCACGGTGGATGTGGTCCTCCCGCTGACCGTAGGTCGGGTCGCCGGGGGGTGCTCGTCGTGACCACGGCCGAGCAGCCCGCGGACTGGACGCCGGCGTTCCCGGGTCAGCGGCCCCCGTTCCAGCCGGGGCACACGCTGTCGTTGCGGCACGGGGTGTACTCCGACCGGCGCATCGAGCCGCTGGCGCAGCAGTTCGTCGACGCGTACGCGGCTGATCCGTCGGTGACGTGGCTGACCACGGCGGACGGACCGGCCCTGCACGCCCTGGGGCGGGCGGAGGCGAAGGTGCAGCTGCTCGAGGAGTACCTGGGGAAGCTGGCGGAGGCCGAGGAGACGGACCTCGCCGACCTCGAGGCGAAGCGGGTGGAGGCGGCGTACCGGGAGCTGCACAGGGCGGAGACGCGGGCGATGAGCCTGCGGACACAGCTGGGGTTCACGCCGATGTCGCGGGCCCGGTTGGGGCGGAACGTGGCGGCGGCCCGGGTGGACATGGCCGAGTTGCTGTCGCGGATGCAGGAGGCGCAGGACGCCGCTCAGCGGGTGCCCTCGGAGCGGTCGGGTGAGGGGGCGTGACGTCGGTGCAGGTGGTGGAGTCACTGCTGGATCCGCGGGAGTTCGCCCGGCAGTTGATCGGTGAGCCGTTGTGGGCGCATCAGCAGCAGGTGGTGACGTCCCCGGCCCGAACCCGCGTGATGGTGTCCGGCCGTCAGGCGGGGAAGTCGCGCACGCTGGCGGTGATCGCGCTGCATGCGGCGTTCACCCGCCGGGACTGCCGGGTGCTGATCCTGTCGGCCGGTGAGGATGCGGCGAAGGAGCTGCTGGAGGACATCAAGGCGCTGTCGTCGTCGCCGCTGCTGTCGGGGTCGGAGATGGACTCGAATACGCAGCGGGTGGTGTTGAGCAACGGGTCGGTGATCCGGTGCATCCCGGCGTCGGAGCGGCAGGCTCGTGGGCCGTCGGTGGATCTGCTGATCTTGGACGAGGCGGCGTCGATCTCGGATGAGCTGTGGCGGGCGGTGCGCTACACGATCATCGCCAAGCCGGAGTCGCGGGTGGTGATGGCGGGGACGCCGTTCGGGTCGCAGGACCGGTTCTTCGGGCAGGCGTTCCGGCTGGGGAAGGGCGGCGCGGAGGGCTACGAGTCGTTCCACTGGCCGTCGCAGGTGTCGCCGCTGGTGGATGACCGACTGTTGCAGGACTGGCGCCGCACGGACCCGGACTGGGTGTACCGCCAGGAGGTGCTCGCCGAGTGGGTGCAGGACCAGCAGGCGTACTTCTCGGCTGAGGAGCTGCACGCGGCAACGGCGGACTACGAGCTGATGTCGCCGGCGGTGGCGCGGGAGGCGTCGCCGTTCGTGCAGGGCCCGGGCTACCAGCGGACGCTGCCGGCGGTGATGGGCATCGACTGGGGTCTGCGTCGGGACGCGAACGCGGTGGCGCTGGTGGCGCCGCTGGAGGACTGGGGGCTGAACGACGACCGGTTGGGGGTCGGTCAGCGGGCGCTGTTCGTGCCGTGGCTGCGGGCTGAGATGGACTGGTCGTGGCCGCTGTTCGTGCAGCACCTGGTGGAGGTGTGCTCGTCCTACCTGGTGCACGTCGCGGCTTCCGAGGTCAACGGGGTCGGGGACCCTGCCACCTTCATGCTGCGCCAGGGCCTGCAGCGGGTCGGGCTCGGCTCGTCGGTGCACGTGTGTGAGGTCTGGACGGATGCCCGTCGCAAGCAGGCCGGGTTCGGCAAGCTAAAGGCCTTGCTGCAGCAGGAGCGGCTAGTACTTCCTCGGCACCCGGAGCTGCTGCGGCAGCTGAACGCGCTGCAGTTCGAGTACAGCCCGTCGGGGTCTGTGAAGATCGCCGTTCCGGAGCGCGCCGGCCACGACGATCTGGCGCTCGCGCTGATGCAGGCCGTGTCGTGCGTCGGGGAGGTCGACGACTTCGCGTGGCGCAACCCGGGCGGCAGCTTCTACGCCTCCCCGGGTGACTGGGAGGCCGCCGAGCACGGCTACCAGCGTTCGCGTGAGCGCCTGGCGGAGCAGTTGGCCACCGGCGAGCTCGACGTCGTCACGAGCAACGGTGGGCTGCTGGTGCCGCGCCAGCCTGTCCCGCTGCGGGATACCGGCCAGTGGTGGTACCTGCCCGCCGGCCGCGAGCAGGCGGAGCCGTGGTGACCGCCGGCCGGACGGAGCAGATGTCGGAGTGGCAGGAGCTGCGGTCGGCGCTGCGGGTGCACGGCCCGTCTCCGTGCCAGGAGTCGGCGGTGCCGGATGCGTGGTTCGAGGCGAAGGGCGTCCTGCTGGCGGAGGCCCGCCGTGGCTGCGACGACTGCCCGGTGCAACCCGAGTGCCTTGCGTACGCCCTCGCGGCCGACGAGGAGGGGCTGTGGGGCGGCCTGACGCGCCCGGAGCGGACCCGGCTGGTGGCGGCGGCGTGAGCGACCTATCGGAGCTCTGTGGCCGACGTGCACAGGAGGCCGCGGACGGGCTCCTGGCGACGATTGAGCTGCTGGTGCGTTCGGGTGGCCGCGGTCGGGTGCCTGGCGTGGTGGTGGAGCTGTACGGGGCCCTCCTCCAGGCGGCTTCCGATACCGGAAGCGCGACGGAGCGGGCCGGAAGCATGGACGTCGTGAGGGAGTGGACGAGCGCCGAGGTGGCCGGCCGGGCCGTCGGAATGACGGGCCGCCGTGTCCGGCAGTTGTGCGCGGATGGACGAGTCGTGCACCGCCGTCTCGGCGCTCGGTCGCTCGTTGTGGACGTCGACGACCTGCAGCGGCACATCCGCACCAGGCGGGTGCCGTGACGTCCCCGGCGCGGGTCGCCGCGAACGTGGCCGCGCTGCTGCCCCTCAACGACCCCCTGGGCCAGATGGCCCGCCGACGCCTGGCTCTCGCGGCCAGGGAACAGGAGCACCGGATGATCGACCCCCGCGACGTGCAGGACATCCAGATCGGAAGTCGGCTGCGAGACGCCGCCGTCGACCCGAAGCCCGGGGACTACCGGGCCCCGGTGAACGCCGGGAAGCCGGGTGAGGCCGGCAACCCGCACGGCTCCAATGTGTACTCCCTCGAGGTGGTCTGACCATGGCCGAGCAGCTGACTGGCCCGCAGGACGCCCCGGAGGGCGTGCGCGCGTCGACCGTGGACGCGCCCCGTGACGCGCCCGCCAGTGGCCTGGGGACCGCTCCCGCGGCGATGTACGCGCCGGGTGAGCAGCCGGTGGCCCGCAAGTCCGCCGGCCGCACCGAGACCTACCAGGTCCAGGGGCCCGACGGGCGCATGGCGACCATCACGCGCGACATCGACACCGGCGCACAGACCACCACCTACCCCGACGGCGACGTCTACGAGCTCGCGCCGCTGGCCGAGACGATCAACCCGCACATCCCGTCCACCCGAGTGGCCGGCTGATGAGCGACCTCCTCGATCGGCTGAACGCGCAGCAGGCGCACGGCAAGCTGGCCGACCTCAAGCACCGGCTGTTCCTCGTCGACAGGGACCTCCGCAACGCCCTGCAGGAGGCCGCCGGCTACAGCAACCCCGACCTGACCCCCGAGGGGCTGGGGAAGCGCCGTCGGCAGATGGAGGAGATTGCCCGCACGAAGGCGGCCAAGCAGCTCGAGAGCCTCCAGGCCGAGCAGCGGCAGGCGGCGGCGCAGATCCGTGCGTGGGCGGACGGGAAGCGGCCGATGGTCGCCGACGACGACGCCGCGCAGCTCAACCGCCTCACCATGGCGTGGGCGAACGTGCAGCGAGCCCTGGACAACGGCCGCTCGATGGCCGAGGTCATCACCCAGTTCTCCGACGTGCCGAGCCTCATGGCCATCCGGGAGTTCGGCCCCAACTACCTGTGGGCCACGCAGCCGCGGCGGTCCGGCATGGAGGGCTACGGGCAGCAGGAGCCCGACACCAGCGGTCTGGTGCGGTCCGTGGAGGATCGCCTGGCCGAGGTCGCCGGCGGGGACACGGCTGCGGCGCACCGGATGCGGCGTGAGCTCGAGGCTGTGGAGGCTGGTTGGTCTGTCTCGGCGCGCACCCTTGAGCAGACCGTCGCGGGTGTTCGGCAGGACCCCACGGCGCTGATGGCGGCGGCGTTCGAGGCGCGCTTCGCCGAGCAGGAGGCCACCGCCGGTTACCAGGACGCCAGCGTCGCTGGTGACGGCGGGCAGCAGGGCGACGCCGCGTGATCCGGCTGCACCCCTACGGGGTGGCGCTGGAGCTGCTGAGAGTCGCTGACACCGCCGGCACGGCGCCTGAGCTGGCCCGTGGTGTGCGCTCGATCGTGGCGGGCCAGCCCCGAGCCGACCGGGACGCTGCGACCGCGGCGCTGGCGCACGTCGCCGCCTGCCTGGCCCGCCAGCTTCCGGTCGGCGAGCGGGAGGAGTTGCTGGAGGAGTTCCGGCAGCTCGCCGATGCGGACCCGGCGGCGAAGGCGGCACTGGCCGAGCTGGCCGCCGCCGGGTCGGAGTCTGAGGCCATCCTGGCCGCGCGGGAGAGGCTGACCGATGGCTCTTGACCTCGGTGAGCTCACCCTCCGACTGGAGCTCGAGAACAACGTCGGCCGCGGTATCGCGCAGGCCAGGCGCGAGATCGAGACCCTTCCGCCGACGGTGCAGCGCGAGATGGTCCGGGTCTCGCGGATCTTCGAAGACGAGGGCCGCAAGTCCGGCGGCCGACTGGCGCAGGGCATCAACCAGGGCCTGATCCGGAACAGCCCGCTGATCGTCGCTGGCGTGGGCGCGGCGCTCGCCGCTGGGGCGCCGGTGATGACCGTCGCGGCAGGGACCCTCTTCGCAGGCATCGGTGGGGCCGCGGCCGCGCAGACCCTCGAGGTGCGGCGGGCGTGGACGGCGATGGGCCGGGACATCCGCGACTCCGCGGTCGAGGACTCCGCTGTCCTGGTGCCGGTGTACGTGCAGATGGCCGACCAGATCGGTGCCGCGTTCCAGCGGATGCGCCCTCAGCTGCGGGCCGTGTTTGCCGACTCGGCGCCGCTGATCGAGTCGACCACCGCCGGTGTGATCCGGCTCGCCGAGAACGCCATGCCGGGCCTCGCCCGCTCGGTCGCCGCCGCCGGCCCGGTGTTCGACGGCTTCGAGTCGTTCCTGGCCTCGACCGGGCAGGGGCTCGGCGACTTCTTCGACCGGCTCAGCAACCACTCGCCGGCCGCCGGTGCGGCGTTCGCGTCGCTCGGCGACATCGTCGGCGACCTGCTGCCCATCCTCGGGGAGCTCCTCGGCCAGGGCGCCGAGCTTGCCTCGATGGTGCTGCCGATGATGTCGACCGCCATGGGCGGGGTCCTGTCGGTCGTCACGGCCCTGGGCCCGGCGCTGCCCCCGCTGGTCGCGGCGTTCGGCGCCTTCAAGGCCGCCGGGGTGGCCACCGGGCTGCTCAGCAACCTCGGGTCGGCTCTGGGTGACCTCGGCGGGCGGATGCAGGGAGCCTCCGAGGGTGGCTCTGCGATGGGCGAGCAGCTGCAGGCGGTTGGCGAGAAGGCCGAGAGCCTCAGCGAGAAGGCCGGACCCATCCTCGGGGCTGCGATCGCTGGCGTCACGCTGGTCATGGCCCGCATGGAAGAGCAGGCCACCTCGTGGGCGCAGGCGCTCGCGGCGGGCGGCAACGCTGCCGATGAGGCCCGCGCGCAGATGCTCGACTTCGGCACGGCGATGGCCGAGGTCAACTCGGGCTTCGAGGGTGCTCTCGTCGGCCTCTTCACCGGCATTCAGGGGCAGTACGCGACCACCGCCCAGACGCTGGAGCAGGCCGGGCAGAAGGCGAAGCAGCTGGAAGCAGCGATGACGCCGCTGGAGAAGGCGCAGCGAGGCGTCGCCAACGCCACCGAGCACCTGAACGACATGGTCGCCAAGCACGGGCAGGGCAGCAGCGAGGCTGAGGGCGCGGCGAGGGCCCTCACCTCCGCCGAGCGCGAGCTGGAGCGCCAGGCCACAGCGACCGAGTTCGCGCTCGACGGCGTCACGTCGGCGATGGTCGAGCAGGCAGCGCAGGCGCTGGCGGCGATCGACTCGGGCTTCGCGTACCGGAAGTCGGTCAACGACCTGGAGGACGCCCAGGCCGGCCTGGCGGATGCGATCAAGAACCGCACCAATGCCGATGAGAACCTGCGAACCTCGCAGGAGGACGTCGAGCGGGCCATGCTGGCGGCCGAGGAGCAGGCGATGGCGACCGCGACCGCGTTCGGTCAGCAGCAGGCGGACCTGTCTGGTCTGTCGAAGGAGCACTCCGGCTACGCCCGCATCATCCAGGAAGAGACTCTGGCCGAGCTGTACCGGCTGCAGTCCGCGGCGGGCCCGGAGATGGCCGCGGCGATCGGCCAGCAGATCGAGACGCTGAGGGCCGAGGGGGTGGCGCTCAACAGCACCAGCGCCTCTGCGGCGACCACGGCGCAGCGGATGCGCGACCTCGGCCTGTCCGTCATCCAGGTGCCCGGCAACAAGACGATCTTCATCGACGCGCCCACGGCCGAGCAGAAGGCGCGACTGGAGGGCCTCGGCCTGACGGTGCGCACCCTGCCGAACGGGCGCATCTACGTCACCGCCGACACCTCGCCGGCCGAGAACGCGCTGGCGGCACTGATGAACCAGCGGCGCACCATCCAGATCCAAGCGATCGTGAACACGGGTGCGGCCCGCACCACCCTGGGCGGCTTGGGCGGCGGCGGTGGCCTGCAGCGCGCCACCGGCGGTCCGGTGTTCGGCCCCGGATCGGAGACGTCGGACTCGATCCCGGCCCGCCTGTCCAACAACGAGCACGTGTGGACCGCCCGAGAGGTTCGGGCCGCCGGTGGGCACGGCGCCGTGGAGCAGCTGCGGCAGGCCGCGCTGGCCATCCGCGGGTACGCGTCGGGGGGTGCGGTGACCACCGGGACCCACTCGTCGCCCGCCGCGGCTGTGCGCGCAGGCACGCACATCACGGTCACCGCCAACACGGCCGATGAGCGCCGCATCGCTCAGCGGATCGTCGAAGCCCAGCGTGACGTCGAGTTCCTCACGGGCACCCGCTGATGGTGGCCTACGGCCTGAGTTACCGCTCGAGGCCTGGGAGGGCGCGCTAGGAACGCCTCCGCATGGCCTCGAACGGCGTGGGATCAACCTCCAGCCACGCCGACGGGCTGTACAGCCGCAGGGCCGTCTCCGGGTCGCCCATCCGGTGCACGACCAGCGTGCCGCTGTTGGTGGTGCTCCAGTTGACCCGCTGAGGGACGGACCCTCCCGACCCCTTCACGTCCATCTTGCTGCACCAGAAGTCCAGCGACTCGCCGGTGAGCACCGTGAAGACCATGAAGGCACCCTCGGGAAGTTCGCCTCCAACCTGCACCTCAGGTTCGTACCTGTCGGACATCACGAAGTACCGGACGAGCTTCCTGTCGTCCTCGGCGCTAGGCATCGCCACTCCCTCTTTCGGCCGCGGGTGCGGCGGGCTCGCCGCCGACCGTAGCGGCGACCACCGACAGCGTTCGACCTACTGCTTGACGAAGGTCCCGCAGCCGCTGTTCTCGAAGTCCTGGCCGGCGCTCAGGGTCACGGTTGGGAAACCGCCCTCCGGTCCATCGTTCTCGATGATGTCGTCGCCGTTGCTCCCCGTCCGGTAGATCGCCCAGTAGCAGTACCCGGTCAAGGGCTGGGAGACGCGGTAGGTCCCCGGTTCGACGTCCACACCGACTGTCCAGATACCGTTGGTGATCGAGTTGGCCGCGATCTGCTGCTCCACCGCGGTCACAGCCTGCTCCCGGGCGGCCACCTCGGCGGCCCGCTCATCCAACTCGGCACGGCGCTGCGCGGCCTCATCGACGGCCTCCTGGGCAGCGCTCTGCACCTCCCGGGCTCGGTCCGACATCGTCTGCACCCGGTCCTCTGCCGCCTCCAGGTCCTGCTCGAGGGCCCGGTACTCCTCGGACTGCGTGGGATCGCTGGACGCGATGCTGATACCAGCTCCGACAGCGCCTCCCACGAGGAGCCCGACTGCGAGAGCCGCAGCGGGAAAGCCCCAGGTCGAGCGTGGTCGCGGCGTCTCCTCCGCGGCGCTCGAAGCTCCGATTGGTACAGCCGAGCCTTCCCCTGTCGGTTCTCCTGGTTGGGTCTGCTCCGTCATGCTGGCCCCGTTTCGCTGGTTGGTGGACGGCACCGTATCGGTTCATCGGCGCGTATAGAGACGACCCCGCCCTGGACCCGGTCGGGAAAGGGGCGGGGTCGTCCTTTGGCCCTAGTCGAGCTCGGCGAGCAGGTCGAGGAACCAGCCCGGCGGTGCCTGCACCAGGTGCCAGCCCCGGTCAGCGGTGAAGGCGATCGACGCCCGCTCCGGTGCCACCTGCAGGGCTGCGGGAGGCGCGTCCGGGACCGCCCACAGTCGCGGGCGCCTCATCGACACCCCCTGCTCAAGCAGCAGCCGCCGCACCGTCGAGTGCGACACACCCATGCGGGCAGCCACCTGCCGCAGCGACCGCCCCTCTTCCTCGTAGAGACGACGAGCTTCCCGACCTCGGCCCTGCCCGCCGGCCACCGCGGCTGTCACGACTGCTTCCCGCAGCTGATGCCGTGCTCCAGCTCGCCGAGGGCCCGTCCGATGAGGCCCCAGAGGTCGTCCTTCGGCCCGGAGGACAGCAGCCGGTCGACGACCTCGAGGTCCTTCCGGCTCGGGTCCCAGCCGCCGCCGTTGGCGTCGACGTAGAACCGCGGCTCTGCTCCGGGCTCGTCCTGGTGCCACCAGCCGGTGACCTCGCCGCCGGTGGCCTTGATCATGCGGCCGACGCAGCCGCTGTCCTCCAGTCCGTCGGCGACCACCTGACGGTGCTGCTTGCGGTCGCACCACGGCTGATGCTCACGAGCCCTGCGGAGTTCCGTCAGGAACACCTCGATGGAGGCCTGCTCGGCGGTGTCGAGCTCCCAGGTCTGGCCGTTGAGGTCGACGGTCACTCGCTCGGGGGACTGTTCCTGTCGGTGGTCGACAGTAGCGTTCTGGTTCACGGTCCTCGCCCTCCTTGGGGGTTGGGATCCAGGGCCCGGCCGGTGTGCAACCACCTGCCGGGCCCGCCTCGTCTCAGCCGGTCGGCGGGGACGTGTCTGTGGAGGCGCGCTGCCGCGCCTGATCTCGCATCGCTCGAATCCGTGCGGCGAGCTCTTCGACGCTGGGCCCGCCGGGCACGTAGGCCTCGTGGGCGGCGTCCATCACCGGCAGGGCGTCCCGGCGGGCGCGGCCGGCGTTGAACGCCCGCGCCGCCGCGGCGATGCACTCCTCGCGGGTGCGGCTCATCGGGGTGACCTCCGGGTGCGCGAGTCGATGAAGTCCTGCAGGTCATCGCGCCGGACGCGCGTCTTCGCCTGCCTGCCGGTCGCCCGGATGTCGACGGCGCGCAAGGCCCCCGAGGAGATGAGGTCGTAGACCGTGCCGCGGTCCTTGTAGCCGAGGACCGCAGCGGTCTCCGGGATCGTCAGGAGCTCGGTCGGCGAACTCACAGCCCTTGGTCGTTGGCGGCCCCAGACCTCCTCGACCTTGCCCCGGTACGGCTGCAGCAGCTTCGCCAGCGCCTTGATCTCGTTGTCGGTCATGCGGCCACCGTGGGGGAAGACACCACCTGAGCGGAAGTGCCCACGTGGCAGTAGTAGGTGGGCACCGGGTGGGCACGAACGCGCAGCGGCGCATCCGACGACGCCGAACGCCAGCGAACCGGACTGGCTCTCTGACCTGCGCGAACGACCTGCACCGGTCATGGTCGACCACCGCCGACACCCGGTCCGCCGGGCTCATAATCCCTGGGTCGTGGGTTCGAGCCCCACCCGCCCCACCACACGCCATCGCCGCTCACGTCGGCGTGATCACAACCGGCTGATCGTCGGCGCAGTGCCGCCGACCCGGGCCGGCGAGTTCCGCGAGGAGCACCGGCCTGCGACGACGTGCGAGGAGAGCGACCGCGCTGTACCGTCGGCAGGGGTAGTTGAGCGTTCAATGACGCACGTCAGACGGGCTCGCTACACATCCACGACGCCACGAGGAGAACCGTGCCCAACATCGCCGTCATCTACTACTCGTCCACGGGGAACGTCCACCAGCTCGCCGAGGCGCTGGCCGAGGGAGCTCGCGAGGCAGGCGCCGAGGTCCGCCTCCGCCGGGTGCCCGAGCTCGCCCCGCAGGAGGCCATCGACTCCAACCCGCTGTGGCGCGCGCACGTCGACGCCACCGCCGACCAGGTGGAGGAGGCCACGCCGGAGGACATGGAGTGGGCCGACGGCTACGCGTTGGGCAGCCCCACCCGCTTCGGCACGCCTGCGTCGCAGATGAAGCAGTTCATCGACCAGCTCGGTGGCCTCTGGTTCACCGGGAAGCTCGCCAACAAGGGCGCCACCGCGTTCACCAGCGCGCAGAACGTCCACGGCGGCAACGAGTCGACGCTCCTGACGTTCTTCAACATCTTCTCGCACTTCGGTGCGGTCATCGTGCCGCCCGGCTACACCGACCCGCTGCTGTTCGAGGCCGGCGGCAACCCCTACGGCGTCTCCACGGCGTCCGGCGGCCAGTCGGAGACGGCGACCGAGGCCGAGCTGACCGCCGCGCGCTACCAGGGCCGCCGGCTGGCCGAGATCACGGCCAAGCTCGTCGCCTGAGTTCGACCCAGCACTCGGGACGGCTCTGCGGTCGGTGACCGCGGAGCCGTCCCTGCGTGGGCGGCAGGTCCGCTCCTGCCGCACCGCGACGGCGGTGGCCAGGCGCTCGTGGCGTGGTCCAGGGCCTCCGCGCCCTGCCTGGTGATCGGCGGGAGTCGGCGCACGCATCGGTGACGGCGCAGAGAGGCGGCGGCGCGAGAGCGGCACTCCCTGCCACTTCCAACGTATAGCGCGTCCCGGGGCTTGCGGCAAGACCTCGGGGGTGCCGGAGACTCGCCCGCCACGAGCACCTCCGGCACGACCCAGAGCGGAGTCAGACCCCTGACCAGCAGCGCGTTCGCCCTTCCCGAGAACCTCGCCGCCAAAGCCGATCCGGCCCTCGTCGCCGACGACGAGGAGCACTTCGCCGCCATCGCCGACAGCCTCCGGCAGCAGACCACCGAGCTCGCCGCCCGTCTCGACGCCGAGCGCAAGGCCCCCGGCGGCATCGGCCAGGAGGCGCTCGACCGCGACCTCGAGGTGCACCGCCTCAGCGCCCGCCTTCGCACCCTGCGCCGCTTCGGTCTCGACCTCTGCCTCGGCCGGATCGTGCCCGCCGACGGCTCCGAGCCCGTCTACATCGGCCGTCTCGGCCTCACCGACGAGACCCGGCGCCGGCTGCTCCTGGACTGGCGCTCCCCCGCCGCCGAGCCGTTCTTCGGCGCGACCCACGGCAACCCCCTGGGGCTGCGCAGCCGGCGCCGCTACCGCTGGACGAGGGACCGGATCACCGACTACTGGGACGAGGTGTTCACCCCCGACGGGTTCGAGGGGCACGCCGCGCTCGACGACCAGTCCGCCTTCATCGCCAGCCTCGGCACCAACCGGACGGCGCGGATGCGCGACGTGCTGGGCACCATCCAGGCCGACCAGGACGCCATCGTCCGCGCCGGCTCCGAGGGCGCGCTCGTCGTCGACGGCGGCCCGGGCACCGGCAAGACCGTCGTCGCCCTGCACCGCACCGCCTACCTGCTCTACTCCGATCCACGCCTGGGTCACCGGCGCGGCGGCGTCCTCTTCGTCGGGCCGCACCAGCCCTACCTGGCCTACGTCTCCGACGTGCTGCCGAGCCTGGGCGAGGAGGGCGTGCAGACCTGCACCCTGCGCGACCTCGTGCCCGAGGGCGCCGCGGCGACGGTCGAGGCCGACCCGCAGGTCGCCCGCCTCAAGTCGTCGGCCCACCTGGTGGCGGCGGTCGAGGCCGCGGTCCGGTTCTACGAGGAGCCCCCTCCGAAGGGCATGACGGTCACCACGCCGTGGGACGAGGTCCGGCTCACCGCCGCCGACTGGGCCGAGGCCTTCGAGGCGGCCGAGCCGGGGACGCCGCACAACGAGGGACGCGAGCAGGTCTGGGAGGAGCTGCTCGCGATCGTCGTCGACAAGCACGACGGCGAGGTGCCCGGCGAGCTGCTCCGCACGGCGCTGCAGCAGGACCGGGAGCTGCGGACGGCGTTCAGCCGCGCCTGGCCGGTGCTCGAGGCGCCCGATGTCGTCGGTGACCTCTGGTCGGTGCCCGCCTACCTCCGGAAGTGCGCGCCCGACCTCTCCCCCGACGAGGTGCGGGCGCTGCAGCGCACCGACCCCCGGGCCTGGACCCTGTCCGACCTGCCGCTGCTCGACGCGGCCCGCCAGCGGCTCGGTGACCCCGCGGCCTCGGCGCGCAAGCGCCGGCAGGACGCCGTCGAGGCCGCCGAGCGGGAGCGCATGGCCGGTGTCATCGACGAGCTGATCGCGGCCGACGACTCCGAGCTGCTGCTCATGACGTCGCTCCGCCACGGGGACCTGCGCGACGCCCTGGTCGACGACGCCGCCCTGCCGACCGCGGATCCCGACGCGCTGGCCGGCCCGTTCGCGCACGTCGTCGTGGACGAGGCGCAGGAGCTCACCGACGCCGAGTGGCAGATGCTGCTGCTCCGCTGCCCGTCGCGCAGCTTCACCATCGTGGGCGACCGCGCCCAGGCGCGGCACGGGTTCCCCGAGCCCTGGGAGGAGCGGCTGCGGCGCGTCGGCCTACTCCGCGTCGAGCTGGCCTCGCTGAGCGTCAACTACCGCACGCCGGCCGAGGTCATGGCCGAGGCCGAGCCGGTGATCCGCGCGGTGCTGCCGGACGCCAACGTGCCGACGTCCATCCGCAGCAGCGGCGTGCCCGTCGTCCACGGGTCAGCCGCCGATCTGCATCGGATCCTCGACTCGTGGCTCGCCGAGCACGACGAGGGCGTCGCCTGCGTCATCGGCGACCCGACCTTCGAGGCGACGAACCGGGTCCGGTCGCTGACGCCCGTCCTGGCGAAGGGGCTCGAGTTCGACCTGGTCGTCCTGGTGGATCCCGAGGACTTCGGAACCGGCGTCGAGGGAGCCGTGGACCGCTACGTCGCCATGACCCGGGCGACCCAGCAGCTGGTGGTCCTCACCAGCCCGTGACCTGCGGCTCAGTCGGGGTGCGGGCCGTACTTCTCCTCGATCGGGTCCCGGACCTCGGCCTTGCGCACGTCGAGCGTGCGGCTCAGCCCCGACGGCGGATCGGCCGGGTTGATCACGTTGACGTAGATGAGGATCAGCGGGTTGATCCGGCTCTGCCAGACCAGCCGGACGGCCTCCTCGTAGAGGACCTCCATGTCGGCGCCGGGCTCCATCCGGACGTCGACGCTGGCGCTGGCGGGGTTGTTGATGTCGTCCTTGTAGCTCACCTCGGCGGTGGCGACGTCGTCCCGCTGGGCGAGCTCGTCGGCGATCCCTGCGCCGATCTCGTCGACGGGCACGGACGGGTCGGACGGGGCCGCCGACCCACCGCCGCCCGCCGCCGAGCAGGCGCCGACCCCGAGGACGAGGAGCGGCAGGACGGCGGCGGTGATCATCCGACGGGTGCGCGGGCGGAGCGAGGACATGCCGTGATCATCTCCTGCTGATCGAGTACACGTGCGCGTCGACGGTAGGAGCGTCACCCGGACCGGCGAGGAAGGGCGCCGCGCTCTGCCGCCAGGCCGCGATCGACGGGTCGTCGCTGCGGTCGACGAGCTGCGAGCCGTCCCGGTAGGCGCTGCCGATGCCGTGGTTCTCCCCCACGGAGCCGTACTGGGCCTCGAAGGTCACGGTGGTGACGTTCGGGTCGTCGTCGTTCGAGCGCCCGTCGAGGTGCGGCACGAGGTCGTGGGCGTTCTCCAGCGCGAGCACCTGGACCGACGGCGGCACGTCGGCGCGCGCGATCGGCGAGCCCATGGTCACCACGCTGCGCACGTCGTAGGGGAAGTCGGCCGTTCCGGAGTCGTGCGCCGCCTGGGCCGCGACCATGCCGCCCTGGCTGTGCCCGACGAGCATCACCGGGTCGGTCGAGCCCGCGCCGGCACGGCGCAGCGCCTC
Source organism: Blastococcus sp. TBT05-19 (assembly GCF_003319095.1). Classification (GTDB taxonomy): domain Bacteria; phylum Actinomycetota; class Actinomycetes; order Mycobacteriales; family Geodermatophilaceae; genus Blastococcus. Next base: position 1,233,229 of record NZ_QOHI01000001.1, on the reverse strand, counting down.
GGCGATCGCCTCCTGGCGCGTCGTCGCGTCGCCACCCAGGACGCGGACGTTGGTGCCCAGGTCGTTGGTCGCGGAGTTCGGGGACAGCCCCGGCGGGCTCCAGTCCTGCGTCCCGGGGATGTCGACGATGTAGGCCTTGGTGCCGTCGGGCTGCGTGACCACCCGGACGCTGACCTGGTCCTCGTCCGGGCCGGAGTCGCGGGCTCGCTGGTCGAGCGCGTCGAGCAGGTCGGTGACGTTCCTGGGCGCGCGGGTCACCACGCCCCGCTCGTCGTCGGCCAGCGTGCGGACCACGGGCTCGCCGTCGGGCCAGAGCCGGCCGAGCCGGGCGGCTGCGGACCGGACGTCGCCCCCGCCGATCCAGGGCGAGAGGAGGCCGCCGGTGAGCGCGTTCACGCGAGAGGCCAGGCCCGGCACCTTGTTGACCACGGAGTCGACCAGACCGGGGTGCTCGGTGAGCCACTTCTGCGGATCGTCGATCAGGGCCCGGACCGCCTCGACCGGCCCGCGGGGGTCGCTCAGCAGTGCTCCGGTCACCTGCCCGAGGACCGATGCCAGCAGGCCCCCGGGGATCGCGCCGGTCGCCCAGTCCAGGGCGTCGGCCATCTCGGCCAGCGCCTCGTCCGCCGCCCGGTAGGCGACGGCGGCCGCCTGCAGGGTCGCCGCACGGGCCGCGAACCGCAGGGCGAGCGCGCTCAGCCCTCCGGGACCGTCGAGGGCCTCGAGCAGCGCCGCCTCGAACCGGGCGACCCCGGCCGGGTTCAGCACGGCCGAGGCCAGGACGTCGGGGTCGACCAGCATCCCGTGGCAGGTCAGGCTCGTCGCCGCGAGCATCTCCGCCAGGTCGGTGCTGTTGCGGCCCAGCGCCGCCAGGTCGGCGAGGTCGGCCTCGAGCCCGCCCGCGCCACCGCTGACCTCGAGGTCAGAGCCGCTCATCGTCGGCCTCCAGCAGGGCCGCCACGGTCGGCGCCACCCAGGTGCCCAGGTCGGCCGGCTCCACGGGCACGAGGTCGACAGTCCGCCGCGGCGACCCGTCCAGGCGCGGTCGCAGCCCGACCCAGCCGGCGTCGGTGGCCAGCCACGAGACCTGCCCCGCGCCGACGTCCGTCCCCACCCGGCCGAGCACCAGGCAGCTCAACGAGCCCGCGGTGCGCCGCTCCAGCTCCCGGACCAGCGCCAGGTCCTCGTCGGCGGCGCCGGGGAGGGGCCGGTCCTCCAGCAGGGCCAGCGGCACGCGCCCGGTGAGGGGCACGCCGTCGCTCGCCTCCTCCTCGGGCGGCCACGGGCCCGTGACCTCCGGCGCCTCCGGGACCGCGCGGGCCAGTTCGGCGCCCAGCCGCACGGCGGGAGCCAGGGACAGCTCGACCCCGCCGTCCGGCGTCGTCAGCACGCCGACCACCACCCCCGGGCCGAGCGCGAACCAGCCCTGCCGCTCACCGGCCCGGCCGCTGACCTCCATCCGGACGGTCAGCAACGGGCTGCTCAGCACCGCGAGGTCCGCAGCCACCGGCGGCACCGGTTGCGCCGTCCCGCCGTCGGCGGCTCCCACGACGCGCGCCTCGGTCAGCGACGCGACCGCGCCGTCCCGGTCCGCGGGCGACACCGGCACCGGAGCGAAGGCAGGCGGCGGGTCGACCAGCCGATCGGTCACCAGGACCGACCACTCGGCGGCGGTCAGCGTCAGCCGCCGCGGTGCCGCGCTCACCCGAACCCCAGCCGGCCGAGCTGCCCGGCCAGCCCGCGCCACGCGTCGGCGCCGGCCTCCGGGAGGTCACCCAGGAACTCGCCGACGTCCTCGAGCACCTCACCGCCGCGGGCGGCCTGCTCGGACAGCCACGCGCGGACCGCGTCCTCGGCCCGCTGGATCGCGGCCAGCCGCTCGCGCACCTCGTCGGCGTGCCGGCGCAGCAGGTCGGCGGCGCGCTCCATGGCGTCGGCAGCGGCGTCCACGTCGGCGCAGTCCTTCCGCTGCTGCCGGCGGTAGGCCGACGCCGCCTCGGACACCCACCGGGTGCCGTCGCCTTCCCGCCGGTGCTCCTCGCCGGCCGCCCGCACCTCCCGGGCGCGCTGCGACAGCTCGTCGGCCACCGCGTCGAGGGCGGCAGGATCGCCGTACAGACCCATCGCCGTCCTCCTCCCGAGTTCCTGAACCAGGACGGAGACTATGGGAGCCGCGGCTCGTCGGCCCACCGCGCGGCCGGGCCTGTGGAGACCCCTCGGGGCTGTTGATGGATGCTGGCCCGATGCCTGGCCACCCCGTCTCCGACCCCCGCGTGCAGGTCGTCCTCGACATCCCGCTGCACCGCTTCCTCGGCGTGGAGCTGCGCGACCCGCAGGACCCGGCCGCCGGCATCCGGTTCCAGGTCGGGGCGGCATCGGAGAACCCGGCGAAGCTGCTGCACGGCGGCGTCGTCTACGCCCTGCTCGACGTCGCCTCGTTCCTGGCCCTGCTGCCGGCCCTGGGGCCGGACGAGCACGCGGTGACCCATGACGTCGCCGCCTCGCTGCTGCGGCCGGTCAGCAGCGGTGCGACCGTCGACATCGTCGGCACCGTGCTCCGCCGCGGCCGGGCGGTGGCGTTCATGCGCGCCGAGGCCAGCGTCGACGGCGTCCTGGTCGCCACCGGCCAGGTCACCAAGACGGTGATCCAGGCCCGCTGAAGGAACACGGCCGCCCGCGCGCGTGCTGGCAGGTGCGTGATCCCGAGGCTGTCGCTGCTCGACCGGTCGCGCACCCGCGTCGGCGAGCCGGACGACGCCGCGCTCACCGGCACCGTCGCGCGCGCCGTGCGCGCGGAGCAGCTCGGCTTCGACCGGTTCTGGGTCGCCGAGCACCACGGCGTTCCCGGCGTGGCCGGTGCCGCCCCGGCGGTGCTGCTGACCGCGATCGCGGCCCGCACGCGGACCATCCGGCTCGGGTCGGCCGGCGTGATGCTTCCCCACCACCAGCCGCTCGTGGTCGCCGAGCAGTTCGCGACGCTGTCGGCCTTCGCCCCCGGCCGGGTCGACCTCGGCCTGGGCCGCTCCCCCGGCTTCACGCCCCCCGTGCGCCGGGCGCTGCGGGAGACCGAGCGGAACTTCTCCGCCGACCTCGCGGAGCTGCGGGCGTTCCTCACCGGGACGGCGGAGATCATGATGCACCCCCGGCCCGCCGGCGCCGTCCCGCTGCACGTGCTGGCCACCGGCAGCGGGCTGCAGGTGGCGGCCGAGCTCGGTCTGCCGGTGGTCGTCGGTGGGCCGGTCCTGGGCGTGGCCGGCGATCCGGAGCCCGGGCTCGAGGCGCTGGGGGCCTACCGCCGGGACTTCCGCCCGTCCGAGCAGCAGCCCGAGCCGCGGATCTCGATCAGCCTCGACGTCCTGGTCGCCGACACCGCCGCCGAGGCCGCCGACCTGCTCCTCCCCGAGGCATGGGCGATGGCGCGCTCCCGCACCGAGGGTGTCTTCCCGGCCCTGCAACCGGTGCAGGCCGTCACGGCCGCCGACCGCACCCCGCGCCAGCAGCAGTACCTCGAGCGGACCGCCGCCGCGGCGATCGCCGGCACCCCGGCCGAGGTGGAGGGCCGGCTCGCCCAGCTGCTGGAGCGCACCGGCGCCGCCGAGCTGGTCGCGAGCAGCAGCACCTACGACCGTGACGCCCTCGCCGCCTCGGACGCGGCGCTGGCCGCGCTGTTCAGCTGAGGCCGGTCACCACAGCTCCATCGAGCGCTTGAAGATCCCGGCCGCGTCGTCCTCGGTGACCTCCTTCGGCGAGGTCGCGAGCAGCCGCTGCTGCTTCATCGTCCCGCCGACCAGGTCGGGGATGTCGCCCTCGTCGAAGCCCACGGCGCCGATGCCGTTCGGCATGTCGATGTCGCGCATCAGGTCGGCGAGCACGGTGGGCAGGAACTCGACGAGGTCCGACGGGCGGTCCGCGCCCGGGGCCAGCAGCTCGGCCGCCCGGACGTGCCGCTCGGGGGACGCGTCGAAGGTGAAGCGGAACGCCTCCGGCGCCGTCAGCGACACCGACATCCCGTGCGGGACCATCGCCTCACCGGCCGGGTAGTCCTTCGGGTGGAAGTCCTTCACCTGCCCGGCGATCGGGTAGGCGTTGGCGTGCGGGATGTGCACGCCGGCGTTCCCGAAGCCCATGCCCGCGAACGTCGCCGCGATCGCCATGTCCGCCCGCGCCTGGGCGTCGTCCCCGTTGCGGACGGCGGTGCGGAACGAGCCGGCCAGCAGCGTGAGCGCCTTCTCCGACCACATGTCCGAGATCGGGTTGGAGCCGCAGTAGGGCACCCGCTGCTCCGGCGTCCGGTGCTCGTAGGTCGTGTACCAGCGCGCGGTGTAGCTCTCCAGCGCGTGGCAGAGGATGTCCATGCCCGACGCCGCGGTGACGCCGGCCGGCTGGGTGAACGTCAGGTCCGGGTCGATGACGGCGAGGGTGGGCCGCAGCCGGGCGTGGCTGATGCCGGTCTTCACCCGCGCCGAGATCACGTCCATGACGCAGATCGTGGTGCTCTCGGCTCCGGTGCCCGTCGTCGTCGGCACCGCGACCAGCGGCTTGAGGGGCTCCGGCGGCGCCTGCCCCTTCCCCACCGGCACGTTCACGTAGTCCATGAGCTCGCCGGGGTTGGTGGTCAGCAGGTTGATCGCCTTGGCCGTGTCGATGCTGGACCCACCGCCGACGGCGACGAACGCGTCCCACGGCCCGGTCGACCGCGCCTCGTCGATCGCGGCGATGAGGCTGACGTCGGTCGGCTCGACGTGCACGCCGTCGAACACCCGCGCCTCGATGCCGAACTGCGCCATCTGGTCGGCCACCCGCTGCGGGTGACCGGTGGCCGCGACCCCCGGGTCGGTCACCACGAGGACCCGCTTCACGCCGTACCGGCTGAGGTCGTAGCCGATCTCGTCGGAGGCCCCGTTGCCGAACTTCAGCTGCGGTGCGCCGTAGGTGAAGACGGTCTCCGGGTTACCGGGAACGGTGCTGCTCATGACTTCTCCCAGGCGGTTCGGGCGAGTTCGGTGGACTCCTCAGAACCTTCCAGATGCTCGTGATTGACACCACAAGGGGGCCGTGGTGGTGTCGGGGCACCCCGCTCGCACTCCCCGTCCAGGAGGCCCCCGTGACCGACACCCCCGCCGCCCCCTACGTCGGCGACCTGCTCAAGGATTCGCCGAGCAACTGGGGCAAGTGGGGGCCGGACGACGAGGTGGGCGCGCTGAACTACCTCGGTCCCGAGCAGGTCCTCGCGGCGGTGAAGCTGGTCAGCTCCGGCAAGGTGTTCACCCTCCAGCGGCTGATCGGCGACCCCAAGGGCGACCCGGTGTGGCCCGGGCGCACCCCCGCCGTCCGCACCCAGGTCCTCGACGAGAGCGACTGGGACGAGGGCGGCAAGGGCGGGGTGTTCCCCGGCGGGCTGCACTACGCCGACGACAAGATCGATGCCTACCTGCAGGGCTCCACGCAGTACGACGCGCTCGGCCACCTCTGGTACGACGGCAAGATCTGGAACGGCTACGACGCCCGCAGCACCGTCGGCGGCCTGGAGAAGGCGAGCGTCGAGCCGATCGCCGAGCGCGGCATCGTCGGCCGGGCGGTGCTGCTGGACATGGCGCGGTTCCGCGGCAAGGAGACCCTCGACAAGGGCGAGACCTTCACCCACGAGGACCTCGTCGCCTGCGCGGAGGCCCAGGGGACGCCCATCGAGAAGCGCGACATCCTGGTGGTCCGCACGAACTTCCTGAAGCTCTTCCACGAGCAGGGCGACGCCTTCTACGAGGGCTTCAACGAGCCGGGCCTCGTCTACAGCCCCGAGCTCGTGCAGTGGTTCCAGGACATGGAGATCCCGAACCTGGTCACCGACACGATCGCCAACGAGGTCACCTTCGACCCCAACAACGGCGTCGCCCTGGTGCTCCACAACGCCCTCATGCGCAACCTCGGCGTCACCCTCACCGAGATCGCCGACCTGGAGAAGCTGGCCGCCGACTGCGCCGAGGACGGCCGGTACGCCTTCCTCTACGTCGCCGCCCCGCTGAAGGTCGCCAAGGCCGCCGGCACCCCGGTCAACCCCGTCGTCATCAAGTAGGCCGCCACCGTGAGCGCCTACGACGAGCGCCCCTGGCTGGCGCTCTACGGGAACCAGCCGGCCGACTACGACATCGAGTTCGGCAACGCGCTGGAGATGTTCCGCGCCGGGGTCGCGCACGACCCCGGCGCCGTGGCCCTGCGCTACTTCGACGGCGTGGTGACCCGCGCGGAGCTCGACGAGCTCAGCGACGGGCTGGCCGCCGGCCTGCTCGCGCACGGGTTCGCGCCCGGCGACCGGCTCGCGGTCTACCTGCAGAACGTGCCGCAGTTCGTCATCGCGATGGTCGCCGCGTGGAAGGCCGGCGGCGTCATGGTGTCGATCAACCCCATGAGCCGGACCCGTGAGCTCTCCTACCTGCTGAAGGACTCCGGCGCGAAGGTGCTGGTGTCCCTGGAGGCGCTCTACGACTCCGTCGCGCGCGACGTCGTGCCGGAGACCGACGTGGCCCTGGTGCTCACCACCAGCGAGCTGGAGTTCCAGACGAGGAACGACGAGCGGCTGTTCGCCGGCATGACCCGGCAGCGGCACGAGGGGACGACGGACCTCTCCGAGTTCATCGCGCAGCACCGCGGCACCGCGCCGCCACCGGTCGAGCTCGCGCCGGACGACGTCGCCTTCCTGACGTACACCTCGGGGACGACGGGGGTGCCCAAGGGCGCCATGAACACCCACCGCAACGTCGTCTTCACCGCCCAGGTCTACCGCGACTGGGTGCACGCCGGAGCCGACGGCGGGGCGATCTTCGGCGTCGCCCCGCTGTTCCACATCACCGGGCTGATCGGGCACATCGCGGTGAGCATGCTGGCGCCCGCGCCGCTGGTGCTGGCCTACCGGTTCGAGCCGCAGGTGGTGCTCGACGCCTTCGCCGAGCACCGGCCGACGTTCACCATCGGCGCCATCACCGCGTTCACCGCGCTGCTCAACGCACCGGGCTTCACCAAGGACCACTTCGCCTCCTTCACCTCGATCTACTCCGGGGGCGCGGCCATCTCCCCCACGTCCGAGCGGGACTTCCTGGAAGCGACCGGTACGCAGGTGCACAACGCCTACGGCCTGACCGAGACGACGTCGCCCATGACGGTCACGCCGTTCGGGTCGCCCTCACCGGTGGACCCCACCTCGGGGGCGCTGTCGGTGGGCGTACCGGCACCGAACACGATCGTCCGCATCCAGGACGACGCCGGGAACGACCTGCCCCTGGGCGAGGTCGGCGAGATCGTGGCCGACGGCCCGCAGGTGGTCGCCGGGTACTGGGGCAAGCCCGAGGAGACGGCGGCCAACCTGCCCGGCGGGGCGCTGAAGAGCGGCGACGTCGGCTTCATGAACCCCGAGGGCTGGGTGTTCATCGTCGACCGCAAGAAGGACATGATCAACGCCTCGGGCTACAAGGTCTGGCCCCGCGAGGTCGAGGACGTGCTGGCCGAGCACCCGTCGGTCCGGGAGTCGGCCGTGGTGGGCGTGCCCGACGAGAAGCGCGGCGAGACGGTCAAGGCGTTCGTGAGCCTCAAGCCCGGGTCGACCACCACGCCCGAGGAGCTCGTCGCGCACTGCAAGGAGCGCATGGCCGCCTACAAGTACCCGCGCATCGTCGAGCTCATCGACGAGCTGCCCAAGACGGTGACCGGGAAGATCCTCCGCCGGGAGCTGCGCGGCTGACCGCGGTCCCGGTGCGCACGCGAGGGGTCCTGACCACCGCAGTCGGGTAGGAAGGCGTCCGTGACCGCTGACCCAGGACCCAGCACCCGTGTCGTGGGCGGGCGCTACGCGCTCGGCGGCATGCTCGGCCAGGGCGGGATGGGCACCGTCTGGCTGGCGACCGACCTCGTCCTCGAGCGGCAGGTCGCGGTCAAGGAGGTCACGTTCTCGGTGCACGTCACCGAGGAGGAGCGCGCCCTCCTGCGCGAGCGCACCATGCGCGAGGCCCGCGCCGCCGGCCGCCTGGAGCACCCGCACGTCACGACCGTCTACGACGTCGTGGAGGAGGCCGGGAAGCCGTGGCTGGTGATGAAGCACGTGCAGGCCCGCAGCCTCCAGGAGATCGTCGAGGAGCGCGGCCCGCTGCCGCCGGCCGCCGTCGCCCGGATCGGGCTGGACGTGCTGGACGCGCTCGAGGCCGCGCACGAGATCGGCATCGTGCACCGCGACGTGAAGCCGGCCAACGTGCTCGTCGGTCCCGACGGGTCGGGCTGCCTCACCGACTTCGGCATCGCGACCACCACCGGGGACTCCAGCCTCACCACGCAGGGCGCGCTCATCGGCTCGCCGTCCTACATGGCCCCGGAACGGGCCAGGGGCGAGGAGCCGCGCCCGGCCGTCGACCTGTGGTCCCTCGGCGCGACCCTCTACGCCGCCGTCGAGGGCCGCCCGCCGTTCGACCGGGGCGAAGCCATGGCCACGCTCATGGCCGTCGTCGCGGAGGACCCCGCACCGGTGGTCCGCGCCGGCCCGCTCGGCCCGGTGCTGCAGGGGCTGCTCACCAAGGACACGGCGCAGCGCACCACCGCGGCGGCTGCCCGGGCGCAGCTGCGCGCCGTCGCCGAGGAGCGCGCGCCCGCCCCGGGACCGGCGCCCGCCTGGGCCCCTCCGCCGCCGAAGACCCCCGGCCCGATCGGCGGGAACTCGATGGAGCGGATCGACGCCGCCGACCTGATCGCGCTGGCGTCGGCCTCCAAGACGCTGCTGGGCTCGGTGGCCCGCGACGCCCGCGACCAGGTCCGGTACATGGCCGACCGCCGGCGCGAGCGCAAGGCCGACGAGGTAGCGGCGCCCGTGCGGCCCAGCCGGGCCGTGACTCCCCCGCCCCGCCGCCGCTGGCGGTTCAAGCGCCGCTGGGTGCTCGTGCCGGTCCTGACCACGGTGGCCGTGCTGGTCCTGCTGGTCCTCGGGGCGGCCCTGGCGCTCGGCGAGTTCCTCGACTTCTGATCCGCAGGGCTGGGCGCCCGGACCGTGGGTACGGCGACGGGATGCAGACCTCCGACGTGTACGGCTACGCCTTCGACCAGATCCACGAGATGTTCCGGAGCAGCCTCGACGGCCTCGATGCCGACGGCCTCCACCGCCGGGTGACGCCGGACGCGAACCCGATCGCCTGGCTCGCCTGGCACCTGCTGCGGGTGCAGGACGACCACGTCGCCGAGCTCGCCGGCCGTGACCAGGTGTGGACGGCGCAGGGCTGGGCGGAGCGCTTCGGGCTGCCCTTCGACGCGAGCGAGACCGGCTACGGCTTCGACCGCGACCAGGTCTCGGACGTGCGCGTCCCGTCGGTCGACCTGCTCAAGGGGTACGCGGGTGCCGTGCACGCGCAGTCGGCGGAGTTCCTGCGCGGCCTCACCGACGACGACCTCGACCGCGTCGTCGACGGCTCCTACGACCCGCCGGTGACCGTGGGCATGCGGCTGGTCAGCGTGATCGGCGACGACCTCCAGCACCTCGGCCAGATCGGCTACGCCCGCGGGCTCCTCGGGTGAGCGGCCGGCCGTGACCTGGGCCAAGGTGGGGGCATGACCGAGACGCCGCAGCCCCGCGACATCGCCATCGAGCAGGAGACGCCGGAGATGGAGGCGTCCCTGGAGGCGCAGAGCGAGCCGCGCGAGGCCCCGCAGGGCGACGAGGCCGACGTGGAGGGGCACCCCTCCTAGCCGGAGCGGCGCGTCGTCGGCGGAGAGCGTGCCCTCGAGTGGGCGATCACGACGCGCAGCATGCTCCTGTTGGTCGTAGCGTCCGCTCCGTGACCATCGACAGCCCTGACATCTACGCGTTCGAGGACCTGCTCGAGCCGGCCGAGATCGAGATCCGCGACCGGGTGCGGGCCTTCGGCGAGAAGGAGGTCGTACCCCGGATCAACGAGTACTGGGAGCGCGCCGAGTTCCCGTTCGAGCTCGTGCCGCTGCTGGCGGAGACCGGGATCGTCGGCGGCACCATCGAGGGTTACGGCTGCCCCGGCATGAGCAACGTCGCCGCCGGGCTGGTGGCCGCGGAGCTGGCCCGCGCCGACGGCAGCGTCGGCACCTTCAACGGCGTGCACAGCTTCCTGGCCATGCAGTCGATCGCGCTGCTGGGCGACGAGGAGCAGCGCGAGCGGTTCCTGCCGCCGATGGCGCGGCTGGAGAAGATCGGCGCGTTCGGTCTCACCGAGCCCCAGCACGGCTCGGACGCCGTCGGCCTGGAGACGTCGGCCCGCGCCGACGGCGACGGCTTCGTCCTCAACGGGCAGAAGAAGTGGATCGGCAACGGGTCCATCGCCGACTTCGTGATCATCTGGGCGCGCGGTGAGGACGGCAAGGTCGGCGGCTACGTCGTCGAGAAGGGCACGCCCGGCTACGAGGCCACGGTCATGACCGGCAAGACGGCGCTGCGCGCGGTCTGGCAGGCCGAGATCACGCTGACCGACGTCCGGGTGCCGGCGGAGAACAAGCTGGCCAACTGCCACTCGTTCAAGGACGTCTCCCAGGTGCTCGACCGCACCCGGTACACCGTCGCCTGGCGGGCGCTCGGTCTGGCGACGGCGTCCTACGAGCTGGCGCTGGCGCACGCGATGCAGCGCGAGCAGTTCGGTCAGCCGATCGCGGGGTTCCAGCTGGTGCAGGACAAGCTCGCCCGCATGCTCGCCGAGATCACCTCGATGCAGCTGATGTGCTGGCGGCTGTCGAAGCTGGCCGACGAGGGCCGCATGACGGCGGCGATGGCCTCGCTGGCCAAGATGAACCACGCGGCCAAGGCACGGGCGATCGTGGCCGACGCCCGCGACATCCTGGGCGGCGACGGGATCCTCATCGACCACCACGTCGCGCGGCACTTCGCCGACATGGAGGCGGTCTTCACGTTCGAGGGCACCGACTCGGTGCAGGCGCTGATCGTGGGCCGGGCGATCACCGGGCTCTCGGCGATCAGCGGCCGCAGGCCCGAGAAGAGCTGAGCTCCGCGGCCGGCCCGCGCGGGGCGCTCAGCTCGCGCGGGTCAGCCGCCGGCCGGCGGCGGTGAGGCGGGCGCACTCCGGGCAGCCGGTGCGGCCGATGCCGACGCGCTCCCACTTCTGCGTGCCCCAGACCTGGACGATCGCGCCGCAGACCGCGAGCTCGACCTCGCCGTCCAGCTCGGCGGGCGGGCGGTGCGCCTCCACGGCGTGCCAGGGGTAGCTCGGCTGACTCGGCTGACTGCCCGACCAGCGGTCGGGCCGGGCGAACCCCACGGCATACGTGCTCACGGGGTTTCCAGTTCCCGCAGGGGGCACCGGCCAATCCCCCTGATCGGGCGAATACGGACGACTCCGCGCGACAAGTCCGGCCACGCTCCGCGGTCGGCACCGGCGCCGTTCCCCCGGCGGAGGGCGGGTCGCGAGCGCTACCGTCGGAGGCCTCGATCGGAGGAGGTGCACGGGGATGGATCCGGTCAGCCTGCTGGTGGGCGCCGCCCTGCTCGGCGTCGGTTTCGTGACCGGGCGGCTGGGCCGCCGGCGCACCCCCGCACCGCCTCCGCCGATGACCCCGCTGTGCGGCTGCGGCCACACGCTCAGCCAGCACGACACCTCCACGAACACCTGCTACGCCGAGCTCCGGCGCGACACCTACGACAAGCGCGGCCGCTGGTCGGGGCACAGCTGGGTGCCGTGCACCTGCCGCCAGTACGTCGGCCCGCGGCCGGTCGACGAGGTGTTCGTGCCGCGGATCCTGCCGCCGGGCGACTGATCCGGGCCCGTCCCGGGCACCGGGTGCGGGTGCCCACCTCCTCCGGACCCGCCCGCGCCGAGCGCGTGGACAACCTGCTGGCCCTGACCGAGCCCGCCCGCGCCGTGGTCAGCGCCGGCGCCCTGGCCGCCGGCTACCCGCTGCTGCGGTTCGCCCCGCGCGGCGAACCGCACCCCGTCGTCGTCCTCCCCGGCTGGCTGGCGTCCGACGTCTCGACGCGCACCATCCGCCGCTGGCTGGGCCGCCTGGGCTACCCCACGGTCGGCTGGGACCTCGGCCGCAACCGCGGACCGCGCCCGGAGGTGGTCGACGGCATGCGGGCGCTGGTGCAACGGCTCGCCGACGAGCACGGCGGGCCGGTGAGCATCGTCGGCCAGAGCCTCGGCGGCATCTACGGCCGCCGGCTGGCCGAGCGCAGCCCGCACCTGGTCCGGCAGGTCGTCTCGCTCGGCTCCCCCTTCGCGGGCGTCGTCCCCCGCAAGCGCCCACCGTCCGGGGCCGGCATGTACCGGGCCTACCGCGAGCTGCGCGCCGTCGAGGAGGTGCGCCCCGCCCGGCCCCTGAAGGTGCCGAGCACGTCGGTGTACTCGCGGTGGGACGGCGTCGTCGACTGGCGCACCTGCCTGCAGGAGGAGGGGCCGATCAGCGAGAACGTCGCCGTGCACGCCAGCCACCTCGGCATGGGGCTGGACCCCGCCGTGCTCTGGATCGTCGCCGACCGCCTGGCCCAGCCGCGCGGCGCCTGGCGTCCGTTCCAGCGGCCGACCCGGTTCGGGGTGCGCTCGCTGTTCCCGGCCGGCTGACGTGCCCGCCTACTCGTAGCCGGTGGCGGTGACCACCAGGTCGGCGAGCTCCGCCCAGCTGAGCCTGCCCTCGGGGCCGCGGTCCTCCGCGACCGCGGCGAGCGCCTCCAGGTAGCGGTCCAGGGTCGCGTTCTCCCACTCGGCCTTGCCCGAGCGGCCGAGGTCCTCCCGCATGTGCGTCACGAGCCGGGCGAAGTCCGCGGCCGACCGCACGGCAGCGACCTGCCGGGGGCTGACCTCGGCGAAACGCCCCGTCGCGAACGGCTCCACGGGCGGGAGGCTAGCGGCGATCGCCGCCGAGGGAAGCCCCGATCGTCGCGGGGCCTCAGGTCCAGGCGGTTCCTGCGGCCAGGACGACGAGTGCCGCGGCGGTGCCGGCCTCCACCACGGCACCGAAGACGTCGCCGTTGACCCCGCCGAGCCGCCGGGTCGCATGAGCGGTGAGCCCCGCCCCGGCGATCAGGGCGACGACCACGGCACCGGCCGCCCACGAGGCGTCGGCCGTGGAGCCACCGGCCAGCAGCCGCAGCCCGGCCGCCGCGGCGACCAGGACGACGGTCGCCGTCCACCGGACCACCGGGGAGTCCCCTCCAGCGACGAGGCTCCCGAGTGCCGAGCCGCCGGCCACCGGACGTGCAGCGGCGTGCAGGACGGCCGTCCGGCCGGCGGTGGCTGCCAGGACGACGACCACGAGCCCCTCGACCAGCGACGAGGCGGCCAGCACCGTCCCCAGGGCCGTGACCTGCACGAGCAGGAGGCAGACCAGCGCCGCGACGCCGAACGCGCCGACGTCGGGCCGCCGCATGATCGCCAGCGCCTGCTCGGCCGGCTGGCCGCTGCCCAGCCCGTCGGCGAGGTCGGCGGTGCCGTCGAGGTGCAGGCCGCGCGTCAGCAGAGCGAGCGCGCCGACGACCAGCGCAGCCGCGAGCAGCGGGCTCCCGCCGTCGGCACCCCGCCACACCGCGAGGGCCGGGACGAACGCGAGCGCGCCGAGCAGCACCCCCACCAGCGGGAACCAGCGGAGCACCCCCGGCCCCGGCGTGCGGGCCGAGGCCGGGACCGGCAGCACGCTGAACAGGCCGAGGGCGGCGAGCGGACCGGTCACTTCAGCCGCTGCGGGAGGCCGGCGGTGAGCAGCCACACCCGCTGCGAGGCGGCCGCGATCCGCGCGTTGAGGATGCCCAGCTCGTCGCGGTAGCGCCGGCCGGAGACGGTGGCGGGGACGACGCCGGAGCCGACCTCGTTGCTCACCGCGACCACCCGGCGGCGGGTCCCCGACCAGGCGGCGACGACGTCGTCGACCGCGCGGGCCAGCCGATCGTCGGCGCCGTCCTCTTCGGTCCACACACCGCAGTCATCCATCACCCGCGCGAGCCACGTGGAGAGGCAGTCGACCAGCACCGGCGGGCCCGGGCGGCCGAGCTCGCCGACCAGGTCGACCGTCTCGACGGTGCGCCAGCTGCCGGGGCGGCGCTCCTGGTGCAGCGCGACCCGGTCGGCCCACTCGGGATCGCCGCCGTCTGCGGGCAGGCCGCAGGCCAGGTACTCGACGGCGCGAGCGCGGCCGAGCAGCTCCTCGGCGTAGCGGGACTTGCCCGACCGCGCGCCGCCCAGCACCAGCGTGCGGCGCGGGCGCCGACCGATCACGAGACCCGCCCGGCGGTGCGGCGGGCGCGCAGCGCGGTGAGCAGGAGCTGGGCGGCCAGGGCTGCGCCGACCCCCTCCCCCGCCCGCAGGCGCAGGTCGAGCAGCGGCTCGAGCCCGAGGTCGGTGAGCACCGCGGCGTGCCCGCGCTCGCGGCTGCGCTGACCGGCGACCAGCGCCGTCTGCGCGGCGGGCTCCAGCCGGACGGCGACGGCCGCGGCGACGGAGGTGACCAGCCCGTCGAGCACCACCGGGACGCCCGCGGCGGCGCCACCGAGGGTGACCCCGGTGAGCACCGCGATCTCCGGCCCGCCGAGGGCGGCGAGCAGCGTCATCGGGTCGGTGGCGCCGCGCTCGGACCGCACCCGGTCCAGGGCCCCGCGGACGACGGCGCGCTTGCGGTCGAGCATCGCGGCGTCGGCACCGGCACCGAGGCCCACGGCGTCGTCGGGGTCGAGGTCGAGCAGCGCGCAGGCGAGCGCGGCGGCGACGGTGGTGTTGCCGATGCCGACCTCGCCCAGGCAGACCAGCCCGGTGGCGGCCAGCTCGGCGCCGATGGCGCGCCCCTCGGCCACGAGCGCGACGGCCGCGGAGGCGGTCAGGGCGTCGGCGGTCAGCAGGTCGCCCTGCGGCTCCGGCGAGACCGCGGCGTGGGCGCGCACGCGGAGCCCCGCCTGGCGCGCGGTCGAGGCCCCCAGCGACTCCCCGGTGCGGGTCGCGGCGAGCACGTCGGCGGTCACCGACACCGGGTAGGCCGAGACGGCGTGCGCGGTGGCGACCGGGTGCTCGGCGGCGGCCACCAGCAGCGTGCCGGTCTCCGGTACCGGACCGGGCAGCGCCAGCACCCGGTCCACGGCGCGGTCCAGCACGCCCAGCGAACCGGGCACGGCGAGCAGGTCGTCACCGCTGTCGCGGGCGGCCACGACCGCCTCCGGCTGCGGCCCGGCGAGGTGGGAGACCGGGGCGGCCGGGCTGTCGTCGGCCGGCCACCGCTCGTGCAGCACGACGTCGTCCAGCGGGGCGCGGGCCGACCACCCGTGCCGCACCAGCCCGGGCTCGGGCGGGCGCTCGTCGGGCCAGCCGAGGCACAGCCAGCCGAGGGTCTCCACGCCCTCGGGCAGGTGCAGCAGCGCGGCCAGGTCGGCGGGCTGGAAGAGCGTCACCCAGCCCATGCCCAGCCCCGAGGCGCGGGCGGCCAGCCAGAGGTTCTGGATCGCGCAGGCGCAGCTCCACAGGTCGGCGTCGGGGAACGTGGCCCGGCCCAGCACGCCCGTGGCGTGCGCCCGGCGGTCGCAGGCGACGACGATCCCGACCGGCGCCTCGCGGATGCCCTCCAGCTGCAGGTCCAGCAGCCGGGCCCGGCGGTCCGGGGTGAGCAGCTCGGCCTGCCGCAGCCGCTCCCGGTCGGCGAGCACCGCCGCCCGGTCGCGGGTGGCCTGCTCGGTGACGACGACGAAGCGCCACGGCTGCGAGTGCCCGACCGACGGCGCCCGGTGGCCGGCCTCGAGGACCGTGCGCAGCAGGTCGGCGGGCACGGGGTCGGGGCGGTACCGGCGGATGTCGCGGCGGGCCCCGACGACGGTGTGCAGCGCCTCGACGGTGGCCGGGTCGAGGGCCCAGCCCGCCGGGTCGGCGGCACGCTCCGCGGCGTGGGTCTGGTCACCGATCACCGGGACCGGCCGGGGCCAGGTCATGCCAACTCCTCCATCACGTCTCCGGGAACCCTCGCACGGCCGTAGGCCGGGATCCCGGTCAGGGCGGAGGGTTCAGCCCTCCGGGGCGGCCAGCTCGGTCAGCGCGTGCCGCAGCGCGGCGACCCGCTCCGGGCCGAGGGAGGCGGCGAGCGCCGACTCGTGCGCGGCGACGAGCGCCTCCCAGCGACCGAGGCGGTCGCGCCCGGGCTCGGAGAGGTGGACGACGACCTTGCGCCCGTCGTCCGGGTGCGGGAGCCGGTAGGCCAGCGCCTGGTCCACGGCGGCGTCGACCAGCCGGGTGCAGGTGGGCGCGGGCAGGTGCAGCGCCGCGACGAGCTCGCCCATGGTCCGGCCGTTCCCGTGCAGGGCCCGCAGCAGCCGGTAGCCGTCCAGCGTGCCGCCGTCCTCGGCGAGGGCCGCGGCCGCTCCCCCGGCGACGCGACGCTGGGTGACGGTCAGCAGCTCGACGAGGTCGTCGGTGACGCGCTCGGCGTCGGTGCGACCTCCCGGAAACATGGGGGCACCATACTTCTCCCCGTGTCCGGTGCCACGCGTCCGCTGGACCCGTGGGAGCTCCTGCTCACGGGCCCGCGGACCGACGTCTTCCACGTCGGTCTCGCCGTGCCGCTGTCGGGTCCGCTCGCGCTCACCGCACCGTCCGCGCTGGACCTCGCCGGGCTGGCCACCGACGAGCTGAACGCCGCCGGCGGGGTGGACGGGCGCGAGGTCCGCCTGGTCACCGTCGACTCGGGCCGGGCGCCCGACGTCGTCGCGGCCGAGGCGGCGTCGCTGTTCCAGGCCGGTGCCTTCGACGTCCTGGTCGGGTTCCACACCAGCGACGTGCACCGCGCGCTCGAGCGGGCGCTGCCGCCGGGAGCCCGGTACGTGTTCACCCCGCCGCACGAGGGCGGGCGGCTGCGGCCGGGCGTCGTCCGCACCGGGGTCTCGCCGGCCGAGCAGCACGCCGCGGCCCTGACCTGGCTGGTCGGCTCCCGCCGGGCCCGGCGCTGGGTGCTGCTGGGCACCGACTACGTCTGGCCGCGGGCCGTGCACCGGGCGGCGCACCGCGCGCTGTCCGCGGCCGGCGCCGAGGTGGTCGGCGAGGCGCTGGTGCCGTTCGGGCCCACCGACATGGGGCCGCTGCTGGACCTGGTCCGGCGCACGCGGGCCGACGGCGTGCTGCTCAGCATGGTCGGGCGCGACCTGGTCACCTTCAACCGCGAGTTCACCCGCGCCGGGCTGGACCGGCGGGTCGTGCGGCTGTCCGGCGCCCTCGAGGAGAACGGGCTCTACGCCGTGGGCGGCGACGGCACCGGCGAGCTGTACGCCTGCATGCCCTCGTTCGCCTCCTCCGGCGACGGCCCGGACGAGATGCAGCTGGACCTGCAGGAGCGGCACGCCCGCCGGTCCGGCCCCTCGGCCCCGGTGGTGTGCGCCTACGCGCGCGGGCTCTACGACGGCGTCCGTGTGGCCGTGTCCGGCCCCGGCAGGACCCGGGTGCCGCGCCGGGCACCGTTCGCCCGGTTGGCCCGCGCCGACGGGCTGACCCTGCGGGAGATCCCCGGCCTTCTCACGACCTGAGACAGATACTTCCACCTGGAAGCATTGCGTCCTACTCTGCTGGCGCCCCGGACCGCACCGGGATGACACGGAGGAATGCGCGCATGAGCGAACCCCGCACCACCACCGGCCCCGCGCTCGGCGGCGTGACGCCCGCCGCCAGCGAGCAAGGCGTGGAGTCCTTCGGCTACAAGCAGGAGCTCAAGCGCTCCCTGACCTTCACCGACCTGCTGATCTACGGCCTGGTCTTCATGGTCCCGATCGCGCCGTTCGGCATCTTCGGCGGCGTCTTCCAGGCGTCGGGCGGGATGGTCGCCCTGGCCTACGTGGTCGGCGGGATCGCCATGGCCTTCACCGCCGCGTCCTACTCGCAGATGTCGCGCGCCTTCCCGATGGCCGGCTCGGTCTACACCTACGCCGGGCGGGGCATCGGCCGGCCGGTCGGCTTCATCGCCGGGTGGATGGTCCTGCTGGACTACCTGCTCATCCCCGGGCTGCTGTACCTGATCTCCGGGTTCGCCATGAACTCGATCCTGCCGAGCATCCCCGTCTGGGTCTGGGTCGTCGCCTTCGTCGTGCTGAACACGGTGGTCAACTACTTCGGCATCGAGTTCACCGCACGGGTCAACAAGATCGTGCTGGTCGCCGAGCTGATCGTGCTGGCGATCTTCCTCGTCATCGGCGTCATCGCGCTGTCCTCGGGCGAGGGCCGCGGCTGGGACTTCTCGCCCATCTACAACAGCGACACCTTCTCCCTGGAGCTGGTCTTCGGCGCGGTCTCGGTCGCGGTGCTGAGCTTCCTGGGCTTCGACGCGATCTCCACGCTCGCCGAGGAGAACCGGGACTCGGCCCGCTCCATCGGCAAGTCGATGATCGCCGCGCTGGTGCTCGCCGGGACGCTGTTCGTCGTCCAGACCTGGGTCGCGGCCCTGCTCGTGCCGAACCCCGACACGCTCATCGCCGAGGGCGACGCCGCCGGCACCGCCTTCTACGACGCCGCCGAGGTCGCCGGCGGGGCCTGGCTGGGCACCCTCACCGCCGTCGCCACCGCGATCGCGTGGGGCTTCGCCAACTCGCTGGTCGCCCAGGCCGCCACCTCGCGGCTGCTCTTCGCCATGGCCCGCGACCGCCAGCTGCCCTCGTTCCTGGCCGCTGTCCACCCGACCCGGCGGGTGCCGGTCAACGCCACGTTCCTGGTGGCGGTCATCTCGCTGGTGCTCGGCATCTACATGAGCACCCGGGACGACGGCATCACGCTGCTCTCGACGCTGGTCAACTTCGGCGCCCTGTCGGCGTTCCTGCTGCTGCACGCCTCGGTGGTCGTCCACTACATCGGCCGTCAGCGCAGCCGGAACTGGTGGCTGCACCTGGTCGTGCCGGTCGTCGGCTTCGCGATCCTGGCCTACGTCGTCTACAACGCGCAGGTGGCGGCCCAGGAGCTCGGCTTCGTGTGGTTCGCGATCGGCGTCGTGCTGCTGGTCGTCCTGCTGGCCACCGGCCGCAAGCCCGAGCTGACCTCGGAGGAGAAGCTGTGAGCCTGGAGGTCGTCCAGCTCTCCCCCACCCCCGAGCAGTACCGCTACACCTTCGGCGGCGCACCCGAGCCGCTGGTCCGGGTGCAGCCCGGCACCGTCGTCGAGCTCACCACCGAGGACTGCTTCGGCGGCCGGGTGACCAAGGCCGAGGACCTGCCGAGCGCGGTCTGCGACTTCTCGCAGCTCAACCCGGTCACCGGGCCGATCCACGTCGAGGGTGCCGAGCCCGGCGACACGCTCGCGGTGCACTTCGTGGAGATCGCACCGGCCCGCGACTGGGCGGTGTCGACGACGTTCCCGCACTTCGGGGCGCTCACCGCGACGCACACCACGGCGATGCTGCACGACCCGCTCGACGAGGTCGTGTGGGTCTACGAGGTCGACCGCGAGCGGGGCACCTGCCTGTTCCGGCCGCGCCGCGGCGGCCCCGAGGTGGAGCTGCCGCTGGACCCGATGCACGGCACGGTCGGCGTCGCACCGGCGGGCAGGGAGGTGTTCGCGACCATCACGCCCGGCGCGCACGGCGGGAACATGGACACCCCGGAGCTGCGTGCGGGCACGACTGCGTACTTCGGCGTCAACGTCGCGGGCGGGCAGCTGGCCATCGGTGACGGGCACTGCCGGCAGGGCGAGGGCGAGGTGTGCGGCACCGCGGTCGAGGCGGCGATGCGCACCGTCGTCGTCGTCGACCTGATCAAGGGTGGCGGCAACGCGTGGCCCCGGCTGGAGACCGACGACTTCCTCATGTCGACCGGCTCCACCAAGCCGCTGGAGGACGCCTACCGGGTGAGCCAGCACGACCTGGTCACCTGGGCGGCCGAGCTCACCGGCTGGGACACCCTGGACGCCTACCAGCTGGTGAGCCAGGCCGGGCTCGCGCCGGTGGCCAACGTCGTGGACACGAACTACACGATGGTCGCCAAGCTGGCCAAGGCCTACCTCGGCCGCGAGGGCGTCACGGTGAACGACGGCGTGCACGACCGGCTTCGGCGGACCGGCGCGGCCTACCTCGCCCAGCGCTGATCAGCGGGATCTCGGGGCCCGGTCGGATCTCCGGCCGGGCCCCGAGCCGTGCCGGCCCCGCGCAGCCGCCCCGGGCCCCGCGCCTACGACGACCGCGGTGTGGGCACTCCCCCGCCATGGACCTCGAGACCGACGCGGTCCCCGACATCCGGTCCGGGCTCTCCCACGAGGAGGCCCGGGCACGGCGCCGGCGCGGCGAGGGGAACGACGCCGTCGACGCGTCGTCCCGCAGCTACACCCAGATCCTGCGGACGAACGTCTTCTCGTTCTTCAACATCATCCTGTTCGTCATCGGCGCCGCGCTCCTGGCGCTGGGCCGTTACAGCGACGCGTTAACCAGCGTGGGGCTCGGTCTGGTCAACGCCGCCATCAGCGCCGTCCAGGAGATCAGGGCAAAGCGCAAGCTCGACCGCCTCCAACTGCTGGGCCGCAGCCGGGTGACGACCGTGCGCGAGGGCCGCGACGTCGAGGTCGCACCGGAGGAGCTGGTCCGCGGCGACGTCGTGCACGTCCGACCCGGTGACCAGATCGTCGTCGACGGACCCGTGCTCGACGGCCGGGTGGACGTCGACGAGTCCCTCCTCACCGGCGAGTCCGAGGCGCTCCTGAAGCGCCCAGGCGACGACCTCCTGTCGGGCAGCTTCTGCGTCGGCGGAGAAGGCCATCAGCTCGCCCGGGACGTCGGAGCGGCGGCCTACGCCGGTCGGCTGACCGCGGACGCCCGCGAGTCGAGCACCGACCAGACCCCGCTGCAGCACCGCATCGAGTTCGTCGTGCGGCTCGTCATGCTCCTGGTCGCCCTGATGAGCGCGACCATCCTGTTCCAGGCCGCGCTGGAGGGGTTCACCCTCGTACGGGTCGTGCAGACCACGGCGGTGCTCTCCGGCCTCGTGCCCTACGGCCTGTTCTTCCTCGTCGCGCTCGCCTACACGGTCGGGGCCGCGAAGAGCAGTGGTCGAGGTGCCCTGGTGCAGCAGGTGAACGCGGTCGAGTCGGTGAGCAACGTCGACGTCGTCTGCACCGACAAGACCGGCACCCTCACCACCGGCCGGCTGACGGTGGCCGAGGTTCACCCGCTCGGCGGCCGCGACCGGGCGACCGTGGAGCTGCTGGCCGGCACGGTGGCCCGCAGCACCGCTGCACCGAACCTGACCACCAGCGCACTCGCCGCCCTTCCCGGGACGGCCCTGCCGGTGAGCGAGGAGATCCCGTTCTCCTCCTCGCTGCGCTGGAGCGCGCTGCGCACCGGCGAGGGTGTGCACGTCCTCGGCGCACCCGACCGGCTCGCCCCGCACCTGTCCGGGGATCCGGTCGACGACGTCGTCGGGGCCCGCACCGCGCGCGGGCTCCGCGTGCTGGTCCTCGCCCGCGCCGAGCCGGACGCACCGCTGCGCGACCCCGACGGCCGACCGACGCTCCCCCGCCTCGAACCGATCGCCGTGGTGGCGCTCGCCGACGAGCTGCGTCCCGACGTCCCGGAGACGCTCGCCGGCTTCGCCCGGGACGGCGTGGCCCTCAAGGTGGTCTCGGGTGACGATCCCCGGACCGTCGCCGCGCTGGCCCGGCAGGCCGGCCTCGACGCCGGCGAGCCCGTGAGCGGCCCGGAGCTCGCTGCCCTCTCCGACGCGGACTTCGACCGCGTGGTCGCCCGCTCCACCGTCTTCGGCCGGATCGCGCCGGAGCAGAAGGAGCGCCTCGTCGACGCCCTGCGCAGGCAGGGCGGCTACGTCGCGATGATCGGCGACGGCGTCAACGACGCCCGCGCGCTGAAGCGGGCGCACGTCGGCGTGGCGATGAAGAGCGGCAGCGCGGTCGCCCGCGACGTCGCCGACATCGTGCTCACCGACGACTCCCTGGCGGCGCTGCGACCCGCCCGCCACGAGGGGCGCCGCATCATCGACGGCATCGCGACGTCGATGCAGGTCTTCCTCGCCCGCGTCGCCACCCAGGGACTGGTGATCCTGGCCGTCACGATGCTCGGCCTGGGCTTCCCCTACTCCCCCGCCAACGTCGGGCTGACCCTGCTCACCGTCGGTGTCCCGACCCTGTTCCTCACCGCCTGGGCCAGGCCGACCGCACCTGACCCGCACCTGCTGGCCGGCCTCGGCCGCTTCGTCGTGCCGGCCGCGGTGCTGACGGCGGCCGCGGGCGTCGGGGTCTACGCCTTCCACTACACGACCCTGCTCGAGGGGCTGACGAGCGCCGATCCGCCCGACGGCTTCCTGCCCGCCTTCGAGCGCTTCACCGGCCTCTCCTCCGACGACGTCGGTTTCGCCGAGGCCGCAGCCACCATCGGCGCGCAGACCGCCTTGTCGACGTTCGTCTCCTACGCGGCCTTCCTGCTCATCCTGTTCCTCAAGCCGCCGAACCGGTTCTTCGCCTCCTGGACCGACCCCGACGGTGATCGGCGCCCGGCGGTGCTGGTCGCGGTGCTGGTGGTCGCGTTCTCCGGTCTGCTGTTCGTGCCGTGGTTCACCACGTACTTCGGCCTCACCGATGCGGCCGACCCGGTGTTCCGGACCGTGCTGCCGGCTCTCCTGGTCTGGTTCGCGCTGCTCACGGCGGCCTACCGGTTCCGCGTGCTCGACCGTGCGCTGGGGCTCGCTCGGCTCACCGGGCCCCTGGGGCACTGACGGGGCACGGCACGAGGTCGCCGAGCGACAGCCGGTCGGCCGCCGCGCGGTCGAGGACGACGGCGTCGCGCTGCGACGCGAGGAGTCGCTGCCACCGCGCGACGTGCCGGTCGAACGCACGGGCGGAGATCGTCCGGTCGCGGGCGAGCTGACCGGCCCGGGCGGTTCCGGGGGCCGCGTCCAGCAGCACGACCTCCACCGACCGGCCCGCGCCGCGGGCGGCAGCCAGCACCACCGCCCGCCAGGCCGGCCGGGTCCACGGGTCGGTGAGGAGCACGACCGGCGCGGACCCGCCGACGGCGCGCAGCACCCGCCACCGGTGCCAGCCGTGCACGAGGGGCCGGAGCAATCCGTAGGGGATGGAGCCGCCGGCCCGGCGCACGCGCTCGGTCACCTGCTCGGAGTCCAGCCCGACCACACCGGGCACGCCCTCGCCGAGGATCCGGCGCAGCAGCGTGGTCTTCCCGCTGCCGGGCAGACCACCGATCACGACGAGGACCGGGCCGCCGGGGCGGATCAGGGTGCCGCCGCTCTGCATGGACGCCACGCTGCCCGGCGTCCCTGGGGCCGTGCCGCGAGCCGGCTGGGGGTTCGCTGTGAGGATCGCCCGTCGGGCGTCACGGGCCGGGCGGGGCCGCTCGATCGCGCAGCGGGGCGACGTTGACGGCGAGGCCGCGGAACCAGCGCTCGAGGTAGGGCGTCTGCCCGCGGGCCAGCGCCCGGGCGATCCCGTCCTCCACGAACTCGACCGTCCAGTGCCCGCGCCGGATCAGCTCGGGGATGACGACGTCGTCCATCCGGTGACCCGGCTGCCACATCTGGTCCCGCTGGGCGAGCGAGGCCCCCTTGATGCCGTCGACGTCGAAGATCCGCCGGAGGGTGACGTCGATCAGCACCGGCCTCGCTTCGAGGTAGCGCAGCAGGTCGTGCCCGTCGTAGGCCTTCGGTACTGCCGTGATGAGCAGGAGAACCGCCCCGTCCTCCGTCGGTGGCGGGATCAGCCCCTCCGCCGCCCAGTCGAACATCGCCTCCAGGCCGCGGATCCGGTCCCACGCCTTGGGGTTCCGCAGGTACCGCGCGGACCACTCCCGCACGAAGGCGTCGAGCCGGTCGGGGAAGAACGCCTTGGGCAGGTCGACGCTGTCGGGCGGGTCGAGCGGTGCGTACCTGACCGCCTGCTCGACGGTGGAGCAGCCGAGCAGGGCGGCGATCGCGGCGGACTGGTGCCAGGGCCGCAGCTCACCCAGCCAGGAGCCGTCAGGAGAACGCGCACCGATGGGCTCGGCCATCACCAGGTCCTCGTGACGGTGGACAGCCGGTCGGAGCCGCTTCCGGTCCCGCGGCGCCATGGCCAGCAGCACCTCGACGACGTCGTCGCGGCGGCCGTCCCGGAGCGCGGCCCACAGCCGGTCCTCGCTCGCCTCGTCCACCCGCACCTCCGCACAGCGCCCGACCCGGGGACGACGAAGGCCCCTGACCGCTGCCGGTCAAGGGCCTTGGAGGGCTCCCCCGATTGGACTCGAACCAATAACCCTGCGATTAACAGTCGCATGCTCTGCCAATTGAGCTACGGGGGATCAGCGGGTGCGACCCGCTGGCCCGACGAGAGTACCCCAGGCCCCGGACGGCTTCGCGGAGGGCTCACCGGCCGCGAAGCGTTGTGCGCCACAGGTAGCGTGATCGTCGTTCACCGCACGTCCACCCAGGAGGACCCCCATGGCCAAGCTGTCGTTCCTCGCCGGATTCGGTGCTGGCTACGTCCTCGGCTCCAAGGCCGGGCACGAGCGGTACGAGCAGATTCGTCGCGGCTGGGAGCAGGCGAAGGACGACCCGCGCCTGCAGAGCATCGCCGGCATGGCGCAGGCCCGCGCCGACGACGCCGTCTCCGCGCTCAAGGCCCGCATGGGTGGCGAGCCGCCGCGCTGACGCGCGGACCGATCAGGTCGGCTGCTCGGCGGCCAGCGCCTCGCTGAGCTTCTCCTGGGCCGCCTCCCGCGCCACCGGGTCGTGCCGGTCGGCGTCCTCGTCGAAGACGACGGTCCACTCCCGCTCGGCCTGGCCGGGCACCCGGCGGGCCACCAGCAGCACCCCTCCGCGGCCGGGCAGCGGGCTGCGCCGGCTGGTGACGACGGTCTGGTCCACCCGCTTGCGCACCACGGCCGGCAGGTCGCCGGCGTCGCTCAGCACGTAGCGGACGGCGGGCTCGCGGGCCTGGACGCCCGGCTCCACCTCGGTCAGCGCGGTGACCTTGAAGCTGCCCCCGCCGTCGTTCGTGCCGGCCCAGCGGGCGGATCCCACGAGGTGCCAGGGCAGCAGGTCGTCGGCCGCGCCGACGGACCGGAGCCCCCGTGAGGTGGCCACCAGCCAGCCGCCGTCGCGCACCAGCGGCCCCCAGGCGAGCACGCGCTCCTCCGGATCGGCGAGCGCGGCCCGCACCGGCTCCGGCGGACCGGCGAACCGCCGGCGCACCGCTGCGAGCAGGCTCATCCCAGCCCCCCGACCGCGCGCTTGCGCAGCGAGATCGCGAGCTGCTCCAGGTCCATCAGCTGCTTGAACGCCTTCATGTAGTCGTCAGCCGCCTCGACGGGGTTCATGCGCTGCAGCCGGCCCTTGAGCGCGGTGATCTCGCGGACGGTCGCCATCTCCTGCAGCCGGGCGACGACGGCGTTCACGTAGCCGGCGTCCCCCGTGCCCACCGCCCGTAGCGGCTCCACGGCAAGCGCGGTGAGCATCGCGCGGGCGCTCTCGCGCCCGCAGTGCTCGGCCACCTCGTCCAGCCAGGCCGGCCCGGTGACCGCCGTGCCGGCCGCACCGCCGGCCTCCGCGATCGCCGCCGCGACGGCGGCGTAGTCGGGGTCGGTGTAGGCGGTCGACGGAACCGCGTCGAACGCCGGGCCCGCGTACTCCGGCACCTGCAGCGCCGCCTTCACCGCCTCGCGCTCGACGGCGAGGGCGGCGTCGTCCGGGGTCCGCTGGGGAGCCCGCTGGCGACCTCGGGAGGGCGCACTGCCGGAGTCGTTGCTGAGCCGGCGCATCCGCTCGAGCACCTCGGACTCGTCGGTGTTGCCGATCATCCCGGCCAGCTCGCGGGCGTACGCCGGGCGCAGCGCGTGGTCCTTGATCTGGGCGACCAGTGGCGCGGTCTTCTCCAGCGCGGCGACCCGGCCCTCGACGGTGTCGAGGTCGTAGCCGGCCAGCGTCGTCCTCAGCACGAACGCGATCAGCGGGGTGCGGCGGGCGACGAGGTCGCGGACGGCGGCGTCACCCTGCTCCTGGCGCAGCTCGCAGGGGTCGCGCCCCTCCTGCTCGACGGCGACGAAGGTCTGCCCGACGAACCGCTGGTCCTCGGCGAAGGTCTTCATGGCCGCTGCCTGTCCGGCCGCGTCGCCGTCGAAGGTGTAGACCACCTCACCGCGGAACTCGTCCTGGTCCATCAGCAGGCGGCGCAGCACGCCGATGTGCTCGGCGCCGAACGCGGTACCGCAGGAGGCGACCGCCGTGGTGACGCCGGCCAGGTGGCAGGCCATCACGTCGGTGTAGCCCTCGACGACGACCGCCTGGTGCCGCTTGGCGATGTCGCGCTTGGCCCGGTCGATGCCGTAGAGCACCGAGCTCTTCTTGTAGAGCGGCGTCTCCGGGGTGTTGAGGTACTTCGGGCCCGGGTCGTCGTCCATCAGCTTGCGTGCACCGAAGCCGATGACGTCGCCGGTGATGTCGCGGATCGGCCACAGCAGCCGGCGGTGGAACCGGTCGATCAGCGTGCCGCGGGAGGACTCCTTCGCCAGCCCGCCGGTGACCAGCTCGGCCTGGGTGAAGCCCTTGGCCCGCAGGTGCCGGGTGAGCGCGTCCCACCCGCCGGGTGCGTAGCCGCAGCCGAAGTCCAGCGCCGCCTGCCGATCGAACGCGCGGTCGGCGAGGAACTGGCGGGCGGGCGCCGCCTCCGGCGTCGTGAGCTGCTCGGCGTAGAACGCGGCGGCCGCGGTGTTGGCGGCGACCAGCCGGGCGCGCTGGCCGACCGAGGCGCGGTCGGGGCCGGCGGTGGGGCGCCCCCCGTCGTCCTCGTACTTGAGCTCGATGTTGGCCCGGCCGGCCAGCAGCTCGACGGCCTCGGAGAACGACAGGTGGTCGATCTGCTGGACGAAGGAGATGACGTCACCACCCATCCCGCACCCGAAGCAGTGCCAGAGCCCGCGACTCGGTGTGACCTGGAACGACGGGGACTTCTCGTCGTGGAACGGGCACAGGCCCTTGAGGCTGCCGCCACCCGCGCGCTTGAGCTGCAGGTGCTCGCCGACGATCTCGTCGATCTTGCTGCGCTCGCGGACCAGCGCGATGTCGGCGGCCCGGATGCGTCCTCGCCCGGCCATCAGCTGCTCCCGGCCGCGCCGGCGGCGATGGCCGCCGTCGCGGCGCTCTGGTCACGGCGGCTCATGACGAGCCCGAGCCACAGCAGGAAGACCTGGTGGTCGAGCGCGAGCGACTCGTCGGCCGTCAGCGTCGGCCGCGGGGACCAGCCCCCGGTGCTCCCGGTCTCGGCGAGCACGCGCTTCCCCGAGAGGTAGCGGTGGCCACCCTTCCAGCGGGACACGACCTCCGACCGGAGGGCCAGCCCCTCCAGGTCGGCCTCCCAGGTGCCCTTCCAGAACGACGTCTGCCACGCGCGCAGCCGGGCCGAGTCGTCCGGCTCGCCGGCCCACCGGCCGACCAGCTCGCGCTTGCGCTTGGCGAGCACCCACTCGCGGTCGCCGACCACGGCGGTGGCCGCTTCCTTCCACCCGGGCGCGCGCAGCGTGGCCACGACCGCGCCGTCCCGGAGGACGGGCAGGACGCGCTTCTCCACGCCCAGCGAGCCGGCCTTGCCCAGTTCGAGCACGGTGTCCTTCCTCAGCCGATGCCGGGTGCCCCGGCGACGCTCTCACCGGTCACCCGGTAGAGCAGGTATGCAGCAGTCTCCCGCAGGATGTACCGGAACTGGGTGTCGCGGGTCTGCACGGCCGGACCCTGGCGGGTCGGCGAGCTCTCGGCCTGCATGCCCGAGTCCTCGGCCATGCGCACGGCCCGCATCGCGTGCCACGGGTCGGTGACCACCACCGCGTGCGACCAGCCGCGCTCGGCGAAGGCCGCGCCGACCGCCCGCATGCTCTCCAGGGTGTCCACGCCCTCGGGCACCGCCAGCAGCGCCTCCGCGGGCACGCCGGCGTCGGCCAGGTAGTCGCGGCCGGCCTCGGCCTCGGCGAACTGGTCGCCGGCCGCCTTGCCGCCGACGGTCACGATGACCGGCGCGACCCCGGCCTCGTAGAGGTCGCGCGCGTGCTCCAGCCGTGCCTCGAAGATCGACGACGGCACGCCGTTGTACTGCGCCGAACCCAGCACCACGATCGCGTCGGACTGCGGCCGCGAGTCCTGCCGCGCGGTCCACCAGATGCCCAGTGCCGTGGAGACGACGAGCAGGACGGCAGCCAGGACGGCCGCTCCGACCACCCGCGTCATCAGCCTCCACACCAGCACCCGTCATGGGTACCACGGGGAGCCGACGCGCGAGGGCGCCGAGGGACGACGACGTGCCACCACCGAGCGGAATCTCATCTTGATCGATTCAAAGAAATGCGGCAGGCTCGGGGGGTGCCGACCAGCGCCGAGTTCGAAGCGATGCTGCGGGCCGCCGCTCTCCGCGTGACGCGCCCCCGGATGGCCGTGCTGGCCGCCGTCCACGGTCACCCGCACGCCGACACGGACTCGGTGATCGACATCGTGCGCCGCGACTCCGGCGAGGTGTCCCACCAGGCGGTCTACAACGTGCTGGGCACGCTCACCACGGCCGGGCTCCTGCGGCGCTTCCAGCCCGAGGGCTCGGTGGCCCGCTACGAGGCGCGGGTGGGCGACAACCACCACCACCTGGTCTGCCGCTCCTGCGGTGCCATCGTCGACGTCGACTGCGCCGTCGGCGAGGCCCCCTGCCTGATACCGAGCGCCGAGGCGGGCTACACCGTCGAGGAGGCCGAGGTCATCTACTGGGGCCGCTGCCCGACCTGCTCCCGCACCCACCCATCCCCCGACCCCGACCGATCAGCAGCACAGAGAGGCACCCCGTGAAGGACGAGACCAACAAGGTCCAGACCGAGAGCACCAGCGAGAGCGAGAACCCGGCGATCCCGTCGCCGACGCAGGTGACGAACCGCCGGCCGCAGAGCAACCGCGACTGGTGGCCCAACCAGGTCGACCTCGACGTGCTGAACAAGCCCTCGAAGGACTCCGACCCCCTCGGCGACTTCGACTACAGGGCCGCCGTGTCGGCGCTCGACGTCGAGGCGGTCAAGCGCGACATCGTCCAGGTCATGCGCACCTCGCAGGATTGGTGGCCGGCCGACTGGGGCCACTACGGGCCGCTGTTCATCCGCATGTCGTGGCACGCGGCCGGCACGTACCGCATCGCCGACGGGCGCGGCGGTGGCGGCGAGGGCGCCCAGCGCTTCGCCCCGCTGAACAGCTGGCCGGACAACGCCAACCTCGACAAGGCCCGCCGTCTGCTCCTGCCCGTCAAGCAGAAGTACGGCCGCGCGCTGTCCTGGGCCGACCTCCTGGTGCTCGCCGGCAACGTCGCGCACGACGACATGGGGCTGCCGACCTTCGGCTTCGCCTTCGGCCGCGAGGACACCTGGCAGCCCGAGGAGGTCTTCTGGGGCCCCGAGGACACCTGGCTCGGCGACGAGCGCTACGCCGACCAGGCCGACCTGAACCTCGACGAGGGCCACCTCGCCGCCGTCACGATGGGCCTCATCTACGTCAACCCCGAGGGCCCGAAGGGCAACGGCGACCCGATGGCCTCGGCCCACGACATCCGGGTCACCTTCAGCCGGATGGGCATGAACGACGAGGAGACCGTCGCCCTCATCGCCGGCGGCCACACCTTCGGCAAGACCCACGGCGCCGGCAACCCCGAGCTGGTCGGCCCCGAGCCCGAGGGCTGCCCGGTCCACGGCAACGGCCTCGGCTGGATCAACCAGCACGGCACCGGCAAGGGCGCCGACACCATCACCAGCGGCCTCGAGGGCGCCTGGACCCCCACGCCCACCACGTGGGACAACAGCTACTTCGACACGCTGTTCAGCCTCGACTGGGAGCTCGTCCAGAGCCCGGCCGGCGCCAAGCAGTGGCAGCCGAAGAACCCCGAGGCGCAGGAGCTGGTGCCCGACGCGCACATCGAGGGCAAGAAGAACCCCCCGATGATGTCGACGGCCGACATGGCGCTGGCCGTGGACCCCGGCTTCCGCGAGATCTCGGAGCGGTTCCACGCCGACCCGGAGTACTTCGCCGACGCCTACGCCCGCGCCTGGTTCAAGCTGCTGCACCGCGACATGGGCCCGAAGAGCCGCTACATCGGCCCCGACGTCCCGGCCGAGGACCTCATCTGGCAGGACCCGCTCCCCGCCGTCGACCACGAGCTCGTAGGCGACGCGGAGATCGCCGACCTGAAGCAGCGGCTCCTGGCCTCCGGGCTCACCGTCTCCCAGCTGGTGCACACCGCCTGGTCCGCCGCCGCGTCCTACCGCGGCACGGACAAGCGCGGCGGCGCCAACGGCGCCCGCATCCGCCTCCAGCCGCAGATCGACTGGGCGGCCAACGAGGGCGTCCGCGACGTGCTGCCGGTGCTGGAGCGCGTCAAGGGCGAGTTCGAGCAGCAGACCGGCAAGAAGGTCTCGCTGGCCGACCTCATCGTGCTCGGCGGCAGCGCGGCGGTGGAGAAGGCCGCGGCCGACGCCGGCGTGCAGGTCACGGTGCCGTTCCACGCGGGCCGCACCGACGCCTCGCAGGAGCAGACCGACGTCGAGAACTTCAAGTGGCTCGAGACCCGGGCCGACGGCTTCCGCAACTGGATCGCCCCCGGCAGCAAGCTCGAGCCGGAGACGCTCCTGGTCGACAAGGCTTACCTGCTGGAGCTCACGCCCAAGGAGATGACCGTGCTCGTCGGCGGTCTGCGCGTGCTCGGCGCCAACACCGGCGGCGTGCAGCACGGCGTCTTCACCGACCGGGTCGGCGTCCTCTCGCAGGACTTCTTCCGCAACCTGCTGGACCTGGGCATCTCCTGGCGGACCTCGGCCGACACCGAGGACGTCTACGAGGGTCTGGACGCCGACGGCAACGTCGTCCGCACGGCCACCGCCGTCGACCTGGTGTTCAACTCGAACTCCATCCTGCGCGGCCTCGTCGAGGTGTACTCGTTCGAGGACACTCTGGAGAAGTTCGTCCAGGACTTCGTCGCCGCCTGGGTCAAGGTCATGGAGCTCGACCGGTACGACCTGCACGCCTGATCCACCCTCTCCGGACGCCCCGGCCCGCATCTGCGGGCCGGGGCGTTCGCGCGTCCGCCGCGGGTAGGGGCGTCGGCATGGCTGAGAAGAGCGGCAAGGGCAGCGACACGGCGAAGAAGGCGAACGCCAAGGCGAAGAAGGACGGCAAGAAAAACCCGCGGACGAGCTCGGCGGCCCAGAGCGAGCTCGGCAAGAAGGGCGGGAAGACGAAGAAGAAGAAGAAGTGAGAGGCGGTCGGGCGCGTGCGTAGGTGATCGTCGTCGGCACCCCCTAAGTGATAACGATTCTCGTTACACGCTACGGTGACGCCGACCGATCCCCCACGCCCAGGAGCAACCGTGCGTCGCCTCTCGTCCACCTCCCTCCGCGCCATCGCCCTGTCGGCGACCCTGCCGCTCGCACTCGCCACCGGCTGCGCCTCTCCCGACGGAGGCCGGGCGGCCACCCCGTCCTCGACCCCGGCCCCGGAACCGACGGAGGTCGGGGGCAGCGCACCGCGCCTGGCCCTCACCTACGACGGCGGCCTGCTCGTCCTCGACGCCACCACGCTCGAGGTGCTGGCCGACGAACCCCTGGAGGGCTTCAACCGGCTCAACCCCGCCGGCGACGGGCGGCACTTCCTCGTCTCGACCCAGGGCGGCTTCCGGCTGCTGGACGGCGGCGCCTGGGGCGAGCCGCACGGCGACCACTCGCACCACTACACCGCCGAGCCGCAGCTGACCGACGTGCTGTTCGAGGCGGAGAAGCCGGGCCACGTGGTCGCCCACGCCGGCCGTACCGTCCTGTTCGACGACGGCACCGGGCAGGTCACCGCCGTCGACAGCGCGGAGCTCGCCGACCCCGACCGCGAGCTGGAGCAGTTCACCACCCCCGCGGCCCACCACGGCGTCGCCGTCGAGCTCGCGGACGGGTCGGTGCTCGTCTCGGACGGCACCGAGGAGGAGCGCTCCGGCGTCCGCATCCTCGATGCCGACGGCAACGAGCTCACGGCCCGCGACGACTGCCCCTCCGTGCACGGCGAGACCGTCGCCGCGGGCGAGGCCGTCGTCATCGGCTGCCAGGACGGCGCCGTGCTCTACACCGGCGGGGAGCTGACGAAGATCCAGAGCCCGGACGGGTACGGCCGCATCGGCAACCAGTTCGGCACCGAGGCCTCGCCGATCGTGCTCGGCGACTACGAGCGCAGCGCCGAGGACCGGTCCCGCACGGTCGCGCTCATCGACACCACGACCGCCGAGCTCCGCCTGCTCGACCTCCCCGCGCCGTACTGGTACCAGTCCTTCGACCGCGGCCCGGACGGCGAGGGCCTGGTGCTCACCTACGACGGCGACCTGCAGGTCATCGACGTCGTCTCCGGCACCGTGACCCGGTCCATCCCGGTGACCGGTCCGTGGGAGGAGTCCGACGACTGGCAGGACCCGCACCCGCAGGTGGTCGTGGTCGAGGGCATGGCGTACGTGACCGAGCCCGCCACGAAGCAGGTGCACGCCGTCGACATCGAGGGCGGCGAGGTGTGGAAGAGCGCCGACCTGGAGGTCACGCCGAACGAGCTCTCCGGCGTGTCCGGCGACGCCGAGGCGCACAGCGACCACGAGCACGAGGACGACGAGTGACCTGCACCCGCGTGCTGGCAGCCGCCGTGCTCCTCGTCGGGCTTCCCGGCTGCGGCGCGGGCCAGGCCGCGGAGGACGACGGACGGCTCGACGTCGTCGTCTCCTCCTACCCGCTTCAGCACGTCGCGGAGCAGGTCGGCGGACGCCACGTGGACGTGGTCAACCTGACGCCGCCCGGCGGGGACACCCACCGGCTCGACCCGGCACCGCGGGAGGTGGCGGCGTTGTCGGAGGCCGACGTCGTCGTGCACCTGAGCGGCGGGCTGCAACCGGCCGTCGACGAGGTCCTCGAGCGCGAGCGGCCCGACCACCTGGTGGACGCCGCCGCCGTGGCCGACCGCGGGCCGGACCCGCACTTCTGGCTCGACCCGCTGCGCCTGGCGCAGGTGGGTCGGGACGTGGCCGACGAGCTGTCGGAGGTCGACCCCGCGCACGCTGCCGACTACGACGCCGCGGCGGCCCGGCTGGAGAAGGGGCTCCGGGCGATCGACCGGGCGTACACCGAGGGTCTCGCCGTCTGCGACGGTGCCACCCTGCTCGCCTCGCACGAGGCGTTCGGTTACCTCGCCGAGCGGTACGGCCTGCGGCAGGTGGGCGTGGCCGGGCTGGACCCGAACGTCGAGCCGTCCCCGAGCCGGGTGCGCGCGGTGGCCGAGGAGGTCGGGCGCACCGGCGCGCGGACGATCTTCTTCGAGGCGCCGGCCGGCTCGGGGGTGGCCGACGTGCTGGCCGACGACCTCGGCCTGGCCACCGACGTGCTGCACCCGATCGAGCGGGTCGCCGCGGGCGAGACCTACGACGAGCTCATGCGCGCCAACCTGGCGGCGCTCCAGCGCGGGCTCGTCTGCGGCTGACACCTCGGCGGCCCTCGGCCGGCAGCCCGCCGGCCGAGGGCCGCCGGTCAGGCGAGCGCGGCGCGGCCCGCCTCGAGCCGGGCCACCGGCACCCGGAACGGCGAGCAGGACACGTAGTCCAGGCCGACCTCGTGGAAGAAGTGCACCGACTCCGGATCGCCGCCGTGCTCGCCGCAGATGCCGAGCTTGAGGTCGGGACGGGCCTCGCGGCCGGCCTCGACGCCGAGCTGCACGAGCCGGCCCACGCCCTCGCGGTCCAGCGCCTCGAACGGCGAGACCCCGAAGATCCCCTTGTCCAGGTACTGGTGGAAGAAGGCGGCCTCGACGTCGTCGCGGGAGAAGCCCCACGTCATCTGGGTCAGGTCGTTGGTGCCGAAGGAGAAGAAGTCGGCGTGCTCGGCGATCTCACCGGCGGTGAGCGCGGCCCGGGGCACCTCGATCATCGTGCCGATGAGCGGCTGGACGTCGATGCCGCAGGACCGGCACACCTCCGCCAGCACGCGCTCGGACTCCTCGCGGATCGCCTCCAGCTCCTGCACCGCGCCGACCAGCGGGATCATGATCTCCGGCCGCGGGTCCCCGCCGGCCTTCTTCCGCTCGCACGCCGCCTCGGCGATCGCCCGCACCTGCATGTCGAACAGCCCCGGGACGACGAGGCCCAGGCGCACCCCGCGCAGGCCCAGCATCGGGTTGGACTCGTGCATGCCCCGGACGGCGGCGAGCAGCCGCAGGTTGCCCTCGTCGGGCTCCCCGCGCTCCTCGGCCAGCGCCACGCGCACCGAGAGCTCGGTGAGGTCGGGCAGGAACTCGTGCAGCGGCGGGTCGAGCAGGCGGACGGTCACCGGCAGCCCGTCCATCGCCTCGAAGATCTCCAGGAAGTCCTGCTTCTGCAGCGGCTCGAGCGCGTCGAGCGCCGCCTGCCGCTCGTCGTCGCCGTCGGCCAGGATCAGCTTCTCCACCAGCTTCCGCCGGTCGCTGCCGAGGAACATGTGCTCGGTGCGGCACAGGCCGATCCCCTGGGCGCCGAACCGCCGGGCGCGGGCGGAGTCCTCGGGGGTGTCGGCGTTGGTGCGGACGGCGAGCCGCCGCACGTCGTCGGCGTGGGTCAGGATCCGGTGCACGGACTTCACCAGGTCGTCGGTGTCCTCGGCGTCGGGGTCGATCTCGCCCTCGAAGTAGCGGACCACGGCGGACGGCTCGACCGGCACCTCGCCGAGCCAGACCTTGCCCGTGGAGCCGTCGATGGAGATGACGTCGCCCTCCTCGACCACGGAGCCGTCCGGGGCGGTGAACTTCTTCGCCTTGGTGTCGACCTGCAGCTCCTCGGCGCCGCAGACGCAGGTCTTGCCCATGCCGCGGGCGACGACGGCGGCGTGCGACGTCTTCCCGCCCCGGCTGGTCAGGACGCCCTCGGCGGCGATCATCCCGGACAGGTCGTCGGGGTTGGTCTCGCGCCGGACCAGGACCACCTTCTCGCCGCGGTCGGCCCACTTCACGGCCTCCTCGGAGGAGAAGACCGCCCGGCCCACGGCCGCGCCCGGGGAGGCGTTCATGCCCTGGGTCAGCTGCGTGGCGTCCCCGCTGGAGACGAAGCGCGGGAACATCAGCTGCGCGAGCTGGTCGCCGCTGACCCGCCGGACCGCCTCGTCCATGTCGATGAGGCCCTCGTCGACCAGCTGGGTGGCGATGCGGAAGGCCGCGCCGGCGGTGCGCTTGCCCACGCGGGTCTGCAGCATCCAGAGCTTGTTGCGCTCGACGGTGAACTCGATGTCGCACAGGTCGCGGTAGTGCTGCTCGAGCCGCGACATGATGCCCATGAGCTCGTCGTAGGCCGGCTCGTCGATCTTCTGCAGGTCGACCAGCGGCACGGTGTTCCGGATGCCCGCGACGACGTCCTCGCCCTGGGCGTTCTGCAGGTAGTCGCCGTACACACCCTGCTCGCCGCTGCCCGGGTCACGGGTGAAGGCGACACCGGTACCGGAGTCCATGCCGAGGTTGCCGAAGACCATGGAGCAGACGTTGACCGCGGTCCCGGCGTCGCTGGGGATCCGCTCGCGACGGCGGTAGATGATCGCCCGGTCGGAGTTCCACGAGTCGAAGACGGCGTTGATCGCCAGGTCCATCTGCTCGCGGGGGTCCTGCGGGAAGGCGTTGCCCGTCTGCTCCTCGACGATGGCCTTGAACCGGCCGACGACGTCCTCGAGGTGCGCGGCGTCCAGGTCCAGGTCGGACTCGGTGCCCTGCTCGCGCTTGACCTCGTCCAGGGCGTCGTCGAACAGCTCGCCGTCGATGTCGAGCACGGTCTTGCCGAACATCTGGATGAGCCGGCGGTAGGAGTCCCAGGCGAAGCGCTCGCTGCCGGACTGGGCGGCGAGGCCACGCACCGACTCGTCGTTCAGGCCGACGTTGAGGACGGTCTCCATCATCCCGGGCATCGAGGCGGCCGCACCGGACCGGACCGACACCAGCAGCGGGTCGGCGGGGTCACCGAGGGTCTTGCCCATCGCCTTCTCGAGCGCCGTGAGGTGCTCGGTGACCTGGGCGTCCAGCTCCGGCGGGGTGCCGCCCTGCTCCAGGTAGAACCGGCACGCGTCGGTGGTGATGGTGAAGCCGGGCGGCACCGGCAGCCCGAGGTTGGTCATCTCGGCGAGGTTGGCCCCCTTGCCGCCGAGCAGGTCCTTCTGGTCCTTGCTGCCCTCGCTGAAGTCGTAGACCCACTTCGCCGACGCACCGCCCGACATCCCCGCACCTCCACGCTCGACGACCGGCCTCCGCGGAGCCCCGATGCTGCCGTACCGGAGGCGCTCGGTCTGCCCGTCCGGTCGCGACCGCGCGGCGGCGCGCCCTCCGGACGGGTGTCAGTGATCTTGGCGCAGAGGAGGGTGCGGCGCGATTCGGCCACACCCCTACGGGTCAGCGCCCGGCGATCCCGCAGATGCGGGGCCCGTCCTCGTTGAGGACGCGCAGTTCGGTGGTGGTGCCGTCGTCCCAGCCGACGGCGACGAGCTGCACGGCGGCACCCTCGACGTCGTCGTCCCGCACCTCGCCGACCTCTCCGACGCCGGTCCCGAGGTACTCGCCGGCGACCTCGCCGGGCTCCAGCCGGTTCCGCTCGTCCTCGCACAGCATCTGGTACGCGGTCTCGGTGTCGCCGTCGGACATCGAGGCGACGAACACCTCGGCGGCCTGGGTCGCCTGCTCCTGAGGAGAGCCCTTGAGCAGGTAGAGGAAGCCGACCATGGCCCCGGACAGCAGCACGATGCCGACGATGCCCGCGACGATCCACGTCTTCGCGCTGCGGGGCGTGCCGGTGTGCAGCGGCGCCGGGCCGTCGTCGTAGAGGAAGGGTCCCTGCGAGGTCATCCGCCGCTCGTCTCCAGTTCGGCGCCCACCGGCGGCCTGGGGTCGTCCCGGTCGAGGAGCCAGCCCTCCGGCAGCGCCACCGGGCGGGGCGTGCTGGTCCGGCCGCGCGGCGCGCCGAGGACGGCCGTCGGGTACGGCTGGTCGGGGATGCCGGCCAGCAGCCCGGCCAGCTCGTCGAGGCTGCTGACCATCGCCAGCGCCCGGCGGACGTCACCGCCCACGCTGAACCCCTTGAGGTACCAGGCGACGTGCTTGCGGAAGTCGCTGCAGCCGTGCAGCTCGCCGTGCTCCTCGGTCAGGAGCTCGGCGTGCCGGTGCATGATCGCGGCGACCTCGCGGAACGCCGGCAGCGCGCGGCGGCTCTCCCCCGCGAACGCGGCGGCCAGGTCGCCGAAGAGCCACGGCCGGCCGAGGCAGCCCCGGCCGATGACGACGCCGGCGCACCCGGTCTCGGCGACCATGCGCAGGGCGTCGTCGGCCTCCCAGATGTCGCCGTTGCCCAGCACCGGGATGTCGACGGTCTCGACCAGCCGGGCGATGGGGCCCCAGTCGGCGGTGCCGCTGTAGAGCTGGTCGGCGGTGCGGCCGTGCAGGGTGATCGCGGCGGCGCCCTCGTCCTGGGCGATCCGGCCGGCGTCGAGGTAGGTGACGTGGTCGGCGTCGATGCCGATGCGGGTCTTGATGGTGACCGGCACGTCCCCGGCCGCGCGCACGGCCTCGCGGACGATGTTCTGCAGCAGGACCCGGTGCCACGGCAGCGCGGAGCCACCGCCCTTGCGGGTCACCTTGGGCACGGGGCAGCCGAAGTTCAGGTCGATGTGCGCCGGGCGCGTGCCGGCGACGCCCTCGTCCACGAGCATCTCCACCGCGCGGCCGACCGTCACCGGGTCCACGCCGTACAGCTGCACGGAGAAGGCGTCCTTCTCGTCGGCGGTCGCCCGGATCATGCGCAGGGTCTTCGCGTTGCGCTGGACCAGCGCCTGCGTGGTGATCATCTCGCAGACGTAGAGGCCCGCCCCGAACTCACGGCACAGCGTGCGGAACGCGGGGTTGGTGATGCCGGCCATCGGCGCGAGCACCACGGCGGGGTCGACGGTGAGCGCCCCGAGCCGCAGCGGCGGGAGCGCCGTCGTCGTCGGCTCGAGCGTGGCGGTCACGGCACCCAGGGTAGGCGGCGACGCCGGTCACCCTCGCCCCCTGGTCCGGTGTCGCCGCGTGGTCCCCGAGACGCGCATTCCGGGCGAGGAACTGCGCGCCCCGGGGACCACGCTCCGGTCAGAACGGGTAGACGCGGGGCTCCACCTGCATGCTGATCCAGCGCAGCTCGGTGAAGGCGTCGATGCCGGCCTGGCCGCCGAACCGTCCGTAACCGCTGTCCTTCACGCCACCGAAGGGCATCTGCGCCTCGTCGTGCACGGTCGGCGCGTTGATGTGGCAGATGCCCGACTCGATGCGCCGGGCCACCTGGAAGCCACGGGCGGCGTCCCGGGTGAAGACCGCGGCGGACAGCCCGTAGGCGCTGTCGTTGGCCTGGGCG
Source organism: Blastococcus sp. TBT05-19 (assembly GCF_003319095.1). Taxonomy (GTDB): domain Bacteria; phylum Actinomycetota; class Actinomycetes; order Mycobacteriales; family Geodermatophilaceae; genus Blastococcus. The sequence goes on along the minus strand of NZ_QOHI01000001.1, from coordinate 1,194,905 downwards.
ATCGCCTCGTCCTGGCCGCTCACCCGGGTGATGGTGACCGCCGGGCCGAAGATCTCCTCGGAGAAGATCTCCATCTCCGGGGTCACGTGGTCGAGCACCACGCCGGGCATGATCGTGCCGTTCGGCTCGCCCGAGGTCAGCACCTTCGCACCCTTGGCGACGGCGTCGTCGACCAGGCGCCGATGTGGTCGACCGTGCTCTGGCCGATGACCGAGCCGAGGACGACGTCGCCCTCGCGCGGGTCGCCGACGGGCAGCGACTCCACCCGGGCCACCAGCTTCGCCACGAACTCGTCAGCGATCGACTCGTCGACGATGATCTTGTCGGTCGACATGCAGACGTGGCCCTGGTTCACGAAGCCACCGAAGGTCGCGCCCGCGACGGCGGCGTCGATGTCGGCGTCGTCGAGCACGAGCAGCGGGTTCTTGCCGCCGAGCTCGAGCACCGCGGGCACGAGGTGCCGCGCGCAGACCTCGCCGATGATGCGGCCGACCCGGGTGGAGCCGGTGAAGTTGAGCCGGCGCACGGCCGGGTGGGCGACCATGGCCTCGGTGACGTCGGCGGCGTCCTCGGGGGCGACGGTGATGACGTTGACGACACCCGCCGGGAAGCCGGCCTCCTGCAGGATCTCGCCGAGCAGCGCGTGCGTGGCCGGGGAGAGCTCCGAGCACTTGAGGACGACGGTGTTGCCGGCGGCGAGCGGGAAGGCGACGGCGCGGGTCGACAGGATCACCGGCGCGTTCCACGGCGCCATGCCGACGACGACGCCGGCGGGCTGGCGGATGCCCATGCTCAGGCTGCCCGGGATGTCCGAGGGGATGACCTGACCGCCCACGGAGGTGGTGAGGCCGGCGGCCTCGCGGAGGATGCCGGCGGCGAGGTGCACGTTGAAGTGACCCCAGCCGGCGGTGGCGCCGCACTCGGCGGCCATCCGCTCGACGAAGCGGTCGCTACCGGCCTCCAGCAGGTCGGCGGCCTTCAGCAGCAGCATGCGGCGGGTGCTCGGGGTGGTGGCGGCCCACGACTCGAACGCCGCAGCGGCCGCCTCGACGGCGCGCACCGCGTCCTCGACGCCGGCGGCCGGGGACACCGTGACCACCTCGCCGGACACCGGGTTGGCGCGGGTGAAGGTGCGTCCGTCGGCGGCGGACGACGGCTCGCTGCCGATGAGCAGGCTGGTCTCGAACACGATCACTCCTGGAACTGGAAGGGGGCCCGGGCCGTCGGACGATGGCCCGGGAACGCGCGACGCCCGCCCCCGGGAACGGGGACGGGCGCCGGCGTCAGGTGCACGCGCGGTCGGTCAGCAGCCGACGAGCCGAGCGCCGAGGTAGGACTCGACCTGGTCCAGGGCGACCCGCTCCTGGCTCATCGAGTCGCGCTCGCGGATGGTCACCGCCTGGTCCTCGAGGGTGTCGAAGTCGACCGTGATGCAGAACGGCGTGCCGACCTCGTCCTGACGGCGGTACCGGCGGCCGATTGCGCCGGCGTCGTCGAAGTCGATGTTCCAGTTCCGTCGCAGGGTCGCGGCCAGGTCGCGCGCCTTGGGCGAGAGGTCGGCGTTGCGGGACAGCGGCAGGACGGCGGCCTTCACCGGCGCCAGCCGCGGGTCCAGCTTCAGCACGGTGCGCACGTCCACGCCGCCCTTGGCGTTGGGCGCCTCGTCCTCGGTGTAGGCCTCGATGAGGAAGGCCATCAGCGAGCGGGTGAGGCCGGCCGCGGGCTCGATCACGTACGGCGTCCAGCGGGTGTTGGTCGCCTGGTCGAAGTAGGACAGGTCCGTGCCGGAGTGCTCCGAGTGCGTGGAGAGGTCGAAGTCGGTGCGGTTCGCGATGCCCTCGAGCTCGCCCCACTCCGATCCCTGGAAGCCGAAGCGGTACTCGATGTCGACGGTGCGCTTCGAGTAGTGCGACAGCTTCTCCTTCGCGTGCTCGTAGTGCCGCAGGTTGTCCCGGTCGATGCCGAGGTCGGTGTACCAGCGGGTGCGCTCGTCGATCCAGTACTGGTGCCACTCCTCGTCGCTGCCCGGCTCGACGAAGAACTCCATCTCCATCTGCTCGAACTCGCGGGTGCGGAAGATGAAGTTGCCCGGGGTGATCTCGTTGCGGAACGACTTGCCGATCTGGCCGATGCCGAACGGCGGCTTCTTGCGCGCGGCGCCCATGACGTTGGCGAAGTTCACGAAGATGCCCTGCGCGGTCTCCGGGCGCAGGTAGTGCAGCCCCGACTCGTCCTCGATCGGGCCGAGGTAGGTCTTGAGCATCATGTTGAAGTCGCGCGGCTCGGTCCAGGCGCCCTTGGTGCCGCAGTTCGGGCACGAGATGTCGGCCAGCCCGTTCTCCGGGGCCCGGCCCTTCTTCTCCTCGTAGCCCTCTTCGAGGTGGTCGGCCCGGAAGCGCTTGTGGCAGCTCTGGCACTCGGTCAGCGGGTCGGTGAAGACGCCGACGTGACCGGAGGCGATCCAGGTCTGGCGCGGCAGGATCACCGAGGAGTCCAGACCGACGATGTCGTCACGGCTCTGGACGACGGTGCGCCACCACTGCTTCTTGATGTTCTCCTTGAGCTCGACGCCCAGCGGGCCGTAGTCCCAGGCGGAGCGGGTACCGCCGTAGATCTCCCCGGCAGGGAAGACGAACCCCCGTCGCTTGCAGAGGTTGACGACCTTGTCGAGGCGGGCGGCGTCGTGCTTGGCGGTGCTCACGAAGGAGTAGCTCCATCCGGCTGGCGGTCGGCGGGTGACCTCCCAACGTTAGTCGCCCGGTCGACCGCCTCTCCGGTCCGGTGCCCTGGGTCAGACGCCGTCGAGCAGCAGCATCCAGGCGAGCGCGGCGCCGACGATGACCAGGATCGGCAGCAGCGTCAGCACGACCCACGGCCACCGTCGCGAGGTCCGGCCGACCTGCACCGGCTCGACCGGCCGGTTGCGCATCTCCGGCTCGCTGAACGACAGGGTCCGGTCGCGACGCTGCGCCGCGGGCGGCTGCACCAGTTCGTCGGTGCGCTGGGAGGCCAACCGCCGCGCCTCGATCCGGGCGACCGCCTCCTCCTTGGACACCTGGGGCGTCGCGGACTCGGCGACCGTGGACGCAGCAGGCTCGGCGACCGTCGGAGCCGGCTCGGCGGCGACCGGAGGGGTGGCGCGGGCCGGCGGCGCGGCGGCGGGACCGGCGACCGCGGTCGTGGGCTGGTCCACCGAGGGCAGCGACTGCCACGCCTTGGGCAGCGCCGGACCCGGCCGGTCGGGCAGGGGCGGGAGGGTGATGTCCCGGGTGCGGTCGTCGGGCAGGGACGGCTCCTGCGAGGGCTCGGTCATGCGGGGGTCCTCCCAGGTGAGCGGCGGCTGCCAGCCTGGGGTGCCCGCCAACGCCGGACCTACGCCTCGGTTCCCAGGTCCGCTGCGGTGAGGTACACCCCTGGCTCGTCGACGGCGTGCACCCAGACCGGTCCCCCGGCGAGCTTCACGTCGTACGCCGAGAGCGCCCGCCGGTAGGACCCGACGCCCTCCCAGCGGGTGACCAGCGCCCACAGCCCGGGCTCGTCCGGCGCGGAGCCGATCTCGCCGTCCAGGAACCCCGGCCGCGTGGCGAGGGCGGCCAGCAGGGTGCGCACCTGCTCGGCCAGCACCGGTTCGTCGCCCGCGCCCACGCGCAGCCGCGTCACGGCGAACATCAGGCGGACCCGAACCGGCGCTGGCGAGCGGCGAACTCCTCGCACGCCGCCCACAGGTGCCGGCGGTCGAAGTCCGGCCAGAGCGTGTCGAGGAAGACGAACTCCGCGTAGGCCGACTGCCACAGCAGGAAGTTGCTGGTGCGGTTCTCCCCCGAGCTGCGCACGAACAGGTCGACGTCCTCCATGTCGGGCTCGTCGAGGAACCGGGCGACGGTGGACTCGTCGATCTTGTCGGGGTTGAGCCGGCCCGCCGCCACCTCGCGGCCGATGGCCGCCGCGGCGTCGGCGATCTCGGCGCGGCCGCCGTAGTTCACGCACATGGTGAGGGTCAGGACGTCGTTGTCCTGCGTCAGCTCCTCGGCGACCTCGAGCTCTTTGACCACGCTGCGCCACAGCCGGGGACGACGGCCGGCCCAGCGCACCCGCACCCCCAGCTCGTGCATCTCGTCGCGCCGGCGGCGGATGACGTCGCGGTTGAAGCCCATGAGGAAGCGGACCTCCTCGGGGCTGCGACGCCAGTTCTCCGTGGAGAAGGCGTACGCGCTGATCGCCTTCACACCCAGCTCGATCGCACCCTCGACGCAGTCGAACAGCGAGGACTCCCCCGCCTCGTGCCCGGCGGTCCGCGGCAGCCCGCGTTGCTTGGCCCAGCGGCCGTTGCCGTCCATGACGAGGGCGACGTGCCGGGGCACCTTGTCCTTCGGCAGCTGCGGCGGGCGCGCGCCGGAGGGATGCGGGTTCGGCGCCTTGACCTCACGCCTCATGCAGCAGGCTCATCTCCCGGCGCGGTGCCGATTCGGTTCGGTCGACCAGCGGCAACGAGCGCAGCCCGCGCTCCAGGTGCCACTGCAGCAGGGCGGCGACCAGGCCGCTGCCCTCGCGCCGGTTGATGCCCTGGCTGGCCTCGGCTCGCGCCCAGTCGCCTGTGAGCAGCGAGTCGAGCAGCTCGATGGTGACCGGGCTGGGCATCGCCGAGCCGGTGGGCCGGCAGGCCGGGCACACGGTGCCGCCGGCGGGCACCGAGAAGTGCCGGTGCGGGCCGGCCTCGCCGCAGCGGGCGCACTCCGAGAGCGCGGGCTCCCACCCGGCGACCGACATCGCCCGCAGCAGGAAGGCGTCGAGCACCAGGGGGGCGGGGTGGGTCTTCTCCCCCAGCGCCCGCAGCGCGCCGACGACGAGCAGGAACAGCCGCAGCGACGGTTCCTTCTCCTCGGAGGTGAGCCGGTCGGCGGTCTCCAGCACGGCGGTGCCGGCGGTGTAGGCCGGGTAGTCGGCGACGATCTCCTGGCCGTAGGACCGGATCGACTCCGCCTGGCTGACGATGTCGAGGTTGCGGCCGGTGTAGAGCTGCAGGTCGACGTGGGTGAACGGCTCGAGCCGGGCACCGAACTTGCTCTTGGTGCGGCGCACGCCCTTGGCCACCGCGCGCACCTTGCCCGTGCGCCTGGTCAGCACGGTGACGATCCGGTCGGCCTCACCCAGCTTCTGGGTGCGCAGCACGATGCCCTCGTCCCGGTAGAGGGCCTTCGGGGTCGTGCTCACCTCAGTACCCCAGCCTGTTCAGCTTCTTCGGGTCGTCCTGCCACTCGCCGAGCACGGTGACGTGCAGCTCCAGGTGCACGCGGGCGTCCAGCAGCGTCTCCATGCCCACCCGCGCCTCGGTACCGATGGCCTTGATGACCGAGCCGCCCTTGCCCAGCAGCATCGGCTTCTGGGTCTGCCGCTCGCAGTGCAGCAGGGCGTGCACCTCGACCAGCTCGCGGCCGGCGCGCTTCGGGTCGGGACGCCGGTGCATCTCCTCGATCGTCACGGCGAGGGAGTGCGGCACCTCCTGGAACACCTTCTCCAGCGCCGCCTCGCGGACCAGCTCGGCGAGCTGGCGCTCGACGTCCTCGTCGGTGGTCTGCTCCTCGGGGTACAGCGGCGGACCCTCGGGCAGCAGCTTGATCAGCAGGTCCTGCAGCAGGTCGACCTGGTCGCCCGCCACGGCGCTGACCGGCACGATCTCGGCCGCCTCGACCAGGCGGCTGGCGGCCATGAGCTGCTCGGTGATCTGCTTCTTGCCGGTGGCGTCGGTCTTGGTGACGACGACGACCACCGGCGCCTTCACCTCCGCGAGCTGGCGGGCGATGAACTTGTCACCGTTGCCGACGGGCTGGTCGGCCGGGATGCAGAAGACGATGACGTCGACGTCGGACAGCGTGTCCCGGACGACGTCGTTGAGCCGCTTGCCCAGCAGGCTCTTGGGCTTGTGCAGCCCCGGGGTGTCGACCAGCACGATCTGACCGCCGGGACGGTGGACGACGCCGCGGATCGCGTGCCGCGTGGTCTGCGGGCGGTTGCTGACGATGCCGACCTTCTCGCCGACCATCGCGTTGGTCAGCGTGGTCTTGCCGGCGTTCGGGCGACCCACCAGGGCGACGAAGCCGCTGCGGTACGGCGTCTGGTCAGGGCTGCTCACCGGTCCAGTCTCCCACCCGGGGACGACGGGAACGGACCGGCGCCGCGGTCGCCTGGGATCATCGCCGCGTGGCACAGCGAGAACGCGACCGCTCCCGGCCGCCGCAGGCGGCTCTGGACCGTGCTCGGCGGCTGCACGCCGAGCAGCTGCGGGGGCACCGCTTCGTCGCCGGCTGGGGGCCGAAGCGGTCGGCGACGGTCGTCCCCGCTCCGCTGCGCTACTGGCAGTACCGGGCCCCGGGACCCTGGGCGGCCGTGCTGGCGGTGATCGTCACCGCCGTCTGGGTGGGGCTCTTCGCCTGGCGCGGCGGCTGGTACGCCGTGCAGGACGAGCTCCCGGTGGCGCTGGCGGCCGGGCTGCTGATCTATGCGGTCAACACCGGCCGGCTCACCGTCTCCGACACCGGGATCTCGTTCTCCGCCGTCGGTACGGGCCTGGAGCCCGCGTCCGTCGTCCCGTCGGTGGCCGTGCGGTCGGTGCGCACCGGCCGGGCACCGGCCGACTGGCCGGCGCCGGTCAAGCGCGGCGGCTGGTGGCCGGGGCGGACCCGCGTCGCGGTGCGGCACCTGACCGATGACGGCGACGCGGCGTTCACCCTCTGGGTGCGCGACCCCGATGCCTTCGCCGACGCGCTCGGCGTGCCGCTGTACCGCTAGGCGCTGGCGCGCACGACCCCGTCGGGTCCGGCCAGGTGCACCGGGGCGCCGGCGGTGAGGTCGCGCACGGCGGCCAGCCCGTTCGGCTCCACGGCCTCGGCGGCGGAGACGATCACGGCCGCCTCCAGCCCCTCGACGCCGCTGGACACCGCGGCGGCGACGGCGGCCTGCAGCGCGGTCAGGGTCAGCGACGGCAGGGCCACGCTCGCCGCGACGTAGGTGCGGCCGTCGGTGTCCCGCACCGCCGCACCCTCGGTCGCACCCGTGCGGGCCCGCGCCGAGCGGGCGAGGGTGACGAGCTTTGCGTCCTCGGGGTCCAGGTCAGCCACGAGGAGTCAGCTTTCCACGCCGGCGTGCTGCTCGGCGCGGGTGGCCCCGGACGGCTGCTCCTCGCGCTCCTCCTCGCCGTCCTCCGACGGCTCGGGCACCCGGCTGACCAGCATCGTGTCGATCCGGTTGCGCCGCCCACCGGTGCTCTCGGCGACCAGCCGCAGGCCGCCCACCTCGGCGGACGCGCCCTCGATCGGCACCCGGCCGAGCTCGCGGGCCAGCAGCCCGCCGACGGTCTCGACGGCGTCGTCGTCGGTCAGCTCCACGCCGGGGAACAGCTCCGCGAGGCCCTGCACCGGGAGCCGGGCGATGACCCGCACCGACCCGTCCTCCAGTTGCTCGATCTCCGGCCGCTGGACGGTGTCGTGCTCGTCGGCGATCTCGCCGACGATCTCCTCGAGGATGTCCTCGATGGTGACGAGGCCGGCGAAGCCGCCGTACTCGTCGACCACGATCGCGATGTGGATGCGCTGCGCCTGCATGTCGCGGAGCAGCTCGTCGACCGGCTTGGACTCCGGCACGAACGCCGGAGTCCGCATCAGCTCCTCGACCTTGGGCCCGCGCTGGTCGCCGGAGTTCTGCGACCGGCGCACCAGGTCCTTGAGGTAGACGACGCCGACGACGTCGTCGACGTTCTCGCCGATCACCGGGATGCGGCTGAACCCGCTGCGCAGGGCCAGGGCCAGCGCCTGCCGCACCGTCTTGTGCCGCTCGATGTAGACGACGTCGGTGCGCGGGACCATGACCTCGCGGGCGATGGTGTCGCCCAGCTCGAACACCGAGTGGATCATGTTGCGCTCGCCGGACTCGACGACGCCGCGCTCCTCGGCCATGTCGACCAGCTCGCGCAGCTCCACCTCGGAGGAGAAGGGGCCGTCGCGGAAGCCCCGGCCGGGGGTGATCGCGTTGCCCACGAGGATGAGCAGCGTGGCGACCGGCCCGAGGACCCGGCCGAGGACGCGCACGACGCCGGCGGTGGCGAGCGCCGTCCCGTACGCGTGCTGGCGGCCCAGGGTGCGGGGACCGACGCCGACGAGCACGTAGCTGACCAGGGTCATCACGCCGGCGGCGGTGAGGAACGTCTGCCAGCCGCCGCCCCACAGGTCGTAGAGCAGGACGGTGACCAGGACGACGGCCACCATCTCGCAGGCGATGCGCAGCAGGAGCAGCAGGGAGACGTGCCGGGCGCGCTCGGAGACGACCTCCTCCAGCGCCGCCGCCCGCTTCACGCCTTCCTTGCGCATCTCCTCGACGCGGGCCTTGGACACCCGCTGGAGGGCGGCGTCCATGGCGCCGAAGAGACCGGCGAGCGGGACCAGGCACACAGCGACCACGAGCATGGTGATCGCGTTGCTCGTCATCGGGAGCCGGGCTCCTGACCGGAGGGGGCGCCCGTCACGGGCTCGCGGGGCGCTGCCCGCCACGACTCGATGAGCTGCGACTGGAGACCGAACATCTCCTTCTCGTCGTCTGGCTCCATGTGGTCGTAGCCGAGCAGGTGCAGCACCCCGTGGGTGGCCAGCAGCACGAGCTCGTCGTCCATCGAGTGGCCGGCGGCGCGGGCCTGGCGGACGGCGACGGCCGGACACAGCACGATGTCGCCGAGCAGCGCCGGGCCGGGGTCCGGGTCGTCGGGACGGCCGGTGTCGAACTCGTCCATCGGGAAGGCGAGCACGTCGGTGGGGCCCTGCTCGCCCATCCACCGCTCGTGCAGGCTGCTCATGTAGTCGACGTCGACGCACAGCACCGACAGCTCGGCCATCGGGTTGATCTTCATCTCGCCCAGCACGAACCGGCAGATGCCGGCCAGCTCCGCCTCGTCGACGGCGATCTCGGACTCGTTGGACACCTCGACGGGCACCGCGGTCAGCTCCCCTGCCGGCGCGGTCGGTTCGTCCGGACGGGCGCGCCGGCAGCCGGTCGGGTGGGTGCGGGCTGCCGGGTGGCGTCGAACCGCTCGTAGGCGTCGACGATGTCGCCGACCAGGCGGTGGCGGACGACGTCGGTGCTGGTCAAGTTGGCGAAGTGGACGTCCTCGATGCCGTCGAGGATCTCGCGCACGATCTTCAGGCCGCTCTGCGCGCCACCGGGCAGGTCGACCTGGGTCACGTCGCCGGTGACGACGATCTTCGACCCGAAGCCGAGCCGGGTGAGGAACATCTTCATCTGCTCGGCAGTGGTATTTTGGGCCTCGTCAAGAATGACGAAAGCATCATTAAGAGTTCTTCCGCGCATGTACGCTAATGGCGCCACTTCAATTGTTCCGGATGCCATTAACTTGGGAATTGATTCAGGATCGACCATGTCGTGCAGCGCGTCGTACAGCGGCCGCAGGTAGGGGTCGATCTTCTCGCTGAGCGTGCCGGGCAGGTAGCCCAGCCGCTCGCCGGCCTCGACGGCGGGACGGGTCAGGATGATCCGGTTGACCTGCTTGGTCGTCAGCGCCTGCACCGCCTTGGCCATGGCGAGGTAGGTCTTGCCGGTACCGGCGGGGCCGATGCCGAAGACGATGGTGTTCTCGTCGATCGCGTCGACGTAGCGCTTCTGGTTCAGCGTCTTGGGCCGGATCGTGCGGCCGCGGCGGCTGATGATGTCGAGGCTCAGCACGTCGGCGGGGCGCTCGGACCCGCCGGCGCGCAGCATGGCGATGACCCGGCGCACCGAGTCGGGCCGCAGCTGCTGGCCGGTGCGGATCAGCGCCATGAGCTCGTCGAAGACCCGGACGGCGAAGGCGTTGTCGGCCGGCTGCCCGGTCACGCTGATCTCGTTGCCGCGCACGTGCACGTCGGCGTCGAGCTCGGCCTCGACCAGGCGCAGCAGCTCGTCGGCGGAACCGAGCAGCGCCACCATCGGCACGCCGTCGGGCACGGTGATCGCGGTGCGGACGGCCGCCGCCGGAGAGGCCGCGACGTCGTCGGCGGCGGCGGCCTGCGCCGATGCCTCACGCGACGTGGGGGCACCTGGCACGGGGACGTTCGGGGAGGTGTCGGGCAAGAACCCTCGACCCTGCCTTCCTGCTACGGGCAACGGCGGACCGTTCGACTCTACCCGCGTCCGCGCCGGTGAAGCGCCGGTCGCCCGATGGGGTCAGCGCCCGGTGTAGGTCGCCTTGCCCGGGCCTTCGGAGAGGAACGAGGCGACGGCGCCGCGCAGGTCGTCCGTGGCGAACAGCGGCCCGGAGATCTCCGGCACCAGGGCGTCGGCGGCCCGGGCGCCCTGGCGGACGGCGATGCCGGCGAGCTGCTTGGTCGCCGCGTGCGCCACCGTCGGCCCGGCGGCCACCCGGTGCGCGTAGGCGCGGGCGGCCTCGGCGAAGCCCTCGTCGGGCAGCACCCGGTTCACCACGTTCCAGCGCTCGAGGACCGCGGCCGGGTAGCGCTCGCCGGTGAAGATGAGCTCCTTGGCGCGCGCCGGGCCGGCCCGCTCGGCCAGCCGCTGCGGACCACCCATCGACGGCGTGAGGCCGACGACGATCTCGACCAGGCCGAACGACGCCTTCTCCGCCGCGAGCAGGATGTCGCAGGACAGCGCCAGCTCGAAGGCGGCGGTGAGGGTCAGCCCGTGGGCGGCGAAGACGGTGGGCACCGGCAGGTCCTCGAAGGTGTTGGCCACCTCCAGCAGGCGGGCCCACAGCTCGCCGCCGCGCTGCGCCGGGTCGGGGCCCTCGGCGATGTCCCGGAAGTAGGTGACGTCGACCCCGCCGGAGACGACCTTGCCCCGGGCCTCGACCAGCACCGCCCGGGCGCGACCGGGGTCGGCCGGGTCGGTCATGACGACGAGCTCGCGCGCCACCCGCTCCATCGCGTCGAACGTGGCCGCGTCGAAGAGGTTCAGCGGCGGGTTGTCCAGGACGACGACGGCGACGTCGCCGTCGCGCTCGATGCGCAGGGGCTCGCTCATGCCCCCACCCTCTCAGGCGCGATCGGAGCGGGTCACCCCGGCGGCCAGCCGAGCCCGCGACCGCCCAGCACGTGCAGGTGCACGTGGTGCACGGTCTGACCGGCGTCCGGGCCGGTGTTGGCGACCAGCCGGTACCCCGGCTCCGCGCCGTCGCCGCTGACCAGCCCCTCCTGCCGGGCCACCGCGTGCGCCGCCGCGACGACGTCGCCGAGCAGCGCCGGGTCGGCCTCGGCCAGCGCCCCCACGGTGGCGTGGTGCTCGGCCGGGATGACCAGCACGTGCGTCGGCGCCTGCGGGTTGATGTCGCGGAAGGCGAGCACCCGGTCGGTGCGGTGGACGACGTCGGCGGGGATCTCCCCCGCGACCATGCGGCAGAACAGGCAGTCGCTCACGGCACGCACACTAGAAGGACCCCCGATCTCCCCACCACTCGCTGCGCTCGCGGCGGGACCCTGCCCGGGGGCCGTTCCAGCAGCTCACACGCCGAGGTAGGCCTGGACGATCCGCTCGTCGGCGAGCAGCTCGGCAGCCGGGCCGGAGTGCACGACCTCGCCGCTCTGCAGCACGTAACCGTGGTCGGCGGCGCGCAGCGCGCGGCGGGCGTTCTGCTCCACCAGCACCACGGTCGTCCCCGAGGCCCGGATCTCCTCGATCACGCGGAACACCTCGTCCACGATCTTCGGGGCCAGGCCCATCGACGGCTCGTCCATGAGCATCACCTTGGGCGCGGCGACCAGCGCGCGGGCGATGGCCAGCATCTGCTGCTCCCCGCCCGACAGCGACCCGGCCGGCAGCGCCCGCCGCTCGGCGAGGACGGGGAACCGGTCGTACATGTCGTCCATCGAGCGCCGGGTGCCCGGACCGGTGTGCCACTGACCCATCTGGAGGTTCTCCTCGATGGTCAGCGTGGCCAGGATCTGCCGGCCCTCGGGCACCTGCACCAGCCCGCGGCCGACCAGCTTGTGCGCAGGCGTGCGGGTGATGTCCTGGCCCTCGAAGGTGATCCGCCCACCCGCCGGCCGGACCAGCCCGGACACGGCGTTGATGATCGAGGACTTGCCGGCCCCGTTGGCGCCGACGAGCGTGACCAGGGATCCGGGCGCCGCCTCGAAGGAGACGCCGCGCACGGCCTCCACCCGGCCGTAGCCGACCCGGAGGTCGGCCACGCTGAGGATCGGCTCGGTCATGTCGCATCCCTCGAGGTGGTGTCCGGTGGTTCCAGGGTGCCGGCGGCTCCGGGCCGCACGTTGAGCACGGCGTCCGGCGACGCCGCGTCCGGGCCGACCGCGGTCGGGTCGACGGCGGTGCCCTCGGCGATCGAGCCCGCGCCGGGGTCCGCGGCCGCGTCCTCGTCGGCGGCGCCCAGGTAGGCCTCGATGACCAGCGGGTCGGCCGCGATCTGCTCGGGGGAACCGCTGGCGATGACCTCGCCGAAGTTGAGGACGACGACGCGGGTGCAGGTCCGCAGGACCATCCCGACGTTGTGCTCGATGAACAGGATCGTCAGGCCGTCGGCGGCCAGCGACGTGATGAGCTCCGACAGCCGGGTGGCCTCGACGTGGTTCATGCCGGCGGCCGGCTCGTCGAGGATCAGCAGCGAGGGGTCCGAGGCCAGCGCCCGGGCGATCTCCAGCCGCCGCTGGTCGCCGTAGGACAGCGCCGAGGCGCGGGTCGCGGCGACGTCGCCCAGGCCGACCCGGCGCAGGCAGCGGGCCGCCTGCTGGTGCGCGGCCCGCTCGTCGCGGCGGGCGGAGGGCAGCCACAGCAGCCGCCGCAGGAACGTCGGCCGGCTGACCAGGTGGGCGCCCACCAGCACGTTGTCCAGCGCCGAGAGCCGGTCGAAGAGCTTGGAGTGCTGGAAGGTCCGGCTGACCCCGGCCGCGGCGATCCGGTGCACCGGGGTGCGGCCGACCGTCGTCCCGAGCACCGTGGCGGTGCCCTGGCTCGGCGGCACCAGCCCGCTGATCATGTTCACCAGCGTCGTCTTGCCGGCGCCGTTCGGGCCGATGAGGCCCACGACCTCCCCGGCGCGGACCTCGAGGTCGACGCCGCGCACGGCGTGCACCCCGCCGTACTCCTTGCCGAGCCCGGCGAGGGCCACGACGGTGTCCCCGGCCGCGGGGTGCCGGCGCCCGGCCAGGCCCGTGCCGGCGTCGTCCTCGGCCGCGGGCATGCGCACCGGCCGCGGGATGAGGCTGGTCAGGCCGCCGGGCAGGAAGAGGATGACGACCAGGAGCAGCAGGCCGGCGAGGAACGGCCGGATCCAGCCCGCCTCGATGCCCGCGGCGCGCTGCAGCTCCGGGATCATCGTCTGGAAGCCGCTGCCCAGGATCGGGCCGGCGAACATCGTCGAGCCGCCCAGCACGGCGGTGACGAGGCCGTCGACGGCGGCGGCGAAGTCGAAGTCGCTGGGCGCGATGAGCCGCACGTAGTAGGCGAACAGCACGCCGTAGAGGCCGGCCACCGCACCCGAGGTGATGAAGGCGGCGAGCCGGTGCCGGCCGACGTCGATGCCCATGGCGCGGGCCGCGAGCTCGTCCTCCCGGATCGCCTCGAGCGCGCGGCCGTACCGGGAGCCGCCCATCCGCCAGAACCAGTAGGCGACGACGGCCAGCGCGGTCCACGCCATGCCGACGGTGAGGACGCGCGGCACGCCCAGGCCCTGCGCGCCGCCGGTCCACTCCGAGTTGAGCAGCACGACGCGGACGGCCTCGGCGAAACCGAGCGTCGCGATGGCCAGGAAGACGCCGCGCAGGTGCATCGTGGGCAGCCCGAGCACGATCGAGGCGGCGGCGCCGACCCCCATGCCGATGACGATCGCGGTCAGCAGCGCGGGGACGTCGCCGATGTCGGCGGCGCTCGGCGCGAGGGCGGCGGCGGAGAAGGCGGCGAGCGAGGCGAAACCGGCCTGGCCCAGGCTCAGCTGCCCGGCGATCAGGACGGCGTAGAACGAGTAGGCGAAGATCGCCCCGAGGGCGATGAACGTCAGCGTGGTGGCGTACTCGGCGAGCATCAGACCTCCCGCACCTTCCGCGCACCCAGCAGACCCTGCGGGCGCAGCAGCAGGATGATGAACAGCAGGCCGAAGGCGATGACGTCGCGCCACGACGAGCCGATGTGCTGCACGGCGAACACCTCGGCCAGGCCCAGCAGCAGGCCGCCGATCAGCGCGCCGGGCAGCGAGCCCATGCCGCCGACGATGATGACGGCCAGGCCCTTGAGCTCGATGGCGATGCCCATGCCGAGCTGGGCGGTGTTGACGTTGATGGCGAACAGCACGCCGGCGACCGCGCCGAGGGCCGAGGAGATGGCGAAGACGGTGGCGGTGACCCGGTCGACGTTGACGCCCAGCACCCGGGCGGCCGTGGGGTTCTCGGCGACCGCGCGCATGCCCCGGCCGAGCCGGGTGCGCGTGACCATGTAGGTCAGGCCGACCATCAGCGTCAGCGAGATGGCGAGGATGACGATCTGCACCAGCGTCACCTGCGCGCCGGCCACCTCGTAGCGGGTGTCGGGGAAGGTGCCCGCCGGGAAGCGGCGGGTGTCGGGCCCGTAGCGCCACTGCAGCAGCGCGATCAGCATCCCGGCGAGGGCGATCGAGGAGATCAGCCCGGCGAAGTGGGCGTCGGCGCGGTTCTTCAGCGGCCGGAACGCCAGCCGCTCGATGATCAGCCCGAGGATCGCGCCGAACACGAAGACCACGGGGAGCGCGGCCCACAGGGACATCCCGCCCCGCGTGACCAGCTCGATGCCGACGAAGGCGGAGGCGGCGAAGACCGAGGGGTGGGCCAGGTTCAGCCGGTCGAGGATGCCGAAGACCAGGGTGAAGCCGATCGCGAAGAGCGCGTAGATCGACCCGATGAAGATGCCGTTGAGGAGCTGCTGCACAGCGGTCCCGTTCTCGTCGTGGATGGGGATGGCGGGGTGCCCCCCGGCCGCGCGGCCGGGGGGCACCGGACCGATCACTCCAGGACGGCGAACTTCCCGTCCTGCACGACCTGCACGACGGCCGGGTGGACGGCGTCGCGGTTCTCGTCGATGGAGAACTCGCCGAGCACGGTCGGCACGTCCTCCAGCTCGCCCAGCGCCGTCTTCAGGCTCTCCCGGTCGGCGGCGCACTCGGAGCGGATGGCCTCGTCGATGAGCATCAGACCGGTGTAGGCCTGGGCGGCGAACTGGTCGGGCGCGGCGTCGTACTCGGCCTGGTAGGCCTCGAGGAACGCCTGGTTCTCCGGGTTGTCGGAGGCGGAGTTCCACGCGGCGCCGACGACGACGCCCTCGGCGGCCTCGCCGGCGTCGGCCATCAGCCGCGGGTTGTTGAACCCGTTGCCGCCGATGATCGGGACGTCGATGCCGAGCTCGCGGGCCTGGGTGACCAGCGGGATGGCGGCCTCGATCAGCCCGGAGACGACCAGCGCGTCGGGCTCGAGGCCCTGGGCCTCGGTGAGCAGCGCGCGGAAGTCGGTGTCGGCCTTGGAGAAGGTCAGGGTGTCGGCGATCTCCACCCCCTCGTCCTCGAGGGCCGCCTCGAAGGCCTCGAAGCCGGACTCGGTGAAGGCGTCGTCGTTGCTGTACATCACGACGACCTTCTCGAGCCCGAACTCCTCGGTCGCCTTCGCGATCGTCTGCGGGATGACGGCCTGCTCGGTCAGCGAGTTGCGGAAGATGTAGTCACCGATGTCGGTGATGCCGGCAGCGGTGTTGGAGATGCCCAGCACCGGGACGCCGGCCTCCTGGGCGATGGGGTCGGACTGCACGGCCGCGTTGGACAGCGTCGGGCCGATGATCAGGCTGGCGCCGTCGTTGACGAACTGGTCGAACAGCGTGATGCCCTGCTTCGGGTCGGTCTGGTCGTCCTCGATCGTGAGGTCGTAGGTGATCCCGCCCTTCTCGGCCAGCTCCTTGGCGGCCAGCTCGAGCCCGCGCTGCTGCGACTCGCCGTAGCTGGCGGCGGCACCGGTGAGGCTCAGGACGGCGCCCAGGGGCACCTCGCCTTCGATGGAGCAGGAGTCGCCGGTGCCCTCGCCGGAGAGCTCGCCGGAGGCCTCGGACCCGCCGCTGCCGCCCTCCGACGAGCAGGACGCGAGGACGAAGACCGCGGCGGTGGCCGCGGCGACGGTGTGGAGCGTGGTGCTGCGCATGGTTCTCCCCTGTTCGTGCACGACGACCCTGCCGGGCCGGGTGGTCGTCGGCTCCCGCGTCGGTCCCGGTCCACCCGGGCGCGAGGTCCCCGGCCGCCGTGCCGGGCCGGTTACCGGCGTCACAGTAGGCAGCCGGGCCGCCCGATCGGGGAAGGGGTCGGCGACCGTGCCCAGAACGTGACTGACGACGCCGGCGGCTCCCCGCCCACCGGCGCGACGGCTCCCCGCGGCCGGGAGAGGATGAGGT
The DNA here is from genome assembly GCF_003319095.1 of Blastococcus sp. TBT05-19. Lineage (GTDB taxonomy): Bacteria > Actinomycetota > Actinomycetes > Mycobacteriales > Geodermatophilaceae > Blastococcus. The sequence goes on along the minus strand of NZ_QOHI01000001.1, from coordinate 1,178,501 downwards.
GCCCGTCCCCGCCCGACCGGAGGTCCGCCGTGCCCGTTCCCCTCCCCCCCACGAGGACGTAGTGAGCGCCCTCCGCGCCGCCCGGTCGGGTGGCCCCGCCCCGAGCACGTCCCCGCTCCCCCCGCCGTTCTCCCGCCGCGCCCTGCTGGCCGGCACCGGGCTCGCCCTCGCCGCCGCGCTCGCCGGCTGCGGCAGCTCCGCCGCCGAGGACCGCGCCGCCCCGCTGCGCATCGGCGCCATCCCCGACCAGGACCCCGAGGTCCTGCAGCGCCTGCACGGCACCCTCGCCGGGTCCCTCGCCGCCGGCCTCGACCTCGAGGTCGAGTACCGCCCGGTCACCGACTACGCCGCCGCCGTCTCCCTGTTCCGCACCGGCGACCTCGACCTCGTCTGGTTCGGCGGGCTCACCGGCGTGCAGGCCCGCCTGCAGACCCCGGGTGCCGTGCCGATCGCCCAACGGGACATCGACGAGGACTTCCACTCGGTGTTCGTCGTCAACACCGCCACGGGCCTCGCCCCCTCCGACGACCTGGGCCCGCTCGCCGGCCTGCGGTTCACCTACGGCAGCGAGACCTCGACCTCGGGCCGGCTGATGCCCGCCTGGTTCCTGCGCGAGGCCGGGATCGACCCGCAGGGCTTCCCGGGCGGCCCGGGGTTCTCCGGCTCGCACGACGCCACCCTCGCCCTCGTGGCGTCGGGCACCTACGAGGCCGGCGTGCTCAACGAGCAGGTGTGGAGCGCGCGCAGCGAGGCCGGCGACGTCGACCCGGCGGTGGTCGCCTACACCCGCACCCCGGCCTACCACGACTACCACTGGCTGCTCGGCCCGCGGGCGGTCGAGCGGCTCGGCGAGGACCTGCCGCGGCGGCTGACCGACTGGTTCACCGGCCTCTCCCCCGAGGACGACGCCGAGGTGCTGGAGCTGTTCGGCGCGCAGTCGTTCATCCCGACGGAGGCGGCTAACTACGCGCAGATCGAGCAGATCGGCCGCGACCTCGGGCTGATCCGCTGACCGCGATCGCGCGGCTCACCGGCGTCGAGGTCCGCTACCCCGGCACCACCGCCCTCGCCGGGGTGGACCTCGCGGTGACCGCGGGCGAACGCGTCGCCGTCGTCGGTGCGTCGGGCGCGGGGAAGTCCACGCTGCTCGGCGTCCTCGACGGCACCGTGGCGCCCACGGCCGGCACCGTCGAGGTGCACGGCTCCGACCCGACGACGCTGCGCGGCCGGGAGCTGCGCCGGCTCCGGGCGCGCACCGGCACCGTGCGCCAGCAGCTGGACCTCCCGGGGCCGCTGCGGGTGGTGCACAACGTCAACGCCGGCCGGCTCGGGTCGTGGTCGGCCGCGCGCGCGGCCTGGTCGCTGCTGCGGCCGCAGGGGGCGGCGGAGGTCCTGGCGGCCCTGGATCGCGTGGGCCTGGCCGACCGCCTGCACGAGCGCACCGACCGGCTCTCCGGAGGGCAGCGGCAGCGGGTGGCGGTCGCCCGCCTGCTCCTGCAGCGGCCGGAGCTGGTGCTGGCCGACGAGCCGGCGTCGGCGCTGGACCCGGCGCTGGCCGACGTCGTCCTGACCCTGCTCGGCGCCCTCGCTGCCGAGCAGGGCGGCGCGCTGGTCGCCGCGCTGCACGACCCGGCCCTGGCGCTGCGGCACTGCGACCGGGTCGTCGGGCTGGAGCACGGCCGGGTGGTCATGGACGCCCCGGCGGCGTCGCTGACCGTGACCTCCCTCGAGGGCTTCTACGGGGTCACCCGGTGACCACCCTCCTCGACCGTCCGGTGCCGGTGGCGCCGCCGCTGGTCCGGGACCGCCGCCGCTGGGCCTGGGCGCTCGGGGCGCTCGCGCTGGTCGGCTGGGCGCTGGCCGCGAGCGGGCTGTTCTCCGGCGCGGTGCTCAACCCCGGCGGGGTGGCGCAGTTCGGCCGCTTCGCCTCGGCCGCGCTCCGCCCGGAGCTGGCGCCGGAGTTCCTCGCCGTCGTCGGGGAGTCGGTGCTGGTCACCGTCGCCTACGCGGTGCTCGGCGGCGGCTTGGCCGTGCTGCTCGGCGCCGCGGGTGCGCTCGCGGTCGCCCGCACCACCTGGGGACGACGCCGGGCGGGCCGGCTCGTCGTCCGCGGGGTGCTCGCCGTGCCGCGCGGCCTGCACGAGGCGGTGTGGGGGCTGCTGCTGCTCAACGTCCTCGGCCTCGACCCGTGGGTCGGCGTGCTCGCCATCGCCCTCCCCTACGGCGCGGTGACCGCGACCGTCTTCGCCGGGATCCTCGACGAGGTGCCCCGCGGCGGCTTCGACGCGCTGCTCGCCGCCGGCGCCGGTCGCGGCACCGCCACGCTGTACGGGCTGCTGCCGCAGGCGACCGGGAGCCTGCTCTCCTACGCCTTCTACCGGCTGGAGTGCGCCGTGCGCTCCGCCGTCGTGCTCGGGCTGATCGGCGCCGGCGGGCTGGGCTACCAGCTGTCGCTGTCGTTCACCTCGCTGCGCTGGGAGCAGGTGTGGACGACGGTGTACGCCCTCGCCGTCCTGTGCCTGGCCGCGGAGGCCGCCGGTCGGGCGGTCCGGCGGCGGGCGGCCGACCCCCGGGCCGGGGCGGGGCGGGATCCCGTCCTCGCCGGCGCGGTCTGGGCCGTCCTCGTGCTCGCCGGCTGGGCGGTCTGGTTCCTGGCCCTCTCCCCCGCCACCCTGGTCTCCGCCCGGGCCCGCGAGCAGCTGGGCCACGTCCTCTCCGCCGCCTGGCCGCCGGCCACCGACCGCGACCTGCTGGCCGCCGTGCTGGCCGCCGCCGTCGACACGGTGCTCATGTCGGTGCTGGCGATCGCCTTCGCCGCGTTCGGGGCGGTGGCCCTGGCCGGACTCGTCGCGCGCCCGCGCTCGGCCGGACCGGTCCGCCGGATCGCGGGTGGAGCGGTGCGCACCGCGCTCCTCCTGCTGCGGGCCGTGCCCCCGCCGGTGTGGGCGCTGGTGCTGCTGTTCGTGCTCCTGCCGGGGGTCCTCCCCGGCGCGCTGGCGCTGGGCGTCTACACGCTCGGCGTGCTGGGCCGGCTGGTCGGCGAGGCGGTCGAGGAGTCCGACCAGCGCCCGCGCGAGGCCCTGCGGGCGGCCGGTGCCCCACCCGCCGCGGCCTGGCTGTACGGCACGGTGCCGTCGCTGGCCGGGCCGGTGGTGGCGCTGGCCTGCTACCGCTGGGAGGTCGCGATCCGCGACACCGTGCTGGTCGGGCTGCTGGGCGCCGGCGGCATCGGGGTGCTCCTCTCGGCGTCGACGGCGTCGTTCGACTGGCCGGCGGTCGCCACCGTGCTGGCCGCGATCGTGCTGCTCGGTCTCGCCGTCGACCTGCTCAGCGAGCGGGCCCGCGCCGCGCTCCGCTGAACCCGGGACGCGTCGCGCCGTTTCTTCGCGTCGGAACGGATCCGGCTCCTATGCTGCTGCCGCGCGGTGACGTCGGTGTCGCCGCCGGGGGTGGAGGCGCACATGGCCGGGACGATGACCAGGACCGACGACGGCGGGGGCGCGTCCTCCGCGGGCTCCGGCGGCAGCCGGTTGTCGATGAAGAGCGTGCTGATCTGGACCGCGGTCGCGCTGGTCGGCGCGGTCTGCTGGGGCGTGCTGGCCATCGCCCGGGGCGAGACGATCTCCGCGCTCTGGCTGCTGTTCGCGGCGCTGTCCTCGTACGCGATCGCCTACCGCTTCTACTCGCGCTTCATCACCTACCGGGTGCTCCGCGCCGACTCCCGCCGGGCCACCCCGGCCGAGCGGCTGGAGAACGGCGTCGACTTCGACGTCACCGACCGCCGGGTGCTCTTCGGCCACCACTTCGCCGCCATCGCCGGCGCGGGCCCGCTGGTCGGTCCGGTGCTCGCGGCGCAGATGGGCTACCTGCCCGGCACGATCTGGATCGTCGTCGGCGTCATCTTCGCCGGGGCGGTGCAGGACCTGGTCGTCATGTTCTTCTCGATGCGCCGCAACGGGAAGAGCCTCGGCCAGATGATCCGCGAGGAGATCGGCCTGGTCGGCGGCATCGCGGCGCTGATCGCCGTCTTCGCCATCATGATCATCATCCTGGCGGTGCTCGCGCTGATCGTGGTCAACGCGCTGGCCGAGTCGCCGTGGGGCGTCTTCTCGATCGCGCTGACCATCCCGATCGCCCTCTTCATGGGCTTCTACCTGCGGGTGCTGCGGCCGGGCAGGGTGCTCGAGGCCACCGGCATCGGCGTCGCCCTGCTGCTGCTGGCCATCGTCGGTGGCGGCTGGATCCAGGACACCGCCCTGGGCGAGACCCTGACGCTGTCCAAGGAGTGGCTGGTCCTCGCGCTGGTCGTCTACGGGTTCGTCGCCTCGGTGCTGCCGGTCTGGATGCTCCTGACCCCGCGCGACTACCTGTCGACCTTCATGAAGATCGGCGTCATCGTCCTCCTGGCGATCAGCCTGATCGTCGCCCGGCCGGTCATCCAGGCCGACGCCGTCAGCGACTTCGCCCGCGAGGGCACCGGGCCGGTGTTCGCCGGCAGCCTCTTCCCGTTCGTGTTCATCACGATCGCCTGCGGCGCGCTCTCGGGCTTCCACGCGCTGATCTCCTCCGGCACCACGCCGAAGATGGTCGCCAAGGAGGGCCAGGTCCGGCTGATCGGCTACGGCGGCATGCTCATGGAGTCGTTCGTGGCCATCAGCGCGCTGATCGCCGCGGTGGTCATCGACCAGGGCCTGTACTTCGCGATGAACAGCCCGGCCGGCGCCACCGGCGGCACGGCGGAGTCCGCCGCCGCGTTCGTCCAGGGCCTCGGGTTCGACACCACCGCGCAGTCGATCGCCGCGGCGTCGGCCGCCGTCCAGGAGGACTCGCTGGTCTCCCGCACCGGTGGCGCCCCCGCGCTGGCCGTCGGCCTGGCCCAGATCTTCAGCCAGGCGTTCGGCGGCGGAGGCCAGGCGTTCTGGTACCACTTCGCGATCATGTTCGAGGCGCTGTTCATCCTCACCGCCGTCGACGCCGGCACCCGCGTGGGCCGGTTCATGCTGCAGGACACGATCGGCAACGTCTGGAAGAAGTTCGGCGACCTGTCGTGGCGGCCGGGCAACATCATCGCCAGCGCCGTCGTCGTCGGCCTCTGGGGCACGGTCCTGTACATCGGCGTCACCGACCCGCTGGGCGGCGTCAACCAGCTCTTCCCGCTGTTCGGCATCGCCAACCAGCTGCTGGCGGCCATCGCGCTGACGCTGTGCACGGTGCTGCTGGTCAAGCACGGCAAGCTGCGCTACGCCTGGGTGACCGGGATCCCGCTGGCCTGGGACCTCGTCATCACCATGACCGCGAGCTGGCAGAAGATCTTCTCCGCCGACCCGCGGGTCGGCTACTTCACCCAGGCGGGCGTGTACTCCGACGCCCGGGCCGCCGGTGAGGTGCTGGCCCCGGCGCAGAACCAGGACCAGATGGACCAGGTCATCTTCAACTCCACGCTCAACGGCATCCTGCAGTCGGTCTTCGCGCTGCTGACGCTGGTGGTGGCCGTGCACGCCGCGCTCGTGATCGCCCGGGCGATCAAGGCCGGGGGTCTGCCGACCACGGAGGAGCCGGCGGTGGAGTCGAAGCTCGTCGAGCCGGCCGGACTCTTCGCGACCGCCGAGGAGAAGCGGGCCATGGCCGACCGCGACCGCCTCGTCGGAGCGGGCGCCGGCCGCAGCGAGGCGGAGGAGAAGTGACCGCCACGCTGACCCGGGCCTGGGAGGGGCTGCGCTGGTACCTCAAGGAGTTCACCGGCGAGGCCCGCTGGGACGACTACCTGGCGCACTGCGCGGAGCACGGGCACGAGCCCATGAGCCGGCGGCAGTTCGAGCGGGAGCGCGCCGACGCGGCCGAGGCCAACCCGATGAGCCGCTGCTGCTGAACGCGCCCTGATACGTCAGAGGGTCGCTATCCCATCGTGGATAGCGACCCTCTGACGTGAGAGCGCGACCGCTACCTCCAGCGGGTGCCGAAGCTCAGGGCGGCGAGCGCGGCGGCGCCGGCGGTGGAGGTGCGCAGCACCTCGGGGCCCAGCCGCACCGGGTGCGCGCCGGCCGCACGGAAGGCGACGACCTCGCCGTCGGTGAGCCCGCCCTCGGGCCCGACCACGATCACCACGGTGCCCGACGTCGGGACGGTCAGCTCGGCCAGCGGACGCCGGGCCTGCTCGTGCAGCACGACGGCGAGCTCGACGTCGGCCAGCATCCCGGCGACCTCGCGGGTGCTCATCGGCTCGGTGACCTCCGGCAGCCACGGACGTCGGGACTGCTTGCTCGCCGCCCGGGCCGCGGCGCGCCACTTGGCCACACCCTTGTCCACCCGGTCCTCGCGCCAGCGGGTCACGCAGCGGGAGGCCTGCCAGGGCACGATCCGGTCCACGCCGAGCTCGGTGGCGAGGTCGACGGCCAGCGGTCCGCGGTCGCCCTTGGGCAGCGCCTGGACGAGCACGAACTCCGGCGTCGGCGCGGGGACCTCGAACCGGTTCCGCACCACGACCCGCAGGCCCTCCGGCCCGGCGGAGACGACCTCGCCCTCGGCGAGGGTCCCCTCGCCGTCGCCGACGTGCACCCGCTCACCGCTCTGCAGCCGCAGCACGTCGACGGCGTGCCGGCCCTCCTGGCCGTCGACCAGCAGCTCCGGGACGTCGGGCAGCTCGTCGACCAGGAACAGCGGCGAGCCGTCCAGCTCCGGGGCCTCGGTGCTCACCGGTCAGCGCTCCTTGAACGCGTCGCGGACGCGGGAGAACAGGCCGCCCTGCGCCTCCCGGTGCGACTCGGGCTGGTCCTCCCCGCGCAGCGCCGCCAGCTCGCGCAGCAGCTTCTCCTGCTCGCCGTCGAGGCGGGTCGGGGTCTGCACCTCGACGTGCACCACGAGGTTGCCGCGGCCGGTGGCGCGCAGCCGCGGGGCGCCGTGCGCCCGCAGGGTCAGGACGCTGCCGGACTGGGTGCCCGGACGGATGTCCAGGTCCTCCTCGCCGTCGAGGGTCTTGAGGCTCAGGGTCGTGCCGAGCGCGGCCGAGGTCATCGGCAGGGTGACCCGGCAGTGCAGGTCCTCGCCCTCGCGGGTGAACACCGGGTGCGGGACCTCCCGCACCTCGACGTACAGGTCACCGGCGGGCCCGCCGCCCGGGCCGACCTCGCCGTGGCCGGTGAGCCGGATCCGCATGCCGTCCTCGACGCCGGCGGGCACCTTCACCGAGATCGTGCGGCGGGCCCGGACGCGACCGTCGCCGGCGCACTTCGGGCACGGCTCCGGGATGACCTGGCCCGTGCCGGAGCAGGTCGGGCAGGGCCGGCTGGAGACGACCTGGCCGAGGAACCCGCGCTGCACGCTCTGCACCTCGCCGCGACCGGAGCAGGTGACGCAGGTGGCCGGGTGCGTGCCCGGCGCCGTCCCGGCCCCGGAGCAGGCGTCGCAGAGGACGGCGGTGTCGACCGTCAGCTCCTTGGTGGTGCCGAACACGGTCTCGTCGAGCTCGAGCTCGACCGGGATGAGCGCGTCTCGGCCCGCGCGGGTGCGGCTGCGCGGCCCGCGGGCGGCGGCGCCGCCGAAGAAGGCGTCCATGATGTCGCCGAGGCCGCCGAAGCCGGCTCCGCCGAACCCGGCGCCCCCGCCGGCCCCCGGGTCGAAGGGGTCGCCGCCGAGGTCGACGATGCGGCGCTTCTCCGGATCGGTCAGCGCCTCGTAGGCCCGGGTGACCTCCTGGAAGCGCTCCTTGGCCTCGGCGTCGGGGTTGACGTCGGGGTGCAGGTCGCGCGCCAGACGGCGGTAGGCCTTCTTGATCTCGCTGTCCGTCGCCCCCTGGGCAAGGCCCAGCACGCCGTAGTAGTCGGTTGCCATGGGTGTTGTCTCGTCCTCAGCTCTCGGCCAGCAGATGGCCGACGTAGCGGGCCACGGCTCGGACCGCGGCCATGTTCCCTGGGTAGTCCATGCGGGTCGGCCCGACGACGCCCAGGCCGCCGAGCGACCGGTCCGCCGAGCCGTAGCCCACGGTGACCAGCGAGGCCCCCGACAGCGCCTCGTGGGCGTTCTCCTCGCCGATCCGCACCAGCACGGTGCTCGCGTCGACCTCGCTCATCAACCGGAGGACGACGACCTGCTCCTCGAGCGCCTCGAGGATCGGGCGCATCGTGCCGGGGAAGTCCAGCGCGCTGCCGCGGGCGAGGTTCGCCGTCCCGCCGATGACCAGCCGGTCCTCGCTCGGCTCGACGAGGGTCTCCACCAGCGTGGTGCTGACGGTCGCGACCAGACCGCGCAGGTGCGCGGGAGCGGTGTCGAGCAGGTCGGGGACCTTGTCGCCGGCCTCGGCGAGCTTGACCCCCGCGAAGGCCTGGTTGAGCAGGGCGCGCAGGTCGGCGACCGCTCCGGCGTCGACCTCGACCGGCGAGTCGACCACCCGCTGCTCGACCCGCCCGGTGTCGGTGATGAGCACGACGAGCAGCCGCGAGGCGGCGACCTGGACGACCTCCAGGTGCCGGACGGCGCTGCGCGAGAGCGTCGGGTACTGGACGACCGCGACCTGGCGGGTCAGCTGGGCCAGCAGGCGCACGGTCCGGCCGAGCACGTCGTGCAGGTCGACGGCGCCGTCGAGGAAGCGCTCGATCGCGCGGCGCTCGGCCGACGAGAGCGGCTTGACCGCGGAGAGCCGGTCGACGAACAGGCGGTAGCCCTTGTCGGTGGGCACCCGGCCGGCGCTGGTGTGCGGCTGGGTGATGTAGCCCTGCTCTTCCAGCACCGCCATGTCGTTGCGGATGGTCGCAGGGGAGACGCCGAGGTCGTGCCGCTCGGCGAGGGCCTTGCTGCCCACCGGGTCGTTGGTCGACACGAAGTCCTGGACGATGGCCCGGAGCACCTCCAGGCGGCGTTCGTCGTGCGCCACGGTGACACCTCCCCGTACCGGTCGACGTGCCGTGCGGCGGGCCCTCTCGGGGCTGGCACTCGCACGGACAGAGTGCCAAGCCAGCATACTCGAAGGACCCCCTCCTCCTCCCTGCTCGCACGCTCGGAGCGAGGCTCCGCAGGGGGCCACCCACGCAGCGGTACGGGCGGCAGAGCACGTGGCCCGGCGGTTAGGGTGGGCCCGTCGGGCGCCCCGCCGGGGGCTGAGAGCGGAGGTCGGTCCCCCTGATCTTCAAAGGTGTCCGCGACGGCCGCCCCTATCCCGACCACGGCCTCCAGCCCCGCGACTGGGCGATGATCCCGCCGCGTCAGGTGCGCATGGACACGCTGACGACGACGAAGCGCGAGCTGGCCCTCGACGCGCTGCTGGCCGACGACTCGACGTTCTACGGCGACCTGTTCCCGCACGCGGTGCAGTGGCACGGTGAGCTGTACCTGGAGGACGGGCTGCACCGGGCGCTGCGGGCGGCCCTGCAGCAGCGGAACGTGATCCACGTGCGGGTGCTCGACCTGGACTCGGCCGGCCCGGTCGAGGCGCACCTGGGGCCGGACACGGCGTCCATCCCGGCGCAGCCGCCGGTCCCCGGCCCGCGCAACGGCTGAGCGCCGCGCGGACCGGGAGCACCGGCCGGAGGGCTCAGGCGGCGGCGGTGCAGGCGACGCAGGTGCGGGCGAACGGGCGCAGCTCGAGCCGCTCCTCGGGGATCGAGGCGCCGCACCCGGTGCAGCGGCCGTAGGTGCCGCCGTCGATGCGGGACAGCGCCGCGTCGATCTCCTCGATGGTGCGCTGGAGGTCGGCGCTGCGGCGCTGCGCGACCGGGTCGGGCACCGAGGTGGCGCACTCGGCGAGGGCCTCCTCGCGGTGCTGCACGCACTCGGCGCGGTGGGCCTGCAGCTGGGTGCGGAACCGGTCCGCCGAGGCGGGGGTCATGGTGTCGAGCTTGGCGGACATGCGGATCTCCTTCGAGCAACGCGGGAGGACGCGGTCACCGGTCGGTGTCGCGTCAGGAGGGGCGCTGATGACTCCGGGGAGGAGTCAGGAGGTGCGCGGCGGGGCCCGGTCCTGGCTGCGACGGAGGACGTCGAGTCCTCGCAGACCTCGGGCTCTCCGGTTCATCGCCAGGGCGACCAGCATGCCGCCGGAGAGGGCGGGTGCGGCGGCGGGGCGGAGACCGCGGTTCGACGCCGTTCGGTGGAACGCGTGCTCATCCATCGCCGACACCCCCTCGGTCCTCCCGGCGCCGTTGCCGGAACGCAGGACCTTAGCCCATGACGTCCGTCACGAACCCGCCCTTTCGGGTGAACCGCTGGTGCCGTGCCGGGACGGGGCCGTCCTTCAGTCCGTGAGGTCGCGCACCACCGCGTCGGCCAGCAGGCGGCCGCGGTTGGTGAGGACGGCGAGGCCGTCGGCGTGGGCCGCCGGGTCCAGGAGACCGTCGGCGACGGCTGCGCGCGCCCGCGCCCGGCCGACGTCGGTGAGGGCGGTCAGCGGCAGCCCGTCGCGCAGCCGCAGGCCGAGCATCACGGCCTCCAGCGCGCGGTCGGCGTCGTCGAGCAGCTCGCTGTCCTGGGCCGGGCTCTCACCGCGGGCCAGCCGGTCGGCGTAGGCGGCCGGGTGCTTGACGTTCCACCAGCGCAGGCCGCCGACGTGGCTGTGCGCACCGGGGCCGACGCCCCACCAGTTGGCGTTGGCCCAGTACAGCTCGTTGTGCCGGCACCGGGCGGCGTCGGAGGTGGCCCAGTTGGACACCTCGTACCACTCGAAGCCCGCCGTCCGGAGCGTGGCGTCGGCCTGCTCGTAGCGGTCGGCGAGGACGTCGTCGTCGGGCATGGGGAGCTCGCCGCGCCGGATCCGGCGGGCCAGCTTCGTGCCCTCCTCGACGATCAGCGCGTAGGCGCTGACGTGGTCGACCGGCGAGGCGAGGACGGCGTCCAGCGAGGTCGCCCAGTCGGCGTCGCTCTCCCCCGGCGTGCCGTAGATCAGGTCCAGGTTCACGTGCTCGAAGCCCGCCGCGCGGGCCTCGTGCGCGGCCTCGACCGCGCGGCCGGGCGTGTGCCGGCGGTCGAGTGCGGCCAGCACGTGCGGCGCCGCGGACTGCATGCCGAGGCTGAGCCGGGTGTAGCCGGCCTCGCGCAGCCGGGCCAGCGACGCCGGGGACACCGTCTCGGGGTTGGCCTCCGTGGTCACCTCGACGTCGTCGGCCACCGGGAAGAGCTCGCGGATCGCGCCCAGCACGGCCGCCAGGTCGTCGGCCGGGAGCAGCGTGGGCGTGCCCCCGCCGACGAAGACCGTGGAGACGGTCGGCAGGTCAGGCCCCAGCGTGCGGGCGGCCCGCTCCAGCTCGGCGATCGCGGTGCCCGCGTACTCGCTGCGGTTGGCGCCGGGGCCGAGCTCCTCGGAGGTGTAGGTGTTGAAGTCGCAGTAGCCGCACCGGGTCGCGCAGAACGGCACGTGCACGTAGAGCCCGAACGGTGTGCTGGCCAGGCCCTCGCGGGCGCTGTCGGGGAGCCGGTCGGGTCCGGGTGAGCCGGGTGGCAAACCCGCGTCGTTCAGCAGCGGCAGGACGGTGTTCATCTGCTCCCAGTGTGCCGCGCCGTCGCCCCGGACCGGCAGGATGCCCGGCGTGACCTCCGACCAGGTGCTGCAGGTGTCCGTGTCGCGCGGCGTCGCGACGCTCGTGCTCGACTCCCCCGCCAACCGCAACGCGCTCTCCCGCGCGATGCGCGGGCAGCTGCGGGCCGCCGTGCAGCAGGCCCTGGCCGACGACGCGGTGCGCGCCATCGTGCTCGACCACACCGGCCGGGTCTTCTGCTCGGGGATGGACCTCTCCGAGGCCGCCGGCGGGGCCAGCGAGGACCAGGGCGTGCGCGAGTTCCCCGAGCTGCTCGAGCTGATCTGGTCCTCGCCGAAGCCGGTGGTCGCGGTCGTGCGCGGGCCGGCCCGCGCCGGGGGCGTCGGGCTGCTCGCCGCCTGCGACGTCGTGGTCGCGGCCGAGTCCTCGACCTTCGCGTTCTCGGAGGTGCGGCTCGGTCTCGTGCCCGCGGTCATCTCCGCCGTCGTGCTGCCGCGCATGGCGCCGCACGTAGCGCACCGGCTGATGCTCGGCGGTCAGGTCTTCGACGCCGCCACCGCCGCGGCGGGCGGGCTGGTCGACCTCGTCGTCCCGGACGCCGACGTCGACGCGGAGCTGTCCGCCCAGCTCGCGCACCTGACCGCCGGGGCGCCCACGGCCCTGGCGGAGACCAAGCGCCTGCTGCGTGCCCGGCAGGGTGCACTCGCCTTCGACGACCTGCTCGACCTCTCGGCCCGGTTCTTCGCCGGCGAGGAGGGCCAGGAGGGCATCGCCGCGTTCCGCGAGAAGCGCCCCGCCCGCTGGGTGCCGGCGGCCGACTAGCGGAGGCGGCGGGAGTTGTCCGGCAGCCGCTCGGTGACCCCGCGCGCGTCCAGCCACTCCATCAGCGGGACGGCGACCCGGCGGCTGGTGCCCCACGCCTGACGGGCCTGGCTGAGCGTGAACGGCTGCGCGATCGTGGCCAGCCGGTTGCGGGCGACGCCCTCGACCTCCGGCGTCAGGAAGACGCCCTCACCGACCTTCACCAGCTGACCGCTCCGCACCGCCGCGGCCAGCTCGCGCACGCCGAGCCCGGCGGCGACCAGGTCCGGCGCCTCCGGGGCGGCGAACGGGTCGAGCACCAGGCGCGCGCGGATCTCGTCGACGGCCTTCTGCACCGCCGGCGGCAGGTCGGCCGAGCCGTCGACGACCCGGCCCTCGCGCAGCAGCAGCGGCTCGCGCACGAGACCCGCCACCAGGTCGGCGTCCGGCAGGTCGAGCGCCCGGCGCACCACCTCGGCCGGCGGCCCGGGCTCGAGCGGACGGAGCCGGCGGTACCGCGCGACGACGTCGGGCACCCGCGCGCCCAGCTCGTCGGCCAGACCGGGCGCCAGCAGCCACGTCCCCTGCTGGGTCGCGCCGACGGGCACCGGCCACCCCATCGCGGCGAAGTCGGCGGCGCGCACGATCCGGCGGCGCGCCAGGTCCGCGGCCGCTCCGGCGTCGCCGCCGGGCTGGGCGACCAGGTCGGCGCCCCGCTGCCGGGCCGCACCCCGACGGCGGAGCTCCGGCGGGTCGACGTCGCGGACGTCGGCGCCGAGCACCCGGCGGGCGCCGGGGTCGCGCAGCAGCAGCCGGTCACCGATCCGCAGCGGCAGCGGCCGGGTCAGCCGCAGCCGGAGCGCGGCGCCGTCCAGCGGCCGGAGCCGGGCGCCGACGGTGGCCGACCCGACGTGCACCACGGGCTCGGCCGGGAGCTGGTCCTCGGGTGCCGCGTCCAGGGTCACGTCGACGACGTCGGTCAGCCGGTAGGCGCCAGGGGTGAGCAGCGCGTCGCCCCGGGACAGGTCCTCGACCGCGACGCCGCGCAGGTTGACGGCGACGCGGGCCGTGGCCGGGGCCCGGTCGACCGGCTCCCCGAGCGACTGCACACCCCGCACGCCCACCTCGCGGTCACCGAGCACGAACCGGTCGCCGGCGGCGACGGTGCCGGCTGCGAGCGTCCCGGTGACGACGGTGCCGGCACCGGTGATGGTGAAGGCCCGGTCGATCCACAACCGCACCGGTGCGGCGGCATCGGGAGCGGGCAGCTCCGCCAGCAGCCGCTCGAGGGCGGCGGTCAGCTCCGGCACACCGGCCCCGGTCACCGAGCTGACGGCGACACCGGGGACCTCGCCCATGGACGTGGCGGCCAGCCGCTCCCGGACGTCGGCCAGGACGGGTGCCGGGTCGGCCAGGTCGGACTTGGTGACGGCGAGGAGCGCGTGCCGCACCCCGAGGGCGTCCAGGACGGCGACGTGCTCGGCGGTCTGGGCCGACCAGCCGTCGTCGGCCGCGACCACGACCAGGGCGGCGGGGACCGAGCCGACACCGGCGAGCATGTTGCCGACGAACCGCTCGTGCCCCGGCACGTCGACGACCGCGAGCCGGCGGCCCGAGGGCAGCGTCGTCCAGGCGAAGCCGAGGTCGATCGTCAGCCCGCGGCGGCGCTCCTCGGCCCAGCGGTCGGGCTCCATGCCGGTGAGCGCGCGGACGAGCGCGGACTTGCCGTGGTCGACGTGCCCGGCCGTCGCGATCACGTCCACGTGCCCGCCACCTCCAGGACCGCGTCGGCCAGGGCGTCGTCGGCGGTGGGCAGGACGCTGCGCAGGTTGAGCAGGGTGCGGTCGTCCTCCACGTAGCCCACGACCGGCCGGGCGCCGAGGCGCAGCGGCTCGGCGAACTCCCGGGGCAGCGAGACGGCGGCGCCGGGCAGCGGGTGCTCGGGCGCCCCTCCCCCGCCGACGCGCGACTCGGCGTCGACCGCGACGGCGTCGATCCCGGCGCCGCTCAGCCGGGCGGCGAGCGCCCGGGCGCGCGCCCGCAGTCCCTCGACGTCGGCGGCGAGCATCTGCTGGACCGGCGGCACCGGTCCCCGGAGCGTGGCCTCCAGCGCGGCGAGCGTGGTCTTGTCGACCCGCAGGGCCCGGTACAGCGGGTGCCGGCGCAGCCGCTGCACCAGCTCGGCACGGCCCAGCACCAGCCCGGCCTGGGGCCCGCCGAGCAGCTTGTCGCCGCTGGCCAGGACGAGGTCGGCACCGGCGGCGAGCGTCGTCTGCAGGTCGGGCTCGTCTGGCAGCACGGGGTGCGGGCGGAGCAGGCCGGAGCCGACGTCGGCGACGAGCGGCACCCCGGTGCCCGCCAGCACCGCCGCCAGCTCGTCCACCTCGACCGCCCGGGTGAAGCCCCGGACGACGAAGTTCGAGGGGTGCACCTTGAGCACCGCGCCGGTGTCCGGGCCGAGCGCGCCCCGGTAGTCCGCTCCCGTGACCCGGTTGGTGGTGCCGACCTCGCGCAGCCGGGCACCGGTGCTCTCCAGCAGCTCCGGGATGCGGAAGCCGTCACCGATCTCGACCAGCTCGCCCCGGGCGATCACCAGCTCGCCGCCGAGCGCGGTGGCGACCAGGGCCAGCGCGGCGGCGCAGTTGTTGACCACGATCGCGGCCTCCGCGGCGGGGACGGCCGCCAGCAGGGCGGCGATCGCCGCCTCGCCGCGCGGTCCGCGCCGTCCGGTGCGCAGGTCGAGCTCGACGTCGGTGGTGCCGGTGGCGGCCGCGATCGCCTCGGCGGCCGCGTCGGAGAGCGGCGCCCGACCGAGGTTGGTGTGCACGACGACGCCGGTCGCGTTGAGCACCGGGCGCAGGCTCGACGCGGTGCCCGGCAGCTCGGCGACGACGGCGTCGACCGCGGCGTCCGGGGCCACCTCGCCGGCCCGCACCCGCTGCTGCACGCGCTGGACGGCGCCCTTCACCAGCGCACGTCCGAGCCGCTCGCCGGCGGCCGCCAGGCGCGGATCGGCGAGCAGCGTGTCGGTGCGCGGCACCTGCCGGCGCGGGTCGGCGCTCATCGCCAGGGAGCGTAGGCGCACCGACGGCGACCGGGTCCGGCGTGCTGCCGGGCCCGGTCGCGCCCGGTGGACTGGCGGAGGCGGACGGGAATCGAACCCGCCTGGCCGAGATGCTCGACCACGTCGGCTTTAGAGGCCGCGGGGGCCACCAGACACCCTGACGCCTCCACCCGGGAGCCTACGTCGCGGAATTGTCGGTGGCTCCTGCCAGCATCCGATCCGTGACCCGCACCGAGCACCGCACCCCCGCGCCGCTGCCCCCGGTCGACCTCTCCCCGGAGGAGGCCGCCGCGGTCGTCGCCGCGCTGACCGGCCGGCCTCCCGGCCAGTTCGCCGAGGCCGGGGAGTCCGCGCTCGAGAAGGTGCTGACGGCGCTGGAGCCCGACGCCGGCCGTCGCGGCCAGATGCTGGCCAGCAGCCGCTGGGTCGCGGCCGAGGCCGCGCGCGACGCCGAGCTGCGGCGCCGCGTGGAGCAGGGGCTGACCGAGCGGCGGGTGCTGGTGCTCGACTACTGCGACGCGCAGAACCGCTGGTCGGAGCGGACCGTGGAGCCGCAGGCGCTCGTCCGCTCCGGGGCGCACCAGTTCCTGGTCGCCTGGTGCCGCGACCGCCAGGCGCTGCGCTGGTTCCGCGAGGACCGGATCAGCGAGGTCCAGATCACCGACGAGGTCTCCCCCCGCCGTGAGCTCGACGGGCTCGGCGCACCGCCGTCGTCGAACCACCCGGCCGGGCGGAAGCTCCCCCGTAGCCCGGTCGCGCAGCCGCAGGCACCCCGCCTCCGGCTGCTCCCCGGCGGCCTCGCCTGAGATCCGGCCTAGATTCGGTGCCGTGACGACCGCACCCGCCCGCATCCGGCTCACCCAGTACGCCCACGGCGGCGGCTGCGCCTGCAAGATCCCGCCCGGTGAGCTGGAGGCCGTGGTCGCCGGGCTCACCGCCCAGGGGCCGGTCGACCCGGCGTCCGAGCTGGTGATCGGCCTGGACGACGGCGACGACGCGGCCGTGGTCCGCATCGCGGGCGGTCAGGGCCTCGTGCTGACCACCGACTTCTTCACGCCGGTCGTCGACGACGCGTACACCTTCGGCCGGATCGCCGCGGCCAACGCGCTGTCCGACGTCTACGCCATGGGCGGCACCCCGGTCGTCGCGGTGAACCTCCTGGGCTGGCCACGCGACGTGCTGCCCGCGGAGCTCGCCGCCGAGGTGCTGCGCGGCGGGCTCGAGGTCGCCCAGGAAGCCGGGTGCCACGTCGGGGGCGGGCACTCCATCGACGACCCCGAGCCGAAGTACGGGATGGCGGTGACCGGCGTGGTCGACGTCGACCGGCTGATCACCAACTCCGGCGCGGTCGCCGGCACCCCGCTCACCCTCACCAAGCCGCTGGGCGTGGGCGTGCTCAACAGCCGGATGAAGGAGACCGGCGAGGTGTCGGAGGAGGCGATCGCCTCGATGACCGCGCTCAACCGCGACGCCGGGCGGGCCGCGGTCGCCGCCGGCATCCGCGCGGGTACCGACGTCACCGGGTTCGGCCTGCTCGGCCACCTCTACAAGATGGCGCGGGCCAGCGGCGTGACCGCGGTCGTCGACGCCGCCGCCGTCCCGTACCTGACCGGTGCCCGCGAGGCGCTGGCCGACGGGTTCGTCTCCGGCGGCACCCGCCGCAACCTCGACTGGGTGCGCCCGCACGCCGACCTGTCGGCGATCAGCGAGGACGAGGCGCTGCTGCTGGCCGACGCCCAGACCTCCGGGGGTCTGCTGCTCGGCGGCGAGATCCCCGGTTCCCCGGTGATCGGCGAGTTCGTGCCGCGCGGGGAGTTCACCGTCGTCGTCCGGTGACCCGCGCTCAGGCCCGGAGGGCGCGGTCGACCTCCGGTGCACCGGCCCGGCGCAGCGCCAGGGCCACCCCGACGGCACAGACCAGCACCCCGGGGAGGGCCGTCGGTCCGGGCGCCTGGCCGAACATCGCCCACGCCCACAGCGCGGTCGCCGGAGGGGTCAGGTAGAGCAGGGTGCTGGCGGTGGTGGCACCCGAGCGGCGGACGACGAACAGGTAGCTGCCGTAACCGCCGACGGTGGACAGCAGCACCAGCCAGGCCATCGCCGTCCAGAACTCCGCCCCGGCCGGCGGGACGAGCTGCCCCCGGGCCCCGGCCACCACGCCGAAGACGAGCGCCGCCACGGCCGACTGGAGCGCGAGCGACACCACCAGCGACGCCGACGGGGCCCACCGGCGCTCCAACAGGGTGCCCGCGGCGAGCCCTGCGAGAGCCACCACCGGCAGCAGGAAGGCCGCCGGCGCCGCGCCGCCCGCGCCCAGGTCGCCGGCGACGACCAGGGCCACACCGCTCGCCCCGATGGCCAGGCCCACCCGCTGCCGCACCGACGTCCGCTCCCCCAGCAGCGGGCCGGCGAGCGCGGCGACGACCAGAGGCTGCAGGGCCGCGACCAGCGCCGAGGTCCCGGCGGAGATCCCGGCCCCCGCGGCCGCGAAGACCCCACCCAGGTACACCACCTGCACGAGGAACCCGAGGACGGCCTGCCGGAGCAGCGATGCCCGGCGGACGCGCTCCCCCCGGAGGAGCGCCCACCCGCCGAGGAGGGCCGCCGCGAGCCCGGTCCGCCAGGCCAGCACGGTCTCCACCGGCGCGTCCTGGGTGGCCAGCTCGGCCCCGACGAAACCGGAGGACCAGCACACGACCAGCACGGACGCCGCTGCCGCGTCCTTCCGCCCTCCGTTCACGGGCCTGAGGTAACCACACCGGTCGGTATACTCGCCGTGTACCTGCCTGACGGAGGACCGATGACCGACGCCGTTGACCGTGCGCTCACCCCCGCGGCCGAGCGCCTGCTCACCGCCGCCTCGGCGTTGTTCTACGCCCACGGCATCCGCGCGGTCGGGGTGGACACCATCGCCGACGCCGCGGGCACCACCAAGAAGACCCTCTACGACCGGTTCGGCTCCAAGGACGCGCTCGTCGCGCTCTACCTGGAACGCCGCGCCCGCACCTGGCAGCGGTTCCTGGACGCGGAGATCGAGGCGGCTCCCCCGGGCGCCGAGCGCGTGCTCGCCGTCTTCGACGCCGCCCGGCGCTGGCAGGACGGGCAGGACCGCGGCTGCGCGTTCGTCAACGCCTATGCCGAGGTCGGCGGCACCGACCACCCCGCCCTCCCGGTGATCCGCACCGAGAAGGAGTGGATGCGGCGACGCTTCACCGACCTCGTCACCGAGGCCGGCGGAACAGCCCCGGAAGCCGTGGCCGCGACGCTCCACCTCCTGTACGAGGGAGCGCTCGTCGCCTCCACGGCGGGGAACGATCCGGAGGCCCTGACCACGGCACGGAAGGCAGCCGCCCGCCTCGTCGGTTAGGTTCGCGATCATGCTGGCTGCCTTCGTCTCCACCCCCGCCCCGAAGGACCCGCTCTCCGTGCTGGAGATCGGCGAGCGCCCCGAGCCCGAGGCACCCGAGGGCTGGACGGCGATCCGGGTGAAGGCGGTCTCCCTCAACCACCACGACCTGTTCAGCCTCCAGGGCATCGGCCTGCCGGCCGAGCGGATGCCGATGATCCTGGGCACCGACGCCGCGGGCCTCGACGAGGACGGCAACGAGGTCGTCGTCCACGGCGTCATCGCCACCCCCGACTGGATGGGCGACGAGACCCTCGACCCGAAGCGGTCGCTGCTCTCCGAGGTCCACCAGGGGTCGATGGCGGAGCAGGTCGCCGTCCCCCGGCGGAACCTGCTGCCCAAGCCCGCCGAGCTCTCCTTCGCCGAGGCCGCCTGCCTGCCCACCGCGTGGCTGACCGCCTACCGGATGCTCTTTGTGAAGTCCGGCCTGCGCCCCGGTCAGACCGTCCTGGTTCAGGGCGCCAGCGGCGGCGTCGCGACGGCGCTGATCGTGCTCGGCCGCGCGGCCGGCTACCGGATCTGGGTCACCGGCCGCAGCGAGGAGAAGCGCGCCGCGGCGCTGGCGCTGGGCGCAGAGCAGGCGTTCGAGTCCGGCGCACGGCTGCCCGAGAAGGTCGACGGCGTCATGGAGACCGTCGGCGACGCCACCTGGAGCCACAGCATCAAGTCGCTGAAGCCCGGTGGCGTCATCGTCACCTCGGGCGCCACGACCGGGTTCAACCCCGGCGCCGAGCTCAACCGGGTGTTCTTCACCCAGCTGTCGGTCATCGGCTCGACCATGGGCACCAAGGCCGAGCTGGAGGCGCTGATCCAGATGTGCGCCGTCACCGGCATCCGGCCGCAGATCGACGTCGAGCTGCCCCTGGCCGACGCCCGCGAGGGCTTCGCCCGCATGCTCGAGGGCCGCACCAACGGGAAGATCGTCTTCACGAACTGAGAAGGACCCCCTGCCCCCCACCCCTCGCGAGCGCGCGGCGGGTCCCTGCAGGGGGCCGACCGCTCGGGGTCAGTGCAGGACCTTCAGGCCCACGACGCAGCCGACGATCCCGGCCAGCAGCAGGATCTTCACCACCGAGACGGCCTCGGCGCCGGTGACCATCGCGTAGACGACGGTGAGCACCGCGCCGATGCCGACCCACACCGCGTACGCGGTGCCCAGCGGCAGCTCGCGCATGGCGAAGGCCAGCCCGCCCATGCTCGCCACGAGGGCGACGGCGAACACGATCGAGGGCACCAGCCGGCTGAGGCCGTCCGAGCGGTCCAGCGCCGCGGCCCAGACCGCTTCGAGCATCCCCGAGATCACCAGCACGAACCACGACATGACGAACTCCTCTGGCGCCGTCTTGTCGCACACCGGGTACGGCACCGCTCGTCCGGGAGCCGGGGTCGCGGCTCGCCCCGACCATAGCCGTCCCGTACTCATGTCAATCCAGGTTGACGGCTCGGGTAGCGCAACCTAGGTTGACAGCCATGGCCGACACGACAGAGGTGGCCACCGCCGCCGGCAGCAAGGACCCGTCCGTGGGCCTCAGGGCGGTCCGGTCGATGCGGGTGCTCGTCGAGCGCCTGGAGGCCCTCCAGGTGCAGAACGCCCGCGACCAGGGCTGGACGTGGGAGCAGATCGCGCAGCTGCTCGGCGTCACCCGGCAGGCGGTGCACAAGAAGTACGCGAGCGGTCGCGGGCCGCTCCGACGGAAGGACTGACCATGTTCGAACGGTTCACCCCCGAGGCGCGCGCCGTCGTCGTCGGCGCCCAGCAGGAGGCCCGGACCCTCCGCTCCCCCACGATCGGCACCGAGCACCTGCTGATCGCGCTGCTCCGCCGGCCGACGCCGTCGGCGTCGGCCCTGACCCGGCACGGGCTCACGGCCGACGACGTGACGGCCGACGTCGTCCGGCTCACCGGCGACGACCTGGACGCCGATGCCCTGACCAGCGTGGGCATCGACCTGGACTCCGTGCGCAGCAGCGTGGAGGCGGCCTTCGGCCCCGGGGCGCTCGACGACCCGAAGCGGAAGCCCGAGCGCGGCGGGCACATCCCGTTCACGCCGCGGGCCAAGAAGGTGCTCGAGCTGTCGCTGCGCGAGGCGATCGCCATGAAGTCCCGGAGCATCGCCGACGGGCACATCGCTCTCGGGCTGCTCCGCGAGGGCGAGGGCCTGGCGATGAAGGTGCTGCACGACCGCGGCGTCGACCCGTTCAGCCTGCGGCAGGACCTCGCGCTGGTCCTGAACCCCTGAGCAGCGCCAGCGCGGCGACCGCGGCCAGCGCCGCCGCGATCGCCGCACCCGCGAACACCGTGTGCAGCTGGGTGAGCAGGGCGGCCTCGGTCGCGGCGTCGTAGGCCGCGCAGTCCGCCGGGGTCGAGGGGCACAGCTGCATCGGCGTGCCGATCGCCGCCACCTCGGCGGTGAACCGGCGGAGCGCGACGGCGGTCAGCAGCGACAGCCCGACCAGCATCCCGACGGTGCGGGCGACGACGGCCAGCGCTCCGGCGCTGCCGTGCACCTCGGGGCGGGTGACGGCGAGCAGGACGGCGTTGACCGGCGCGATCGCCAGGCCGAAACCGAGCCCCGCGGCCAGCAGGACCGCCCACGAACCGGCGCCGTCCAGCGCACCGGAGTCCCACCGGGTCATCAGGACGAAGGCGACGGCGGCCAGCCCCATGCCGCCCGCCGCCACTCCCCGCGGGGCGACCGACCGGCACAGCCACCCGCCGAGCACCGCGCCCACCGGGACGGCGACGAGCAGGCGCACCAGCACCAGCGCCGCACCCAGCTGGTCGCCCGGCGTGGTGGTGGCGCGGGCGAAGAGCGGGATGTCCACGAGCGCGGCCACCAGCGCCACGCCGACGAGCAGGTTCACCACGAGGGCACCCCAGGCACCGACCGGCCGCAGGGCGTCCAGGGGCAGCACGGGGTTGGCCGCACGGCGCTCGTGCAGCACGAAGAGCAGGCCGGCGATCCCGGCGAGCGGCAGCAGCACCCAGCCGTGCGCGACGACCTGCTCCTCGGGATCGGCGGCGGCGAAGGCCCACACGAGGGCGCCGAGGGCGACCACGGCGAGCACCGAGCCGACGACGTCGACCTCGCGGGCCAGCGCGCCCAGGCCGCGCAGCGGGAGCACCGCGCCGGTCGGGTGCACCAGGCTCCGGGCGACCGACCCCGCGCCCGCGACCAGCGCGCCGAGCACCAGCGGGGTGGTCCACGGCCAGGCCTCGACCAGCGGGACGTAGAGCAGGCCCAGGGTCACGTCCTCGGCCAGCGCCGTCGGCTCGGCCAGCTGGAGGCCGAGCGCCGACGCAACCAGGACGACCAGCACCAGGCCGACGACGTCGGGCCGCCGCACCCGTCCGGCGACGGCGACCCCGGCGGCCAGCCCGACCCCCAGGAGCAGGTTGAGCCAGAAGATGGCCCGCCAGTCCGCGACCGCGAGCACGGCCGCTCCGGCCAGCGGGCCGAGCACCGCACCGGCCTCCTGCACGGCGCCGACCACGCCGAGCGGCACCGAGCGGCGCTCCGGCGACCACCGGTCGGCGACCAGCGCGAGGGTGGCCGGCACGAGGCCACCGGCGCCGATGCCCTGGAGCCCGCGGCCGGCGACGGCGAGGCCGAGGGAGTCCGCGGTCGCGGTCAGCAGCGAGCCGAGGGCGAACAGCAGCAGGCAGCCGATGAGCACCGGCGTCCGGCCCCGCAGGTCGGCCAGCCGGCCCAGCAGCGGCAGCGTCGCGGTGTACCCGAGCAGGAAGCCACCGACGATCGGCGTCGCCCGCTGCAGGTCGTCCAGCCCGACGCCGACCCCGGTGAGGATGTCGGGCAGCGCGAGGACGACGACGTAGGTGTCGGCGGCGGTGACGAGCACCGCCAGGGTGGCGAGGGCGACCGCCGCCAGGCCCGGGACCCGGGCGACGGCGGAGGGCTCAGCCGGTCGCCGGAGCGGTGATCTGGACATCGGCCCCGAAGTCGGTGAGGTCGAGCGTGTAGGTGCCGTCCTCACCGGCGGTGAAGAACGGGCCGGTCAGCGTCGCCCGGCGCAGCTCACCGGACTCGGCGGCGATCGAGAACGTGGCCTGCACCGCCTGCGACGGGTCCTTGCTGGTCAGCAGCTGCTCGACCAGGTCGCCGGGCAGTTCCGCGGTGACCTCGCGGACGACCTCGCCGTCGACCCGCCGCTCCTCCCCCAGCTCCGCGGACCGGGCCTCGGTGAACAGCTGCGAGATGCCGGTCTCGGGGTCCAGCAGCGCGCCGGGGTCGCCGATGCCGAACTGCGCCGGGTCGATCACACTGAAGCCCGAGGCGAAGGGCAGCTGCGCGTAGACGGTGCCGTCGACCGAGACGACGTCCAGGTCGACCGTGGAGCCGAGGGCCACCACCTTCAACGTCCCCTCGAACGACGCCGGGCGGGCGATGTCGCCCTCGCCGCCGACCAGCGCCGTGCCGGAGTCGGGCGCCCCCTCGCTGTCGAGGACGAAGTGCGCGCTCGACGCCTCGTCGAGGGTCTGCTTCGCCCGTTCCAGCACGTCGGTCGCCGACTCACCGGCCTCCTCGCTGCCGCTGCAGCCGGCCAGCACCGGCCCGACGACGAGGGCGAGCGCGACCAGCGGGATCCGCGACCGGCGCATGAGCATGACGACCTCCCCGTCCCACCGGGTGGACCCGGCGTACCGACGGCGGACAGTAGCGCGGCGGGGGCCCCGGCACCACGCCGACCAGCCGGGTGTCAGCGCTGCCCGGTGACCATCCGGAGCAGAGCGTCGACGTCCTCGGGGGCGTCGTCCCCGGCCCAGGCGACGTGCTGGTCGGGCCTGACCAGCACCAGCCGGGACGCGTAGGCCGCGCGACCCTCGGCGAAGCTGTCCCTCAGCACGGTGAGCGGCACGCCCAGCGCGTCCGCCGCGACCTCGAACGAGCGGACCGAGGACTCCGGCGCGTCGAGGGCCAGCAGGCTGAACCCGCGCCCCAGCGCGTCGAGCACGTTCTCCCCGGACGTCAGGACCTGCGGCGCGAGGTGGTGGCCGGCCTGCGCCTCGAACGAGTGCGAGCCGAAGGCGCTGCTCACCGCCCCGGGAGGACCGGCCACGACCGCCGACCCCGCGTAGTTGGGCTCGTAGTCGTGCACCGCGATCTCACCGCCCGCGCCGCCGATCGGGGCGAAGGCCTCCTCGAACTCCGCCCGCCCGTCCTCGGGCCGGTACTTCTCGACGAACTCGCGCTCGCGCTCGATCTGCGCCGCGATCATGTTCTGCCCGATGTCGTGGAAGACCGCACGGCGCTCGGCGCTGTAGGAGTCGAGCAGCGCGTCCCCGCCCCAGCCCCGGAGCACCGCGGTCAGCTTCCACCCGAGGTTGACCGCGTCCTCGAGACCGTTGTTCAGGCCGAAGCCCCCGTACGGGGGGTGCGTGTGGGCCGCGTCCCCCGCGATGAACGCCCGGCCCGACCGGTACTCGTGGGCCACCTGCACGCGCAGGTCCCAGAAGCCGAGGTGATCCACCTGGTGGGCGAACTCCTGACCGACCGCCCGGTGCAGCATCTGCTCGACGTCGGCCGTCTCCGCGGTGGTGCCCTCGGGGATGGGGGCGTGGAAGAACCACGTGCCCTCGGCGTCCACCCGGCCGAAGAAGGCCCAGTAGCCCTTGAGGTAGGGCGCCACCACGCGGTAGGTGGAGCGCGGCGGGAACCGTTCGAGGATCGCGTCGAGCTCGGTGGAGCGGAAGACGGCGAGGGCCACCACCTGGTCGAAGTCCGAACCCGACCGCTGCACGCCGCTCTGCTCGGCCACGACGGAGCGCCCGCCGTCGCACCCGACCACGTACTCGGCCTCGAGGACCTGCTCCTCGCCGTCCCGCTCGATGCTGATGCGGACGCCGGAGTCGTCCTGCTCGACCCGGGTGGCCTTCCACCCGGCGAACGCCTCCACGGAGTCCTGCTCGGTCATCGCCCCGCGCAGGACCTCCTCCGTCCGGTACTGGGGCAGGCGCTCGTTGCGCTCGACGAAGAAGTTCGCCACCTGCTCACGACCGGGAGGGGCGTGCCAGAACTCGCCCAGGAGGTCGCCGTAGGCGACCACGGTGCCGATGGGCGACCCGGGGGGCATCGTGCGGGCGGCGCGCAGCTTCTCGGCCAGCCCCCAGAACCGGAAGTGCTCCATGGTGCGCTGCGTCAGGTTCTGCCCCTTGGGGATGCGCGAGAGCTCGGTCCGGCGCTCCACGACGGCGCACGACACCCCGCGCATGCCCAGCTCCAGCGCCAGCGCGACGCCCACGGGGCCCGCCCCCACGATGATGACCTCGTAACGCCTGCTCATGACGCCTTCCCAGCCCTGTCTCTCGTGGTGGCCGCGCGGTCCGCCGCCGGCTCCGTGCGGATCCCCCGGCGCGATCTGGTCCGAAGGCTAGTCACGCGTTCCCCTGCATGGGAGAAAGCAGCATCAAGTTCCGCAGGGTCGAACTTTACGGCCGGACGACGCCGACCTACGCTGCCCCCATGTCGAACGACCAGCCCCCGTCCGGCCGCCGCACGCCGGTGCCCGTACCGGACGGGACGACGTCCACCTCGGTGGACAACGCGCTCTGGCTCCTGCAGCTCATCGGTGAGCGCCAGGCCCTGCGGGTGGCGGAGGCCGCCGATCTGCTCGGCGTCGCCCGGTCGACCGCTCATCGGCTGCTCACGGCTCTGCGCCGCCGCGGGTTCGTGAACCAGGACCGGCCCAACGGCGCCTACCGCCCGGGCCCCGCGCTCTACGAGATCGGTCTCGCCGCGGTGGGCCGCATCGACATCCGCCGCGTCGCCCGCCCGGTCCTCGAGCAGCTGCGCGAGGAGACGCAGGAGACGGTGAGCCTCGTGGTGCTCGAGGGCACCTCGGTGCGGTTCATCGACTGCGTCGAGAGCCCGCGGTCGGTGCGCGTCGGGAACCGCACCGGCGTCATCCGCCCGGCGCACGCCTCGGCCGTGGGGAAGGCGATCCTGGCCGGGCTCTCCGAGGAGGAGCTCGACCGCCGTTACCCGGACGGCCGGCTGCCCGAGGCCTCCACCAGCGCGGCCCTCCGGGACATGACCCGCCTCAAGGCGGAGCTGGTCGAGATCCGCGACCAGGGCTTCGCGCTCAACTGGGAGGAGAGCGGCGAGGGCGTGTGCGCCGTCGCCGTCGCGCTCCGCGACACCGTCGGCCAGCCCCTCGCGGGCCTCGGGATCGCCGCGCCGAGCAGCCGGATCGGCACCCGGGAGGCCATCCGCGCCTTCGGCCCCGCGGTCCTGCGCGCAGCCGAGCTGGTGCACCACCGGTTGACCGTCCCGAGCTGACCGGTGGCCGGCGCGGTCTCCCCCGCCGGCCACCGACCGCCGTCTCAGCCGACGACGAGCTCGTCGAGGTCGACCTCGTCCTCGATGAGCTCGTACTCGACCATCAGCTCCTGGATGAGCTCGAGGGACTCCCGGTCGGTCTCGCCCCTCCAGAGGTTGATCCGCACCTTCTCGGCCAGCTCGGGAGAGATGTCGCCGAGCTCGGGCAGCGCCTGCCGGAACGCCTCCGGGTCCTCCGCGATGGCATCCGCGGTCGCCTGCACGCCCTCCTGGAAGGCCTCGACGGCGTCCGGGTTCTCGTTCACGAACTGCTCGGTCATCACGTACGTGCCGATCTGCAGCCCCGGCTTCAGGTCGGAGTAGGGACGCCCGATGATCTTCAGCCCGCGCTGCTCGGCGACCGTGATGAACGGCTCGATGAGCACACCGGCGGCGACGTCACCGGACTCGATCGCGGCCGCCATGTCCGGGAAGGGGATCTCCACGAGGTCCACGCTGTCGAAGGAGAGCCCGGCGTCCTCGAGCATGTTGCCCAGCACGATGTCGTTGACGTTGCGGAGGGTGTTCACCGCGACCTTCTGACCCTCCAGCTGGCTGATGTCCGCGATCGGGCTGTCGCCCGGGACCATGAGCGCGGAGAAGTCCTGCTCCGGCTCCTCGGACGTCGCCGTCCCGGCGGCGACCATCTTCAGCGGCAGACCCTGGCTGCTGGCGATGAGCACGGACACCACGTTCGACCCGGCGATGTCGAGGTCGCCGCTGACCAGCTGCGGGATGACCGTCGCACCGCCGCTGGAGGCGGTGGCCTCGAGCGTCACGCCCGCGTCCTCGAAGAACCCCTCCTGGATCCCGTACTGGAGGAAGTACAGCGGAGCCCCGTTGGTGTCGGCGACGCGCAGCGTGATCGGGCCGTCGTCCCCGCCACCACCGCTCCCGCTGCCGCCCGATCCGGAGTCCGAGCCGCAGCCGGAGATGAGCAGGGCGGCAGCGGCCATGGCGGCGCCGATTCGTGGCCAGGTGGTCATGGAGGAGCCCTTTCGTCGGATGAGTGGTGCGGTCGGAGGGACGGCGTGAGGTCGGCTCACGCCGAGGTCGTGTCCGGGGCCCGGAGGCTGGCCAGGACGCGCGAGCGCAGCTCGCCGAAGCGCGGCAGCTTCTTGGTGTCCATCTGGTCGCGCTCGGCCGGCAGGTCGACGTCGATCGCCTCGAAGACGTGCGCCGGCTTGTGCAGGACCAGGACCCGCTGCGAGAGGTAGACCGCCTCGTCGATGTCGTGCGTGACGAAGAGGACGGTGATCTCGAAGCGCCGCCAGATGTCGAGCAGGAGGTCCTCCAGCTCGGCCCGCGTCTGCGCGTCCACGGAGGCGAACGGCTCGTCCATGAGCAGGATCCGCGGCTTGTAGGCCAGCGCGCGGGCGATGGCCACGCGCTGCTGCATGCCGCCGGAGAGCTGCCACGGGTAGCTGCGCCCGCGGTCGGCGAGCCCGACCGCGGCGAGCGCCTCCTCGGTGGCGGCGGCCGCCTCGGCCTTGGACAGACCCTTGTACTTCAGGGGGAACGAGACGTTGCCGGCGACGGTCTGCCACGGCAGCAGCGAGCGGCTGTAGTCCTGGAAGACGTAGGCCATGTCCTCCGGCGGACCCTGCACCGCGCGCCCCTCGAGCTCGATGGAGCCCTCGGTCGGCGGGATCAGCCCCGACAGGCAGCGGAGCATCGTCGTCTTCCCGCAGCCGGAGGACCCGACGATGCAGACGAACTCCCGCTCCCCCACCGTGAAGTCCAGGCCGGCCATCGCCGGCTCGCCGCCCGGGGCGTAGGTCTTGCTCAGGTCACTGACGACGAGCATCGGGGACGCTCCCTTCGGTGGGGGCCGGGCCCGCGGCTGCGGACTCCACGGCGACGGCGGTGCGGGTGGGGGTCAGCACGGGGCGCGGGCGCTCGCGCCGCAGACGGGTGCGCCGGGTGGGAGCGCCGCCGCGGCCGGTGCTGCCGTGGTGCCAGCCCAGGGCCCGCCGCTCGACGGCGACGAACAGGGCGTTGAAGGCGAAGCCGACCAGGCCGAGCAGGACGGTGCCCGCCCACATCTCGGGGATGTTGAACCCGCGCTGGGCGAGCTGCACCGTGTGCCCGACCCCGTTGGAGGCCCCGACCAGCTCGCTGACGACCATGAGGATGATCGCGATCGCCAGCGCCGTCCGGGCGCCCGCGAAGATCCGCGGCAGGGCGGCGGGCAGGACGACGCGGAGCAGCCGGGCGCGCGCCGGGATCCGGTAGGACCGGGCCATGTCCAGCACGGTCGGGTCGACCCCGCGCACGCCGTCGACGGTGTTGAGCAGCACCGGCCACAGCGCACCGAGGGCGATCAGGAAGATCTTCGCGCTGTCGCCGGCGCCGAACACGAGCAGCGACACGGGGATCAGGGTCGGCGGCGGCAGGGCGCGCAGGAACTGCAGCACCGGGTCCAGCGCGATGGCCAGCGTCCGGAGCGACCCGAGCACCATCCCGGCCACCACGCCGATGGCCACCGCGATGGCGTAGCCGGCGAGCATCCGGGCCAGGCTCGGGAGCAGGTCGGTGGGCACGCGCTCGAAGAGCCAGTCGTCGGCGAAGTTGCCGCCGATGACCGACAGGGGCGGGAAGAAGAAGTCGCCCGCGCCGCGGGCCCACAGGTCGTAGCCGACGAGGAGCAGCAGGGGCACGACCAGGGCCAGCGCCCAGTCACCGAGGCGGGCCCGGATCACCGCGCCTCACCCCGGAACGACGTGTGCCAGTGCAGCACCCGGCGCTCGACGGCCTGCAGGCTGCCGTTGAGCAGGAACCCGAGCAGCCCGGCCGCCAGGATCCACGCGTACATGACGTCCTGGGCGTCACCGGCCGACTGCGCGTCGGTGATGCTGACCCCGATCCCGGGTGTACCGACCACGAGCTCCGCCGTGATGGCGAGGATCAGGCCGATCGCCGAGGCGATGCGCAGGCCCGTCGCGATGTAGGGCAGGGCACTCGGCAGCACGATGCGGACCAGCCGGGCGCGCCTGGGCAGCCCGTAGGAGCGGGCGGTGTCGCGGAGCGTCGGGTCGGTGTCGTGGATGCCGTAGACGGTCTGCAGCAGGATCGGCCAGAAGGTGCCGAAGGCGATCAGGAAGACCTTCATGTCCAGGTTGCTGCCGAAGATGAGGACGGCGGCCGGGATGAGCGCCACCGGCGGGATCGGCCGGAGGAACTCGAGCATGAACCGGGTGAGCCGGTGGGCCAGCTCGATCGATCCGATGGCGATCCCCAGCGGGAGGGCGACGGCCGCGGCGGCGAGGATGCCGAGCACCCAGCCCTGCAGGGTCTGACCGACCGGCCCGAACAGCTCGCCGCTGACGACGAGCCGGGCGAAGGCCGGGAAGATCTCCGACGGCGGCGGGAACCAGGCCTCGGGCAGCAGCCCGAGGCGGACGACCAGCTCGAGCAGGGCGATGACACCGACGACGCCCGCCAGTCCCAACCCGAACCGGTACAGCCGGGCACGTGCGCGGCCGGGCTCCTTCGGGCCGTCGTTCCTGCCCGCGGAACCCCGGGGGCCGGCGACCGGGGTGGGACCGGCCCCGGCGGTCCGGGGAGAGCCTGCTGCGGGGGTGCTCACCTCCCCCCGGTGCACCGGTGCGGGAACGGCGGACGGCTGCACGGTGTCCTCCTGGCGACGTCGGCGTTCACGACCACGGGCTCGCGTCCCGCACAGCCGGTGGAGCGGCTGCGCGTCGTCGGAGTGCTGACGACGCTTCGGGACGGCGGCAGTGCGGACGCTAGCGTGACGTAGCGCACAGAGCTACGGCCGTGGCTGTAGTTCCGCTATGTAGAACATCGCCGGTCGACTCCGATGGCCGGGACGCGCCCGGCCGCCGCGGTCCCAGGGTGCGTCGGCGCACCGAGGGCGCCCGGAAGCCGGCCGGGCCCGAGCAGGGCGGTCGGCGGCGCGTCGGCGCCCGGAGAGGCGCCGGCAACTCAGACCGCGGCCGTGGTGCGCGCGGCGATCCGCGCCGCGGCCTTGGCCCGGTTGCGCTCGGGCAGGGAGGCCAGCGCCGGTTCCAGCTGGGCGGCCCGGTACTTCTGCGTCGTCCAGGCCCGGAAGGTGAGGTCGATGGTCACGTCGTGGTCGGGCCGGGAGACGACCTCGATCGCGTCACCGGCGCCGAGCTCACCGGTCTCCAGCACCCGCAGGTAGGCGCCGGGGGTGCCGCGCGCGGTGAACCGCTTGACCAGCTGGGGCACGTCCCAGAAGCGGGCGAAGTTGGCGCACGGTATCCGCGGCGCGCTGACCTCGAGCAGCGCCGTCCCGACCCGCCACCGCTCCCCGAGCAGCGCCGCGGTCAGGTCGAGACCTGACGTGCGCAGGTTCTCCCCGAACCGGCCGGCCGGGAGCTCGCGACCGAGCTCCGCCTCCCACCAGTCGGCGTCCTCCTGGGCGTAGGCGTAGACCTGCTGGCCGTCGCCGCCGTGGTACTTGCGGTTGACCTGGACGTCGCCGTGCAGACCGTGCTCGCCGACGGCGACCCGGCCCTCGACCAGCCGCTTGTCGATGCCGGTCCGGACCGGCTTGCGGCCCGCGACCGACGGGAGGTCGGTGCCGGAGACGCAGACCGCGGTCACCAGGCCAGGGACCCTCGCCGTCACTTCTTGGAGGCGGTCGACTCGTTCGTGGAGAGCGCGGCCACGAAGGCCTCCTGGGGGACCTCGACGCGGCCGACCATCTTCATCCGCTTCTTGCCCTCCTTCTGCTTCTCCAGCAGCTTCCGCTTGCGGGTGATGTCACCGCCGTAGCACTTGGCGAGGACGTCCTTGCGGATCGCGCGGACCGTCTCGCGGGCGATGACCCGGGAGCCGACGGCGGCCTGGATCGGCACCTCGAACTGCTGCCGCGGGATGAGCTCGCGGAGCTTGCCGGCCATCATCACGCCGTAGGCGTAGGCCTTGTCCTTGTGCACGATCGCGCTGAACGCGTCGACGGCCTCGCCCTGCAGCAGGATGTCCACCTTGACCAGCGAGGACTCCTGCTCGCCGGACTCCTGGTAGTCCAGGGAGGCGTAGCCGCGGGTGCGCGACTTCAGGGCGTCGAAGAAGTCGAAGATGATCTCGCCGAGGGGCAGCGTGTAGCGCAGCTCGACGCGGGACTCGCTCAGGTAGTCCATGCCGCCGAGCTGGCCGCGGCGGCTCTGGCAGAGCTCCATGATCGCGCCGGTGTAGTCGCTGGGCGCGATGATCGTGGCCTTGACGATCGGCTCGTAGACCCGGTCGATCTTGCCCTCGGGCCAGTCGCTCGGGTTGGTCACCGTGATCTCGCTGCGGTCCTCCATCACCACCCGGTAGACGACGTTCGGCGCGGTGGAGATGAGGCTGATGCCGGCCTCGCGCTCCAGCCGCTCGCGGACGATCTCCAGGTGCAGCAGGCCGAGGAAACCGACGCGGAAGCCGAAGCCCAGCGCCGCCGACGTCTCCGGCTCGTAGGTGAGCGCGGCGTCGTTGAGCAGCAGCTTGTCCAGCGCCTCGCGCAGCAGCGGGTAGTCGCTGCCGTCGATCGGGTAGAGGCCGGAGTAGACCATCGGCTTCGGGTCGCTGTAGCCGCCGATCGCCTCGGTGGCCGGCTTGTGGTGCAGCGTGACGGTGTCGCCGACCCGGGACTGGCGGACGTCCTTCACGCCGGTGATGAAGTAGCCGACCTCGCCGACGCCGAGCGAGGGCACGGGCTTGGGCTCGGGCGAGATGACGCCGATCTCCAGCAGCTCGTGGGTCGCGCCGGTCGACATCATCTTGATCTTCTCGCGCCCGGAGATCCGGCCGTCGACGACGCGGACGTAGGTGATGACGCCGCGGTAGATGTCGTAGACCGAGTCGAAGATCATCGCCCGGGCCGGGCCGTCGGCGTCGCCCACCGGAGCGGGGATCTGCGCGACGATCTGGTCGAGCAGCGCGGGCACGCCCTCACCGGTCTTGCCGCTGACCCGCAGGACGTCGTCGGGGTCGCAGCCGATGATGTGCGCGATCTCCGCGGCGTACTTCTCTGGCTGGGCGGCCGGCAGGTCGATCTTGTTGAGGACCGGGATGATCGTGAGGTCGTTCTCCATGGCCAGGTAGAGGTTGGCCAGGGTCTGCGCCTCGATGCCCTGCGCGGCGTCGACCAGCAGCACGGCGCCCTCGCAGGCGGCCAGCGAGCGGGACACCTCGTAGGTGAAGTCCACGTGGCCCGGGGTGTCGATCATGTCGAGGACGTACTCGGTGTCCCCGACCTTCCACGGCAGGCGCACGTTCTGGGCCTTGATGGTGATGCCGCGCTCGCGCTCGATGTCCATGCGGTCGAGGTACTGGGCACGCATCTGCCGCGCCTCGATGATTCCGGTGACCTCGAGCATCCGGTCGGCCAGCGTCGACTTGCCGTGGTCGATGTGGGCGATGATGCAGAAGTTCCGGATGAGGGCCGGATCGGTGGCAGCGGGAGTCGTCACAGTGCCGCCATCGTCCCACGGCTCCGGCGCACGGGACGGTGCGACCCGGCCGGCGCGACATCGACCGGCCGCTGGTTCCGGCGGCGCCGGTCCGGGGCAGAGGGGGCGGGTGCTCCGATCGGTGACCGCGCGACCCGCCACGGCGCCCTCCCCGACGCCCCCGCTCCGGGCCCACCCCGTGGTGGTCACGGCCGGTGCCGCGCTGGTGCTGGCCCTCCTCGTGGAGGCGGCACCGGTCGTCGGCGGCGACCTGGTCGCGCAGGAGTGGTGGGCGTCGTGGGCGGCGTCGAACCGGGCGCCGGTGGACCTCGGCTGGTACGGCGGGGTGACCGTCGCGTCCTACAGCCTGCTCGGCCCGTGGGCCGGGGCGCTGCTGGGGCTGCCGCTGGTGGGGATCGCGGGCACGGTGATCGGTGCCGTCTCCACCGCTGCCCTGATCGGCCGGCTCGGGCCCACCCCGGCGCGGGCGTCGCTCGCCGGGGTCTGCGCCGCGGCGACGTGGGCGGCCGACGAGTGGAGCGGGCGCACCACCTTCGGTCTGGGTGCCGCACTGGGCTGCCTGGCCCTCGTCGTGGTGTCCGGGCACCGGACCCGGGCGGGGCGCCTGTCCGGGGCGGTGCTGGCCGCGCTCGCCGGCGCGACGAGCCCCGTGGCGTCGGTCTTCCTGCTGCTGGCGGCTGCGGCCTGGTGGTGCGGCGGGCAGCCGTCGGCGCGCCCCTCCTCGTGGCGCGCTGGGCCGGTGGAGCCGTGGCTGATCGCCGTCGGCGCGCTGCTGCCGGTGGGTGCCGCCCCGCTGCTGGGCGCGGTGAGCGGCCCCCAGCCCACCAGCGCCCACCAGATGCTGGCGGCCGTGGCGGCGACCGGTCTGGTGGCGGCGCTCCTGCCCCGGCGGCACCGGGTGCTGCTGGTCGGCGCGGGCCTCACCGCGGTGCTCCTGCTGGCGACGTGGCTGGTCCCGAGCCCGGTGGGCTCGACGTCGACCCGCCTGGTGCTGCTGTTCGCCGTCCCGGTGCTGGTCGCGGTGGCACGCGCCCGGACGGCGGTGGTCGGCCTCGCCGCGGTGGGGGTCGCCTGGCTGCTGCCTCCGGTGGTGATCCAGGACCTCATGCCCCGGGAGCCGGCTCCGCCCGCGCCGCAGGCCGCGTCGCTGCTGGCCGAGCTGCGGGACCGCGGCCCGGTGGGCCGCATCGAGGTCGTGCCCCTCGAGAGCCACCAGGAGAGCGTGTCGGTGGCAGCGGACGTGCCGCTGGCGCGCGGGTGGCTCCGGCAGCTGGACACCGTGCACGCCGGGCTGTTCTACGACGGCTCCCTCGACGCCGGCACGTACCTGACCTGGCTGCGGGATGCCGGTGTCTCCTACGTGGTGCTCCCCCGCGCTCCGCTGGACTGGCCGGCCGGCGGCGAGGCGCGGCTGCTGCGCGAAGGTGTCCCCGGTCTGCGGGAGGTGTGGTCCGACCGCTCGTGGCGGCTCTTCGAGGTGTCCGGCGGCGGCATCGTGCGGGGCGGGGCCACGCTGGTGTCCAGCGACCGGTCCCGGCTCGTGCTGGACGCGCCGGCCGCCGGCCGGGTGGAGGTCGCGCTCCGGTGGTCGCGGTGGTCGTCGCTCGAAGGGGCCGGGGGGTGCCTGGCCGCCGGCGACCGCGACGGCTGGACGACGCTGGAGGTCGAGCGCCCGGGCAGGTACGTGCTCACCAGCTCGTGGCGGCCCACCGGCCGGTGTGACTGAACGCCCGATCGACCGGGTTGGGAGCGGGCCGAGGTCGCTGGTATCTTGGCAGACCGGTCCTGTCGCGCGGTCGTGCGCTGCGCCCGGACGCACTGTCAGAACCATTCCCTCCAGACTTTTCGAGGCTCACGCGTGGCGAACATCAAGTCCCAGATGAAGCGGATCAAGACCAACGAGAAGGCGCGTCAGCGCAACGTTGCCGTCAAGTCCGCCCTGAAGACGGCCGTCCGGCGCGTCCGCACGGCCGCCGAGTCCGGTGACGCCGCTGCTGCCGCCGCCGCTCTGACGACCGCCAACAAGCAGCTGGACAAGGCCGCCTCCAAGGGCGTCATCCACAAGAACCAGGCTGCCAACCGCAAGTCGGGTCTGACGAAGCTCATCGCCGGCCTCTGAGCCGACGCCGCGCCTGCGGGCGCGGACCGAACGAGCCCCCTTCCCTCCCGGGACGGGGGCTCGTCGCTTTCCGCGGGCTTCCGGCTCAGCGACCGCCGGGCACGCGTCCCCGGCCGGTCTCGGTGCGGATGGTGACGATCCGCCGGATGGCCCGCTCGAGGGCGTAGTCCGCGCTGGCCGCGGCCCCCTTGACGTCGGCGTTGAGGTCGGCGGCGACGCCCAGCGCCTGCTGCAGTCCGTCGATGCTCCAGCCGCGCGCCTGCGCCTGGGCCTTCTTCACCTTCCAGGGCGGCATCTTCAGCGTGCGGGCGAGGTCGCCGGGGTTGGTGGAGCTCAGCGAGGCCACCCGCGCGGCCGTGCGCACGCCGTCGGCGATGGCGTCGGCGATGAGCACGTGGGCCACGCCGCGCTCCAGGGCCCAGCGCAGCATCTCGATCGATCCGGCCCGGTCGCCGGTGAGCACCCGCTCGGCGACGGTGAAGCCGGTGACCTCGGCCTGCCCGCGGTGGAAACGGGCGACGTCGTCGGCGTCGATGTTCCCGCCGAAGTCGCTCACCAGCTGGCTGGCCGCCGCCGAGAGCCCGCGCAGGTCGGCGCCGATCGCGTCCACGAGCGCGGTGACCGCGTCGGGTGCGATCCGGCCGCCGAAGGTGCGGACCTCGTTGCGCACGAAGGCGATGCGGTCACCGACGGAGCTCACCTTGGGGCACTCGTCGACGGCGGCGCCGGCGCTCCTGAACGCCTTGACCAGCGCCTCGTTGCGCTTGCCCCCCGAGTGGACGATCACGAGCGTGAGGTCGGGGTCCGGGTCCTTCGCGTACGACGTGAGCGAGTCCGCCAGCGCGCCCGCCGCCTCGTTGACGCCGGTCACCACGACCATCCGGTGACCGCCGAACAGCGAGGGCGCCAGCACGTCGGCCAGCTGGCCGATCGGGAGGCCCAGCGCGGCCAGCTCGTGCACCTCCGCGTCGGGGTGGCGGGCGAGGACGGCGGCGCGCACGGCGCTCACGGCGCGCGACCGGAGCAGCTCCTCCTCGCCGATCACGACGCGCAGCCGAGAGGTGGGCTCGACCGGTGAAGCAGGCACGGCTGCATGGTGTCACGGGGCGCCGACGGTTCCTGCCGGGCGGCGGGAGGCCACTCCCCAGTCGCCCGCCTCCCCCACCACCGCGACGTCGCCCTCCCGATCGGTGCGGTGCACCCGCATCCCGGAGTCGGCGAGCTGGTCGAGCAGCTCGGGCGCGGGGTGGCCGTAGGTGTTGTCCGCGCTCACCGACACCACGGCGACCGCGGCTCCGGACGCGGCGAGGAACTGCGGGTCGAAGTCGGCGCTGCCGTGGTGCGGGACCTTGAGCACGTCGGCGCGCAGGTCCGTCCCGTCCCGCACGAGCCGCGCCTCCGCTTCCGCCCCGAGATCCCCGGTCAGCAGGATCCGCAGGCCGCGCACGGTGACCCGGACGACGAGGGAGAGGTCGTTGGGCTCGGCGGCGGCGGTGGCCCGGCGGGGCGACGGGGCGAGGACCTCCAGCACCGCCTCCCCGGCGGTCCGGCGATCGCCGGGCACGAGCACCTCCCGCGTTCCTCCTGCCCGGCGCACCAGCGCGTCGACCGGCCCGGCGCGGTCGTCGGCCGGCGACAGCGAGCCGGTCGCGACCACGCCCACCCGACGGCCGGTGAGGGCGCCGGCGAGGCCGCCCACGTGGTCGGCGTCGAGGTGCGAGAGGAGCACCAGCGGCAGCTCGTCGATGCCGAGCCGGTCCAGGCAGGCGTCGACGGGGCCGACCTCCGGTCCGGCGTCGAGGAGCACGCCCGCGCCGTCGCCCAGCGGCAGCACGAGGGCGTCGCCCTGACCGACGTCGCAGGCCACGAGCACCGACCCCGCCACCGGCCACCCGTCCAGCGGCTGCCGCAGCGGCCAGCCGACGACCACCACCCCCACCGCGGCGGCGAGCGCCAGGGGGCGCAGCCGGGAGAACCGCCAGAGCGCCCAGCCGACGGCGGCCAGGAGCACGCCGAGCGCCACCGCGCCCCGCACTCCCCCGGGCCAGCCCGCCACGGCGTCGGGCAGCGCGGAGGCCCGCTCGGCCACCAGCACCACCCAGCGCACCGGCCAGCCGGCGAGCCACACCAGGACGTCGCCCAGCGGCGGCACGACCACGGCGGCTCCCGCGGCCAGCAGGCCGAGGACGGTGGCCGGGGCCACCGCTGGGGCAGCGAGGAGGTTGGCCGGCAACGACACCAGGCTCACGGTGCCGTTGAGCCCCGCGATCAGGGGGGCGGTCGCCAGCCCGGCGGCGGCGCTGACGGCCACGGCGTCGGCCGGCCAGGCGGGCCAGCCCCGCCGGCGCAGACGCCGGCCCCAGCCGGGCGCGAGCAGCACGATGGACGCGGTGGCGACGACCGACAGCGCGAACCCCGGGTCCCGGGTTAGCGACGGGTCGGCAAGCAGCAGGACGGTCACCGCAGCAGCGAGCGCGGGCAGGGCGGACCGCACCCGTCCGGAGGCCAGCGCCAGCAGCGTCACCGCACCCATCGCCGCGGCGCGCACCACGCTGGCGCTCGGGCCGGCCAGCAGGACGAACGCCGCGAGCGCGAGGACGCCGACCGCCGCCTGGAGGCGCCGGTCGACCGCCCGCCGGCGCAGCGGCCACAGGACGCCCGCGATCACGATGGCGACGTTCGCGCCGGACACGGCGGTGAGGTGCGACAGGCCGGCCCGGCGGAACTCCTCGTCGAGGACCGGGTCCATGGCGCTGGTGTCGCCGACGACGAGGCCGGGCAGCAGCCCGCCGGGCCGGTCGTCGAGCACGCGCGCGGAGGCTTCGGCCAGCGCTGTCCGCACCGCCGCCGCCACCCGCTGCTCCGCCGGGGGCGGTCGCACGTCGTCCGGCGGTCCGCGGACGGAGAGCACCGCCACCACGTCGTCCCCGGGGCCGGGCGGGGCGGTTCCGGCCCGGGCCCGCACCTCCTGGCCCGGGAGCAGATCGGCCCACCCCTCCGCCGGCGCGAAGACGAGCACCGCGGCACCCGCCCCGTGCTGGGCGGAGCGGACCTCCGCGTCGAGCACCACCCGCGGCTCACCGGCGCCCCGGACGAGGTGCGGCGTGCCGGTCACCGCCAGCCAGGTGTGCACCGTCGCCCGGGTCGCGGCGACGTCGGCCAACGGCGCGGTCTCCCGCTCGGCCGCCCGCACCGCCCCGGTCCCCGCCGCCGCGAGGAGAGCCGCCAGCACCGCGACGGCCACCGGGGCACCGGAGCGGCCCGAGCGGGCGGCGATCCCGGCGAGCACGCCGGCACCGGCGGCGATGCAGCCAAGTGTCGACGCCGCCAGGTGCGGAGCGGCGAGCCCGAGCGCCCACACCGTGGCGGCGACCGGCCAGAGCCGCAGGTCCAGCCAGCGCCACCGCTGGTCGGGCAGTTCCTCGGGCCCGACCTCCCTCACACGCGTACCAGCTCGGCCAGCTCGGCCGCGATCGACGGTCCGATGCCCGGGACGTCGTCGAGCTCGTCGACGCTGCCGAACGGCCCCTGCGCGGTGCGGTGGTCGACGATCCGCTGGGCGAGCACCGGGCCGATCCCCGGCAGGGCGTCCAGCTCTGCGACGCCCGCGCTGTTCAGGTCGACCTTCCCGCCACCCGCCGACGGCCCGGAGCTCCCCGCAGCTGCTGCCGCGGGTGGCAGCCCGACCGCGATCTGCTCGCCGTCGGCGACCGGAGCTGCCAGGTTCACGGAGGTGGCGTCGGCACCGGGCAGGAGGCCTCCCGCCGCCGCCAGCGCGTCCGCGACCCGGGCGCCCGAGGGCAGGGTGACCAGACCCGGCTGAGCCACCTGCCCCACCACCGAGACCACCACGGTCGGGGACGTCTCCGCCGCCTCACCGACCGGCGTGGACGACGGAGCAGGTGCGGCCGGCGGGAGGTCCGCGGCCGGCTCCACGACCGGCCGGTCCAGCCAGGTCCACCCCAGGAGCAGGCCGACCGCCAGCACGGCCGCGAGCCACAGCGCTCGCGCACCGCGCGGCCCGGTGCTCACGCGGGCCGCGGTCCCCGGCGCCCGGTGCCGGCCGAGCCCCGGCGGCAGGCCGTCGTCGACGGGCACCTCGTCGAACGGCGGGTCGTCGTCCTCGGGCAGCCAGCCGCCCGGCAGCTCCGGTTCCTGCGCCAGCAGCGCCCGCAGGCGGGCACGGATCAGGTCCGCGTCGTCGTTCCGGCGGAGTGGGAGGCGCACCCCGGCGACGCTAGGAAGCGGCTGTTCCCCGCGGCCCGGTGCAGCGGCACCTGTGGATGCCCCCGCCCGCTGTGGACGACGCACGAGGCCGGGCGTGCACCGGAGGCCAGGATGCCCGGGTGCCTCCCCGCCTCAGGACTTCAGGACGTCGCGCCCTCGGGCGGCAGCGCGACCACCACGCCGACCGCGCCCGGGCCCACGTGCGCCCCGATGGCCGCACCGAGCTCGCTCACGTGCACGTCGCGCACGGCGGGGACCCGCGCGCGCAGCTCGGCCACCAGCCGGTCGGCCCGGTCGGCGGCGGCGAGGTGGTGCACGGCGAGCGACACCTCGCGCTCGCCGGCGTACTCGACGACGTGCTGCACGAGCCGGTGCAGCGCCCGCGCGGAGGTGCGCACCTTCTCCAGCGGGACGACCCGCCCCTCGACGACGTGGAGCACCGGCTTCACCGCCAGCGCGGACCCGAGGATCGCCGCCGCCGAGCCGATGCGCCCACCCCGGCGCAGGTGCTCCAGGGTGTCGACGACGAACAGCGTGCGGGTGCGGTCCACGGTGTCCCGCGCGATCCGGTCCACGGTCCGCAGGTCGGCGCCGTCGGCCGCTGCCCGGGCCGCCGCCAGCACGGCGAAGCCGGTGGCCATGGCGGCCGAGCGGGAGTCGACGACGGAGACGATGTGCTCCCCCACCTGCGAGGCGGCCACGCGGGCGGCGTCCCAGGTGCCCGACAGCTCCGACGACAGGTGGATCGACACCACGCGGTCGGCTCCGCCCTCGAGCGCGGCCCGGTAGGCGGCCACGAAGTCCCCCGGCGTGGGCCGGGACGTGGACACCTTCTGCCCCCGCGTGACCAGCGCCTTGGCGACGTCGTCGGAGGAGATGTCCTCGCCCTCGCGCCCCGAGCGCCCGGAGAGGACGACGTAGAGCGGGACGACGTGGATGCCGTAGGCAGCCACCAGCTCGCGAGGGAGGTAGGCCGTCGAATCGGTCAGGACGGCGACGGGCACGCGGCGAGGCTAACCGGCGGCATCCCCCGCGGCGGCCCCGGCGCCCCGCGGAGCGGTCAGCCGACGGCGTCGGCGTCCTGCACCGGGTCGGGCCCCGGCTGCCCACCGGTGCCCGGCAGGACGGTCGTGCCGGTGTCCTGCGCCGCTCGCCGGGTCGCCACGCCCTCGGGCAGCGGCCCCGCGGAGAAGTTGTGCCGCAGCAGCCGCCAGCGTCCGCTCTGCCGCGCCAGCTCGCTCCACGCGCAGTTGCCGAGGGGACCGAAGACCCGCCGCTGCCCCGGACCCAGCTCCAGCAGCGCCTCGATCAGGCGGCCGCTCGTGCCGCCGTGGGTGACGATGACGGCGACCTCGACGGGAGGCAGGTCCTGGAGGGCTGCCAGCACGCGCGCGGCCACCGCCGCCGTCTCCTCGCCGCCCCGGCCGAGGACGGGTCGCCCGGCCAGCCAGTCGGCGTACTGCTCGGGGAACCGGTCCGCGATCTCGTTCCGGGTCAGGCCCTCCCAGGCGCCCATCCCGTGCTCGCGCAGCCGCTCGTCCAGCTGCAGCTCCACACCCATCAGGTCGGTGAGCACCCGCGCGGTGTCGGCGGCCCGGACCAGGTCGCTGGAGAGCACCACGGCGTCCTGCCCGTCGAGCCCGGCCAGCAGGTGGGGTGCGGCGTGCGCGGCCTGCGCCCGGCCGACGTCGTCCAGCGGGGGGTCCAGCTGCCCCTGGAAGCGGCCCGCCGCGTTCCACCCGGTCCGCCCGTGCCGCCAGACGACCAGACGGCCGACCGGCAGCTCGGGAAGGGCCGCAGCGGTCACTGGCCGGCCGTCTCCACGGCCGGGGCGGACGGCTCGTCCGTCGCGGGCTGCGCCTCGTCGACGAAGGGGATGCTCGGGCAGTCCTTCCAGAGCCGCTCGAGGGCGTAGTACGCCCGCTCCTCGGCGTGCTGGACGTGCACGACGACGTCGACGAAGTCGAGGAGCACCCAGCGCGCCTCGGCGACGCCCTCCCGGCGCACCGGCTTCACGCCGTGCTCGCGGAGCCGCTCCTCCACCTCGTCGACGATGGCCTGCACCTGGCGCTCGTTGGGGGCCGACGCGAGCACGAACGCGTCGGTGATGGCGAGCCGCTCGCTGACGTCGACGATCGAGACGTCGGTGGCGAGCTTGTCCGCAGCCGCCTGCGCGGCGACGAGCGCGGTTTCCCGGGCTTCGGCCGAGGCGGTCATCGGGGTACCTCCTGGAGGTGGTCTGGAGTCGGGGACGGTTCAGCGCCGTCGACGGCGCGGGTGTTCCCCGGCGTCGGACGGTCGTAGGCGGGACGGCCGTCGGCCGCCCGGCCGACCGGTCGGCGGTAGAGGCCGCGCTTCTCGATGTACTGCACGACGCCGTCGGGAACGAGGTACCAGACCGGCATCCCGCGGTCGACCCGTGCGCGGCAGTCGCTGGAGCTGATCGCGAGCGCGGGGATCTCGACCAGGCTCACCCCGCCCTCGGGCAGGTGCGCGTCGGCCAGCGCGTAGCCGGGGCGGGTCACGCCGATGAAGTGCGCCAGCTCGAAGCACCGGGCGCCGTCGCGCCAGGTCATGATCTGGGCCAGCGCGTCGGCGCCGGTGATGAAGAACAGCTCGTCGTCCGGGCGCTGGGCGTGCAGGTCGGTGAGGGTGTCGAAGGTGTAGGTCGGGCCGCCCCGGTCGATGTCCACCCGGCTCACCGAGAACCGCGGGTTGGACGCCGTCGCGATGACCGTCATCAGGTAGCGGTCCTCCGCCGGGCTGACCGACTTGTCGCTCTTCTGCCACGGCTCGCCGGTGGGCACGAAGACCACCTCGTCCAGGCCGAAGAGCCCGGCGACCTCGCTGGCGGCCACCAGGTGACCGTGGTGGACGGGATCGAAGGTCCCACCCATCACACCGACTCGTCGTCCCGCCACCGGACGAGCGTATCCGGGGCGTCCGGGGCCGGCCCGTGAGGACCGGCCCCGGCCCCGCGGACCCACCCGACCCGGTCCGTGGACCGGGACGGGCGGACCCGCTGCGACCGGCTCCCCCGTGCAGCCGGTCGCGGTCCGGCCGCGTCGTCGCGGTCAGTCGGTGCCGACAGGTCGACACCGCGTTGACAACGCGGCAACGGGCATTCGGTTACGGCACCGTCTCGATCGCGCCCGTGTGCCGCGCGCCACGTCGGAGCGACATGTCGACACGGTGACTCGGCGACCTGCGGACTCGCGGTCGGATCGACCCGGAGGACCGCTCAGAGGGTGGTGACGAAGTCCGTCAGCTGCGCGGCGTTGCGGCACTCGACCATGTCGATGACCTCGCCGTACCGATCGGCGGCGGAGTCCCCGCTCCCCCACATCCGGCGCGGCTCGGGGTTCAGCCAGTGCGCCGAGCGCGCCCGGCGCACCAGGTCGGCCAGCACCGGGACGCCCGGCTGGCGGTAGTTCGTGCGCCCGTCACCCAGCACGAGCAGCGACGTCTTCGGGCCCACGGCCGAGGCCCAGCGGTCGGCGAACACCTCGAACGCGGTGCCGTAGTCGCTGTGCCCGTCGTAGGCGACCACCTGCGCCTCCCGCCCGATGCGGGAGATGGCGTCGGCGACGTCGACCCCGGGCCGGAAGAAGCGGGTCACCTCGTCGGTCGAGTCCACGAAGGCGAACGCCCGGACGCCGCTGAAGTGCTCGCGCAGCGCCTGGGTGAGCATCAGGGTGAAGTGGCTGAACCCGGCGACCGACCCGCTGACGTCGCAGAGGACCACCAGCTCGGGCTTGTGCACCTTCCGGGGCCGGTGGTGGGTGACCACCGGGACGCCGCCGGTGGCCAGCGAGGCGCGCACGGTCTTGCGGAAGTCCAGCCGGCCCTCCCGCCCCAGACGGCGGCGGGCCGAGAGCCGCACGGCGAGCCGGCGGGCCAGCGGCGTGACCGCCCGGCGCAGCTCGGCGAGGTCCGCGGCCTGGGCGCGGAGGAAGTCCACCTGGTCGGCCAGCGGCCGCACGGCGTTCTTGGCCACGCGGTCGCGGCCCTTCTCCGCCGCCGTCCGCCGGCGCACCTCGGCCTCGACGGCGGACTTGAACGCGTTCAGCCGGTCGCGCACGGTCTGCCGCGCCACCTGCTCGGCCAGCCCGCCCGTGCCGGCGTCGCCCAGCAGCCCGGCGAGCAGCTGCGCGACGAGGGTGTCGGGCGAGAGCGCCCGCAGCACGCGGTAGCTGAAGTACGACTGCCCCGACGGCGTCGGCTGCCCCTGCCCGAGCTGGTCGACGGCCTCGCGGGCGAACCGGCGCAGCTCCTCCGGGTCGCCGTCGGTCAGCAGCCGCAGCAGCTCCGCGCGCATGAGCTCGGCGAGCGCGGCGTCGTCGGGCACGTCGAGGGTGGCCTCCGCGCCCTGGCCGCCGTCGTCGTCCTCGGTGTCGGCCACCGGCCGGTCGCCCAGCGGCCACCACAGGTCGAACAGCACGTCGTAGGTCGGCCGCTGGGCCGCCCGCTGCAGCAGCACGGCCGCCAGGCCGTGGCGCAGCTGCTCCCGGTCGAGCAGGTCGACCACGGTCAGGATCTCCGCGGCGTCGACCGCCTGGCTGATGCCGACCGGGATGCCGGCCTCGCGGACCGCCCGCACGAACCCGTCGAGGTGCCCCGCGAGCCCGCCGTGCCCGACCGCGGTCATCAGTTCAGCCGGAGCTC
This sequence comes from Blastococcus sp. TBT05-19, assembly GCF_003319095.1. Lineage (GTDB taxonomy): Bacteria > Actinomycetota > Actinomycetes > Mycobacteriales > Geodermatophilaceae > Blastococcus. Next base: position 1,134,980 of record NZ_QOHI01000001.1, on the reverse strand, counting down.
GGCCGCGGCGCGGGTCTGGTCGCTGGCGTGCTTGAGCACCACGCCGAGGGTCGAGCGCATGGCCGGCTCGTCGAGGGTGTCCAGCCCCAGCTCCAGCAGGGTCTGGGCCCAGTCGAGGGTCTCGGAGATCGACGGCGACTTCTTCAGCTCCAGCCCGCGCAGCGCGCGCACGGTGCGCACCAGCTGGTCGGCCAGCCCCGGCGCCAGGTCCGGCACCCGCGACAGCACGATCTCCCGCTCGCGCTCGGCCGAGGGGTAGTCCAGCGACAGGTACAGGCAGCGCCGCTTGAGCGCCTCGGAGAGCTCGCGGGTGGCGTTGGAGGTGAGGACGACGGTCGGCCGGCGGGCGGCCGTGATGGTGCCGAGCTCCGGGATCGTCACCTGGAAGTCCGAGAGCACCTCCAGCAGCAGGCCCTCGACCTCGACGTCGGCCTTGTCGGTCTCGTCGATGAGCAGGACCGTCGGCTCGGTGCGGCGGATGGCGGTGAGCAGCGGCCGGGAGAGCAGGAACTCCTCGCCGAAGATGTCGTCGTGGACGGTGTCCCAGTCCGCGCCGCCGTCGGCCTGCGAGGCCTGGATGCGCAGCAGCTGCTTCTTGTAGTTCCACTCGTACAGCGCCCGCGCCTCGTCCAGGCCCTCGTAGCACTGCAGCCGGATCAGCTCCGAGCCGGTGCACGCCGCGAGCGCCTTGGCCAGCTCGGTCTTGCCGGTGCCCGCGGGCCCCTCGACCAGCAGCGGCTTGCCGAGGCGGTCGGCGAGGAAGACCGTCGTCGCGATCTGCGCGTCGGGCAGGTAACCCGCCGCGGACAGCCGCTTGCTGACGTCGGCGACCGACGAGAAGTTCGGGGACTGCTGGCGGGGCATCGGGCTCCTCGTTCGGGCGGAGATCGGGTCAGCGGGTGTGGCCGTTGCCCGTCACGACGTAGGTGGTGGAGGTCAGCTCCGGCAGCCCCAGCGGACCGCGGGCGTGCAGCTTCTGGGTGGAGATGCCGATCTCGGCGCCGAAGCCGAACTCCCCGCCGTCGGTGAACCGGGTGGAGGCGTTGACCAGGACTGCTGCGGCGTCCACGCCGGCGGTGAACTCGGCGATCGCGGCGGCGGAGTCGGCCACGATCGCCTCGGTGTGCCCGGTGCTCCAGCGCGCGATGTGCTCGAGGGCCTGCGGCAGGTCGTCGACCACGCGCACGGCCATGTCCATCGACAGGTACTCGGTGGCCCAGTCCTCGTCGGTCGCCGGGACGACGCCGTCGTGCGCGGTGCGCGCCGAGTCGTCGCCGTGCAGGGTGACCCCGGCGCCGGAGAGCGCGGCCAGCAGCCGCGGGAGGAAGGGCACGTCGCGGTGGACCAGCAGCGTCTCGGCGGAGTTGCAGACGCTCACCCGGTGGGTCTTGGAGTTGAGCACCACCGCCTCGGCGATGGCCGGGTCCGCGGAGGCGTCGACGTAGACGTGGCAGTTGCCCTCGCCGGTCTCGATGACCGGCACGCGGGCCTCGCGCACGACCCGCTGGATCAGCGAGGCGCCGCCGCGCGGGATGACGACGTCGACGTACCCACGGGCGCCCAGCAGCTCGCCCACCGATGCGCGGTCGGCCGGCAGCAGCTCGACGAAGCCGGCGGGCAGGCCGGCCTTCTCCCCCGCCTCGGTGAGGACGGCCACCAGGGCGGCGTTGGTGCCGGAGGCCGACGCCGACCCGCGCAGCAGCGCCGCGTTGCCGCTCTTCAGGCAGAGCCCGGCGGCGTCGACGGTCACGTTCGGGCGGGCCTCGTAGACGATGCCCACCACGCCCAAGGGCACGCGGACCTGCTTGAGGTCCAGCCCGTTGGGCAGCCGGGAGCCCCGGACGACGTCGCCGACGGGGTCGGGCAGGGCGATCAGCTGGCGCAGCGCATCCGCCACCCCCGCGATGCGGGGCGGGTCCAGCCGCAGCCGGTCGAGCACCGACGCGGGCGTACCGGCGGCGGCCGCCGCGTCGACGTCGGCGGCGTTCGCGGCGAGGATCTCGTCGGTCCGCTCGACCAGCGCCTCGGCCATCGCGGCCAGCGCGGCGTCCTTGACGTCGGTCGGGAGGGTGCGCAGCACCCGGGCGGCGGCCTTCGCGCGCAGCGCGGCGGCACCGATCAGCGGCAGCTCAGCGACCTCGGGCACGCCCCCGAGCCTACGCGGGGGCTCGCCTGATTCCCCGGCCCGCCGGGGCTGCGAGCAGCACTCCGGCTCCGCGTGGGAGAATGATTCTCATGAGCACCCACGCGACCCGATGGACCGCCTCCCTCGCGCTCACCGCCACCGCGCTCCTCACCGCCGGGTGCGGCGCGGGTGGCGGCGACGGCGCGGACGACGGCCGGCCCACCGTGGTGGCGGGCTTCTACCCCCTGGAGTGGGCGGCGGCCCGGGTCGGTGGTGAGCGGGCGCAGGTGTCCTCGCTGACCCCCGCCGGCGCCGAGGCGCACGACCTGGAGCTCACCCCGCGGGACGTCGCCGCCGTCGGGTCGGCGGACCTGCTGGTGTACCTGGAGGGCTTCCAGCCCGCGCTCGACGAGGCCGCCTCCGCCGAGGCCGGCGACGCCGCGTGGGACGCCGGCCAGGCCGCCGACCTGGTCGCGGGCGAGCACACCGAGGAGCACGCGGAGGACGAGCACGGAGAGGACGAGCACGGAGAGGACGAGTACGGGGACGAGGAGGACGGGCACGACCACGGCGACGAAGCCGTCGACCCGCACTTCTGGCTCGACCCCACCCGGCTGGCCGCGGTGGGCGATGCCCTGGCCGAGCGCCTCGGCGAGCTCGACCCCGACGGCGCCTCCATCTACGAGGAGAACGCGGCCGCGCTGCGCGCCGACGTCGAGGCCCTCGACACCGAGATCGAGGCCGGCCTGGCCACCTGCACGGTGGACTCCCTGGTCACCAGCCACGACGCCTTCGGCTACCTCGGCGAGCGCTACGGTCTGGACGTGATCGGCATCAGCGGGCTCAGCCCGTCGCAGGAGCCGAGCGCCGCGGGGCTGGCCGAGATCACCGGCCTCGTCCGCGACCGCGGCATCACCACCGTCTACACCGAGACCCTGGTCGACCCCGCCGTCGCCGAGACGGTGGCCGAGGAGGCCGGGGTGCGGACCGCCGTGCTCGACCCGCTCGAGGGGCTGACCGACGAGTCCGACGGCGAGGACTACCTGCAGGTGATGCGCGCCAACCTCGCCACGCTGCAGGAAGGCCAGGGCTGTTCATGACCGATCGCCGCACCGCCGCCGTCCGGCTCCAGGACGCCAGCATCGGCTACGACGACGTGCCGATCGTCTCCCGCGTCGACCTGACGGTGCGGCACGGCGAGGCGGTCGCCGTCCTCGGGTCCAACGGCTCGGGCAAGACGACGCTGGCCCGCGGCCTGCTGGGCCTGGCGCCCGTGCTCGGTGGTGAGGTCGAGATGCTCGGCGCGCCGGTGGGCCGGCTGCGCGACCGGGGCCGGGTGGGCTACGTGCCCCAGCGGCACACGGTCAGCGGCGCCGTGCCGGCGACGGTGCGCGAGGTCGTGTCGGTGGGCCGGCTGGCGCGGCTGGGACTGCTCCGCCGGCTGAGGGCGGCCGACCGCGTGGCCGTCGGCGAGGCCGTCGCCGCCGTGGGGCTCGCCGACCGCATGGAGGAGCCGGTCGCCTCGCTCTCCGGCGGGCAGCAGCGCCGGGTCCTCGTGGCGCGCGCCCTGGCCGCCCAGCCCGAGCTGCTGATCATGGACGAGCCCACCGCCGGCGTGGACGCCGCGAGCCAGGACGCCCTGGCCGAGGTGCTCGCCCGCGTGTCGGCGGCGGGCACCACGCTGCTGGTCGTCACCCACGAGACCGGCCCGCTGGCCTCGGTGCTCACCCGCGCCGTCGTCGTGGACCAGGGCCGGATCAGCTACGACGGCCCGCTGGCCGGCGCGGCGACCGGGCACGGCGACCACCACTGCCTCCCGGCCGACGAGATGGTGCGCCCCGGCTACCGGCTGGACCAGCCCACCGTCGCGGTGCGGTCGACGAGCGGAGGCCGCTGACGTGGAGATCCTCGAGTACGGCTTCATGCAGCGCGCGCTGCTCGCCTCGCTGATGGTGGGCCTGGTCGCCCCGGCGGTCGGCATCTTCCTGGTGCAGCGGCGGCTCTCGCTGCTCGGCGACGGCCTCGGCCACGTGGCCCTCACCGGGGTGGCCATCGGCGTCCTCACCTCCACCGCGCCGGTCGGTGCGGCCCTCGTCGCCGCCGTCCTGGGTGCGGTGCTCATCGAGCTGGTCCGGGCGCGCGGCCGCACCAGCGGCGACGTCGCGCTGGCGGTGCTCTTCTACGGCGGCATCGCCGGTGGTGTGGTGCTGCTCAGCCTCGCCCCGCGCGGCCAGGCGACCAACCTCGAGGCCTACCTCTTCGGCGCCATCACGACGACCAGCTCCGGCGACCTGGCGGTCTTCGCCGTCATCGCGCTGTGCGTGCTGCTCGTCGTCGGTCTGCTCGGGCAGCGGCTCTACGCGGTGAGCGACGACGAGGAGTACGCCCGGGCCGTCGGCCTGCCGGTCCTGGCGCTGAACATCGTGCTCGCCGCCCTCGTCGCCTGCACCGTCGTGCTGTCGATGCGCGTGGTCGGCCTGCTGCTCATCAGCGCCCTGATGATCGTGCCCAGCGCGGTGGCCCAGCTGCTGGCCCGGAGCTTCCGCCAGGCGCTGTACCTCGCCTGCAGCATCGGGCTGGTCGTCAGCGTCTCGGGGACGACGGCGTCCTACTACACCGGCACCCCCTCGGGCGGCACGATCGTGCTGCTGGCGATCGCGCTGTTCCTGCTGGTCGCCGCCGCCGTGGCGCTCCGCGAGGCCACCGCCCGACGGCGGCACCGCCGGCGCGGCGAGGTGCACGCGGCCCACCCGCACGAGCACGGCCCGGGGTGCGGCCACCAGGCCGTGCCGCACGGCGACCACGTGGACTACGACCACGACGGCCACCTGCACGCCCCGCACCTGACCGGTACGGGCGTGCACTACGACGAGCACGGCACGGACGCCGCTCCGGCGGACCGGGCCGCGACGGAGGGCGCCCGATGAGCGTGACGGAGCAGCCGGAGGGCGGACCCCGGCGGCAGAGCCGGCAGCGCAACGCGGTGCTCGCCCTGCTCGACGAGCTGGACGGCTTCCGCAGCGCGCAGGACCTGCACGCCCTGCTGCGCGAACGCGGCGACTCGGTGGGGCTGGCGACGGTGTACCGGGCGCTGCAGGCCCTGGTCGACGACGGCCAGCTCGACGTGCTGCGCAGCACGGACGGCGAGGCCGCCTACCGGCGGTGCTCCTCCAGCCACCACCACCACCTGGTCTGCCGCTCGTGCGGCCGGACGGTGGAGGTCGCCGACCCGCCGGTCGAGCGCTGGGCGGCCCGGATCGCCGCTGAGCACGGCTTCGTCGACGTGCAGCACGACGTCGAGGTGTTCGGCACCTGCGCCGCCTGCGCCGCCGCCCGGGCCTGAGCCCTCGGTTCAGCGGTCGCGCAGCGCCCGCAGGGCCGACTTCCGCGCCTCGCCGGTGAGCCGGTCGAGGAAGAGCTTGCCGTCGAGGTGGTCCACCTCGTGCTGCAGGCACCGGGCCATCAGGCCGCTGCCCTCGACCCGCACCGGCCGGCCCTTGACGTCGACGCCCTCGACGACGGCGTGCATCGCCCGCACGGTGGGCGCCCAGATGCCGGGGACCGAGAGGCAGCCCTCGTCGCCGTCCTGGGTCTCCTCGGACAGCTCCACGATCCGCGGGTTCACGACGTGCCCGATGACGCCGTCGATGTTGTAGGAGAACGCCCGCAGGCCCACGCCGATCTGGGTCGCCGCGAGGCCGGCGCGGCCGGGGTGGTCGACGGTCTCCAGCAGGTCGCGCACCAGCGCGGCCAGGTCGCGGTCGAACGAGCGCACCTCGTCGGCCGGCGTGCGCAGGACGGGGTCACCGACTTCGCGGATGGGGCGGATCGTCACCGGGGCAGTCTCTCAGCCGCTCGACGGGGCCCCGACCGGCCCCGTCGGCTCCCGCCGCCACGAGCACGCCGCACGCGGCGGTCAGACGCGGCGCGGGCGGGAGACGAGCACCATCTCGTCGCGGTGCACGACCTCGCGGCGGTGCTCCGGCGGCAGGTCCCCGGTCTTCCGCCCGAGCAGCGCCGGCATCTCGCGGGCGTCGTAGGCCACCAGCCCACGGGCGACCACGGCTCCGTCGGGCCCGACCAGCTCGACCGGGTCGTCGGCGACGAACTCCCCCGCCAGCCCGGTGATGCCGGCGGCCAGCAGCGAGGCGTGCCGCTCCACCACCGCGGTCACCGCGCCGGCGTCGAGGATCAGCCGGCCACGGGGGCGGCTGGCGTAGCGCAGCCAGAACTGGCGGGCGCTGGGCCGCTTGCCCATCGGGGCGAACAGGGTGCCCACCCGGTCGCCGGCGAGCGCGCCGCCGGCCTGCGGGGTGGAGGTGACGACGACGGGGACGCCGGCGTGGGCGGCGATGAACGCGGCCTCCACCTTGGTCGCCATGCCGCCGGTGCCCACGCCGTTGCGGGTGGCGGAGCCGAGCGTGACCGCGGCCAGGTCGGCCGGTTCCCGCACCGTGTCCACCAGCTCGGCCGGCCCGGTGCGCGGGTCGCCGTCGTAGACCCCGTCGACGTCGGACAGCAGCACCAGCGCCTCGGCGCGGGCCACGTGCGCGACCAGCGCGGCGAGCCGGTCGTTGTCGCCGAACCGGATCTCCTCGGTGGCCACCGTGTCGTTCTCGTTCACGATCGGCAGCACGCCCAGGTCCAGCAGCCGGTCGACGGTCTGGCGGGCGTTGCGGTAGTGGCTGCGGCGGGTGAGGTCGTCGGCGGTGAGCAGCACCTGCCCGACGGTGATCCCGTGCCGGCCGAAGGCGTCGGCGTAGGTCTGCACCAGCCGCAGCTGCCCCACGCTGGCCGCAGCCTGCGCGGTGGCCAGGTCGCGAGGGCGCCCGTCCAGACCCAGCGGCGACAGGCCCGCCGCGATGGCGCCGGAGGACACCAGCACGACCTCGCGCCCGGAGGCCCGGACGGCGGCGAGCACGTCGACCAGCGCGGTGAGCCGGTCGACGTCGAGCCCTCCGGGCAGCGTGGTCAGGGACGACGAGCCGACCTTGACCACGACCCGGCCCGCACCGGCGATCTCCGGGCGGGCGGGGACGTCGACGGGGACCTGCGCGGTCACCGGTCGCCGTCCACCAGGACGTCGTCGGCCAGGGGGTCGAGGCCCTCGAGGTCCTCGTCGGTCCAGCCCTCGTCGGTCGCCTCGAAGGGGATGCGGCGGGCCTGCTTGGCGGCCAGCCGCTCGGCGGCGCCCACGCGCTTGTTGTCCTCGAGGCGGTTGTCCGTACCGCGGCCTCCCAGCCCGGCGGCCTCCTCGACGGTGAGGGTGCCCGCGGGCAGCGTGGGCGACCAGTCGAAGGTGACCCCGCCGATCGTGACGGCGTCGCCCTCGCGGGCCCCGGACTTGGCCAGCTCCTCCTCGACACCCAGCCGGTTGAGCCGGTCGGCGAGGAAGCCCACGGCCTCGTCGTTGGTGAAGTCGGTCTGCCGCACCCAGCGCTCGGGCTTGACGCCGCGGACCACGAAGCCGTCCGGGTCCTCCGGGTCGCGCTCGACGGTGAAGCCCGAGTCGTCCACCGCGCGCGGGGTGAGCGTGATGCGCACCGGCTCGGGCGCGGGCAGCGAGGCGCGGTGCTCCTCGACGGCGCGGGCGAGGGCGTAGCCGAAGGCGCTGAGCCCCTCCCCCGTGACGGCGCTGATCGGGAACACCTCGAGGCCCCGCGCCTCGAGGGCGCCGCGGACGAGGTCCACCAGCTCCCGGCCGTCGGGGACGTCGATCTTGTTGAGGACGGCGATCCGCAGCCGGCCGACCAGGTCGAGCTCGTCGCCACCGTATTCCGCGAGCTCGTGCTCGAGGGCGTCGATGTCGGTCTCGGGATCGCGGCCGGGCTCCATCGTCGCCATGTCGATCACGTGCACCAGCACGGCGCAGCGCTCGACGTGGCGGAGGAACTGCACGCCCAGGCCCTTGCCGGTCGACGCCCCGGGGATCAGGCCGGGGACGTCGGCCATCGTGTAGACGGTGTCGCCGGAGCGGATCACGCCGAGGTTGGGGACCAGCGTGGTGAACGGGTAGTCGGCGATCTTCGGCCGGGCCGCGGACATCGCCGCGACCAGCGAGGACTTGCCCGCCGAGGGGAACCCGACCAGGCCGACGTCGGCGATGCTCTTGAGCTCGAAGACGGCGTCGAGCTCCTCGCCCGGCTCGCCGAGCAGCGCGAAGCCCGGGGCCTTGCGCCGGGAGTTGGCCAGCGCGGCGTTGCCGAGCCCGCCCTTGCCGCCGTGCGCCAGGACGACGCGGGTGCCGGAACCCATGAGGTCGGCGATCACCCGCCCGCCGGCGGTGACGACGGTGCCCTCGGGGACGCGCAGCACGCGGTCCTCACCACGGGCGCCGTGCCGGTTGCTGCCGGCGCCGGGGCGGCCGTTGGCGGCCTTCTGGTGCGGGCGGTGGTGGAAGTCCAGCAGGGTGTGCACGCTGGGGTCCACCTCGAGGACGACGTCGCCGCCGTCTCCTCCGTTGCCCCCGTCGGGTCCACCGAGCGGCTTGTACTTCTCGCGGTGCACCGAGGCCACGCCGTGCCCGCCGTTACCAGCGGCGACGTGGATGGTGACGCGGTCGACGAAAGCGGCCATGTGTCAATTACTCCAGAAACGCCTCGAGCGCACGGGCGTCGGCCCGTGCGCTCGAACGCGGATGGAACGGCCCCGTCCCGGGTCCCGCCCTGAGCGTGCGAAGGGCGGGGAGGACGGGGTCCTTCGTCAGGCCTCGACCGCGGAGATGGAGATCGTCTTGCGTCCCCGCCGCGTGCCGAACGTGACCGCACCGGCCGCGAGCGCGAACAGCGTGTCGTCGCTGCCGCGACCGACGCCCAGGCCCGGGTGGAAGTGGGTCCCGCGCTGGCGGACGATGATCTCGCCGGCCTTCACGACCTGACCACCGAAGCGCTTGACGCCGAGGCGCTGCGCGTTCGAGTCACGACCGTTGCGGGAGGACGATGCGCCCTTCTTGTGTGCCATGTCGAGGTCAGCCCTTCGAGATGTCGCGGACCACGACGCTGGTCAGGGGCTGACGGTGCCCCTGCCGCTTGTGGTAGCCGGTCTTGTTCTTGAACTTGTGGATGTGGATCTTCGGGCCCTTGCCGTGCTCGACGATCTCACCGGTCACGGTCACCTTGGCCAGGGCCGCCGCGTCGCTGGTGACGGTGTCGCCGTCGACCAGGAGGATGGCCGGGAGAGCGACCTTGTCGCCCGCCGCACCAGCCAGGCGGTTGATCGTGAACGTGTCGCCCACGGCCACCTTGTGCTGGCTGCCGCCGGCCTTCACCACTGCGTACACCACTGACTCCTCGTTTTGCTTCTTCACGTCAAGCTCTGTGTCCGGCGCGCACGACCGGGGGGCGCCGGGTGCTTGGACGAGCCGCTCCCACCGATCCCGCGGCGCCCGGGAGCGCCTGCGCGGTGGCGCAGCAACCCGACCAGCGTACCCGATCGAAGGACCCCGTTCTCCTCGCCCCTCGCGAGCTCGGGGCGAGCCTCCGGACGGGGCCTCAGGCCGGCGGCCCGGCCGGGCGGCTGGCGGCCCGGCGACGGCGCGGACGGGAGGCCGCGACCGGCGCCTCCTCCTCCGCGGCGGCCGGGGCCACCGACGCCTCCGGACCGGCGTCGGTGCTGTGCGCGACGCCGTCCGGGGTCACGTCAGCGGCCGTCGTGGCCGGGGTGATCGGCATCGCGTCCTGCTCCGGCGCCTCCACCATCGCGACCTCGCCGGCGGGCAGCACGTCGTCGACCTCGGGCTCGGCGGCAGGCTCGGCGTCGGCTACCGCTGCGGCCGGCGGCTCGACCGCGGGCACGGGCGGGACGACGTCCTCGACCGTCTCCGCGGAGCCGTCGGCAGCCGGCTCGACCGGCGAGCCGCCCTCGTCCCGGGTACCGGCGAGCACGGCGGCGTCCTCGGCGGCGCGGTCCTCCCCCGACTGCCCGCGGTTGCGACGGCCGCGGTTGCGACGACCACCGCTGCGGGTGCCCTCCGTCGGCTCGGCGTCGGTCGCCGTCGACGCCTCGGCGCTCTCGTCGGTGTCCGGCTCCGGCGCGGTCTCCTTGCCGGCGTCGCGGGACTGGTCCCGGCCGCCGCGGTTCCGGCCACCGGACTCCTTGGCACCGCCGGAGTCCTTGCCGCCGCCGCCGTTCCCGTTGCCGTTGCCGCCGCCGTTGCCCCGGCGCTTCTCGTCGACCGGGTCGGTGCTGACGATGATGCCGCGCCCGCGGCAGTGCTCGCAGTTCTCGGAGAACACCTCGAGCAGGCCCTGGCCCACGCGCTTGCGGGTCATCTGGACCAGGCCCAGCGAGGTGACCTCGGCGACCTGGTGCTTCGTGCGGTCGCGGCCCAGGCACTCGGTGAGCCGCCGCAGCACGAGGTCGCGGTTGCTCTCGAGCACCATGTCGATGAAGTCGATGACGATGATGCCGCCGATGTCGCGCAGCCGGAGCTGGCGGACGATCTCCTCCGCGGCCTCCATGTTGTTCCGCGTCACGGTCTGCTCGAGGTTGCCGCCGGAGCCGGTGAACTTGCCGGTGTTGACGTCGACGACGGTCATCGCCTCGGTGCGGTCGATCACCAGCGAGCCGCCGCTGGGCAGCCACACCTTGCGGTCCAGCGCCTTGGCCAGCTGCTCGTCGATGCGCAGGTCGTGGAAGACGTCGCCCTGGCCGGTGTAGCGGGACAGCCGCTCGGTCAGCTCGGGGCTCACGTGCGCGACGTAGGCCTCGACGGTGTCCCAGGCGTCGTCGCCCTGGACGACCAGGTCCTTGAAGTCCTCGTTGAAGACGTCGCGGATGACGCGGATCGCGAGGTCCGGCTCGCCGTAGAGCAGGGTCGGCGCGCTCGACGTCGACTCCGACTTCTGCTTGATGACCTCCCACTGCGCGGTCAGCCGGTTGACGTCGCGGGTGAGCTCCTCCTCCGAGGCGCCCTCCGCCGCGGTCCGGATGATCACGCCGGCGTCCTCGGGGACGATCCGCTTGAGGATGTCCTTGAGCCGCTGGCGCTCGGTGTCGGGCAGCTTGCGGCTGATCCCGGTCATCGAGCCGCCGGGCACGTAGACCAGGAAGCGGCCGGGCAGGTTGATCTGCTGGGTCAGCCGGGCGCCCTTGTGGCCGATCGGGTCCTTGGTGACCTGCACCAGGATCTTGTCGCCGGACTTGAACGCCGTCTCGATCGAGCGCTGCTTGCCCGAGAGACCCGCGGCGTCCCAGTTGACCTCACCGGCGTACAGGACGGCGTTGCGCCCCTTGCCGATGTCGACGAACGCCGCCTCCATCGAGGGCAGCACGTTCTGCACGCGGCCGAGGTAGACGTTCCCGGCGAAGGACGTCGCCTGCGCCTGGGTCACGTAGTGCTCGACGAGCACGTCGTCCTCGAGGACGGCGATCTGCGTGCGCTCGCCCCGCTGCCGGATGACCATCTTGCGGTCCACGGCCTCGCGGCGGGCGAGGAACTCGGCCTCGCTGAGGATCGGCTGGCGGCGGCGACCGGTGTCCCGGCCGTCCCGGCGGCGCTGGCGCTTGGCCTCCAGGCGGGTGGAGCCGGTGATGCCGCGGACGTCGTCGTCGCTGGTGGCGCGACCGTTGCGGCCGGCCCGCTCCGGGCGGTCGTCGTCGTCGCCGTCGTCGGAGGCGTCGTCGCCCCCGGAGCTGCCGCCACGACGGCGACGGCGGCGGCGCCGGCGGGTGCTCGACCCGGACGTGCCCTCCTCGCCGTCGTCGTCGGACCCGGCCTGCTCGTCGGCGGACTCCGTGTCGTCGTCGTCCTCGTCGGACCCGGCATCGGCGGGACGGTCGTCGGCCTCGTCGTCGGAGTCCGCGGAGTCCTCCCCGCTGCGGCCACGGCCGCGGCCGCGACGTCCGCGGCGGCGGCGCCGGCTGCCCGCCGAGCCGCCGTCCTCGCGGTCCTCACCGGAGTCGCGGTCCTCGGCGTCCTCGGCCTGCTCGTCGTCGTCGGCGTCGACCGGCTCGGCCTCGAGGCGGTCCTCGGCCGGACGGCGGCCGCGGGAGCGGCCGCGCCGGCTGCGGGGGGCCTCGACGTCGGCCTCGTCGCGGTCGTCGTCGGCGGCGTCCGCGACCTCGTCGAGGACCTCGGGGTCGGGCGACTCCGCCGGCCGGCGGCTGCGGCGGCGGGGCGCCGGAGCGTCGGCGGCGGGCGCCATGAAGCTGATGAAGGCCGGGGCCGCTGCGACGGGGGCGGGCGGCGTCACCGGCGGGGCGGCGTCGGGATCGGGGGCGGCGGCCGGCCGGGTGGCCCGGCGGCGGGGCCGGGCGACGACGGCGGTGGGCTCCGGAGAGCTGAAGTGCGCGCCGAAGGGCGAGTGGGCCGGCTCCTCGGGTGCGCCCTCGTCGGGGGTCGCCGGCATGCCGGTCACCTCCGCCTCGGCGGGCTGGGGGGTGTTCGGCGCGACGTCGGCGTCGGGAACGTCCTCGTCGGCCGCGTCCTCGGGAGCGGCGTCGACCGGGGACTCCTCGGCAGGGGCCCCCTCGTCGGGGGTCGCCGGCATGCCGGTCACCTCGGCCTCGGCCGGCTGCGGGGTGTCCGGCCCGGTGCCGGCTCCCTGGTCGGTCGTGCCGCTGGTGCTGTGGTCGGTGTCAGCCACGAGGGCTCTCGCCTCCTGTGTGGTGCTCCCGGGCGCCGATCTGGGGGGACTGGCGGCCGCGCAGGTGCACGGGTTGGGCGGGACGGGCCGCCGCGCGGGGTTACGGCGGTCGGGCTCGTCCTGCGAAAAGTCTGATGCGGCTCTCGCGCGGCGGTTGCCGCTGCGAGGGCCGGAGTGCTGCGGTGCCCGCGCCCGGTGGTGCTGGACGCGGTGGAACTCGGTGGTGCCGGTCCTGCGGTGGTCTGCGGTGGTGCTGGGCTGGGGCGTCCGGGCCGGGTTGGCCCGGGACGGGTGCGTCACGTCTGGCAGCCGTGCCGCTCGACGGCGCGAGTCCTCCAGGGCTCCGTCCGGTCAGACCGGTGCGGGCTCCCCCTGGCAGCGGGTGCTCGCCATGCGGTCGGGACCGAGCGGATCAGCCACGGTCCCGGTGTCGTCGAGCCGGCCCTGCGCCACACGCACGGCCCGTGGGGGCGACGGCGGGCGCAGGTCGGCGACGGCAGCCAGGGCGGCCAACACGTCGTCTGGTCGAACAGCGGGTGTGACCTGCCGGACGACCATGTGCAGTATGGCACAACCGGCCTCTTCGGCCGCCGACGCGCTGGCCACGGCCGGGCGTGCATCGATGTCCCTGAGGCCGTTCTTGGTGCGCTTCGCGACGGTGACGACCTCGCTGGCGAGGAAGGCCTCCACGGCCGGCTGGAGCTCCGCCAGGCTCAGGCCCGGGAGCTCCAGCCGCCACACCGAGGTGTCGATCCGGTCGGCGAGCGAGCCGGTGCCCTCGGCGGCCTCCACGGCCTCGATCACGGCGATGTCGACCGGCAGCGCGGCGTCCAGCGCGGCCCGCACGGCCTCCGGGTCGCACCTGCGCGCCAGGCCGACCTCCAGGTACTCCGCCTCGCTGGCCGAGCCCGTGGGCGCCGCCCCCAGGTAGGAGATCTTGGGGTGCGGGCTGAACCCGGCCGAGAACGCCATCGGCACCTGCGCCCGGCGCAGGGCGCGCTCCAGGGCACGGGCCAGATCGCGGTGGCTCGCGAAGCGGAGGCGACCCCGCTTGGCGTACCGGATGCGCAGCTTCTGGACGGTCGGCGGCGGCGGCGGGCCGTCGGGCTGACGGGCCATCAGACGACCGTCAGCGGCAGCAGGCTGCGCCCGGTCGGGCCGATCTGGATCTCGGTGCCCATGGTCGGGCAGACACCGCAGTCGTAGCAGGGGGTCCACCGGCAGTCGGCGACCTCCTCCTCGGAGAGCGCGTCCTGCCAGTCGTCCCAGAGCCACTCCTTGTCCAGCCCGGAGTCCAGGTGGTCCCAGGGCAGGATCTCGTGCTGGGTGCGCTCGCGGGTGGTGAACCAGTCGAGGTCCACGCCGAAGGCGGCGAGCTCCTCGGCGGCGGCCGCCGTCCAGCGGTCGAAGGAGAAGTGCTCGCTCCAGCCGTCGAACTTGCCGCCCTCGCGCCAGACGCGCTCGATGACCCGGCCCACGCGGCGGTCACCGCGGGACAGCAGTCCCTCGATCACGCCGGGCTTGCCGTCGTGGTAGCGCAGGCCGATCGAGCGGCCGATGCGCCGGTCGGCGTTGATCGCCTGCCGCAGCACCCTCAACCTGTGGTCGATGGTCTCGGCGCTGGCCTGGCTCGCCCACTGGAACGGGGTGTGCGGCTTGGGCACGAAGCCACCGATGGAGACGGTGCAGCGGATGTCCTTGCGCCCGCTGGCCTCGCGGCCGGCGCGGATGACCTCGACCGCGAGCTCGGCGATCTCCAGGACGTCCTCGTCGGTCTCGGTGGGGAGCCCGCACATGAAGTAGAGCTTCACCTGCGTCCAGCCGTTGGCGTACGCCGTCGTCACCGTGCGGACGAGGTCCTCCTTGGACACCGTCTTGTTGATGACCCGGCGGATGCGCTCGCTGCCCCCCTCGGGGGCGAAGGTGAGCCCGGAGCGCCGGCCGTTGCGGGACAGCTCGTTGGCCAGCGTGACGTTGAAGGCGTCCACGCGCGTGCTGGGCAGGCTCAGGCCGGTGTTGGTGCCCTCGTAGCGGTCGGCGAGCTCCTTGGCGACCTGGCCGATCTCGGAGTGGTCGGCGCTGGACAGCGAGAGCAGGCCGACCTCCTCGTAGCCGGTCGCCTTGAGGCCCTGCTCGACCATGGAGCCGATGCCGGTGATCGTCCGCTCGCGCACCGGACGGGTGATCATGCCGGCCTGGCAGAAGCGGCAGCCACGGGTGCAGCCGCGGAAGATCTCCACGCTCATGCGCTCGTGGACGCTCTCGGCCAGCGGGACCAGCGGCGTCTTCGGGTAGGGCCACTCGTCGAGGTCCATGACGGTGCGCTTGCCGACGCGCTCGGGCACGTCGTCCCGGGTGCGGGTGACGGCCGCGATCGTGCCGTCGACGCCGTAGCTCACGGCGTAGAAGCGCGGCACGTACACGCCGTCGACCCGGGCCAGCCGGGCGAGCAGCTCCTCGCGACCGCCGGGGCGGCCCTGGGCCTTCCACGCCTTGACGACGTCGGTGATGTCGCCGACGGCCTGCTCGCCGTCGCCGAGCACCGCGCAGTCGACGAAGTCGGCCACCGGCTCGGGGTTGAAGGCGGCGTGCCCGCCGGCGACGACGACCGGGTGGCTCTCGTCGCGGTCGATGGCGTGGATGGGCACGCCGGCGAGGTCGAGCGCCTCGAGCAGGTTGGTGTACCCGAGCTCGGTGGCGAAGCTGACGCCGAGCAGGTCGAAGTCGCGGACGGCGCGGTGGCCGTCGACGGTGAACTGGCCGACGCCGTGCTCGCGCATCAGCGCGGCGAGGTCGGGCCAGACGGCGTAGGTCCGCTCGGCGAGGGTGTCCGGGCGCTCGTTGAGCACCTCGTACAGGATCATGAGGCCCTGGTTGGGCAGGCCGACCTCGTAGGCGTCGGGGTACATCAGCGCCCAGTGCACGTCCGCGGTCTCCCACGGCTTCAGCTGGGCGTTGAGTTCACCGCCGACGTACTGGATCGGCTTCTGGATCTGGGCCAGCAGCGGCTCGAGTCGCGGGTAGAGCGACTCGCCTGCGGTGGTGCGGAGCTCTGCAGTCATGACCGGTCCAGGGTAGACGGCGTTCCCCGCCGCTCCCCGCCCTCGGGCGCCGCGGGCCCGATCTCCCGGCGCGGCGCGCCTCTGGGTGCAGAGGGCAGACTGGCCGTCCGACGCCAGACGAGGAGAGCCCGGTGGAGCAGCGGACATCACGGAACGGCGCGATCGCGCTCGTGGGCGGGGTCGTCGCACTGCTGTCGGTGCTCGGGCTGATGTGGATCGGGCTGGCGCAGGAGTCCACCCGCGGCAGCGCCGAGGGCGCGATGCTGCTGCTGTGCTGGGCGGGCCTGGTGGCCGGCATCGTGCTGGTCGCCGTCGCGGTGGTGCGCTCGTCCCGCTGAGCCGCTTCCCTCGCGGCAGGGCTCGATCAGCAGTCCGGGGTGAGGCTCGCCGTCACCGCGGTGGAACGCCAGCTGCCCCGGTACGCCGCCAGCCGGAAGGTGTAGGTGGTGCCGTTGACGAGCGGGCCGTCCGTCGTGCTGGTCGTCGCCGGGTCCGCGACGGTCCCGGTCGACTGGGTGCTGCCGCCGACCTGCCGGGCGAGCTGGTAGCCGCTCCCCCACGAGCTCGGGCTCGCCGTCCACGCCAGGCCGGCCGTCGGCGTCCCGGCGACCCGCCGGAGCACGACGGTCTGCGCGACCCACGCGTCGCTGGTCGTCGAGGTGGCCGTGCGGGTCGGGAGGGCCCCGGGCCCGGGGAAGGTCTCGGCAGCCGCGACCAGACCCACGGCGGCGGTCGTGCTGCTGGTGGAGCCGCTGTACACCTGGGCGGTGTCGGCGGGCACGGACAGGAGCCCCTGCCGCTGGGTCAGGAAGTGCGTGACCTCGGTCGTGGTGCCCGTGGTGCTCGGCGACGGGGTCGTCGCCGTCGTCCCTGTTCCGGCGCCGCTCCCGTGCACCGTGGGGACGCTCAGCCGGGCGCCGACGTAGGTGACGACCCCGAGGGCGAAGTCGCCGGTGCTGCCCGCCGGCCGGCTGAAGGTCACCGAGGGCTCGGCCGCGGTGGCGGCCTTCCAGTAGATCGCCGAGGTGAGCCGCGTGCCACTGCTGGTCGTCAGCAGCAGGGTCCAGCCGCTGGGCGCGGTGATCGTCTCGGGTCCGCCGGGGTAGGCGATCTGCGCCAACATCACGTCCCCGGTGGTGGTCCCGGTGGGGATCGCGGCGGTGACCGTCGTGGTACCGGCGCCACCCCTGAAGGGCCGACGCGTGATCGTCGGCGTGGACGCGCAGCTCTGCGTGGCCGACAGGGTCGACGGTGGCTGCAGCTGGGCAGTCGCCATCTCGTCGCCGGCGTTCGACGTCGTCGCCGAGAAGGCCGCGCGGGTGCCGTCGAGGGCCGTCGGCGCGAGGACGAGGGCCAGCGCGGCGAGCGCCGCCGCGACGGCGCGCAGCCCTCGGCGGGAACCACGCTGCGCCCGCATGCCACCTCCACGCTCCGCCCGCCCGCTCCGTGGGTCGGGGTCCTCTCCCCCATGTCGGCAGAAACGTGCCCGGGGTTGAGCGGCGCGGCGGCGGAGGTCAGCCGATGACGGAGGCCGACCGCAGCGGGGGCGGCACCGGCACCGCCCGCACGTCGAGCGGGCGGACGTCGTCCCAGCTGTCGAGGCCGTCCTCGCCGTCGCCGCCGGTGACCGGGCCCTCCCGGCCGGCCACCCGCGCCTGGTCGCGCCCGCCCTCCTTCGCGGCGTAGAGCGCGGAGTCGGCGGCGGCCAGCAGCTCCGGGCCGGTGGCCCCGTGGACGGGCCAGCGGGCGATCCCGAGGCTGGCGGTGATCGTCCGGGGGCCCTCGACCCCTCGCAGGACGCTGCGCACCCGCCGGGCGGCGCTGATGGCGTCCTCCTCGGTCGCCCCGGGCAACAGCAGCACGAACTCCTCGCCGCCGTAGCGGGCGACGAGGTCGCCCTGCCGGGTGCACTGCCGCAGGGCCGCGCCGACCCCGCGGAGGACGTCGTCGCCGGCGAGGTGGCCGTAGGTGTCGTTGAGGCTCTTGAACTTGTCGAGGTCGAGGATGATCACCGCCAGCGCCGCATCCGTGCGGCCGGCGAGCGCGATCTCCCGGGTCAGCGCGACGTCGAAGGCGCGCCGGTTGGCCACCCCGGTCAGGCCGTCGGTGAGGGCGCTGCGCTGCAGCTGCTCGAGCAGCGCGACGCGGGCCAGGGCGGTGGCGGTGTGCGCGACCGCCTGCTCCACGACCGCGACCCGGCGCTGCTCGATCCGGGACCCGGCGCGGGCATCGTTCTGGAAGACCAGCGCGCCGGTGCCCTGCCCCTCGATGGCGAACGGCACCGCGACCACCCGGGGCGCCCCGTCGAGCACGTCGTCCACCCACGGGTCCGGGGCGCGCATCGCCGCCAGCATCGTGGTGCCCGCCGCCGTCACCGCTTCGACGAGCGACCCGGGGCCGGGCTCGGCCACGTCCCGGAGCACCTCGAGCGGCTCATCCTGCCGCTTGCGGGCGAGCAGGGTGCTCGCCTCGGAGTCGCCGGCCGCCAGCCGGCACTGGACGGCCGCGAGCGTGGCGTCCCCGGCGTCGAGGGTGAAGTCCAGGAGCGCCTCGGCGACCTCCACCCCGGTCTCGGCCTCGTGGAGCGCCGCCGAGAGGCGGCGCAGCACCGCCTCGTCGTAGCGCCGCCGCCGCAGCTCCCGCTCGTTCACCCCGGCCAGCACGGCGGTGGTGACGGCGGTGACCCACACGACCGCCAGGAAGACGCCGTACCGGAGTCCGTGGAACTCGGTGCCCGGGCCGCCCGACGGCAGCACGCCCGTGGTGACCGCCTCGAGCAGGCTCATGATCACGAGCGAGTGCCAGAACGCCATCTTCACGCCCGTGCGGAACGATCCCACCAGGGTCACGGCCAGCACGTGCAGCGCGATGACGTACACGACAGGACCGGACAGGCCGCCGGTCAGGTACGACGCCCACCCCAGGTAGACGGCGTCGAGGGTGATCGGCACGGTCATCGCCGCGACCGCCCAGCGGCGCCCGCGGCGCGACCGCCACTGCAGCAGCAGCCCGGTGAGCAGGAGGAGCAGGCCGGGGACGGCGAGCACCGCCACGGACCTGTCGCTCCGGTCGCCGGTGACGAACCAGGCCACCAGGGGCAGCGCCACCACGCCGATCCGGACCACCAGCAGCCACCGCAGCCGGTCGGCCAGCGGCACCATCTCCATCGACTGGGCGGGGGCGGTCATGTCGTCTCCGTGGGGGGTGGTCCGGGGAAGTCGCGGTACTCCGACAGCTCCTCGCGCACGCGCGCGAACGCCAGCTTGGGGTCTCGGCGGTCCAGCCGGCCCTGCAGGAACAGGAAGGCGGCGACGACGCCGACCAGCGCCAGCGGGTACTGCCCGTCCTGGGCCACCGCCTCGACCGTGCGAGCGACGTCGGCGGCCACCTGACCGGCCTCCGCGAGGGCGGCCTGCACCGCCGCGGCGGCGCCGGACTCCAGCGGCGGCGCCTCGACGACGCGCCTGCTCCCGCCGTCGGCGGGGGGAACAGGAGCCGACGACAGGGGCACGGACGGCGACGTGGACGGCGACGTCGACGGCACCGCCTCCGTCGTCACGACGGCAGGCGCGGCCGAGGTGGAGGGCGCAGCCCTCGCCGTCGTGTCCGTCGCCCGGGCGGAGGTGGGCACGTCGGTCACCTGGGGCGCCCTGGTCGTGGGCGGCAGCACGACGGTCGGCGGGGTCGTGGGTGACGGGGGCGGCGGGGTCGGGGGCGGCGGGGCCGCTTCGGTGAACGCCCAGCGGAAGGTCGCCGAGGTGCTGAGGCCGGCGGCGCGGGAGTCGTCGAGCACGCTCACGGTGAAGCGGTACACGCTGCGCTCGGTCACGGCGGGACGCCACCCGGTCGCGATGCCGGACGTGCCCGTGGCCGGGAAGGAGTCGAGCGTCCCGTTCCAGATGACGGCGCCGGTGAAGGCGCCGCAGGTGCCGCCGGCGGGCACGCTCCCCCGCTCCACCCACACCCGCAGGTAGGGGGACAGCCCGCCGGACGTCACGTTGGCGGCGAGGGACACCTCGGTGGCCGGGTGGACCGAGCCGCGGGCGGTGAGCCCCACGCACGCGGACTCCACCCCGCCGGGGCGCAGGCCGTCGGAGGAGAACAGCGCGGCGCCGCCGGCGTCATCGACGAGGCTGACCGCCGAAGTTCCCGCCGTCGGTGCGGTTGCCGCGCTCGCCAGCCGGAGCGACCCGAGGGCCAGGAGCCCGAGCAGCAGCACCCCGATCGTCGCGACGGTCGCCGACCGCGAACGAGACCGGCGGACGTGCCTGACGGGTGGTGGGCGCACTGCTCCCCTCCCCTCCTGTGGTCGAGACGGCCGGCCGGGCGAAGCTGCGCACGGTGGCACGTCGCTCCGTCCCTGTCTTCGACAGGCGTGCGGCCCCGCTTGAGCTGGACGTGAGGTGGATGGGGAGCGCCGCCACGACGACGGGCCGGTCGTGCCGCATCGAGCGGACGGGCGGGACCGGCGGGAGCGGGCGGGCCGAGGGGGCTTCCCGGACCGGCGCGGCGTGGCGGACGGGCGGGAGCGGGTGGGCCGAGGGGGCTTCCCGGAGGGGCTCGGCGCGTCGGGCGGGCGGCACGGGCGGGAGCGACGGAGCCTCCCGGACGGGCTCGGCATCGCCGACGGGCGGGAGGTCCCAGGCGGTGGGGGCCTCCGGGTCGACGTCCGGGCTCTCCGTCGCACCGTCGCGCGGGACGTCGGCGGCGCGACGCCGGCCCGGCCTGGCGGCGAAGACGGCCCCGGCGGCCAGGACGGCGACGGTCGCGGCGACGGCGCCGTAGCTGCCCTGCTCCAGCCAGAGCGCCGGCAGGCCCACCCACGGGACCCGCAGCGCGGCGACGCCCCGGACCTGGGACGGCTCGGGGTGCACGCTGTCGTCGGACTGGTTCGCGTCCCCGCGCGTGACCAGCCGGCCCTCCTCGTCGAAGGAGACCAGCCGGTGCAGCAGCAGCCCGCCGGGGACGTCGACGTCCTCGACCAGCACCACCTGGCCGGTCCGCAGCTCGGCCGGGGTGACCGGGTGGGTGACCACGACGTCCCCCGGGTTGACCCGGGGGGCCATGGAGCCGCTCGTCACCACGTACGCGGAGTAACCGGCCGCCAGCGGGACGAGCGCAGCCAGGACGAGCGCGGTCAGCACGGTGAGACCGAGGACGACGACCGCGCGGGCCACCGGCCGCACCCGGCCGGTGCCCGACGCCGCACCGCGTTCGACGCGGGTCACGGGGTGTTCTGCGCTTCCCAGGTGAAGGTGGTCGACGACCGGGCGTTCTGCGCGTTGTTGTCGTCGACCACCGAGTAGGTGATCCGGAAGGTGAGCGAGGTGCCGCCCGGCACGGAGCTGCCCACGGGGAGCCCGCGGGCGTAGTCCGGGCTGGCCGCCTTGAGCGCGGCCAGGGTCTTCGTCTGGTCCGCGGACCCGAGGTCGGCCGACGCGGTGTTGAAGCGGAACGTCGGCGTAGCTGTCGACGTGAAGCCGGTGCAGTCCGCATCGACCGTCGTGGCGGCGGTGACGTCCTGCCCCTGCTCGACGCTCATGACCAGGAACGGGTCGAGCGTGACCGCGCCGGCGGTCGGGGTGGTGACGTACAGGCGGATGTCGGCGGGGAGGTCGCCGGTGTAGTCGACGCGGATGCACCGCGAGCCGGTGGACCCCGGCTGGAGGGCGCCGTCGGTGGCCGGGTCGAACAGCGCGGAGCCACCTGCGGAGTCGGTGAGGGCGACGCTCCCGGCCCGCCAGGTGTTGCCGGCGTTGTCTGTGGTCGCGGTGAACGCCGCCGCCGTGGACTGCCAGACGAGAGCACCGGCGAGCAGGAGCCCCACCGGCACGACGGCCAGCAGGGGACGCAGCGCAGGAGACCTGGTGCGCACCACGCCCCCTCCGCCTGCCGCGGCCCCCGGGTGGGGCCGACACCACCCCATCGGGCGGCACCGGGCTTCCCCGGAGCAGGCGGAGGGCCGTATCCCCCGAACGGGTCAGTGCCGCTTGCCACTGCCCGCCGGAGGAGCCGGGGTCAGCCCAGGTCGGGGAAGAACAGGCCGATCTCGCGCGCGGCCGACTCGGGCGAGTCCGAGCCGTGCACGATGTTGTTCTGCACCTCGAGGGCGAAGTCGCCGCGGATGGTGCCGGGGGTGGCCTTGACCGGGTCGGTGGCGCCGGCCAGCGCGCGGAACGCCTCGATGGCCCGGGGGCCCTCCACCACGAGGGCCAGGAGCGGGCCGCCGGTGATGAACTCGACGAGGTCGCCGAAGAAGGGGCGCTCGCTGTGCTCGGCGTAGTGGGTCTCGGCGACCTCACGGGGCAGCGTGCGCAGCTCGGCGGCCACCAGCCGCAGGCCCTTGCGCTCCAGGCGGGTGATCACCTCGCCGACGAGACCACGGGCGACGCCGTCGGGCTTGACCAGGACGAGAGTGCGTTCAGTCACGGGGCCGGAGCCTACGGGGTGGCTGGACCAGCACCGTCCGCGTCACCCGTCCGGGCCGCCGTCACGGGGGCGAACCGGCTGCCGACCAGCTCCTTGCGCACCTGCAGCAGGTAGAGCCAGATGAGCACGAAGGCGCCCGCGACGAACCACATGACGCTGTTGATCAGGCCGGTGAGCAGCAGCGGCACCTGCAGGGCGGTGCCGATCAGCAGCCCTCGCTCTCGGCGCTGCACCCCGCTGGCCAGGATCAGCACCAGGGAGAGCACGAGCAGCAGCGTCAGCCGCACTCCCCCGAGCCCCTCCTCGGTCTGCGCGATGCCGCGCGGCACGAAGAGGACGGCCAGGCCTTCCAGCACGAGGACGCCGGCCGCAGCACCACGCAGCGCCTTGGCCGCCCGGAGCGGATCAGGGGCGGTCACGCCCCACCCCCGGTGAAGAGGCTGCGCGCCTCGCCCGCGGTGATGACGCTGCCGGTCACGAGGACGCCGGACCCGCCGAGGGCGTCGTCCGGGCCGGCCTCGGCCAGCTCGATCGCCTCGGTCACCGCCTCGGGCAACCGCGGCGAGACGCTCACGCGGTCGGCGCCGAAGACCTCCACGGCCAGCGCGCCGAGCTCGTCGGCCGGGATCGACCTGTCGGAGCTGTTCTGGGTGACCACCAGCTCGGCGCAGATCTCCTCCAGCGCGGCGAGCATGCCGGTGACGTCCTTGCCGTGGACCGCGCCGACGACGCCGACGAGCCGGGTGAAGTCGAAGGACTCGCGGATCGCCGCCACCGTCGCCGTCATCCCGGCCGGGTTGTGCGCGGCGTCGACCAGCACCGTCGGGCTGGTGCGCACCTTCTCGAGGCGGCCGGGCGAGCGGACGCCGGCGAACGCCGCGCGCACGGTCTCCTGCTCGATCGGCCCGGTGGAAGCCCCCGCGCCGAGGAACGCCTCGACCGCGGCGAGCGCCGTCGCCGCGTTCTGCGCCTGGTACTGGCCGAACAGCGGGAGGAACACCTCGTCGTACTCACCGCCGAGCCCCTGCAGCCGCACCTGCTGGCCGCCGACGGCGACCGTGCGCTCCAGCACGCCGAACTCGGTGCCCTCGCGGGCCACGACCGCCTCGACCTCGACCGCGCGGCGCACCAGGGCGTCGAGCGCCCCGGGCTGCTGGTGGGCGAGCACGGCGATGGAGCCGGCCTTGATGATCCCGGCCTTCTCCCCCGCGATCGTCGGCACGTCGGGGCCCAGGTACTCGGCGTGGTCCATGTCCACCGGGGTGACGACGGCGACCCGCGCGTCGGCCACGTTGGTGGCGTCCCAGGTACCGCCCATGCCGACCTCGATGACGGCGACGTCGACCGGGGCGTCGGCGAAGAGGGCGTAGGCCATCCCGACCATCACCTCGAAGAACGACATCGGGACCTCGCCCGCGGCGTCGACCATCTGCACGTACGGCGCGATGTCCTCGTAGGTCTCGACGAAGCGCTCGTCGCTCACCGGCTCCCCGTCGAGCACGATCCGCTCGCGCATGGACTGCAGGTGCGGGCTGGTGAAGCGGCCGACCCGCAGGCCGAACCCGCGCAGCAGCTCGTCGATCATCCGCGCCGTCGTCGTCTTGCCGTTGGTGCCGGCGACCTGGACCACCGGCATCGCGCGGTGCGGTGACCCGAGCAGGTCGACCAGCGCGTTGATGCGGGTGAGCGAGGGCTCCAGCCGGTTCTCCGGCCACCGGGCCAGGAGCTCGTTCTCCACCCGGGCGAGGTCACCGGTGCTGCCGTTGCTCATCCTGCTCAGGATGCCAGCCGGTCAGTTCCTAGACTGAGCCCCATGGCTGCTCCCCACACCGCGACCTCGGACACTGCTGCCCCGGCTGCGTCCGTCGCCGTACCCGAGAAGCCGACGCTCGACGGCCTCGAGGACAAGTGGATCGCCCGGTGGGCCGAGCAGGACACCTACGGCTTCGACCGCGACGCCGCGCTGCAGTCACCGCGCGAGCAGATCTACTCGATCGACACCCCTCCGCCGACGGCGAGCGGTTCGCTGCACGTGGGCCACGTGTTCAGCTACACCCACACCGACATCGTCGCCCGCTACCAGCGGATGCGCGGCAAGCACGTCTACTACCCGATGGGCTGGGACGACAACGGCCTGCCGACCGAGCGCCGGGTGCAGAACTACTACGGCGTCCGCTGCGACCCGGCCCTGCCCTACGACCCGTCGTTCACGCCGCCGGAGAAGCCGGGCAAGGACCAGGTCCCGGTCTCCCGCCGCAACTTCGTCGAGCTGTGCATGCAGCTCACCGAGGACGACGAGGCCGAGTTCGAGAAGCTCTGGCGCCGCGTGGGCCTGTCGGTCGACTGGTCCAACGTCTACCGGACCATCTCCGAGAGCTCCCGGGCCACCGCCCAGCGGATGTTCCTGAACAACCTGGCCCGCGGCGAGGCCTACGCCCAGGAGGCGCCGACCCTCTGGGACGTCACCTTCCGCACGGCGGTCGCGCAGGCCGAGCTCGAGGACCGCGAGCGCCCGGGCGCCTACCACCGGATCTCTTTCCACGGCGCCGACGGGCCGGTCTTCATCGAGACCACCCGCCCCGAGCTGCTGCCGGCCTGTGTCGCGCTGGTGGCCCACCCCGACGACGAGCGCTACCAGCCGCTGTTCGGCAAGACGGTCACGACGCCGCTGTTCGGCGTCGAGGTGCCGGTGGTCGCGCACCGCCTCGCCGAGCCGGACAAGGGCTCGGGCATCGCGATGATCTGCACCTTCGGCGACCTGAACGACGTCACCTGGTGGCGCGAGCTGCAGCTGCCGACCCGCCCGATCATCGGCTGGGACGGTCGGCTGCTCGCCGAGCCGCCCGCCGGCGTCGGCGCCTCCCCGTACGACGAGCTGGCCGGCAAGACCGTGTTCAGCGCGCAGCAGCGGATCGTGGAGCTGCTCCGGGAGTCCGGCGACCTCGACGGCGAGCCGAAGCAGATCACCCACCCGGTGAAATTCTTCGAGAAGGGCGAGCGCCCGCTGGAGATCGTCACCACGCGCCAGTGGTACATCCGCAACGGCGGCCGGGACGGCGACCTGCGCGACGCGCTGATCGCGCGCGGCCGGGAGATCCAGTGGGTGCCCGAGCACATGCGGCACCGCTACGACAACTGGGTCGAGGGCCTCAACGGCGACTGGCTGATCAGCCGCCAGCGGTTCTTCGGCGTCCCCTTCCCGGTCTGGTACCGGCTGGACTCCGAGGGCGAGCCGGTCCACGACGAGCCGATCCTCGCGCCGGAGGCCTCGCTGCCGGTCGACCCGAGCTCCGACGTGCCCGAGGGCTTCACCGAGGACCAGCGCGGCAAGCCGGGTGGCTTCATCGCCGACCCCGACGTCATGGACACCTGGGCCACCTCGTCGCTGTCGCCGCAGGTCGCCTCGGGCTGGGACACCGACCCGGAGCTGTTCGCCAAGGTCTTCCCGATGGACCAGCGGCCCCAGGCGCACGACATCATCCGCACCTGGCTGTTCTCGACCGTGGTCCGGGCGCACTTCCAGCACGGCGCCGCGCCGTGGACGCACGCCACGATCTCCGGCTTCGTGGTCGACCCGGACCGCAAGAAGATGTCGAAGTCGAAGGGCAACGCGACGACGCCGATCGACGTCCTCGAGCGGTACGGGACCGACGCGGTGCGCTGGCGCGCGGCCGGGGCCCGCCCGGGTGCGGACTCGCCGTTCGACGAGGCGCAGATGAAGGTCGGCCGCCGGCTGGCCATGAAGATCCTCAACGTCGGCAAGTTCGTGCTCGGCCTGGGCGCCTCGGCGTTGCTGACCCCCGCCGACGTCACGGAGCCGATCGACCGGGCGCTGCTCGCCGGGCTCGCCCGCGTCGTCCACGAGGCGACCGCCGCGCTGGACGCCTACAACTACACCCGCGCCCTCGAGGTGGCCGAGGCGTTCTTCTGGTCGTTCTGCGACGACTACGTCGAGCTGGTGAAGACCCGCGCCTACGGCGACGGGCCGGAGGCGACCTCCGCGCAGGCGGCGCTGGCGGTGGCGCTGGACGTGCAGCTGCGGCTGTTCGCCCCGGTGCTGCCCTTCGTCACCGACGAGGTGTGGTCCTGGTGGCAGACCGGCTCGGTGCACCGCGCGCCGTGGCCGGCCACGTCCGAGCTGCCGGTCGAGGGCGACCCGGCGATGATCCCGGCCGTGGCCGCTGCCCTGGCCGGGGTGCGCAAGGCCAAGTCCGACGCCAAGGTCTCCATGCGGGCCGAGGTGGAGACCGCCACGGTGACCGCACCGGCCGACCAGGTGCCGCTGGTCGAGGCGGCCCGGGTGGACCTGGCCAACGCCGGCCGGATCAGCTCGCTGTCCATCGACGCCGGCGAGGGCGAGCTGCGGGTCGACGTCGTCCTGGCTCCGGTGGCCGAGGACTGACCGCTCCGGGTCGTCGGCGGCGGCGTCAGGCGTCGCCGGCGGCCCACCCCGGAGCGGGTCCCGTGCCGAGCCGCCATCGCGCCGCCTCCTCCGACGGGCTGAACGGGCCGAGCGCCAAGCCCAGCGCCCGCAGCTGCACGCGCGTGAGGGCGAGCTGCGCCGAGCCGCCGCGGCCGCGCCCGGGGACCCCGGCGCACCCGGCGATCGTGGGCGAGACGACGTACGCCGCGGCGCCGGACAGCCCGCGGTAGACCACGCGCTCCGGCGCGCTCAGGCCGGGCGGGGCGGCGAGGAACTCGCGCAGGTGGTCGGGGACGGGCCGCAGCTCCGGGCCGTACGCGGCGAGGGCCTCGGCGAGCTCGGCCGTCGTCAGCGGCAGATCGGTCGCGCCCAGCTCCTCGGCGGCGCGGGCCCACTCCCCCACGTAGGCGTCGGCCCAGCCGCGGCCGAACCGCTGGGTCAGGTCGCTGCCGACCGCCTGCTGGGCGGCGAGGAACGCGTCGGTGAACGCCAGGTGCACCCAGCGGAGCAGCGCGGGGTCCGACGCCGAGTAGGCCTGCCCGGCGACCCGGCCGCGGACGACGGCGTGCATCCCCCGGACCCGCGCCGCCTCGCGCTCGGCGAGCTCCGCCGAGCCGAAGGTGCTGACCACGAGCCAGCGGGCGGTGCCGGCCAGCCGCTTCCACGGGTCCTCGCGGTAGGCCGAGTGCCGCTGGACGCCGGCCAGCGCCAGCGGGTGCGCCCCCTGACCCAGGAGCGCGGCGACCCCGCCGACCAGCGTCGAGAGATCGCCGTGCACGCGCCAGACGACGCCGTCGGGCTCGAACCAGCCGGGGCCGGTGCCGACGCGGGCGATGTCGCGGACCCAGTCCGGGGCGCCGGTGGGGTCACCGGAGACCCGGGCCCGGAAAGCCTGTCGCGCCTGCTCGGGCAGTGACGTGAGGGCGCGCATGCCCCGAATGTGCCACGCATGCCCCGGTTCGGCCCCGCGGGTGGATCAGCGGGTGAGCTCGACCAGCTTCGTCACCGTGTTCCAGTTGCGGTTGGTCCCGGCGACCCCGAGCACCTGGTCCCACTTCACGGCGCCCACGCCGCTGTTCCGGAAGCCGTCGGGCAGCCAGAGGTAGAGCTCGCGGCCGCGGAGCACCGACCCACCGCCCTCCGCCTTCGGCGCCGCTGCGACGCGGTCGGGGTCCGGCGCCTCGGGGAAGAACGTGACGGAGTAGCGGGAGGGATCGGTGACCAGGTTGCCCAGGGGGTCGGCGGCGTGGACCTCGGCCAGCTCGGCCGCCGTCCGCAGGACCACCGGGACATCGAGGGCGAACTCCTCCTGGATGGCCTCCGTGAGGTCGGCCGCCAGCTCCGCCTCCGGCAGAGCGCTGTCGAGCAGGACGTTCCCGCTGGCCAGGTGCGTGCGGACGGCGCCGTACCCGCGCTCGGTGAGGAGCTCGCGCAGCCGTGGCATGGGCACCCGGCGGGTGGCGCCCAGGTTGACCGCGCGCAGCAGCGCCACGTACCGCGTCGTCACGCCCGCACGCTAACGCGGGTGCCAGGGGGCGATGTGCACGTGGGGCGCCCCTTCGCCCGAAGAGCGTGCCCTGGGCGCACATCGCCTCCCGGCCGCCGTCCACAGAAGCCGATCATGCCCGCCACGGTCACGTTCCGACAGGCACGGTAGGGCGGTGGCCCATGACCTCCACGCGCTCCTCGGCCCCGACGGCGTCGCCACCACACGCGAGCTGACGCGCCGGGTTGATCGCCACTCCGTCAGCGCCTGGGTGGCGAGCGGTCGTCTCCTGCGGCCCTACCCGGGCGTGGTCACGCTGCCAGGCGCCTTCGCCGAGTGGCACACCCAGGTGGTCGCCGCCGTCCTGGCCACGGGTGGGACGCTCAGCCACACCTCCGCGTTGGCACTCTGGCGGCGGGCGTCCCGTGACGGGGCCGTGCACGTGTCCGTGCCGGCGTCGCGTCGCGCACTCCGACGTCGTGGGCTCGTCGTCCACCGCGCGACCGAGGTGCCGGTCGACCGGCTGGGTGGACTCCCGGTCACGCCTCTCCCCCGCTCGCTGGTGGACGCATGGGGCTGGGCGCACTCGGCACGCGGCAGCGCCGAGCTGGTGGAGACGGCTCGCCGAGCAGTCCTCGAGTCCCTGCGTGACCGCCAGGTGGACCTACCCGCGCTGCGGTTCGAACTCGGCCGGCAGCCCGCTCTCGCCGGCCGGCGGGGACTGGTCGAGCTGGCCGAGCTGGTCGCCCAGGGTTGCGAGAGCGAGCTGGAGATCTGGGGCGTGCAGCACGTGCTGCGCGGCCCCGGAATGCCGGTCTTCCAGCAGCAGTACCGCGTGAGCCTGCCGTTCGGCACGGTCCGCTTGGACGCTGCGGTTCCCGAGCTGAAGGTCGCGGTGGAGATGGACGGCGCCGCGTTCCACGGGAGCGCGGAGGCGCGCGAGCGGGACATCCGCCGGGACGCCGCGCTCGCTGCCCGGGGCTGGGTGGTGCTGCGATTCAGCTACCGGCGGCTGCGCCAGGAGCCGGAGGCCTGCCGTCGCGAAATCCTCGCCGTGTGCCGAGCGCGTGCCGCCCTCCTGCTGCGCTGAGCAGTGTGCGCCTGCGGCGTGCTTCTGCCCTCCAGACGCGCCCTGAGCGCACATCGCCCAACGCCCTAGGGCCCTCGACACGCTGCGAGCCCGCCCCCGGATCGGGGACGGGCTCGCTGCGACCGAGGCTCAGGCCGACTTCTCGCGAGGGGCGCGGGTCGGCTTGCGCGGGACGATCGTCGGGTTGACGTGCTCCAGGACGACCTCCTTGGTGATCACCACGGAGGCGATGTCCTCGCGGCCGGGGATGTCGTACATCACCGACTGGAGCACCTCCTCCATGATCGCGCGGAGGCCGCGGGCGCCGGTGCCGCGGAGGATCGCCTGGTCGGCGACGGCCTCGAGCGCGTCGTCGGTGAAGTCCAGCTCCACGCCGTCGAGCTCGAAGAGCTTGCGGTACTGGCGCACCAGGGCGTTCTTCGGCTCGGTCAGGATGTTGATCAGCGCCTGGCGGTCGAGCTTCTTCACGCTGGTGATCACCGGGAGACGGCCGATGAACTCGGGGATCATGCCGAACTTCAGCAGGTCCTCGGGCATGACCTCGGCGAAGGAGTTGGCCTCCTCGATCTCGGCCTTGCCGCGGATCTCCCCGGCGAAGCCGATGCCCTGCTTGCCGGCGCGCGCCTCGATGACCTGCTCCAGGCCGGCGAAGGCACCGCCCACGATGAACAGCACGTTCGTCGTGTCGATCTGGATGAACTCCTGGTGCGGGTGCTTGCGGCCGCCCTGCGGCGGGACCGACGCCGTCGTCCCCTCGAGGATCTTCAGCAGCGCCTGCTGCACGCCCTCACCGGAGACGTCGCGGGTGATCGACGGGTTCTCGCTCTTGCGGGCGATCTTGTCGACCTCGTCGATGTAGATGATGCCGGTCTCGGCGCGCTTGACGTCGTAGTCGGCGGCCTGGATCAGCTTCAGCAGGATGTTCTCGACGTCCTCACCGACGTAGCCCGCCTCGGTGAGCGCGGTGGCGTCGGCGATGGCGAAGGGCACGTTGAGCATCCGGGCGAGCGTCTGCGCGAGGTGCGTCTTGCCGCAGCCGGTGGGGCCGATCAGCAGGATGTTGGACTTGGCCAGCTCGACCGCGTCCTCGCGGGAGCCACCGGCGCCGCCGGCCTGGATCCGCTTGTAGTGGTTGTAGACCGCGACCGAGAGCGTCCGCTTGGCCTTGTCCTGGCCGATGACGTACTGGTCGAGGAAGTCGTGGATCTCCTTGGGCTTCGGCAGCTCGTCGAACTTGAGGTCCGACGACTCCGAGAGCTCCTCTTCGATGATCTCGTTGCAGAGGTCGATGCACTCGTCGCAGATGTAGACCCCGGGGCCCGCGATGAGCTTCTTGACCTGCTTCTGGCTCTTCCCGCAGAACGAGCACTTGAGCAGGTCACCGCTCTCACCGATTCGTGCCACCTGCTGACCTCCACCTCGGAATCGCCGGTCCTGGTGCCAGGTACCTGCGGGTTGGATCCTGCTGCTTGTCGTGCCCCTGCTCGACCTCGCTGACAGGCTGCCCCACGAGGCTCTCCTCCCGGCGCTGGGCTCCGGGGTTCGGGCGTTCGCCGAACGTACCTGCCGCCGTCCACGACCTCGGGCAATGACTCACCCGGTTCGTCCCGGCCGTCCCACTCGTGTCCCGTCGTGCCCTCAGGCCTCCGACGGTACGGGCCGAGCACGCGTCACGCGCGTCCCGGCCCGCACCCGTCGTCAGCCCGGGAGGGCGTTGAGCTTGCGGCTCTGGATCACCTGGTCGACGATCCCGTACTCCTTGGCCTCCTCGGCCGTGAGGATCTTGTCGCGGTCGATGTCCTTGCGGACCTGCTCGGCCGAGCGACCGGTGTGCCGCGCCAGGATCTCCTCCATCTGCGTGCGCACGCGCTCGATCTCGGCGGCGTGGATCTCCAGGTCGGAGACCTGGCCGCCGGCCTCGCCGGAGGGCTGGTGGATCAGCACGCGGGAGTACGGCAGCGCGAGGCGCTTGCCCGGGGTGCCGGCCGCGAGGAGGACGGCGGCGGCGGAGGCGGCCTGGCCCATGCAGACGGTCTGGATGTCCGGGCGGACGAACATCATCGTGTCGTAGATGGCCATCAGCGAGGTGAAGGAGCCACCGGGCGAGTTGATGTAGATGGTGATGTCGCGGTCCGGGTCGTTCGACTCGAGCGTGATGAGCTGCGCCATCACGTCGTTCGCCGACGCGTCGTCGACCTGCACCCCGAGGAAGATGATGCGCTCCTCGAAGAGCTTGTTGTAGGGGTTGGACTCCTTCATGCCGTAGCTCGTGCGCTCCACGAAGGAGGGCAGGATGTAACGGCTGGAGGGCATCTCGAAGCTCATCTGCGTCTGTCCTCGGAAGCTCAGTTGTCGGAGACCGGGTTGGCGCTGTCGGTCATGGTCGCGCGGCTCACCACGTGGTCGACGAAGCCGTACTCGAGGGCCTCCTGCGCGGTGAACCAGCGGTCGCGGTCGGAGTCCTGCTCGATCTGCTCCACGCTCTGCCCGGTGTGGAAGGACTGCAGCTCGTTGAGCTCCTTCTTCGTGCGGCGGAAGAGGTCCGCCTGGATCGCGATGTCGGCCGCGGTGCCACCGACGCCGGCGGAGGGCTGGTGCATCATGATCCGCGCGTGCGGGAGGGCGTAGCGCTTGCCCTTGGTGCCCGCGGTGAGCAGGAACTGCCCCATCGAGGCGGCCAGGCCCATGCCGTAGGTGGCGACGTCGCAGTCGATGAACTGCATCGTGTCGTAGATCGCCATGCCGGCGCTGACCGAGCCGCCGGGCGAGTTGATGTAGAGGTGGATGTCCTGCTTCGGGTCCTCGGCGGACAGCAGCAGCATCTGGGCGGCCAGCTGGTTGGCGATCACGTCGTCCACCTGGGTGCCCAGGAAGATGATGCGCTCGCGCAGCAGTCGCTCGTAGACCGAGTCGCCGAGGTTCATCATTCCGCCGGCGCCGCGCAGCATCGGCGCGCTCGCCATGTTCGGGTCGGTAGTGCTCACGGGTGCGGTGACCTCCGTAGAACTGTCTGAGCAGTCGGTCTCGGTGGGTGGTACGGGCTTCGAACGGCCCTCCGGGAGGTGGTGCCTCCCGGTGATCGCCTGAGTCCTGTCGACCCTAACGCGGACCTCCGACGAGGCAGTCCCGATCAGGGCGGTGTTCGCCGTCGGCGCAGCGACCGGGCCCGGAAAGCGGCGACGCCGCCCCTCCCCGGTGGGGTGGGACGGCGTCGTCGGTGGCGCGGGAGGCGGATCAGGCCTCGTCGGTGTCCTCGGCGGTCTCGGCGGCGGGCGCCTGGACCGTCTTGGGCCGCATGGCCTCGAGGTCGACCTTGTTCCCCGACGCGTCGGTGATCGTCGCCTGCTCGAGCAGCTGGGCCAGCGTCTTCGTCCGGCGCACGTCGGCGACGAACTCGGCGATGTTGTTGGACTGCTGCAGCTGCTGGGCGTACTGCTCCGGGCTCATCCGGTTGCGCTGCGCCTGCGCCATGATCTGCGCCGAGAGGTCGTCGTTGTCGACGGTGACCTCACGGGCGTCGGCGATCGCGTCGAGGATGAACTGCGTCTTGACCGCCTCCTCGACGTTCTTCTGCTGCTCGGCGTCGTAGGCCTCGCGGCTCTCGGAACCGGTCATCTGGAGGAAGGCGTCCCAGTCCATGCCGGCCTGGCGCAGCTCGTTCTCGAAGGACTGGTTGCGCCACTGGATCTCGCGCTCGACCAGGTTCTCCGGGATCGGCACCTCGACGGTCTCGAGCAGCTGCTCGACGATCTTGTCGCGGGCCTGCGCGCCCTGCTGGATCACCTTGGTGCGGGCCAGGCGGGTGCGGACGTCCTCGCGGAGCTCGTCGAGGGTGTCGAACTCGCTGGCGGTCTGGGCGAAGTCGTCGTCCAGCTCCGGCAGCTCCTTCTCCTTGACCGAGCGCACCGTCACGGTGACCTCGGCCATCTCGCCGGAGTTCGGGCCGGACAGCAGCGCCGTCTCGAAGGTCTTCGACTCCTCGGCGGACAGGCCGACGACGGCGTCGTCCAGGCCCTCCATGAGGTTGCCGGAGCCGACCTCGTAGGACATGCCCGTGGTCGAGCCGTCCTCGAGGATCTCGCCGTTCAGCTTCGCCTCGAGGTCGATGGAGACGAAGTCGCCCTGCTGCGCCGCGCGCTCGACCGACTGGAGCATGCCGAAGCGCTCGCGCATGACGGTGACCTGCTGGTCGATCTCCTCGTCGGTGACCTCGACGTCGTCGACGGTCACGGCGATGCTGTCGAGCTCGGGCAGGGTGAGCTGCGGGGCGACGTCGACCTCGGCGGTGAAGGCGAGGGACTCGTTGTCGTCGAGGCGGGTCACCTCGACCTCGGGCTGGCCGAGGACGCGGACCTGGTTCTCGCGGACGACCTCGGAGTAGATCTCCGGGATGGCGTGCTGGACGACCTGCTCCAGGACGACCGGGCGGCCGATGCGCTGGTCGAGGACGCGGTTGGGCACCTTGCCGGGGCGGAAGCCGGGGACGCGGACCTGCTTGCCCAGCTCCTTGTAGACCTCACCGAAGGCGTGGTCCAGGTCCCCCCATGCCGCCTCGATCGCAATCCGGACCCGCGTGGGGCCCAGTTCCTCGATGGTGCTCTTCACAGCGGCAGTGCTCCTCGGTAAGACAGCGGATGGGGCGCCAGGGTGCTCCGACGGCGCCGGTCGACCCCCGAGTCTACGGACGTCGGGGGCACGGGCGCGGGGGCGGGATGCGCCGCCTGAGCGCCCACGGTCGGGGTGACAGGATTTGAACCTGCGGCCCCCTGCTCCCAAAGCAGGTGCGCTACCAAGCTGCGCTACACCCCGTAGCGAGGGCGAGTCTAGGCCGGTCGGCCGACCGGCCCCCTGCGCGCGTCCGGTCCGGCTGATCAGGCCGACACCCCGGGACGGCGATCGGCCCATGGTGCCGCCTCCTCCAGCGCCGCCGCGACCCGCACCAGCACGTCCTCCCGACCGAAGCCCGCGACGAGCTGCACCCCGATGGGCAGGCCCTCGTCGGTCCGGTGCAGCGGCAGGCTGACCGCCGGCTGCCCGGTGACGTTGAACTGCGCCGTGAACGGCATCAGGCTGTTGATCCGCCGTCCCTCCTCCGCGTCGCCGCCCGCGGTGAGCCAGCCCAGCTCGGGCGGCCGCGCGGCGAGCGTCGGCGTCACCAGGAGGTCGAAGCCCTGGCCGCCGAGCCCGGGCGGCGCCCACCACCCGGCCATCCGGCGGGACCACGCCCCGAGCCACGCCCGCGCCCCGACGTAGTCCTCGGCGGAGAGCTTCCGCCCGACGGCGCGGTACAGGGCGTTGCGCGGCTCGAGCTCGGCGTCGTCCACCGGCCGGCCGAGCGCCGAGCGTTCGAGGGCGGAGAGCGTGAGCGCGACGTCGGCGGCGATGGTCGTGGTGAAGAACCGCGGGAAGAGCGGCTCGAACATGGCCTCCGGCGCACCTGGCTCGACGTCGCAGCCGATGTCGGCCAGCAGCCGGCCGGCCCGCGCCACCGCTTCCCGGCAGGCCGGGTCGTCCAGGTACTGCTCCCCCGGGGCGGCGTCGAGCAGGCCGACGCGCAGCCGGCCCACGGGTGCGCCCACCTCCTCGGCCAGGGGTCGCGGCAGCGGCGGGGCGGCGTAGGGGTCACCGGGCATCGGGCCGGCGACGAGGTCCAGGACGGCGGCGGTGTCGCGCACCGAGCGGGTGACGACGCCGTCGATCGTGGCGCCGGCCCAGCTCTCCCCCACGTCCGGCCCCTGGCTGACCCGGGCTCGCGTCGGCTTGAGCCCCACCAGCCCGCACGCGGCGGCCGGGATGCGGATCGAGCCCCCGCCGTCGCCGGCGTGGGCGATCGGGACCATCCCCGCGGCGACCGCGGCGGCCGAGCCGCCGCTGGAGCCCCCGGTGGAGCGGCCGGTGTCGTAGGGGTTGCGGGCCGGTGGGTTCGCGGCCGGCTCCGTGGTGATCGTCGTGCCGAACTCCGGCACGTTCGTGCGGCCGAGGACGACGAAGCCCGCCGCCCGGAACCGCTGCGCTAGGTGGCTGTCGTTCGGCCACCGGACGCCGGCGTCGCGCAGGAACGACGTGCCGTAGTGGGTCTCCTCGCCGGCGACGTGGCAGCCCAGGTCCTTGAGCAGCAGCGGGACGCCGCGGAACGGGCCGTCGGGAAGGTCGCCGCGGGCCTCGGCGCGAGCGGCGTCGAACCGGTCGCGCAGCACCGCGTCCAGCTGCGGGTCCACCCGCTCGATGCGCTCAATGGCCGCGTCGACGAGCTCGGCCGGCGTGGCCTCACCGGCCCGGACGAGCTCGGCCTGGGCGGTGGCGTCGAGCCACGTGGTCTCGGTCACAGCGCGACCGTAGCGGCGGCCCTGCGGGCTCGGCGCACCGGCGGCCGTTAGGCTGTCCGGGCACCTCGCGGGTGTAGCTCAATGGTAGAGCCCCAGCCTTCCAAGCTGGCCATGCCGGTTCGATCCCGGTCACCCGCTCCACCGACGATCAGCCGTCGCCCCCGTCGCCGTCCAGGTGGGGCAGCTGCACCAGTTCCAGCACCGCGTGGGCGGGGCTGCCCGACGGAGCGAGCAGGCTCAGCTGCTGCCGCTGCCCGATGAACTGGTCGCGCATGCGGTGCAGGACCTGCACGCCGGCGCTGGCCAGGAGGGTGACCTCGGTGAGGTCGACGGTCAGCGACTGCACCCCGCCCCGCGAGGAGCCGGACATGGCCCGGGCGAGCTCCTCGGCGGTGGTGACGTCGACCGGGCCGCGGACCCGCAGGCGCGGACCGCCGTCGGCGCGCTCGGCCTCGACGGCGAACTCCGGGCGGCCGACCGGGGGCGACGGTGGCGCATCGATGCCGGGACCGAGCACGGCGGGCCGGTGCAGCCGGTGCCGGAGCACCACGACGGTGCCTCCCGGAGCCGCGTCGTCCTCCGGGTGGTGCACCTCGAGGGAGTCGACGAGCCGCTCCGCGAGCAGCAGTCCCCGAC
Organism: Blastococcus sp. TBT05-19; assembly: GCF_003319095.1. GTDB lineage: Bacteria > Actinomycetota > Actinomycetes > Mycobacteriales > Geodermatophilaceae > Blastococcus. Next base: position 1,098,817 of record NZ_QOHI01000001.1, on the reverse strand, counting down.
CCCGGTGGTGTCCGCCGGATCGGGCCGGCGCCACCGGCCGCGATCGCTGATCCGGCACTCCAGCACGCCGTCAGCACCCAGCGCCGCCTGCACCCGGACCGGTCCCGGTCGCTCGTCGGGGTAGGCGTGGTCGACGGCGTTCGCGACGGCCTCCCACACCGCCAGCTCCACCGCCACCCGGTCGCTGTCGTCGGGGTCGAGGAGCTCGAGCCACTCGTCGAGGCCCCGCCGCAGCTGCCGGATGTCCCGGTGGGCGGTCGACGTCTGCAGGTCCAGCGGGCCGACGGGGCCGGGGAGCCGCTGGGCGGCGAGGACGGTCACGTCGTCGGCGTAGCCCGTGCGGGTCAGCAGCTCGACGGTGAGCCGGCAGACCCGCTCGGCCATCACGGGGGCGGCGTGCAGCGGCAGCGCGCGGTTCGCGGCGGCGTCGGCAGCGACGGTCCTCAGCTCGGCGATGCCGGCCCCGAGGTCGCGGTTGGGGCGCTCGACCAACCCGTCGGTGTAGAGCAGGACGAGCTCACCAGGGGCCAGGGTGTCGTGGGTGAGCACCAGGGTGGCGCCGGTGCCCAGGGGGCCGCTGGCGGCACCGTCGAGGAGACGCGTCCTGCCGTCGGGGGTGACGACCAGCGGCGGCGGGTGGCCGCACGTGGCGTAGAACAGCGCCCCGGTGCCGGGATCGAGGACCACCAGCGCGAGCGTGGTCGCGCGCAGCAGCGGGGTGCGCGCCGCGAAGGCATCGGCCCGCACCAGCGCGGACAGCGGATCGCCCCCGGTGGTCAGGGCATCAGCGAGCACCGCCCGCAGCTGGCCCATCGCGGCCGACGCCGCGACCCCGTGCCCGACGACGTCGCCGACGACGAGGACGACGCTGCCGTCGGCGCGCGGAACGGCGTCGAACCAGTCGCCTCCGGCGACCTGGTCGTGCGCGGCGACCAGGTACCGCGCGGCGACCCGGGCACCGGGCAGCACCGGCAACGCGGTCGGCAGCAACGCCTCCTGGAGCGCGGTCACGACGTCGCGGGCGTCGCGGTAGCGCCGCTCCGCCTCGGCGACCTCCTTCTCCGCCGCCCGACGCTGCAGGACCCGGTCGGTGACGTCGGTGGCGAAGGCGAGCAGCCCGACGACCGTCCCGTCCGGCGCCCGTCGCGGGAAGCAGGAGAAGTCCGCCCACGCGTCCTGGACGGTGCCGGTCCCCTCGCGGTCCACCTGCACCCGCCACTCCCGGGCCGTCTGCGGCTCCCCGGTGGCGTAGACCCGGTCGAACATCTCGAAGATCTGCTGCCCGGCCAGCTCGGGCATCGCCACGCGGATCGCCGTGCCGATGAACTCCGATCTCCCGACGAACTCGCGATAGACCGCGTTCGCCGCCACGAAGACGTGCTCCGGGCCCTCGGTGCTCATGAGCAGCAGCGGCATCTCCTCGAACGCCGCCCGCACCCCTTCGGCGTCGCCCACCCGCCGGCGCAGCTCGTCGCTCACCCGTGCATCTCCGCTCGCCCGCTCTTCCTGCCTCGTGAGTACCACCCGGTGTGCAAGCGAGCGGGCAGCCTCGGTCCGGCTGCCCGCCCTGAGCCTGGGGCGTGCGGACCCCATGCCCTGCCGACCAGTCCGTGGAACATGCGGTTCCAGCAGGACGGTGCCGGTGCCCGCCCGCGGGCGGTAGGTTGGCCCACATCCGGTGTGACCCGGTCAAGTCGGTCGCGATGACGCATCTCGTGAGCAGGGGCGGACAGCATGTCGGACACTCCAGCGACGGGCGACTCGGCGCTGATGAGGCGGCTGGGCGGGCAGTTCGAGGAGCTGACCCACCTGCTGTCGCAGAGCCACTCGGGCACGTTGGACCCCGACCGGATCGTGCACGTCGCCGGGCAGGCGGTGGCGCACAGCGAGGACTGCGCTCTCACCCTCATCGAGGCACGGCGGCGGCCGAGGACGATCAGCTCGGCCGGTGAGATCTCCCCACGCGTGGACGAGCTGCAGTACGAGGCGGGGGAAGGCCCGTGCCTGGAAGCCTCCGAGACGGCCGACTTCGTGCACGTGGACGACCTGGCCCACGAGCCGCGGTGGCCAGGCTTCGCCGATCGCTGCGTGCGGGACACCGGCGTCCGCAGCATGTTCAGCGTGCGTCTGCCGCTGAGCGGGTCGGACACGGCGGCGTTGAACTTCTACGCCCGCAGCCCGGGCGCTTTTGACGACCTGGACATCGGGGTCGGCGCGATCTTCGCCCCCTTCGCGGCGCTGGCCGTCCAGGCCGCCCTCCACCAGCAACAGACGACGAACCTGGAGACGGCGCTGCAGTCCTCCCGGCAGATCGGCACCGCGATCGGGATCCTGATGGCCCGGGAGCTGATGACCGCCGACCAGGCGTTCGCGCAGCTGACCAGCGCGAGCCAGCACCTCAACCGCAAGCTGCGGGACATCGCCGACGAGGTGGCGACGACGGGCGAGCTGCCGACCGCTGCGGACCGCTCACGGCGGCGCGACGCCCGCTGAGCCCGACCCGACGCGCAGCTCGTCGCCCGCGGGCGCCGGTGCCCGGAGCCCCGGCGTCGAGCAGGGCCGGGAGCCGGGGGGGTCACACCCGGACGGCCGCGTCCGGGTGCTCGCCGACCAGGTCGGACAGGATCCTGGTGATCTCGGCCGCGCCGGCCGGCCGGGCCAGGTGGAAGCCCTGTCCCAGCGTGCACCCGAGCGCTCCGAGCGCGTCGAGCTGGTGGGCGGTCTCGATGCCCTCGGCTACCGGCTGGAGGCCGAGCACGCGGGCCAGGTCGATGATGCCGGCGGCCACCGCCTGCCCCCGCGGCTGGTCGATCTGCTCGATCAGGGAACGGTCGAGCTTGAGCAGGTCCACGGGGAAGCGCGGCAGGTAGCTCAGCGACGAGTAGCCGGTGCCGAAGTCGTCGACGGCGAGCTGGACGCCCATCTCCTTCAGCTCGAACAGGCGGCTCACCTCGGCGCTGAGGTCCTCGACGAGCATGCTCTCGGTGATCTCGAGGACCAGCCGGCCGGCCGGGATGCGGTGCCGGACCAGGGTGCGGGCGACCAGGGCCGGGAACTCCTCGTCGGCCAACTGGCGGGCGGAGACGTTGACGCTCATCTGCAGCGTGTCATCGCCGAGCAGGTCGTACCACTCGCGCAGCTGGCGGCAGGCCTCGTCGAGGGCCCAGGCACCGAGGGGCCCGATGAGACCGGTCCGCTCGGCCAACGAGATGAACGAGCCCGGCGGGACCAGCCCGAAGGTGGGGTGCTCCCAGCGCATGAGGGCCTCGACCCCCACGACGGCCTGCCCGTCGAGGGCGTGCACCGGCTGGTAGTGCAGGACGAACTCGTCGCGCTGCAGCGCGCGGGGCAGGTCGGTCGCCAGCCGCATGCGGTCCTCGAGGGCGTCGTGCGATGCGGCGTCGTGGAGGCAGACCGCGTCCTTGCCGCCGTTCTTGGCCCCGTACATGGCCAGGTCGGCGTGGCGCAGCAGGTCCTCGGCCGCGCCCGCCGGGCCGGAGGCCGTGGCGACGCCGATGCTGGCGGTGACGAACAGCTCCTGGTCGGCGTGCTGGATCGCCGGGCGGAGGGCTGTGCGTACGCGCTCGGCCACCGCCTGCCCCTCGGGCGCGTCGCCCGGGACGACGACGGCGAACTCGTCGCCGCCCAGGCGGACCGCCAGGTCGCCCTCGCGCAGGACCGTGCGCAGGCGGTCGGCGATGACCCGCAGGACCTCGTCGCCGACGGAGTGCCCGAGCGTGTCGTTGATCGTCTTGAAACCGTCGAGGTCGATCAGCAGGAGCGAGACCGCGTCGCCGGCGTCGAGGGTCGCCTCGAGGTGCTCGGCCAGCCGCAGACGGTTGGGCAGGCCGGTGAGCGCGTCGGATCGCGCGGACCGGGAGAGGTGTTGCTGCTGGCTCTCGAGGTCGCGGGCCATGGCGTTGAACGTGCGCGCCAGCGCACCGAACTCGTCCTCCCGCAGCACCGGGACGCGGTGCGACAGCGTTCCGTCACCCAGGGCGTGGGCGGCCTCGCGGAAGGCGCCGAGCGGGGCGAGCACCGTGCGGGTGAGGCGGAGGGCACCGGCCAGGGCGATGAGCAGTCCGAGGGCGACGACCCCGAGGATCCAGCCCAGGACCTGCTCCTGCGCCTCGCGGGCCTCGGCGTACTCGCCGAGGATGTCGGCCTCGGCCAGCGCCTCGGCGGCGCTGAGCGAGGCCACCGCCGCACCGACGTGGCGGCTCGCCTCGTCCAGCCGCTGGAGCACCGCGGTCCGCTCCGCGGGGTTCGCGGCCGCGGCGCCCGCGAGCGCTGCATCGAGGGCCGCCACGGCGCGCTGGGCGTGTTCCTGCGCTGCCGCCGTGTCGTCCCCCTCCTCGGTCAGGGCGTCGTCGGCGAGGTCGGCGAAGCCGGCGTCGAGCCGGTCCCGGCTGGCCTGGTAGGCCCCGCGGGCATCGGCCGTGCGGGGCAGGAGGACGGCCCGGAAGCCGGTCCGTTCGACCTCCAGCACCAGCGTCTGCAACCGGGCGAGAGGCAGCGCCTCCTCGGTCGCCTCCTCCGCGGTCTCGGCGAAGCCGTCCATCGTGAGATCCAGCCCGGCCACCGCCGTGCCGGAGACCACCAGCAGCGGGAGCATCATGGCCGCGATACCGGCGCCCATCCGGGCGCGGACCGTGAGTGATCGGGACATCGGAGACCTTCTGACGACGAGCGGACGTCAGAGGTGTCGGCAGTCACGGCTCACACCTTGAGCACCGGGTGCACCCGAAGGGGAGCTGACGCCGGTCCACCGCCGGCGCGGCGCATCCTCGGGGGCCGCCTCCGGGTGGTCAACCGGTCCCGGCCTCCGCCGTCCGGGCCAGCGACCCCGCGTCGAGCCCGAGGAGCGCCTCGGCTGCTCGCCTCGCGGCGGTCTCCTGCGCGGCGGGGGCTCCCCACCGGACCAGCGCGTGCGCGTTGAGGCCGTCGACCATCGCCAGGAGGTGCCACGCGGCCCCGGCCGGGTCGTCGCACCGGAACACCGACGCCTCCACGCCCTCGTCGATGACGTCGCGGATGAGCGCCTGCCAGTTGTCCATCTGCCGCCGGACGGCGTCGGCGAGGGCCTCGTTGCGCCGACCGGCCGACCACGCCTGCACCCAGACGAGCGTGACGTCGTGGCGGGACCCGCCCAGGAGGGTCTCGATCAAGCCGGCGATCCTGGCGAGCGGATCGGGCATGGCCTCCAGCAGTGCAGCGACCTCGTCCAGCTCGTCGCCGACGATGGCCTCGAAGGTCTCCGCGACCAGCTCGTCCATGCTGCCGACGTAGTGCGCGACGAGGGCCGGGGCGATCGAGGCCTGCCCGGCCACCGCCCGCTGCGTCACCGACTGCAGCCCCTCCTCCAGGGCCATCGCTCTGGCCGCGACCGCGATCTCGGCGCGTCGACCGTCAGGTGTCTTGCGGATCCGGGTGCGCTGCGTTGACTGCATTCCTGCCCGTTCTGTAGCGTCCGGCCTGTTGACCGCTTGGTCAATAGGAGACCACGAGGACGACGATGACCTGGCGGATGCCATCGGAGACAGCGCACCACACCCGCACCTGGATGGCCTTTCCCCGCGCTGGCCTCACCCTGGGCGAGGGAACGGCCGAACGCGAGGAGTGCTACGCGGCCTGGACGGCCGTGGCCCACGCCATCACGGAGTTCGAGCCGGTCACGATGGTCGTCGACCCCACGGAGACGGCCCGTGCGCGACGGATGCTCGGCGACGCCGTGGAGCTGGTCGAGGCACCGCTCGACGAGTTCTGGATGCGCGACCTCGGCCCGACCTTCGTCGTCGACGACGACCGCCCCGACGTCCTGGGCGCCGTCGGATGGGTGTTCAACGGCTGGGGTGACAAGGACTGGGCCGAGTGGGAGAAGTCCGCCGAGATCGCCGCGCTGATCAGCGGGCTGCTGGGGGCCGAGTACGTCAGCTCCGTCCTGGTCAACGAAGGCGGCGGCATCCACGTCGACGGCGAGGGGACGGTGCTGCTGACCGACACCGTGCAGCTGGACCCGCGCCGCAACCCCTACGCCACCAAGAGCCGGGTGGAGGCGGAGATGCGCCGGACGCTCGGCGCGACCCACGCCGTCTGGTTGCCGCGCGGGCTCACCCGGGACTACGACGACTTCGGCACGAACGGCCACGTCGACATCGTCGCGACGATCCCCTCCCCCGGTCGCGTGCTCCTGCACGACCAGACCGACCCGGGTCACCCGGACTTCGCCGTGAGCGCCCAGCTCCGCCGGTTGCTCGCCGAGCAGACCGACGCGGCGGGACGGCCCTTCGAGATCGTCGACCTGCCGGCGCCCCGGACGCTCCGCGACGACACGGGCTTCGTGGACTGGAGCTACGTCAACCACCTCGTCGTCAACGGCGGCGTCATCGCCTGCGGCTTCGGTGAGGAGCAGGCGGACGCCAGGGCCCGCGACATCCTCGCCGACGCCTACCCCGGCCGCCGCGTGGTCACCGTCGACGCCCGTCCGATCTTCTCCCGGGGCGGCGGGATCCACTGCATCACCCAGCAGCAGCCGAGCCTCGGGGAGGCCCGGTGATCGACGTCGTCGAGGCCTCCATCGCGGCCCTGCGGGACGCCCTCGCCGCCGGGAGGACGACCAGCGTCGAGCTGGTCCGGAGCTACCTCGCCAGGATCGAGGCCTACGACTCCCCCGGGTCCGACACCGCGCTCAACGCCGTGGTCGTGCTCAACCCGGACGCGCTCGCCGAGGCCGAGGAGTCCGACGCCCGCCGCCGCGAGGGGCGCCTGCGGGGGCCGCTCGACGGGATCCCGTACACGGCCAAGGACAGCTACCTGGTCAGGGGCCTGTCGGCCGCCGCGGGCAGCCCGGCCTTCGCCGACCTGGTCGCGCAGCGCGACGCGTTCACCATCGAGCGCCTGCGCCGCGGCGGTGCCGTCTGCCTCGGCCTGACGAACATGCCGCCCATGGCGAACGGCGGCATGCAGCGCGGCCTCTACGGTCGCGCCGAGAGCCCCTACAACGCGGAGTACCTGACCGCCCCCTTCGCCTCCGGCTCGTCGAACGGCTCGGGCACCGCGACAGCGGCGAGCTTCGCCGCCTTCGGCCTGGGTGAGGAGACCTGGTCCAGCGGGCGCGGTCCGGCGTCGAACAACGGCCTCTGCGCGTACACGCCGTCGCGCGGCGTCATCTCGGTCAGGGGCAACTGGCCGCTGGTCCCGACGATGGACGTCGTGGTGCCGCACACCCGCACCATGGCCGACCTCCTCGAGGTGCTCGACGTGGTCGTGGCCGACGACCCCGACACGCGCGGTGACTTCTGGCGCGCGCAGCCGTGGATCCCGCTGCCGCCCGCGTCCGAGCTCCGTCCCGCCTCGTACCTCGACCTGCAGCCGGCGGACCGCCCCTCGGCCGAGCGACGTCTCGACGGCCGTCGCTTCGGGGTCCCCCGCATGTACGTGAACGCCGACCCGGATGCCGGGACCGGCACGGCGCCGGGCATCGGCGGGCCGACGGGCCGCCGGATCGAGACCCGGGAGTCGGTGATCGCTCTCTGGCAGGCGGCTCGCGACGACCTGGTGGCCGCCGGCGCCACGGTGGTGGAGGTCGACTTCCCCGTCGTCAGCCGGTACGAGGGCGACCGCGACGGCGCGCCCACGATCTCGACCCGCGGCATCGTCTCCCCCGCGTTCCTCGAGCGCGAGCTCCTCGACCTCTCCGCCTGGGCCTGGGACGACTTCCTGCGGGCGAACGGCGACCCGCGGTTGTCCGGCCTGGCAGCCGTCGACGGCAGCCGGATCTCCCCGCAGCCCGAGGGCGCGCTCCCGGACCGGTACGTCGGCTTCGACGACGACATCGCCGCGTACCCGGCGCACGTCCGGGACCACCCCGTCGACGACCTGACGGAGATCCCCGAGCTCGAGGCCGGCCTGCGGGGCCTCGAGGAGACCCGGCGCATCGATCTCGAGGAGTGGATGGACTCCCTCGGCCTGGACGCCGTGGTCTTCCCCGCGGTGGCGGACGTCGGCCCCGCGGACATGGACGTGGACGAGGCATCTGCCGACCTCGGCTGGCGCAACGGTGTCTGGGTCGCCAACGGCAACCTGGTCGTGCGCCACCTCGGGATCCCCACGGTCACGGTGCCCATGGGGACGATGCCCGACATCGGGATGCCGGTCGGGCTCACCTTCGCCGGACGTGGCTACGACGACACCGCGCTGCTCTCCCTGGCCGCCGCCTTCGAGCTGCTCCGACCGCGGCGGACCGAACCGGCGCGCACCCCGCGTCTGCCCGGGACCCGGTAGCCCGTCCCGCGCCTCGCGGGGGCTCCGGTCCCTGCCCCGCGGGGCGCGGTGTGCCTCACTGGGACGCGGGCGAGGACTCCGCCTCGGGAGCCGCTCCGGCCGGCGCCGGCACGGTCACGTCGTCGACGAAGCAGTAGCCCCAGCTCTCCCCCGGCTCGGCCGAGGCGATCAGCGGGTGGTCGTCGGCCGCGGCGTGGGCACGCGCGTGCCGGCGCGGCGAGGAGTCGCAGCAGCCGACGTACCCGCAGCCCAGGCAGGTGCGCAGGTGCACCCACTCGGTCCCCTCCTGCAGGCACCCGACGCAGCCCGAGGCCAGGGGCACGACCGGCCGGGACGCCGCGCCGTGCTCGCAGCCGCTGCCCGGCGGCCACGCGTACCGGACCACCCGGGCGGTGTCGACGACGGTGCGGTTGCCCTCCCGGTCGGCGAACCGGTGACCGAGCTCGGCGAGCACCGAGCGCAGCAGCGCCTGACCGGAGAGCCGGTCCGGTCGAGGATGTGGTCGGCGCCCGCGTCGGCCAGCTCGGCGACGTCGACGGCGCCCAGCGGCCGGGCCAGGATCGGCGCGGAGGTGACCGCCCGCGCGGCGGCGACGACCCGCACCGCCTGCTCCGGGTCGTCCTCGGCGACGACGGCGAGCCGGGCGTCGGGCACCCCCGCCGTGCGCAGGATCTCGCCCTTCGTCGGGTCGCCACGCACCACGGTGTGCCCGGCAGCCTCGGCCTGCCGAGCCCCGTCGGGGTTGAGCGTGGTCATGACGACGTCCACGCCGCGGCTGCGCAGGGTGGCCGCCAGCTCGAGCGCGGTGGGGCCCCAGCCGATGAGCGCCACGTGCTCGCGGGGCGTGCCGCCGTCGGCGTCGGAACCGTCGTCCGCGACGGTGCGCCGCCGGTCGATCCGCGCCCCGGCGGCGGCCAGCTGCGGGGTGAGCAGCATGAGCAGGACCGTGGTGGCGACGACGACCTGCGAGCCGTCGTCGCCGAGCCCGAGCGGGGCCAGCCCGGCCGCGGTGCCCACGGTGAGCAGCACGAAGGAGAACTCGCCGACCTGCGCGAGCAGCAGACCGGTGGCGACCGCCGTCCGCAGCGGTATGCGGGCCACGGTGGCGGCGGCCGCGGTGGTGAGCGTCTTGACCAGCAGCACGACGGCCGCGGCGCCCAGCACCAGCGGCAGGTTGGCGAGCATGAACCCGACGTCGAGCAGCATGCCGACGGAGACGAAGAAGACCGCGCTGAACACGATCTGCAGCGGCAGCACCTCGGCGAACGCCTGGCTGCTGGCCCGGCTCTCGCTCACCACCAGCCCGGCGAGGAAGGCGCCGAGGGAGACGCTGACCCCGGCCAGCGCGGTCAGGTAGGCGGTGCCGAAGCAGACGGCGACGATGGCGAGGAGGAACACCTCCGGCGAGCACGTCCGCGCGACGACGTCGAGCAGGGCCGGCATCACCCGGCGGGCGAGCACCAGGACGACGACGATGACCGCGACGGCGGTGAGCAGTGCCCAGAGCAGCGAGCCGCCCCCCGATCCTCCGCCGTCCGCGGAAGGTCCGAGCAGGGGGACGACGAGGACCATGGCGACCACGGCCAGGTCCTGGGCGATGAGCACCGCGAGCGCCAGCCGGCCGCGCACCGCGGAGTTCTCCCGCCGCTCCCCGAGAAGCTTCAGCACGATGGCTGTGGACGACAGCGCGAGCAGGAAGCCGGTGAACAGCCCGTCCCGCCAGTCACCACCGACGAGCAGGGTCAGCCCGAGGCCCGCGCCGGTCGCCATCAGGAGCTGCAGGCCCCCGGCGACGGCGATCCAGGTCCAGACCCGCGCCAGCCGCTCCAGGGAGAACTCGATCCCGATGGTGAACAGCAGCAGGATGACGCCGATGTCCGCGGCGGCCTCCACCGCCTCGCCGTTCTCGACGATGCCGAGCTGCGCAGGACCGATGAGGACGCCGGCCACCAGGAAGCCGACGATCGGCACCACCCGGGCACGGGCCGTCAGGTAGCCGATCACCGCCGCCGCCACGACGAGCGCCGCGGTCGGGCCCAGGTAGCCCGGCACCTCACCGGCTGCGATGACGAGCTGTGTCTCCGGCGCCATGCCCGACATCATGCTCGCCGCACCACCGCGGCCCGCCCCTGGGAATCCCCGCTCGCGGCGCGCGTTGACCGCGGATGGCAGCACGACCAGGCTGTCGGGGACCGGCCGAGGAGGTACGGGCATGACCGCTCCTCCCGCGGGGCTGCGCATGGGCACGGCACAGGCCCGGTGGGTGCTGCTCGCCACCGTTCTCGGCTCGGGCGTGGCCCTGCTCGACGCGACCGTGGTGAACGTGGCCCTGGAGCGCATCGGCGCGGACCTCGACGCCGACTTCTCCGGTCTGCAGTGGACGGTCAACGCCTACACGCTGACCCTCGCCGCGCTGATCCTGCTCGGCGGATCGCTCAGCGACCGGTTCGGCCGACGCCGGGTCTTCATCGTCGGCGTGTGCTGGTTCGCCGCCGCCTCAGCGCTGTGCGGCCTGGCTCCCGACATCGACACGCTGGTGGCCGCGCGCGCCCTCCAGGGCGTCGGCGGAGCACTGCTCACCCCGGGCAGCCTGGCCATCCTGTCGGCGTCCTTCTCCGGGCCCGACCGCGCCGCGGCGGTCGGCGCGTGGTCCGGGCTCTCCGGTGTCGCGGCCGCCGTCGGGCCCTTCGTCGGCGGGTGGCTGGTGGAGTGGAGCTGGCGCGCGGTCTTCCTGGTCAACCTGCCGCTGGCCGCCCTGGTCCTCGCCGTCGCGGCCCGGCACGTGCCCGAGTCCCGGGACCCGGCCGCCGCGCCCCGGCTGGACTGGGCCGGGACGGGGCTGGTCGTCGTCGGGCTCGGCGCGCTGACCTACGCCCTCACCGCCGCCGGGGAGCGGGGGGCGGGGGCGGCGGTGTGGCTGGGCGCCGCCGTCGGCGTCCTCGCCCTGGCCGCGTTCGTCGCGGTGGAGCGGCGCTCCCGGCACCCCCTGGTGCCTCCGGAGCTGTTCGCCGACCGGCAGTTCAGCGCCGCCAACGCCACGACCTTGTTCGTCTACGCCGCGTTGGGCGCGCTCTTCGTGCTGCTGGTCCTGCAGCTGCAAGTGGTCGCCGGGTTCAGCCCGCTGACGGCCGGCACCGCGCTGCTCCCCCTCACGGTGCTGATGCTCCTGTTCTCCGCCCGGGTGGGCGCGCTGGCCCAGCGGATCGGGCCGCGCCTCCTGCTCACCGCGGGGCCGCTCGTGGCCGCCGGCGGGGTGCTGCTCATGCTCCGGATCGGCCCGGAGGCCTCCTACCTGCGCGACGTCCTGCCCGCGGTGACCCTGTTCGGGGCGGGCCTCACCCTGCTGGTCGCCCCGCTGACCGCGACGGTGCTGGACTCCGCCGAGGACCGGTACGCCGGGGTGGCGTCGGGCGTGAACAACGCCGTGGCCCGGGCCGCCGGGCTGCTCGCGGTGGCGGTCGTCCCGGTCGCCGCCGGTCTGGGCGGCGAGGACTACACCGACCCGGCAGCCTTCGGCGCCGGCTTCCGCACCGCGGTGCTGATCCTGGCGGGGCTCCTGGTCGCCGGTGCCCTGGTGTCCTTCGCGTTCGTGCGGCGTCCCCTGGGCGCCGAGGCGCCGGCGGAGACCGGGCGGGTCCCGGTCGAGCGGTGCCTGCACTGCGACGTGAGCGGTCCCGCCGTGCACCCGCCGGACGACCCGACAGCGGAGGGCACCGCGGCCGGCCGCGCGGTGGAGGACGGTGACCAGCGCGTTCCGCAGCCAGTCGCTCGCCGCCTGCGGTGAGGACGGCGCCGACGCGGAGCGAGCGGCGACGACCATGTCGGGGCGCACCAGCAGGACGCCGCCGTCGTCGATCTCGCTGAGCTCGGCCCAGGTGCCGTACGGGTCCTCGAACTCCTGCCCGGGGCCGATCGCGACGGGGGTGATGGTCAGCCCGAGCTCCGGCCCGAGAACCTGCGCCGCCTCGAGCCACGCCTCTCCCCCGATGCCGGTGACCACGGCGAACCGGCCGCGCCCGACCAGGTCGAGGGTCGACACCCGGTGGCCCTCACGCGTCACCCACGTGTGCGGGATATTGGCCCCGGGCCAGGTCGTGGGCTGGGCGTACAGCTCGGGGTCGCGGCGGAACTCCGGCATGGGCGTCCCGTCGCCGAGGACCGCGGACGACGCGTACCGGTGGTTGTGCTCGACGCCGTGGGCGTCGAACTCGTAGGCCTTGTAGGCGATCGCCTCCCGCAGCGCCGCCCGCACCTTCTCGCCCTCCGGACCCGGAGCCTTGCGCAGCGCGAGCTGGGCCTCGAGCTTGTCGACGTCGGTGGTGTCGGTCAGGTCGAGCGCGGTGATGATCTTCCCGGTGTCGGCGATGCTCTGGTTGGCCCGCTCGACGACCTGGCGGGCGACCGGTGCCCGCTCGGCGTCGTAGGTCTCCAGGAGCGCCGGGGAGGCCGCCCCGGAGATCACGGCGGCGAGCTTCCAGGCCAGGTTGTAGGAGTCCTGGATGGAGGTGTTGGAGCCGAGCCCGTTCGTCGGCGGGTGGCGGTGGATCGCGTCGCCGGCGCAGAAGACCCGCCCGCGGGAGATCGTCGTCGCGAAGTGGTGGTTGACGGTCCACGGCGAGCGGGACTTCACCTGCATCTCGAAGTCGTCGGTCCCGACGAGCGCGACCGCCAGCTCCCGGACGACGTCGTCGGTGAGCTCCGGCGGCCCGGCGGCGACCTCGTAGCCCCACATGAGCATCCACTCGGTCCAGGGCTTGATCATGCGCAGCACGCCCAGCCCGACGCCCTCCTTCTCGGCGCCCGGCTGCAGCATCCAGTAGAGGACCGAGGGCCGGTGGGCGACGAACCGGGAGAGGTCGGCCTCGAACACGATGCTCAGCGCCCCGCCCACGGCGCCGGGACCCTCGAAGGGCAGGTCCAGGTCGGCGGCGACCCTGCTGCGGGCGCCGTCCGCGCCGACCAGGTACTTCGACCGGACGACGTACTCGGCACCGGTGAGCCGGTCGCGGACGGTGGTGCTCACGCCCTCGTCGTCCTGCACGTGGGTGACGTACTCGGTGTCGAACCGCACCTGCGCACCGCGCTCCTGGGCGGCCTGGATCAGGACGGGCTCGGTGATCGTCTGCGGGGCGTCGAGCATCGTGCACGGGCTCTGCAGCTCGTAGTCGGCGTGCCGCACGGTGTCGGTGCCCCAGGAGGGGATCCGGCCGAGCTCCTCACCGGCCAGGCTGGTGCAGAACGTCGTGTTCCCCATGTACTCCCAGGGGGTCGCCTCGCGCATGAGCCGGTCCTCCAGGCCCATGTCCCGCATCGCCTCCATGGTGCGCTGGTTGGTGATGTGCGCGCGGGGGGTGTCGGACAGGCGGGAGTACTTGGTGATCAGGAGCGCGGAGGTGCCGTAGGTGGCCAGGAAGAGGACGGCGGAGGCGCCGGCCGGACCGGACCCCACCACCAGCACATCGGTCGTGACGGCGGCGCTCGGGGGCGTGGGCGGAACGGTCATGTCGTCCTCTCGTGGAACCGGCGCGGTCGGGCTCGCGGGGGTAGTTGAGGATTTGACTACTGGCGTCCGGAATGTGTCAAGGGCCACACGGCGTGGCGCGACGGATCCCGGCTCCCCGGACCCGTCGTCGGCGGCCTCTGCGGTCAGCGGGTGAGCGCACCTGACGCCGTCGCCGGATACCGAACCCCCGCGCTGGACGACGGAGACCACCGGCTGGACCGGCACTGCCGGGCCTTCGTCGCGATCTCCCCGTGGCTGACGCTCGCGGCCGCCGGTGGGCGACGGCTTCCCCGACGTCTCGAGGCGGTCGAGGAGGGTCGGCGCGGAGCCGCCCGGACCCCGCCGGTCACATCTCCGTCGGCAGGCCCAGCGCGGCGAACAGCTCGCAGTCGAGGTTCAGGAAGCTGGAGATGTGGGCGATCCGGCCGTCCTCGATCTCCAGCACGTGCAGACCCCACGGCACGTGACCACCGCCCTCCGCGGGGCGGTACTGCGCCACCGCCGGGGTTCCGTTGGCCGAGGTCTGGAGCAGCTTCGAGCCCTTGCAGCCGGCGCCCGGCCCGAGCATCCAGGTGCCGATGTCCTGACGACCCTTCAGCCACATCTCGAACGGCGGCATGTGCTGGGTCGCGTCCTCGTGCAGCAGCTGCACGAACGCGTCGATGTCGTAGCGCTCGAAGGCGTCGAGGTAGCGGGCCAGCAGCGCGCGGTCGTCGGAGTCCAGCGAACGTGGCGCGGGCCGGCCGTCGAGGTCGGCCAGCGTGGCCCGGGCGCGCTGCAGCGCGCTGTTCACCGACGCGACGGTGGTGTCGAGCAGCTGGGCGACCTCCTCGGCCTTCCAGCGCAGCACCTCGCGCAGGATCAGCACCGCCCGCTGGCGCGGGGGCAGGTGCTGGAGCGCCGCGACGAAGGCCAGCCGCACCGACTCCTTGGCCACGGCCTGCTCGGCCGGGTCGCCGTCCTCGGGGATGACCTGCCGGTCGAGCACCGGCTCCACCCACGCCGAGGCCGGCAGGCGGCCGGCCAGCGAGGCCTCGACCGGCGGGTAGGGCGAGCCGGAGAGGTCCATGGGCAGCGCGCGGCGCTGCCGGCCGTTGAGGGAGTCCAGGCAGACGTTCGTCGCGATGCGGTACAGCCAGGAGCGCAGCGCCGACCGGCCCTCGAAGTCGGCGATCCCCCGCCAGGCGCGGACCATCGTCTCCTGCACGGCGTCCTCGGCGTCGAAGACCGAGCCGAGCATGCGGTAGCAGTACCCGGTGAGCTCCCGGCGGTGCTCGAGCAGCCGCGGGTCCAGCTGGTCGATGGGGCCGAGCGCGACGCTGGTCACCTGGAAGCACCTCCGGGGTCGATGTGCCGATCAGCACACCACAGCCCACCGACGGAACGGGAGAGGTCGAGGGCTACTGGTAGCTGATCAGCTGCGGCGTCGGGGAGACCCGGGCGATCGTCTCCGCCGGCGAGAGCATGGGGAGGTCCTCGTCGATGAAGTTCTTCCAGCCCCAGGCCAGCTCCGGCTGGGCCCCGGCCCGCAGCGCCGCCCAGGTGGCCAGCTTGTCCCCCGGCGCTCCCTGGCCGTCCGCGTGGATCATCACCGCGAGCTCGTCGCGGGTCAGGTCGACGCTCTCCCGGCCCGGCAGCATGCGCAGCTGGAACTGGTGCAGGACCAGCAGCTTCTGCGGCAGCGCGTTCTCCCGCGTCAGGTCGGCGAGCCAGGTGATCACCTGGTTGACCTCGTCCACGCCGACCTGACCGATCTCGGTGAGGTGCACCTGATCGGCCCGGAGCCGCCACTCCGGGTCGAGCGCCAGCCCGACGTGCGGCAGTTCCAGCAGCTCCTGGTAGCGCTTCGCCTGGGTGAGGAAGTCGGTGCGCCCGGGCTGCAGGTCGAGGACGACGTACAGCCCCGCCTCGCCCGCGGCCTCGACCCACGGGCGCAGCTGCTCGACCGGCGCCTCGTAGGAGTAGTCGCCGTCCTCCCCCGCGCTGGAGGACGCCACGGTCGCGATGACCTCGAACGCCGGCACCACGGGGGTGTCCACGACCTCCTCGTACGGGGCGGCCACCTCCTGCGCCCGCGTGATGGCGCCGTCGAGGTCCTGCTCCCCCAGCAGTCCGAGCGACGACGTCCCCGGGTGGCCGTAGAGCGCCACGATCAGCCGGCCGGGGAACAGCGTCTGCCCGCCGCCGGGCAGCTGCTCCCCCGTCGCGGCGGTCGCCGTCTTCCAGTCCAGGCCCTCCTCGGCGGCGAAGCCGGCGCCGAGCGCGACGACGGACGCGTTCGGCGCCTCTGCCAGCGCGCTCACGACGTCCGCCGACGCCCGCGGGTCGGTGGTGCCGGTGAGGACCACCTGCGCTCCCGCCGCCCGCGCCGTCGCGATGCCCGCGACCGACTCACCGGTCGCCAGCACGAGCACGTCCTCCAGCGGGTCGGCACGCTCGACCGGGGGCAGCGACCCGTCCACCGACCCACCCGGCGCCGGCTCCTCGCCCCGCAGCGCGACGACGGGATCCCCGGTCAGACCGGCCACGGCCGGCGCGTCGCCGTCGGCCGGCACCTCCTCGTCGCCGGCGAACTCCAGGCCGGTCGCCTGCTCCACGGCCTCGGCGCTCGCCGGGACGGCGAGGACCTCGCGCTCCTCCGCGGTCAACTCCACCTCTCCGACGGCGAGCACGTGCGTCGCGCCGAGGCGCTCGAGCTCGGCGGTCAGCGGCTCGGCGTCCGCTCCCACGACGAGCAGCGGGACGCCGAGACCCACGGCGGCCGAGGAGCCCAGCAGCGTGCCCGCCCGGTCGTCGGCGTCGGCGACGACGGCGACGCCGGACCGCTCGAAGAGGGCGCGGCTCGTGCTGACCGAGGCGGCCGCCGGGTCCTCGTCGGCCACCAGCGTGAGCTGCTCGCCGGGGGCGGAGAGGGTGACGGTCGCGCCGTCGCCCCCGGAGCCGTCGTCGGTACCGGTGCACCCGGCCAGCAGGCCGGCGGTGAGCACGAGCGGCAACGTGCGGGAGCGCACGGGGAGGTCTCCGTTCCTCGGTGGTCCTGGGAAACGTCCGACCCTAGCGAGCGGAGGAGCGCGATCCGCTCAGCGGCGGCCGAGCGCGCGCTCGACGTTCTCCACCATGCGGTTGAGCACGAGGATCGTGCGCTCGTACTCCTGCCGGGACAGCCCGTCGGCGACGTGCCGGCGGATCCGCCCCACGGCGCGCTCCACCCGGTCGTGCGCGAGGGCGCCGTCGGCGGTCAGCGTCACCCCGCCGTGCCCCGACACCACCCAGCCCCGGCCGATCAGGTCGGCGACCACCACCGCGAGGTCACCGGGGCTCCCGAAGTCCTGCAGGGCGGCGTGCAGCGCGGGATCCCGGACCGGTCCCTCCGCCAGCGAGTGCAGCACCTGCCAGTGCCGGCGGCTCAGCTTCTCCCCCTCGACGACGGCGTCGACTGCCTCGTCCAGCAGGGTGTCCAGCCGTTTCACCCACCAGCCGATCGGCCGCTGCTCCGGGTCCATCGGCGCACCATGTCACAGGGCGGCGGGCCTCAGAGGTTCTCGCGGTACGCCTCCGCCAGCAGATCGCGCACCTCGTCGTCGACGTCGTCCACCGAGGTCAGGGCCACCCGGACGGCGCAGTCGCGGTTGCCGACGCTGCGCGCGGGCAGCAGCCGGCCGCCCGGCTCCCGGTCCTCGAGCCGCAGCCCGAGGTCGACCCGGCCCTTCGTGGAGGCCTGGAGGACGGCGAAGGTTCGCCGGGGTCCGACCAGCGGCACGTACCCCTTGCGCGCCTGCACGTGCACCTCGCCGAGCGCCAGGGCGGCCGCGACGACGGTGTCGTACACCGGGCGCAGGGCCGGACGGTCGGCGTACTGGGCGTCGACCAGCTCGTCGGCGGAGGCGGTGAGGAAGTCGGGGTAACCGAAGCGCTCCATCACCAGCATCATCTGCGCGTAGCCGTTGATCCCCTGCTCGGCGAGCCAGGCCCGTAGCTCCGGTTCCGTCTCCAGGCCGGTGCCCCGCACCCGCTCGTTCCAGGTCGCGACGTCGTCGCCGGTGGTGGCCCGGAGCCGTTCGGCGATCCCGGTCATCATCTCCGCCCAGCTGCGCGTCATGGCCGTCATCCTGGCGCACCTATATCGGCTGGCCGCCCGTCGGACCCGGCAGGTAGACACAGGACGTGGCCGACGACGTCTCCTCCCAGCTGCGCCCGTTCACCGTCGACGAGTGGCCGGCGGTCAGCCGGGCCATGAGCTCGGTGTTCGGCAACGATCCCGACGGGCCCTTCCAGGACGAGCCGTCGCCGGTCGCCGAGCTGGACCGCTCCCTGGGCATGGTCGAGGACGGCCGGGTGGTGGCGACGTCGGGCATCTACAGCATGCAGCTGACCGTGCCCGGCGCCGTGGTGCCGATGGCCGGGGTCACCTGGGTGACGGTCGCCCCCACCCACCGGCGGCGCGGGATCCTCACCGCGATCATGCGGCGGCAGCTCACCGAGCTGCACGAGCAGGGGCGGGAGCCGGTCGCCGCGCTCTGGGCGGCCGAGGCCTCGATCTACGGCCGCTTCGGCTACGCCACCGCGAGCCGGAAGGGCGGCTGGAGCGGGCAGCTCGAACGGCTCCGGCTGCGCGACGACGTCGACACCGGCAGCGGGCGGGTGCGCATGGTCGAGCAGGACGAGTTCCGCGCGCCGGCGGCGGCCGTGCACGAGGCCGTGCGCCGCTTCGTGCCGGGCAACACCGCTCGCGACGCGCGCTGGTGGGACCGCGCGCTGCTGGACCTCCCCGAGCGGCGGCGCGGCGCGACCGCCCGCCGGTTCGCGCTGCACACCGAGGCCGACGGCTCGGTCACCGGCTACGCCACGTACCGGGTGAAGGCGACGTGGACCGACGCCGGCGAGCCCGACGGCACCCTCACCGTGGAGGACGTGCGGGCCACCACCCCGGCCGCCTACGCCTCGCTGTGGCAGTTCCTCCTGGCCCACGACCTGATGCGCACCGTCGAAGCACCCGGCTTCTCGCCGGAGGACCCGCTGCCCCACCTCCTGCGCGACCCCCGGGCACTGCACGCCCGGCCGGTCGACGCGCTGTGGGTGCGGCTGGTCGACGTCGACCGGGCGCTCGCCGCGCGCCGCTACCCCGCCCCGATCGACCTGGTGCTCGAGGTGCGCGACCCGTTCTGCCCGTGGAACGACGGGCGCTGGCGGCTCTCCGGGCACCCCGCCGGCGGCTACTGCGGGCGGACCGACAGCGACCCCGACCTCGTGCTGGACATCGAGGCGCTCTCGGCGGCCTATCTGGGCGGGGTCTCGCTGGCCACGCTGCAGGGCGCCGGCCGGGTCACCGAGGTGAGCCCAGGTGCGGTCACGCTGGCCAGCACCGCGTTCGGCTGGCCGGTCGGGCCGTCAGCCTCCGAGGACTTCTGACGCGTCAGGGGTGGTCGGTGCGGGTGGGCAGCCCGCCGGCCGGGCGGTGGCGGTCGCGCTCGTAGTCCGCGATCAGCCCGATCCGCCGCACGTGCCGCTCGTCGTCGCTGAACGGCGTCGCGAGGAACTCGAGCACGAGCTGGGCCGCCTCGTCGTCGCTGTGCTGCCGGGCACCGATGGAGACGACGTTGGCATCGTTGTGCTGACGGGCCAGCTGGGCGGTGGCGGTGTTCCAGACGAGGGCGGCGCGGACGCCGGGCACCTTGTTGGCGGCCATCTGCTCGCCGTTGCCGGAGCCGCCGATGACGACGCCGAGCGACCCGGGCTCGGTCACGACCCGCTCGCCGACCTCGAAGCAGAACGGCGGGTAGTCGTCCTGCGCGTCGTACTCGAAGGCGCCGCAGTCGACCGGGTCGTGCCCGGCGTCGGCCAGCACCTTCTTCAGGTGCTCCTTGAACTCCAGGCCCGCGTGGTCGGTACCGATGAAGACGCGCATGACGGCGAGTCTGTCAGGCTCCCGGGGTGGCGGTGCTGGGGGTCGACGGCTGGCGCAACCGCTGGGTGGGTGCGCGACTGGAGGGCCGGTCGGTCCAGCTCCTGGTCCTGGAGGACGTCACCGCCGTCCTCGCCGTACCGGACGTCGAGCTGGTCGCGATCGACATGCCCATCGGGCTGTCGGACGACGGCGTGCGCGCCTGTGACGTGGTCGCAGCGAAGACGCTGGCGAAGCTGGGCGCCGCCGGCTCCGTGTTCCAGACACCGGTTCGCGCCGTGCTCGCCACCGACGACTACGCGACCGCCCGGGACATCTCCCGGGCGCACACCGATCCGCCACGGGCCCCGTCCGCCCAGGCGTTCCAGCTGGTCAGGGCGATACGCCAGCTCGACGACGCCCTCGGGGACCCGCCCGACGAACGGATCGTCGAGGTGCACCCGGAGTTGGCCTTCCGCGCCCTGTCGGGCGAGGTCAGGGACCGCAAGGGGTCGGCCCGCGGAACCGTCCAGCGGCTTCGTGCGCTGCGGTCGGTGATGGACGTCGAGGAGGCGCTGGTCGAGGCACCGACCGGCGTCCCGGTGATCGATGCGCTGGACGCGTGCGCCGCCGCGTGGTCGGCAGCCCGGCTGGCCAGAGGTGAGGGCGAGTCCGTCGGCGACGACGTCCGCGACGCCCGCGGCCGGCCGATGCGGATCTCCTGGTGACTAGGAGCCGGTGAGCTTCCGGACGACCGACAGCGGGAGGACGCGGAGTAGTCCGGCGACCGGCCGCCACGGGACCCCCGGCACGTAGCCGCGCACGGGCTCCCGCTCGATGGTCTCGGTGAGCGCCTTCACGCCCTTGTCCAGGCCCACGGTGAGCGGGCCGCGGCGCCCGACGTTGATGTCGGTGGCGATGTACCCGGGAAGGATCGAGGTGACGACGATCTGCGAGCCGTAGACGTCGGAGCGGATGCCCTCGGCCAGCGAGTTGAGCGCCGCCTTGCTCGCGCCGTACGCCGTCCGGGTGCCCGGCATGCCGCGCACCGAGGCGACCGAGGAGATCAGCACGAGGTGCCCCATCCCCTGGGCGCGGAACAGCTCCATGGCCGCCTCGCACTGGGCGTGCGAGCCGAGCACGTTGGTGACCAGGACGGCGCGGTTGGCGGCAGCCTCGCCGGTGCCGATCGAGCCGCCCTTGCCGATCCCGGCGTTGACGATCACCCGGTCGAGCCCGCCGAGCCGGTCGGCCAGCTCGGGCAGCACGGTGGCGACGGACGCGGGGTCGTCGACGTCCATCGCGGCCACCTCGACCCGGATCCCCGGGTGCGCGGCGAGGAGCTCCTCGCGCAGGCTCTCCAGCCGGTCGAGGCGGCGGGCGCAGAGGGCGAGGTCGCGGCCCATGGCGGCGAACCGGCGGGCCATGCCCTCGCCGAGGCCCGCGCTGGCGCCGGAGATGAAGATGCGCTGACGAGTGGGGTGCGGCACGCCGACAGCATGCCGCCCCCACCGTGACCGTCTGGAACGGCCCCGCTGCAGGGGCCCGCCGCGAGCTCGCGAGCGGCGGGGGGCAGCGGGGTCCTTACCGGGTGAGCTCCAGGGCGTCGGCGGGCACCGAGGACATGTCCGGGCCGGTGCTGCGGGTGCGCTTGAGCTCCCAGAAGTCCGGCAGGTTGGCCAGCAGGACGGCGCCGTCGAAGGCCTTGCCGGCGTCCTCACCCGTCGGCACCTTGCTGATGACCGGACCGAAGAAGGCCACGCCGTCGATGTGCATGACGGGGGTGCCGACGTCGTCACCGACCGGGTCCATGCCGGCGTGGTGGCTCTTCTCCAGCGCCTCGTCGTACTCGGTGGACTCCGCAGCGGCGGCGAGCTCGGCCGGCAGGCCGACGCGCTCGAGCGCCGGCGCGATCAGCTCGTCCAGCTCCAGCTCCTCGTGGTGCCGGAGCGTGCCCATCGCGGTGTAGAGGTCGCCGAGCACCTCGTCGCCGTGCTGCTGGGCGGCGGCGACGGCCACGCGAACCGGGCCGATCGCCTTCTTCATCATCTCCTGGTACTCCTCCGGCAGGTCCCGCCCGCGGTTGAGCACCGCGAGCGACATGACGTGCCAGTGGAGGTCGATCTCGCGGACCTTGGCCGCCTCGAGCACCCAGCGGCTGGTCAGCCAGGCCCACGGGCACAGCGGGTCGAACCAGAAGTCCACCCGGGCCTTCGTGGGGGCGCTCTGCACTGCCTCGGTCATCCGTACTCCTCTTCCCGTGGCCGGGCAGGTGGTCGCCCGACGCCGTCTGGTCGCTGGCAAGGCCCGGCGCACGCCCGTTGTTCCCGTGCGCTGCGCGGGCTGTCGCCACCGCGTGGAAAGCTGCGGGAGTGGCCGTACCCAACCTGACCCGCACCGACGCTGCCGCCCGCGCGGAGCTGCTCGCCGTCCAGAGCTACGACATCTCCCTCGACGTGACCGACGGGGCCGGGCGCCCCGGGGAGCACACCTTCCGGTCGACGACGACGGTCGAGTTCACCAGCCGCCGGGCCGGCGCGGACACCTTCATCGACCTCGTCGCCGAGAACGTGCTGTCGGCGACCCTCAACGGCACCGAGCTCGACGTGAGCACGTACACCGAGGAGGGCGGCCTGCCGCTGCCCGGCCTGGCCGAGGAGAACACGCTCGTGGTGACGGCGGACTGCCGGTACTCCAACAGCGGCGAGGGCCTGCACCGCTTCCTCGACCCGGTCGACGGCCAGGTGTACCTGTACACCCAGTTCGAGCCGGCCGACGCCAAGCGCATGTTCACCTGCTTCGACCAGCCCGACCTCAAGGGCACGTTCACGATGCACGTGACGGCCCCGTTCGACTGGCAGGTCGTCTCCAACACCGGTGACCGCACGATCGAGGCCGGTGAGGGCGGCTCCCAGCTGGTCCACTTCGTGCCGACCAAGCGGATCTCCACCTACCTGGTGGCGCTGATCGCCGGGCCGTACGCCCGCGTCACCGACCTGCACGAGGGCATCCCGCTGGGCCTGTACTGCCGCGCGTCGCTGGCGGAGTTCCTCGACCCCGAGGAGATCTTCGCGATCACCAAGCAGGGCTTCGACTTCTACCACCGGGTCTTCGACTACCCGTACCCGTTCGACAAGTACGACCAGCTCTTCGTGCCCGAGTTCAACGCCGGGGCCATGGAGAACGCCGGTGCGGTGACGTTCCTCGAGGACTACGTCTTCCGCTCGAAGGTCAGCCGCGCCCGGTACGAGCGGCGCGCCGAGACGATCCTGCACGAGCTGGGCCACATGTGGTTCGGCAACCTGGTGACCATGCGCTGGTGGGACGACCTGTGGCTCAACGAGTCCTTCGCCACCTACATCAGCACGCTGTGCCAGGCCGAGGCCACCGAGTTCACGACCGCGTGGACGACGTTCGCCAACGCGGAGAAGTCCTGGGCGTACGCGCAGGACCAGCTCCCGTCCACGCACCCGATCGCCGCCGACATCCCCGACGTCGAGGCGGTCACGGTCAACTTCGACGGCATCACCTACGCCAAGGGCGCCTCGGTGCTCAAGCAGCTGGTGGCCTACGTCGGCCGGGACGAGTTCCTCGCCGGGGTGCGGCGGTACTTCCGCAAGCACGAGTACGGCAACACCACGCTGGCCGACCTGCTGGCCCCCCTCTCGGAGAGCTCGGGGCGCGACCTGACCGAGTGGGTCGAGCAGTGGCTCAGGACCAGCCAGGTGAACACCCTGCGCCCGATCTTCGAACTCACCGACGACGGCCGCTACGCGAGCTTCGCCATCGAGCAGACCGCCGTCGCCGAGCACCCGGTGCTGCGCAACCACCGGCTCGCCGTGGGTCTCTACAGCGAGGGTCCCGAGGGGCTGACCCGCAGCCACCGCGTGGAGCTGGACGTCGCCGGAGCCCGCACCGAGGTGCCCGAGCTGGCCGGTCACCCCGCGGCCGACCTGGTGCTGGTCAACGACGACGACCTGACCTACGCCAAGCTGCGCCTGGACGAGCGGTCGCTGGCCACCCTCCGCGCCCGCATCGGCTCCATGCCCGACTCGCTGGCCCGCGCGCTGTGCTGGTCGGCCGCCTGGGACATGACCCGCGACGCCGAGCTGCCCGCCCGCGACTGGGTGGAGCTGGTGCTGGCCGGGATCGGCACCGAGACCGAGAGCAGCGTCATCCAGTCCCTGCTGGCCCGGACGCAGACCGCGCTGTCCAGCTTCGCCGACCCGGCGTGGGCGCCGACGGGCTGGACGCAGCTGGCCGACCACGCGCTCGCCGCGCTCGAGTCGGCCCCGGCCGGCAGCGACCAGCAGCTGCTGTGGTCGCGCACCCTGGCCACCGCTGCCCGCAGCGACGAGCACGCCGCGGTGCTGCGGGGCCTGCTCGACGGCTCGCGCACGCTGGAGGGGCTGACCGTGGACGCCGACGCGCGCTGGGCCTTCCTGCACGGGCTGGTCGCCATCGGCGCGGCCGGCGACGCGGAGATCGACGCCGAGGCCGAGCGGGACGCCACGGCCACCGGGATCCGCCGGGCGGCCACCGCCCGGGCGCTGCGTCCCACGGCGGAGTCCAAGGAGGAGACCTGGCAGCGGGCCTTCACCGACGAGACGATCCCCAACGCCGTGCACGAGGCGATGCTCCAGGGCTTCTGGCACCACGCCCAGCGCGAGCTGACCGCCGGCTACGTCGACCGCTACTTCACCGACATCAGGCCGATGTGGGACCGCCGGCCGGGCGAGATCGCGAAGAACGCCGTCCAGTACCTGTTCCCGCCGGTGGTGGAGCCGCGCACCCTCGTGGCCGCGGACGCCTGGCTGTCCGACGGCGAGCAGCCCCCGGCCCTGCGCCGGCTGGTGTTCGAGGGCCGGGACGGGATCGCCCGCGCGCTGCGGGCCCGCGAGCGGGACGCCGACGCCGCTGCCGCGGAGGCCTAGCAGCAGGAACGACGAAGGCGCCGCACCCCGAGGGGTTCGGCGCCTTCGTCCGGCCCCCTGCAGGGGCCCGCGGCGAGCTAGCGAGCCGTGGGGGCAGGGGGTCCTTCGTCAGTGGCGCAGGGACGCCGGGTGGCCGGCCTGGTCCGAGAGCTGGCGCAGACCGTTGACGGTCCCCCCGACCAGGTCGCCGTTGGCGAACGAGCTGGTCATCGAGAGCACCGCCAGCGCGCACGCGCGGTCGGGCAGCCGGCGGGCGGCGGCCGCACCGGTGACGACCTCGACGACGCGCTGACCGGGCGAGATCGCGATCAGCACCGCGTCGGTCGGGTGGTCGCCGGAGCGGGCGTGCAGCTCCTCGGCGTGCAGCCGCGTGGGCGAGCGCAGCTCACCGACGTAGAGGGTGAAGCGCAGGCCGGTCTCCCGGGAGGACATGGTCAGCGCCTCGTCGAGGCGGGCCAGCTCCTTGTAGCTGAAGATCTTGTCGGCCGAGCCACCGCCCTCGTCGGTGCGGGCGGCGGCCGTCGTCTGCGTCGCGGTGTCGTGTGAGTCAACTTCGAGCGCTCGGGTCATCGCCGGTCTCCGGGGGTGTGCGTCAGGACGTCGGAAGGGGTCACCGGAGCACCGTCACCAGGTGCCGCGGGCGCCGCCGAGCGGGCCGGCAGGCTGAGGGGCGCGGACCGCGCCGCCGTGCGAGTGGCCGGCCGCGGGGCCCGCGCCGTGGCCGCTGTCGGTGCTGCGCTCCGCCGGCTGCTCCGGGTACACCGAGGAGCCGAGCGCCGCGGTGCCGCTGCTGCCGGGGACGGCGGCCGGGCCGTGCGCCGGGGCGGGCCCGTGACCACCGCCGGTGTGGGCGGGGTGCGGCTCGAACCAGACCGGTGCGTAGTCCCAGGCCTGACCCGGCTTGTAGCGCGGGCGCCGGTCGGCGCCGGGCTTGAGGGTCAGGAACGCGAGGACGACGACGATGGCCAGCGGGATGCCCGCGAACACGAGGAGGGCTTCGGCGACGTTCACGGGGGACAACTTACCGGTGACGTGCCCGGTTCACCGGCTCGCCGTCCAGACGGCGGGGCGGCGTCCCGCCCACGGCCGGGCGGCCTCCAGCTGGGCCGACAGCGCGATCAGCGTGGCCTCGTCCGCGGGCCGGCCCACGAGCATGGTCCCGATCGGCAGGTCGTCGGCGGTCCAGTGCAGCGGAACGCTGACCGCCGGCTGGCCGGTGACGTTGAACAGCGCGGTGAACGCGGCGTAGCGCTTCTGCCGCTCGAAGTCCGGGCCGCCCTCGCCGTCCTCGGTGAACCAGCCGATCGGCCGGGGCGTCATGGTGAGCACGGGCGCGAGCAGCACGTCGAAGCCTGCCGTCGCCCGCAGGAACTGCCGGGAGAACACCCGGAGCGCGAACATCGCCTCCATCGCGTCCCGGGCCGAGAGCGCGAGACCGCGGTCCTGCATCCAGCGGGTCAGCGGCTGCAGCCGGTCGGCCCGGCCGGCGGGCACCGGCAGCGTGGTCGCGCTCAGCGCCCACACCCGCTCGAAGGAGGGCAGCACCGCCGGGTCCAGGAGCCCGTGCGGCACGTCCTCGACGGTGTGCCCGAGCTGCTCCAGCAGGCGGCCGGCGTCGTCGAACGCCTCGGCGACCTCCGGTTCCAGCTCGGTGCCGGGCATGGCCGACTCGGTGTAGCGGCCGATCCGCAGCCGGCCCGGGTCGCGGTCGGCCCATCCGAGGAAGGTCTCCCCCGGCGGCAGCGGCGGCGCCCAGGACGGGTCGCCGATCTCCGGGCCGGCCATGGCGTCGAGCATCGCGGCCGCGTCGCGCACGGTGCGGGCCAGCGGCCCGCTGGTGCCCAGCCCGGTGACCTCGCTGCCGTAGGGCGCGTTGCTGATCCGGCCGCGGGTCGGCTTGATCCCGTACAGCCCGTTGACGCTGGCGGGGATGCGGATCGAGCCGCCGCCGTCGCTGCCCTGGGCGAACGGCACGAAGCCCGCCGCCACGGCGACCGCCGCTCCCCCGCTGGAGCCACCCGCCAGCCGCGAGGGGTCCCAGACGCAGCGGGCCGGCCCGACGAGGTCGTTGTCGGTGTAGCAGGGGAAGCCGAACTCCGGGGTGTTCGTCTTGCCCACGCTGATCGTCCCGGCCTCGGCCAGCCGGGTGACGACGGCGTCGTCGACCTGCGGCACGAAGTCGGCCAGCGCGGCGGAGCCGAACGTCGTCCGGACCCCGGCGGTGTTGTTCAGGTCCTTGATCGCGGTCGGGACGCCGAGCAGCGGTGGCAGCTCCCCGCCGGCCCGCACCCGGGCCTCCGCCTCGGCGGCCTGGGCCCGCGCGCGCTCGGGCGTGACGGTGAGGAAGCCGCCGAGCCCGGCGTCGTGCGCGTCGATCCGCGCCAGGGCGTGCTCGACCAGCTCGGTCGGGCTGACCTCCTTCGCGCGGACGGCGGCGGCCTGCTCGAGCGCGGTGAGGTCGTGCAGCTGCGACATGGCGCGGACGCTAGCGCCCGGTCGGTGCCGGTAGCTCAGGAGTGCGCGAACACCACCAGGTTCTCGGTGGTGTTCCGGCCGTCGGCCCGCTGGAAGCACGTGATGAGCACCAGCCTCCCGGGCACCGCCTCCCAGACGTCGGTGGCGTCGGCGAGCTCGCCCTTCGGCACCCGCTCGGTGCGGTCGACCGTATAGGTGACCGTGCCCTGCGGGGTCACCACCTCGACCGTGTCACCTGCGGCGACCGCGGCGCCCCGGTGGTCCGCGGTCAGGAGGGGATCGAACCCGTTGTCGCCGCGGCCCGCCGAGTGGGCGGCGATGTAGAGCGTGTTCTCCGCCTGGTCCGCCGAACCGACCGGCCGGCCGTAGGGCTCCAGCCAGTACGCGGCCGTCAGGGTGGGCGGGTCGACGACCCCCCGCTTCGGCTGCAGCGGGAGCACCGGTAGGTCCAGGTCGACCGACCCGATGCGCACGTGCACGTCCGACGACGGCGTCCGCAGCGCCACCGGCGTGGGCGACGGGGTGGCGGTGGGCCCGGCCGTGGGGGCCGGTGGAGCCGACGTGGGGGCGGCGGTCCCGCCGTCGTCGGCGACCACCGGGACGGCGTGCGCGGTCGCGTCGCCGTCGGCCAGCCCGACACCGATGAGCACGGCACCGCAGACGCCGAGCGCGGCGGCCCCGGAGAGGACCGCCGCGCGCGGACGGAGTGGCTTCAGCCGCACGGATCAGACCGCCGTCGTGTCCTGACGGCGCCGGAGCACCACGACGGTGGTGAGCCCGGCCAGCAGCACCATGCCGGCGCCCAGCGGGACGAGACCGGACGTGCCGCCGTCCTCGGTCGACTCACCCCAGCCGGTGTTGGACTTCAGGCCGCGGTTGGCGGCCGCGGACACCTGCAGCTCGACGCGGTCGAACGCGACGCGGCTCAGCGTGTCCGTGCCGTAGATGGTGGTGTCCAGACCGTTCGCCACGGTCAGCCGGTAGGTGCCGGCCGGCGTCTCGGCCGGGATCGTGAGCGTCACCGCGGAGCGGTCGGCGGCCACGGACGTGGCGCCGAACTGGGCCAGCTCCCCGTTGTGCGCACCGCTGCCGTCCAGGCCCTCGAGGGAGAACGTCGTCACCCCGAAGGTCCCGAAGCCGAGCGCGGCCAGCCGGGAGGTGGCCGGCACGGTCAGCGTGAGGGCCGAGCCGGCCGTCACGGGGACCGGCGGCGTGCACCGGGTGGCCGAGCCGACGGGGCAGCGCTCCTGGGCGCTCACCACGACCTGCGGCACGTGGTACTGGATGATCCCGCCCGAGCCGGCGAACTGCAGGTGGTAGGCCAGGGGGTCGATCATGGTGACCCCGGCGCCGGCCGTGGTGTCGAGGCCGGCGAAGACGAGCCGCCCGTTGGTCGGGTTCGCGGCGTCGTAGGCGGGCATGACGACCTCGTACTGCGTGACACCCGTGAACGGGCCGGCGCCGAGGTCGTTCACCACCAGCTGGTCGGCCGGCGGGGTGGCGGGGCGGGTCGAGTACGTGCGGGTCGGCACGGCGCCCATCGAGGGGCTGAGCTCGAGCTCGACGACCATCGCGCTGGCGTCGACGTCGGTGGGGAGCAGGAGCCGGGAGGTGGCACCCCACTGGTGGTGCATCGGCGTGACGGTGTCCGGAGCGGTCGACGGCGGCGCGGCGACCGGCAGCTTGCCGATGGTCTCCTGCGGGCGCAGGTGCACCTCCGCCGTGGGCGGCTCCAGCGGCAGGGTGCTGACCGGCGCCGCGGCGGCGGCCGGCGCCCACAGGGTGACTGCGGCGAACGCCGAGGCGGTGAGCGCACCGGCGCGGACGAGTCCCCGGCGGGTGGTGGAGCGAGCGGGCATCTGGCGGATCTCCTGGAGCTCACGGCGTCGTCGGTGCTACGCCGGCGAGTGGAAAGTAGGAGTTCCGCAACTGTTGTGCAGCGCTCACCGAGGCGAGTCGCCCGCAATGATGAGAAGCGGGCAGATCTCGACGTCGATCGTGACGGGATCGGCGTGTCATCTAGGCAGAAGCTGACGACGCGCGTGCCACCGGGACGGCATGCGACGACACCTCGCCTCGACGGCAGCGGAGGGCTCCCCGGGCAGCCCTCAGGCGCTGACGCTCTCCGGCATGCCGAGCCACTCCCGCCAACGCGGGTCGACCGTGCGCGCCCCCCAACAGCCGCCAGGCGGCGCCGCTCGGGGTGCGCGGCGGCTGCGGCAGCTTCCACCCGAGCTCGGCCAGCGAGCGGTCGGCCTTGGTGTGGTTGCACCGCCGGCAGGCGGCCACCACGTTGTCCCAGGTGTGCGTCCCGCCGCGGCTTATCTGCATACCTCCATCGATACTCGCTGCTCAGCCACGTGGCTAGCCCCTCACGACGCTCACGACACGCCGCCGATGAGCCGGGATCTGTCGGAGGCGGGACCTACGGTGCGCCCCATGCGCTACGAGGTCAGCAAGGCCATCTCCCCCCTGAACGGGCGCACCAACCTCGTCGTGATCGACGAGACCTTCGAACTGCACCCCGAGGCGAGCGCGTACCTGTCGGTGCTGGTCGACGGGCGCAAGCGGTCGATGAACACCGCACGGGCGTACGCGGGACGCGTGGCCGGGTTCTTGTCCTGGGCCGACCGCCACGGCATCGACTGGCGGACCATCTCGCTCACGCAGATGACGCAGTTCAAGCGGTGGCTCGAAGAGACACCGAAGACGATGACCGAGCCACCACGTGGAGTCGACCGCCGCCTCCTGGAACTGCGCAAGGGCACCACCGTCGGCGGCCACCTGACGGCGGTCTGCGGCTTCCTGCGCTTCTGCGCCACGCAAGGCTGGGTGGAGGAGCGGGTCGCTGACCAACTATCGGAGGAGCGCATCCTGCACCACACGCCGCCCAACTACGACCCCGGCGAGGACGGGCAGTGGCGGAAGGTGCGAGCCCGAGTCCTCAAGGTCTTCGAGGAGGAGCCGGAGATCGTCACCCTCACCGACGACCAGACCTGCGCGGTGATCGACGAGTGCGCCCACGCGCGCGATCGGTTCCTGGTCTACGGGCTACGCGCTACCGGCCTCCGGATCAGCGAGCAGTTGGGGCTGCGCCGCAGCGACATGCACTTGCTGCCGTCCTCGCGTCATCTGGGGTGCAAGTTCGACGGGGCACACATCCATGTCCTTCGTCGTGAGGACAACGACAACGGGGCTCTGGCGAAGGACCGGCGCGGACGACCGGTACCGGTCGAGCAGGAGTACGTCGACCTCTACCGCCAGTACCAGTACGAGCGTGACGCCGTCCCGCAGGCCCGCGACAGGGACCTCGTCTTCGTCAACCTGTTCCACGCGCCGCTGGGCCGTGGGATGACGTACCGGTCGACGAAGAACCTGTTCGAGAGGCTCAGCAAGCGGGTGGGCTTCACCGTGAAGCCGCACATGTTCCGCCACACGTTCGCCACCGCCTTGCTGGCGGACGGCGTCCCGGTCGATGTCGTGCAGGAACTCCTGGGACACGTGGCACTGTCCTCGACCGGCGTCTACCTGCACCCGGAGGCGCAGGCTATGAGGGATGCCGTCCAGGGCGTCTTCCAGTACCGCAGCACCGCTGGTGCCGCATGACGCGGGCGTCGCACCTCGCGCTGGTCCCCGAGGCACCGGATGCAGAGCACGATGCCGATCCGCGACTGACTGTCCTGCGCAGCCGCCTGGACTCGGGCTGGCGCGCCTCGCAGTGGGATGCCTCCAGGCACCTCCTCCGCGCCGACCCAGCGGACCGGCAGGCCGCCCTGAGTGCTTGCCGGGTCAGTGGCTGCGGGAAGACGACACGGTCCAGCCACGGCCTCTGCTCGGTCTGCCGCCGCCAGTTCGTGGCCAGCGGCAGTGACGACGTAGAGGCGTGGCTGCGTACCGCCGAACGCACGGGGAGGCAGCGCGGACTTCAAGGGCCGGACGACCTCCGGTGTGAGGTGACGCTCGACGAGGAGCAGTGCGAGCGAACCGCCGCCGGGAGCGATTCCCTGCTGTGCAACCTGCACGACGTGTCCTGGCGCGCCTTCCAGCGACGGGGCGGCACGGACCGCGCCGCGTGGATGGCCACAGTCACGCCCATGCCGCGGACGCCCGAGTGCCTCGTCAGTCCGTGCGCGTTGCAGTCCGAGACGCGCGGGCTCTGCCGGACGCACTACCGGCGGTGGTACGCGGCGGGCCAGCCCGCAGACATCGACGCGTGGGCGGCCGTCCAGGAACCGATCAATGACGGCGTGACGCTGTGGCTCGGCGGCCTGCCCGCGCTGGTCGTCAGCGAGATCCTCTACGTCCTCCAGAAGCGCGACGCCGAGGGCAACCGCTTCGACCTGGAGCCTGCTCGCACCATCGCCCGTGCCGTCCGCGAGACGGCGGTGGCGAGCCTCGTCGAGTTGCCCGGCTCCTTCTCCGGCTCGGCGCGCCCATGGTTCAAGTACGCGGTGGACACGCTGACCGTCCTCTACGCCGACGCTGAAGCCGAGCGGCGCAAGGACATCTGGGACCTGCGAGTGCTGAACCTCGCTGCGGGTCGCGAGACCGGGACCAAGCCCCTTCTCGTGGACTTCACCCCCATCCGTCAGCGATGGCTGCGCGACCTGGCGAAGCGGTGGATCGATACAGGAAGCGTCAACCGCGCTGACAACGTCCGCATCAGCATCACTGCGATCAGCCACCTCAGTGACGCCATCGCACTCGGTCCTGGAGCGCATGACGCGACCCTGCTGTCCCGGAGCGAGATCGACACGTTCATGGACTTGATCGGTGGCCTCACCCAGAACGATGGTGCCGCACTTAGTAACAGCACCAAGGGTCGATACGTCACCGCCGCGAAGTTGTTCCTCGCCCACGCGCGCAACGACGACTGGCTCGATCACGTCCCTAAAGGATTCGCCTTCAACGCCGACGATAAGTTCGATCGCAGCGAGGACTACGACGAGGACGACCTCGTCGGGCGGGCTGTCCCCGAACACGTCATCGCGCAGTTGGACAACTACGTCGGCCTGCTCGACATCGGGCGCGAGATCAGGCCACTCGGAATGGCGCTCTCCTGTCGACTCCGGCGACTCGCATACCGCCTTCTCCGCGATACCGGTCGCCGCGTCAGTGATCTGGCCGCACTGCGTCTCGACTGCACCGAGAAGAAGGACGACGGCTGGAATCTGGTCTACACGAACGTCAAGGCCCGGCGACGAGGACGACGCTTGCCCATCGACGAGGCCCTCGCCACAGAGATCAACGAGGTGGGAGGTCTCGTTGCCGCCGCCTTTCCGCACACCACGCGTGACCGCTTGTGGCTGTTCCCCCGCCCGGTCCGCAACCCCGACGGCAAGGTGCACATCGCAGCAAGCGGCCTAGCCGATTGGATCAGCCGTTGGGTCACTGCCATCCCTGAGAACGCCATACTCAACGACTACCCGGACGAGAAGGGGAGGGTGCAGCCCTTCGATCGCACGCTGATCTACCCGCACGCTTTCCGACACGCTTATGCACAGCGTCATGCAGACGCTGGAACGTCCGTCGACATTCTGCGGCAACTGATGGATCACCGATCGGTCGAGACGACGATGATCTACTACACGGTTTCGCAAGAGCGCCGTCGAGCCGCCGTCGAAACGGTGGCGTCGATGCGGCTGGACCGCACCGGCCAACGGGTCGGCGCGGTCAGCGTCCTCGCGTACGAGGTCCAGTCGGTGGCGGTGCCCTACGGAAACTGCCAGGAGCCGAGCAACGTCGCGGCAGGCGGCAAGGCATGCCCACTGCGGTTCCAGTGCGCTGGTTGTGCTCACTATCGACCGGACCCCTCGTTCCTCCCGGCCATCGAGGAGCACATTCACGAGTTGCTCCAGAACCGTGAGACCGCTATCGCCACCGGGGCTGCGGACTGGGTCATCGACGGGCTAGAGCAAGAGGTCGCCGCCTATCGGAACATCTCCGCCAAGATGCTCACCGACTTGGCCGACCTCAATGAGGATGAGCGCTCCGCAATCGAGCAGGCGAGCGTCATTCTCCGCCGTGCCCGCGCAGCCGCTGCCGCCGCCGATGTCGAAACTTCGCGTGGCCCCGTTCTCGTCCAGATCGGGCGTCGGCCGCCGGAGGAACCGGCGTGACGACCAGCAGCGATCTCCCTCTGGTACGAGCGCGGAAGCAGGTCAGTGCCGAGAAGCGACAGCGCGTCTTGGACGCGGTCCGCGACATGCAGGAAAGCGGAGTGCGAATCTCGTTCGCAGCCGTCGCCCGAAGCGCGCGAGTGTCCGAGGGCCTCGTACATGACCCCACATTGAAGAAGTCCATTGCGGAGGCGATGGCGAAGCAGGAAGCGGACGGGTTCGATCCTGATGCCTCTCGGGTCCCCGTGCGTTCCCGAGTCACAACGGACAGTCTCCGTCAAGACCTAGAACTGGCCAGAGCCGAGGTGCGTGATCTCCGCCGAGAGAACCGGGAACTGCGTAACCGGCTGCACCGCACCCTCGGGGCAGAGATGAACGCTCTGACACAGCAGGACTCATTGGCGCGCATCGACGACTTGGAGCGGCGGAATCGCGACCTGCTCGCGGAACTGGATGCCACGCAAGCGCAATGCCGGACCCTAGACCAGGAGAAGTCGACACTTGAGGAAGACCTCATGGCCTCCCGCGCCGCACACACCCGACTGATGCGTCAAGCCAACACCGCGAGGTAGCGACGCCACGCCGATCAACCATCAGGCGGCCATCCGACAACCCTGCTTGGATGGCTGACATCGGTTAGCGACGACGACGCAGCGCGGGGGAAGCACGTGAGCGATGAAGCGTTCGAGGTTCGTGGGCACTGGTGGCTTCCTGGCCGCGAAGACAAGGAAGTGCCAGGTTACCTGCGATTCGATCCCGAGACTGGCGGGACTCTCACGCTCATAGGGGCCCTGAGTGTCTGGACCGACTATGCCGAGCCAGAGGTGAGCGAGAATGGCGCGGTATCCCAGAGCCTCACACTGGATGTCCAAGAGCGATCCGGCACGTATCCCAGGATTTACGGCCGAGTTGAAGGTCGCCCTCTGACCCTGGAGGACTGTTTCCAAACACACGTTCGCGGCAACCTATTCGGGCCAGCCAACGAACAGATCGTGAGCGTCAACCGCGTCTTCAAGGACGTGTGGTGGGAGAAGGATGAAGAGCCCGAGGCGGACGCCATCAGCGTTGCCCTCGCCTACCTGAACGATTGGGTGATCGAGAAGTACATCGGCGAGACGATGTACACGACCGAAGACCAGAAACGCTGGAATAAGATCGAACTCAGCGTTGAGAACAAGCCCACGCGCAACGTGCAACTCACGGGAGGACTCACGCTCAGTCTTCCGTACCGGTTCGGCGCTACGGGGCGGCGAGAGACTGAGCGGTCCCTCTGGCAGGGTTACCGCTTACGCATCGGCGCTGACAGCGTCATGCCCATTGACGACCTCATTGACATCGCAAGTGACGCTCAAGACCTCCTCTCCATCGCCACCGGCCGCGACGCTGGGTTTCAGAATGTCAGCGGCTACCACCCCGACCTGGTGCGCGAGCGTCCAAATGGGGACGACATTCCAATGCCGTTTGAGGTCATCTCCCGTTGGAGCATTCGCGACCTCGCCAAGAAGCCCGACCAGATCGACCACCACGACTTGTACTTCACATTCGAAGATTTGGGCGGCGTAGACGGCTTGGCCAAGTGGATGACGGTGGCCGCGACCTACCGGAGCGCCCTAGGACGTGCCATGAGCACTCGGGCGACCGCAAACATGTTCGTTTCCGACAGGATGCTCAACTACACGGCAGCCTTGGAGGGATTCGATCGCACCAAGACCGGGAACTCCACGGATAAGTTGCCCACCAGGCTTCGGCGTTGCGGGGCACAAGCCGGTTCCCCATTCACGGAAATGGTGGGAAACGTGAACAAGTGGTCCAACGCGGTCGCCTATCACCGTAACGACATCGCTCATCATCTCGGACGACGACCACGAGGCGCGGAATCCGATCAATACTATCTCGGGCAGTCCGTGTACTGGGCCTTCGTGCTGCTGATGCTGCACGAGGCGGGTGCACCTCAAGCCGTCTTCGATCGGATCGCGCAGCACCAGACATTCGTGTACCTGAATCCCAAGGTGAAGGCTGTGGTCGACGCCCACACCTGAACCATCGGCGTAAGCCTGAACTCGCAGCCCGCCGGGGCGTTCGGCTTGTCAGGGCTTCAACCTGAGCGTGAGCATCTTGTCGCTGGAGAGCATGCCTGCGAACGGGTCATTCGAAGGCTCCACATCGAGCGCGACCTGGCCGCCGGGAGGCACGTTGACTTCGACTGCCGGACTTCCCGACCAGTCGATCCTGGCTGCCACCGTGTGCGGCCCCGCCGTGACCGTCGTCCGCAGCGTCTCCCCCCGCTTCACGGCACCGACTTTGCGGCCGTCGATGAGAATGCGGTAGCGCCGGTACACGGCGACGTAGTAGCCCTTCGGGCGTTCGACGATGATCTCTCCGGACGCCGGACCCAGTCCTGGTGGCGCGT
The DNA here is from genome assembly GCF_003319095.1 of Blastococcus sp. TBT05-19. GTDB lineage: Bacteria > Actinomycetota > Actinomycetes > Mycobacteriales > Geodermatophilaceae > Blastococcus. The sequence goes on along the minus strand of NZ_QOHI01000001.1, from coordinate 1,063,212 downwards.
ATCCGGTTGCCTTCACCTGGGAATCCGCCGAGTCGGCAGAAGAGGCAGGCTCCAGTTCCACGGCGGCTGTCGCCTCGCGCTCCGCGTCTCGCTTCGCACGCAACCGCATCGGCTGGGTCACCAGGTAGTACGACAGGACCGAGAGAGCCGCCAGGCCGAGGAAGAAGCCACCCAGCACTGCGTCGCCGTAGTAGGCCCACCAGGCCACACCGAACGCAGCGCCGAAGACGGCGCAGCCGCCGTAGAGCAGCCCGTAGACACGCCGCCGCCTCATCCCGTCCGCCGCCCTGACATGCACCGCAACGTAATGAGCGCGCCAGCGCCACGCCGCTTGTGACCAGCCCTTCCACCGATCGGGCGACGGGGCGGATCGCTCCGCCCCGTCGCCAGTCGGAGTCTAGGGCGCCGCCAAAGCGTGACGTGGCGAAGTCACGATCCGATCAGGCGGACGCCCGTCGAGGCGCGACCCGGTACAGGGCCAGCAATCGATCCAGTTGCTGTTGCGTGAGGCCGACCTCGCGCGCGAGGTTCCTGCGCAGGCTCACTCGACGGTGGAACCGCTGGCGACAGGTGCCGCTACAGAACCGGCGCGCTCGCCCGGAGGAGCGTTCCCCGTGGGTCAACTCTGCGCCGCACTGATCGCCCCAGCCAAGTGGAGCGCTGGCCATCAGGAGTCATCCGCGCAAGTCACCAAGTCAGGATCGCAGGGGTCACCGACAGGTCCGCCCGACCGCACCCCGCCCACCCGGAGCGGGAGCGGTCCAACGTCAACTCGCGGCGCCCACCGCCCAGCCCTCGGGATCGAGGTACCGAGCCCAGGAGTCGTGAACGGCGGAAGCGCCCCGCAGCCTCAGCAGCCGGTCGCTGGGCATCGTCGGCTTCGTCGCCAACGCCCAGCCCAGTTCACTGAGGAGCCGATCGGCCTTCCGGTGATTGCAGCGTCGGCACGCCGCCACGACGTTCGTCCAGACGTGAAGTCCCCCTCGCGACCTGGGAACGACATGATCGACTGTGTCCGGTCGGCTCCCGCAGTAGACGCACACGTGCCCGTCTCGCTCGAACACCGCCTTCCTGTTCAACGGGACCGAACCTGCCTGGTGAGGAACGCGCACGTAGTACCGCAGGCGAACGACGCTGGGCACGGAGATCGTGAGTCGCTCGGAGTGGAGGACCCACTGCCCCTCCTCCAGGACGACTGCCTTCTCCGTGAGTACGAGGACGATGGCGCGCCTTTCGGCCACCGCTCCGAGGGGCTCGTATGAAGCGTTCAGCACCAAGGTCGTCGTCATCGAACGGCCCACCGTTCCGCCACCCTTGACCGCAGACCGGTCCGCGAGAGCCTTCGTCGTCCGTGCTGAGGAAGTCTCCTGTAATCCCTCAGCACGCAATCCTCGCCGGTGTCGTCGTGCAAGTCCTGAGAGGGGGTGAAGGCACTACAGATAACGCGGCTGCGCGGGACGACGTGGTCGATGCTCGTGGCCGACCCGCCGCAGTAGACGCAGGTCTGCGCGTCCCGGGTGAAGACCGCCCGGCGAGACAGCGGCACCGCCACCGGGTAGGGCACCCGCACGTAGCGGGTCAGCCGGGCGACGACGGGCACCGGCAGGCTGACGGTCTCGGCGTGCACCACGTCGCCGGTGACGTCGACCGACTCCGCCTTGGCGGCCAGGACGAGCACGATGGCCCGCCGGCTGGACACCACGCACAGCGGCTCGTAGGTCGCGTTGAGCAGCAGGGTGGCCGCGGTCGTGGCGGGCGAGGGCAGCGGGACGAGCGGCAGGACGGGGTCGCGACGCGGGCCTGGGTGACCCGCCGACGACGACCCGGGCGCGGAACGCGGCACGGATCACCTCCGGACGCCCCGGACCACCGGGTGCTGCGCGACCCGCGGGCAGCCCCATTCTGACCTGTCGGAGGCCCATCGGCGCAGTCGAATTCCCCCGCGGCACCGATCCCGTGTCAGGGGGCGCGACTAGCGTGCCGGGCATGCGCTACCCGGACGCCCCGCGCCTGGACCTCGTCGACGACCTGCACGGTCACCGCGTCGCGGATCCCTACCGCTGGCTCGAGGACCCCGCCGACCCCCGCACGCAGGAGTGGTCGGAGGCCCAGGACGCCCTGGCCGGCGAGGTGCTGTCCGCGCTCCCCCTGCGCGCGCGCTTCGCCGAGCGGCTGGAACAGCTGGTGCACGCCGGCGCCGTGGGTCTGCCGGTGTGGCGTGGTGAGCGCGCCTTCTCCACCCGTCGCGACCCGGGCCAGGAGCACGCGGTGCTGCGGGTGCGCGAGGCCGACGGCACGGTGCGCGTGCTCGTCGACCCGATGCAGCTGGACCCCGAGGGGACGACGACGCTCGACGCGTGGGCGCCGTCCTGGGAGGGCGACCGGCTGGCCTACCAGGTGAGCAGCGGTGGCGACGAGGAGTCGAACCTCTACGTCCTCGACGTCGCGACCGGGGAGGTGCTCGACGGCCCGGTCGACCGGTGCCGCTACTCCCCCGTGGGCTGGCTGCCCGGCGGTGACGAGCTCTTCTACGTGCGCCGCCTCGCCCCGGACCAGGTGCCCGCCGGCGAGGAGCAGTACCACCGCCGGGTGTGGCGCCACCGCGTCGGCGCCGATCCGGCCGACGACGTGCTCGTGCACGGGGAGGGTCTCGACCCCACGAACTACTACGGCGTCCGCACCAGCGCCGACGGCCGCTGGCTGATCGTCTCCGCCTCGGCCGGCACCGCCCCGCGCGACGACGTCTGGCTGGCCGACCTGGCCGGCGACGGCGCGCTGCGCGAGCTCCAGACCGGCGTCGACGCCCAGACCGCCGCGTGGGTCGCCCGGGACGGCCGGCTGTGGCTGATGAGCGACCGGGACGCCCCGCGCTGGCGGGTGGCGGTGGCCGACCCCGCCGACCCCGCGACGTGGGGGCCCGAGGCCTGGACCGACGTCGTCCCGCAGCAGGACGACGCCGTCCTCTCCGACCTGGCCCTCGTGGACGCCCCCGACGGCACGCTGCAGATGCTGGCCGTGCACGCCGTCGACGCGACCGACCGGTTGTCGCTGTGGGCCGGGGACGGCGGCGGACGGCTGGCCGACGTGCCCGCACCGGGTGCCGGCAGCATCACCGGCGTCAGCGCCCCGCACTCCGGCGGGACGACCGCCTGGGTCGGCTACACCGACTACGCCACCCCGCCCTCGGTGCTGCGCTGGGACTCCGCCGACCCCGCCGTGCTGACGGAGTGGGAGAAGGCGCCGGTCGCCAGCGAGGTGCCGGAGCTGACCGTCGTCGAGACGCACGCGACGTCGGCGGACGGCACGCCGGTGCACCTGTTCGTCCTGTCGGGCACGGGCGCCGCCGACCGCCCGCGCCCGACGGTCCTCTACGGCTACGGCGGCTTCAACGTCTCGCTGACGCCGGCCTACTCGCCGCAGGCGCTGTCCTGGGTGGCCGCCGGCGGCGTGTGGGTCGTCGCCAACCTGCGCGGCGGGTCCGAGCACGGTGAGGAGTGGCACCGCGCCGGCATGCGCGAGCGCAAGCAGAACGTGTTCGACGACTTCGCCGCCGCCGGGGAGCACCTGGTGGCGCAGGGCTGGACGACGCACGAGCAGCTCGCGGTCATGGGCGGGTCCAACGGCGGGCTGCTGGTCGGCGCCACCCTCACCCAGCGGCCCGATCTGGCCGCCGCCGTCGTCTGCAGCGCGCCGCTGCTGGACATGGTCCGGTACGAGCAGTTCGGCCTCGGCCGGACGTGGAACGACGAGTACGGCACGGCCGAGGACGCCGTCGAGCTGGGCTGGCTGCTGGGCTACTCGCCGTACCACGCGGTCCGCGAGGGCACGGCCTACCCGGCCACCCTGTTCACGACGTTCGAGTCCGACACCCGCGTCGACCCGCTGCACGGCCGCAAGCTCGCCGCGGCGCTGCAGCACGCCACCAGCTCCGAGGCGCCGATCGTGCTGCGGCGGGAGACCTCGGTGGGGCACGGCGCGCGGGCGGTGAGCAGGACCGTCGGGCTCTCCGCCGACCAGCTGGCCTTCCTCGCGGCGCACACCGGTCTCACCTCGTGAGATTGCGGAACGCCCCCGGCCGGACACGCGTCGGTCATCGCTGACGGCACGCCGCCGACCTGTAAGGATTCCGGGTGATGGACGGATCACGCACCGTGCTCGCGGCCGATGAGAGCACGCCCGACTGCGCGGACTACTGGCTCTGCCAGAAGGTCTACGACTGGTTCGGGCTGGACTGGCTCGCGGAGAACGCGCGCACCCTCATCGCCACGCCGTCGCGGATCCTGCTGATCGTCGTGCTCGCCGCCGTCGTGCGCGGCTTCGCCCACCGGGCCATCCGGCGGCTCACCGACCGCACCGCCACCGGCGCGATGCCGACGATCCTGCGTCCGCTGCGCAACCGTGCGGCGCAGCCCGGCGACCCGGTCGACCAGGTGGCGGCCCGCCGCACCCAGCGCGCCGAGGCCATCGGCTCGGTGCTCCGCAGCTTCGCCTCGATCGTGATCATGGGCATCGCCGTCGTCCTGGTGCTGGGCGAGCTGGGCATCAACCTCGCGCCGATCGTGGCCAGCGCGGGCGTCGTCGGCGTCGCCCTCGGCTTCGGTGCGCAGAACCTGATCAAGGACTTCATCACCGGGATCGGGATCATCCTCGAGGACCAGTACGGCGTGGGTGACGTCGTCGACCTGGGCGAGGCCAGCGGGACCGTCGAGGCCGTGGGCCTGCGGATCACGCGGCTGCGCGACGTCAACGGCGTCGTCTGGTACGTCCGCAACGGCGAGGTGCTCCGCGTGGGCAACAAGAGCCAGGGCTACGCGCAGGTCGTCATCGACATGCCGGTCGCCCACGACACCGACCTCGAGCGCGCCCGCACGGTGATGCAGGAGGTCGCCGACGCGATGTACGACGAGGAGGACTGGGCCGCGGTGCTGCTGGCCGAGCCGGAGTCGCTCGGCGTCGAGCAGATCACCTCCGAGGGCGTCTTCCTGCGGCTGCAGGTGCGCACCACGAACGCCGACCAGTGGCGGGTCGGCCGGGAGCTGCGGATGCGGCTCAAGGAGCGGTTCGTGGCCGAGGGCATCCGCACGCCGGTGCCGTTGCTGGGCAGCGCCTCGGGCGCCGGGACGGGGTCCCGCTGACCACCGACGTCCCGGGGCAGGGCGCCACCGTCGGAGAGGGCCAGGCCACCTTCCGGGAGGTCTTCGCCGTCCGGGAGTTCCGCCCGCTGTTCGGCACCTTCCTGCTGTCGGCGGCCGGCGACGAGCTCGCCCGCCTGGCCCTGACCGTGCTGGTCTACGCCCGCACCGACTCCCCGCTGCTCGCGGCGCTCACCTTCGCCATCGGCTACCTGCCCTGGCTGCTAGGCGGCCCGCTGCTCTCGGTCCTGGCCGACCGGTTCCCGCGCCGCGAGGTCCTGATCACCACCGACGTCCTGCGCGCCGTGCTGGTCGCGTCGATGGCGCTGCCGGGCGTGCCGTTGTGGCTGCTCCTGGTCCTGCTGTTCGTCGTCGGGATGTGCGCGCCCCCGTTCGAGTCGGCCCGGTCCGCGCTCATGGCCGACGTCCTCGACGGCGACCGGTACGCCGTCGCGACCTCGATCAGCGGCAGCACCGTCCAGCTGGCCCAGGTGGCGGGCTTCCTCGCCGGCGGTGCCCTGCTCCTGGTCTTCAGCCCCGGCACCGCGCTGCTCGTCAACGCCGCCACCTTCCTCGTGTCCGCGGTGTGGCTGTGGGTCGGGTTGCAGCGGCGCCCAGCGCCCTCCGTCGACGCAGAACCCAGCACGCTCTGGCGCGGGGCGGTCGAAGGGCTGCGCTTCATCCGCAGCTCCCCCCGGCTGCTGGCCATCGTCGGCGTCGCCTGGCTCGCGACGGGGTTCCTCTACGCCCCCGAGGGCATCGCCGCGCCGCTGGTCGACGAGCTCGGCGAGGGGCCCACCGCGGTCGGCGTGCTGCTGGCCGCCAACCCGCTGGGCCTGACGATCGGCGGGCTGGCCATCGCGCGGCTCGTGGCGCCGTCCCGGCGGGAGCGCCTGGTCGAGCCGCTGGTGCTGGTCTCGCTGCTCGCGGTGCTCGCGGGCGGGCTCGTCGCCGTCCTGGGCGGGCCCGGGCCCGGCACGTACTGGACGCTGGTGGCGCTGCTCTTCGTCTCGGGGCTCGCCGGCGCGTGGACGATCCCGCTCAACGTGGCCTTCGTGCAGGCGGTCCCCAGCGCCTTCCGCGGCCGGGCCTTCGGGGTCGCGGCCAGCGGGCTCTCCGGCATCCAGGGCATCGGCGCGCTGGCGTCGGGGCTCGCCGCCGAGGCGTTCGGCCCCTCGGTCGTGGTGGCCGTCGCGGGCGGCCTCGGAATGATCGCGGTGGCGCCGACGCTGTGGGCCTACCGGGGGACGCGGAGCCAGGCGCCCGCCACGGTCGACGCTGAGGGAGCATCCAGGGAATGAGCGAGTCGAGGCGGTCCCTGCCGTCGGCGCGGACCTTCTACGACGAGGTCGGTGGCGAGCCGACCTTCCGCTCGCTCGTGCAGCGCTTCTACGCCGCCGTCCGCACCGACCCCGTGCTGCAGCCGATGTACCCCCAGGACGACTGGGAAGGCGCCGAGACCCGGCTGCGCGGGTTCCTGGAGCAGTACTGGGGCGGGCCGACCACCTACTCCGAGCAGCGCGGGCACCCGCGGCTGCGCATGCGGCACGCGCCGTTCGCCATCGGGCCGGTCGAGCGGGACGCGTGGCTCACGCACATGCGCGCCGCCGTCGACTCCCTCGAGCTGCCCCCCGAGCAGGACGCGACGCTGTGGGGTTACCTGGAGATGGCGGCCCGGAGCATGCAGAACCGCTTCCCCGCCGACGCCGACGGCGACCTCACCCCCTAGAAGGACCTCCCCGGCAGGGAAGGCCGTTCCACCACGTCACGAAGGAGCCCGGTGACCCCGGACCCGAGCACAACCAGGTCGTCCCGGCCTCGTCCGGAGGCTCGCTCCGAGCGTGCGAGGAGTGAGAGGGACGAGGTCCTTCCATGGTGGCGGGAGGCGGTGTTCTACCAGATCTACATCCGGAGCTTCGCCGACGGGAACGGCGACGGCGTGGGCGACCTGGCCGGCGTCCGGTCGCGGCTGCCCTACCTGTCCGACCTGGGCGTGGACGCGCTGTGGATCACGCCGTTCTACCCCTCCCCGATGGCCGACCACGGGTACGACGTCGCCGACCCGAGGGACGTCGAGCCGGTGTTCGGCGACCTGGCCGAGTTCGACGCGATGCTGGCCGAGGCGCACGCCCTGGGCATCCGGGTGACCGTCGACCTGGTGCCGAACCACAGCTCGCACCACCACGAGTGGTTCCGGGCCGCGCTCGCGGCCGGGCCGGGGTCGCCCGAGCGGGCGCGCTACGTCTTCCGCGACGGCCGTGGCCCCGACGGCAGCGAGCCGCCGAACAACTGGCCCTCGGTCTTCGGCGGCCCGGCCTGGACCCGCGTGCCCGACGGCCAGTGGTACCTGCACATCTTCGCGCCCGAGCAGCCCGACCTGGACTTCACCAACCCCGAGGTGGTCGCCGACCTCGAGGAGACGATGCGCTTCTGGCTCGACCGCGGGGTGGACGGGTTCCGCATCGACGTCGCGCACGGCATGGCCAAGCCCGAGGGGCTGCCGGACATGCTGCCGATGGAGGACACGGGCCTGCTCGACGACCACGGCCCCGGCGACCACCGGTTCGACCAGGACGGCGTGCACGTGATCCACCGCCGGATCCGCTCGGTGCTCGACCAGTACCCCGGCACCATGGCCGTGGGCGAGGTCTGGGTGTCCGACGACGACCGGCTGGCCCAGTACCTCGCACCCGACGAGCTCCAGCTGGCCTTCAACTTCAAGCTGCTGACGGCGGAGTGGACGCCCGACGGGCTGCGGGACGCGATCACCCACTCGCTGGCCGCCGTCTCCGGGACGCCCGCGCCGGCCTGCTGGGTGCTGTCCAACCACGACCGGCCCCGCCACGTGACCCGCTACGGCGGCGGCGACCTCGGCACGCGGCGGGCCCGGGCGGCCGCACTGCTGCAGCTGGCGCTGCCGGGTGCGGCCTACCTCTACAACGGCGACGAGCTCGGCATGCCGGACGTCGACCTGCCCGACGAGGCGCTGCAGGACCCGATCTGGTTCCGCTCCGAGGGCGCCGAGCGCGGGCGCGACGCCTGCCGGATCCCCGTTCCGTGGTCGGGCGCGGAGTCGCCGTACGGGTTCTCCACGGCTCCGGACACCTGGCTGCCGATGCCGTCGGGCTGGGGAGCCCTGACGGCGCACGCCCAGCGGGACGACGACACCTCGATGCTGTCGCTGTACCGAACCGCCCTGGCCCTGCGCAGCTCCTCCGAGGCGTTCACCGGCGAGGACGTGCAGTGGTTACAGGCACCCGACGGTTGCGTCGCGTTCCGGCGGTCGGGCGGACTGGTCTGCTTCGTCAACCTGTCGGGCGCGCCGGTGCCCCTCCCCGAGGGCCGGGTGCTGCTCAGCAGCGTCCCGGTGGACGACGGAACCGTTCCCGACGACGCCGCCGTGTGGCTCCAGGCATGACCGGCGGGAGGCGGTGCGGATCGGCTCCGGTACTTTCCGCCGCGTGAAGTCCAGGGATCTCGCCTACGTCGCCCTCTTCGCCGCCATCGTCGCGGTGCTGGGGCTGCTGCCGCCCGTGCCCGTTCCGGGCCTGCCCGTGCCGATCACGGCGCAGACCCTCGGCGTGATGCTCGCCGGGTCGGTGCTGGGCGCCAAGCGGGGCGGCCTGGCGCTGCTGGTCTTCCTGGCCCTCGTGGCCGCGGGCGCGCCGCTCCTGGCGGGCGGTCGTGGCGGGTTGAGCGTCTTCGTCGGCCCGACCGCCGGGTACCTGTACAGCTGGCCGATCGCCGCCTTCGTCATCGGCCTGCTCACCCAGCTGTTCTGGAAGCGGTTCAACCTGGCCTGGGCCCTGATCGCCAACATGATCGGCGGGATCGTCGTGATCTACGCGATCGGCATCCCCTTCACCAGCATCTACGGCGACGTGCCGCTGTGGGCCTCGTTCACCGGCTCTCTCACCTTCATCCCGGGCGACCTGGTCAAGGCGGTCGCGGCGTCGGTGGTGGCGGTGGCCGTGCGCCGGACCTACCCGGTGATCGAGCTGCCGGGCCGGCGCGCGGCCGCCAGCTGAGCCGGGTGCGCTGGGGACGGCGGCCCGCGGAGGAGGCCGACGACGCCGTCGCTCCCGGCGCCGGCATCGAGCTGCGCGACGTCGAGCACGCCTACGGCGAGCGCGTGGTCCTCGACGGCATCTCGCTGACCCTCACCGAACGGCGCATCGGCGTCGTCGGCGCCAACGGCTCGGGCAAGAGCACCTTCGCCCGGCTGCTCAACGGGCTGGTCGTGCCGACCTCGGGGACGGTGCTCGTCGACGGTCTGGACACCCGGACCCAGGTGCGGGCGGTGCGCCGCCGGGTGGGCTTCGTCTTCCAGGACCCCGATGCCCAGATCGTGCACCCCACGGTCGCCGAGGACCTCGCCTTCGGTCCGCACAACCAGGGCCTGCCCGACGACGAGGTGCAGCGACGCGTCGAGGAGATGCTCGGGCGCTACGGGCTCGCCGACCACCGCGACCACCCCGCGCACCTGCTGTCCGGCGGGCAGAAGCAGCTGCTGGCCATCGCCGGCGTGCTCGCCATGCGCCCGCGGCGGATCGTGTTCGACGAGCCGACCACGCTGCTCGACCTGAGCAACACCCGCCGGGTGGCACGGGTGATCGACGAGCTGGAGCAGGACGTCGTCGTCGTCACCCACCACCTCGACCTGCTGAGCGGGTTCGACCGGGTGCTGGTCGTCGAGCACGGGCGGGTGATCGCCGACGGCACCCCCGCCGAGACCGTGCCCTGGTACGTGGCGAGGATGGACTGATGCTGTCGCTCTACGTGCCGGGCGAGAGCGTCGTGCACCGCGCGCGGGCCGGGCTGAAGCTCGGGCTGCTCGCGGCGCTGGGCATCGGCCTCTTCTGGGTCGGGTCCCCGGCCGTGATGGCGGGCGCGGTGGCGCTCGTGGTGCTGGCCGGCGTGGGCCTCGCGCGGTTGCCGTGGCGGGCGCTGGCGGTCCAGGTCCGGCCGGTGTGGCCGTGGCTCGCGCTGCTGCTCGGCTTCCACCTGCTGGTCACCGACCTCCGGACGGGGTCGGTCGCCGTCCTCCGGTTGCTGACCCTGCTGGCAGCCGCCGCGATCGTGACGGCGACGACGCGGGTGACGGCGCTGGTCGCCGTGATCGAGTGGCTGGCCGCACCGCTGCGGGTCTTCGGCGTGCGGCCGGCGCGGATCGGCCTGGTGCTCGCGATGACGCTGCGGTTCATCCCCCTGGTCGCGGAGCGGGCCGCACGGATCCGGGAGGCCCAGGCCGCCCGGGGCGCGCACCGGGTGCGGCTGGGCATGGCCGTGCCGCTGCTGATCCAGGTGCTGCGGATGGCGGCGACGGTCGGCGAGGCACTGGACGCCCGGGGCGCCGACGACGCCCCGGCCCGGCGCCCCCGACGGCGGACGGCGGTGGCCTCGTGAGCGGCACCGTGCACGAGATCTGGCTGACCGGCGCGGCGGCCGCCCCGATGCGCCGGGTGCCCGGTGGCCGGCTGGTGCCCGGGATCGGGCTCGACGGCGACCGGTACGCGCTCGGTGGCGGGACGTGGGCGCAGTACCCCGACCTGGAGAAGCAGCTCACGCTGATCGACCGGGACGACGTCGCCGCCGTCGCTGCCGAGGTGGGCGCCGACCTCTCCCCCGGTGACACCCGCCGCAACCTGGTGACGACCGGCATCGACCTGCCCTCGCTGGTCGGCGGGTGGTTCGCGGTGGGCGACGCGCTGCTGTTCGGCATGAAGCGCTGCCCGCCGTGCACGCACCTGGAGCGGCTGACCGGGCTGAAGCTGGTCAAGGCGATGGTGCACCGGGGCGGGATCAACGCCGCGGTGTTCGGCGGCGGGATGGTCACCGAGGGCGCGCTGGTGCGGCCGGTGTCGGACGAGGAGGCCGCCCGGCGCGGTGCTCCCACCGGCGCCGATCGACCGGTGCCGCGCATCGTCGCCGGCTGATCAGCCCTCGTCGGCCCAGCGGGCCAGGAACTCCTTCTCCTCGGCGGTGATCCGGCGCGGCCGGTTCAGCGCGAAGTCGAACGGGACCAGGACGGTGCTTCCGGTGACCGCGAGCCGCTCGTGGTCGAACAGCTCGTAGTGGCAGGTGAAGGACGCCGCCCGGACCCCGGACACCCAGACCTGGATCTCCAGCGGCTGCTCGTCGTAGACGACGGGGCGCTTGTAGGTGATCTCGTGCGAGTGGACGACCAGCCCGCGGCGCATGCCGGTCTTCTCGTCGTGCGTCGGGTGCTCGAAGAACAGGTTGACGCGAGCCATCTCGAAGTAGCCGAGGAAGGCGACGTTGTTGATGTGCTGGTAGGCGTCCATGTCCGACCAGCGCATCGGGACGTGCACGGTGTGCCTCATCCCCGCCACCCTGCCCTACCGCGACCGCCCACGTGGAGAACGCGCCACCACACCGAGATGCGCGTCGGTCCGGTCTCCCGCGAGGAGGAGACCGGCGCGACGCGGATCTCGCCGACCGCGGTGTCGCGCCTCAGCCACCGAGCCGGCGGGAGAGGCGTTCCTGGCCCGGCCCGGCCAGTTCGGCGGCGATCCCCCGGCGCCCCGCGATGGCCATGAGGAGTGCCTCGGCCGTACCCCGGACCTCGGGGCCGCGGCCGAAGGACCAGTCGATGTCGGTGGCCACGAGGCGGACGCCGCGCACGCGGAGGACGCCGAGCAGCGTGGGTGCGAACAGCGCGGTCCGCAGGGCCGGCACCAGCCGCTCGGCGGGAATGGTGCGCGGAAGTCCGAGCGGACGTCGGATGTCCTGCTGGTGGATCATCCCGTCGGTCAGCCCGATGGCGCCGCCCATGCCTGCGGTCAACCCGCTCGGGGTCAGGTGCGCGTCCAGCAGCTGGATCAGCTCGGGGGCGGTGCGAGACGAGCACTCCCGGAGCCGCAGGTCGTTCACGCGGTCGAACGAGAGCCGGCCGCGCACGAAGCGTTCCGCGAGCTGCCGTGGGCCCAGCTCCTCGTAGCTCAGCATGTGCGTGACGACGTCCTTCACCGACCAGCCGTCGCACAGCGACGGCGCCTGCCACTGCTCACGGCTGAGACCGACCAGGACCTCGCGCAGGTCCTCGCGTTCTGCGCGCGCCAAGGGCAGGAGGGACATCCGCGCTCCGCGGTCGTGGCCGCGCCGGGTGCACGGCAGGAGGGGCGCCACGCTAGAGCACGGCGGGGCCGGGCGGCACCCGGATGTGCGTCAGGCCGGTCTCCCCCGTGGGGAAGACCGGCCTGACACGGAGCTCGGCGACCGTCAGTCGCGGGCGAGCTTGCGGTAGGTCGCGCGGTGCGGACGCGTGGCGTCGGCCCCGAGCCGCTCGACCTTGTTCTTCTCGTAGTCGGCGAAGTTGCCCTCGAACCAGAACCACTTCGACTCGCCCTCGTAGGCGAGGATGTGCGTCGCCACGCGGTCGAGGAACCAGCGGTCGTGGCTCACGACCACGGCGCAGCCCGGGAACTCCAGCAGCGCGTTCTCCAGGCTGGTCAGCGTCTCGGTGTCCAGGTCGTTCGTCGGCTCGTCGAGGAGCAGCAGGTTGCCGCCCTGCTTGAGCGTGAGCGCCAGGTTCAGCCGGTTGCGCTCACCGCCGGACAGCACGCCGGCCGGCTTCTGCTGGTCCGGGCCCTTGAAGCCGAAGGCGGCGACGTAGGCGCGCGAGGGCATCTCGACGTTGCCGACCTTGATGTGGTCGAGGCCGTCGGAGACGACGTCCCACAGCGTCTTCTTCGGGTCGATGCCGCCGCGGCTCTGCTCGACGTAGGAGAGCTTGACCGTCTCGCCGACCTTGATCTCGCCGCCGTCGGCCTGCTCCTCGCCGACCAGCATCTTGAACAGCGTCGTCTTGCCCACGCCGTTCGGGCCGACGACGCCGACGATCCCGTTGCGCGGCAGGGTGAAGGACAGGTCGTCGATCAGCACCCGGTCGCCGAAGGCCTTGGTGAGGTTCTTCGTCTCGACCACGACGCTGCCCAGGCGCGGACCCGGCGGGATCTGGATCTCCTCGAAGTCCAGCTTGCGGAACTTCTCGGCCTCCGCGGCCATCTCCTCGTAGCGGGCCAGCCGCGCCTTGCTCTTCGCCTGGCGGGCCTTGGCGCCGGAGCGCACCCACTCCAGCTCCTCCTTGAGGCGCTTCTGCCGCTTCGCGTCCTTGGCGCCCTCGACCGAGAGGCGGGCGGCCTTGGTCTCGAGGTAGGTGGAGTAGTTGCCCTCGTAGGGGTAGGCGCGACCGCGGTCGAGCTCGAGGATCCACTGCGCCACGTTGTCCAGGAAGTACCGGTCGTGGGTCACGGCGACGACTGTGCCGGCGTACTTCTCCAGGTGCTGCTCCAGCCACGCCACGCTCTCGGCGTCGAGGTGGTTGGTGGGCTCGTCGAGCAGCAGCAGGTCCGGCGCCTCGAGCAGCAGCTTGCACAGCGCGACGCGGCGGCGCTCACCACCGGAGAGGACGGTGACGTCGGCGTCACCGGGAGGGCAGCGCAGCGCGTCCATGGCCTGCTCGATGCGGGCGTCGAGCTCCCAGCCGTCCTGGTTCTCGATGACCTCCATCAGCTCGCCCTGCTCGGCGAGGAGCGCGTCGAAGTCGGCGTCGGGCTCGCCCATCGCCGCGCTGACCTCCTCGAAGCGGGTCAGCGCGTCGCGGAGCGGCTTGACCGCCTCCTCGACGTTGCCCCGGACGTCGAGCGCCTCGTTGAGCGGCGGCTCCTGCTGGAGGATGCCGACGGTGGCCTCCGGCGCCAGGTTCGCCTCGCCGTTCGAGGGCTGCTGCATGCCGGCCATGATCTGGAGCACGGTCGACTTGCCGGCACCGTTCGGGCCGACGACACCGATCTTGGCGCCGGGCAGGAACGACAGGGTGACGTTGTCGAGGATCACCTTGTCGCCGTGCGCCTTGCGCGCACGGACCATCGTGTAGATGTACTGGGCCACTGGGTTTCGGAGCCTTCCGTCGTCTCGCGAGCGGGGGCGGGGCCGCGGGATCGCGACCCCACCCCGTGCGTTCTCGCCTGCGATCCTCCCAGCCTCCGGCAACTACGCGTGCACGGGTTCCGGCGAGAGGTCCTCGGTCACCTGCTCCAACGCGTCGTCGGCCCCCACGTAGTCCCGTCCAGGACGGAGCTCGCCGTCCGCCCCCGGGAAGCCGTGCTCCTCGGGGGCGTCCGGGATCGCCGGAGCGCTCCGCGGCGTCCGGCGGAAGTCGGCGACACCTCGGGCCAGGTTGGGGGCCACCGCCTCGGCCTTGATCTGCGGGCGGCTGCGCCGCCCCTGCTCGGACTCCCACTCGTGCGTGCGGATGTTGCCGACCACGACGACCGGGTCGCCCTTGCTGATGCTGTGCGAGACGTTGCCGCCCAGCTCGCCCCAGCACTCGACGTCGACGAAGAAGGAGTGGCCGTCGATCCAGTCCTGCGTGGCGCTGTCGAAGCGGCGCTCGGTTGCGGCCATGCGGAAGTTGGTGACGCTCCCGTTCTGCGTGCGGTTGCGGGTCGGGGCGTTGACGACGTTGCCGATGACGGTGATCTCGGTGGCGCTCACGGTGCTCCTCGGAGGTGCTGCGCCGAACGGCGCGACCGGCTCGGTGCCGGTGTGCCTCGACCCTGGCCGCCTCGGACGGCCACGAGCGGGCCGTCCGCCGGACTGTGGACACGCCTGACCCCTGTGGACGACCTGCGCCGCCGGCTCGTGACCGGCTCCTCCGGGCGATGCGATGATCGATGCCGAGCGCCCGTAGCTCAGCGGATAGAGCAGGTGCCTTCTAAGCACTTGGTCGCAGGTTCGATCCCTGCCGGGCGCGCTCGCGACGCCACCGGCGGAGCACCCCGGGCCCAGGCTCGTAGGCTCGGTCGCATGGGCACGGGGGCGCGCGCGTGGGCTGCCGCGCTGCTGCTCGCCGCCGTGCTGCTCGGGCACGGCCTGCAGTGCGCCGCCGGCCCCGCCCACCCCGGGCACGCGGCCCACGTGCCGGAGGTCAGCGCCGGCCCGCTGGCGCTCGCGGCGGTCGATGCCCCGGTCGGCGTCACCGCCCACCACGCCGCCCCGGCCCCGTCACCGGACGCCACGGCCGGGGACCGCGAGAGCAACGGCGGCCTGCCCGCCCACCTCTGGGCCACCTGCCTGGCGGTGCTCGCCGTGGGCCTGGCCGTCCTGCTGGGGATCGCCGGTGTCCCGGCACGACGGCTCCGGCGCGCGACGGAGCCGTCGGCCCGGCTCGACACGACGGCCGGGCAGCCGCCACCGAGGCCACCGGACATCTTCGCCCTCTGCGTCCTGCGGACCTAGGCCGACCGCCGCACCGCCCCGCCTCCAGCCCAGCTGCCGCGGCGACGGTCCCGCACGCCTCCGAACCGCACCGACCGCAGGAGAAGCACCCATGAACCGCACCACCGCACGCCGCACAGGTCTCGCCGGCGCCCTCGTCTCCGGCGCCCTCCTCCTCGCCGGCTGCTCCGGCGACGCAGGCCACGAGGACATGTCCGGCATGTCCGACAGCGCCTCGCCGAACGCCTCGTCCGAGGACCCCGGCACCTCGGCCGAGTTCAACGACGCCGACGTCGCCTTCGCCCGGGGCATGCTGCCCCACCACGAGCAGGCGGTGGAGATGGCGCAGCTGGCCGCCGACCGTTCCGCGGACCCCCGGGTGGCGGACTTGGCGACACGCATCGAGGCCGCTCAGGAGCCCGAGATCCAGACCCTGACCGACTGGTTGGACGCCTGGGGCGCCGAGGAGGGATCGGGCGGGACGGACCACGGGGGCATGGACCACGGCGGGGGCGGGATGATGTCCGAGGAGGACATGTCCGCCCTGACCGACGCCTCCGGACCCGAGTTCGACCGGATGTTCCTCGAGATGATGGTGGAGCACCACCGGGGCGCCACCGCGATGGCCGAGACGGAGATCGCCGACGGGGAGAGCTCCGAGGCGCTGGCGATGGCCGAGGACATCCGCGACACCCAGAACGCCGAGATCGAGGAGATGGAGCAGCTGCTGAGCGAGCTCGGCGGCTGATCCGCCCGTCGCGGCGGTCGGTCAGGGCGGTGGGCGGAGCCCCGCCACGGTCACGCCGACCAGCCGCTGCACGGCGGCGGCCGAGGGCAGCTCCCCGGCCGCCGTCAGGGCGCCCAGCACGAACTCGGCCAGCTCGGCCGGGGGCACGTCGCCGCGCAGCCGGCCGGCGCGTGCCCCCTCGGCCAGCAGCTCGGCGAGGAAGTCGCGCAGCTGGTCGCGGACCCGGCCCACGTGCTCGGACCGGTGCAGCCGGGCGGCGGCCGCCGACTGCCCGCCGTGCCGGGACATGCCGGCGTAGGCGGCCAGGACCTGCTCCACCCGCTCGACCGGGTCCGCCACGCGGTCGCGAACAGCGGTCAGGTGCTGCAGGTGGGAGCCGATCTGGCGTTCGTGCCAGGCGGTCAGCACCGCGTCGACGTCGGCGAAGTGCCGGTAGAGCGTCGCCCGGCCGATGCCGGCGCGCTCGGCCACCTGCGACATCGTCAGGTCCAGGCCCTGGGCGGCGACGAGCGCCGACGCGGCGTCGAGGACGGCGTCGCGCACCGAGGACCGGTGCCCGGCGACCGTCTCGGTCCAGGGGGTCGGCATGCGACGAGACTACTGCCCATGAGACATTCTGTCTCATACCCGGACGGACTGTCCCACCACAGGAGGAGCGCCCCATGACCGATCCCGGCAGCAGGCCGGACGCCGGACCGCCACCGGGCGCACCGCGGTGGGTGAAGGTCCTCGCCCTCGTCGCACTCCTGCTGGCGCTGCTCTTCGTCGCCCTGCACCTGTCCGGCGGCGGATTCGGCGGACCCGGCGACCACCTCGGCACGGCGGTCCCGTCGTGGCCGTGATGCCACCGACCCTGCGCAAGGTCGCGCTCACGCTCCACGTCACCACCTCGGTGGGCTGGCTGGGCGCGGTTGCCGCGTTCCTCGCCCTGGCCGTCACCGGCCTCACCGCCGACGGCGACGCCACGGCGCGCGGCGCCTACGTCGCCGCCGACGTGATCACCTGGGCGGTCATCGTGCCGCTCGCGCTCGCGTCGCTGGTCACCGGCGTCGTGCAATCGGTGGCCACCCCGTGGGGGCTCCTGCGGCACTACTGGGTCGTCGTCAAGCTGGTGCTCACCCTCGTCGCCACCGGTCTGCTCCTGCTGCACACCCAGCCGATCGGTCACCTCGGCGCGGTCGCGGCGGCCGGCGAACCGCTGACCGCCGACCTCGACGGCATGCGCGGCCAGCTGCTCTTCGACGCCGTCGCGGCGCTGGTCGTCCTGCTCGGCGCCACCGTGCTGGCCGTCGTGAAGCCCCGCGGCGTCACCCGGTTCGGCCGCCGAGCGCGCGCCGAAGCGGTGATTAGTAACGCGCGTCACGGGTAACGAGGCGCCACCGGTCGGGGGACGGGACCACATCAGCCAGCGGTCGTTCGGAGCAACGGGTGCGCAGGTCCATGGACACAGGGGTTCGTCACGCACGTCGTCGACGCGGTGTGCTCGTCGCGGCAGTGCTCGTCGGGTTCGGCGGCGTGGTCGCCGGTGTGGCCCAACCGGCCGAGCCGGAGCTGGCCGAGCAGGCCGCCGACAGCCGGGACGAGGGCAGGGACACCCGGCCCGCGTGGAGCGCACCGGCGCTCTCCGCCGGCGCACCGGCCGGCGCAAAGACCCTCGGCGAGGCACCCGCCCAGAACGCGAACCAGCCACCACCCGCCCCCGAGGCGATCAGCGGTCTGGCGGCGAACGGCATCCCGACGGTCGCGCTCAACGCCTACCGCGTGGCCGCCGCCCGGATGGCCGACGCGAAGCCGCAGTGCGGCATCGACTGGTCGCTGCTCGCCGGCATCGGACGGGTGGAGACCAACCACGGCCGGTTCGGCGGCGCGGTCCTCCAGGCCGACGGCAGGTCCGTCCCGGAGATCCGGGGTCCGGCGCTCGACGGCGGGCAGTTCGCCTACATCGGCGACTCCGACGACGGCCGCTTCGACCGCGACACGACCTACGACCGGGCCGTGGGCCCGATGCAGTTCATCCCCACGACCTGGCGGTCGTACGCGATCGACGGCGACGGCGACGGCAGCACCGACCCGTTCGACATGGACGACGCCACCCTGGCCGCGGCCAACTACCTCTGCGTCGCCGGCCGCGACCTGCGCACCGACAGCGGGCTGCGGCGGGCCGTCCTGGCCTACAACCACTCCGACGAGTACGTCGCCCAGGTGCTCAGCCTGGCCCGCGCCTACGCGGCAGGGATCCCGGTCGCCGACCTGCCGATGAACGGCATCACCAGCGGCCCGGTCCCGCCGCCGAGCGGCTTCTACCGCGCCCCGGCCTCACCCGGCCCCGCCATCGGCGCCAGCGACTCGACGCCGGCCTCCGGCGACACCGTGGGCCAGAGCTCCCCGCCACCGGCGCAGCCCGCCCCCGGCCCGGCTCCCCAGGACAGCCCCCCGCCGGCGCCCGAGCAGCCGAGCGCCCCGCCGCAGTCCGCCGGGCAGCCCGCGCCGCCTCCGCCTCCGCCCGCCGCGCCGGCGCCGAACCCCGCCCCGGCGCCCGCGCCGGCGGCGCCCGTGCCGCTCCCGCCGCTGCCACCGCCCCCGGCCCAGCTCCCGCCACCACCCCCGCCGCCGCCCGTGGCGACGAACCTGGTGGAGGGGACGACCTGCAACGTGGTGGGCAACCTGGTGCCCGACCTCCCGGGCCTGCCCGAGTGCCCCAGGTGAGGCCCGGCTGACGGGGCTCCCGGCAGCCGCGGCCGTCCGCGGAGTCGTCGGAGCGCCGTCCGGTCCGGCGCCCGGACAGCGGCGAACCCCCGGCCGCTCGTGCAGCCGGGGGTTCGCCGTTCACCCCTGTCGCCGGTGCACGTCCCGCTCAGGAGACCTGCACCGCAGGGGTCAGAACCAGTGCTTCCGGCCTCCGACGGCACGCCCGGTGGAACCGAGCACGTAGAGCACGGCTCCGACCACGAGGAGGATGATCCCGATCGTCCAGAGGATCGAGATCTTGAGGAAGAAGCCGAGCAGGAGCAGGACCAGGCCGAGGATGAGCACGTGAATCTCCGTTCGTAGCTGCGGTAGGCAGTCGGCGGGCAGGTAGCCAGCTCCGCGCTCCCGGCAAACCGGATCGCCCACGGGTTCACCCGTTGGTGATCATGGTTCCTTCCACCCGGGCACGGCGCAGAACCGGCGCTCGGCACGCCTGGGTCGGCGGTACGGCGGCGCCCCGGCCTCGTTCCTCAGCGGGCCGACGGCGGCTTGAGGACGGCGAACGGGTCGGTGACCTCCAGGCCGGAGGTGAGGAACCGGTAGAGCGTGGCGGGCCGGCCCCCGGCGCGACCGGAGGCCGCCATCTCCCCCGTCGGCTCCAGCACGCCGCGGCGGAGCAGCACCCGCTGCAGGTTGGTGGCGGTGACCTCGTAGCCGAGCGCGGCGACGTAGACCTCGCGCAGCTCGGCGATGGAGAACGTCGGCGGCGCGAGGGCGAAGGCGACGTTCGTGTACGACAGCTTCGCGCGCAGCCGCTCCAGCCCCGACTCGACGATGGAGCCGTGGTCGAACGCCGTCTGCGGCAGCGCGTCCACGGGGTGCCACGCGGTGTCGCCGGGCAGCACCGGGTCGAGATCGCCGGGGATCAGCCCGAGGTAGGCGGTCGCGACCGTGCGGCTGCGCGGATCGCGGTGCGGGTCGCTACGGGTCTCTAGCTGCTCCAGGTGCGCGAGCTGGGCGACCTCCACCTTCGAGGCGAGCTGCCGGCCCACGGAGGCGCCCAGGGTCTCCTCGGGCAGCAGCGGCCCGCCGGGGAGCGCCCACGCGCCGGCGAAGGGCTCACCGGCGCGTCGCCACAGCATCACGTGCAGCCGCGCGGCCCTGACCTGCAGGACCACGGCCAGGGCCTGGTGCGGGTAGGCCGGTCGCTCCGGCGAGGACCACACGGACGTCACGGATCCCATGCTAGGTTTCCGGGCAGAGGTTTTCGCCTCTCAGTGTGAAACCCACTCCTCCGGAGGTCCCGGTGACCGCAACGCTCCCCGCCCCCACCGCCGCGCAGTGGACCCCGGAGCAGTGGCAGGACTGGCGCGACGAGGTCCGCCGGCTGGCCGCCGAGCGCGACGCCGTCGTCCTGGCGCACAACTACCAGGACGCGCAGATCCAGGACGTCGCCCACCACGTCGGCGACTCCCTCGCCCTCTCCCGGATCGCCGCCTCCAGCGACGCCTCGACGATCGTCTTCGCCGGTGTGCACTTCATGGCCGAGACGGCGAAGATCCTCAGCCCCGAGAAGACCGTGCTGGTGCCCGACGCCGCCGCCGGCTGCTCGCTGGCCGACACGATCACCGCCGACCAGCTCCGCGCCTGGAAGGCCGAGCACCCCGGCGCGGTCGTCGTCTCCTACGTGAACACCACGGCCGAGGTGAAGGCGGAGACCGACATCTGCTGCACCTCCTCCAACGCCGTCGAGGTAGTGAACTCGATCCCCGCCGACCGCGAGGTGCTCTTCCTCCCCGACCAGTTCCTCGGCGCGCACGTCCAGCGCGTCACCGGTCGCGAAAACATGCGGATCTGGATGGGCGAGTGCCACGTGCACGCCGGCATCTCCCCCACCGACCTGCGGGCCAGCGTCGAGGCCGCCCCCGACGCCGAGCTGCTCGTGCACCCCGAGTGCGGCTGCGCCACCAGCGCGCTGTGGATGGTGTCCGACGGCCAGCTGCCGACCGAGCGGGTGCACATCCTCTCCACCGGCGGCATGCTCGACGAGGCCCGGCGGACGACGGCGAAGCGTGTGCTCGTCGCCACCGAGATCGGCATGCTGCACCAGCTGCGCCAGGCCAACCCGACGACGTCGTTCGAGCCGGTGAACTCCCGCGCCGCGTGCCCCTACATGAAGATGTCGACGCCGGAGAAGCTGCTCCGCGCGCTGCGCGAGGGCCGCGACGAGGTCACCGTGGACCCGGGGATCGCGGCCCGAGCCCGCGCCGCCGTCGAGGCGATGGTGGCCATCGGCACCCCGTCGCCGGTCGGTGAGTGAGGTGACGGCGAGCCTCGCCCGCGTCGTCCCCGCCCTGCCGCTGCCCGCGGCCGGCTTTGAGCGGACGACCGACGTGGTCGTCGTCGGCAGCGGCGCCGCCGGGCTCATGACGGCGCTCGCGCTGGCGGGGTCCGGGCGCCGGGTCGTCGTCGTCACCAAGGGCGCGCTGGGTGACGGCAGCACCCGCTGGGCGCAGGGCGGCCTGGCCGCCGTGCTGGGGAACGACGACGACGTCGCGCTGCACCTCGACGACACCCTCGTCGCCGGCGCCGGGCTGTGCGACGAGGACGCCGTGCGCGCGCTGGTCACCGAGGCACCGGCCGCGATCGCGCTGCTGCGGGACCTGGGCGCGCGGCTCGACCTGGCCCCCGACGGCCGACCGGCCCTGACCCGCGAGGGCGGGCACAGCCGCGACCGGATCGTGCACGCCGGCGGGGACGCCAGCGGCGCCGAGGTCACCCGCACGCTGGTCGAGGCCCTGGCCGGCGCCGGGGTGGAGGTGCTGGAGCGGACCGTCGCGCTGGACGCCCTGAGGTCCGCCCGAGGCGAGGTCGTCGGGCTGCGGGTCGCCCGCGTGGCGGACGACGGCGCCCTGACCGACGCCGGGGACCTGCGCGCGCACGCCGTCGTCCTGGCCACCGGCGGGTACGGCCAGGCCTACGCCGCCGCCACCAGCCCGGCCGGCGCGACCGGCGACGGGCTCGCCCTGGCGCTGCGCGCCGGCGCGGAGATCGCCGACGTCGAGATGGTGCAGTTCCACCCGACGGTGCTGTGGCAGGGACCCGGCGCGACCGGGCAGCAGGTGCTCATCAGCGAGGCCGTGCGCGGTGAGGGCGCGGTCCTGGTCGACGGCGGGGGACGGCGGATCATGCCCGGCGCCCACCCGCTGGCCGACCTCGCTCCGCGCGACGTCGTCTCCGCCACCATCGCCGCGCACCTCGCGGCCACCGGTGAGGACTGCGTGCACCTCGACGCCACCGGCCTGGGCGCGGACTTCCTCGCCCGCCGCTTCCCCGGCATCCTCGCCGCCTGCCGGGCCGCCGGGTTCGACCCGGCCACCGAGCCGGTGCCGGTCGCGCCGGGCGCGCACTACACCTGCGGGGGCGTGCTGGCCGACCTCGACGGCCGCACCGGGGTGGCCGGGCTGTACGCCGTCGGCGAGGTCGCGTGCACCGGTGTGCACGGGGCGAACCGGCTCGCGTCGAACTCCATCACCGAGGGGCTGGTCGCCGCCCGGCGGTGCGCCGCCCTGCTCGACGCCGATCTGCCCGCGGGTGCCCCCGCGGCGCCCCGCCCGGTGGCGACCGCGACCGGCGCGATCGACCCGGCGGCCTGCACCGCGATCGGCACCGCCACCAGCCGGTACGCCGGTGTGGTGCGCACGCCTGGAGGACTCGCCGAGCTGGCCGGGACGCTCGCCGCGGCGCCGAGGCTGACCGGGCCGCTGGACCTGGCCGCGGTCGAGGCGACCGCCGTGCACACCGTCGCGACACTGCTGACCACCGCCGCGCTCGCCCGGCGGGAGAGCCGCGGCTGCCACCGGCGCACCGACGCCCCCGCCACCCGACCGGAGTGGCAGGTGCGGCTCGCGCACCGCATCGACGGGACCGGCCACCTGCTCACCCGCACGGTGCCGCTCGCGGCGCAGACGACCGACCAGGACCAGGGAGTGGCATGACCGAGTGGTTCCCGCTGCGGACCGAGCTGGCCGACGTCCTCAGCGCGGCCGGCCTGGACCCGGCGGCGGTCGAGCAGGTCGTCCGCCGCGCCCTCGACGAGGACCTGGCGCTCGGCCCGGACGTCACGACCGAGGCGACGGTGCCCGCCGGCGCCCGGGCGACCGGCGAGATCGTGCCGCGCTCCCCCGGCGTGCTGGCCGGCGTCCCGGTCGCCGCGGCCGTGTTCGAGATCGTGGGCGGGGCCGACGTCGAGGTGATGCTGCACGCCGCGGACGGCATGGCGGCCCGGCCGCGCGCGACGGTCCTCACCGTCACCGGACCGACCCGATCGCTGCTCACCGCCGAGCGGACGGCGCTGAACCTGATCAGCCATCTGTCCGGCGTCGCCACCCTCACGCGCCAGTGGGTGGACGCGGTGTCGGGCACCTCCGCCGCGATCCGCGACACCCGCAAGACCTTCCCGGGGCTGCGGGCGCTGGAGAAGTACGCGGTCCGCTGCGGCGGTGGCGTGAACCACCGGATGGCGCTCGGCGACGCCGCGCTGGTGAAGGACAACCACGTGGCCGCGGCCGGTGGGATCACGGAAGCGGTGGAGGCGGTGCGGGCGCACGCGCCGACCATCGCCCTGGAGGTCGAGTGCGACACCCTCGACCAGGTGCGCGAGGCGATCGCGGCCGGCGTCGAGCTGATCCTGCTGGACAACTTCACGCTCGCCGACACCCGCACGGCGGTCGGGCTGGTGGAGGGCACCGGTGTCCGGCTGGAGGCCAGCGGCGGGCTCTCGCTCGAGCGTGCGGCGGAGGTCGCGGCGACCGGCGTCGACTACCTCGCCGTCGGCGCGCTCACCCACAGCGCCCCGGTGCTCGACCTGGGCTTCGACCTACGCGGCTGAACGCTCCGGCGGGTGCTCGGCGAGGAACCGCAGAGCAGGGCGTTCGTTGCGCCGCACGACGACGATCGTCCCCGCGACCAGCAGGGCGGAGAACCCGACCATCGTGGCGCGCCAGGGCGACGGCGAGCTGATCCACTGCCCGGTGAAGAGGAGCAGCAGGCCCAGCTGGGTCACGATCAGCGATCGTTGATTCAGCTGGTTCTCCGCGAGGAGCCGGACCAGCGGCACGTGCTCGGGGTCGAGCGGTTCGGTGCCGCGAAGTTCCCGGTGCAGGCGCTTCTGCTGCTGCCGGTCGAGCACCATCAGCGGGCTGGTCCAGAGACCGAAGCGGCGGCGGGCGCGCCACTGGATGCGGAGTGCGGTCAGGACGAGGACGACGGAGCCGGCGGCGCCCAGGACTCCGACGATCCGCCGCCAGGCCGGCGTCTCCGCCTCGGTGCCGCCGTCGTGCCCGGCGATGAGACTGAACGCCAGACCGAGCCCGATGCTGACCAGCACGCCGCCGACGACCGCCAGGATCGTCAACCCGCGCAGCCGCCGCACCCTCGCCTCGAGGGTCTCCGACGGAAGGCCGTCGACGATCCGCCGAGCCTCGGCCCAGCGCGCGTCGTCGTCCAGCGAGGCGGTCATGCACCGCAGCCTGTCCGAGGCCCTGGTGGGTGTCGCCCCGCGTGCACCGAACGGGTGACGGCGTCCTGCACGCTGCTCTGCGGGCGGTTCTCGCGGTCAGGTCGTCCTGCAGGACCCGCGGAGCGCGAGGAACACCCGCAGAGCGGCCTGTTCAGCCGCGACGGTCGGGGTGCACCCAGCCGATGGCGGGCGCGACGTGCTCCACCACGTTCTGCAGCAGCCGCGCGTTGTAGTCGACGCCGAGCATGTTGGGCACCGTGATGAGCAGGGTGTCGGCCTCGCGGACGGCGGCGTCCTTCGCCAGCTGCTCGGCGAGCACGTCGGGCTCCGCGGCGTAGCTCTTGCCGAACCGCGAGCGCACGCCCTCGAGCAGTCCGACCTGGTCCTGGCTGGACCGCTCGTCGCCGAAGTACTGGCGGTCGAGGTCGCTGACCAGCGGGACGATGCTCCGGCTCACCGACACCCGGGGCTCGCGCTCCCAGCCGGCGGCGGCCCAGGCGGCGCGGAACCGCTCGATCTGTTCCGCCTGCAGCTGGTCGAAGGGAACACCGGTGTCCTCGCTCAGCAGCGTGGAGCTCATCAGGTTCATGCCCTGCCGAGCGGTCCACTCGCCCGTGGCGAAGGTGCCCGAGCCCCACCAGACGCGCTCGGTCAGGCCGGGCGACTGCGGCTGGATCGGCAGCCGGCCGGAGCGTCCGCCGGTCATCCGGGGGTCGGCGTCGGCCACCGCCTCGCCGGCGATCGCGGCCAGGAACAGCCCGGTCTTCTGCCGGGCGAGGTCGGCGTCGGTGCTGTCCGGGCCGGGCACGTAGCCGAAGCTCTCGGAGCCGCGCAGCGCCGTCTCCGGTGATCCCCGGCTGACCCCGAGCTGGAGCCGGCCGTTGCTGATCAGGTCGGCGGCCGCGGCCTCCTCGGCCATGTAGAGCGGGTTCTCGTACCGCATGTCGATGACGCCGGTGCCGAGCTCGATCCGGCTGGTGCGGGCGGCCATCGCCGACAGCAGCGGGAAGGGCGAGGCCAGCTGCCGGGCGAAGTGGTGCACCCGCACGTAGGCGCCGTCCAGACCGAGCTCCTCGGCGGCCACCGCCAGCTCGATGCTCTGCACCAGCGCGTCCTGCCCGGTGCGCACCTGCGACCCGGGGATGGGCTGCCAGTGCCCGAAGGACAGGAACCCGATCCGCTGCTCCACCGCACTCACCTCTCGTCGTCTGGAGTGCGCAGCACCGGCGACGACGCCGGGATTCCCGCTCGGGACGAGGCCGGACGCGCGGGGCGGAACGGGCCCGGGCTCGGGCGGCTGGTCAGAACCACCCGCCCGGCCGCCCGGGCACGGCACATTCTGCCGAGAGGACACGCACAACTAACACGGAGTGACGGCACGAACACGACTCTCCGTCGCCCGGTTCCGTCACTTTTCGATGACGATGGGTGACGCTGTCCCGGTGAGCCTTCCCGCACCCGACATGCCGCGGTCCCCGGGCACGCCCGGCAGCACCGCCGGGCAGCGTTTGCGGGCCATCGACACGCTGCTCGCGGACCGGGGTCAGCTCTTCCAGGCGCTCTTCCTCTCGGCGCCGATCCCCCAGGCCCTCGTCGACCTCGACGGGCACGTGCTGGTGGCCAACCCGCGGATGTGCGCCCTCACCGGCCGCACCCCCGAGAGCCTGTCCGGCCGGCACATCGACCTGCTGGCCCACCCGGACGACCCGCCGGTCGGCGACCTCGGTCTCGAGTCACCGCCCGGCGAGCCGGTCATGGACCCCAACCTCCTGCTCGACGGCGAGCGCCGGCTGCGCCGCTCCGACGGCACCGAGCTGTGGGTCGTGCAGTCGCACGAGATCGTGCGCCAGAACAACGGGACGCCGCAGTTCGTCGTCCTCTCGATGGTCGACGTCACCGACCGCCGTCGCGCGGAGGAGGACGCCGTCCGCCGGGCCTACACCGACCCGCTGACCGGCCTGCCCAACCGCCGCGCGCTCACCGACCGGCTGCGGCACGCCGTCGCGCTCTCCCGTCGCCGCGGCCTGCAGGTCGGCCTGGTGCACCTCAACATCGACCGCTTCCAGGCGGTCAACGAGGCGCTGGGCCACGAGGCCGGCGACCTGCTGCTCAGCCAGTTCGCCGACCGCCTCCGCTGGAGCACCCGGGTCGAGGACACCGCCGTGCGCCTCGGCGCCGACGAGTTCCTGGTCGTGGCCGAGGACGTCGAGGACCTCGCGGGCCTGCGCACGCTCGCCGAGCGGCTGCTCGGCGTCCTGGACGAGCCGTTCGTGGTGCAGGACCGGGAGCTGACCCTGTCGGCCAGCGTCGGGCTCACCCTCGGCTCCGACATGACCCCCGACGACCTGCTCCGGCAGGCGCAGAGCGCGCTCACCCGCGCCAAGGCCGACGGCCAGCGCGCCCGCATCGAGGTGCACGAGGGCGCTCTCAGCCGCAACGAGGTCGACGCCCTGCAGCTGGAGACCGACCTCCGGCACGCGCTGGACCACGACGAGCTTCGGCTCTTCTACCAGCCGATCGTGCACCTGGCCGACGAGACGCTGCTCGGCTACGAGGCGCTCATCCGCTGGCAGCACCCCACCCGCGGGCTGCTCCCCCCGGGCGCCTTCCTCGACGCCGCCGAGAACAACCGGCTCACCTCCAAGCTCGGCGCGTGGGTCCTCCGCCGCGCCTGCCTGGACGCCGTCACCTGGCCCGACGACCTGCGGGTGCACGTCAACATCTCCGCCCGCCACCTCGCCGAGGACGGCTTCAGCGAGCTGGTCGCCGCGGCCCTGGAGGAGTCCGGGCTGCCGCCGCACCGCCTGGAGCTGGAGATCACCGAGTCGACGGCGCTCTTCGCCGCCGAGGCCACGCTGCACTCGGTCGCCGTCGTCACCCAGCAGGGCGTGACGCTCGCGCTGGACGACTTCGGCACCGGCTACTCGGCGATCACCGCGCTGCACCGGCTGCCGATCCACACCGTGAAGATCGACCGCTCGTTCGTCGCCGACGTCGTCACCGAGCCCTCGACCGCCGCGCTCGTGCACGGCCTGCTGCAGCTCGGCCGCGGCATGGGCCTCCAGGTCATCGCCGAGGGCATCGAGGACCTGGACCAGGCCGACTGGCTGCTCCGGCACGGCTGCGCCATGGCCCAGGGCTTCGCCTTCGGCCGTCCCGCACCGCTGCCCAGCCCGGCGGAGGTGCTGATGAGCGAGGCCACCCAGGCCCCGGTCGAGGACGTCGCCGGCCCGCTGCTGCCCGAGCTGGAGGTCCCGCCGGTCTCGCTGCCCAAGCCGCGGATCCCCCCGACGCCCGAGGCCCACGACCTGCACGACACCGGGTCGTTCGCGGCGCGCACCCTCTTCGACGAGCTCGCCGACCCCGAGGACCTGTAACCGCAGCCCGTCGTGCACCCGAGGCCGTCATCCGCGCTGGATGACGGCCTCGTGCGCGCTAGAGGGCCGGCTTCGGGAGGGTGAGCGGGACGGGGCGCTTGGGCTGCCGGCCGTCGCCGGACGAGCGCCCGCGCAGCCGCCGGCCGATCCACGGGG
The DNA here is from genome assembly GCF_003319095.1 of Blastococcus sp. TBT05-19. Lineage (GTDB taxonomy): Bacteria > Actinomycetota > Actinomycetes > Mycobacteriales > Geodermatophilaceae > Blastococcus. The sequence goes on along the minus strand of NZ_QOHI01000001.1, from coordinate 1,035,348 downwards.
CGACGAAGCCGCGCACCCACGCCGCCTCCTCCGCCACCGCCGCGCGCAGCGCCCGCGGGGCCTGCGGCGGGAGCGGGGTGCGCCAGTCCTCGCCGTCGGCACCGGGCAGGCCGAGCGCGGCCGCGGCCGCCAGCGCCATGCGGCGGTGGCCCTCGTCGGTCATGTGGATGCGGTCGGAGTCCCACAGCCGGAAGTCCTGCACCCAGGCCGCGCCCCACTGGTCGAGCACCACGGCGCCGGTGCGGTCGGCGATCGACCAGATGTTGGCGTTGTGGATCGCGATCTTGCCGCGGACCCGGCGCAGGATCGGGGTGTTGCGGGTGTCGACGCTGGTCGCCAGCAGCACGTCGGCACCGGCCTCGCGGAAGCGGACCACCGCCGCCTCCAGCCCGGCGGCGAGCTCGTCGGGGTCCGAGCCGGGGCGCATCAGGTCGTTGCCGCCGGCGACCAGGCTGACCAGGTCGGGCCGGGCCGCCAGCGCGACCTCCACCTGCTCGTCGACGACCTGGCGCAGCAGCCGCCCCCGGATGGCGAGGTTGGCGTACTCGACGTCGTCGTCGGAGGCGGTGGCCAGGTGCTCGGCGAGCCGGTCGGCCCAGCCGCGGAACTCACCCGGCCGCGCCGGGTCGGGGTCGCTCAGCCCCTCGGTGAACGAGTCACCGAGGGCGATGTAGCGACGCCAGGGGGACGGTGCGGAGAGGTCGGCGGGCACCCGTCCACTCCAGCACGACCGCACCGCCACCTGCCTGCGGCCCGGGCGTGAACCGGCTCACCGCCGGCGCCGCTCCGCCACCAGGTCGCGGGCCGCCTCGTCCCAGGTCGGGTGGACGAAGGTGAACCCGGCGTCGAGCAGCCGCCCGGGCACCACCCGGCGGCTCTTGAGCAGCAGCTCGGTGTCGGTGCGCAGGACGAAGGCACCGATCTCGGCCATCCAGGCGGTGGCGGGCAGCCCCGGCCGCCTCCCCCACGCCCGGCGCAGCGAGCGCATCAGCTCCCGCTGGGTCACCGGCCCGGGCGCGGCGAGGTTGACCGGACCGTCGACGTCCTCGAGGTCGAGGAGCAGCTCCACCGCCCGCACGAAGTCCTCGCCGTGGATCCACGACACGTACTGGCGGCCACCGGCGACCGGGCCCCCGACACCGATCCGGGCCATCCACGACAGGTAGTCGAAGACCCCGCCGCGGTCGGGGGTCATCACCATCGCCGCCCGGAGCGCGACCCGGCGGGTGCCCGGGACGTCGGCCGCCGCCTGGGTCTCCTCCCACCGGCGGGCGATGCGCACGCTGTACTCCCAGTAGAGCGGCACGTCGGGTTCCTCGCCGCCGATGATCCCGTTCGCCTCGTCGTGCGGGAGGTCGTCGGGCCGGCTGCGGGCGTCGGCGTAGATCGTCGCCGTGCTCATCTGCAGCCAGACGCGCGGCGGCCGGGTGGCCCGCTCGATCGCCTCGCCGACCACCCGGGTGGAGTCGACGCGCGAGTCCATCATCTGGCGCAGGTTCCGGTCGTTGTAGCGAGCGCTCACCGTCCGGCCCGCGAGGTTGACGACCGCGTCCGCGCCGTCGAACTCCTCCGCCCAGGCGCCGAGCGTCCGGCCGTCCCACAGGACGTGCCGGACGCCGTCCTCCAGCTGCTCCGGCCGCCGGCTCAGCACGACGACGTCGTGCCCCTGCGCGGCCAGGGCCCGCCGCAGCAGGCCGCCCACCTGCCCCGTGCCGCCGGGGAGGACGATCTTCATGCCGCGAACCTAGCCGCGATAGGTCTCCAGCAACCTCAGCCAGATCTCGCTGATCGTCGGGTAGGCCGGGACGGCGTGCCAGAGCCGGCCGATCGGCACCTCGCCGACCACCGCGATCGTCGCCGCGTGCAGCAGCTCGGCCACCGCCGGGCCGACGAAGGTGACGCCGAGCAGCACCTCGCGCTCGGTGTCCACGACGGCCACCGCGGTGCCCTCGTACCCGTCGGCGAAGAGCGAGGCGCCGGCGACGCTGCCGATCGCGTACTCGACGACGCGGTGCGGGAGGCCATCGGACTCGGCCTGCGCCGAGGTGCGCCCGACGCTGGCGACCTGGGGCGAGGTGAACACCACCGACGGCGTCGCGACGTCGTCGGCGGTGGCCACGAACGGCGACCACGGCGACGTGTCGGCCTCCTCGCCGCGGGCGCGCGCCACGATCGCCGCGCCGGCCTGGCGGGCCTGGTACTTGCCCATGTGGGTCAGCTGCCGGCGGCCGTTGACGTCGCCGACGCCGTAGAGCCAGCTCGAGCCCTCGACCCGCAGCGTGCTGTCGACCGAGAGGTACTCCCCCGGCTCGAGGCCCACGGTGTCCGCGCCGATGTCGTCCGTGCGGGCCTTCCGGCCGACGGCGACCAGCACCTCGTCGCCGCGGAACTCCTGGCCGTCGTCGGTGGTCAGCACGACCTCGGTCCCGTCCCGGCGGGCGCCGGTCACCGAGGTCGTCAACCGCACCTCGACACCCGCGTCGCGCAGCGCCGCACCGACCGCTTCCCCAGCCTGCGGCTCCAGGCCCGGCAGCAGCCGCTCCCCCCGCTGCAGCACGGTCACCTGCGAGCCGAGCGCCTGCCAGGCCGTCGCCATCTCGCAGCCCACGTAGCCACCGCCGAGCACCAGCAGCCGGGCCGGGGCCCCCTTGGCGCTGGTCGCCTCCCGCGGCGTCCAGGGGACGACGTCGGCCAGCCCGTCGATCGGCGGCACCGCGGCCATCGACCCGGTGCAGACGGCGACCGCGTGCCGGGCGGTCAGCCGGACCGTGCCGCCCTCGTCGTCGGTGACCACGACGGTCCGCTCGCCGTCCAGCCGCCCGGTGCCGCGCAGCAGGTCGATGCCCGCGGACTCCAGCCACTCCACCTGCGAGGCGTCGTCCCAGTTCGAGGTGAAGGAGTCGCGGCGGGCCAGCGTCGCCGCGACGTCCTGCTCGCCGGTCACCGCCGCGGCCGCGCCGGGCACGGCCCGGGCCTCGGCCAGCACCTCGGTGCCGCGCAGCAGCGCCTTGCTGGGCATGCAGGCCCAGTACGAGCACTCGCCGCCGACCAGCTCCGGCTCCACGACGACCGCGGTCAGCCCACCGCGGACGACGATGTCGGCCACGTTCTCCCCGGTCGAGCCGCCTCCGAGGACGACGACGTCGTACGTGCGCTCCGATGCATCCACCGCTCCATCCTGGGGTTGTGGTCGACTGGGCGCATGCCGGTCGACCGCACCGAGTTCGCCGCTGCGCTGAGCCAGTACGCCGCCGGGGTCTGCCTGCTGACCGTCCGGGACGACATCGACGACGTCGGCACGACCGTCAGCTCGGTGATGAGCGTGTCGTCCGCGCCCCCGCTGGTCGCGGTGGGGCTCTCCGCCGACGGCTACCCGGCCGAGGTGCTGGAGTCCGTCGGCACCTGCGCGCTCACGGTGCTCGGCGCCGCGCACGCCATCGTCGCCTCCCGCTTCTCCTCCGCGGGGCGGCCCAGCGCCCGGCACCTGCTGGAGACCGTGCCGTGGACGCGGGCGGAGACCAGCGGCGGGATCGTGCTGCGGGAGGCCCCGGCGGCGCTGGACTGCCGGCTGGAGCGGCTGGTCGAGGCCGGGGACCACGTCCTGGCGCTGCTGGAGGTGGTGGGCGTGCCGGTGCTGAACCCCGCGGTGCCTCCGCTGCTGCGGCTGCGCGGCCGGTTCGTCGACGAGACGGGCGCCCCTGCCGGTCGCGGCTGAGCGATCTCCGGCGCGGATGTCACATCCGCGGGCCCGGCGGTGCTAGTCAGGCATGGAGCTCGTTCAACGGGGACGACCGGCAGCCGCCGTCGTCCTGGCACGCCCCCGCGCCGCGGTGGGCCGACCCGGAGGGTTGGGCGCCGTGGCGACGTCGGTGCGGCCCGACCTCGAGGATGTCTTCCGCCGCGAGTACTCGCGGGTCGTCGGCGTCGCGGCCCGGGTGCTCGGCTCGCGGGACCAGGCGGAGGACGTCGCCCAGGAGGTCTTCCTCTCCTTCGGCCGCTCCCGGGTCCCGGCCGGGGAGGCCGGCGGCTGGCTGTCCGTGGCCGCCGCGCACACCGCGCTCAACCTGATCCGCTCGGGCCGCCGGCGCGCGTCCCGCGAGGAGACCGTCGCCGCCGCCGACACCGCCGTCGTCCCCGACGTGGCCGACACGGTGCTCACCCGCGAGGAGCGCAGCCGCGTCCGGGCCGCCCTCGCCACCCTCCCCCGCACCCAGGCCGTTGCCCTGGTGCTGCGCCACAGCGGCCTCAGCTACGCCGAGGTCGCCGCCGCTCTCGACCTGTCCCCCGGCAGCATCGGCACGACGGTCCGTCGCGCCGAGGCCGCCCTTCGCGAGGAGCTGAACCGCCATGCGTCATCCGACTGAGGGCGTGCTGCGCCGGCTGGTCGACGAGCCCGCCGGCGTCTCAGACGCCGACCGGGCGCACGTCGCCGGCTGCGACACCTGCCTGCGGGCCCTGGACGAGATCCGCGCGGACGCCGAGCTCGTCGGCGCCGCGCTCGCGACGTCCGGGTCCTCCGCCGTCGACACCGACGCCGCCTGGGCCCGGTTCTCGACGGCCCCCGCGTCGGCCCCTGCGCCGGTGTTCCGCCCGGCGCCCACCGCCGCACCCGCCCGCTGGCGGACCGCCGTCCGGCGTCCGGCGGTCGCCGCGCTCGGTGCCACGGTCCTGCTGGCCGGTGCGGGCGTGGCCGCGGCCAACGACTGGCTGCCGATCTTTCAGGCCGAGCAGATCGACCCGATCGCGGTGACCAGCGCCGACCTGGTGCAGATCCCCGACCTCTCCGCCTACGGCGACCTGCAGGTCGTCCGCGAGCCCGAGCCGGAGCAGGTGGCCGACGCGGCCGCTGCGGAGGAGCGCACCGGCCTGGCGGTCCCCGAGGTGGGCGAGCTGCCCGAGGGCGTCACCGGCGACCCCACCTACCAGGCCGCCGGCGTCCTCGAGGCGACCTTCACCTTCTCCGCCGCGAAGGCCGCGCAGGCCGCGGCGGCCGAGGGCGAGGTGCTGCCGCCGACGCCCGCGGGCCTGGACGGCAGCCGGCTGCGGCTGCAGGCCGGACCGGGCGTCGCGGCGATGTGGGCCCAGCCGACGGGTGTGCCCACGCTGGTGGTCGCCCGGGTGGGCGCACCGACCGTGGCCTCCTCGGGGGTGCCGTTCGAGACCGTCCGCGACCACCTGTTGTCGCTGCCCGGCCTGCCCGAGAACGTCGCCCAGCAGCTGCGCGGCCTCGCGGCCGACGCCGGCACGCTGCCGCTGCCGGTGCCCGCGGAGCTGGTCACCAGCTCCACGGCCGACGTCGACGGCGCCGAGGCCACCGTGCTCACCTCCCGCGACGGGTTGTTCGCCGGCGTGGTCTGGGTGGAGGACGGCGTGATGACCGGGGTGGCCGGCACGCTCAGCGCCGACGAGCTGCTGCAGGTCGCCCGTGGGCTCCGCTGACGCCGCTACCGTCCGCGGCGTGACGTCCGACCCGCTCGCCGGCATCCCGCCGTCCCCGGCGGTCTGGTGCTCCGGGCTGCGCAAGCGGTACGGACGCCGGACCGCCGTGGACGACGTCTCCTTCACGGTGGGCCGCGGCGAGGTCGTCGGGCTGCTGGGCCCCAACGGCGCCGGGAAGACCAGCGTCATCAAGATGCTGCTCGGCCTGGTGCGGCCCGACGCGGGCGAGGTGCTGCTGCTCGGCCGTCCCTCGACCGATCCCCGCTCGCGCAGCGCCGTCGGGTACCTGCCCGAGCTCTTCCGCTACCAGCCCTGGCTGACCGCGGCCGAGGTGCTCGACCTGCACGTGAAGCTGGCCGGTGCCGACGTCGATGCCTCCGAGCGGCGCGAGTGCCTGGCGCTGGTCGGGCTGGCCGAGCGCGCCGGCGACCGGGTCGGCGGGTTCTCCAAGGGCATGCAGCAGCGCCTCGGCCTCGCCGTCGCGCTGGTCGCCCGCCCGGAGCTCGTCGTCCTCGACGAGCCGACCAGCGCCCTGGACCCGCTGGGCCGCGTCGACGTCCGCGACATCGTGCTCTCGCTGAAGTCCCGCGGCGTCGCCGTGCTCCTGAACTCGCACCTGATCGGCGAGGTGGAGCGGGTGTGCGACCGGGTCGTGATCCTCGACCGGGGCCGGGTGGCCGCGTCCGGCACGCTGGCCGAGCTGCTCGGCCAGCGCGAGGTGCGGCTCCGGCTCGCCGGAGCCGACGGACCGGCCGAGGAGCGCATGCGGGCGGCCGGCGCGCTGACCCGCAGCGGCGACTGGTTCACCGTCCAGCTCACCTCCGACGACGACGGCGTCACGGTGCCCGACCTGGTGCGCGACCTCGTCGGCCTCGGCGTGCGCGTGCACGCCGTCGAGCCGGTGCGGATCAGCCTGGAGGAGCGCCTGCTCGCCGTGCTCCGGCACGAGGAGGTCGCCCCGTGATCGCGCTGACCGTCGCCGGCCTGACCCTGCGCGAGGCCTTCCGGCGCCGCGTCGTCTGGGCGCTGCTCGTGCTCACCGTGGTGCTGCTCGCCCTGAGCGGCTGGGGGTTCTCCAAGCTGATCGGGCTGGACACCGACCTCGGCACCATGACCAGCGGCGAGGCCCGGCTGATCGCCTCGGTGCTGCTGAACCTGATCATGTTCGGGTTCAGCCTGATCGCGGCGATCGGCACCGCGTTCCTGGCCGGGCCGACGTTGTCCGGCGAGGTCGAGTCCGGGCAGGCGCTGGCGATCCTCGCCCGGCCGGTCCGCCGCTCGTCGGTGCTGCTCGGCAAGTGGCTCGGCCTGCTCACCTTCGGCTGCGGCTACGTGGTCGTGGCCGGGCTGGCGCAGCTGCTGGTGGTGCGCTGGGCGGTCGGCTACTGGCCCCCGGATCCGGTCGCCGGGCTGCTCCTGCTCGCCGCCGAGACCGTGGTGCTGCTGACCCTGGCCCTGCTGCTGTCCAGCGTCGTCTCGCCGCTGGCGTCCGGGATCATCTCGGTCGGGCTCTTCGGCGCTACCTGGGTGGCGGGCGTCGTCGGCGGGATCGGCGCGGCGCTGGGCAACGAGGGCGTGGAGCGAGTCGGGTCGGTGTCACGGGTCGTGCTGCCCACCGACGGGTTGTGGCGCGGTGCGATGAACGCCTTCCAGGACCCGTTCGCGCTCGCCCAGATGGGCCAGGGCGAGGCCGGGTTCCCGTTCCTCAGCGATGCCCCGCTCACCGCCGCCTACCTGGTGTGGGCGGCGGTCTGGATCGCCGTCGTCTGGGGGCTGACCGCGCTGTCCTTCCAGCGCCGCGACGTCTGACGAAGGACCACCCTTCCCCCCACACCTCGCACGCTCGGCGCGGGTCCCTGAAGGGTGGCCGGGATAGCGTTGTGACCGATGAGTCCGCTGCCTGCCCCCACCGAGTCCGCCGTCCGCCGCGTCCTGGTGCGCGCCGAGCGCGGCGTGACCCTCGACGCGGTCGAGGCCGAGACGCTGCTGCACGCCCGCGGCCTGGGCGAGGGCGAGCCGCTGGACCGGCTGCTCACCGCCGCCGGCCGGGTGCGCGACGCCGGCCTGGCGTCGGCCGGGCGGCCCGGCGTCGTCACCTACAGCCGCAAGGTGTTCATCCCGCTCACCCACCTGTGCCGCGACCGCTGCCACTACTGCACGTTCGTGACGACGCCGGGCCAGCTCCGGGCGCAGGGCAAGGCCCCCTACCTCTCCCCCGACGAGGTGCTCGACGTCGCCCGCGCGGGAGCGGCGATGGGTTGCAAGGAGGCGCTGTTCACCCTGGGCGACCGGCCCGAGGAGCGCTGGCCCGTCGCGGCGGAGTGGCTGGAGGCGCACGGCTTCGACTCGACGCTGGGCTACCTGCGCGCGATGGCGATCCGGGTGCTCGAGGAGACCGGGCTGCTGCCCCACCTCAACCCCGGCGTGCTGTCGTGGGAGGAGATCCAGCGGCTCAAGCCGGTCGCCGCCTCCATGGGGATGATGCTGGAGACGACGGCGACGCGGCTGTGGTCCGATCCCGGCGGCCCGCACTTCGGCTCCCCGGACAAGGAGCCCGCCGTCCGGCTGCGGGTGCTGGAGGAGGCCGGGCGCTCCGCCGTCCCGTTCACCACCGGCGTGCTGCTCGGCATCGGCGAGGACTACGCCGAGCGGGTGGACGCCGTCCTGGAGATCCGCGCCAGCGCGCAGCGGCACGGGCACGTGCAGGAGACGATCGTCCAGAACTTCCGGGCGAAGCCGCGCACCGCGATGCAGGCGCACGACGACCTGGAGCTGCAGGAGTACATCGCCGCCGTCGCCGTCACCCGGCTGCTGCTCGGGCCGAAGGCTCGCGTGCAGGCGCCGCCGAACCTCAGCGACTCCACCGAGCTCGGCCTGCTGCTGCGCGCCGGCGTCGACGACTGGGGCGGGGTCTCCCCGCTGACGCCGGACCACGTGAACCCCGAGCGGCCCTGGCCGAACATCGACAAGCTGGCGGCCCTGTCCGCCGAGGCAGGCTTCGAGCTGCGCGAGCGGCTGGCCGCCCAGCCGCCGTACGTGCTGCAGCCCGAGCCGTGGCTGGACCCGCGGGTGCGCCCGCACGTCGACGCGCTGGCCGGCCCCGACGGACTGGCGGTCGAGGGCCGCAACCCGGTCGGGCTGCCGTGGCAGGAGCCGGACGAGGCGTGGACGTCGACCGGGCGGGTGGACCTGCACGTCGAGGTCGACACCGTCGGCCGCACCGCCGACCGGCGCAGCGACTTCGACGCCGTCTACGGCGACTGGTCCGAGCTGCGGTCGCGCACCGAGAGCGCCCGCGACGGGCACTCGACGGCGCTGACCGTCGGCGACCCGGAGGTGCTGGCCGCGCTGCTGCACGCCGAGCAGGACCCGGCCGGGCTGACCGACGCGGAGTACCTCACGCTGCTGGGCGCCGACGGCACCGACCTCGAGCACCTGTGCGCGCTGGCCGACGCCGTGCGGGCCGACGTCAACGGCGACGACGTCACCTACGTCGTGAACCGGAACATCAACTTCACCAACGTCTGCTACACCGGCTGCCGGTTCTGCGCGTTCGCCCAGCGGCGCACCGACGCCGACGCCTACACGCTCTCGATGAGCCAGGTCGGCGACCGGGTCGACGAGGCGTGGGCCGCCGGCGCGACCGAGATCTGCATGCAGGGCGGCATCCACCCCGACCTGCCCGGCACCGCCTACTTCGACCTGGCCCGCACGGTGAAGAAGCGGCAGCCCGGCATCCACCTGCACGCCTTCTCGCCCATGGAGATCGTCAACGGCGCGGCCCGCACCGGGCTGTCGTTCCGCGAGTTCCTCACCGAGCTCAAGGCGGCCGGTCTCGACTCGATCCCAGGCACCGCGGCCGAGATCCTCGACGACGACGTCCGCTGGGTGCTGACCAAGGGCAAGCTGCCGACGGCGACCTGGCTGGAGATCATCGGCACCGCGCACGAGGTCGGGATCCCGACGACGTCGACGATGATGTACGGGCACGTGGACACCCCGGCGCACTGGGTCGCGCACCTGCGCACCCTGGCCGCGCTGCAGGACCGCACCGGTGGCTTCACCGAGTTCGTGCTGCTGCCGTTCGTGCACCACAACTCGCCGATCTACCTGGCCGGCGTCGCCCGCCCGGGGCCGGCGGTGCGGGAGAACCGGGCGATCCACGCGGTCGCGCGGCTGCTGCTGCACGGGCGCATCCCGAACATCCAGACCTCGTGGGTCAAGCTCGCCGACGCCGGCACCAAGGCGGTGCTGCAGGGCGGGGCCAACGACCTCGGCGGCACGCTGATGGAGGAGACCATTAGCCGGATGGCCGGCAGCGAGAACGGCTCGCTGAAGACCATCGCCGAGCTTGAGGCCATGGCCGCCGCGATCGGCCGGCCCGCTCGTCAGCGGACGACGGAGTACGGCACGCCCTCGGCCGAACGGATCGCCACCGCCCGCTCCGACGAGGGCCGCGCCCGGCTCACCCTGTCGATCACCCCGCGCTGACGCGTTCCCGCCTCGGGAGCCGCGCTACTCCGGTGGTTTCCCCACGACGGCGAGCTCCAAGTAGTACGGCAGGCCAGACCACATGAGGCCCGCGGTGCCCAGGATCCAGTCGCCGTCATCGCCCGGCCGAGCCGGCACATGGCCGCACACGGTCAACCCGACGTCGCGCCAGTCGGGATCGCGCTTCCTCAGCCGGAACGGGATGTAGACACCCGGTCGGTGCGGCCCTCCGCCGTCCGCCGGTCGCCAGGCGCCGTCGTCGGCTGCGGCCGGCAGCCTCGCCAGCACCTCGGCCGGCGGGACGTCGTGACCGGACCAGGCCAACCGCTCCAGGACCGGCCGGACCGAGTGGTCGAACTCGTCCTCCAGCCGCTGGACCACCCGGAGCAGCGCGACGGTTCCGTCGCTCGCCGACCAGGCCAGCACCATGCCTGCCTCCAGGTCGGTGACCTCGCGCCAAGGGCGGCGGAGCGTCTTGCGGTTCGGCTGCGGTCCGGTCAGCTGCTCGCGCAGCGCCGCCAGGACGGCAGCACGCTCCGCCGCGAACTCGGGGCCGGCCTCCTGCCAGCGGACGAGGTCCCGACCGGAGTCGATCGCCTCGACGGCCCGATCACGGACGCGCTCGTCCAGCCGGCCGACCTCGAACTGGGCAGCCGCCAGAGCCAGCCAGAGCACCGGCTCCTCGTCGGGCCCGAGCTCTTCCCAGCCCTCGATGCTCTGGCGGGTCGCCTCGTCGTCGGGGACCCGGTCCAGGAGTGCCTTCCGGTACAGATCACGGACGTCGCACGCCAGGTCGTCGTCGAAGATCGCGGGCCCACTGGAACTCATGGTGCGCAGCCTGCCCGAGAGCGGATCGGCAGCGATCGTCGGCCGAACTCGCGATCGCCACCGCGGCCGCCGCCATCGCGGAGGGGAACGGCCGTCTCGACGTCGCCTCCGCGTTGCTCACCGGTCGCGTCGCCGTCGCCGGCTGACGCCCCGAGCAGTCACCGCATGCGCGCGGCCAGGACCCTCGCCTCGGCCTCGGGTCCGGGGCCCACGCGCGGCACCCGGAGCATGAAGACCACGCCGATGACCCACCACAGGCCCAAGATGACCCACTCGTAGGGCCACACCAGGGCGGCCGGCATGCCCGGCATGAAGAGGATGCCGAGCCCGAACGCCAGCACGGCCGCGACCACACCGGTGGCCGTGCCTCCGGGCGCCCGGAAGGGCCGGTCCATCCCCGGCTCCCGGCGCCGCAGCACGACGAAGCTCAGCGCCACCATCACGTAGGCGACGATGATGCTCAGACCGCCGGCATCGACCATCCAGACCAGGGTCTGCCGGCCGAACAGCGGCGCGAGGACCGAGAGCCCACCGATGAAGATCAGGGCGTTGCCGGGGGTGCGGTAGCGCGGGTGGAGCCGGCCGAACCAGCGCGGCAGCATGCCGGACTGGGCCAGCGCGTAGACCAGCCGGCTGGCGCCGATGAGGAAGCCGTTCCACGAGGTCAGGATCCCGGCGATGCCACCGAGGACCAGGATCGTCCCCATCGCGTCGCTGCCCCACAGGGCGGTCATGCCGTCGGCGGCCGCGAGCTCGGACGCGGCGAGCTCTCCGACCGGGAGCGAGGAGCCGACGGTCAGCATGATGAGCACGTACCAGGCCACGGCCATCAGCACCGAGAGCAGGAGCAGCTGGCCGATCTGCCGGTAGGGCAGCTTGATCTCCTCGGCGGACTGCGGGATGACGTCGAAGCCCACGAAGAGGAACGGCGTGGCGACCAGCACGCCGACCAGCCCGGCGACGCCGCCGGTGATCAGCGGCTCCATGTTCTCCGTGCTCCCGCCCACGAAGCTGCCGAGGAGCAGCGCCGCGCCGACCGCGAGGAGGAACAGGACGGCGATGCTCTGGAACACCGCCGCGGGCCGGACGCCGATGTAGTTCAGCCCGGTCATCACGATCGCGGAGACGATCCCGACCGCCGCCCAGGTGGCGTAGACGTCGTACCCGGCGACGCTCCACATCCGGCCGGCGAGCATGTCGGGGAAGAGGTAGAGCATCGTCTGCGGCAGCGCGACCGCCTCGAACGCCACCACCGAGACGTAGCCGAGCACCAGGGTCCACGAGGTGAAGAACGCGGGGCGGCTGCCCATCGCCCTGAGGACGTAGTTGTGCTCCCCGCCGACGTGCGGCATGGCCGACACCAGCTCGGCGTAGGTCAGGCCGACCAGGGCGACCACGATCCCACCGAGGACGAAGGCCAGCGCCGCGCCGAGCGGCCCGGCACCTTCCAGGAAGCCTCCGGTCAGGACGATCCAGCCGAAACCGATCATCGCGCCGAAGGCGACGGCCAGGACGTCCCAGCGTCCGAGCGTGCGGATGAAGCCGTCGGAGGTCTTCTGGGAAGCCATGCCCACTCCCCATGCCGCGGTGGTGGCCGCGGGCGCGACCCCCTCCGGTGTGCATGCTGGCCCTCCGGCGGCATCGCCGCACGTCCGAGCGTTCCGGAGCCCTCCGCGGGGCTGCGGGGCGGCGGCTAGCCTCCGGGGGTGGGGTACTCCGGGAAGCTCTCCTACAGCGACGGCCGGTGGAGCACCGGGGGCCCGACCGCGGTGCCGTTCCTGATCCTCGACGTGCACGACAGCGGCTTCGCCACCGTCGACTACCGCAGAGCCGACGCCTCGGGCGGGCGCTTCTTCCTCCGCTACGAGCCGCGCTTCTACTTCGACGACGCCGATGCCGCCGACCCGGTGGACGCGGCCGCCGAGGCCGAGGGCTTCACCCGCTGGGTCGTGGAGGCGACCGGGACCCCGCTCGACCCGGCCGACGTCCAGGCCCTGCTGGCCTCCCCCGCCGGTGTCCCGCCCGAGGACGAGGTGGTGGAGCTGACGGTCGACCGGATGATCGAGCTCGCCGGCCTGCCGCCGGTGGACTGGCCGACCGACCCGCACGCCTACGCCGGCTGACTGAGACCCCCGTCGCCGGGTAGGGGGACCTCCGTGCGAGCGATCTCCTACAGCAGTCCCGGCGGCCCCGACGTCCTCGAGCTGGTCGAGCGGCCGGTGCCCGAGCCCGGCCCCGGCGAGGTCCGGGTCCGCGTCGCCTTCTCCGGGGTGAACCCGACCGACTGGAAGTCCCGCTCCACCGCCCAGCCCGGCCCCGAGGGGCAGGTGCCGAACCAGGACGGCGCCGGCACCGTCGAGGCCGTCGGTCAGGGCGTCGACCCGGCGATGGTCGGCCAGCGGGTGTGGATCTGGGAGGCCGCCTGGCAGCGCCCGTGGGGCACCGCCGCCGAGCACACCGTCGTCCCCGCCCGGCACGTGGTCCTGCTCGGCGAGGACCCGTCCTTCGAGCTGGGCGCAGCGCTCGGCATCCCGTTCCTGACCGCGCACCGCTGCCTCACCGTGGCCGAGTCGCTCCCCGACCGGCTGGGCCCCGGCACGCTGACCGGCCACACCGTGCTCGTCCAGGGCGGGGCGGGTGCGGTGGGCAACGCCGCCATCCAGCTCGCGCGGTGGTCCGACGCCACGGTGATCGCCACGGTCAGCAGCCCCCGCAAGGCGCAGCTCGCCGCGGCCGCCGGCGCCGACCACGTCGTGAACTACCGGGACCAGGACGTCGTCGCCGAGGTCCGGAGGATCGCTCCGAACGGCGTCGCGTCCATCGTCGAGGTGTCCGCCGCGGTGAACGCCGCCGTCGACGCGCAGGTGATCGGCCTGCACGGGGCGGTCGCCATGTACGCCGACGACGGCGGCGCCGAGGTGACCGTGCCCGTGCGCGCGCAGATGGGGCCCAACGCCCGCTGGCAGTTCGTGCTCGTCTACACCGAGCCGGAGCGCGCCAAGGTGCTCGCCATCGAGGACGTCGCCACCGCGGTCGCCGACGGCGCCATCCGGGTCGGCGAGGAGGCCGGACTGCCGCTGCACGTCCACCCGCTGGCCGAGACCGCGGCCGCGCACCAGGCGGTGCAGGACGGCGCCGTCGGCAAGGTGCTCGTCGACGTCACCGCCTGAGCCCCGCGCCCTCACGGCTGGCACGATCCGGGCATGACACGGGTCCTGGTCGCGCCGGACAAGTTCAAGGGCTCGCTGACCGCGGCCGAGGTGGCCGAGGCGGTGATCCGCGGGCTCGGCACCGTCATCCCGGACCTCGACGTCCGGGCGGTACCCGTGGCCGACGGCGGTGACGGCACCCTCGACGCCGCGGTCGCCTCGGGCTTCGAGCGCGTGCCGGTCACGGCGACCGGACCGACCGGTGAGCCGGTGGCCACCGCCTACGGCCGGCGGGGCCCGGTCGCGGTCGTGGAGATGGCGGACGTGTCGGGGTTGTCACGGCTGCCGGGAGGCCGGCCCGAGCCGCTCAGCGCCACCAGCCGGGGCACCGGCGAGCTGATCGCCGCCGCCCTGGCGGCCGGCGCCCGGCGCGTGGTGGTGGGCATCGGCGGCAGCGCCTGCACCGACGGCGGCGCCGGCGTGCTGCAGGCCCTCGGCGCCCGGTTGCTCGACGCCGACGGGCGCGAGATCGGTCCGGGTGGCGACGCGCTCGCGCAGCTGTCCCGGATCGACCTGGACGGGCTGCTGCCCGACGTGGCGGAGTCGGAGCTCGTGGTCGCCTGCGACGTCGACAACCCGCTGACCGGGCCGACCGGCGCGCCGGCCGTCTACGGGCCGCAGAAGGGGGCCGACGCGGCGCAGGTGGAGCTGCTCGACCGGAACCTGACCCGCTTCGCGGACCTGGTCGCCGCCGCCACCGGCCGGGACGTCCGGGACGCGCCGGGAGCCGGGGCAGCCGGTGGGGTGGGCTTCGCCGCGATGGCCGTGCTCGGGGCGACCCTGCGACCGGGGATCGAGCTGATGCTCGACCTGCTGGACTTCGGCGAGCTGGTCCGCGGCGCCGAGCTGGTCGTCGTCGGCGAGGGGTCGCTCGACGAGCAGACCCTGCACGGCAAGGCGCCGGTCGGGGTGGCGCGCACGGCGCGGGACGCCGGTGCGCGGGTCGTGGCGGTGTGCGGGCGCAACGCGCTCCGCGAGGACCAGCTGCGTGACGCCGGCATCGACGCGGCCTACGCGCTCGCGGACCTGGAACCCGACCCGGCGCGCAGCATGGCGCAGGCAGCGGAGCTGCTCGAGCGGCTCGCGGCGGAGGTCGCCGCCCGGCACCTCAGCGCACCGGGTCGACCCTGATCCCCCGCCGCCGGAACCGGGCGACGGTCGCGTCGTCCACGCCGTCGTCGGTGAGCACGCTCCACTCCCCGCCCAGCCGCGTCCAGGCGGGTGCGTTGTCCGGGGCGAACTTGGAGGCGTCGGCGAGCACGACGACCCGGCTGGACCGCCCGGCCACCAGTTCCTTGACGTAGGTCTCCTCCACGGTGGGCTCACCGAGGCCCCGTTCCGGGTCGAGGGTGTCCGCCCCGAGGAAGGCGACGTCGAAGGCGAGCCGGCCGAGGGCCACCTCCGACAGCGCACCGGCCACCCCGTGGCTGAGCGGCTGCACCTGCCCCCCGACCATGATCACGCGCAGGCCGGGCACCCGGGCCAGCAGCAGCGCCGCCTCCAACCCGCGGGTGGTCACCGTCAGCGGGCCGCGCTCGGCGAGGACGCGTGCCAGGGCAAGGCAGGTCGTCCCGGCGTCCACGAACACGCTGGCCTCGGCCGGCACGAGCTCCGCCGCCTCGGCGGCGATGGCCGCCTTCGCCCCGGCGAACAGCTGGGCGCTCTCGCCGAAGGACCGTTCGTGGAAGACCTCGCGGACGAGCGCCCCGCCGTAGGTGCGGGCGATCCGCCCCTCGCGCTGCAGCCGGGCCAGGTCCCGGCGGACGGTCGAGGCGGAGACGCCGACCTGGTCGGCCAGCGTCTCCACCCCGTCGGCCCCGCCGCGCAGCAGCGTGAGCAGCGCCTCGTGCCGCTCCTCGGTCGAGCGACGTCTCCTCGTCTCCCCCATCGGCGCCGGCTCCGGATCAGGACCCGTAGGCGCGGCGGATGTTGTCGACGTACGGGGCGTAGTCCACCGCTGCCAGGTAGGCCGAGAGCATGGTGCCGTGGCCGGCCTTGCCGCTCCCGGCGATGTCGAACGCCGTGCCGTGGTCGACCGAGGTCCGCAGGATCGGCAGACCCACCGTCACCGAGATCGTCCCGTCGAAGTCGAAGGTCTTGGCGGGGATGTGGCCCTGGTCGTGGAAGTGGGACAGGACGCCGTCGAACCGGCCGACCAGCCCCTGGTGGAACACCGAGTCGGCCGGGATGGGACCCCGCACGTCCAGCCCCTCCGCCCGGACGGCCTCGCACGCGGGCGCGATGTGCACGATCTCCTCGTCCCCGAAGTTGCCGTTCTCGCCACCGTGCGGGTTCAGCGCCGCGACGGCCAGCCGCGGGTTCTCGACCCCGAAGACCTGCAGCGCGGTGTGCGCCTTCCGGATCGAGGACTCGATCCGCTCCTTGGTCAGCTGGTCGAGCGCCTTGCGCAGCGAGACGTGGCGGGTCGTGAAGAAGATGCGCAGGTGGTGGCCGGCCGCCGCGCTGTTGCGGACGACGAACATCGTGTCCTGCTCGGTCACCCCGGTCAGCTCGCCGAGCATCTCGGTGTGGCCCAGGTGCTTCGAGCCGGCGGCCCAGATGGCCTCCTTGTGGATGGGGCCGGTGACGATGCCGGCCACCTTCCGCTCCATGGCGGCCCGGGTGGCGGTCTCGATCGCCGCGACCGCGGCCTTGCCCGCACGCTCGTCGACCTTGCCCCACTCGGGCACGTCGTCGCCGAGCACACCGGTGTCCACGATGTCGATGAACCCCTCGGCCGGCTCGACGTCGAAGCCGTCCACGCTGCGGACCTCGACGTCCAGGCCCATCGCCTCGACCCCCCGCCGCAGGGCGGCGGCGTCACCGACGGCGACGCCGTGGTGGTCGGCCGCGCCGGCCTGCTCGGCAAGGGTCCGCGCCGTGATCTCGGGTCCGATGCCCACCGGGTCGCCCAGGGTCACTGCGAGTACGTGTCGGGTCATGTGTCTCTCTCCTTCGTGCGGGGCGGCGATGATCGGTGCGAGGTGCGTGAGGTGGCGGCGGCGACGCGGCGGCGGTCGAGCTCGACGGTCCGCCGCAGGTGGTCCAGGCACGTGACGGTGGTGCCCACGTCGCCGACCAGCCCACCCTTGGTCGCGATGTGCACTCCGTCCCAGGGTCCCCCCACGAGTGTTCCCGCGACCGCCAGGGGGACCACCTCCTCGGAGATCTCCAGCCCGTGCGAGCCCAGCTCGGCCAGCACGGCGGCGGTCACGTCGCCACCGGTGGTGAACAGCCCGTCCACCGGGTGCTCCTCCAGCGCCCGGCGCACCGCGGTCGCGAGCTCGCGCGAGATCCGCACCGCGTCCTCCGCCGTGGTGGGGCGGACGTCGGAGTCCTGGACGGCGGTGGCGAACACGACGATGTCGTCGGCGCCGGCCCGATCGAGGGCCGCGGCCAGCACGGCGACCGCGGCGTCCACGTCGGGGACGGCGCTGCCCTCCAGCACCGGCACCGTGTGCACGACGGCGGCCCGCTCCGCGGCCAGCTGCTGCAACTGCTTGCGGGTGAGCTCGGTCGCCGACCCCGACACCACCAGGAGGGGCGCGCCCGGCACGCCGCGCGTCAGACCCAGTGCCCGCGCCATCGCCACGGCCGACGGGCCGGGATCGCTGGTCACCCAGACCAGGTCCCGTCCCTCGGCGGCGGCCACGGCGCCGGTCGCGACCCGTTCGAGGTGCTCCTCGGTGGTGGCGTCGGCGACCAGGACGTCGACGCCCGCGTCGAGAGCGGACGCGATGTGGTCAACCAGCTCCGGGGCCGGGCCGGTCACCGCGGCCAGGGGCACCAGGTGAGCGGCCAGGTCGGTCTGCTGCCGCAGGATCTCCAGGACGTCGGAGGTGCGCATCGGCGTGCGGGCGTCCCGCGCGACCTCGGTCTCCTCCAGGCGGCGCCCGTCGAGCAGCTGGGTGCCGCCGATCGTGTGCCGTCCCGCCGTCGGGTGCGCCGGCGCGCAGAGCACCACCACCCGGGAGCCGGTGAGCGCCCGGACCTCGGCGGCCAGCGCCTCCGTCGTCGCGCCGACGTTGCCCCGCAGGGTGGTGTCGATGCGGTTGCACACCAGCCTGGCCGGCCAGCCGGCCCGCACCGCCGACCGCACCAGCGCGGCCGCTTCGGCCGGCGGGGAGTGCCGGCTGTCGGTCGTGGCCACCAGGACGTCGAAGCGCGAGGCCATGTCGGTGACCACCTCGGCCCCCGTGGCGGCGCTCGCCGTCGCCGCTCGCAGGCCGGCGGACGCGAAGTCCGCAGCCGTCGCGTTCGCGCCGGTCAGGTCGTCGGCGACGACGAGCACCTCGGCCATCAGGAAGACGCTCCCCCGGTCAGAGGAACAGGCTCGCGATGAGCAGCAGCGGCAGCGACGCCAGCCACACCGCGGTGGTGATGCCCGACCAGCCGCGCAGCGCCGCGGTGCCGTCCAGCCCGGTGAACCTCGTGACGACCCAGAAGTAGGAGTCGTTGAAGTAGCTGAACACCATGGAGCCGGCGCAGCAGGCCAGCGCGGCCAGCAGCGGCGAGAGCCCGAGCGCGCCGACCAGCGGCGCCGTCACCGACGCCGCGGTGATCATTGCGACGGTGCCGGAGCCCTGCGCGAGGCGGACCAGCGACGCGACCAGGAACGGCACCAGCACGCTCGGCAGCGAGAGGCTCGACACCGCCTCGGCGAGCTCGTCGCCGACACCGGTGTCGCGCAGCACCTGGCCGAGCGCACCGCCGGCGCCGGTGATCAGGATGATCAGGCCGGCCGAGGCGGCCGCGTCGGCCAGCCAGCCGTGCACCCGCTTACGCGGCGTCCAGCGCGGCAGCAGCAGGTAGACGGCCAGGACGATGCCGATGATCAGCGCGACGACCGGGTTGCCGACGAACGACAGCACCGCCGCGATGCCGGACGGGGTGTACTCGTCGGTCGGCGCGAGGACGCCCTGCGCGTTCCGGTCGATCGCCGTCGCCACCGTGTTCATGACGATGAGGAGCAGGGGGACGAGGAGGGGGACGACGGCCAGCCCGAAGCCGACCTTGTGCGGCTTCGCCCCCGCGGGCGCCTCACCGAGGGCGGAGGGGCTGTCCTCCTCCCGCAAAGGCTCGCCGGTGACGTCCTCCGCGCCGGCGCCGGTGCCGCGCCCGCTCGAGCCGACGGCACCGTCGGTGACGGCGCCGGTGCCGGCCGGCACGCCCGCGTAGACCGCCTCGCGGACCTTCGGGTTGATCTCGCTCTCCAGCTTGGGTCCGATCCACGCGGCGTAGGCGATGACCACCGGCAGCAGCAGCACGCTGAAGACCAGACCGGAGAGGATGAGCGCGCCCAGGTCGGTGCCCAGGATCCCGGCCACGCCCAGCGGGCCGGGCGTCGGCGGCACGAGGTGGTGGGTCAGCGTCATGCCGCAGCCGAGTGCCAGCGCCAGGGTGACGTAGCGGCCCTTGAGGCGGCGCGCGATGGAGCGGGCCAGCGGGTTCATGATCACGTAGCCGGAGTCGCAGAACACCGGGATGGACACGACCGCCCCGGTGCCGGCCATGGCCCAGTGCTCACGCCCCTTGCCCAGCAGCTTCACGAACTTCCGGGCCAGCGCGTCGGCCGCGCCGGAGACCTCGAGGATCTTGCCGATGGCGACGCCCAGCCCGATCACGATGCCGATGGAGGCGAGCGTGTTGCCGAACCCGGTCGTGATCGAGGTGATGATCTCCCCGGCCGGCGCACCGGCGACGAACCCGGTGACGAGCGCCGCGAGCAGGAGCGCCACGAAGGCGTCGAGCCGCGTGCGCAGGACGATCACGACGATCGTGGCGATGCCCAGAACCAGAGCGAGAAGCAGTTGCACGTCCATGCGGGACCTCTCTGACACTCCTCCGCCGTTGGAGGAAGACAGCGGAATCGTGGCCCACGCCACTGCGCGCAGCAAGCGGTAGGGCGAGAAAACTTGCGCGGTCTGCGCAACTTCCGGGGCAGCTCCGGTCGGGTGCCACCGCTCGGACCGCGCCGCGAAGCGTTGACCGTGCCGCCGCCCCGGGCCACGGTGGGAGGACCGCCCACCACGGAGGTGCCCCGTGACGATGCTCGGCCCCGGCGAGGGGCGGCGGCTCACCGCGCTCGGCTCGACGTACACGACCAAGGCCGACGGCGTCACCACCGGCGGCGCGTACTGGCTGGTCGAGGAGGAGTTCTTCGGGGAGACGACGCCGCTGCACCGGCACACCGCTGCGGAGGAGGCGTTCTACGTGCTCTCGGGGCGGGCCGCGGTCTGGCAGGACGGCGTCGAGAGCGAGACCGGTCCGGGCGCCTTCCTGCTGATCCCCCGCGGGCGCCCGCACGCCCTGCGGCGGATCGGTGACGAGCCGGTGCGCTTCCTCACGCTCGTCAGCCCCGCCGGGATGGAGCGGTTCTTCCAGGCGGTGGTCGACGTCGGCGAGGACGCGCTGCTCGCCGACCCCGACCGGCTGCTCGAGCTGGCCGCCGAGCACGGCACCGACATCCTCGGGGACCACCCGGCGGGCGGGTCCGGCGGCGCGAGCTCGCCACGGCACGGGAGCACGCCGCAGCCCTAGGGTCGGTGCATGAGCGCCACCCCGTCCCCCGTCGACCTGTCCGTCCTCGCCCAAGAGCTGCTGGGCCGCGCGCGGACCGAGCACGCCGGCCGATCGGGGCACACGCTCCCGCATCCGGTGGACGGCCTGCGCCAGACGGTCATCGCCCTGCGCGCCGGTGCCGAGCTGGCCGAGCACGAGAGCCCCGGCTCCGCCTCGCTGCAGGTGCTCCGGGGACGCGTCCGGCTGGTCGCCGGCGACGAGTCGACGGAGCTCTCCGCACACCAGGTGGGCCCGATCCCCGACCGCCGGCACAGCCTGCACGCCGACGAGGAATCCGTCGTCCTGCTCAGCGTCGCCCTCCCCCAGCGCGCGCCGGTCGCAGACTGATCCGTCGCAGCTCTTTACCCGGACGACGTCGACCGGCGGGCAGGCCCACCGACGCCCGAGGACGGCGAGCCGACGTCGACGTCAGCAGTGGTGGCGCGCCCGCAGGATGACGAGCAGGTCGCCGGCGGCCGGAGAGGTCACCGCTGAGCCGCTCGGGTGCCCCCGTACCCGGGCCCGGAGCTCGCGCGGCCTCGGCGATCAGCCGACGCCGAGGTCGCGGGCGATGAGCATCCGCTGCACCTCGCTGGTGCCCTCGCCGATCTCCAGGATCTTCGCGTCGCGGTAGAACCGGCCCACCGGGAACTCGTTCATGAACCCGTACCCGCCGTGCACCTGGGTGGCGTACCGGGCGTTGTCCATCGCCACCTCGGAGCTGTACAGCTTGGCGATCGAGGCCTCGCGCCCGTACGGCTCGCCGCGCAGCATCTTCTCCGCCGCCCGGTAGTAGGCCAGCCGCGCGGTGGAGGCCCGCACCTCCATGTCGGCGATCATGAACTGGATCGCCTGGTTGCGGCCGATCGCCTGCCCGAAGGCCTCGCGCTGCGCGGCGTACTTCACCGACTCGTCCACGCAGCCCTGGGCCAGCCCGACCGAGAGCGCCGAGATGGCGATCCGGCCCTCGCCGAGGATGGAGAGGAACTGCGCGTAGCCGCGGCCACGCTGCCCGACCAGGTTCTCCTCCGGCACGCGGCAGTCGTCGAAGGCGAGCTCGCGGGTGTCCGAGGCGTTCCAGCCGACCTTGGAGTACCGCTTCCCCACCGTGAAGCCCGGCGTCCCCGACGGCACGATGATCGCCGAGATCTCCTTGCCGCCGTCCGGGCGCGTGCCGGTGACGGCGGTGACCGTGACCAGGCCGGTGAGGTCGGTGCCGCTGTTGGTGATGAAGGCCTTCGAGCCGTTGATCACCCAGTGCCCGTCCTCCAGGCGCGCGGTGGTCCGGGTCGCGCCGGCGTCGGACCCACCGCCGGGCTCGGTCAGGCCGAACGCGCCGAGCACCTCCCCGGTGCACATCCGGGGCAGCCACTCCTGCTTCTGCTCCTCGGTGCCGAACCGGTAGATCGGCATGGCACCGAGGGAGACGCCGGCCTCGAGCGTGATCGCCACGGACTGGTCGACCCGGCCCAGCTCCTCGAGCGCGATGCACAGGTCGAAGTAGGTGCCGCCCCCGCCCCCGTACTCCTCGGGGAAGGGCAGGCCGAAGAGCCCCAGCTCGCCCATCTGGCGCACGATCTCCGTCGGGAACTCGTCCCGCTCGTAGAACTCGCCGATCCGCGGGGCGACGACCTCGCGGGCGAACTCCTGCACGGTCTTCCGCAGGGCCTCGGTCTCGTCGCTGAGCCGGTAGTCCAACATCAGTTCTCCTCCTCGGGAGCAGCGGCCCGGGGGGTCACCACGGCCAGCCGCTCGTCCAGCGCGACCGTGCGGCCGGCTGTCGCTCCGAGCTCGGTCACCGTCCCCGCGACGGGGGCGGTGAGCACGTGCTCCATCTTCATCGCCTCGACGACCAGCAGCGGGGTGCCCGCCTCGACCTCGTCGCCGACCGACGCCCGCACCACCGTCACCGTGCCGGGCATCGGTGAGGTGACGACGCCGTCGCCCGCGGTCGCACCGGCCGTCGAGGACAGCCGCTCCTGCTCCCGCAGCGCGGTGACGTGCCCGTCGGCGGCCAGCCACACCGTTCCGCCGGAGTGGACGACGGCGTACGAGGTGGTGAGGTCGCCGACGGTGACGCTCAGCCGGTCGCCGTCGCGGGTCGCCCGGGCCGGGACCGCGCTGCCGGCCACCTGCACCTCGGCGGCGGTCGAGCGGCCCCGCAGCCGCACCTCGACCGGCTCGCCGCCGGCGGCCTGCAGCCGGCGGACCGTCCACGCCGGCTCGCCCAGCCGCCAGCCGTCGGGCACGTCCCAGCGGTCGACGACGGGACCGGCCGGCTCGCTCTCCACCAGGAGCGCCAGCGCCGCCGCCGCGTACACGGTGGACGGCACGGGCTCGGGGGTGGTCAGCGCCTCTCCGCGCCGCTCGATCAGGCCGGTGTCCAGCGATCCCGCGACGACGTCGTCGTCGGTGAGCAGGGCCCGCAGGAACGCCGCGTTCGTCGTGACCCCGAGGACGGCGGTCCGCCCCAGGGCCCCGACCAGCCGGGCCCGCGCGGTCTCCCGGTCCGGCGCCCAGACGATGACCTTGGCCAGCATCGGGTCGTAGTCGGTGCCCACGACCGAGCCGACCGCCAGCGAGCTGTCCACCCGGACGCCGGGGCCCGCGGGCTCGACCAGCCCCAGCACGGTGCCGGCCTGCGGCAGGAACCCGCGCGCCGGGTCCTCCGCGTACAGCCGGGCCTCGATCGCGTGCCCGTCGAGGGCGACGTCGCTCTGCTCGATCGGCAGCCGCTCCCCCGCCGCGACCCGGATCTGCTGCTCCACCAGGTCCAGGCCGGTGATGCACTCGGTGACCGGGTGCTCGACCTGCAGGCGGGTGTTCATCTCGAGGAAGAAGAAGTCGCGCGGCCGGTCGGCGTCGACGATGAACTCCACCGTGCCGGCGCCGGTGTACCCCACCGCGCGAGCCGCCTCGACCGCCGCGCGGCCCATCGAGGCCCGCATGGCGGTGTCCAGCAGCGGCGAGGGCGCTTCCTCGATGACCTTCTGGTGCCGGCGCTGGAGGCTGCACTCGCGCTCGCCGAGGTGGACGACGTTCCCGTGGGCGTCGCCGAGCACCTGCACCTCGATGTGCCGGGAGTTGCCCACGTACCGCTCGACCAGGAGCGTGTCGTCGCCGAAGGAGCCGCTCGCCTCGCGGCGGGCGCCGGCGATCGCGTCGGGCAGCTCGTCGGCCGACCGCACCACGCGCATGCCCTTGCCACCGCCCCCGGCGCTGGGCTTCAGCAGCACCGGGAAGCCGACCGCGACGGCCGCCTCGGCGACCTCGGCGTCGGACATGCCGGGCTCGGTGCGCCCGGGGACCACGGGCACGCCCGCGGCCATGACGGTCTGCTTGGCGCGGATCTTGTCGGCCATCGCGTCGATCGCGGCCACCGGCGGGCCGATGAACACCACCCCGGCGGCCTCGCAGGCGCGGGCGAAGTCGACGTTCTCGGACAGGAAGCCGTACCCCGGGTGGATCGCCTGGGCCCCGGTCGCGGCCGCGGCCTGCAGCACCCGCTCGATGGAGAGGTAGCTCTGCGCCGCGGGAGCCGGGCCGATGTGCACGGCGACGTCGGCCAGCCGGGTGTGCAGCGCACCGGCGTCGGCGTCGCTGTACACCGCGACCGAGCGGATGCCCATCTCGCGCAGCGTGCGGATCACCCGGACGGCGATCTCGCCCCGGTTGGCGACGAGGACGGTGTCGAACATCGCCGTCACCGACCGGTCCTGATCAGGGCCAAAATGGCCATTTTGGCCCTCCTCACATCCGGAAGACGCCGTAGCCGACGTCCTCGAGCGGCGCGTTGGCGCAGGCGGACAGGGCGAGGCCGAGCACGGTGCGCGTGTCGGCCGGGTCGATCACGCCGTCGTCCCACAGGCGGGCGGTGGCGTAGTACGGGTGGCCCTGCGACTCGTACTGGTCCCGGATCGGCGCCTTGAACGCCTCTTCCTCCTCGGCCGGCCACTCCTCGCCGCGGGCCTCGATGCCGTCGCGGCGGACGGTCGCCAGCACCGACGCCGCCTGCTCCCCACCCATCACCGAGATGCGGGCGTTGGGCCAGGTGAAGAGGAACCGGGGCGAGTAGGCCCGGCCGCACATCGAGTAGTTGCCGGCGCCGAACGAGCCGCCGATGACGACGGTCAGCTTCGGCACCCGGGCGGTGGCGACGGCGGTGACCATCTTGGCGCCGTGCTTGGCGATGCCGCCGGCCTCGTAGTCGCGGCCGACCATGAAGCCGGTGATGTTCTGCAGGAACAGCAGCGGGATCTTCCGCTTGTCGCACAGCTCGATGAAGTGCGCGCCCTTGAGCGCGGACTCGGCGAACAGCACGCCGTTGTTGGCGATGATGCCCACCGGGTGACCGTGCAGCCGGGCGAAGCCGGTGACCAGCGTCTGCCCGTACAGCGGCTTGAACTCCGCGAAGCGGGAGCCGTCGACCAGCCGGGCGATCACCTCGCGGACGTCGTAGGGCGTGCGCGGGTCCGGTGGCACGACGTCGTAGATCGTCTCCGGTGCGTGCACCGGCTCCTCGACCGGCTCGACGTCCCACGGCCGGGCCTCGCGCGGGCCGAGCGTCGACACGATCTGCCGGACGATCTGCAGGGCGTGCGCGTCGTCGTCGGCCAGGTGGTCGGTGACCCCGCTGACGCGGCTGTGCAGGTCGCCTCCGCCGAGGTCCTCCGCGGTCACCACCTCACCGGTGGCCGCCTTCACCAGCGGCGGGCCGCCCAGGAAGATCGTGCCCTGGTCCTTGACGATCACCGCCTCGTCGCTCATCGCCGGCACGTAGGCCCCGCCGGCGGTGCACGAGCCCATGACGGAGGCGATCTGCGCGACCCCCGCCTTGGAGAGGTTCGCCTGGTTGAAGAAGATCCGGCCGAAGTGCTCGCGGTCGGGGAAGACCTCGTCCTGCATCGGCAGGAACGCCCCACCCGAGTCGACCAGGTAGACGCAGGGCAGCCGGTTCTGCAGCGCCACCTCCTGCGCCCGGAGGTGCTTCTTCACCGTCATCGGGTAGTAGGTGCCGCCCTTGACGGTGGCGTCGTTGGCGACGATCACGCACTCGCGGCCGGAGACGCGGCCGATGCCGGTGATGATCCCGGCGGCGGGGGCGTCGCCGTCGTACATCCCGTGCGCGGCCAGCGCGGAGAGCTCGAGGAAGGGGCTGCCCGGGTCGAGCAGCGCGTCCACCCGCTCGCGCGGCAGCAGCTTGCCGCGGGCGGTGTGCCGCTCGCGCGCCCGCTCGCCACCACCCAGCGCCACCTCTTGCAGCCGGGCGGCGAGGTCGGCGACCAGCTCGGCGTGCGCGGCGGCGTTGCGGGCGGCCGCGTCAGGGTCGGCCGAGAGGGCTCGGGGCAGCACCGGTGCGTCCACGGGCAGAGGTTAACGGTGGTTCACGCATGCGGTCCACTCCCCACGTCGCGGGGTGAACGACGGTTCACGTCGGGGCTAGCATCCCCGCATGACCTCGACGCGGGACGCGGCACTGCACGCCGACGTCGACCGCCCGTCGCGCCGCGAGCAGATCCTGCAGGCCGCGGCCCAGCTGTTCGCCGAGCGCGGCTCGCGCGCCGTCGGTGTCGACGACGTCGGGGCGGCCGTGGGCGTCACCGGCCCGGCCATCTACCGGCACTTCGCGAGCAAGGACGCGATGCTGGCCGAGATGCTGCTGCGGATCAGCGAGCGGCTGGCCGAGGGCGGGCGGGAGCGCGTGGCCGCGGCGGGCGCCGACCCCGCGGCCCAGCTCCGGGCGCTCATCGGCTTCCAGGTGGACTTCGCCCTCGACAACCCGGCGCTCATCGTGGTGCACGACCGCGACCTCACCTCCCTGCCGGAGGCCGAGGCCGGGCAGGTGCGCCGGCTGCAGCGCCGCTACGTCGAGGTGTGGGTGACCGTGCTGGCCCGCCTGCACCCGGGCGCGGAGGCGGCCGCCTGCCGGGCGCGCGCCCACGCCGTCTTCGGGCTGATCAACTCCACCCCGCACAGCGCCGGGCGGCTCGACCGTTCCGCCATGGCGGGACTGCTGGCCGGGATGGCCTGGGCCGCCGCCACCTCATGACTCAGTCGCCGGGCAGCGGCGGGACCGGGAGTGCCAGGGCCTCGGTGGCGACGGCGTCGACCGCCGCGGCACTGCCGGCGCGTGCCGGGTCCGACCACGCGCTCTCCACGATCGTGACCGTGGCCCCCGAGGTGGCGCTGGCGTACTCGGCCCCGCTGAGCTTCGCCGGGCCGCCCTCGAAGGTCAGCCCCTCGCGCAGCAGGTCGCTCACGTTGCCGCTGCCGTTCGTGTCGGCCAGGGCGCGCAGCTGGCGGGCAGTCGCGGGGTCGGCCATCGTCACCCGGGACACCGAGACGACGACCGGAGCGCCCTCGACGCTCGCGGAGTAGAGGGCGCGGGAGAGCCCGACGCAGTCGGTGGCGTCCAGGAAGGCGGCCACGTCGCCGTAGGCGTGCCCGGCGCAGGTCTCGTCCACCCGCACCTGCTCGACGGTGAACCGCGTGCTCCCGGCGGCCAGGACGTCGCCCGGCGCCGGGCCCGCCTCGGTCGTCGGGGCGGGCCCGGTCCCGCCGCCGGCCTCGTCCTCGGGTTCGCCGCCCGTCAGCAGCCACACGGCCACGCCGCAGACGACGGCCAGCGCGAGCACGGCGGCCGCGATGACCAGCCCCCAGCGCCGGCGCTCGCCGTCGGGCTCGTCGTCGGGTGCCGGACGGTCCGGGGGAACGGCACCCCAGGCCGGGGACAGCGGCGGGCGCGGCGGCGGCTCCTCGGCACGCGGCACCACGGGCTGCACGGCGGTGCGGGGCGGGCCGGCCTGCTCCGGCTCGGCCGGCGCGGATGCGAACAGCCCGCCCACCCCGGCGTCGGCGTTCGGCGGGGAGGCCGGCCCGTCCACCGCGACGGTGTCCCGCTGCCCGGTCAGGTTGGGCACCGGGCGCGGAGGCGCCGCCGCGGACACGGCCGCTGCGTGCGCCGAGGCGACCGACGCGGCGACCGCGCGGGCCACCGCGCTGGCGCTGAGCGGCTCGGCGCTGCCGGACGCCCCGCCGGCCGGCTCCGGCGCGGGATCGGCGACCAGCGGCGAGGCCGCCATGGCCGCCGGGGTCAGCAGCTGCGGACGGCGGAGCACGTAGGGCGAGTACGGGAAGGACTCCCCGTTCAGCTCCTCCACCGTGGGCCCGCGACCCGGCAGCTCGAGCGCCAGCAGCGCCGCCCGCACGTCGGCCGTCGTCCAGAGCCGGGGGTTGTCGACGCCGGCGTGCCGGCTGGCGCGGGCGATCGCGAGCAGCAGGGACCGTGGTTCCAGGGTGGCGACGTGGTCGCCCTCGCCCAGGTCGCCGTCGGCGGGCACCAGCCCGGTGATCTCGCCGACGAGGACGGTGAGCCGCGCGATCCGGCCGGGCTCGAGACCCGCCCGGCGCAGCTTCATCGCGGTGTCCATGCCGGCGCGCATCAGGCCGTCCAGCGGGCTCGACCCACCCCCGCCGAGCTGCAGGACCTGGCTGGGCCCGCCCTCGGCGGCGATGCTCCACGCCCCCTCCGGGGAGGCGGTGACGACGCCGGACTGGCGCGGCACCTCGACCACCCGGATGACCGCGATGCCCTCGGGCACCAGCAGCACGGCGTCGGACTGCCGTCGTCCCAGCGGACCGTCGACGAGCGGGACCGAGGCGACCACGGCGGCCCGGACCGAGGCGCCCGTGTCCCACCGCGAGAGCTCGCCGAAGAAGGCGCGCTCCCCCGCCGTCTGCAACGGCTCGGGGGTCAGGACCAGCACGTCGTCCTCCGGGCGCTCGATGGTGCGGGCAGGGCCGGCGCCGCTCCGGACGCGGCGCGGGACGCCGGCTCGGCGGGCGCCCCCGTGACGCAGCCGCCCTCGACGCTACGTCATGCCGACGGCCGCTCCGGCGCTCCGCGCCGGGGGTGTGGCGGATCAGGCGGCGGCGGTCTCCGCGACGCCCGCGGGCTCGTCGGCGGTGCGCCAGCGGGCCAGCCAGGAGCTCCGGGAGACGACGTCGACCAGCGCCCAGAGCGCGGCGAAACCGACCGCGACCGGCAGCGCCGACCACCAGTTCCACGGGGGCAGCAGGCCGAGGGCCTCGAGCGGGAACGCCAGGCCGTACACGGCGGCGGTGACCGCGATGCCGGCGATCCAGCCCGGCACGCGGGAGGTGACCGCGAGGTCGATGAGCACCGCGCCGAGGATGAGCACGACCGGCAGCACCGAGGGCGGGAAGCCCATGGCGACCAGGCCCAGCCACATGACGCCGCGGTAGCCCAGGTAGACGACCGCGATGACCGTCGCCGTCCAGCGCAGGCCGACCGTCTTGCGGGCCACGACCAGGGCGAGCAGGCCGGCGCAGATCATCCAGGCCGGGTGCACCCAGGAGGGCACCGGCAGCATGAACATGGCGGGCGTCTGCCCCTGCGCGGCGGCGAAGTCCAGCAGCGACGGCTCGGCCGTCGTCCGGCCGGCCTCCCAGGCCTCCAGCGACAGCACCCCGTACTCCTGGTGCTGGTTCGGGAAGACCACGTTCTCGACGAAGAACAACCACAGGCCCAGCGACACCAGGTCGCGGAGGCGCCCCGGCGCGGCGTACAGCCACCACCCCCGCAGTGCGCCGGCCAGCATGATCGCCGTCCCGATGTAGAGCAGCGCGTGGCTGGGGCTCCAGCTGGTGATGTCCAGGCCGTTGATGCGGTGGTTGAGGATGTCGATCGGGATCGCGATCAGGAACGCCCCGATGCCGACCTGCATGAGCCGCAGCGCCCGGCGGTCGACGCCGTAGCCGCTGTAGCTGTGGAACAGCACGAGGACGACGACGACGGCGGTGCCGACGGTGTTGAGCAGGTGCGGGGGCGCCAGGTCGTCGCGCAGCCACTTGAAGTGCCAGGAGACGTCCCACGACGAGCCCAGCATCTTGAGCAGGAACGCCCCGAGCCAGGCGGTGTAGATCCAGCGCAGCTCGGTCTGGTCGGTGGGGCGACCGGGCCGGCCGGGGGTCAGGTAGGCCGTCCAGAGCCAGCGCAGGAGCGCCACCGGGTGGGCCAGGCCCGACCGGAGCGTTCCCGGGGCCTGGGGCGCGGTGGGTGCGGGTGCAGTCGACACAGGCTTGCTTCCTGACGGAGGGCGTTCCGGCGACCCTAGCGGTGATCCGGGCCAGGGCCGAGCGTTTCCGGTCGCGCCGCCGACACGGTTGCGCTACCGCGGGCACGCGTGGGGTGAGCGGGGCGCACGCAACGTCCGGTGCGTACTGTGAGCCGACGTGGCGGAGAGCGCGGGACACCTGGTCTGGATCGACTGCGAGATGACCGGCCTGGACCTCACCAAGGACAAGCTGATCGAGGTCGCGGTGCTGATCACCGACTCGGAGCTCAACGTCCTGGACCCGGGCCTGGACCTCATCATCTCCGCCGACGACGCCGACCTCGACGGCATGACCGAGTTCGTGCGGGACATGCACGCGAAGTCCGGTCTCACCGACGAGGTCCGCGCGGCGACGCTCACGACCGCCGAGGCCGAGCAGCAGATCCTGGCCTACGTGAAGCGGTTCGTGCCCGAGCGGCGGACCGCTCCGCTGTGCGGCAACTCGATCGGCACCGACCGCGGCTTCCTGGCCCGCGACATGCCCGAGCTCGACGACCACCTGCACTACCGGATGGTCGACGTCTCCTCGGTCAAGGAGCTGGCCCGGCGCTGGTTCCCGCGGGTGTACTTCGCCCAGCCGGCCAAGGGGCTGGCCCACCGCGCGCTGGCCGACATCATCGAGTCGGTGCGCGAGCTGGCCTACTACCGGAAGACGCTGTTCGTGCCGGCCCCCGGCCCGGGCAGCGACCAGGCGAAGAGCGCCGCCGAGCAGGTCACCGGCACGTTCGCCGGCCTGCTCGCCGCGGGCGACGCCGGCACCGCCTGATCCCCGCCGGTCCCCCGGCGGGACCGCGCACGGTCTCCGGTATCGTTGCTGCGTCCCCCCGGCGTCCGGGGTGGGCACGCGGTGGGTGTAGCTCAGTCGGTAGAGCACCAGGTTGTGATCCTGGGTGTCGCGGGTTCGAGCCCCGTCACTCACCCCACGCAAGAGAGGCCCTGGTCGGTTCGCCGACCAGGGCCTCTGTCGTGCTCGGGTCCGCGGGGAACGCACACCGCGCGCGACACGTGCGGGCGGACCGGGAGGTCAGCGTGCGGCGCGCGTGTTCTCCTCGTGCCCGGCCACCATGCGCGCCGCGACGTCGCGCAGCTTCTCGTTGTTGCGCTGGCTCGCCGCCTTGAGCATGTCGAAGGCCTCGTCGGCGGTGCACCGCTGCTGCGCCATGAGCAGACCCACGGCCTGGCCGATCACCTGCCGGGTGACCATCCCCCGGGTCAGCAGGTCGACCGTCTCGTCGCGCTCGGCCATCTGCCAGGCGACCGACAGCGCACCGCTCGCCTGCCCCGCCCAGGCCTGCCCGGCCAGCTCGTCGGCCTCGGTGAACGCATGCGCCTCGCTGGCGTAGAGGTTCAGCGCTCCCCGGCCCCGCTGCCCGAGCACGAGGGGGAAGGACAGCGACGAGCGCACTCCCGCCTCCAGGGCGCGCTGCGGGTACGACCCCCAGCGCTGCTCGGTCGCCATGTCGGTCACGGCGATCCGCTCCCCGGTCCGCAACGCCTCCAGGCACGGGCCGTCGTCGAGCTCGTACTGGCGCTCGTCGCCGGCGGCGGCCAGCTCGCCGCTGTAGGTCACGGTGAGGTTCCGGCCCGACTGCTCCAGCGTCAGCCCGCACGCCTCGGCGCCAGGGGTCTGGTCCACCGCCCAGGTCACCAGCGAGTCGAGGAAGGTCGCGACGTCCGCGAACTCGTCCAGCAGCGCCAGCACGTCCTGCCCACCGTCGACGGAGGACCGCCGGCTCGGCTCAGCCACGCTCCCCGCCTTCCGGTTGTGCCCTACCGATATCGCTCCAGTATGCCGGGCGCGCCGTCCCACCTGGCGGACGCACCCCGGCGACCGCGCGCCAGGACGAGGCGTGCGCCACATCGGTCCGGTCCGGGTTCGAACGGGCACCGACTGGGCATGGGCCCCGGAGCGGGCACGGGTGAACAGCACCCCGGCCCGCCCCTCGAGCGAGAGCCTCCTCCTGATGACGTCAGTTCCGACCCGCCCGACCACCACTCCCGCTCCCCGGAGCCGCACCGCCCCGCGATCCCGCCCCGCGCCGCCGCCGGAGGACCGGGTCGACTCCCCGCTGGGAACGACCCTGGTCCTGCACTGGGGCGGCCCTCGGCACAACGAGGTCGACCACCTGCCGATCGAGTCGCTCACGTCCGCGGTGCTCGTCTACGACGGGCCCCGGTGGTTCGGCGTCTACGAGCAGTTCCAGCCCGCGCGGACCCAGGACACCCCGCAGGGGCCGGCCCAGGTGTGGGTCGTCCGGGAGTAGCACCCAGCCCCCGCCGGCGGCGGGCCGACTCCTCCCTCGGGGCTCCGCACCCTCCGGCTCATGACCTGGGCCAGCTCGCCGGGATCTGGAGACCCGGCACCCTGGACACCGCTGCTGCAACCGTGGTTGCATCCGTTCGTGTCGACGACGTCGCCGGGCGAGTGGGTGCTGCTCTCCTACCGCCTCCCCCGCGAGCCGTCCGGCCCGCGCACGACGCTGTGGCGGCGGCTCAAGCGGCTCGGCGTCGTGCAGCTGGCCGACGGCCTGGTGGCCCTGCCGGCCGATGCCCGCACCCGCGAGCAGCTCGAATGGCTCGCCGGCGAGGTCACCGAGGCCGGCGGTACCGCGGGCCTCTGGACGGCTCGGCCGACGAGCGCGACCCAGGAGAAGGAGCTCGCGACGACCATGGCCGCCGCCCGCGCCGAGGAGTACCGCGCCCTGACCGAGCAGTGCCGGACCGCCACGGACTCCGACCCCACCGACCGGGCGCGCGCGCTGCGCCGGCTGCGCTCGGAGTGGCGGGCCATCGACCGGCGCGACTTCTTCCCGCCACCGGACCGCGACGTCGCCGCCGCCGCGCTGCGGGAGCTGGCGGCGGCCGAGCGCGCCGGGGTGCCGGCCCGATGAGGTGGGCCACCCGCGCCGGTGTGCACATCGACCGCGCCGCCTGCGCCTGGCTCATCCGCCGCTTCGTGGACGCCGACGCGGAGTTCGTCTTCGTCACCGATCCGGCCGACGTGCCCGCCGACGCCACCCCCTTCGACATGCGCGGGGTGGACCTCGGCCACCACGGCGGCGACTGCACCTTCGAGACGATCCTGCGGCGCGAGGAGCTCACCGACCCGGTGCTCTGGCGGATCGCCGAGATCGTGCACGAGGCCGACCTGGACGACGAGCGCTTCGACGCCCCGGAGGCACCCGGCCTGGACGTGGTCCTCCGCGGTCTGTCCATGACCGGCGACGACGAGCGGACCCTCGCCGTCTCCGGCCCGGTCTTCGACGGGCTCTACGAGTACCACCGCCGCCGGCTGCTGCTCGGCCGCGAACCCGCCTGAACCTCTCCTGCCGACCCCCTCGACGAGGACGTCCATGACCGCCGACGCCGCTCCGCCGCACGAGCAGACGGGCGTGCCCTTCCGCACCGCCGTCCGCGCCTGGTTCCTCATCTCGCTGCAGACCTTCGGCGGCCCGGCCGGCCAGATCGCGGTCATGCAGCGCACGCTGGTCGACGAGAAGCGGTGGATCGGCCAGCGCCGGTTCCTGCACGCCCTGAACTACTGCACCCTGCTGCCCGGTCCCGAGGCGCAGCAGCTCGCCACCTACGTGGGCTGGCTGCTGCACGGCACCCGCGGCGGCCTGGTCGCCGGTGGCCTCTTCGTCCTCCCCGGCGTGGTCGCGCTGCTCGCGCTGTCGGCGATCTACGTCGCCTTCGGCACCACGACCGCGGTCACCGCCGTGTTCGCCGGGCTCGCCGCCGCGGTCCTGGCCATCGTCGTGCAGGCGGTCGTCCGGGTGGCGAAGAAGGCCCTGGACAGCCGCGCCCTGGTCGTCCTCGCCGTCGTCTCCTTCCTCGCTCTCGCGCTCTTCGGGGTGCCCTTCCCGGTCGTGGTCGCGCTCGCCGGGATCGCCGGCTGGGCGCTCGGCCGCTGGCGGCCCTCGGCGCTGCCGGCAAGGAAGTCGTCCGAGGGACCCGACGCGGGGCCGGCTCCGGTCATCTCCGACGACGTGCTGCACCACGAGGCACCGACTCCCCGCCGCACCCTGACGGTGCTGCTCGTCGGACTGCTCGTCTGGGGCGTGCCCGTCGCTGCGGTCGCCGTCCTGACCGGTGCGGGCAGCGTGTTCACCGAGCAGGGGCTGTTCTTCTCGGGCGCCGCGGTGGTCACCTTCGGCGGCGCCTACGCCGTCCTCGCCTACGTCGCCCAGCAGGCCGTCGCCACCTACGGCTGGCTGTCCCCGGGCGAGATGGTGCGCGGCCTGGCCCTGGCCGAGACGACGCCCGGACCGCTGATCATGGTGGTCCAGTTCGTGGCGTTCCTCGGCGCCTACCGCGCACCGGGCGACCTCGATCCGTGGGTCGCCGCGGTGCTCGCCTCGCTCCTGGTCACCTGGGTGACGTTCGTGCCGAGCTTCCTGTTCGTGCTGCTGGGCGCCCCGTACATGGAGCGGCTGCGCGGGAACCGGTCGCTGTCCGCGGCCCTGACCGGCATCACCGCCGCCGTCGTCGGCGTCATCGCCAACCTCGGCGTCTACTTCGCGGTGCACACCCTGTTCGCCGACTCCCGCAGCGTCGACGCCGGCCCGCTGCACCTCGAGGTGCCCGACCTCGGCTCGCTGCGACCGGTCGCGGTGGTCATCGCCCTGGTCGCCGCGGTGCTGCTGTTCCGGTTCAAGTGGTCGGTGCTCCGCACCCTCGGCGTCTGCGCCGTGCTCGGGCTGGCCGCCGGGCTGGCGGGCCTGCCGGTCGGCTGAGGACGCGACGAGGACCCGGTCGCGGTGTGCGGCCGGGTCCTCGACGCGTACGGCTCACATGCCGTCGACGATGCTCCGCAGGTCCTCGGCGACGCGGGTCGCCTCGCGGGAGGCGCCGACGATGGCGTCCTGGGCCTGCGCCGTCGACGCGCTCTGCTCCTCGACGGCGGCGGCGATCGTCGTCTGAGCCTCGACGACGCCCTGGATGACCTCCTGCACGTGCTCCAGCGCGGTGCCGGCCGCCTCGACGTCCCCGCGCACGGTGTCGACCACGCCGCGGATCCGCTCGGTGGCCTTGGCCGTCTCCGAGGCCAGGTCCTTGACCTCGCCGGCGACGACCGCGAAGCCCTTGCCCGCCTCACCGGCGCGCGCCGACTCGATGGTCGCGTTGAGCGCCAGCAGGTTCGTCTGGTCGGCGATCGAGGAGATGCTCCCGGCGATCTGGTCGATCTCGGCCATGGTGGCGGCCAGCCGCTCGATCACCTCGGCGCTCTCGCGGGAGCCGGCGCTGGCCTGGTTCGCCGTGGTGGTGGCGTGGCTGGCGGCCGCCGAGATGTCGGAGATGGCTGCCCGGAGGCCGGTCATCACGTCCGTGGCGGTGCCCACGTTCTGGTCCAGCCGGTGACCGGCCTGCACGAGCCCGGCCAGCCGCTCCTCCAGGGACGCGGCCTTCCGCTCGCCCTCGGCCAGCCGGCAGGCGGCCTCGTCGGCCGTGCGGGCCCGCTCCTCGGCGAGCTCGGCCTGCGCCTGCGCCTGAGCGCAGGCCTGCTCCTCGGCCCGCTGGGCCTCGGCGCGGCGTCCGCGGTCGGCCTCCTCGGTGAACTTCCACGAGTAGGCGAGGAAGAACGCCTCGGCGAGCAGGAACACCGCGTGCAGCAGCGCGAACAGGAGCGGGTTGTCCTGCGCCTGCTGGGTCGAGTACACCGCCTCGGGAGCGATGAGGCTGGTCAGCGCGTGGTGCACGGCGACGAAGACCACGGCCAGCAGGAAGGGCGTCCACAGCTGGTAGAGCGCCACGAGCGCGAGCACCGCGTAGAACCAGATGTGCAGGTCGGTGAGGCCGCCACCCACGTGCACGAGCAGATCGGCGCCGAACATCAGTCCCACGCCGGCCGCCGACGCCCGCGCGAGCATGCCGCGCAGCAGCATCGCGGCGACGAGCAGCGTGACCAGCGCCGCGAGCTGACCCCACAGGGCCAGGCCGTGGAGGTGGTCGCGCAGGTACGCGATGGTCACGAGCACCGGCGGGTGCAGTGCCAGCACCACGCAGATGATGCGGTGCCGGCTGCGGAAGCCGTCCTCGTCCAGGCGTGCGCCTCGAGGGATGGCAGCCCAGAAACCGGTCGGGCGGGCCGGATCAGCACTGATGTCGGTCACGCACGATCTATCGGCAGCCCCGACGCTGTATCCAGTACAACGATCATGCTGAACCAGCCCGGTCCGCTACCCGGGAGACGACGGTCAGCGGCAGCCGCAGCGCCCCCGGGGCCGAGGCCGGCACGACCGGCGACAGGGGCGGGACGGGGGCCACCGGGCGGTAGGCCTCCCCCGGCGCCGGACGCGGGTCGCGCTGCCCCTTGTTCGGCCACAGCGCGGTGGCCCGCTCGGCCTGCGCGGTGATGGTCAGCGACGGGTTGACCCCGAGGTTGGCCGAGACCGCCGAACCGTCGACCACCGACAGCCCCGGGTAGCCGTGCACCCGGTGGTAGGGGTCGACGACGCCGGTGTCCGCGGTCGCACCGATCGCACATCCGCCCAGGAAGTGCGCGGTCATCGGGATGTCGACCAGGTCGGTGAGCGCCCCGCCGGGGTCGCCGCCGATCTTGGCCGCGATCCGCCGCACGGCCTCGTGCCCGCCGGGGATCCAGGTCGGGTTCGGCTCCCCCGGGCCGGGTCGGCTGGTCAGCCGCCGCCCGAACCGGGACCGCCGCCCCGACACCACGATGCTGTTGTCCCGGCTCTGCATGACCAGCGCGATGACCGTCCGCTCCGACCACCCCCGCACCGACAGCAGCCGCACGAAGGCCGCCGGGTTCCGCGCGACCACCCCGAGCGCCTTCAGCCAGCGCGGCAGCCGGCCGCCCCCGTCGACGAGCACCGTCTGCAGCAGTCCGATCGCGTTGCTGCCCCGGCCGTACCGCACCGGCTCCAGGTGGGTGTGGTCGTCCAGGTGGAAGGAGGAGGTGATGGCGACCCCGCGGCTGTAGTCCACCGGTCCCCCGCGCCGGCCGGTCGCCGCCAGCACCGCCTCGGAGTTCGTGCGGGTCTGGTGCCCCAGTCGCGGCGAGAGGTCCGGCAGCGTGCCGCCGTCGCGCATGGCGTGCAGCAGCCGCTGGGTCCCGTAGGTCCCCGCCGCCAGCACCACCTGGTCGCAGGTCCACCGGCGCACCCGCCGACGGAGCCCCCAGGAGCCGCTGCGCACGGTCTCGACCTCCCAGCCACCGCCCGGCCGGGGGCGCACCGCGGTCACCGTCGTCAGCGGGTGCACCACCGCCCCGGCCCGCTCGGCCAGGTGCAGGTAGTTCTTCACCAGCGTGTTCTTGCCACCCACCCGGCAGCCGGTCATGCACGACCCGCACTCGGTGCAGCCGGTGCGCTCGGGCCCGGCCCCGCCGAAGTAGGGATCCGGCACCGTCACGCCGGGCTCCCCGTAGAAGACGCCGACCGGCGTGGAGACGAAGCTGCCGGCCACGCCCATCTCCTCCGCCACCTCGCGGAACACCTCGTCGGCGGCCGTCGTGGTCGGGTTGGTCGTGACGCCGAGCATCCGGCTCGCCTGCTCGTAGTACGGCGCGAGCTCGGCCTCCCAGTCGGTGATGCCGGCCCACTGCGGGTCCCGGAAGTAGGCGCTCGGCGGCTTGTAGAGCGTGTTGGCGTAGTTGAGCGAGCCGCCCCCGACCCCGGCGCCGGCCATCACCAGCACGTCGGGCAGCAGGTGGATGCGCTGCACCCCGTAGCAGCCGAGCTGCGGCGCCCACAGGTAGCGGCGCAGGTCCCAGGAGGTCCGCGGCAGCTCGTCGTCGGCGAACCGGCGGCCGGCCTCGAGGACCGCGACCCGGTAGCCCTTCTCCGACAGCCGGAGCGCCGCGGTGCTGCCGCCGAACCCGCTGCCGACGACGACGACGTCGACGTGCTCAGCCACGGGGACCTCCCACCGGGACGGCGGCCGGGGCCGGCGCGAAGTCCTCCGGGCGCAGCCGGTGCAGCCGGCGCCGGAAGGTGAGCGTGGACGCCGGCCAGTTCTGCGTGTTGCGGCCGCTCTCGGTCAGGTACCAGCTGCGGCAGCCGCCGGCGAACACGGTGCCGCGCACCCGCTGCTGCACCCAGGCGTCGAAGGCCTCGGCGACGTCGCCGCGCACCTCGAGCCACCGGCTGCGTCCCTGCTGCAGGTGGCGCACCGCCTGCACGACCCACCGCACCTGGGCCTCGAGCATGAAGATGATCGAGTTGTGGCCGAGGTTGGTGTTCGGCCCGTAGAGCACGAACAGGTTCGGGAAGCCCGGGACGACGGTGCCCAGGTAGGCGCTGGCGCCGTCGGCCCACTGCTCGTGCAGGTCGCGCCCGTCGCGGCCGGTGAACCGGATCGGCGCGAGGAACTCCGTCGCGGCGAACCCGGTGCCCAGGACGATCGTGTCGACCTCGCGCTCGGCGCCGTCGGCGGTGACGACCGAGTGCGGGCGCACCTCGGTGATCCGGTCGGTGACCACCTCGACGTGGGGCAGCTGGAGCGCGGTGTACCAGTCGTTGGACATGAGGATGCGCTTGCAGCCCATCGGATCGGTGGGGGTGAGCTTCTCGCGCAGCACCGGGTCGGCGACGGCGCTCGCCAGGTGCCTGCGGTAGGCGGCCCGGTGGGCGAAGAGCAGCCGGGGCTCGGTGTTGAAGCCGAGCGTGCGCAGCTCGTTGGAGACGTAGTTGGCCTCCCGGGACAGGCGCAGCAGCCCGGGCACCCGGGCGAACGCCTTCTTCGCCCGGGCCCGGTAGGCGCGGTCGGGCTTGGGCAGCACGTAGGGCGCCGACCGCTGGAACACGGTGAGGGAGGCCGTCCGCGGCGCGATGGCCGGCACGAACTGGATGGCGCTGGCGCCGGTGCCGAGCACCGCGACCCGCTCGCCGGTGAGGTCGTGGTCGTGGTCCCACTGCGCCGAGTGGAACAGGGTCCCCTCGAAGCGGTCGAGGCCCGGGACGTCGGGCCGGCTCGGCCGGCTGAGCTGCCCGGTCGCGGTGATCAGGACGTCGGCCTCGTGCTCCTCCCCACCGGCCAGGGTCAGCCGCCAGCGCGCGGCCTGCTCGTCGAAGACCGCGGTGAGCACCTCGGCGCCGAACCGGATGTGCCGGAGGACATCGAAGTCCCGGGCGACGTCGCGGAGGTAGGCGTGGATCTCCGCCTGCGGCGCGAACCGGCGCGACCAGTCCGGCTTCGGGGCGAAGGACAGCGAGTACAGGTGGGACGGCACGTCGCAGGCCGCGCCCGGATAGGTGTTCTCCCGCCAGACGCCGCCGACGTCCGAGCTCTTCTCGAACAGCACGAGGTCGGTGACCCCGGCCTCCTTGAGGCGCACCGCGGCCGCGATGCCGCCGAACCCGCTGCCGATGATGGCCACGCTCGTCACGGCGGCACCCTAACCGCTGGATCGTTGTGCGGGTCACACTTCCCTGATAGACCTGACGATGTCGTCAAGTTCCGCGCCGACCCGCTGCCGGGTCGATCCGCAGGGGGTCCCGCATGCGTTTCACCAGTGAGCACGACGACTTCCGCAAGGTGGTCCGCGACGTCGTCGAGAAGGAGATCGCCCCGCACGTCGACGACTGGGAGCGGGCCGGGATCTTCCCGGCGCACGAGCTGTTCCCGAAGCTCGGCGAGCTCGGCCTGCTCGGGCTGGAGTACGACCCCGAGTACGGCGGCCAGGGCGCCGACCACCTCTTCTCGGTGATCCTGTGCGAGGAGCTGCACCGGTCGGGCTGCGCCGGTGTGCCGATGGCGATCGGCGTCCAGACGATGATGGCCACCCCCTCGCTGCACGAGTTCGGCAGCGAGGACCTCAAGCGCCGGTACCTGGAGCCCGCGATCCGCGGCACCGCCGTGGCCTCCATCGCGGTCACCGAGGCCGGCGCCGGGTCCGACGTCGCCGGGCTGCGGACGAAGGCTGTCCGCGACGGCGACGACTGGGTGATCAACGGCAGCAAGCTGTACATCACCAACGGCACCCAGGCCGACTGGCTGTGCCTGCTGGCGCGCACCTCCGACGAGGGCGGCCACCGCGGGATGAGCCAGATCATCGTGGAGACGACGACGCCCGGCTTCTCCGTCTCGCGGAAGCTGGACAAGCTCGGCAACCGCTCGTCGGACACCGCGGAGCTGTACTTCGAGGACGTGCGGGTGCCGGTGTCCAACACCATCGGCTCGATCGGCCGCGGCTTCCAGCAGCAGATGGCGCAGTTCGTGGTCGAGCGCATGTTCGCCGCGTACGGGGCTGTCGGCAGCTGCCGCCACGCGATCGAGCGCACCGCCGGCTACCTCAAGCAGCGCGAGGCCTTCGGCGGCCCGCTGATGAGGAGCCAGTACCTGGCCTTCCGGCTGGCCGAGCTCTCGGCGCAGGTCGACCTGCTCCAGTCGCACAACTACGCCTGCGCCGAGTCCTACCTCGCAGGCGAGGACACCACCCGGCAGGCGACCGTCGCCAAGCTGACCGCCGGGCGGTTGCTGCGCGAGGTGGCCGACACGTGCCTGCAGTTCCACGGCGGCATGGGCTACATGGAGGAGACCTGGACCGCCCGGTTCTTCCGGGACAGCCGGCTGGCCTCGATCGGCGGTGGCGCCGACGAGGTGATGCTGCAGGTGCTGGCCCGGATGGACGGGTTCGCGTGAGCGAGGCCCGCGCCGCGCTGCTCGGCACCCTGGTCGACGACCTCGCCGCGGAGTCCGCCGACCTCGACGCCCGCGTCGCACCGCTGGACGACGCCGCCTGGGCCACCCCCACCCCGGCGGCCGGCTGGGACGTCCGCGACACGATCAACCACCTGCGCTTCTTCGACCGGGACGCGCTGCTGGCCGTCACCGACCCCGAGGGCTTCGGCGCGCTGCTGTCCCGCCTCGGCGCCGAGGTGCTCGGCTACGTCGAGCAGCTGACGGAGGAGGGGCGGGCCACTCCCCCGCAGGACGTGCTGACCTCCTGGCGGATCGGGCGCGACGCCCTCGCCGACGCGCTGCGGGCGGTCGACCCGGGGGTGCGGGTGCCGTGGTTCGGCCCGCCGATGAGCCCCGCGTCGTTCGTCACCGCGCGCCTGATGGAGACCTGGGCGCACGGGCAGGACGTCGTGGACGCGCTCGGCCAGGACCGGGCACCGACCGCGCGGCTGCGGTCGGTCGCCGAGATCGGCGTCCGCGCCCGCACGTTCTCCTACCTCGTGCGCGGCCTCGCCGTGCCCGAGCAGCTGGTCCGCGTCGAGCTGGACGGCCCCGACGGCGACACCTGGACCTGGGGGCCGGCGGACGCCGACGACGTGGTCCGCGGTTCCGCGCTCGGCTTCTGCCTGCTGGTGACCCAGCGCCGGCACCGCGACGACGTCGACCTGCGGGTGAGCGGGGCCGCGGCCGAGGAGTGGATGGGCATCGCCCAGGCCTTCGCCGGCCCACCCGGCGCCGGGCGCGAGCCGCTCGGGGCTCGGTCGTGAGCGCGCCGCTGCGCGTCGCCAACGTGTCCGGCTTCTACGGCGACCGGCACAGCGCCATGCGCGAGATGCTCGAGGGCGGCGAGGTCGACGTCCTCACCGGTGACTACCTCGCCGAGCTGACCATGCTCATCCTCGGCCGGCAGAAGGCGGACGACCCCACCGCCGGGTACGCCCGCACCTTCCTCTCCCAGCTCGAGGAGTGCCTCGGCACCGCGCTGGAGCGCGGGGTGCGGATCGTCAGCAACGCCGGCGGGCTCAACCCGCAGGGGCTCGCCGCCGCCGTCACCGAGCTGGGGCAGCGCCTCGGGCTCGCGGTGCGGGTGGCGACGGTGAGCGGTGACGACCTGCTCCCCCGGGTCGGCGACCTCACCGCCGGCGGCCTGCTGCGCGGCGGCGACCGCGCCCCCGGCGACCGGGACGTCACGGACGCGCTCACCGCCAACGCCTACCTCGGCTGCCGGGGCATCGTGCGCGCGCTGGAGGCAGGGGCCGACGTCGTCGTGACCGGGCGGGTGACCGACGCCAGCCTGGTGGTCGGGCCGGCTGCGTGGCACCACGGCTGGGGCGCCGGCGACCTGGACGCGCTGGCCGGGGCGACCGTCGCCGGGCACGTGCTCGAGTGCGGCGCGCAGGCCACCGGCGGCAACTTCAGCTTCTTCGCCGAGCTGCTCGACGCCGACCCCGCGGCGCTGGACCGGATCGGCTTCCCGCTGGCCGAGATCGCCGCCGACGGCTCCTCGGTCATCACCAAGCACGCCGGCACCGGCGGCGCGGTCACCGTGGAGACGGTCACCGAGCAGCTGCTCTACGAGCTCACCGGTTCCTCCTACGGCGGGCCCGACGTCGTCACCCGGTTCGACACCCTCCGGCTGCGCCAGGCCGGCCCGGACCGGGTCGAGATCTCCGGCGCCCGGGGCATGCCGGCCGGGGAGCACCTCAAGGTGGCGGTCAACCGCCTGGGCGGCTTCCGCAACTCCATGACGCTGCCGCTGACCGGCCTGGACGTCGAGCGGAAGGCGGAGCTGCTGCAGCGGCAGCTCGCGCCGGCGCTGGCCGGTGTCGAGGAGGTCCGGGTGGCGCTCGCCCGCACCGACTCCCCCGACGCCGGCGTGCAGGAGGAGGCCGCCGCGCTGCTGCACGTCACGGTCAAGGACCGCGACCGCCGCAAGGTCGGCAAGGGCTTCACCGTGCCGGTCATCGAGCTCGGGCTGGCCAGCATCCCGGGCTTCCACGCCACGGCCGCCCCGCCCAGCCCCTCGCCCTACGGCGTCTACTCCGCGGCCTGGGTGCCGGCCGCCGAGGTGCCGCAGGTGGTAGGCCTCCCGGACGGGACGACGGAGACCATCCCCTCCTCCGCACCGTCCGGCACC
Source organism: Blastococcus sp. TBT05-19 (assembly GCF_003319095.1). Lineage (GTDB taxonomy): Bacteria > Actinomycetota > Actinomycetes > Mycobacteriales > Geodermatophilaceae > Blastococcus. The sequence goes on along the minus strand of NZ_QOHI01000001.1, from coordinate 992,902 downwards.
TCCACCCCGGCACCCGATCCCGTCGAGGCGCCGGCGTGGACCGACGACGGCGCGACCCGCCGGATGCCTCTGGGCCGGGTCGCCGGAGCGCGCAGCGGCGACAAGGGTGGCGCGGCCACCCTCGGCGTCTACGCGCGCAGCGACGAGGGCTACGCCTGGCTGGCCGGCTTCCTCACCGCCGACCGGCTGTGCGCGCTGCTCCCGGAGGCCGCCCGGCTGCCCGTCACCCGCGAGCTCCTCCCGGGGCTGCGCGCGCTGCTCTTCCAGCTGCCCGGGCTGCTCGGCGACGGCGTCGCCGCGGGCACCCGGTTCGACCCCCAGGCCAAGGCCGTGGGCGAGTGGCTGCGCTCTCGCGTGGTCGACGTCCCGGTGCGCCTGCTGCCCCCGGAGGTGGGCGCATGACAGTCCTGCAGCACGAAGGAACGACCGACCGCGCCGCGAGCAATCGCGCGGCGCTGCTGGAACGGCTGGCCGAGCTCGAGGAGCAGCGCGGCCTGGCCAACGCCGGCGGCGGCGAGAGCGCGCTGGCCCGGCACCGGAAGCGCGGCAAGCTGACCGTGCGGGAGCGGATCGAGCTGCTGCTGGACCGCGACAGCCCGTTCCTCGAGCTCTCGCCCTACGCGGCCTGGGGCACCGACTTCCCGGTCGGCGCCAGCACGGTCACCGGCATCGGCGTGGTCGAGGGCGTGGAGGTGATGATCTCCGCCAACGACCCGACGGTGCGCGGCGGCACGTCCAACCCCTACACGCTGCGCAAGGCCGGCCGCGCGCACGACATCGCCGAGACCAACCGGCTGCCGTTCCTCAGCCTGGTCGAGTCCGGCGGCGCGGACCTGCCCACCCAGTCGGAGATCTTCATCCCGGGCGGCCGCGGCTTCCGCAACCTCACCCGGCTGTCGGCGCAGGGCATCCCCACGATCTCCCTGGTCTTCGGCAACAGCACGGCCGGGGGCGCCTACGTGCCCGGCATGAGCGACCACGTGGTGATGATCGACGGGCGCAGCAAGGTGTTCCTGGCCGGGCCACCGCTGGTGAAGATGGCGACCGGCGAGGACGCCGACGAGGAGTCGCTCGGCGGGGCCTCGATGCACGCCCGCATCTCCGGGAGCGCCGACCACCTCGCCGTGGACGAGCTCGACGCGATCCGGCTGGGCCGGCAGATCGTGCGCAACCTCAACTGGCGCAAGCGCAGCCCGGGCCCCTCCCGCCCGGCCGATCCGCCGCTGCACGACCCCGAGGAGCTGCTCGACCTGGCGCCGGCCGACCTCCGCCAGCCGCTGGACCCGCGCGACGTGCTCGCCCGCATCGTCGACGGCAGCCGGTTCGACGAGCACAAGCCGCTGTACGGCACCTCGCTGGTCACCGGCTGGGCGAGCATCCACGGCTACCCGATCGGCGTGCTGGCCAACGCCCGGGGCGTGCTGTTCCGGCAGGACGCCGAGAAGGCCGCCCAGTTCATCCAGCTGGCCAACCAGACCGACACCCCGCTGCTGTTCCTGCAGAACACCACCGGCTACATGGTGGGCACCGAGTACGAGCAGGACGGGATCATCAAGGCCGGCTCGCAGATGATCAACGCGGTCTCCAACAGCGCCGTCCCGCACCTCACCGTGAACATCGGCGCCTCCTACGGCGCCGGCAACTACGGCATGTGCGGCCGCGCCTACGACCCCCGCTTCCTGTTCACCTGGCCCAACGCGAAGAGCGCGGTCATGGGGGCGGCGCAGCTCGCCGGCGTGCTCGACATCGTCGGCCGGGCCAGCGCCCAGGCCCGCGGCCGCGATTACGACGAGGAGTCCGCGGCGCTGATGAGGGCCGCGGTGGAGCAGCAGATCGAGGCCGAGTCGCTGGCGCTGTTCCTCTCCGGGCGGCTCTACGACGACGGGATCATCGACCCGCGCGACACCCGCACCGTCCTCGGGCTGGCCCTCTCGGCCATCCACAACGCGCCCGTGCAAGGCCTGCACGACGGATGGGGGGTGTTCCGGCTGTGACCGCCCGGAACCTGACCTGCGTGCTCGTCGCCAACCGCGGCGAGATCGCCCGCCGCGTGTTCGCCACCGCCCGCGCCATGGGGCTGCGGACGGTGGCGGTGCACTCCGACGCCGATGCCGACGCGCCCTTCGTCGCCGACGCCGACGTCGCCGTCCGGCTGCCCGGCAACTCCCCGGCCGAGACCTACCTGCGGGCTGACCTCGTGGTGGCCGCCGCGGTCAAGGCGGGTGCCGACTGCGTGCACCCCGGCTACGGCTTCCTCTCGGAGAACGCCGGGTTCGCCCGCGCCGTGGCCGAGGCCGGCCTGGTCTACGTCGGGCCGAGCCCCGAAGCGGTCGAGGCGATGGGCAGCAAGCTCGCCGCCAAGGAGCTCATGCGGCAGGCCGGCGTGCCCACGCTGCCCAGCATCGACGCGACCGGGCTCTCCGGCGACACCCTGGCGAAGGCCGGCGCCGAGGTGGGCTACCCGCTGCTGGTCAAGGCCTCGTTCGGCGGCGGTGGTCGCGGCATGCGCGCCGTCCGCGGGCCGGGAGAGCTCGCCGAAGCGGTCGAGGGCGCCGGTCGCGAGGCGGCGTCGGCGTTCGGCGACGGCACGGTGTTCCTCGAGCGGCTGGTCGAGCGCCCCCGGCACATCGAGGTGCAGGTGTTCGGCGACCGGCACGGCTCCACCGTGGCCCTGTTCGAGCGCGAGTGCTCGATCCAGCGCCGGCACCAGAAGGTCGTCGAGGAGGCGCCGTCGCCCGCCGTAGGCCCGGAGCTGCGCGCGCGGCTGCAGGAGGCGGCCGTCACCGCGGCGCGCGCCATCGACTACCTCGGTGCGGGCACCGTGGAGTTCCTGCTCGACGACTCCGGCGAGTTCTTCTTCCTGGAGATGAACACGCGGCTGCAGGTGGAGCACCCGGTCACCGAGGCGGTCACCGGCCTCGACCTGGTGCGGCTGCAGTTCGACGTCGCCGCGGGACGCCCGCTGCCCGCGCAGGCGCTCGCGCCCACCCTGACCGGGTCGGCGATCGAGGTGCGCCTCTACGCCGAGGACCCGGCCCGCGACTGGCTGCCCCAGTCGGGCCGGCTGGCCGACTTCGCGATCCCCACGGACGCGGAGTTCGCCCTGCCCGCCGGCGCCGGCATCCGGGTGGACAGCGGCGTGGCCCCCGGCGGTGAGGTGGGGGTGCACTACGACCCGATGCTCGCCAAGGTCATCGCCTGGGCGCCGGACCGCTCGTCGGCCGCGCTCGCGCTGGCCGGCGCGCTCACCCGGGCCCGCCTCCACGGCCTGACCACCAACCGCGACCTGCTGGTGCGGGTGCTGCGCAGCGAGGCCTTCCTGGCCGGGGAGACCGACACCGCGTTCCTGGACCGGCACGGCCTGGACACCCTGGCCGCTCCGCTGGTCGACGAGGCCGGTCGCCGGGTGCACGCCGTCGTGGCCGCGCTCGCCGGTGCGGCCCTGCGCCGGGCGGCCGCGCCGGTGCTGGCCGGCCTGCCGTCGGGCTGGCGGAACAACCCGACCGCTCCGCAGACCACCGCGTTCGACGGCAGCACGGTGCGCTACCGGCTGGACCGGACCGGGGTCACCGCCGACGTCGACGGGGAGCCGGTGGAGCTGACGGTCCTCCGCACCACGGTGGACGGGCCCAGGGTCCGCCTGGAGGTGGAGGCCGACGGGCTGCGCGGCAGCTACGAGGTGCACCTCGACGGCGACCGGTCCTACGTCGACGGGCCCGACGGCTCGACGACGCTGACCGAGCTGCCGCGCTTCCCGGAGCCGACGGCCTCGGTGGCGCCCGGCTCGCTCACCGCCGCCATGCCCGGCGCGGTGACCCGGGTGGCCGTCGCCGAGGGCGATCGGGTCGAGGCAGGACAGCTGGTCCTGGTGCTGGAGGCCATGAAGATGGAGCACCCGGTGGTGGCACCCGCCGCCGGGGTGGTGCAGTCCCTGCACGTCGCCGTCGGCGCGCAGGTGGAGACGGGCGCGACGCTCGCGGTGGTCGTCGCGGAGACCAGCGAGGAGAGCAGCGATGCGTCCTGACCTGTCCGGGGTCGACCCCCTCGAGCTGAACCTGGCCACCAGGTTCTCCGTGGGCGACCTGCTGACCCGCTCCACCCAGCTGTTCGCCGACCGCACCGCGATCGTCGACGGCGAGGAGGAGATCAGCTACGGCCGGCTGGACGCCGCCGCCGAGGCGTTCGGGCGCGGTCTGCTCGACGCCGGCGTGCAGCACCAGGAGCCGGTGGCGTTCCTGCTGGGCAACTCCTGGCGCTTCGCCGCCAGCTTCTTCGGCTGCGCCAAGGCCGGCCTGGTCGCCCTGCCGGTGAACCTGATGCTCGCGCCCGAGGACATCGGCTGGATCCTCTCGGACTCCGGCACCCGCACCGTCGTCGCCGATGCCCCGTTCGTCCCGCTGCTGGAGGCCGTGCTCCCGAACCTGCCGCAGATCACCACGGTGGTCGTGACCGGCGACCAGGTGCCGGAGCAGGTCGCCGGCCGCCCGGTGCGGCGCTGGGACGACGTCGCGGTCGACCCCACCCCGGTGCGCGTGGTGGTCGAGGACCGCGACACGGTGCACTGCCTCTACACCTCGGGCACGACCGCCCGGCCCAAGGGCGTGCTCACCAGCCACCTCGCCGTGCACGTCGGCGTGCTGAGCAACGCGCTGCAGGTCGGTCACCGCCGCGGTGACGAGTTCTCGGTGATGCCGATCGTGCTGCCGCTGTTCCACACCACCGCGCTGGACACGCTCCTCCTGCCGATCCTGCTGACCGGCGGGACCGCGGTGCTCCCCCGCGGCTTCGACCCCGAGGGCTTCCTCGAGGTGGTCGAGAAGCGCTCGGCCACCCACCTCATGCTCCTGCCGATGATGTACGCCGCGCTGCTGGCCTCGCCCGGGATCAGGACCCGGGACCTCTCGTCGGTCCAGCTCGCCATCTACGCCATGGCCCCGATGCCGCAGGAGCGGATCACCGAGATCGCCGCCGCGTTCCCGAACGCGAGGGTGCTGCTCGGGTCGGGCCAGACCGAGTGCGTGCCGGCCACGGTGTTCCAGTGGCCCTCGCACCAGACCACCAAGGCGGCGTCCTGGGGCCCGTCCACCGTCACCGTCGACACCCGGATCATGGATGCCGCCGGCGAGCTGGTCCCGGCCGGCGGCACCGGCGAGATCGTCTACCGCGGCCCGCACGTGATGAGCGGCTACTGGAACAACGCCGAGGCCAACACCGCCGCCTTCGCGCACGGCTGGTTCCACAGCGGCGACGTCGGCCATCTCGACGACGAGGGCGTCGTCTGGTTCACCGACCGGGTCAAGGACATGGTGAAGAGCGGCGGCGAGAACGTCTCCTCGGTCGAGGTGGAGCGGGTGCTGCTCGCCTCGCCGGAGATCGTCGAGGCCGCGGTCATCGGCGTCCCGGACGACCGCTGGGGCGAGGCCGTCACCGGCGTCGTCGTGCCGGCCGACCCCGGTGTCCACCCCGCGGAGCTGACCGAGCGGCTGCTCGCGCACTGCCGGCAGCACCTCGCCGGGTTCCAGGTGCCCAAGCGGATCGACGTGCGCGTCGGGCTGCCGAAGACGGCGACGGGGAAGATCCAGAAGCACGAGCTGCGGGACGAGTTCCGTGCCTGAGCTGGTGCGCGCCGAGCGGCGCGGGCCGGCCGCCGTCCTGACCCTGGACTCCCCGGCCAACCGCAACGCCCTGTCCGCCGCTCTGCTCGAGCAGCTGCACGCCGCGCTCACCGACGCGATGGACGATCCGGCCGTGCGCGTCGTCGTCCTCACCGGTGCGGGACCGGTGTTCTGCTCCGGCGCCGACCTCAAGGAGGAGCGCACCGGCGTGCGGCCGGTCGTCAACCTGCCCGAGATCCTCACGCTGCTCATCGAGGGGCCCAAGCCGGTGGTCGCCCGGGTCAACGGCGCCGCCCGGGCCGGCGGCCTCGGGCTCATCGCGGCCTGCGACCTCGCCGTGGGCCTGACGACGGCGACGTTCGGGTTCAGCGAGGTCCGCATCGGCGTCGCCCCGGCGATCATCGCCGTCCCGGTGCTGCGACGGATGGACCCGCGGGCCGCCCGGGAGCTCTTCCTCACCGGCCAGCCGTTCGACGGCGAGCGCGCCCGTGCGGCCGGGCTGCTCGACCGGGCGGTGTCCGAGGAGGCCCTCGACGCCACCGTGGACGAGCTGGTGGCACAGCTCGCCGGCGGTGCGCCCGAGGCGCTCGCCGTCACCAAGCAGCTGCTGCGGGACCTGCCCGGGGAGGACCTCGCCGAGGACTTCCGCCGGATGGCGGCGCTGTCGGCCGAGCGGTTCGCCTCGGCGGAGGCCCGCGAGGGCATCGCGGCGCTGCTGGAGAAGCGCCCGCCCGCCTGGGCGCAGCCGGGCTGAGGTCAGCCCGGAGCGAGGGGTCGCCTGGAGCGATGTGCGCCGGCGGCGCGTCCCAACGTCGGGAAGGCGCCGCCCGCGCACAGTGCCTCTCGTCGGCTGAGGTCAGTCGGGCCAGGACGAGCGGGGCAGGCCGATCGCCCCGGCCCACAACCGGGTGAGGACGTCGACGGCGGCGTCCTCGTCCAGGTCCTCGACCGGGTCCTGCCAGAGGTGCGCGAACGCCTCGACCATCGCGCCCAGGGCGCTGGAGACGGCGCGCGGTGGCAAGGACCGGTCGGCCAACCCCAGCTCCTGCAGCCGGACCAGGCCCTCCATGCCCCGGCGGACGAAACCCTCGCGGACGTCGACCCGCAGCCGGCGGAACTCCTCGCGGGTGTCGGCCAGGGAGTCCAGGACCCGCAGGATGCGCGCGTGCCGCGTGACCGCCACCAGGTACAGCCGGTTGGCCGCCTCGATCCGCTCGTAGGCGGCCTCGGGCGGCAGCCGGTCGCCGACCACGGTGGCGGCGAAGACCTCGGCGACCACGTCCGCGACGAGCTGCCGGAACAGCGACTCCTTGGAGTCGAACCAGGTGTAGAAGGTGCCGTGCGAGACGCCGGCGCGCTCGGCCACGTGGTCGATCCGCACGTCGGCGAACCCGCGCTCCTCGAAGAGCTCCCGACCCGCCTGCAGCAGGGCGGCGCGCGTGCGCCGTCCTCTGTCCGTGGTCGGCACCTGCTCCTGCCCGGGGGCTGCCATCGGGCTCCTCTCTGGCCGGTCAGGACCCGCGCAGCTTCGCACACCGGCGGTAGTTGACGACCCTGTCAAGTATGCGCAGACTCCGGGACGCAGCACACGGATCGGCGCTCCGCCCCACCCGGGACGGGGAGCCACGGCGAGCGGAGAGCGGCCAGTGGAGAACCACCCCGGAGCGCCGGCCGACCCGTGGCGCACGCCGGAGCGCGTCGCCCTGCGGCAGCTGGCCCGGGACTTCGTGCGCCGCGAGATCGCCCCGCACCTGCCCGCGTGGGAGGCGGCCGGGGAGCTGCCCCGCGAGCTGCACCGGAAGGCCGCCGCGGTCGGGCTCCTCGGCGTCGGGTTCCCCGAGGAGGTCGGCGGCGGAGGCGGCGACTCCATCGACTCTGCGATCGTCACCGAGGAGGTGCTGCTCGGCGGTGGGTCCAGCGGCGTGGTGGCCGCGCTGTTCACCCACGGCATCGCCCTCCCCCACATCGTGGGCAGCGGATCGGCCGACCTGGTCGAGCGCTACGTGCGGCCCACGCTGGCCGGGGAGCTGATCGGATCCCTCGGCGTCAGCGAGCCCGACGCCGGATCCGACGTGGCGCAGCTGCGCACCCGGGCGGTTCGCGACGGCGACTCCTACGTCGTCGACGGGGCGAAGACCTTCATCACCAGCGGCGTCCGCGCCGACTTCGTCACCACGGCCGTGCGCACCGGCGGTGCGGGCTACGGCGGCGTCTCGCTGCTCGTCGTCGACACCGACTCCCCCGGCTTCACCGTGTCCCGGCGGCTGGACAAGATGGGCTGGCGCTGCTCGGACACCGCCGAGCTCTCGTTCGTCGACGTCCGCGTGCCCGTGACCAACCTGGTCGGCCCGGAGGACAGCGGGTTCGTGCAGATCATGCGGCAGTTCCAGGCCGAGCGGCTGAGCCTGGCGGTGCAGGCCTACGCCACCGCCGCGCGCTGCCTGGACCTGGCCCTGGCGTGGGCGCGCGAGCGGGAGACCTTCGGCCGGCCGCTGACCGGGCGCCAGGTCATCCGGCACAAGCTCGCCGAGATGGCGCGCCAGGTCGACGTCGCCCGCACCTACACCCGCGCCGTCCTGCAGCGGCACGTGGCCGGCGAGGACGTGATCACCGAGGTCTCCATGGCCAAGAACACGGCCGTCTACGCCTGCGACTTCGTCGTGGACGCGGCCGTGCAGATCCACGGCGGTACGGGCTACATGCGCGAGTCCGAGGTGGAGCGCCACTACCGGGACGCGCGGATCCTCGGCATCGGCGGCGGGACGAACGAGATCATGAACGAGGTCATCTCCAAGCTCCTGCTCGCCTGACCCCTGGCCGAGATCAGGCGGTGAAGGCCTCGACGATCGTCACCCAGTGCTCCAGGTGCGGGCCGGAGCGGGGCGCGTCCGGTTGCAGCGCGTAGGTGAGCGCCTGCCCGCGCATCGAGGTGAGCAGCACCTGGTAGACCGCCTCGGCCCGGGGGTGCCGGGCCACCCGCTCGCCGAACACCTCCATCGACAGCGCGCGCAGCTGCACGTTGAGCCGGCGCTCGTGCGGGAAGAGCGCCGCGCGCAGCTCCGGATCGGTGCGGGCCGCGTTCCACAGCTCCATCGCGGCCACGAACAGCGGGCCGTGGAAGCGCTCCCAGATCACCTCGACGCCGGGCCGGATGCGCAGCGCTGAGTCGGCCGGCAGGTCGGCGGCGGCCCGCCGCACGCCGGCGCTGAACTCCTCGTAGAGGTGGTCGACGGCGGCCAGCACCAGCTCGGCCTTCGACGTGAAGTGGTGCGTGAGCGCCCCCCGGGACACCCCGGCGCGGCGCTGCACCTCGCTCGTGGTGGTGCCCGCGTAGCCGAGCTCGACCAGCGCCTCGACGGTCGCCCGCACCAGCGCGTCGCGGGTGCCCGCCCGCCGCTCCGCCTGGGTGCGGCGGAGCGGCGAGCGGGTGGTTCCGGCGATGACGGTCAGCCCGCCACCGCGGCCCGGACGCTGCCGGCCGGGACGGCCCGCTCGAGCAGGATCGCCGGCGGGCGGAAGCGCTCGCCGTAGCGGTCGGCCAGCTCGTCGGCCCGCGCCACGAACCCGGCGACCCCGCCCGCGTACTGGTCGACGTACTGCAGCACGCCGCCGTAGAGGGGCGGGAAGCCGATGCCCATGATCGAGCCGATGTTGGCGTCCTCCACCGAGTTGAGGACCTTCTCCTCGACGCAGCGCGCCGTCTCCACCGCCATGACGAACAGCAGCCGCTCCTGCGCGTCGGTGAAGGGCACCGCATCCGAACTCGGGAAGAGCTCGGTGAGGCCCGGCCACACCCGCTTCTCCGGCTGCCAGTCGAAGAAGCCCTTCCCGGCGGACTTGCCGGTGCGGCCCTGCTCGACCAGCGCCCGGAGGACGGCGATGCCCGGGTGGTCGTCGGTGGCGCCCGCCTTCGCCGCCTCGTCGCGGATCTTCAGGGGCAGGGTGAGGGTGACCTCGTCGAGCAGGGTGAGCGGTCCGGCCGGGAAGCCGGCCTGCAGCGCCGCCCGCTCGATGCTCATCGGCGCCAGACCCTCGGCCAGCAGCGCGGCGCCCTCGAGCACGAGGGTGCCGAACACCCGGCTGGTGAAGAAGCCGCGGCTGTCCTGCACCACGATCGGCGTCTTGCCGATCTGCCGGACGACGTCGTAGGCCCGGGCGAGCGCCTCGTCGGAGGTCCGCTCCCCCACGATCAGCTCGACCAGCGGCATCTTGTCCACCGGCGAGAAGAAGTGCATGCCCACCACGTCGGCGGGCCGCTGCACTCCCTCGGCCAGCCCGGTGATGGGCAGGGTCGAGGTGTTGGACGCCAGCAGCGCGTCCGGCAGGGCGGCGGCCTCGGCCTCGCTGAGCACCCGGTGCTTGAGCGCAGTGTCCTCGAACACCGCCTCCACGATCACGTCGCAGCCGGCGAGGTCGGCGGCGTCGCCGGTGGGGGTGATGCGGGCGAGGAAGGCGTCGGCCTTCTCCTGGCTCATCCGCCCACGCGAGACCTGCTTGCCGACGAGCCCCTCGACGTGCGCCTTGCCCTTCTGGGCCGCCTCGGTGCTCACGTCCTTGAGCACGACCTCGACGCCGACCTTGGCGAAGGAGTGCGCGATGCCGGCGCCCATCATCCCCGCGCCCAGCACGCCGACCTTGCTCGCGGCGTGCGCCTCCGGGCCGGACGGACGGGAGGCGCCGCCGTTGATGGCGTTGAGGTCGAACCACAGCGCCTGGATCATGTTCGTCGAGATCTGGCCGGTGACCAGGTCGACGAAGTAGCGGCCCTCGACGGTGAACGCGGTGTCGACGTCGACCTGCAGGCTCTCCACCGCCGCGGACAGGATCGCGTACGGCGCCGGGTAGGGCGCTCCCTTGAGCTGCTTGGTCAGGTTCGCCGGGAACGCCGGCAGGGTCGAAGCCAGCGACGGGGTGGACGGCGTGCCGCCGGGCACCTTGTAGCCCTTGGTGTCCCAGGGCTGGGCGGCGTCGGGGTTCGCCAGCACCCAGGCGCGTGCCTTGGCCACCAGCTCGTCGCGGTCGGCGGCGAGCTCGTGCACCAGCCCCAGCTTCAGCGCCTTCTCCGGCCGCAGCTGCTGCCCCTGCAGGAGCAGCTCCAGCAGCGCCGTCGTCAGGCCGAGCAGGCGCACGGTGCGCACGACGCCACCGCCGCCGGGCAGCAGGCCGAGGGTCACCTCGGGCAGGCCGAGCTTCACCTTCGGGTCGTCGAGGACGACGCGGTGGTGGCAGGCCAGGGCGATCTCCAGGCCACCGCCGAGGGCGGCGCCGTTGATCGCCGCGGCGACCGGCACACCCAGGGTCTCCAGCCGGCGCAGCTGGGACTTGACCAGGGTGACCTGGGCGAGGACGTCGTCCTTCGACTCCGGGCCGGCCTGGATCAGGCTGCCGAGGTTGCCGCCGGCGAAGAAGGTCTTCTTCGCGCTGGTGACGACGACGCCGCGCACCTGCTCCTTCCCGGCCTCGAGCCGGTCGACGACCTCGGCCATCGAGCGCACGTAGGCGTCGTTCATGGTGTTGGCCGACGACGACGGGTCGTCGAGGGTGAGGACGACGACGCCGTCGGCGTCGGACTCCCAGCGGATGGTGCTGTCAGACACGAAGGACTCCTCAGACTCGCTCGACGACGGTGGCGATGCCCATCCCGCCGCCGACGCACAGGGTGGCCAGGCCGTACCGCAGGTCGCGCCGCTCGAGCTCGTCGACGAGCGAGCCCAGGATCATCGCGCCGGTGGCACCCAGCGGGTGCCCCATCGAGATCGCGCCACCGTTGACGTTGACCTGCTCGTGGTCGAAGCCGGTGTCGGCCATGAACCGCAGGACGACGGCGGCGAACGCCTCGTTCATCTCGACCAGGTCGATGTCGTCGACGGTGAGACCGGCCTTGGCCAGCGCCTTGAAGGTGGCCGGCGCCGGGCCGGTCAGCATGATCACCGGGTCGGCGCCGGAGACGGCGGTGCTCAGGATGCGGGCCCGCGGGGTCAGCCCGTTGCGGGTGCCGGCCTCCTCGGTGCCGATGACGGTCAGCGCGGCGCCGTCGACGATGCCGCTGGAGTTGCCGGCGGTGTGCACGTGGTCGATCCGCTCGACCGAGTGGTACTTGTTCAGCGCCACGGCGTCGAAGCCGCCCATGTCGCCGATCCCGGCGAACGCGGACGGCAGGCCGGCGAGGGACTCGACGGTCGTGCCCGGGCGGACGAGCTCGTCGGCGTCGAGCACGACGGTGCCGTTCCGGTCGGTCACCGGCACGACCGAGCGGTCGAAGTACCCGTTCGACCAGGCCTTGGCGGCGCGGGCGTGGGACTCGGCGGCGTAGGCGTCGACGTCCTCCCGGCTCCAGCCGGCCAGCGTGGCGATCAGGTCGGCACCGATGCCCTGGGGCACGAAGCCGGTGCGCGCGGCGGTCTCCGGGTCCATCGGCCAGGCGCCGCCGTCGGAACCCATGGGCACCCGCGACATCGACTCGACGCCGCCGGCGAGCACCAGGTCCTCGAAGCCGGAGCGGACCTTCTGGGCGGCCAGGTTCACGGCTTCGAGGCCGGAGGCACAGAACCGGTTGATCTGCACACCGGCGACCGTGTCGGGCAGGCCCGCGGCCAGCGCCGCGGTCCGCGCGATGACCGCGCCCTGCTCGCCCACCGGCGACACGACGCCCAGCACGATGTCGTCGACCAGGTCGGTGTCCAGGCCGGGGTTGCGGTCGCGGACCGCGTCGATGAGCCCGGTGGTCAGGCTGATCGGCTTGACCGAGTGCAGCCCCCCGGTCTTCTTGCCCTTGCCGCGCGGGGTGCGCACGGCGTCGTAGATGAACGCCTCGGCGGTCATACGTGTCCTCTCGATGGAAAAAGGGCCAAACTGGCCATATCGGCCCTGAAGGAGCGGGGGACGTTCTCAGACGCCGAGGGAGCGGCCGACGATCTCCTTCATGATCTCGGTCGTCCCGCCGTAGATGGTCTGGATGCGGGAGTCGAGGTAGGCCTTGGCGACCGGGTACTCGAGCATGTAGCCGTAGCCGCCGTGCAGCTGCAGGCACCGGTCGACGACGCGCTTCTGCAGCTCCGTCGTCCACCACTTGGCCATGGCCGCGTCCTCGGCGGTGAACCGGCCGGCGTTGTGCTCGAGGACCGCCTTCTCCAGGTAGGTCTCGGCGATCGAGACCTCGGTGTGCATCTCGGCGAGCTCGAACCGGGTGTTCTGGAACTTGCCGATCGGCTTGCCGAAGGCGGTGCGCTCCTTGCAGTACTCGACCGTGCGGTCGAGGACGATGCGGGCGGCGGCCACGGCGACGGCGGCGATGGAGAGCCGCTCCTGGGGCAGGTTGTTCATCAGGTGGAAGAAGCCGTGGCCCTCGGTGCCGAGCAGGTTCTCGGCCGGCACGCGGACGTCGTCGAAGAACAGCTCGGCGGTGTCCTGCGCCTTGAGGCCGATCTTGTCCAGGTTGCGGCCGCGCTCGAAACCGGGCATCCCGCGCTCGACGACCAGCAGCGAGAACCCACGGGCGCCGGCCTCGGGGTCGGTCTTGGCGACGACGATGACGAGATCGGCGTTGATGCCGTTGGTGATGAAGGTCTTGGAGCCGTTGAGCACCCAGGAGTCGCCGTCGCGGCGGGCCGTGGTCTGCAGGCCCTGCAGGTCGGAGCCGGCACCCGGCTCGGTCATCGCGATCGCGGTGATCAGCTCGCCGCTGACGAACTTCGGCAGCCAGCGCTGCTTCTGCTCGTCGGTGGTGAGGTCGAGCATGTACGGCGCGATGACGTCGTTGTGCAGCGTGAAGCCGAGCCCGCTGGCGCCGACCCGGGTGATCTCCGCGGCCAGGATCGCGTTGTAGCGGAAGTCCTTGACCCCGCCGCCGCCGAACTCCTCCGGCACCTCCATGCCGAGCAGGCCCTGCTCGCCGGCCTTGAGCCAGACGGCCCGGTCGACGATGCCCGCCTCCTCCCAGCTCGCGTTGTGCGGGACGACCTCCTTGGCGAGGAAGTCGCGCACCATCGCGCGGAACGCCTCGTGCTCGGCCTCGTAGAGAGCGGACTGCACTGGTACCCCCTGGGGTTCGGAGAGCTCCGGCCATCACCCCGCGCCGGAAACCCGAACATACAGACCATCTGTTCTGTATCTTCGCGATCTGCGTCACACCGTCGTGACGCAGCCTTCAGCCCCGAGGAGCCCACCCGATGCAGGAGTACTCCAGCCCCGCCACGTTCGAGATCCCGGCGACCGCCGCACTCCCGGACGCCGTCACCCGGAACGCCGCCGAGCACCCCGACCGGGTGGCCCTCAGCCGCCACGTCGGGGACAGCTGGGTGCCGGTGACGAGCCGGGAGTTCGAGCAGCAGGTGACCGCGCTCGCCCGGGGGATGGTGGCGGCGGGCGTGGGTCCGGGTGACCGCGTCGGCATCCTCAGCAAGACCCGCTACGAGTGGACCCTGGCCGACTACGCCATCTGGGCCGCCGGCGGCGTGGGCGTGCCCATCTACGAGACGTCGTCGGCCGAGCAGGCGCAGTGGATCCTCTCGGACTCCGGCGCCGTCGCCGTCGTCGTGGAGACCGCGGTGCACCAGGCGCTGGTCGAGTCGGTGCGCGCCGACGTCCCCGGCCTGCGCGAGGTCTGGCAGATCGAGTCCGGCGACCTCGACGCCGTCGCCGCCCGGGCGGGAGAGGCGCCGGAGTCCGCGCTCGCCGACCGGCGCGCGACGCTGAGCCCCGAGAGCCTGGCCACGATCATCTACACCTCCGGGACGACGGGACGCCCCAAGGGCTGCGAGCTCACCCACGGCAACCTGCTCTACGTGGCCGAGCTCGCGCCGGCGGTCATCCCGGCGATGAGCGCGGAGAACGGGAGCTCGCTGCTCTTCCTGCCCCTCGCGCACGTCTTCGCCCGGATCATCGAGGTCGGCTGCATCCAGAACGGCGCCCGGCTGGGCCACACCGGCGACCTCACCTCGCTGCTGGCCGACCTGGGCACCTTCCAGCCGACCTTCCTCGTCGCCGTCCCGCGCGTGTTCGAGAAGGTCTACAACGGCGCCCGGCAGAAGGCGCACGCCGCCGGCAAGGGCTCGATCTTCGACCGCGCCGAGCGGGTCGCCGTCGCCTGGTCCAAGGCGCAGGACACCGGTGGCGCCGGGCTCGGGCTGAACCTGCAGCACAAGCTGTTCGACGCCCTCGTCTACGGCAAGCTCCGGGCGGCCATGGGCGGCAAGGTCGAGTACGCGCTGTCCGGGGGCGCCCCGCTCGGCGAGCGGCTCGGCCACTTCTTCCGCGGCATCGGCGTCACCATCCTCGAGGGCTACGGGCTCACCGAGACCGCGGGGCCGGCGACCGTCAGCGGACCGGAGGCGCTCAAGGTCGGCACGGTCGGCCGGGCCGCTCCCGGCTCGTCGGTGCGGATCGACGACACCGGCGAGATCCTGGTGCGCGGCCCGCAGGTGTTCCGCGGCTACTGGAACAACCCGACCGCGACGGCCGAGACGATGCGCGACGGCTGGTTCGCCACCGGCGACATCGGGGTCCTGGACGGCGAGGGCTACGTGACGATCACCGGCCGGATCAAGGAGATCCTGGTGACCTCGGGCGGGAAGAACGTCTCTCCCGCCACCCTCGAGGACAAGATCCGGGCGCACCCGCTGGTCAGCCAGTGCATCGTCGTCGGCGACAACCGCCCGTTCATCGGCTGCCTGATCACCCTGGACGCCGAGGCGCTGCCGGGCTGGCTGGAGACCAAGGGCCGCCCGGCCGGCACCCCGATGAGCGAGCTGGTGGAGGACCCGGAGATCGTCGCGGAGATCCAGGCCGCCGTGGACGCGGCCAACAAGCAGGTGTCGAAGGCGGAGTCGATCCGCTCCTTCGCCATCCTGCCGGTCGAGTGGACGGTGGAGGGCGGGCAGCTGACGCCGTCGCTGAAGCTGAAGCGGTCGGTGGTCATGAAGGAGTTCGCCACCGAGGTGGAGAAGATCTACGCCTCCTGACGGCGAGGGTTTCCATGCAGGAAACAGTGCGCTACTGTTTCCTGCATGGAAACCCCTGCCGGGCACTCCCCCACACCGGACGAGGCGCGCGAGGCCCTCCGCCAGCTCGCCGCCGACGAGGACGCCGTCCGCTACCCGCCGATCCCGGCCTGGTTCTTCCTCGTGCAGGCCGCAGCGGTCGCCGGCCTGTTCCTGGTCCGCCTGCTGCCGGAGTCCGGCGCCGGCCGGGCCACCCAGCTGGTCGCGATCCTGGCCATCGCCCTCGCGACCGGCGGACTCGGCCGGAAGTACTGGTTCGACCGCGACGGCGTCTCGTGGGCGACCGCCCGCCCCCGCGATCTGCTGCCCTTCCTGGCGGTCCTCTGCGGCAGCTACGCGCTGTGCTGGGTGCTCGCGGAGACCACCGGCGCGACGTGGGTCTGGATCGCCGGAGCCGTCGTCGCCGCGGCCGTCGTCCTGGTCACCGGACGCTCCTACCGGCGGGAGTTCGGGTGACCGCGCCGGCCTTCGACGAGGTCGTCCACGCTCCGCAGCGGCTGCGCATCTGCGCGATGCTCAGCGCCGCCCAGAGCGTGGAGTTCGGCATCCTCCAGGACCGGCTCGGCCTGTCGAAGTCCGCGCTCAGCAAGCAGCTCGCCCACCTGGTCGAGGCCGGCTACGTCCAGCAGGAGCGCGCCGTGCGGGATGCCCGCAGCCGGTTGTGGCTCTCGCTCACCCGCGAGGGGGCGCGCGCCTACGCCGGGCACGTGCGGGCGCTCCGGGAGATCGTCGACGCCGAGGCGGAGGAGCCCGGATAACACGGTCCACCCCCGGCGAGGGGACGCACGGGACGGATGGGGCGGGTGCGCCGAACACGCACCCGCCGGTGCTGGTCTCGCGGCGCGCCGCCTCGGACCCTGGGGCCATGACCACCGTTTACGCGTACGGCACGGCACACGCGGTCGTGATGGTCGGCTCCTTCGGGGCGGAGGGTCTGCAGCCCCGGCAGATCGGCCCGGCGCACGCCACCATCGGCCGGGTCGCGGGGCAGAGCCGCAAGGCGCTGTGCGGCGCCTACGTCTCCGTCGACGAGCAGCTCCCCTGGCCGCCCGAGGGCTACGACGAGCAGCAGCTCTGCGCGAACTGCGCGCAGCTCGCCTCCCTCTGACGCCTCGGCGCCGTCCCGGTCAGCCGCCCGCGATCGAGGGCAGCACCTGCACCTCCGCGCCGTCGCGCACCGTCGTGGCGAGACCGTCGGCGAAGCGCACGTCGTCGCCGTCCACGTAGACGTTCACGAACCGCCGCACCCGGCCGGTCTCGTCCCGGAGCCGCCGGCCCAGCGACGGATGCCGCTCGGCGAGGGCGTCGAGCACGTCGGCGAGGGTGGTCCCCGCAGGATCGACGTCGAGGTGCTTGGCGCCGCCGGCCAGGTCGGCCAGCACGCCGGGCAGCACCACCTGGACGGTCACGGCAGCCGCACCGCGCGGACGACGAGCACGTCGGGCAGGTGGTCGGCGACCAGCGTGAAGGAGTCCCCCTCGTCGGCGCTGGCGTAGACGCAGCCGTCGCGGGTGCCGAGGTAGACGCCGGTGGGATCGCCCTCGTCCACGCAGAAGGCGTCGCGCATGACGGCGGTCCACGCGGCGTCGGGCAGCCCCTCGCCGCCCTCGGTCCAGGTCGCGCCGGCGTCGCGCGTGCGCTGGACGCGCAGCCTCCCGCCCGGCGGCACGCGCTGCATGTCGGCCACCAGGGGCACCACCCAGGCCGTGCCGGGTGTCGACGGCGACGTCGCGATCGGGAACCCGAAGTCCGCCGGCAGCCCGCCGGCGATGGAGGACCAGTGACGCCCGGCGTCCTCGGTGCGGAAGACCCCGAAGTGGTTCTGCGCGACCATCGTGTCCGGGCCGGCGGCGTCGACGGCGACCTTGTGCACGCACTGCCCGTACTCCGGCGCCGGCTCGGGCATGAAGACGGCGCTGATCCCCCGGTTGCGGGGCTCCCACCGCGCGCCCCCGTCGTCGCTCACGTAGACGCCGCCACCGCTCATCGCGATGGTCACCCGGTCCGACGCCGGGTCGGGGAGGATCGTGTGCACCGCTCCCCCGCCGCCACCGGGCTGCCACTCGGGCCTGTGCGGGTGGTCCCAGTGCCCGCGGACCAGGGTGAAGCTGCAGCCGCCGTCGGTGCTGCGCCACAGCGAGTGCGGCTCGCAGCCCGCCCAGACGACGTCGGGCCGGCCGGCGGAATCCGGCCGCAGCTGCCAGACCCGCTCGAGCGCCGCCCCGGTGTCCTCCGGGAAGCGGATGGCGCCGGAGTCGGTCTCGTTCCAGGTGCCACCCAGGTCGTCGGACC
Organism: Blastococcus sp. TBT05-19; assembly: GCF_003319095.1. GTDB lineage: Bacteria > Actinomycetota > Actinomycetes > Mycobacteriales > Geodermatophilaceae > Blastococcus. The sequence goes on along the minus strand of NZ_QOHI01000001.1, from coordinate 974,997 downwards.
ACATCACCGTCGGACCCCAGTGCCCGTATTGGATCCCGGCGAGCAGACGCGGCGTGGGCCGGCGGGTGTCGACGCAGACGGCCGCGACCTCCTGGGCCAGGAGGTGCGGCCCGTCCAGCGTCCAGCTCCGCCGATCGTCCTCGCTGCGGGCCAGCCACAACCCCTTGCGCGTCCCGATGGCCAGCAGATCGGTCATGACACCCCTCCGAGTCGACGGTCCTCAGGACTAGGACCGGAGGGGGACCGGAAACTCAGCGGCGGGTCGCGCCACCCTCGGGCGAGTCGTGGTGCGGGTGCTGCCCGTCGGGCGTCAGGCCGGGGGCGAGGCGCTGGGCCTCGGCGCGGAGCTCCTCGGCCGCCGTCCGGTCCTCACCTGCGCGGGCGGCCCGCTCCCGGGCCTGCTGCTCGGCGAGCGCCGCGCGCTCCTGGACCTCGGCCATCTCGCGCCGGGCGGCCGCGGCCTGCTCCTCGGCGAGCGCCTGCTCCTTGTCCGCACGGGCTGCCCTGATCTGCGCCTCCTGCAGGTTCTCGCGCGCCTGCTCCCGGTGCTGCGCCTCGCGCTGCACGCGTGCGACGCGGGCCCGCTTCTGCAGCGCCAGCGCCAGCAGCGCGAGCGCCACCAGCACGACCGCGACGATCAGCACGATCTGCCAGGTCTCCATGACCACCCCTCCTCGATGTCGCCGGGAGGGTGCCCGTGGTCACAGAGGGAGAAACGCCTGCGGCCCGCCGTCGATCACTTCAGCGCGCTGCCGGCCTGCCACTCCTCCCAGGAGACGGCCCAGTCGTAGATGTCGCCGTCGGCCGCCGAGAGGTCGGGCCCCTCCGAGTTCCTGATCTCCACGACGTCGCCGGGCTGGGAGAAGTTGAAGAACCAGGCCGCGCGTTCGGTGGAGAGGTTGATGCACCCGTGCGACACGTTCTCGCGTCCCTGCTGGGCCACCGACCACGGGGCGGCGTGCACGAACTCGCCGTTGTTGGACAGGCGGACGGCGTACTCGACCGGCGTGCGGTAGCCGTTGGGGCTGTCGACCGGGGTGCCGTAGGTGCTGGAGTCCATGATCCGGTCCCGGTTCAGCTCGGTGACCACGTGCGGCCCGTTGCGGCTGGGGAAGTCGGGGCCGCCCGCGCTCATCGGGAAGGTCTGCACCAGCTGGTCGCCGTCGTAGACCTCCATGGTGTGCGAGGCGGCGTCGGCGATCGACACGTGCCGCTCGCCGATGGAGAAGGAGACCGAGCGGTTCTTCTCGCCCCACACGCCCTCGCCGAAGTTCACGCCGTACAGCTCGGCGTCGAGGGTGACGTCGATGTTCTCGGGCCAGTACTGCGACGGGCGGAAGTGCACCTCGGAGTCGTTCAGCCAGCTCCAGACGCCGTCGGTCGGGGTCGTGCTCGTGACCTTCAGCCGGCTCTCGACGGCGGCCTTGTCGGCGACCGCCTCCTCGAAGTAGACCCGGATCGGCATGCCGACCCCGACCGTCTGCCCGTCCAGCGGGCCGATCGAGGGGGTGCTGACCGTCTCGGGGGTGACCGTCGTGAAGGTCGACGTCGCCGTGGTCGCCTCGTCGTCGTCGTTGGTGGCGCTGGCCGTCAGCGTGTAGCTGGTGCCGTAGGCGAGCGGGGCCTCCGGCGTCCAGACCTGCGCAGCCGGGGACCCCTCGTCGGTCGCGGGCTCCTCCTCCGCGGCCGGGGCGAGGGCCCCGGGCACCGGGGCGCCCTGGCCGTCGGTCACGGTGACCTCGGAGAGCTCGCCGCCGTCGACGGCGATCTCCAGCGGGACCACCGGGGAGACGTCGACCGAGCCGTCGGCCACGGCGAGCTCGACGGTCGCCGGCGCGGACTCCGCGGTGGGCTCACCGGACGTCCCGGCGTCGTCCCCGCTGCACCCGGCCAGGAGGACCAGCGTCCCCGCGGCGATCATCGCGGCCGTCCGTCGCACCTGCACCGAGTCCTCGCTTCCCCCGCCCCGCCCCAGCCGGGCGAGCGCATGCCCACCAGTGTCCACGGAGTTCCGACACCGCGGAGGCCGCCACGTGTGGCGAAGCCCTCCCCGGACACCTGTCATGACCCCGGTCCGACGCTGGTATCGTTCTCCCTCGTTGCCCGGCCTCGCCGGTCACACGCGCCATTAGCTCAATTGGCAGAGCAGCTGACTCTTAATCAGCGGGTTCGGGGTTCGAGTCCCTGATGGCGCACCAGGTCCGACGAAGCGGCTCCGTCCTCCGGGACGGGGCCGCTTCGTCGTTCCCGGGCGCCGTCCGGCATCGTCGCGCGTCGTGGTGCGCCCACCCGGGGCGTCTCCCGCTCTACCCTGACCAGCAACTTCTCCGACGCGGCACCTCCGCCTGCACGAGGACAGGGAGGATGCCCGCGTGAGCCCGAGGACCCCCGGCGAGCCCGGCAACCGGCCGCTGCCACCGCGACTGGACCCGCGCGCGGGCCGGCCGGGTCCCGGACGTCCGCACCGCGAGCCCCCCGCCGCAGGGCTTCGCCGGCGCCGGGCCGTCGTCGTCAGCCGGGCCGTCGCCGCTCTGCTGTCAGTTGCGATCCTGGCCGGCTCCGGCTGGGGCTGGTACCTCGGCCAGGTGGCCGACGCCACGGTCAACCGGACCGACGCGATCCCCGGGTCGGGCAACGAGGACGGCGACGGCGTCCCCGAGGCGATGAACCTGCTGCTGGTCGGCAACGACAGCCGCGCCGACCTCACCGACGAGCAGCTGGCCGAGCTCAGCGCCGGAACCGACTCCGGCGTCAACACCGACACGATGATCCTGGTGCACGTGCCCGCCGACGGGTCGCGCGCGTCGTTCGTCTCGTTCCCCCGCGACTCCTACGTGGAGATCCCGGGCCACGGACCGGACAAGCTCAACGCCGCCTACTCCTACGGCTACCACGGGGCCGGGGAGTCGGCGTCGGAGAACGAGCGGCAGGCGGCCGGCGCGCAACTCCTGGTCAAGACGATCAGCCGGATGTCCGGCCTGCAGATCGACCACTACGCCGAGGTCGACCTGCTGGGCTTCTTCAACCTGACCTCGGTCGTGGGCGGTGTCGAGGTGAACCTCTGCAACGCCGTCGACGACTCGCGCTGGTCGGGCGCGGTGTTCCCCGCCGGCGAGCAGACGATCAGCGGCGCCGACGCGCTCAAGTTCGTCCGGCAGCGGCACGGCCTCCCCCGGGTGGACATCGACCGGATCGTCCGCCAGCAGGTCTTCATCGCCGGGGTGCTGCGCAAGATGCTCTCCGACGAGGTGCTGCTCGACCTGGGCAAGCAGCGCGAGCTGGTCCAGGCCGCCGCGGAGTCGCTCACCGTCGACGAGGACCTCGACCTGCTCCAGCTGGCCGAGCAGATGCAGTCGGTCACCGCAGCGTCCATCGAGTTCCGGACCATCCCGATCGTCGACCCGGACGGCCGGGACGCGCAGGGCCGATCGATCGTGGAGCTCGAGGACGAGGAGACCCTGCACCGGTTCTTCGCGGAGCTGTCCGCCGAGCCCGACGAGCCGGAGGCCCCCGCGCCCGTCGAGACCGTGCGCCCGGAGGACGTCCAGGTCGAGGTGCTCAACGGCTCGGGCACCAGCGGGCTCGGGGCGTCGGCCGCCGAGGAGCTGTCCGCCGCCGGCTTCGGGATCGCCGACACCGGCAACGCCGACTCCTCCGACTACACGCAGACGGTCGTGCGGCACGCCGCGGGCGACGAGTCCCTGGCCGCCACCGTCGCCGCGCAGATCCCCGGCGCCGTTCCCGAGCTGGACGACAGCGCCGCGAGCGGGACGGTGACCCTCGTGCTGGGGTCGGACTTCAACGGCGTGGGCGAGGCGACGGCACCGGAGCCGGCCCCCGACCGGGCCGACGACGTGCGCACGGCCGAGGACCGGACCTGCATCAACTGATCGGCGGATCAGGAGTGGTGCGCGTGCACCACCGCGTGCCCGCGGCCCCGGCTCATCAGCCACCGGTTGACCGGCAGGGTGATCACGAAGGCGAGCGCGAGCGCGGCGGCCAGCGCCGTCCAGAACACCCAGCTGCCGATCCCGGCGTCCATCGCTCCGGGGATGGCGAGCATCGCGCCGTTGTCGACGATCTCCATGACGGTGATGGAGAGGGTGTCGGCAGCCAGCGCCACGCCCAGCGCCTGCCGGAACGGGACGCCGGCGCGCAGCACGCCGCGCATGGTGAAGGCGTAGCCGAACACGAACGCCAGGGCGACGGCGAGGGCCACGGTGGCGAGGTCGTGCAGCCCCAGCGAGGTGCCGATCACCATGCCGAGCACCTCGCCGATGGCGCAGCCGGTGAGGCAGTGCAGCGTGGCCTGCGCGGCGGAGGACCAGCTCACGGTGGCGGTGGTGCCGGGGCCTGCGTCGTGCGCGGTGTGGGAGGGAACGTGCGTGGCCATGGGGGGTCTCCTCTCGGAATACCCGCAGTAATACCCCCCGGGGGTACCCACTCGCAAGGGGTCAGGCTGTCAGCAGCGCCTCGACGTCCACGTGGATGCCGTCGAGCGCGAACGCCGCCCGGCGCCTCGCCTGCTCCGGCGAGGAGCCCGACGCGATCACGTGCCCCAGGTAGCCGGCGGGGGTCCCCGGCAGTTCGGCCCCGGCGCCCACGTCGGTGAAGACCTCCGCCACCGCGAGGCCCGGGATGCCGGCGACGTCCCGCACCCCGGACACCCTGCGGACCTGCCCGGCCAGGTGGGACATGAGGTACATCCGGGAGCACGCCGCGACGGCCGGATCGGGCCGCCCCGGGGCGAGGGGTTCCCCGAGCAGCAGGGCGACGGCGAACTCGGCGCTGTCCACGCCGCTGACGCGGTCGACGCAGAACTGGGCACCGGGGGCGGCCGGACGGGCGTGCAGGGAGATCAGCACCGGCCCGGTCGGGCCGAGCGCGAACTCCAGGTGGAAGGGCCCGGAGTCCAGGCCGGCCGCGGCCAGCACCGCGCCGACGAACGCGGCCGCGCCGCGCACGGGCGCCTCCCGGGTGGCCGTCAGCGTCAGCTCGGTGAACTCCGGGGGGAGGGTCATCACCTGCTCGGACCAGGCGTGGACCTGCGGCCTGCCCTCGACGACGAACCCGTCGGCCGCGTGCCGCGGCCCGGGCACGTACTGCTCGACGAGCAGCCGGTGCCGCGGCCGGATGCCCCGGCCGTAGGAGGTGCGCCCGACGTGCCGGCCGGCCAGCGTGCGCAGCTCGCGGTCGTCGGCTGCCAGTGCGACGTCCCACCGCCGGGCGCCGTCGACGGGAGCGACGACGCAGGGGTACCCGACCGCCGAGGTGAGCCCGGGCTCACCGGCGCACACCGCCACCCAGGGGGCGACGGCGACGCCGGCGTCGTCCATCGCCGCGCGGAGGACGGCTTCGTCGTTCGAGAGCGCGGCGGCACCGGGCGTCGGCCCGTGCAGACCCAGCGCCCGTGCCGCCACCGCCGCCGGGCGCAGGAACGTGTCGACGGTGCTGGTGACGGCGACGACGGTCCCACCGAGCCGGCCGACCTCCGCGACGACGGCCGCCGGGTCGAGGGTGTCGCACTCGAGCCACCGGTCGACCGCCCAGGCGGCGTCGTCCCCGTAGAACGCCCGGTCGCGGGCGAGCACCGCCGTGCGCAGGCCCCGCTCCCGTGCCCGCTCGAGCTGCGCCACCCCGGGCACGTCCAGCCGCTCCCCCACGCCGAGCTCCGGGCGCGCGGGCGACGACCGACGGAGCAGCTCGACCGCGACGAACCAGCGATCGTCCGCGGGCGCGGACCGGAGGACGTGCTGACCGCCTGCGCTCGACCCCGTCATGGGCGCTGCTCCCCGCTCGCTGAGTTGCGCGAACCATACCGGTCGGTTGGTTTCGCGCGGAAGACATCGCGATGTGGTGCGTGCCGTCCGGCCGCAGCCGGGAAGGGCGCAGGTCGCCGACGGGTTGAGCCCTGCGTGGCCACCCTTCCGGGACCCCGCGAGGTCGACGTCGTGGTGATCGGCGCCGGCCAGGCCGGGCTGTCCACGGCGTGGGCCCTGGCCCGCCAGGGGTTCGAGCGCGGCAACGGGTTCGTGGTCCTCGACGCCGAGCCCTCCCCGGGCGGCGCGTGGCGGCACCGCTGGCCCTCGCTGACCCTCGGCACCACGCACCGGGTGCACGACCTGCCCGGCCTCCCGTTCGCACCCGACGACGTGCGCGCACCCGCGGTGGAGTCGGTTCCGGCCTACTTCGCCGCGTACGAGGAGCACTTCGCGCTGCCCGTCGTCCGGCCGGTCCGGGTGGCCTCGGTCGGCCGGACCGACGACGACCGGTTCCGCGTGGAGAGCGACCGCGGCACCTGGACGGCGCGGGCGGTGGTGAACGCGACCGGCACCTGGACGCGCCCGTTCGTGCCCCGCTACCCGGGCCAGGAGCTCTTCCGCGGCCGCCAGCTGCACACCGTCGACTACCGGACCGCCGAGGAGTTCCGCGGGCAGCACGTCGTGGTCGTGGGCGGCGGCGCCTCGGCCACCCAGCTCCTGGGCGAGATCTCCCGCGTCACCTCGACGACGTGGGTGACCCGCCGTCCGCCGGTGTGGCGCGAGGGCGTGTTCGACGAGAACGCCGGACGCGAGGTGGTCGCGAAGGTCGAGGAGGCGGTCCGCGAGGGCCGCCGGCCCGGCAGCGTCGTGAGCCTCACGGGCCTGCTGGTCTCCACGCCCTACATCCGCGACGGGCTCGACCGCGGCGTCCTCGAGCGGCTGCCGGTGTTCCACCGGATCACCCCCGACGGCGTCGCCTGGGACGACGGCCGGGCCGTGCGCGCCGACGTCATCCTCTGGGCCACCGGCTTCCGCGCGGCCGTCGGTCACCTGGCCCCGCTGCAGCTCCGGCAGCCCGGGGGCGGGTTCCGGCTGGAGGGCACCCAGGTCGCCGGTGAGCCGCGGCTGCACCTGGTCGGCTACGGCCCCTCGGCCAGCACGATCGGGGCCAACCGCGCCGGTCAGGCCGCTGCGCGGGCGCTCCGCCGCGAGCTGCGCCCGGGTGCTCCCCTGCCCCGCAGCGCCTGAGCCGTCAGGGACGGTTCAGGGTCTGATCAGGGCGCTCCCCGATGGATCGGCGACGAGCGCGCCGACAGGCTCCAGGCATGACCTCCCGACCCACTCCCGGCGGCCCGACGTGATCGAGGCCCGCGGTCTGACCAAGAAGTACGGCGCCCGCACCGCCGTCGACGGCATCTCCTTCACGGTGGGGCCCGGCCGGGTCACCGGCTTCCTCGGGCCCAACGGCGCCGGCAAGTCGACGACGATGCGCATGGTGCTCGGCCTCGACCGGCCCACCGCCGGCAGCGTGACCGTGAACGGCCGGCACTACGCCGGCTCCCCCGCGCCGCTGCGCGAGGTCGGCGCCCTCCTGGAGGCCCGCGCGCTCCACCCGGGGCGCTCGGCCCGCGACCACCTGCGCTGGCTCGCCGCGAGCAACGCCATCCCGGCCCGCCGCGTCGACGAGGTGCTCGACCAGGTCGGGCTCACCGACGTCGCCGGGCAGCGGGTCGGCCGGTTCTCCCTCGGCATGGGCCAGCGGCTGGGCATCGCCGTCGCGCTGCTGGGCGACCCGCCGGTCGTCGTCCTCGACGAGCCGGTCAACGGCCTGGACCCCGAGGGGATCCGCTGGGTGCGCCGGCTGGCCCGCACGCTGGCCGAGCAGGGCCGGACGGTCTTCCTCTCCAGCCACCTGATGAGCGAGATGGCGCTGACCGCCGACCACCTCGTCGTGATCGGCCGGGGCCGGGTGCTGGCCGACTGCACGATGTCGCAGTTCATCGCCGAGCACGCCGCCTCCTACGTGCGGCTGCGCAGCCCGCAGCGCACCGAGGTCGCCGGCCTGCTGACCCGCGAGGGCCTGGACGTGACCGCCGTCGACGACGAGCTGCGCGTGCAGGGCCGGGACGCCGCCGCCGTCGGGGAGCTGGTGGGCCGTGGCGGCCTCCTGCTGCACGAGCTGACCCTCGTCTCGTCCTCCCTCGAGGACGCCTTCATGACCCTGACCGCGTCGAGCGTCGAGTACGCCACGCGGACCGAGACCACCGCCGGAGCCCCCCGATGACCGACACGGTCGCCCTCGACCCGAACCGGCACGTGCCGGGCCTCACCAGGCCCGGCTTCCGGCAGACGGTGCACGCCGAGTGGATCAAGTTCTGGTCGGTGCGCTCCACCGCCTGGTCGGTCATCGCGATGCTCGTCCTCGGCGCCGGCCTCACGACGCTCATCTGTGCGACCAACGCCGAGTGGCTGGCCAGCAGCGAGGCCGACGAGAGCCCCGGCTCCTTCATCACCTTCGGCATGACGTTCGCCCAGGTCACCGCGATCGTGCTGGGAACGCTCACGATCACCACCGAGTACGGCACCGGCATGATCCGCGCGACGCTGGCCGCGACCCCGCGCCGCGGCCAGGTCCTGGCGGCGAAGGCCGTCGTCCTCGTCGGCACCCTGTTCGTCGCGGGCACGGTCACCGCCTTCGCCGGCTACCTCGGCGGCAACGTCTTCCTCGACCGGGAGGGCATCGGGCTCGCGCTCTCCGACGACGGCGTGCTGCGGTCGATGGTCGGCAGCGGCCTGTACATGGCCGGGCTGGGGCTGCTCGCGGCTGCCGTCGGGCTGCTCGTCCGGCACACCGCCGCGGCGCTGTCGATCGTGCTGGCGCTGGTCTTCGTCGTCGGCACCATGGTCGTGCTCCTGCCCGGCGCCTGGGGCGAGTGGACGTCGAAGCTCATGCCCGGCAACGCGGGCGCCGGGGTCGCCACCCCGGTCTCGTTCAACCCGTACCTGCTCGACCCGTGGACCGGCTTCGCGGTCTTCTGCGCCGAGGTGGCCGCGGTCCTGCTCGTCGGCCACCTGGCGTTCCGGCGCCGCGACGCCTGAGAAGGCACCCGCCTGTGCCCCGGCCGATCCGGCCGGGGCACAGTGGTGCCGTGACCACGCAGGACCCCGCGGCCGAGGGCCGCCGCCGCGCCGAAGCACTGCTCGCCGCCCTGTCCGACGGCGAGGACGACGCCGTGGACGCCCTCCTCGGTGGGCTGACCGAGGTCCGCGACCTCGTGTACGTCGGCGCCGGCCTCACCGCGATCGCCCGCGCCGAGGGTCGGGCGCTGCCCACCGCGCAGCGGGCGCAGGCCAGCACCCGCCAGCTCAGGCTGGGCCAGCTGCGGGACGCGAACCGCGACGACCCGGCGGGGCTGCGCACCTGGCTGCGCCGCGGCGGCGAGGAGATCCTCTTCATCCGGTCGCTGCAGGCAGCGGTCGACCGCCTGGCCTGACCGTGCCCGCAGCACCCGAGCCGCCCCGTCCCGGTTGGTGGGCGCGCGGCCCGTTCGCACCACCCTGGCAGCTGCCCGGGGTGTCGGTCCTGGTGGGCGTCCTCGCCCTGGTCTGGTTGCTCTTGACCGCCGCCTACACGGTCTTCTCCGACGTGCCGGACGCCGAGCTCGCCCGGACGCTGCAGAAGCGCGTGGTGGTCGCGACCGCGACCGAGGTGCGCGAGGAGCTGTCCCGGCGAAACCACCGGCGCGAGCTGGAGGTCACCTTCACCACCGCGGACGGCGAGCGGATCACCGCCCGGGCGACCGGGTTCAGCTCGAACCTGGCGGTGTACGAGGCCCGTGACGGCTGGGAGGCCGAGTGGCGCCCGGGCACCTACCAGTACGCCGCGCCGCTGGAGGTGGTCTACGACCCGCGGGACCCCGAGCGGGTCATGGTGCGCGACGACGTCGCGGGGCACGCCGACGGGGACCGCACGCGCCGCGGCCTGGTCAACCTCGCCATCGGCGGCGGCGCGCTCGCGTTCGCCGTCCTCGTCTGGCTCGCGGCGGTCGTCGTGCGGGTGCGGCGCCGGCGCTGACCTCGGGGTAGGCAGGTCGCGTGGCGTTGCTGACGGTGGGGCACGGCCCCGAGGACCGGGAGCGCCTGGGCGCGCGCCTCGCCGCCGCCGGGGTGGAGACGGTGGTCGACGTCCGCCGCTTCCCCGGCAGCCGGAACAACCCCGACGTCCGCCGGGAGGCGCTCGCCGAGTGGCTCCCGGCGGCCGGCATTGCCTACCGCTGGGAGGAGCGCCTGGGCGGGCGACGCTCGCTGCCGAAGGGCACGCCGGTGGTCGACGGCTGGTGGACCGTCGCGCAGTTCGCCGCCTACGCCGCGCACACCCGGACGCCGGAGTTCGCCGCCGCGCTGGACGAGGTGCTGGACGAGGCGGCGGACCGCACGGTCGCGGTGATGTGCAGCGAGAGCGTGTGGTGGCGGTGCCACCGGCGGATCGTCGCCGATGTCGCCGTGCTGGCCCGCGGGCACGACGTCGTCCACCTCATGCCCGACGGCCGGCTCACCCCGCACCGCCCGTCCGAGGGCGCGGTGCTCGTCGACGGCGTCCTCACCTGGCCGGGGTGACGTGCTGGAACGGCCTCGTCCGGGGGCCCGCCCTGAGCTTGCGACGGGTGGGGAGGACGAGGTCCTTACGCCATGTGCGGGTAGGTGTGGTCGGTCGGCGGCGCGAACGTCTCCTTGATCGAGCGGGTCGAGGTCCAGCGCTGCAGGTTCTGCGCGGCCCCGGCCTTGTCGTTCGTGCCCGACGCGCGCCCGCCGCCGAAGGGCTGCTGGCCGACGACGGCGCCGGTCGGCTTGTCGTTGACGTAGAAGTTGCCCGCCGCGTGCCGGAGGCACTTCTGCGCGTGCGCGATGGCCGTCCGGTCCTGGGCGATGACCGCCCCGGTGAGCGCGTAGGGCGCCGCCGACTCCATCTGGGTCAGCACCGCGTCGTACTCGCCGTCCTCGTACACGTGCACCGCCAGCACCGGGCCGAAGTACTCGGTGGTGAACACCTCGTGGCCCGGATCGGTGCCCTCGATGATCGTCGGCCGCACGAAGAAGCCCTCGCTGTCGTCGGCCTGCCCGCCGGCCACGATCGACAGCGACGGGTCGTCGTCCACCCGGTCGAGCACGCCGGAGAGCTTGGAGAACGACTTCCGGTCTATGACCGCGCCCATGAAGTTCGAGAAGTCGGTGACGTCGCCCATCGGAAGCGACTCGGTGACCCCGACCAGGTCGTCCCGCAGGCGGGCCCACACCGAGCGCGGCACGTAGGCGCGCGAGGCCGCCGAGCACTTCTGCCCCTGGTACTCGAAGGCGCCGCGGACCAGGGCGGTGCGCAGCACGTCGACGTCGGCCGAGGGGTGGGCGACGACGAAGTCCTTGCCGCCGGTCTCGCCCACGATGCGCGGGTACCCGCGGTAGCTCGCGATGTTCTCCCCGACCGTGCGCCACAGGTGCTGGAAGACCGGCGTGGACCCGGTGAAGTGGATGCCGGCGAGGTCGCGGTCGGCCAGGGCCACCTCGGACACCGCGACGCCGTCGCCGGTGACCAGGTTGATGACGCCCGGCGGCAGCCCGGCCTCCTCCAGCAGCCGCATGAGGAAGTGCGCGGCGAACTGCTGCGTGGGCGCCGGCTTCCAGACGACGGTGTTGCCCATGAGCGCGGGGGCGGTCGGCAGGTTGCCGGCGATGGCGGTGAAGTTGAACGGCGTGATCGCGTAGACGAAGCCCTCCAGCGGGCGGTGGTCCGACCGGTTCCAGACACCGGGCGAGGACTCCGGCTGCGCGGCGATGATCTGGCGCGCGAAGTGCACGTTCCAGCGCCAGAAGTCGATCAGCTCGCAGGCGCTGTCGATCTCGGCCTGCTGCGCGGTCTTGCTCTGGCCCAGCATCGTGGCGGCGTTCAGCGTCTGCCGCCAGGGGCCGGCGAGCAGGTCGGCGGCCCGGAGGAACACCGCCGCCCGGTCGTCGAAGGAGAGGTCCGACCAGCCGGGCGCGGCCTCCTTGGCGCAGCGGACGGCGTCCTGCGCGTCGCCGTGGGTGGCGTGCGCGGCGGTGCCCAGGACGGCGGCGTGCCGGTGCGGCTGGACGACGTCGAACCGCTGGCCGCCGGCCATGCGCTGCCGGCCGCCGATGGTGCTGGTCAGCTCCACGGGCCCGGCGGCGAGCTCGGCGAGGCGTCGCTGCAGCTCGTCGCGCTCGGGGGTGCCCGGCGCGTAGGTGAGGACCGGCTCGTTGCGCGGGGCGGGGACTCGGGTGACGGCGTCCATGGGGTGCCTCGATTCAGCGTCGGAGGGGCCGAAATGGCCATGTGGGCCCCTCGGGGGTTCAGCGTCGGGTGGCGAGGGAGCGCAGGAAGAAGGCGACGTTGGCGGGGCGCTCGGCCAGCCGGCGCATGAAGTAGCCGTACCAGTCGGCGCCGTAGGGGAGGTAGGCCCGGACACGGGTGCCGGCGTCGGCCAGCCGGCGTTGCTCGTCGGGGCGGATGCCGTAGAGCATCTGCACCTCCCACGAGTCCGCCGGCCGCGAGTGCTGGGCGGCCAGCTCGTGGGCGCGGGTGAGGACCGCCGGGTCGTGCGAGCCGACCATCGGGTACCCGGGGCCGGCCATCAGCAGCTCGAGGCAGCGCAGGTAGGCGGCGTCGACGTCGGCCTTCCGCTGGTGGGCGACCGCGGCCGGCTCGTCGTAGGCCCCCTTGACCAGCCGCACCCGCGACCCGGTGACGGCGAGGGCCTTCGCGTCGTCCTCGGTGCGGTGCAGCATCGCCTGCAGCACCGCACCGGTACCGGGGTGCTCCTTGCGGAGCTCGGCGACCGCGGCCAGCGTCGAGTCGACGGTGCGGGAGTCCTCCATGTCGAGGGTGACCGTCGTCCCCATCGCCGTGGCCGCCTCGACGACCGGGCGCACGAGCTCCAGGGCGACGTCGTGCCCGCCGTCGGGCAGCGCCTGCCCGAACGCCGACAGCTTGACCGACACCTCGGCGGCGGCCCCCAGGGCGAGCGGCTCCAGCCCCGCGAGCAGGGCGAGGTAGGCGTCGCGGGTGCGCGTGGCCTGCGCCCGGTCGGTGACGTCCTCGCCGAGGTGGTCGAGGGTGACCGCGATGCCCTCGGCCGACAGCTCGCGCACCGCGCGCAGTGCGTCGTCCAGGCGCTCGCCGGCGACGAACCGGTCGACCACGCGCCGGGTGGCCGGCGTGCGGGTGACGGCCGCGCGGAGCCCGGGCCGCCGCGAGGCGCCGAGCAGGATCTTCTGCAACACCACAGCACCTCCGGGGGACGGTCCGACCTGCTCCCTGAACGCTAGGCACCCCCACCCCTCCGGGCCAGGGACAGATGTCGGGACTCCCGCCGTCTGCTCTCATACAGATGTACGGGATCGGAGGTGGCATGCGGGACGACCTGCAGGAACTGGTCGACGAGGTGTCGCGGGTGCTGGCCGCGCCGGCCACGCTCGAGGACGCCGCCTTCACGCTGCTCGCCTTCTGCGCCCACGACGACAGCGGCGCGGACCCGATGGACGCCGTCCGCACCCGGTCGATCCTGACGCGCGGCTCGACGCCGGAGACCCGGCGCCGCTTCGAGGAGTTCGGCATCGCCTCGACCACCCGGCCGCTGCGCACCCCGGCGGATCCCGACGCCGGCATCCTCACCCGCCTGGTCCTGCCGGTGCGGCACGAGGGCAGCACCCACGGCTACCTGTGGCTGCTCGACGGTGGGCGGATCGACCCCGACGACGACGCCGACCCCGCCCTGGCCGCCGCCATGGCGCTGGCCGCCCGAGCCGGGCGGCTGCTCGCCGGCCGCCCCGCCGACGACCTCGGCCGCCTCCTCGCCGACGCCCTCACCGGACGGCCCGCGGCGCAGGCGCAGGCGGGCCGGCGGCTCGCCGACCGGTTGGCCGAGGACGGCACCCAGGTGCTCGTCGCCCTCTCCCCCTCCGGCGATCTCCTCCCGGGCTGGCAGCTGCCGGCGGCCGGGGCGGTCGCCACCCTCGTGGACGACGGCGCGGTCGCCGTCCTCGTCCCGCTGCCGTCGACGACCGACCTCCGCCCGGCCGGGGCGCTGGCCGCGGCCTCGCTGCGCTCCCTCCCGCCCGGCAGCACCGCCGGCGTCTCGGCCGTGCGCCGCGGCACCGGCCACCTCGCCGAGCAGTGGCGGGAGGCCCGCGGCGCGGCCCGCGTCGCCGCGGCGGTGAGCCGCTTCTCCCCCGTCGCGCGCTGGGCCGAGCTCGGTGCCTGGCGGACGGTGACGGAACTCACCGGTCCGGATGCCGTGGTGCTCCCCCTGCTCGCCGACCCCGTGCTGGCCGGGACCGCCGAGACCTACCTCGACCTCGCCGGCAGCGTCGTGCGCACCGCGGACGCCCTGCGGATCCACCGCCAGACGCTCTACTACCGGCTCGGCCGCATCTGTGCGCTCACCGGTCTGGACCTGGCCGACGGGGACGACCGGCTGCTGCTGCACACCGGCCTCCGGGCGGCGCGGCTGTCCGGGCTCGACCGCCCCTGACCCGCGCCGGTCACCTACGCTCGGGAGTGATGGCTGCGGACGACAGAACTGTGCACGAGGACGACCGCAGCGATCGCGACGACGTCCTGCGGCTGCTGCGCACCGGGACGGCGGCGGAGCACGACGCCGTCGAGCGCACCCTGGACCTCCTGGACCCGCGGCTGGACCGCGCCCGGCTCGGCGCCGCGCTCGCCCTGATGCACGGGTTCTGGATCGCCGCGGAGCGGGGCCTCGACGAGTGGGCCGCCCGCCTGCCCGGGGAGGCGGCCGCGGTCGACTGGCCCCGCCGCCGCCGGGCGGAGCTGTTCGCTGCCGACCTGCGCGCCCTGGGCACCGGCGCCCCGGCCGGCGTCCCAGAGCTGCCCGCGGTGCCCGGCACCGACGAGGCGCTGGGCCGGCTGTACGTGCTCGAGGGCTCCACGCTCGGCGGCACCTTCATCGACCGGCACCTGGCCACGCTGCCCGCCCTGTCCGGCGTGCGGATCGGCGCCTTCTCCCCCTACGGCGACCGGACCGGCGCGATGTGGGCCGCGTTCCGCCGCGCCACCCGCGCCCACGTCGCCGCCGGCGGCGACGTCGACCGCATCGTGTCCGCCGCCCGGGAGACCTTCGCGACGCTCGCCGCCTGGTGCGCGCCGGCCGCCTGCTCCGAGGAGGTGCCGGCGTGACCGACGTCGACCGGACGATCGACTTCCTGGCCCCGGGCACCCCGGTGGACCTCTCCAACTGCGAGCGCGAGCCGATCCACATCCCGGGCAGCATCCAGCCGCGCGGGGTGCTGATCGTGGTGCGTGACCCCGACTGGATCGTCCAGCAGGCCTCGGAGAACCTGGCCGGCCTCACCGGCGTGGCGTGGCAGGACGCGATCGGGCGCCCGCTGGCCGACGTCCTGGGCGTCGCGGCGGCCGGCGCGGTGGTCCGCTTGGCGAGCGCGTTCGGCGACCTCCGCGAGCGCAACCCGGTGGAGATCACGCTCGACGTCGACGGCGCCCCCGTGCCGGTGGACGCGCTGCTGCACCGCGCCGTCGTCGAGCGGGGCACGCAGGACGCCGGCGACGGGCCGGTGGCCACCGACGGCCTGCCGCTGTCCAGCGTCGTCGTGGAGCTGGAGCCGGCGCGCGGACCGCGGCCGTTCTCCTTCCCGAACACCTACCAGGCGGTGCGCGGGACGGTGGCCGCGCTCGACCGCGCCTCGTCGCTGCAGCAGCTGTACGACATCACCGCGCAGGCGGTGCGCTCGCTCACCGGCTTCGACCGAGTGATGGTCTACCGCTACGACGCCGACTACAACGGCGAGGTCGTCGCCGAGGCCAAGCAGGAGGGCCTCAACTCCTTCCTCGGCCTGCACTACCCGGCCTCGGACATCCCCGCGCAGGCGCGGGCGCTCTACGAGAAGAACTGGATCCGGCTGATCTCCGACATCGACTACACGCCGGTCCCGATCCGCCCGGTCGACCACCCCGTCACCGCCCGGCCGCTGGACCTCACCTACTCCACGCTGCGCAGCGTCTCCCCCATCCACGTCGAGTACCTGCACAACATGGGCGTGCGCGCCTCGATGTCGATCTCGCTGCTGCGCGACGACAAGCTCTGGGGACTCATCGCCTGCCACCACTACAGCGGCCCGCACGCACCGCCCTACGCCACGCGCGCGGCGGCGGAGTTCCTCGGCTCGACCATGTCGGTGCGGCTGATCGACCGGGCCTCCGAGGACGAGATCGAGCGGGCCCTGCGGGTCCGGTCCAACCTGGCGTGGCTGACCGCGGCCACCCTCGACGAGGACCGCACGCTGACCGACACCCTGCTGGGCCGGATCAGCCTGCTGGACGTGCTCGAGGCCGAGGGCGCCGTCGTGAACCTGCAGGGGCACTCCGGGACCGCGGGCGTCGAGCTTCCCCCCGGACTGGCCGACGGCATCGCGGCCTGGGCCGCGTCCCGGGGTGACGACGTCGTCGCCACCGACTCCCTGGACGTCGACGCCCCGCACCTCCGGGCGCCCACCGAGCTGGCGTGCGGTGCGCTGGTCCTGCCGCTGCCGGAGGGCCAGTACGTGCTCTGGTTCCGCGGCGAGGCGGTGCGGCACATCGACTGGGGCGGCGACCCGCACAACAAGGCGATCGCCGAGCGCGAGGGCGACGAGGTCCGGCTGAGCCCCCGCAAGTCCTTCGAGCGGTGGCGGGAGACCGTCCGCGGGCGCTCGGAGCCGTGGTCGGCGCAGGAGGTCACCGAGGCCACCGAGCTGCGCATCCACCTGCTCGAGGCGCTCTACGCCCGCTCGCGCAGCATCGTGCGGGCCGCCGAGACCCTGCAGCGCAGCTTGCTGTCCGACCCTCCCCAGCCCGACGACCTGGAGACGGGCGTGCGGTACGTGCCCGCCACCCGCGAGGCCCAGGTCGGCGGCGACTGGTACGACGTCTTCCAGCAGCCCGACGGCTCCACGATGCTGGTCATCGGCGACGTCGTCGGTCACGACACCGAGGCGGCCGCGACAATGGCCCAGCTGCGCGGCCTGCTGCGCGGCATCGCCTACGACAACGGGGCGGGCCCGGCGACCGTGCTGTCCCGGCTGGACGCCGCGATCCAGGGACTGGACATCAGCGCCATGGCCACCGTGCTCGTCGCCCGGCTGGAGCAGACCGCGGAGGAGGCCGACCGCGGCGTCTCCCGGCTGTGCTGGGCCAGCGCCGGGCACCTGCCCCCGCTCCTGGTGGCCCCCGACGGCGCCCAGCGGCTGCTCGACTCCGGCCGTCCGGGGCTGCTGCTGGGCGTCGACCCGACGCTGCCGCGCACCGCGCACGAGCTGGAGATCGAGCGGGGCTCGACCCTGCTGCTCTACACCGACGGGCTGGTCGAGCGCCGGGACCAGGTGTTCGACGACGGCGTGGAGCTGCTCGGCGAGGCCCTGGCCGACCTCCGCCACCTGCCCGTCGAGGAGATGTGCGACGAGCTGATCGACCGGCTCATCCCCGAGGGCGCCGAGGACGACGTCGCCCTCGTCGCGGTGCGGCTGCGTCCCCGGGAGCGCTGACCGCACCTAGGCCGGCGCCGGACCTGCGCGGGGGCGGGCACGCGTGCAGGATCGGACCATGAGCGCTGGAACCGCGGGCCTGGACGTCTCGGCCCTGGTGCGCGAGCTCGTCGGCCGTCCGACGGTCTCGGGCAGCGCTCCGGCCCAGCGGGACTGCATGGGGCTGGTCACCGAGGTGCTCCGCGAGCGGGCACCGCACCTCGACGTCCGCGTCGGCGGTGATCCCGACCAGCCGTGGACGCTGCTCCGCACGCCCACCGACCCCGGTCGCCCGCAGCTGCTGCTGGCCTGCCACGTCGACACCGTGCCGGTCCCCGATCCCGGCGCCTGGCAGCGCGACCCGTTCGGCGCCGACGTCGAGGACGGCCGGGTGTGGGGCCGGGGCGCCAGCGACATGAAGGCGGGGCTCGTCGCCGCCGCGGCCGCGCTGGCCGCCACGGACCCGGACAGCCCGGTCGCCCTGCTCCTGACCAGCGACGAGGAGATCGGCTCGAAGGGTGCCGCGGCCGCTGCCGGCGCCGTGGCAGAGCAGTCCATCGGGGCGGTCGTCGTCCCGGAGGCGACCGGCAACCAGGTCGTCCTCGGGCACAAGGGCGCGCTGTGGCTGGCGGTGCGGACCGCCGGCCGAGCGGCGCACGGCAGCACCCCGGAACGCGGCCACAACGCCGTCCTCGACCTCGTCGCGGTGCTCTCGCGCGCCCCCGGCGCGCTCCCCCTGGGCAACCACGCCTTCCTGGGGCCGGAGACCTGGAACTGCGGGATCGTCTCCGGCGGCACGGTGCCCAACGTGGTCCCCGACCGGGCCGAGGCGGTCATCGACATGCGCACCGTCACCGACGGCGCCGAGCTCCTCGCCTGGTGGCGCGCCCAGCCCGAGGTCACCGACGTCGAGGTCCGCGTGGACCTCCCCCCGGTCGGCACCCCCGCCGACGACCCGTGGGTGACCGCCCTGCCCGCACCGGTCCTGCCGACCCCGGCCACGTACTTCACCGACGCGTCGGTCCTGGGTCAGGTCGTGGGGGGCGCCCCGATCGTGGTCTGGGGGCCCGGGACTCCGGCGGTCATGCACGCCGTCGACGAGTACGCGGAGCTGGCCGAGCTCGAGGAGGCGGCCACGCTGCTCACCGGTGTCGCCGCCCGGTGGCCGGGCTGACCCGTCGGACGGTCAGTCGCCCCCGGGTGCGGTGAACGTCGGCGTCAGCCCGTCGTCCGGTGGCCCGGCGCCGTCCGGTGCAGGGACGACGGCCGTCGTGCCCTGCAGGGTCGGTCCGCCGGACCGGGCGTCCCGCTCCAGCGCGGCGAGCAGCCGCTCCTCGTCGGGCGCCAGGTCACCGGGGCCCAGACGCCCGCCGGGCCCCGAGGCCATGGCGGTGTCCGGGGTGGGGTCCTCGGAAGCGTTCACGCGGCTGTTCCTCACCGTCGGTCAGCGGGGGAAGTTCGGCTCGAGCCGCGGGACGATCTGCATCTCCGGGATGAACGCCGACGGGTGCAGCGTGACCAGGGTGCGGATGGCGTCGGCGACCGCCGACGGCGGCATCATCAGGTGCCCGGGGATGCCCCACTGCTCCATCATCGGGGTGTCCATCGCCGCGG
The DNA here is from genome assembly GCF_003319095.1 of Blastococcus sp. TBT05-19. Classification (GTDB taxonomy): domain Bacteria; phylum Actinomycetota; class Actinomycetes; order Mycobacteriales; family Geodermatophilaceae; genus Blastococcus. The sequence goes on along the minus strand of NZ_QOHI01000001.1, from coordinate 956,068 downwards.
GGATGACGCTCTGCACCCGGCACGGGAAGGGCCGCTCGCTGCCGTCGTCGGCGCGGACCGCCTTCTCCCGCAGCTCGCGCTGGATGCACTTCGTGGCGTTCAGGAACCCGGCCTTGGAGCCGTTGTAGGCGATCGCGCCGCTGCCGGAGGTGATGGCGGAGAGCGAGACGACGTGGACGACGTCGGCGGTGCGCCCCTCGGGCAGGTGCTGCACCCGTTTCGTGAACTCGCTGGTGAGGAAGATCGGACCCTCGCAGTTGACCGCCATGACCCGCCGGTAGTCGTCGAGGTCGATGTCGGTGATGTAGCCGGGCCGGTCGATGCCGGCCACGTTCACCAGGACGTCGAAGGCGTCGCCGTGCCGGTCGAACAGCTGCGCCACGACCGCGCGCCGGCTGCCGTCGTCGGTGACGTCGAGGGCCACGACCTCGGCCGACCCGCCCGCCGACGTCACCCGCCCCAGGGTCTCCTCGCTGCCGGCCGCGTCGATGTCGCCGATGGCCACGTGCGCGCCGGCCTCGGCGAGCGCCAGGGCGGTGGCCCGGCCCAGTCCGCTGGCCCCACCCGTCACGAGTGCGACCCGGCCCTTGAGCGGCGTGTCCATCGAACCTCCGTCGTCGTGCGTCTGCCGTCCCCGACAGCCTCGCCGACCCCGGGCGCCCCCGCAGGTCGGACCGGGGAGGACCGCTAGCCGGTCAGGACGGTGCCGCCGGCGGTCACCCCGCGCACCCGCTGGCCCGGCGTCGCCCACACGTCGGCGAGGGTGACCGTGCGCAACCCGCGTTCGGCGATCAGCTCCAGGAGCTCCCCGTAGACCGTCGTCACGGCCGGGTGGTTGGCATGGCCGACGACGATCGTCTGCGGGTGGAACCAGCGCCGGGCCGCGGTCATCAGCTCCTCGGGGGTCAGCACCCGGAAGTCCTCCATCGTGCCGTTCCACATCGCGATCGTCGGATGGCCGAGATCGGCGGCGATCCGGTCGGTGCGCTCGTCCCGTGCGCCGAACGGAGGCCGCAGGAACGGGCTGTCCCGGACGCCGAACGTCGTCCGGAGGAAGTCCTGGTTGAGCCGGATCTCCTCCGCCACCTCCCGGTCGCCGAGGGTCGTGAGGTCGGGGTGGGAGAAGGTGTGGTTGCCCATCGCCACCTGACCCGACTCGATCAGGGAGCGCAGCGCCGGCGCGTTGTCCTGCCAGCTGGCGTAGCGGCCGTTGGGGAAGAACGTCATGCGGACGCCGCTGTCCTCGGCGAAGCGGGCGAAGGCGGCGACGACCTCGGTGCTCGTGCCGTCGTCGATGCTCAGCGCCAGCGACGTGCCCTCCCCCGGCAGCGTGTCGACGACGCCGACCGGCGGCGGCACGGGCACGAGGCCGGGGACCCCGCGCGGGGCGACCGCCTCCAGCGCACTGGCGGGGACCACCGGACCGGCAGGGGCCGGCAGCGGCGTCACGGCGTCGCCCAGCCCGGTCGCGCCGCGTGCCACTGCTGTGCCTGCCAGACCGGCCGCGAGGGCGAGCAGGAACCGTCGTCGGTCCATGCCGCGGACGCTATTTCCGGTCGTGCCCGCGTCCCCGGAGGGCGCTCGACGACGCGCCGGTGCACTTCGCTGCGCCTCGGTCCGCATGCGCAGCGTGAGCGCCGATCGGCGGCGTCGGACGGGCCTGCCCGGCGCTTCGCTTCACCCTGCGGAGTGGATCGACTACATCGAGGCGCTCCGACGGTTCAGCAGCACCCCGAACGCGCCGAAGGGAGTGCGCACGACACGGAAGTACGGATCAACCAGGGAGGTGTACGGATCTGAACACCAACAGGCAGGGATCACCCCCGGTCGCGCCGAGCCTCGGCGTCACCTGGGGCGGAGTTCCACGGCACGCCGGGCGCGCGATGACCGTCGCGCTGGCGACCCTCGTGGCAGCAGGCCTGACCGGCCCCGCTGCCGCGGCGGCCGCCACGCTGGCGTCGTCGGCCGACCACGTGTCGGTCATCGTGCGCGAGACCGCAGGCTCGGGGAACGCCCCGGAGCGGGCCGTCTCGTCGTTCGGCGGCTCGGTCACGCGCCAGCTCGGGATCATCGGCGGCTTCACCGCCGAGGTCCCGGTCGACCGGATCGAGGCGCTCCGGGGCGTCGCCGGCGTCCACTCGGTCACCGAGAACGCCTCGCTGGCCCTCAACGGCCTGACCGGCGGCACCCTCGGTGGCCTCTTCTCGACGGTCACCGAGGCCACCACGGCTGCGACCACCTCGGTCACCGCCTCCGTCTCGACCGTCACCGACACGACGACCACGGTCGCGGCGGGCACCACGGCCGCGGCGGTCGACACCACGGCCGCGGTGGTCGACACCGCGACCTCGGTGGTCAACGACGTGACGCTGCAGGCGGACCAGCCCGGCTCGCTCCACACGATCACCAACGAGGTCACCGGCGCCGCAGCGATGTGGCAGGCCGGCTACACCGGCGAAGGCGTCGACGTGGCGGTCATCGACTCGGGCACCGTCCCGGTCGACGGCTTCACCGCGCCGGGCAAGCTCGTGTACGGGCCGGACCTCTCCTTCGAGGTCGGGACCCCGCTGGAGAACCTGGACACCAACGGCCACGGCACCCACATGGCCGGCATCATCGCCGGTCGGGACGACGCCGCGACCGGGACGTACGCCGGGGACCCGAGCACCTTCGTCGGCATGGCGCCCGACGCCCGGATCGTCAGCATCAAGGTCGCCGACGCCCTGGGGCACACCGACGTGTCGCAGGCGATCGCGGCCATCGACTGGGTCACCGAGCACGGCAACCAGAACGGCCTGAACGTCCGCGTGGTGAACATGTCGTTCGGTACCGACGGCGTGCAGAGCTACCAGCTCGACCCGCTGGCCTACGCGGCCGAGCAGGCCTGGCACAAGGGCATCGTGGTCGTCGTCGCCGTCGGCAACGACGGGTTCGGCACCGGGAAGGTCAACAACCCGGCCACCGACCCGTACGTCATCGCCGTCGGCAGCGCCGGCACGAACGGCACGGCGGACACCGCCGACGACGTCGTCTCCTCGTTCTCGAACGACGGCGACGGCGTCCGCAACCCCGACGTGGTCGCCCCTGGCGAGCGCGTGGTCAGCCTCCGCAGCCCGAACTCGTACCTGGACCAGGCGGCTCCGGGTGCGCGCATCGGCGAGAAGCTGTTCCGGGGCAACGGCACCTCGCAGGCGGCAGCCGTCGTCTCGGGAGCCGCGGCGCTGCTGATCGACCAGCGCCCGGAGATCACGCCGGACGAGGTCAAGGCCCTCCTCATGGGTACGGCCAAGGCCATCCCCGGTGCGTCGGCCACCCAGCAGGGTGCCGGGCTCATCGATCTGGCCGGCGCGATGACCGCCGCCACGCCGGAGAACGCCGTGCAGACGCACGCGCGCTCGACGGGTGCGGGCTCCATGGACGCCGCCCGCGGGTCGGTGATCGTGGAGGTCGACGGCCAGGCGGTCACCGGCGAGGTCGACGTGACCGGTCAGGCCATCGCGGAGTCCGACGCCGAGTCGCTCGCCCAGGGCGTCACGGAGATCGTCGCGGAGTCCACGCAGGAGACGGTCGAGGCCATCACCCCGCTGCCTGCCGAGGAGCAGGTCGAGGTGATCGCCGCGCTGCCGGTCGCCCAGCAGGCCGCGGTGATCGAGGAGCTGCCCGCCGAGCAGCAGGTCGCGGTCACCCAGGTCGCCGAGCAGGCGGAGCTCTCCGGGGTCTCCTGGTCCGGGGTGTCCTGGTCCGGCGTGAGCTGGTCCGGCGTCTCCTGGTCCGGCGTCAGCTGGTCCGGCGTCTCCTGGTCCGGCGTCAGCTGGTCCGGGGTGTCCTGGTCCGGCGTCAGCTGGTCCGGCGTCAGCTGGTCCGGCGTCTCCTGGTCCGGCGTCAGCTGGTCCGGCGTCAGCTGGTCCGGCGTCTCCTGGTCCGGCGTCAGCTGGTCCGGCGCGGACTGGTCCTGAGGAGGTGACGACGATGACGAACGGTGTCTCCTGGGTCCGGTCCGGTGCGAACCGGCTGACTGTTCCCCAGCGGATCATCCTGCTGACCCTGGTGCTGGCCGGGACCGCGGTGGCGCTGTTCGTCATCGTCGTCCGCGGGCTGCCCGGGGCCCCCACGGCCATGACCCTGCCGTGGGTGCTCTGGGCGGCGGCCTTCGCCGTCAGCGAGATCTTCCCGGTGCACGTCCAGGTCAACAGGGACGCGCACACCTTCTCCGTCAGCGACCTCTTCATGGCCGCCGGCATGGTGCTCGCCACCCCCGGTGACCTGGTGACCGCCCAGGTGGTCGGGGTGGCGGCCGCGCTGGCCCTGCACCGTCGCCAGCGGGGGTTGAAGCTCGCCTTCAACACGGCGCTGTTCGCGCTCACCGCCTCCGTGGCGGTCACCCTCTTCTCCGCCCTGTCGGCGCCCCTGCCGGCCACCTGGTCCTGGCTGGCGGCCCTCGTCGCCGTCGTCGGCGCCACCCTGGTCGGGAACGCCGGCATCTTCGCGGTCATGAGCATCTCGGAGGGCCGGGCCGACACCCAGGCCTTCGTCGCGATGTGCGCCCTGACCGTCCCTGCGGCGGTCGCGGCCGCCGCCGTGGGGCTGCTCGTCGCCCGCACCGCCGTCCACGACGCCGCCGCCCTGGCCCTGCTGGCCCTCCCGACCATCGGCATCGTCGTGGCCTACCGCGCCTACACCGGGGCCCGTGAGCAGCAGGACAACCTGCGCCTGCTCCACGAGGTGACCTCGCTGCTCCACGCGGGCGACACGCAGGCCGCACTCGGCGACTTCCTCGACTCCGTGCGCTCGGCGTTCCGGGCCGAGATGGCCGAGCTCGTGCTGGTCGGCACCGACGGCACCACGGTCAGCCGCAGCCGCGAGGGCGCCGGGTCCGTCGTCATGGCCCCCCTCGAGGACACCGAGGAGCACGACCGGCTGCTCCGCCTGGCCACCGCCTCGGGCGCGCTCATCACCCGGAGCGGCAACGGGCACGGCGCGGCCCTGGAGAGCTACGCCGCCGGGCACGGGCTCAAGGACGCCGTCGCCGCTGCCCTGCGCACCGAGGACCGGGTGCACGGGCTGCTCCTCGTCGGCGGGCGCATCGGCGACGTCACCACGTTCACCTCCCGCGACCTGGCCCTGCTGGACACCTTCGCCCGGCACGTCGCGACGTCGCTGGAGCGCGGCCGCCTCGAGGAGAACCTGCGGCAGGTGACCGACCTCAAGGAGCAGCTGCGTCACCAGGCGCTGCACGACCCGCTGACCGGGCTGCCCAACCGCACCCTCTTCCTGGACCGCGTGCGGCACGCCGTCGCCGGAGCGGCGCGCACCCAGGTCTTCCCGGCCGTCCTCTACCTGGACCTCGACGGCTTCAAGCCGGTCAACGACACCTACGGCCACGAGGCCGGCGACGTGCTCCTGCGCACCGTCGCCGACCGGCTGCGCGGGTGCCTGCGCCCGTCCGACACCGCCGCGCGCATGGGAGGCGACGAGTTCGTCATCCTGCTCGGCGGGCCCATCGACCGGCTCGGCATCGCCCGGGTCGTCGACCGGATCCGGACCCAGCTGGACGTCCCGGTCCTGCTGGGCGAGGACGTCGTCGCCACCGTGGGCGCCAGCATCGGTGTCGCGCTCGGCGACGAGGGCGTGGACGCCGACACGCTCGTCCGGCACGCCGACGTGGCGATGTACGCGGCCAAGCGCTCCGGCGGCCACGACTTCGTCGTCCACGACGCGACCCTGGACAGCAGCACGCCCTCCCGGACGGACGCCTCCGCCGAGCTGGCGCAGGCCATCCGCAACGGCGACCTGCGCACGGTCTACCAGCCGCTGATCGACCTGCGGACGGGAGTCGCGATCGGTGCCGAGGCGCTGGTCCGGTGGGAGCACCCGGTGGACGGCCTGCGCTCGCCCGACCAGTTCATCACCCTGGCCGAGGACACCGGCCTGATCACGCAGATCGGCGCCCTGGTGCTCGACGCCGCGTGCACCGAGGCCGCCGGCTGGGTCCGCCGGTTCCCCGAGCGGGAGGACCTGCTGGTGACGGTCAACCTGTCGGCCCGCCAGGTGGCCGACGACGCGATCGTCGACCAGGTCCGGACCGCTCTGACCACCTCCGGCCTGGAGCCCTCCCGGCTGGTCCTCGAGATCACCGAGACGGTCCTGATGCAGGACCGCCAGGCAGCGGCGGCCACGCTGTGGCGGCTCAAGGGCCTGGGCGTGCGGATCGCCATCGACGACTTCGGCACCGGCTACTCGTCGCTGGCGTACCTGCGGCGTTTCCCGCTCGACATGCTCAAGGTCGCCCGCGAGTTCGTCGACGGGCTGGGCCGGGACGCCCACGACGACGTGATCACCCGCGCGATCGTGGAGCTGGCCCGCACCCTGGGCCTGCTCACCGTCGCCGAGGGCATCGAGACGCTGCAGCAGTCGGAGACGGTGGCGGCCCTCGGCTGCGACATCGCTCAGGGGTTCCTGTTCAGCGAGCCCGTCGAGGCCGACGCGGTCGGCGCCGTCCTGGCCGGCACGTGGACCTCCCCGCTGGGAGCCCGCTGGACCGGCTCGGCCGGGGAGCTGACCACCGCCTGACCGTCAGGCGGTGTGCAGGCCGGCGTCCTCGATCAGCCGCGCCTGCTCCCGGCACCACGGCGACCAGGCATCGCCCTCGGTCTCCTGGCGGTGGCGGAAGGCGGCCCAGTCGAGCAGCTCCCACTCCCAGACCTCGGAGGGCTCGGGCGCCGGGGTGCCGGTGAACCGTCCGACGTACACGGGGCAGATCTCGTTCTCCACGACGCCCAGGAACTCCGCCCGGTAGCGGTAGCCGGGCAGGGCGGGCCGGATCCCGGTGACGCCCAGGCCCAGCTCGAAACCGGCGCGGCGGGCGATCGCCTCGCCGTCGGCCTCGTCCGGACCGGGGTGCCCGCAGACCGTGTTGGTCCACATGCCGGGGAAGGTCTGCTTGTCCTTCGCGCGCCGGGTGACCAGGAGGCGACCGGCGTCGTCGAAGAGGTAGGCGGAGAAAGCCCGGTGCAGCGGCGTCTCGCCGTGGTGCACCTCCGGCTTGGGCATCGTGCCGATCGCCCGCCCCTCGTCGTCGACCAGCACGATCAACTCGACAGGGGACGCGGTCACGCGGCCCATCGTCCCCGATCGAGCGCCTCCGTGCCCGGGGGGTCCCCGTGTGACCGGTGCAGGGGCGGGGCATGGTCCCGGGGTGGACAGCTTCCGCCGAGACGGCATGACCTTCGACGTCCGCGACGCCGGGCCGACCGACGGCGAGCCCGTCGTCCTCCTGCACGGGTTCCCGCAGGACTCGACCGCCTGGGACCGGGTGGCTCCCGCACTGCACCAGCACGGGCTGCGCACGCTGGCCCCCGACCAGCGCGGCTACTCCCCCATGGCGCGGCCGCGCGGCCGGGCGGCCTACCGGCTGCGGGAGACGGCGGACGACGTGATCGCCCTCCTCGACGCCGCGGGCCTGGAGTCCGCGCACGTGGTCGGGCACGACTGGGGCGGCATCGTGGGCTGGGCACTCGGCGCCTGGCACCCCGACCGGCTGCGCACCCTCACCGCGATCTCCGTGCCGCACCCGGGAGCGATGGCCCGCGCGATGGTGACCAGCGACCAGGGGCTGCGGTCGTACTACATGGGCCTGTTCCAGCTGCCGCTCGTGCCGGAGCGGCTGCTGCTCAGCGGCGACGGCGCGGTGCTGCGCCGGATGCTGGCGCACGGCGGGCTGCCCGACGACGCCGTCGACCGCTACGTGCGGAGGATGCGCGAGCCGGGCGCCCTCTCGTCCGCCCTGGGCTGGTACCGGGCGCTGCCGTGGACCGGCCGCGACCCGGTCGGGAAGGTGGCCGTGCCGACCCTGCACATCTGGAGCACCGGCGACGCCTTCCTCGGCCGGAAGGCCACCGAGGAGACCGAGCGCTTCGTCGACGCCTTCTACCGGCTGGAGGTGCTCGACGACGTGACCCACTGGATCCCCGAGCTCGCCGCCGAGCGCACCGCCGAGCTCGTCACCGCCCACGTGCGGGCCTGACCCCGCGCTTGGGAGACTGCCGCGCATGACGTCGCCGCTGACCCGGGCCGAGCGCCTGGACCGGTTGCCCTACACGCGCGAGCACGGCCGGCTGGTCGTCGGCTCGGGCGTGGGCTGGGCCCTGGACGCCATGGACGTCGGGCTCATCTCGTTCGTGATGGCGGCCCTCGCGGTCCAGTGGGGGCTCTCCCCCACCGAGCTGTCCTGGATCGGGTCGATCGGCTTCGCGGGCATGGCCCTGGGCGCCACGCTCGGCGGGCTGCTGGCCGACCGGTTCGGCCGGCGCCAGGTCTTCGCCGTCACCCTGCTGGTCTTCGGCCTGGCCACCGGCGCGGCCGCGCTCTCGTGGTCGGTGGGGGCGCTGCTGGTCTTCCGCTTCCTCATCGGCCTGGGCCTGGGCGCCGAGCTGCCGGTGGCCTCCACCCTGGTCAGCGAGTTCGCCCCCGCCCGCATCCGCGGTCGGCTCGTGGTGCTGCTCGAGGCGTTCTGGGCCGTGGGCTGGACGCTTTCGGCGCTGATCGGCTACTTCGTCGTCCCCGGCAGCGACGACGGCTGGCGGTACGCCCTGGCACTCGGAGCGGCGCCGGCGCTGTACGCCGTCGTCGTCCGCTGGGGGCTGCCGGAGTCGGTGCGCTTCCTGGAGGCCCGTGGCCGGACCGAGGAGGCCGAGGCCGCGGTGCGCCGCTTCGAGTCGGCGGCCGGCGTGGCGCCGGTCGACTCGCCCCCCGCCCGGCCGGTCCCGTCCCCGGGACCGCGGGCGCTGTGGGCCGCCGGGCTGCGGAGCCGGACGGTGGCCCTGTGGGTCGTCTGGTTCAGCATCAACTTCGCCTACTACGGCGCGTTCATCTGGCTGCCCACGCTGCTGTTCAACGACGGCTTCTCGCTGGTCAAGTCGTTCGAGTACACGCTCTACATCACCCTCGCCCAGCTGCCCGGGTACGCCGCGGCCGCCTTTCTCATCGAGAAGTGGGGACGGCGCCCGACGCTGGTCACCTTCCTGCTGGGATCAGCTGCCGGCGCGGCGATGTTCTCCGCCGCCGACGGCGACACCGCGGTGCTGCTCACCGGCATGGTGCTGTCGTTCTTCAACCTCGGCGCCTGGGGTGCCCTCTACGCCGTGACCCCGGAGATCTACCCGACCGCGCTCCGGGCGACCGGCGCCGGCGCGGCGGCGGGCTTCGGCCGGCTGGCATCCATCGCCGCGCCCCTGTGCGTGCCCCCGCTGCTGGGTGCCGGCGGCACCGGCATGGTCTTCGGTGCCTTCGCCGCCTTCTTCGTGCTGGGCTCGCTGGCCGCGCTCGGGCTGCCCGAGCTCCGCGGCAGGTCGCTGGACGAGGACGCTCCCGAAGGGGTGACACCCGCCGCGCGGAAGCTCTGACGGCGTCCGCGGGGGTGCCACACTCCCCACCATGACCGAGGTGGCTCTCGTCGCGCTGGCAGTGGCCCATCCGGTGGCCGCGATCCTCACCGTGCTCGCACCGTTCCTGTGGCGGGCGGGCGGGCCGCGCGCCGGCGCCCGGGCGGCCTACGCGGCGGCGTGGCTGCTGATCGCGGCATGGCTGGTGACCGGCTACCAGGGGGGAGTCCGCGCCGACGAGCAGGGCACCGGCGGCAACATCTTCGAGACCTCGGGGTGGCTCGTCCTCGCCGTGGTCGCCGCCGTGCTCTCGGTCGTGCTCAGCCGGAGGGCTCGACCGGTCCCGTCGTCCTGACCTCGGTTGCCGGGGGGCCAACCGGGTAGCGGCAGATCATGCCGAACCTCTCCCCGGGCCACCTGGCCGGCAAGACGGTCGCCGTCACCGGAGCCAGCGGCAACGTGGGCACCGCGCTGCTCCGCCGGCTGACCGCCGCCTCCTCCGGGGTGGCCGAGGTGCGCGGGCTGTCCCGTCGCCGCCCGCCGTCGATCGCGCCCTACGAGGGAGTGCACTGGCACCTCGCCGACCTGGGCGAGGCGGCCAGCGAGCGGGAGGTGGCGGAGTTCGTCGGGGGCGCCGACGTCGTCGTCCACCTGGCGTGGGCGCTGCAGCCGGGGCGCGATCCGGAGCTGCTGCACGAGGTGAACGTCGAGGGCACCCGGCGGGTGGCCCGCGCGGCCGCCGCCGCCGGCGTCGGGCAGTTCGTGCACATGAGCTCGATCGGCACCTACGCCGGCGGTGCCCGCGGGCACCGGGTGCAGGAGGACTGGCCGACCACCGGCATCCCGAGCGCCCAGTACAGCCGCGACAAGTCCGCCGCCGAGCGGGTCGTCCGCCAGGTGTTCGGCCGCCACCCGGACACCACGGTCACCGTCGTGCGCCCGACGCTGGTGCTGCAGCCGGAGGCCAGCAGCGAGATCGGCCGCTACTTCCTCGGCCCGCTGCTCCTCGGCGCCGCGCGGATGCTGCCGGCGCCGGTGGCGAAGCTGCTGCCCCTCCCCCTGCCCGCGCTGGCCATCTCCTTCGTGCACGCCGACGACGTCGCCGACGCCATCGAGCGGATGATCGACCGCGCCGCCCCCGGCCCGTTCAACCTCGCCGCCGAGCCGCTGATGGATGCCGACGCGCTGGCGAAGGCCCTCGGCACGTTCCGGGTTCCCACGCCGGCGGTGGTGCTGCGCGCCGGCCTCGCCGCCGCCCACGCCGCGCACGTCGTGCCGACCGAGCCCGGGTGGCTGGACATCGGCACGCAGGTCCCGGCGCTCGACACGAAGCGGGCGCGCACGCTGCTGGACTGGGCGCCGTTCCACCGCGGCGACGACGTGCTCCGGCAGTTCGTCGCCGCCCTCGGGAACGGTGTCGGCGCCCCCGGCCCGCTGTTCCGCCCGGCCGGCGGGCCGTCCCTGGACCCCGCCGGCGACCGGGCGAACGCACCGGGCCCGCGCGCGAACTAGCTGTCCGCGCCTTTCGACGTCCAGGCGCCGACGGCGCGGCCGGTCCTCGCGAAGACCTCGCTCGCCCGCTCGGCCCGGAGCGCGATCAGCAGGGCCTCGCCCTCGGCCAGCGTGGTGTCCGGGTCGTCCTCGGCCACGAGCCGAGCGGTCGCGGTGGCCCGCCGTCCCTCGACCGAGACCAGCTGGCCGGTGACCACCAGCGGCACGCCGAGGTGCACCGGACGGCGGTAGGTGACCGTGAGGGTGGCGGTGAGGCCGCCGTGCCCGGCCCCTCGCGCGGAGCGGGCCAGCACGTGGTCGAGCAGGGTGGCGACGACGCCGCCGTGCACCAGCCCGGGCGGCCCCTCCAGCTTCTTGCCGACGGTCACGTGCCCGACGCAGCGGCCGTCGTCCGGGAAGTCCTCGACGACCATCGGCGGCGCGACCGGGCTGCCCGGCCCGTAGACCGGGCTGTACCAGCGCTGGCCGCTGTCGGGGTCGTCCACCGAGGCGATCTCGTGCACCTCGCGGAGTTCCTCCGACAGCAGCGCGGTGAGCTCGCGCGCCGCCGCCGTCGCCTCGGCCAGCCGGGCCGGCGGCACCTCGGTGCGCACGGCGGCGTCGACCAGGTCGCGCAGCGCCTCCCCCAGCTCGCCGACGGCGTCGCGGCGGACCGCCCGGTCCTCCGGGTCGAGCTCGCGGCTAGCCACGCGGCATGCCGGCCTCGCGCAGCAGCGCGCCACCGATGATCACGCGCTGCACCTCGCTGGTGCCCTCGTAGAGCCGGTAGAGGCGCGCGTCGCGGTAGAAGCGCTCGACCGGCGTCGTCCGCAGGTAGCCCATGCCCCCGTGCACCTGGACGGCGTTGTCGACGGCGCGGCCGACCATCTCGGTGCAGTACAGCTTGGCCGAGGAGGGCCCGACCGAGGTGTCCTCGCCGGAGTCGTAGCGGGCGGCGACGTCGCGGACCATGCTGCGGCCTGCGAGCAGCTCGGCGTGCATGTCGGCGAGCATCGCCTGCACCAGCTGGAAGCGGCCGATCGGCGCCCCGCCCTGCTTGGCGGTGGCGGCGTAGGCGACCGACTCGTCGAGCACCCGTTGCGCCATGCCCACGCACAGAGCGGCGATGTGCAGCCGGCCGCGGGAGAGCACCGTGAGGGCCTTGGAGTAGCCGCGGCCCTCCTCGCCGATCAGCGCCTCGGCGGGCACCCGGACGTCGTCGAAGTACACCTCGGCGGTCCAAGCACCGGCCTGCCCCATCTTCTTGTCCTTGGGGCCGACCGTGACGCCCGGCGTCGAGGTCTCGACGACGAAGCTGGAGATGCCTCGGCCGCCCTTCTCCTCCGGGTTCGTGCGGGCGAAGACGACGAACAGGTCGGCCAGGGGCGCGTTGGTGATGTAGCGCTTGCTGCCGTTGATCACCCACGAGTCGCCGTCGCGGCGGGCGCTGGTGCGCAGGGCCGAGGGGTCCGAGCCGGCCTCGGCCTCGGTGAGCGCGAAGGAGCCGATCAGCTCACCGGCGGAGAGCCCCGGCAGGTACTTCTTCTTCTGGTCCTCGTCGCCGAACCGGGCGATGACCTGGCCGGAGATGCCGTTGTTCGTACCGAACAGCGAGCGGAAGGCCGGCGTCGTGTAGCCGAACTCCATCGCGAGCTCGACGTCCTCGCTCATGGTGACGCCGAGCCCGCCGTACTCCTCGGGCAGGGCGTAGCCGAACAGGCCCATCTCGGCGATCCGCGCCCGCAGCTCGTCGGGGATGCGGTCCTCGTCCTCGATCTGCTCCTCGAGGGGGATGACCGATTCGCGGACCAGCTGGCGAACGGCGTCCTTGATCTGGCGGAAGTCCTCGGCGTCCACGCCGACATGGTGACGTGCGCAGCACACCGACGGTGCGGCGGGGTCGGGACGGGCCGAACCACACGAACTCGTGGCCATCAGCGATCGATGGCCACGAGTTCGTGAAGTTCGTGCGGTCCTGTGGACGGCGTCGGCGGCGCACCGCACTGTTCGGCACGCTGCCCGTCATGCCGTCACCGCCCGTCCCCCCGCGTGTCCACGGCCCGCTGGACCGGCGCGGTGCCCTCGCCGAGGGCATCACCGACTGGCACCTCCGGCACGCCGAAGTCCTTCGCACCTCGCGGGACACGTACCTCCCTCGCGTCGGCGACGAGCTGCAGCGGATCCGCGCCGTCCTGCTGGGAGCTCCCGACGGCGCAGTGGTCAGCCACCTGACCGCCGCTCGACTCTGGGGGTTCGAGGTGCCCCTCGTTCCCGACGGCGGGCCGGTGCACCTGACGGTGGGGCGGTACGCCCGGCGCCGTCACCGCCGCGACCGGCGGTTGCACTTCGTCGACGTCCCCGCGCCGGAGACCCGGCGCCGGAACGGAGTGGTCACCACCTCGCTCAGCCGGACGTGGATCGACCTGGCCGCCGCTGTTCCGCCCGCTGCTCTCCTGGCGGTGACCGACCAGATGCTGGCCCGTGGCTATCCGCAGGACGAGTTCGCGGCCGTCGTGCGACGGGCAGCGGGTCGCCGAGGGGTGGCGACGGCGCGACGCGTCGCCGGACTCGGGGACCGGCTGGCCGGCTCCCCGATGGAGTCGGTGCTCCGCTGGTCGATCCTCGAGTCCGGGCTGCCTGCGCCCGTGCTCCAGCACGTCGTCCGGGACGGCGGCCGTTTCCTGGGCCAGGTCGACATGGCCTGGCCCGAGCGCAGGGTGATCGTGGAGTTCGACGGCAACGTGCATCGCGACCGCCGCGTCTTCGTCGAGGACCTGCGCCGGCAGAACGGCCTGGTGCTGGCCGGTTGGACCGTCCTGCGGTTCACCTCCGCGGACCTGCTCGGCCGCCCTGCACAGGTGCTGGCCACGATCAGGGCGGCCCTGGGCCTGGACTGAGGGGACCTCCCCTCGAACCACACGAACTCGTGGCCATCAGCGATCGACGGCCACGAGTTCGTGAGGTTCGTGCGGGAGGCGACCGCTCAGGCGAGGGCGTCCAGGCGGGCCATGTCCTCGTCGGAGAGGGTCAGGTCCGCCGCGCCCATGTTCTCGGTGAGGTGGTCGACCGACTTGGTGCCCGGGATCGGCAGGATCACCGGCGACTTCTGCAGCAGCCAGGCCAGCGCGACCTGGGACGGCGTCGCGTCGAGCTCGCGGGCGATGTCGGCCACGGGGCTCTCGGGCGAGGCCAGGTCACCGGTGGCGATCGGGAACCACGGGATGAAGGCGATGCCCTCGGCGGTGGCGTAGTCCAGGACGTCCTGGCTCTGCCGGGTGGTCAGGTTGTAGAGGTTCTGCACGCTGACGATCTCGGTGATCTTCCGGGCGGCCGCCAGCTCGTCGACCGAGACCTCCGAGACGCCGATGTGGCGGACCTTGCCCTCCTCCTTGAGCTCGGCGAAGGCGCCCAGCTGGTCGGCGAGGGGCACCTCGGCGTCGATGCGGTGCAGCTGGATGAGGTCGATGCGATCGACCTTGAGGTGCCGCAGGGAGAGCTCGACCTGCTGCTTGAGGTAGGCGGGGCGGCCGACCGGCGTCCAGATGCCGGGGCCCTGGCGCGTCAGCCCGGCCTTGGTCGCGATGACCAGGTTCTCCGGGTACGGGTGCAGCGCCTCCGCGATGATCTGCTCGCTGACCTCGGGGCCGTAGGAGTCGGCGGTGTCGATGAAGTCGACGCCCTGCTCGATCGCGGCCTTCACCACGCGGACGGCGGCGGCGCGGTCGGCCGGCTCGCCCCAGACGCCCGGGCCGGGGAGCTGCATGGCGCCGTAACCGAGCCGGTGGACGGGGAGGTCTCCGCCGATGCTGAACGTGTCGCTGATCTGTGCGGTGGTCATGCCAGGAGCCAGCACGGGACGGCGCGCGTGTGTTCCCCGCTGCGTGTTCGATGTCGGGATGGGCCAGATCGTCGTGCTGCGGCACGGGCAGACCGAGTGGAGCCGGAGTGGGCAGCACACCGGCACGACCGACCTGCCGCTCCTGCCCGAGGGCGAGGACCAGGCGCGCTCGCTGCGCGCGGCGATGGCCGGGTGGGAGTTCGTCGAGGTGCGGGTCAGCCCCCTGCAGCGGGCCCGGCGCACGGCGGAGCTCGCCGGGCTCGTCGCCACCGACGTCGACCACGATCTCGTGGAGCTGGACTACGGCGGTCACGAGGGCCGGACGACGGCCGAGATCAGCGACGAGCTCGGCCGCGAGTGGTCGATCTGGCGGGACGGCACCGTCGACGCCGACGTGCCCGGTGAGTCGCTGGCCGACGTCGGCGTCCGCGTCGACCGGGTGCTCGAGCGGGCCCGCGAGCGGCTGGACGACGGCGACGTCGCCCTGGTCGCCCACGGGCACGTGCTCCGGGTGCTGACCGCCCGCTGGCTGGGCCTGGAGCCGGAATCCGGTTCGCTGTTCGCGCTGCCCGCGGGGAGGTACGGCGTCCTCGGCCACGAGCACGGCCGCCCGGTCCTCACCGGCTGGGCCCTGGGCTGACCGGGGCCGGTCAGCGGGTGACCGGCTGCCAGCGCCCCTCGGGCTCCTCGACCGGCGGCTCGTGGCTCACCGGGCGGCCGAACAGCCAGCCCTGACCCATGTCGGCGCCCAGGGCGGCCACCTCCTCGGCCAGCTGCTCGTTCTCGACGCCCTCCGCGACGACGACCGCGCCGAGCCGGTGGGCCAGATCGGTGACCGCCCTCACGACCGCCCGTGCACCGTCGTCGGGCAGCTCCTGCACGAGCCGCTTGTCGAGCTTGACCACGTCCGGGCGGACCGCGGACACCAGCGAGAAGCTCGACCACCCGGCGCCCACGTCGTCGAGAGCGACGCGCCAGCCCAGCGATCGGTAGTGCTCGAGGATCGACACGAGGTGCCCTCGGTCGGCGATCACCTGGGATTCCACGATCTCGAACACCAGCTGCTCGGGAGCGATCCCGGCTTCGTCAGCGGCACGCTCGGTGCTGGCCAGGCAGACCTGGGGGCGGTGGATCGACCTCGGGTCGACGTTGACGAACAGGTCCTGGCTGCCCAGCCACGGCGCCGCACCGGTGATGGCGGACTCCCGGCCGATCCGGTCCAGCCTGTTCAGCCAGCCGGCGGACTCCGCCACGAAGAAGAGGTCACCGCCGCCCACCTCGCGGCCGTCCACCAGGCCGCGCAGCAGCGCCTCGTGCGCCACCACCGACCGATCGGCGAGCGAGACGACCGGCTGGTAGACCGACCAGAGCTCCGCCTCGGCGAGCACCCCGATCTCCACGGTGATCCCGCGGCGGGCCAGCTCGACGGCGAGCGTCGGTGCGGTGAGCAGCCGAGCGGTCATCGCGGCGCCGTCCAGGGGCGGATCGGTGACCACGCGCACAGCCTCCATCTCGGCATCGGTGAGGTCCCGGGCCAGCCGCTGGAAGAGCCGGTGCAGCAGGCGCCCGCCACGCTCGTCGAGGAGGTCGACCACCTGCGGCGCCGTGCCCACGGCCAGGCCCAGCGACTGCGCGATGCGGGCGATGTGCGGCAGGACGTGGCCGATGGACGTGGCCAGCACAGCGCGCGAGGCGAGGCCGGGCACCGCCCAGTTCTGCCGACAGCGGCAGACCGCGCCGCAGATGGTTCCCACAGTGAGAGAGTGACCCACCTCGCGGGACGTTCGGGCACGGACACGCTGCCCCTACCCGATCCACTTCCGGGCGTACTCGCAGGGGATCTTCACCATCCCTCCAACTTGAATGTCTATGGTTTGACCATGGCCGCACTCCCCACGACCGAAGAAGCCCGACCCAGTCGCGGCGGCCGACCGCGCGACCCCAGCCGGGACGGCGTCATCCGCGCCGCGATCCTGCAGCTGCTCGCCGACGTGGGGTACGGCGCCCTGACCATGGACGCCGTCGCCGCCGAGGCCGGAGTCGGCAAGGCGACGATCTACCGGCGCTGGCGGACGAAGCAGGACCTCGTCGTCGACACGATCTCCGACCTCAACCGCGCCGAGGCCCACACCCCCGACACCGGCTCGCTCGAGGGCGACCTCCGGGAGCTGCTGCGCACGCTCGTCGGCGTCGTGAACGGCCCGACCGGTGCCGCGACCCTGTCGCTGCTCTCCACCGTGCCGCGCCAGCCGGCGCTGGCGGAGGCCTTCCACAACGGCCCGATCGCGGTCTGGCAGCAGTCGTTCGAGGCCGTGTTCGACGCAGCCGAGGCCCGGGGCGAGGTCTCCCCCGCCTTCCGCGCCTCGGTCGCCGCCGAGAGCGTCAGCGCCCTGCTCGTGCAGCGCTGGCTGCTCACCGGCCGCACGGTCGACGACGACTACGCCGACCAGGTCCTCGACACCGTCATCCTGCCGCTGATCAGGGCCTCCGCCTGACCGCAGCGCACCACGACGCACGAAGGCCGGTCCACCCCGCGGGGTGGACCGGCCTTCGTCGTGTCAGGGGCAGGCGGTCAACGCTTGCGGTGCCGGACCTTCTGGACGACGACGAACGTGACCAGCAGGCCGACGGCGCCCACCGTCGCCTGACCGGCCGGGGTCTGCAGGAACCGCGCGACGGCGTCCTTGCCCTTGGTCTTGAGGCGGGTCGGGCTGGTCCGGAAGGCGATCTGGTCCAGCGTGGCGGCCAGCGACTCCCGGGCCGAGTCGATCTCCAGCTGAATCTGTCGTGGGTCGCGAGGCACGGCGACAGCCTGCCAGACGACGTCGTGGTCAGCGCGCCGACCGTCCCCGGAGCACCCGGCCGGGGTACTCCTAGACTCGGCGACCACGCGGGAGTGGTGTAACGGCAGCCACGCCAGACTTAGGATCTGGTGCCTTCGGGCGTGCGGGTTCGACTCCCGCCTCCCGCACTCCGGCGCGCCGGTCACCAGCCGCGGGTGCCCGCCTCCCCCTTGAACGGGCCGACGACGTCGGAGGTGATCCAGCCGCCGTAGAAGTCACCGGCCTGGGCGCGCACCGGTTCTCCGTCGACCGTCGCCCGGTCGAGCCGGCTGGGGTAGAAGGCGAGCGCCCCGCGCAGGTGCTCGTAGCCCGCGGTCGGCTGCTCGTACGACCAGGCCACCGACGGGTGCCGGACGCCGTCGACCACGGCGTCCCAGTAGGTCGCCGTCCCCTTCCACTCGCACCACGAAGTGCCCCCGCCCCGCTCCAGGACCCCGGGGACGACGTCATCGACCGGCACGTAGTACACCGGCGGGTGGCTGGTCTCGCAGACCCGGACAGCCCGGTCGGTGCTGGCGATGACCCGGCCGCCGAGCACCGCCTCCACCCGGCGGCTGGTCACCTCGGCCGACGGCGGCCGGGGGTAGTCCCACACGGATTCCTGGCCGGGGCCCACCGGGTCGGGACGGGGTGCACGCATGCACCGAGTGTGCGCTCAGGGGCAGGGCCGCCAGTCGTCGCCCTCCTCGACCAGCGCCAGGCTCACCCGCTCCCGCACCCCGCCGTCCGCCTCGAAGGTGACGGTCGCGTCCCCCGCGGTCGTCCCGTTCGACCAGCGCACGCTCACGTTCTCCACCGTGTACCGGGCGAGCGGCGGCTGCCCGAAGCTCGCAGCGAGGTCCTCGGCGGTGAACTCGGCCGCGCTGCTCTCGCACAGCTGGCCGTGCGCGTCGTCCCAGCGCTGCTCCACCAGCGCGGTGGCGTAGGCGTCGACCGCCTGCTGCGCGGGACGCACGTCCTGCGTGAATCCCCGCACCACGAGCACGCCGACCAGCACCAGGCCGGCGAGCAGCAGCACCCCCACCGGCAGGCCGATGGTCAGCCAGCGCGATCGACGGGACGTCGACGGCGGCGCCCATGACCGCGCCTGCTGCTCCTGACCGCTCACTGCTCCAGCTCCTCGGATCGGCGGCCGTGACCGTACCCACCCACGCCCGGGTCCTGACCGTGCCGCTGCCGGACCACCCGATCGGGCGGCCTAGCGTCGTGTGCGTGATCCGCGAGTTCGACCGGTCCGACCACGCCGCCGTCGCCGCGATCTGGCGCGCCACCGGCCAGGGCGTGCTGGACGAGGACGAGCTGCGCACGACGCTCGCGCACGGACCCGGGCTGCTGCTCGTCGCCGAGCAGCCGGCCGGCGTCGTCGGGGTGGTGCTGGGGACCTTCGACGGGCGGCGCGGCTGGATCCACCGGCTCGCCGTCGACCCGGCGCACCGGCGTTCCGGGCTGGCCACCGCGCTGGTCGCCGAGGTCGAGCGCCGGCTCGCCGACCGCGGTGCCCCGCGGATCAATCTCCTGGTCCTGCCCGACAACGCCGCCGGCCTCGCCTTCTGGCAGCGGCGCGGCTACCTGCCCTACCCCGACGTGCTCTGCTCGAAGGCCCTCTAGTCCAGCTCGACCCGCAGATCGAGCTCCGCCGCGGGCGTCGCCGGGTCGTCGTCGTCCACCACCGCGAGCAGGCGCACCGTGCTGCCGTCGATGCCGCGCAGCGCCAGTCCCTCGACCTTGTGCACGTGACCGTCGACCTCCGGGATCGGCGCCACCGCCAGCACCCGCTCGCCGTCCAGCAGGGCGATCGCGGTGGCCACCACCGGCCCGTCGTCGACGGCGTTGGGGGTGTCCTCGGCCGCGGCGCTGAGCAGCACCCGGCCGTCGGGCAGGGCGATCGCGTCGGTGACGGCCAGCCCCACCCCCTCGACCTCACCGAGCTCGTACTCCAGGGGCCGCTCGACCGGCACCGCGTCGGCCTCGCCCCGGCCGAGGACGGCGGCCACGAGGGCCTCCAGCGGCACGTCCACGCTCGCCGAGCGGACGCCGGCCATGAGGTTGCCCCGGTTGAACCAGCGGACCGTGCCGCCGTGGCGGCTCGCGCCCTCGAGGTTCAGGTGGTGCATCGGCAGGCCGAGCCGGTCGGCCACCCGCGCGTACACCGGTCCCAGCTCGGCGGCCTGCACCACCGGCTCGCCGTCGACGAGGCGCACCAGGACGCCGCGCATCCGGCGGGGCGAGGAGCCCGAGCCGAGCAGCAGGACGGCGGGCTCCCCGTCGACCTCGGCCGGGCAGGCCACCTCGAGATCGGGCTTGAGGTGCTTGGTGCCGGCAGCGGAGCTGAAGACGTCGTGGCCCTCCACCGGCGGCAGCACCCGCACCGGCAGCACGCGGTCGTCGTGGCGCCAGGCGGCGATCACCGAGTCGTCCTGGGCGACCAGCCACCCCTCCCGCAGGGGCGCCACCCCGGAGGCCGCCGTCACCGGCGTCCCGTCGTCGAACCTGAGCTGCCGCACCGCGTCCACATGCACCTGCATGCGGCGGGAGTGCCCGCCGCGCGACCGGCTCACGCGGTCAGTAGTAGCCCTTCTCGCCGTCGAGCATCTCGCGCAGCAGATCCAGGTGGCCCACGTGCCGGGCCACCTCCTCGACCATGTGGCCGAGGATCCAGCGCAGCGTGAGCGTGTCGGCGCGGTGCTCCCGGTTCCGCCCGCGGTCGTCCAGGGAGGCGTCGGCCACGACGGCGTCGGAGGCGGCGCACTCCCGCGCGTACTCCTCGAGCAGCTGCGCGAGCGGGACGCCGTCCACCTGGAAGTCCGCGTCCTCGACGTCCCCGAACTGCGGGTTGGCCGCCATGTCCCGGTCCAGGAACAGCACCTGGAACCAGCAGTGCTCCACCCAGCGCAGGTGCGAGACGAGGCCGGCGACGGTCATCAGCGGCGAGGTCGGCACCAGCGGCCGGTGCGCGGCGACGTCGTCCAGCCCCTCGCACTTCTGGTGGACGATCGAGCGCTGCAGGTCCAGCCAGCCCAGCAGCTGGGTCCGTTCGTCGGCGTCACCGGCGGGGCGCACGCGCGCGGGGATGGTCACGCCGCCGGAGGCTAGCGTGCGATCAGGTCCAGAGGACGGCGATGAACACGTTGAGGATCGCCAGAGCACCGGTCGCGTGGACGAACGGCAGCGGCGACTTCGGGTCCGCCTGACCGGCGGCCGCCGCGCGCTGCTTGCGCGCCGCGAGGAACACGGTGACCACGGCGAGCACGGTGACGACGAGCTTCACGCCGATCTTCGTGTGGTCGACGGGCAGGTCGCCCGCCTCGCGCACACCGACCAGGGCCAGGCCGGAGGCCAGCTGGACCAGCGCCCCGATCTGCATGAGCCGCGGCTCGAACCCGGCCTTGCGGCTCACCTGGAAGAGGAACGGCCCGATGATCAGGGCCAGCCCCAGGATGTGGACGACGACGAGGAGAAGGCGGACGAGCTCCATGGCGGCAGGCTAGCGACGGGGTCGCGGTGCGCCGCGTCACAGGAACGGGTCACCCGGCCGGGTGGGCTCGGGTCGCCGCCCCTCCGGTTCCGCCACGGCCGGACCGATCAGGTGGCATGACCTCCAGCGCATCCCCGACCGCCACCTGGCTCCCGGCTGCCATGGTGCGCGCCGCCGTCGTCCACTCTCCCGCTGCCGCGCCGGCCCGTGGCCGGCACCGCGCCCCGGAGTTCGGCACCGACGTGCCGGCCACCGCCGACGAGCTCGTCCGCCCCGGCCGGCACGCCGAGCCGGAGGAGGAGGACTCGCTGGCCTGGCTGGGCTTCAGCTTCCGCTGACCCCCGGGTCCGCTCAGCGGGCGCCCAGCACCTCCACCAGCACCGGCACCAGCGCGGCGAACGCCTGGCCCCGGTGGCTGCGCGCGTCCTTCTCGGCCGCCGTCAGCTCCGCGGAGGTGAGCTCCAAACCCTCCGGCACGAAGACGGGGTCGTAGCCGAAGCCGTTGCTCCCCCGCTTCTCCCCGATGACGCGCCCGCGCCACTGCCGCTCCAGCACCCGTTCGGTGCCGTCGGGCGTCACCAGGGCCGCCGCGCACACGAACGCCGCCCCGCGCCGCTCCTCCGGGACGTCGCCCAGCTGACCCAGCAGGAGCGCGGTGTTGGCGTCGTCGTCACCGTGCCGGCCCGACCAGCGCGCCGACAGCACCCCCGGCATGCCGTTGAGCGCGTCCACGGCCAGCCCGGAGTCGTCGGCCACCGCGGGCAGCCCCGTGTGGCGCACCGCCTCGCGCGCCTTGAGCAGCGCGTTGTCCGCGAACGTCGCACCGGTCTCCGGCGCCTCCGGGTACTCCTCGACGTCGCGCAGCCCGACCACCTGGACACCCGGCACGGCCGACTCCAGCAGCCGCTGCAGCTCGGCGAGCTTGCCCGCGTTCCGGGTGGCGAGCAGCAGCCGGGTGCTCACCGGGCGAGCGCCTCGGCCTGCAGCCGGGTGAGCTCGCCGCACCCGGCGACGGCGAGGTCGAGCAGCGCGTCCAGCGTGGGCCGGTCGAACACCGCGCCCTCGGCGGTGCCCTGCACCTCCACGAAGCCGCCGTCGCCGGTGCACACCACGTTCATGTCGGTGCCGGCGCGCACGTCCTCCTCGTAGTGCAGGTCCAGCCGCGGCTCCCCGTCGATGACGCCGACGCTCACCGCCGAGACCGACTGCACCATCGGGTCCGGCTTCGCCAGCTTCTTGCGCTCCCCCAGCCAGGAGACGGCGTCGGCCAGCGCCACGTAGGCGCCGGTGATCGCGGCGGTGCGGGTGCCACCGTCGGCCTGCAGGACGTCGCAGTCGATGGCGATGCTGTTCTCCCCGAGCGCGCCCAGGTCGATCGAGGCGCGCAGGGAGCGGCCGATGAGCCGGCTGATCTCGTGCGTGCGGCCACCGATCTTGCCGCGCACCGACTCGCGGTCGCTCCGGGTGTGGGTGGCGCGCGGGAGCATCGAGTACTCGGCGGTGACCCAGCCCAGGCCCGAGCCCTTGCGCCAGCGCGGCACGCCCTCGGTCACGCTCGCCGCGCACAGCACCCGGGTGCGGCCGAACTCGACGAGCACCGAGCCCTCGGCGTGGTCGAGCCAGTTGCGCGTGATGGTCACCGGACGGAGCTGGTCGGCCGAACGGCCGTCGGAGCGGGTCACGGGTGCCGACAGTAGTGCGCCCCCGCTCGACGGGACGCCCAGCCGGTGGAGAGGATCGGCCCATGAGATCGGAGCTGCGTGCCGTCCGCACCGGCGGGGCTCCCGTCGTCGTGGATCTGACCGAGGAGTGCGCGGAGTTCGTCCGGCAGGAGTCCGACGGGCTGCTGCACGTGTTCGTGCCGCACGCGACCGCCGGCCTGGCCATCCTGGAGACCGGGTCCGGGAGCGACGACGACCTGCTGGCGCAGCTGGACGAGCTCCTCCCCCGCGACGACCGCTGGCGGCACCGGCACGGCAGCCCGGGGCACGGGCGGGACCACGTGCTCCCGGCGTTCGTGCCGCCGCACGCCTCGGTCCCCGTGCTCGAGGGGCGGATGCAGCTGGGCACCTGGCAGCGCATCTGCCTGGTCGACACCAACGGGGACAACCACACCCGGCACGTGCGGTTCTCGTTCCTCCGAGGTTGATCTCCACCGCCCCCTTGCGGACGGTGGGCGGGGACACGGCAGGATTCCGGTCATGACCGAGACCGACGCCGCGCCCGTCCGCCTCACCGCCGGCGACCCCGCGCCGGAGTTCACGCTGCCCGACGCCCAGGGCAACCAGGTCTCGCTGAGCGACTACCGCGGGCGCCGGGTGATCGTGTACTGCTACCCCGCCGCCCTCACCCCCGGCTGCACCACCCAGGCGGTCGACTTCACCGCGGCTGCGGGCGAACTGGCCGAGGCGGGGCTCGACATCGTCGGCATCTCGCCCGACCCGGTGGAGAAGCTCCTCCGATTCGTGGACAAGGAGCAGCTGGCCATCACGCTCGTCTCGGACCCGGACAAGCAGGTGATGAAGGCCTACGGCGCGTACGGCACCAAGAAGCTGTACGGCAAGGAGGTCGTCGGCGTCATCCGCTCGACGTTCGTCATCGACGCCGAGGGCCGCGTCGAGAAGGCCTCCTACAACGTCAAGGCCACCGGCCACGTCGCCAAGCTGCGGCGCGACCTCGGCCTGGACTGACGAAGGACCCCCGAGCCACGCTCGGCATCTCCTACGCCCGCCAGGTCCCGGGACGCGGCTGGCAGTCCTCCTCGCACGGGTAGCCGGCGTCCCACGGGAACAGGCCGCCCGGAAGCGCCCAGGTGAGCTGGTAGGCGGGCACGGAGAACTCGTCGGGCCGCCCGTAGAAGCGGTTGGCGGAGAACAGGACCTCCCCGGGGTTGGGCAGCTCCTCGACCACGATCACCGGGGTGCCGTCGTCGTCGGCGAGGACCTCTCCCGGCACGAGGTCGCGACCGTCGAGCACCATGTCCGCGACCGTGTTCAGGAGACCGCACGCCGTCTCGTGCTCCACGGCGACCACGACGAGCTCGGGATGCCCCACGCCGAAGAGCCCGACCGTGTACCCGAAGGACGGTTCACCGCTCCCCTCGCCGGCGGCGACGTGCTGGACGGCCACCCGGTGCCGCCGGATCACCTGGGCCAGCCGGGCGTCCTCCTGGTCGAGCCAGGCGATGGTCTGCGGATCCTGCGTCATGCGGACAGCTTCGGGGGCACCACCGACACATCGCGGGGCAGCGGCGGTCCTGTGGACAGGGCACCGGCCTGGGGACGCTAGCGTGACCGCGTGAGCGAGCCGTCGACGCCGTCGCCGCTCCCGCCCTGGCCCGCCATCCCGCCGGCGCACGGTTCCGTGGTGCTGCGGGAGTTCGTCGACGCCGACCTCGCCGTCGGGCTCGACCTCTCGACCGACCCCTACGTCCCGCTCGTCAGCACGCTGCCGCCGCACGCCACGGAAGACCAGGCCCGGCAGTGGGTCGAGCGGAACCGGGCGCGGTGGGCGACGGGGCGGGGCTTCTCCTTCGCGATCGCCGACGCCGGGAGCGGCCGGGGCGTCGGGCAGATCGGGCTGTGGCTGGACCAGCTGCACCACGGGCGCGCGTCGGCGGGGTACTTCATCGCCCCCCGCGACCGGGGGCACGGGCGCGCGGCCGACGCGCTCACCGCCCTGACCGGCTTCGCCTGGACCATCCCGGGTCTGCACCGGGTGGAGCTGTACATCGAGGCCTGGAACACCGCGTCACTGCGGACCGCCGCGCACGCCGGCTACGAGCGCGAGGGGCTGCTGCGCGGCTATCTGGAGATCGGCGGACGGCGCCGCGACATGCTCGTCCTCTCGGCGCTGCGCCCGGGCTGATGCCTCAGGTGCTCAGCCGGCGTCCGCGGATCCCGCAGCACGCTTGCGGCGCTTGCCCTCGTGCATGGCCTGCACCCGGGCGACCGGGATGGTGTGCCCCTCGGTGACCAGGTCCGCGGGCAGCCGCTGCGGCTCCGGGAGCGCCTCGGCCCACGGGTCGCGGTCGCCCAGCAGTCCCGCCGCCGTCGTCACCGTGAAGTCCCCGGGCCGGACGTCGTCGAGGGAGTCCCAACCGACCGGGAAGGAGACGGGCAGGCCGGGGCGGATGCGCGGGCTGTAGGCGGCCACGATCGTGCCCTGCCCCGAGCGCGTGGAGTCGACGAAGACCCGCCCGCCCCGGTCCTCCAGCAGGTAGGCGGTGGTGGCCAGCTCCGGGTCGAGAGCCGCGGTGCGCGCCGCGAGGGCCCGCGTGGCGGCGGCGACGTCCTCCAGCGGTGACCCGTGCACCGGGACGACGACGTGCAGCCCCTTGGAGCCGCTGGTCTTCACCGCGCCGCCCAGCCCGGCCTCCTCCAGCGCGCGGCGCACCAGCCGAGCGGTGGCCACGACGACCGGGAACTCGGCGCCCTCGGGCGGGTCGAGGTCGAGCACCAGGCCGGTGGGCTCGGGCGAGCCGACGCGCAGGAACGGGACGTGCAGCTCGACCGCCCGCTGGTTGCCCAGCCACAGCAGCGTGCGCCGGTCGTCGCAGAGCACCTGGTGGATCTCCCGGTGCGAGCCCTCGGACCAGACCGGTGCCGTCCGCACCCAGTCCGGGGCGCCCTTGCTGACGTTGCGCTGCATGAACGGCGCCTGCCCCGGGCGCACGCGCTTCACCGAGAGCGGCCGGCCGGCCAGCAGCGGCACGAGCCGGTCCGCGACCGCGTCGAAGTGGTCGATCAGCGCACGCTTGGCGACCTCGAGCCCGTCGCCGAGCGGGGAGTCCAGGCTGCTCAGCGCCACGCCGTCGCGTTCAGGGTCCACCCGGCCCACCGTGCCGGGCGGCCCTGTGCCGGGCAACCGGGGCCACCCGTTCAGATGTCGTACGTGGCCTTGGCGCGCACCAGCTCGGTCTCCGGGAACACCGAGCTCGCCGCGAAGAGCTGGCCGATGTGGTCCACCCACGGCGGGATGTGGGTCAGCAGCAACCGCTGCACCCCGGCCGCCGCCGCGTGCTCGCCCGCCTGCCGCCCGGTCAGGTGCAGCCCCGGCGGCTGGTCGCGGGCGTTGTCGGGGTGCGCGGCCTCGGCGAGCAGCACGTCGGCGCCACGGGCCAGCTCCACCACCTGCTCGCTCGGCCCGGTGTCACCGGTGTAGACCAGCGACCGTCCGCCGGCGGTCAGCCGGATGGCGTAGCACTCGATGGGGTGCGCGGTGCGCGCCAGCTCGACCTCGAACGGACCGAGCTGGAAGGTTCCGGGCCCCACCGGGACGAAGTCGAAGACGTCGGTGAGCGCCTCGCCGTCCATGTCGTAGGCCAGGGCCAGCCGTCGCTCGGCGCCGACCGGTGCGTACAGCGGCACGAGCGAACCGGTGGACCGGCCCGAGTAGCGGCCCCACACGACGAACGGC
This sequence comes from Blastococcus sp. TBT05-19, assembly GCF_003319095.1. Lineage (GTDB taxonomy): Bacteria > Actinomycetota > Actinomycetes > Mycobacteriales > Geodermatophilaceae > Blastococcus. The sequence continues at coordinate 929,623 of NZ_QOHI01000001.1, read as the reverse complement.
GCGACGTCGAGGCAGTGGTCGGCGTGCAGGTGCGAGAGGAAGACCGCATCGACCGTGCCGGGATCGATCAGCCCCTGCAGCGCTCCGAACGCACCGCTGCCCAGATCGAGGACCAGCCGGAAGCCGTCGTGCTCGACCAGGTAGCTGGAGGCCGGCGAGTCCGGACCCGGCCCGCTGCCGCAGCAGCCGATGACGGTCAGCTTCACGCCGCACCCACCGTTCCCGCGCGCAGCACCGCGCCGACCTCGGGCCCCAGGAACCGGCGCCCCAGCCGGGCGAACGGCTCGGGATCCCCGGTGGCGAGGAAGGCGTGCCGTGGCGGCGCGGCGTCCTCGTCGCGGAGCAGATCGGCCCGGGTGAGCACCCGGTAGACGTCCTTGGCGGTCTCCTCCGCGCTGGAGACCAGCGTGACGTCCTCGCCCATGACCAGCGAGATGACGCCGGTCAGCAGCGGGTAGTGCGTGCAGCCCAGGACGACGGTGTCGACGTCGGCCGCCAGCAGCGGGTCCAGGTAGGACTGCGCCAGGCCCACGAGCTGCCGGCCGCTGGTGACGCCGCGCTCGACGAAGTCGACGAAGCTGGGGCAGGCGGCGGAGGTGACCGTGACGTCGGGAGCGGCGGCGAACGCGTCGTCGTAGGCGCCGCTGGTGACGGTGGCCTGGGTGCCGATGACCCCGATCCGGCCGTTGCGGGTCGCCGAGATGGCCCGGCGCGCGGCGGGCAGCACGACCTCGACGACCGGGACGTCGTACCGCTCGCGGGCGTCGCGCAGCGAGGCGGCGCTCGCGGAGTTGCAGGCCACCACGAGCATCTTGACGCCGCTGTCGACGAGCTCGTCCATGACGGCGAGGGAGTGCCGGCGCACCTCGGCGATCGGCAGCGGGCCGTAGGGCCCGTTCGCCGTGTCGCCGATGTAGCGGACCGACTCGCCGGGTAGCTGGTCGAGCACCGCCCGGGCGACGGTGAGCCCACCGACCCCCGAGTCGAAGATGCCGATCGGCGCGTCGGCTCCTGGCTGCGTCCCCATGTCGCCGGTCAGGCTAGCCCGCACGTCCGACGGTTGCCCGGCACTGCCCGGTCCCGGGGGCTCCTACCCGACGAGTTCACGGCCGACCAGAACGCGCTGAGCGCCCTCTCCCGCAGCGGGAGAGGGCGCCCAGCGGGCGTTCGTCGCGGTCATCAGGCCCAGAGCTGCCCCTCCAGCGCGGAGGTCGCCTCCTCGAGCGTGCCGGCGTAGGCGCCGGTGGAGAGGTACTTCCAGCCGCCGTCGCAGACGATGAAGACGATGTCGGCCGAGCGTCCGGCCGCCACCTCCTTGTCGGCGATGCCGAGCGCGGCGTGCAGGATCGCGCCGGTCGAGATGCCGGCGAAGATGCCCTCGCGCTCGACGAGCTGGCGGGTGCGGTGGATCGCGTCGTCCGGACCCACGGAGAAGCGCGAGTCCAGCAGCGAGGCGTCGTAGAGCTCCGGGATGAAGCCCTCGTCGATGTTGCGCAGGCCGTAGACCAGCTCGCCGTAGCGCGGCTCGGCGGCGATCACCTGGACGCCCGGCTTGTGCTCGCGGAAGTAGCGGGAGCAGCCCATGAGCGTGCCCGTCGTCCCAAGACCGGCCACGAAGTGGGTGATCGAGGGCAGGTCGGCGAGGATCTCCGGCGCCGTGCCCTGGTAGTGCGCCAGCGCGTTACCGGGGTTGCCGTACTGGTAGAGCATCACCCAGTCGTCGTGCTCGGCGGCCAGCTCCTTGGCCATCGCCACGGCCTGGTTGGACCCACCCGCGGCCGGCGACGGGATGATCTGCGCGCCGTACATCTCCAGCAGCTGGCGCCGCTCGACCGAGGTGTTCTCGGGCATGACGCAGATCAGCTTGTAGCCGCGCTGCCGGGCCACCATCGCCAGCGAGATGCCGGTGTTGCCGCTGGTGGGCTCGAGGATCGTCGAGCCCGGCTGCAGCAGCCCCTCCTTCTCGGCGGCCTCGATCATCGTGATCGCGGCACGGTCCTTGATGGAGCCGGTGGGGTTGTGGTCCTCGAGCTTGGCCCACAGACGCACGTCAGGCGTCGGCGAGAGGTTCGGCAGCCCCACCAGCGGGGTGCCGCCGAGGGAGTCGACGAGAGAGGCGAAGCGGGCCATCAGGAACTCTTCCGGGAACGGGGACGAGGGGACGGGAGCGGGGAGCCGCTCAGCAGCCGCCCGCGACCGCCGGGAGGATCGTCACCGAGTCGCCGTCCTTGACCTGGGTGTCCAGGGCGCCGGTGAAGCGCACGTCCTCGTCGTTGACGTAGACGTTGACGAAGCGGTGCAGCTTGCCCTCCTCGGTGACGAGGCGGTTCTTCAGGCCCGAGTGCTTGCTGTCGAGGTCGTCGATCAGCGCGGCCAGGGTGTCCCCGCTGCCGTCGACGGTCTTGTTGCCGCCGGTGTGGGTGCGCAGGATGGTCGGGATCCGGACCTCGATGGCCATGGCGTGGTTCTCCTCGGGACGTGGATGCAAAGGGGGCGCTGCGAGAGGCAGCAGTCGTGCGTCTGGACCGGGCAACGCCCGGGAACCGCCGTCGATTCCGGACGGCGGCGGCGTTCAGCCGCTTCAGTCGTAGACGACGGTCGTCGGCGAGTGCCCGAACAGGTGGGTCTCGACGATCTCGACCTCCTCCTCCGACACCTCCCCGTCGACGATGCGGTAGCTGCGGAACTCGACCTCGTCGTCGGCCAGCCCGGTCTGCGGGCCGTGGTGCCGGGTGGACACGAGGACGTAGTGGGTGCGCGGGTCCGCCGCGGGGCCCGAGGCGTAACCGATGTCGGTGCGCGACGGGTAGGCCTCGGTGGCGGTGTGCGAGTGGTAGACGACGACGGCCCACTCGTCCCGGTCGTCGAGGTCGCGGTACAACGTGAGCAGGTCCGCGGTGTCGAACTCGTAGAACGTCGGCGACCGCGCCGCGTTCAGCATCGGGACGACGCGCTCGGGACGATCGGTCCCCTCGGGGCCGGCGACGACGCCGCAGGCCTCGTCCGGGTGGTCGGTCCGGGCGTGGGCCACGATGGCGTCGTAGGTCGCGCGGGCGATGCGCAGCACGGCCACAGTCTAGGCGGGACGATCACCACATCCCGCGTGCCCCCGGCCAGGCGCCCGGGAGCGGACGGCGCGGGACCGATACGGTCGCCGACGTGCTGGTCCCCTCGCTGCTCGTCGCCGGTGTCGTGCTGCTGGCGATCCCCGCCTTCGTCCTGGGCGCCCGGGGACTGTTCCGGCACCGCGGTTACAGCGCCGCGGAGCCCGGCGACCGCGCCTCGGTCGTCGTGATCGTGGTGCTGCGGATCCTGCTCCTGCTGCTGCTGTTCGTCGTCTCCGCGGTGGTGCTGGTGTCCAGCATCGGCGTGCTGGTGGTCGACGTGGAGATGCACGGCATGGTCTACGTGCTGTTCGCCCTCGACCTGCTGGTGGCGGCGCTCGTGCTGCTCACCTTCGGCCGGCGCGACCGGCGACCAGCGCGTCGACGAGCGAGCCCTGCACGGCGGTGAGCCAGTAGTAGACCGCCAGCTGGTGGTCGCTCTCGTCGGCGATCTCCTCCGGCGGCTCGGAGTCCTCGGTGATGTCCAGCCGGGTCCCCAGCGCCAGCCGCAGGTCGTTGCTCGTGCGCAGCCACGCGCCGGCCTGGTCGGCGTCCAGCCGGACCTCCCCGCCGTCGGCCGGCAGGGTGGCACGGACGGTGGCCAGGTCGTCGGCCTTGCCGCCGCGCAGCGACTCCTCGGCTAGCTCCCGGTAGTCCTCGGCCATCTCCCGGTCCGAGCGGTGCCCCGGCGGGAACAGCCGCTCGAGCACGGGATCGCCCGCGACGTCGTCGGCGTCGGCGCCCAGCAGCTGCTCGAGCTGGTCCAGGAGCAGCCCGACGATGCCGGCCTCGGCACGGTCGAGCCGGGCGACGATCTCGCCCTTCCGGGCACGGAACGGCTTCACGAGTCCTTCTGGTAACTGGCCCACAGCCCGTAGGCGTGCAGACGGCTGGTGTCGTGCTCCATCCGCTCCCGCGGACCGGAGCTGACGATCGCGCGCCCCTCGTGGTGCACCTGGAGCATGAGCTCGGTCGCCTTCGCCTCGTCGTAGCCGAAGAGCTCCTGCAGCACGAAGGTCACGTAGTTCATGAGGTTGACCGGGTCGTTCCAGACGATGGTCACCCAGGGACGGTCGAGGTCGCTCTCCTCCTCGACGGAGGTGTCGGGCGTCCATGTCGGCGCGAGGGGTCCGGCCACGGGTCCACCTTAGAACGCGACGCTGCCCGCGCACGCCTCGCCGCCTAGGCTCCGATGCCATGCCGAGGGCCACCGCGCTGTTCACCGACCGCTACGAGCTGACCATGCTGGCCGCGGCGCTCGCCGACGGCACCGCGGCCCGCGACTGCGTCTTCGAGGTCTTCGCCCGCCGCCTGCCGCACGGCCGGCGCTACGGCGTCCTGGCCGGCACCGGGCGGCTGCTGGAGGCGCTCCCGGGCTTCCGCTTCGGCGACGACGAGCTGGCCACCCTGCGGGAGCAGGGGCTGACCGACGAGCGGCTGCTGGACTGGCTGGCCGGCTTCCGCTTCTCCGGCGACGTCGACGGCTACGCCGAGGGCGAGCTCTTCTTCCCGGGCTCCCCCGTGCTCACCGTGCGGGCGTCCTTCGCCGAGGGGGTGCTGCTGGAGACCCTCGCCCTGTCGATCCTCAACCACGACTCCGCGATCGCGTCGGCCGCGGCGCGCATGGTGGCCGCCGCCTGCGAGCGGCCGTGCATCGAGATGGGCTCCCGGCGCACCCACGAGGAGGCCGCCGTCGCGGCCGCCCGCGCGGCCCACCTGGTCGGCTTCACCGCCAGCTCCAACCTGGAGGCCGGCCGGCGCTACGGCGTCCCGACCACGGGCACCAGCGCGCACGCCTTCACGCTGCTGCACGACGACGAGCGGTCGGCGTTCCGGGCCCAGGTCGATGCCCTGGGGGTCGGGACGACGCTGCTCGTCGACACCTACGACGTCGAGCAGGGCATCCGCACCGCCGTCGAGGTGGCCGGGCCGCAGCTCGGCGGCATCCGGCTGGACTCCGGCGATCTGCCGACGCTCGCCGCGCGCGCCCGCCAGCTGCTGGACGAGCTCGGGGCCACCTCGACCCGGGTGATCGTCACCAGCGACCTGGACGAGTACGCGATCGCCGGTCTCATGGCCGGCCCGGTCGACGGCTACGGCGTCGGCACCTCGCTGGTCACCGGGTCGGGTGCGCCCACGGCCGGGATGGTCTACAAGCTCGTCGAGCGCGACGGCGTGCCGGTGGCCAAGCGCTCGGAGGGGAAGAACTCCGTCGGCGGCCGCAAGCACGCCGTCCGCCGCCACGACGCCGACGGCACCGCCACCGCCGAGGTGGTCAGCAGCGCGCCGATCGAGCCCCGGGACGGCGACCGCGACCTGCTGGTCCCGCTCGTGCGGGCGGGGCGGATCTGCGCCGACGTCTCCCCCGCCGAGGCGCTGCGCCTGGCCCGCGAGCACCACGAGCGCGTGAGGGCGGCCCTGCCGGCCGAGGGCTGGGCGCTGTCCCGCGGCGAGCCCGCCCTCGAGACACTCACCGCCTGACGAAGGGACCGCACCCGTGACCCGAGCACTGATCGTCGTCGACGTGCAGAACGACTTCTGCGAGGGCGGCAGCCTGGCCGTGGCCGGAGGGGCCGCCGTCGCCGCCGCGGTGACCGAGCACGTCCGGACGGCGGGGTACGACCACGTCGTCGCCACCCGGGACCACCACGTCGACCCGGGGCACCACTTCGCCGACTCCCCCGACTTCGTCGAGACCTGGCCGGCGCACTGCGTCGTCGGCACCGGCGGCGTCGAGCTGCACCCGGCGCTGGACCGCGGCCCGATCGAGGCGGTGTTCGACAAGGGCGAGTACGCCGCCGCCTACTCCGGCTTCGAGGGCGCGGCCGAGGGCACCGGGCTGGTCGACTGGCTGCGGGCCCGCGGGGTCGATGCCGTCGACGTCGTGGGCATCGCCACCGACCACTGCGTGCGCGCCACCGCCCTGGACGCCGTGGCGGCGGGCTTCGCCACCCGGGTGCTGCTGCCGCTCACCGCGGGCGTCGCCGAGGGCACGGTCGAGGCCGCCCTGGACCAGCTGCGCACCGCCGGCGTCGAGCTGGAGGGCGCGGTCCACCGCCCCTGAGCGGACGGATCAGGGGACCGCGTCGAGGACCTCGTCCCGCGTGAAGCCGAGCACCTGCAGGACGGCGTCGAGGTAGGGCTGGTTGAGCGCCGTGTGCGCCTGCTCCCGCACGAACGGCTTGGCGTTGAAGGCGATGCCCAGCCCCGCGGTGTTGAGCATGTCGAGGTCGTTGGCGCCGTCGCCCACCGCGACCGTCTGGTCCAGCGGGATCCCGTACTGCTCGGCGAACCGGATCAGCGCCCGCGCCTTGCCCGGCCGGTCGACGATCTCGCCCACCAGCCCGCCGGTGAGCCGGCCGTCGACGACCTCCAGGGTGTTGGCCGCCGCGAAGTCCAGCCCCAGGCTCTCGGCGAGCGGGTCCGTGATCTGGGTGAAGCCGCCGCTGACGATGCCGCAGCGGAAGCCCAGCCGCTGCAGCGTGCGGATGAGCGTGCGGGCCCCCGGCGTCAGCACCAGGTGCTCCCGCACCTCGTCGAGCACCTCCTCCGGCAGCCCCTCGAGGACCGCCACCCGGGCCCGCAGGGACTCGGCGAAGTCCAGCTCCCCGTTCATGGCCGCCGCGGTGATGCGGGCGACCTCCGCGGCCCGGCCGGCGCGGGCGGCCAGCTCGTCGATGACCTCCCCGAGCACCAGCGTCGAGTCGACGTCGAGCACGATCAGCCGCTTGCTGCGCCGGGCCAGACCCACCTGCTCGACCGCGATGTCGGCGCCGGTCGTGGCGGCCACCGTGGCCAGCGCCGTGCGCAGCGCGGTGGCCTCGGCGCCGGAGACGGTCAGCTCGAAGCTGGTGACCGGGTAGTCCGAGAGCCGGCGGATGGCGTCGATGTTGCCGCCGATCCCGGCTACCGCCTGGGCGGCGCCAGCCACGGCCTCGGGGGGAACGGGCCGGCCGAGCACGATCACGTGGTGCTGCCGACCGGACGCGCCCGACGACGCGGGGCCGCTGGCCGACTCCACCTCGACGCGGACCCCCATGGCGATCGCCACCTCGCGGCCCACCTCGCGCAGCTGGTCGAGCAGCTCCTGCTCGCCCAGCGGCGCCCCGCCGTCGGCCACGGCACCCACGAGGACGCCGAGCACCAGGTGACCGTGCACCACGACCTGCTCGACGTCGAGGACCTCCACCGGCGCCCTGGTGCCGGCGAGCCCGCCGAAGAGGCGGGCGGTCACCCCCGGGCGGTCCGCTCCGGTGACGGTGAGCAGCGCCCGCGCCGGAGCCGGCTCGACCGGCTGCTGGCGGGGACTGGGGGCGAGCGGCACGGCGCCATCGTGCCGCACCGGCCCGCGCCGCCCGCCCCCGGGACGCCGACGCCCCGTCGGCCGAAGGCCGACGGGGCATCAGGTGACGTGCTGGAGTGGCCTCGTTCAGGGACCCGCCGCGAGCCTGCGAGCGGTGGGGGGAACGAGGTCCTTCCTCAGGTGGGGTCGGGGTCGTTCGGACCCTGACGCGGGCCGGCGGTGCCGCCCAGCTCGCTGACCCCGGCGTAGGGCTTGTGCCGCTTGCCGACGTGCGCCTCGTCCTGGAGCCGCTGCAGGAGGTGCGGGTAGTGCGCCTCGAACGCCGGACGCTCCGACCGGATCTTGGGGATCTCGACGAAGTTGTGCCGCGGCGGCGGGGACGACGTCGCCCACTCCAGGGAGTTGCCGTGACCCCACGGGTCGTCGCGCAGGGCGAGCTTCCCGTACTTCCAGGACTTCACGACGTTGTAGACGAACGGGATGACCGAGGCGCCCAGCACGAACGAGAAGACCGTGGAGATCATGTTCAGCGTCGTGAACGCGTCGGTCTCCAGGTAGTCCACGTAGCGGCGCGGCATGCCCTCGGCGCCCAGCCAGTGCTGCACGAGGAACGTGCCGTGGAAGCCGATGAAGGTCAGCCAGAACTGCAGCTTGCCCAGCCGCTCGTCCATCATCCGGCCGCACATCTTCGGGAACCAGAAGTAGACGCCGGCGTAGGCGGCGAACACGACGGTGCCGAACACCACGTAGTGGAAGTGCGCGACGACGAAGTAGCTGTCGTTCACGTGGAAGTCCAGCGGCGGGCTGGCCAGCAGCACACCGGTGAGCCCGCCCAGGAGGAAGGTCACCATGAAGCCGATCGAGAACAGCATCGGCGTCTCGAAGGTCATCTGACCGCGCCACATGGTGCCGAGCCAGTTGAAGAACTTGATGCCGGTCGGCACCGCGATCAGGTAGGTCATGAAGGCGAAGAAGGGCAGCAGGACCGCGCCGGTCGCGAACATGTGGTGCGCCCACACCGCGACCGAGAGGGCCGCGATGGACAGCGTCGCGAAGACCATGCCCTTGTAGCCGAACAGCGGCTTCCGGGCGAAGACCGGGATCACCTCGGTCACGATGCCGAAGAACGGCAGCGCGATGATGTAGACCTCGGGGTGGCCGAAGAACCAGAACAGGTGCTGCCACAGCATCGGGCCGCCGTTCTCGGCCGAGTAGACCAGCGCACCGAGGTTGCGGTCGGCCAGCATCGCCATGATCGCGGCGGTGAGGATCGGGAACGCCAGCAGGATCAGGACGCTGGTGACGAGCGCGTTCCAGGTGAAGATCGGCATCCGGAACAGCGTCATGCCCGGGGCGCGGAGGCAGACGATCGTGGCGATGAAGTTGACGCCACCGAGGATCGTGCCCAGACCCGAGACGGCCAGGCCGGCGAACCACAGGTTCGCGCCGGCGCCGGGGCTGTTCACCGCGTCGGAGAGCGGCGCGTAGGCGTACCAGCCGAAGTCGGCGGCACCGCCCGGCGTCAGGAAGCCCGAGACCGCGATCAGGCTGCCGAAGAAGAACAGCCAGAAGGAGAAGGCGTTCAGCCGCGGGAACGCGACGTCCGGCGCGCCGATCTGCAGCGGCATGATCAGGTTCGCGAACGCGAAGAACAGCGGCGTCGCGAACATCAGCAGCATGACCGTGCCGTGCATGGTCACGAGCTGGTTGTACTGCTCGGGAGAGAGCAGCTGGAGGCCGGGTCGGCCGAGCTCACCGCGCATCAGCATGGCCATCAGCCCGCCCGCGATGAAGTACGCGAACGAGGTGGCCAGGTACATCAGACCGATGGTCTTGTGGTCCGTGGTCCGCAGCAGGTTCGAGAGCCGCGAGCCCTTCTCGACCACGTGAGCCGGGCTGGGCCTGCTCACGATTGGCGCCGGTGCAATCGTCACGGGTCGCAGCTTAGACCGTGCCGGCCGAGCGCTCAGGACGGGCGGTGCGGGCGCGCCGCAGGCGTCACGACGACCGCGTCCAGATGCCCAGGTCGACCGCGATCGTGACCTGGACGGAGGGGGCCAGACGGTCCAGCGACGCGGCGAGGACCTGCGGCGCCAGGTGCCGTGCGTGCGGCCCCATCCCGACCAGGGTGGCGACGGCGGACCGGTCCAGCGAGGCCGTCCAGCGGTGCGCGGTGGAGCCGGCCGGCGACAGGTGCGGCTCGAGCGTGGCGGCGAGCCGCTCGGCCTTGTCGGGGTCGACGCGGAGCAGCCCGAGCGGCCCGACGATCTCGGTGAGGTGGTCCGGTGACGGGGTCACCACGACCAGCCGTCCCCCCGGGCGCAGCACCCGCGCGATCTCGGCGCCGTTGCGCGGGGCGAAGACGACCAGCACCCGGTCGGCGGCGCCGTCGAGCAGGGGCAGCCGCGCCCACGCGTCGGCGACGACGGCGATCGCGCGGCGGTGGGCCCGCGCCGCGCGCCGGGCGGCGTAGCGCGACGCGTCGAGCACCAGCCCGGTTGCGTCGGGCAGGTCGTCGAGGACGTGCGCGAGGTGGTGCCCGGTCCCGCCGCCGAGGTCGACCAGCGTCCGCGGGGCCGGTCCGCCGTCGAGGACGGCGTCCCGGAGCACCGCGGTGAGCGGGTCGTAGTGACCGGCCGAGAGGAACGCGACCCGGTCGGCGACCATCTCGGCCGAGTCCCCCGTCGGCGGTCGGCGGCCCGGCGGCAGCAGCGTGAGGTGCCCCTGCCGCGCGCGGTCCACCCGGTGACCCTCGGCGCAGCGCAGACCCGCGCCGCCGTCGTCGACGGTGAAGGGGGTGGCGCACACCGGGCAGGCGAGCGCGGCGACGGCACGCGGGTCCAGCGGAGGGGCGCTCACCGGCGGGGCGGGACCGCGTGGAAGGTCACGTCCCGGAGTCGGCCGGCGTCGGCGACGGCGGTGACGTAGGTGCCGTGCGGCTGCCTGCGCCGGTCGGTGGGCGAGCCGGGGTTGAGCAGACGCAGTCCCGAGGGCGCCGTCGTGTCCCACGGGATGTGGCTGTGCCCGAACACCAGCACGTCGACGTCGGGGAACCGTGCGGCGCAGCGCGCCTCGCGCCCCTTGGCGTCACCGGTCTCGTGCACGACGGCGAACCGCAGCCCCTCCACCTCGAAGCGGGCCACCTCCGGCAGCCGCTCGCGGAAGGCCCCGTGGTCGTTGTTCCCGTACACCGCGACCAGTCGTCGGGACCGGCGCTCGAACTCGTCGAGCAGGGCGAGGTCCACCCAGTCGCCGGCGTGCACGACGAGGTCGGCTGCCTCGATCAGGTGCCACAGGGAATGAGGGAGGTCACGGGCCCGCTTCGGAACGTGCGTGTCGGTGGTCACCACCATCGAAACGGGCACGACGACATGGTCCCAGCCCGCTACGTTCTCCCGTCGGCCGGCAACCCGGCCGATCCCCGCACGACCCCGAGGACTACGAACGTGACCCATCCCGAGACCACCTCTGCCGCGCCCGGCGGCGCCGGCACCGACGAGCCGTACGAGCGCCGCTGGCTCGCGCTCGGCGTCATCGCGATGACCGTGCTGCTGGTCATCCTCGACGCCACCATCGTCAACATCGCGCTGCCCGCCGTCACCGAGGACCTGGGCATCAGCAGCGCCAGCCAGCAGTGGATCGTCACCGCCTACACGCTGACCTTCGGCGGCTTCCTGCTGCTGGGCGGCCGCATCGCGGACTTCTGGGGCCGGAAGCGGACCTACCTGGTCGGTGCCGCCGGTTTCGCCGTCGCCTCCGCGCTCGGTGGCATCGCCCAGAACGAGGCCATGCTCTTCGGCGCCCGCGCCCTGCAGGGTGTGTTCGGCGCGCTGCTCGCCCCCGCCTCGCTGGCCCTGCTGACCGTGCTCTTCACCGACCCCAAGGAGCGCGCCAAGGCCTTCGGCGTCTACGGCGCCATCGCCGGCGGTGGCTCGGCCATCGGCCTGCTGCTCGGTGGCGTGCTGACCGAGTACGCCGACTGGCGCTGGTGCTTCTGGGTCAACCTGCCGGTGGCCCTGCTCGCGATCGTGCTGGCCATCCCGATCGTTCCCGAGAGCAAGGCTCCCGGTGACACGAGGTACGACATCCCCGGCGCCGTCCTGATCACCCTGGGCCTGGCGTCGATCGTCTACGGCTTCACCCGCGTCGCCGAGGCCTCGCAGACCAACTCGATCGAGGCCGCCGAGGCCAACGCGCGGGCGGCCGCGCAGGGGGCGACCCGGCTGGTGAGCCCAGAGAGCAGCTGGACCGACGGCCCGGCCTGGCTGTTCATCGTGGCCGGCCTGGTCCTGGTCGCGGTGTTCGTCGTGGTGGAGATGCGCACCAGGAACCCGCTGCTGCCGATGCGGATCGTGCTCGACCGCAACCGCGGCGGAGCGTACCTGACCTCGACGCTGGTCGGCGCCGGCCTCATCGGGGCCTTCTTCTTCCTGAGCCTGTACTTCCAGCAGGTGCTGGGCTACGAGCCGGTCGAGGCCGGCCTCGCGTCGCTCCCGGTCACGCTGGGCGTCTTCGTCTCCGCGGGTGCGGCCAGCGCGCTCGTGCCGCGGATCGGCCCGAAGCCGCTGATGGTGCTGGGCGGTCTGCTGGCCGCGGCCGGGCTGTTCACGCTCTCCTTCGTCGGCCTCGACACCGGGTTCTGGCAGCTGCCCTTCCCCGGTCAGGTCCTGCTGGGCCTGGGCCTGGGCTTCACCTTCGTCCCGCTGTCGAACCTGGCGCTGGTCGGGGCGGGCGTGCACGACGCCGGCGCGGCGAGCGCGATGCTCAACGCCACGCAGCAGATCGGCGCGTCGATCGGCACCGCCGTCCTGGCCTCCCTGTCGGTGGCGGCGATCAGCAGCTACACCGCTGACGCCCTCACCTCCGGGGCGAACCCGCAGGACCCGGCCGTCGGGCTCGCGGCGCAGGTCGAGGGCTACACGACCGCCTTCACCTGGGCGTCGGTCCTGCTGGTGGCGGGTGCGGTCGTCTCGGCCTTCCTGATCAAGGCGACCAAGGACGACCTGCCGGCCGAGGGCGAGGCCGTCGTCCACGTCGGATGACTGCTCCGCACTGCGGCCCGTGCCCCCTCGGGGGTGCGGGCCGCGGTGCGTTCAGCCCCGGTCGGCCAGCGCGCGCAGGCGGGCGTTGTACGCGGCCAGCTCCACGTCGCCGCTGCGGTCGGCGGCGCGGTCGAGCGAACGGGCCCGTCGCTCGTCGGAACCGACCCAGGAGAAGAAGACGACGGCGAGCACGAGCACCGTGGGCAGCTCCCCGAACGACCAGACGATGGCGCCGGCGATGCCCTGGTCGCCCAGCGGGTCGATGCCCCACCCGGCCGGCGGCTCGGCGAAGCTGTCGACCACCAGCGTCCCGGCCATCATGATCGCGACGCCGAAGAACGCGTGGAACGGCACCGGCAGGAAGAGCTCGATCATCCGGCCCGGGTGGCTCAGCGTCCGCGGCCACGGGTCCTGCGCCACGATCGGCCCGAAGAAGAGCAGCCCGGTGACGACGAAGTGCGCCAGCATGAACTGGTGCCCGACCGGGTTGGTCATGAGCGCGTCGAACAGCGGGGTGAAGTAGACGCCGTAGAGGCTCGCGATGAACAGCGGCACGCTGAACAGCGGGTGCGCGACGAACTGGGCGAACCTGCTGTGCAGCCCGCTGAGCAGCAGCGCCCGGGGCGTACCGGCGACACCCTGCCCCCGGGGCAGCGTCCGCAGGGCGAGGGTCACCGGGGCGGCCAGCAGCAGGAGCAGCGGGGTGATCAGCGACAGCACCATGTGCTGCGCCATGTGCACGCTGAAGATCACCATGCTGTAGCCGTTGAACCAGGTGCCGGTGACGGCGAAGAGCGACGCGGAGCCAGCGATCCAGGCGACCGTGCGCCACCACGGCCAGGCCACGCCCGAGCGACGCAGCCGGACGACCGCGGCCAGGTAGGCGACGACGCCGACGACGCTCAGAACGGCGAGGACCGACCACGCGTCGAGGTGCGGCAGGAACAGCCGAGCCAGCGTCGGCGGGTCCTCCGGGACCCACATCCCCCCGTGGTGCCCGTGCTCCACCGCGATCTCCTCCTGCCGGCCGGCCTGCCCTTCCCCCACTGTCCCACCGCGGCGACGTCCTGGAAACGGCCCCCCTTCAGGGACCCGCGGCGAGCGGAGCGAGCCGTGGGGGGAAGGGTGGTCCTTCCTCAGTCGTGGACGGGGGCCTCGTGGCCGGCGTGCGTCTCCGCCTCGAGCTGGAACGTGCAGTGCTCGACGTCGAAGTGGTCGCCCAGGCAGGCGCAGAGCGCGTCGAGCACGCGGCCGCCGTGACCGGCGGCCAGCGCCTCGTCGGTGACGACGACGTGCGCCGAGAGCACCGGCAGGCCCGAGGTGATCGTCCACGCGTGCAGGTCGTGCACGCCCATGACGCCGTCGACGCCCAGCATGTGCGCCCGCACCTCGTCCAGGTCCACGCCGCGCGGCGCCGCCTCCAGCAGCACGTCGAGCGCCTCGCGGAGCAGGTGCCAGGCGCGCGGCAGGACGAGGAAGCCGATGACCAGCGACGCGACCGTGTCCGCCGCCGTCCACCCGGTGGTCGTGATGACGACGGCGGCGACGATGACCGCCACCGAGCCCAGTGCGTCGGCGAGCACCTCGAGGTAGGCGCCGCGGACGGCGAGGGACTTCTCCCGGCCGCGGTGCAGCACCACGAGCCCGGCCAGGTTCACCGCCAGGCCGACGACGGCGATGACCAGCATCAGGCCCGCGCCCACCTCGGGCGGGTTCCCGATCCGGCGGACGGCCTCCACCAGCACGTAGCCGGCCACGCCCAGCAGGAGCAGGGCGTTGGCGACGGCGGCGAGGATCTCGGCCCGCTGCCAGCCGAAGGTGCGGCGCCCGCGGGCCGGCCGCTGCGCGAGGGTGACCGCGCCGAGCGCGATGGCGATGCCGGCGGCGTCGGTGGCCATGTGGCCGGCGTCGGCCAGCAGGGCCAGCGAGCCGGAGACGACGGCGCCGACGACCTCGGCGACCAGCACGCCCACGGTGAGCCCGAGGACCACGGCGAGACGACGGCGCTGCGGCCCGGCGGCGGTGCCCGACGCGTGCGCGTGCCCGTGCCCCATCTGCTGCCTCCTCCCCGCTCGCGGACCCGCACCGCAGTCTCCCCCACGCACGACGCCCCCGACCGGGACGATCCGGTCGGGGGCGTCGAGACGGTGCGGCGGGTCAGATGTCGACGCCGCGCTCCCGAAGCCAGGGCAGCGGGTCGATCTTCGTGCCGTTGAGGCCGCCGGCGTGCACCTCGAAGTGCAGGTGCGGGCCGGTCGACTGGCCGCGGTTGCCGAGCAGGGCGATGGTGTCGCCCGCACGGACCACCTGGCCGGCCTCGACGAGGATCTCGTCCATGTGGCCGTAGACGGTGACGTCGCCGTTCTCGTGCTGGATGTACACGGCGAGGCCGAAGCCGCTGGCCGGGCCGGCCTCGAGCACGACGCCGTCCATGACCGCGAACTCAGGGGTGCGCATCGGCGCGGCGAGGTCGATGCCGGCGTGCAGCGTGCCCCAGCGGGGACCGAAGCTGCTGGTGAGGCGGGCGCCGGGCGCCGGGTGCACGACCTTGGGGCGGGCGGCCTCGGCAGCTGCCTCCACGGCGAGCCGGTCGGCCTCGGCCTGGGCGTCGGCGGCGGCCGTGCGCTCGGCGTCGCGGACGTTGCGGCTGCTGACCAGGCCCTGCAGACGGGAGGCCGCCTCGGCGTTGGCGACGAACGCCGGAGCAGCAGCCTCGATGCCCAGCTGCTCGGCGACGCTGACCGAGTGGCTGACGGGCGTGGTCTCGACCTCGGTCGGCTGACCGGCAGCCGCGCCGCTGATGCTCATCGCGCCCACGAGGGCCGCGGCGAGGTACATCGAGGCGCGCCGCCGGTTCGTCGGCGGACGCCGGGTCAGCAGGCCACGCCGGCCGCGGGCCACCTCGACGACGACGGCCGTCTCGGCAGCAGACGCCTGCGGCACGACCTCGGCCACGGTCTCGACGACGGCCACCGGGGTGCGCTTGTACGGAGTGGGGCGCTGCGCACCCGTCTCCGCCGACGCGGCGGCCTTGGCGGCGATGGCCTTCGCGACGACCGCGCGGGCCGCGGTGATGCGGGCGGAGCTCGCCGTCTCGGCGCGGTGCCGGCCGCGGGCCCGTGCCACGGCGGCGGTCTGCGCGGCCGCCGGCTTCGCGACGGGGGCCGGCACCGGAGCGGTGCCGGTCGCACTGGCCTTCTCGGTGGTCGGCTTGACCGTGGCGACGTCGGCCACGACCGGCTTCGTGGCCGCGGGCTTGCTGGCCGCCGCCTTGGTGGCGGCAGGCTTCGCGGCGGCAGCCTTGGTGGCGGGCTTCGCGACGGCGGGCTTCGTGGCGGGCTTCGCCGGGGCGGGCTTCGTGACGGCAGCCTTGGCGGCAGCCGGCGTGACCGCCGCCTTGGTGGCGGCAGCCTTCGCAGCGGCGGGCTTCGCGGCGGCGGCAGTCTTCGCAGCGGCCGGCGTTGCTGCAGCCTTGGCAGCGGCCGGCTTGGCGGCGGCCGCCTTGGCTGCTGCCGGCTTCGCAGCGGCGGCAGGCTTCGCAGCGGCGGCGGGCTTCGCAGCGGCAGCCTTGGCGGTTGCAGTCTTCGCAGCGGCCGGCTTCGCAGCGGCAGCCCTGGCGGTTGCAGTCTTCGCAGCGGCCGGCTTCGCGGCGGCGGCCTTCACGGCGGCCGGCTCAGCAGCTGCAGCCTTCCCGGCGGTGACCACCGGAGCCGGTGCGGTCTTCGCCTGAGCTCGCTTCGCGGCCGCGGCGGTGCGTGCGGCGGCAGCGGCCTTGCGGGTCGCGGCGGCGGTCGCGGTGGCGGCCTTCGCCGAGGCGGCCCGCGCGGTGGCCGCGGTGGCGGTCACGGCCTTGGAGCCGGCGGCCTTCGCCGTCGCGCTGCGGGCGGCCTTGGCGCCGGCGGCGAGGGTGCCGGCGGCAGCCGCTGCCCGGGCGGCCCGGGTGGGAGGAGTGGTCGAGTCGGCGGTCCGACGGGTCCCTGCTGGCGCCTTCCCCTGGCGCTGCGTGGGGACCGTGGACCCGGCCTGCCCGTTCCGGGATCCGCGGGACGAGGTGCTCGTCGTGCGGGCCGGAGCGAGGGCTGTGACGGTCTGGTCGACCGGCACCGCGCCCTCTGCGAGGAGGCGGTCGTGGTGGAGCGAACTCATGCACCTGACTTCCGTCGGCGGACATTGCAGTGCGGCCCCCGGGGAGAGGAGCGGGGCCCATGTAAACACGGCGTGATGGATTCGTGATCTGCAGACGGGGGTACTGACCTCGAGTTATGTGAACCAGGTCACGAAGCTCCACGTCTGTGGTTCGACAGTCCGTAGAACTCGCGTAACAGATCGTGAGGGGCGCGCCGCGGATGGTTGAGAGTTGCGCGATCCGGGTCACGAAGAGCTTTCACGGCCCGATTCGCGGTCCGATCGAGGGAGATTCCGCATGCGCGCAGTGACCTGGCACGGCCGGGGAGACGTCCGGGTGGACACGGTTCCCGACCCCGTTCTCCAGGACCCGACGGACGTGATCGTCGAGATCACCTCGAGCGGGATCTGCGGCTCCGATCTGCACCTCATCGAGGTCATGGCGCCGTTCATGTCCGTCGGCGACGTGATGGGTCACGAGCCGATGGGCATCGTCCGCGAGGTCGGCCGCGAGGTGACCGCCGTGAAGCCCGGCGACCGCGTCGTCGTCCCGTTCAACATCTCGTGCAACACCTGCTGGATGTGCTCCCAGGGGCTGAACTCCCAGTGCGAGACGACGCAGAACCGCGAGCAGGGCTTCGGCGCCTCGCTGTTCGGCTACACGAAGCTCTACGGGCAGGTGCCGGGCGGCCAGGCCGAGTACCTCCGGGTGCCCTTCGGCAACACGCTGCCGATCAAGGTGCCCGACGCACCGCTCGACGACCGCTTCGTCTACCTCTCCGACGTGCTCCCCACCGCCTGGCAGGCGGTCCAGTACGCCGGCATCCCCGACGGCGGCAGCGTGCTGGTCCTCGGGCTCGGTCCCATCGGCGACATGTGCACCCGCATCGCCAAGCACCTGGGAGCCGGCCAGGTCATCGCCTCCGACGTCGTCCCCGAGCGGCTGGCGCGGGCCCGGCGCAACGGGATCACCGTCATCGACTCGACCACCCAGGCCGACGTGGTCTCCCAGGTGCGCGACCTGACCGACGGCCGCGGCCCCGACGCCGTCATCGACGCCGTCGGCATGGAGGCGCACGGGTCCCCGGTCGCCTCCGCCCTGCAGAAGGCGACCGCGATCGTCCCGGACGCGCTCATGGAGAAGGTCATGCAGGTGGCCGGTGTCGACCGGCTCGCCGCGCTGAACACCGCCATCGAGGCCGTCCGCCGCGGCGGCACCATCTCGCTGTCCGGTGTGTACGGGGGCGCCACCGACCCGCTGCCCCTCATGCGCATGTTCGACAAGCAGATCCAGCTGCGCATGGGGCAGGCCAACGTGTGGCGCTGGGTGCCCGACATCCTCCCGCTGCTGCTCGACGGCGACCCGCTGGGCGTGGACGAGTTCGCCACGCACCGGGTCTCGCTGGAGGAGGCCCCGCAGGCCTACATGAACTTCCGCGAGAAGAAGGACGGCGCCGTCAAGGTGCTCATCCAGCCCTGATCCCGGGACGACGAGGCCCCGACCGGCACGCCGCCGGCCGGGGCCTCGTGCCGTCGGGAGCCGGTCAGGCCTCCTGCCGGCGCACCATCTCGGCGATCCAGGTGGGTGCGAACGGCGACGTGCAGCCCGGGGAGGTCGGGTAGTCCTCGAGCACGCGCAGGCGCTCCCCGATGCCCACGGCCCGAGCGCGGTACGCCGGGTGCTCGATGCCGATGTGGGCCAGGCACTCGTTCATCGCCCACTGAAGGCGGTCCGGCGCGCCGGCCATCTCCGCCTCGACGACGTCGAGCAGCCCGGCCAGGTCGAGGCCCTCCGGCCGCTTCCGGACGCGCTCGCTGGTCAGCGCCCAGCCGGCGCTGGCGACCACCGGGTCGGGGTCGGCGGACCAGAGCAGGCGCAGTTCCTCGGCGTGCGGGCTCTTCTTCACGACGTAGTTCACGAGCCAGTCGTGCACCTTCGGCCGGCGTGCCCCGCGCAGCATGACGTCGAGCTGGTCCCGGTCGAACGCCTTGGGGCGGCAGATCAGCAGGGCCAGCAGCCGGGCCGCGCTGTCCCCGGTCTCCCAGAGCGCGCAGGCGAGGTCCTGCTGGGTCTTCAGCCGCTTCGCCAGCGCACGGAGCGCGCCGAGGTTCACCCCGTGGTCGTCGCCGTGCTGCTCGTTCACCGCACGGAAGCGCGGGTCCTCGAGCGCGGCCAGCTCGGCCATCACCTCGTCCACCGTCGTCCCGGTCTGCGTCGTCCCGGCCACCCCGGCCTCCTGTCCCTCGGCGAGAGCCGCAGCCTAGGGCGGGGAGCGCCTGCCGGAGCGGACGCGCATGCCCGGTCGCGGCTGGGTACCTGCGCAGCCATGACGACCACCACCGCGGAGAAGTCCGGCAGCCAGCTCCTCGGGGACCGGGAGGTCCGCCGCCTCGGCTACGGCGCCATGCAGCTCGCCGGGCCGCACGTCATGGGCCCGCCGCGCGACCGGGACGCCGCGATCGCGGTGCTCCGTCGCGCGGTCGAGCTCGGCGTCAACCACATCGACACCAGCGACTACTACGGCCCGACCGTCGTCAACGAGCTGATCCGCGAGGCGCTGCACCCCTATCCCGAGGACCTGGTCGTCGTGACCAAGGTCGGTGCCCGCCGGGACGCCGACGGCGGCTGGCCCGAGGCCCTCGACCCCGAGGACCTGCGCCGGGCCGTGCCGGAGAACATCGAGCACCTCGGCGTCGAGGCCCTGGACGTGGTCAACCTGCGGATGCCCGGCTTCGCCGAGCCCGTGCAGCGCTCGCTGGCCGAGCCGTTCGAGGCACTGGCCGCGATGCAGCAGGAGGGGCTGGTCCGGCACCTGGGCATCAGCAACGTGACGCCGCAGATGTTCGCGGAGGCGCGCGCCATCGCGCCGGTCGTGTGCGTGCAGAACCACTACAACCTCGTGCACCGGGCGGACGACGCGTTCATCGACGCGCTCGCCCGGGAGGGCGTCGCCTACACGCCGTTCTTCCCGCTCGGCGGCTTCAGCCCGCTGCAGTCCGCGGCGCTCGAGACGGTCGCCCGCCGACTGGAGACGACGCCGATGCAGGTGGCGCTCGCATGGCTCCTGGCCCGCTCCCCCAACCTGCTGCTCATCCCGGGCACCTCGTCGGTGGCGCACCTGGAGGAGAACCTGCAGTCGGCCGCTCGCGTGCTGGGCCCCGAGGAGCTCGCGGAGCTGGACCGCATCGGCGGCACCGGGGAGCCCGACCCGGCGGGCTGAGCCCGCCCCGGGAGCGCGGGTCAGCCGCGCGCTCCCGGGCCCAGCACCCGGTCGAGGTAGGCGTTGCCCAGCACCCCGGCCGGGTCGAGCCGGTCGCGCAGCGCGACGACCTCGTCGAACCGCGGATAGCGCTCGCGCAGCACGGCGGCGTCCAGACCGTGCAGCTTGCCCCAGTGCGGACGTCCGCCCACCTCGCCGGCGAGCCGCTCCAGCGCGCCGAACCAGCAGCCAGGATCGCTGCCCGCGGGCACGTGCGCCGCGATGTAGGCGGTGTCGCGGCCCGAGGCGGTCGACAGCGGGATGTCGTCGGCGGCGGCCGTCCGGACCTCCACGGGGAACGCCGCGCGCCAGTCGCTGGCCTCGTGCACCCGCCGGAGCTCGGCCAGCACGTGCGGCGCCGTCTCCCGCGGCACGGCGTACTCCATCTCCAGGAAGCGCACCCGGCGCCGGGACACGAAGACCCGGTGGGAGTGGTCGGTCCACGTCCGCGCCCCCAGTGCCCGGGCCGACAGCCGGGCCAGCGGCGGCACCAGGGCAGGCACCCGCCGGCCGGCCGCGACGACGCCGGCGAACGCCGCGTTGGCGAGCAGCTCGTCGTCCCACACCGCACGCCAGCGCGGCAGCGGGGCCAGGCCGTCCACGGGCACGCGGGTGTTGCACTTCAGCAGCGTCGCGTCGGTGTGCGGGAACCAGTAGAACTCGACGTGGTCGGTGGAGGTCATCAGCTCGTCGAAGCCCTCCACCGCCGCGGTGAGCGTGCCGGGCCCCTCGACGGCGCGCAGCGCGAACGCGGGCTCGGCCTGCAGCGTCACCGCCGTCACCACGCCCAGCGCGCCCAGCCCCACCCGCGCCGCGGCGAACAGCTCGGGCCGGCGCACGGCGTCGCACTCGACGACCTCACCGGAGGGCAGCACGATCTCCAGCCCGCGCACCTGCGTGGCCAGTCCTCCGAACCGGGCGCCGGTGCCGTGCGTGCCGGTCGCCAGCGCTCCGGCGACGGTCTGCCGGTCGACGTCGCCCAGGTTGGTCAGCGACCAGCCGCGCCGCTGCAGCTCCAGGTTGAGCCGGTGCAGCGTCGTCCCGGCGCTGACGGTGACCAGCCCGGCTTCGGTGACCGCCCGGATGCCGGCCAGCCGGTCGCAGACCAGCTGGACGTCCTCGGGCCGCCCCACCGCGCTGAAGGAGTGCCCGCTGCCGATCGGTCGCACCCGGCGCCCGGCCGCCGCGGCGGAGACGAGCAGCTCGGCGACCTCCTCCGCCGACCCCGGGTGCACCACCGGGACGTCGGCCCGCTGGTTGCCCGCCCAGTTCCGCCAGCGCGTGGGCGCGGGCAGCTCGGCCACCTCGATCACCGGTCTCCCTCCGTCGAGCGCGCACTCTGCTGGGCACCGGCCGCCCCGGTCAACCGGCTGCGCGCCCTTGCCCCCCGGCGCCGGCCCGGGCACGCTGCGGCGGATGACCGCGGACCGGCTGCACGAGCGCCTGGAGCGCGCGACCGCCGACCTGGACCCGCCGTTCGCGGTGCTGGACCTCGACGCGCTGGACGCGAACGCCGCCGATCTGACCGCCCGGGCCGGCGGCAAGCCGATCCGCGTCGCCAGCAAGTCGGTGCGCTGCCGCGCGGTGCTGCGCCGGGTGCTGGCCCGGCCGGGCTTCGCCGGCGTGCTGGGCTACTCGCTGCGCGAGGCCCTGTGGCTCGCCTCCGGGGACGATGCCGTGAGCGACGACGTCGTCGTGGGCTACCCCTCGGTGGACCGCGCGGCGCTGCGCGCGCTCGCCGCGGACGAGACCGCCGCCGCCCGGATCACGCTCATGGTCGACTCCGCCGACCACCTCGACCTGATCGACGACGTCGTCCCGCCCGGCCGCCGTCCGGAGCTGCGCGTCTGCCTGGACGTCGACGCCTCGCTGCGCACCGCGGGAGGCCGGGTGCACATCGGCGTCCGCCGTTCGCCGGTGCACACCCCGGAGGACGCCGTCGCCCTGGCCCGCCGGGTGGCCGCGCGCGACGGCGTCCGGCTCGTGGGGCTGATGGCCTACGAGGCCCAGATCGCCGGGGTGCAGGACGCGCCGGCCGGCCGGCGTCTGCGGGGACTCGCCGTGCGCGGGCTGCAGGCGGTCTCCGCCCGCGAGCTCGCCGCCCGCCGCGCCGCGGTCGTCGCCGCGGTGTCGGAGGTGGCGCCCCTGGAGTTCGTGAACGGCGGCGGCACCGGGAGCCTGGAGCGGACCGCGATCGAGGACGCCGTCACCGAGGTCGCGGCCGGATCGGGGCTCTACTCCCCCGTGCTGTTCGACGGGTACCGTGCCTTCACCGCGAGGCCGGCGACCTACTACGCCGTCCCGGTGACCCGTGCGCCCGCGGCCGGCGTGGTGACCGTGGCCGGTGGTGGCTGGATCGCCTCCGGACCGCCGGGCGCCGACCGGCTGCCCACGCCGACCTTCCCGGCGGGGCTCCGCTGGCTCCCCACCGAGGGCACCGGCGAGGTGCAGACCCCGCTGCGCGGCGCGGGTGACCTCCGCGTGGGCGACCGGGTCTGGTTCCGCCACGCCAAGGCCGGCGAGGTGTGCGAGCACGTCGACGAGCTCCACGCGCTGGCCGGCGACGCCGTTCCCGGCCGCTTCCCGACCTACCGCGGCGAGGGCGGGGCGTTCGGCTAGCGCCTCAGCGGGCGCGGACCACCCTGGTCTCGTCGAACACCGGCTCGGCGGACTCGTACACGCGGCCGTCGGCGCCGAAGACCACGAAGCGGTCGAAGGACCGGGCGAACCAGCGGTCGTGGGTCACGGCGAGGACCGTGCCGTCGAACGCGGCCAGCGCCTCCTCCAGCGCCTCGGCCGAGAGCACGTCGAGGTTGTCCGTGGGCTCGTCGAGCAGCAGCAGCGTCGCGCCCGACAGCTCGAGCAGCAGGATCTGGAACCGCGCCTGCTGGCCACCCGACATCGTCCGGAACGGCTGGTCGGCGGCGACGATGAGCCCGTAGCGGCGCAGCGCGGCCATCGCCCGGCCACGGTCGACCCCCGGCCGCCCGGGCTCGCCGTGCCACAGCAGGTCGACCGGCGTCCGGTCCTGCCACTCCGGGTGCGCGTGGGTCTGGGCGAAGAACCCGGGGACGACGCGCGCGCCCAGCCGCCAGTCGCCGGTGTGCGCCACCGACTGGCCGGCCAGCAGCCGCAGGAAGTGCGACTTGCCCGCGCCGTTGGCCCCGAGCACCCCGACCCGGTCCCCGTAGAAGATCTCGACGTCGAACGGCTTCATCAGCCCGGTGAGCTCCAGCTGCTCGGCCGTGACCGCACGCACGCCGGTCCGTCCGCCGCGCAGCCGCATCGCGACCTTCTGCTCCGGCGGCCGCTCCGGCGGCGGGCCGGCCGCCTCGAACTTGGCCAGCCGGGTCTGCATCGCGTGGTAGCGGTTGGCCATGTCGGGTGAGTTCGCCGCCTGCTGCTGCAGGGTGCGCACCAGGTCGATCAGCCGCTGGTGCTCCTCGTCCCAGCGACGGCGCAGCTCGGCCAGCCGCTCGTGCCGGGCGGTCCGCGCCTCGTGGTAGCTGCCGAAACCGCCGCCGTGCACCCAGGCGCCGCCGCCCTCCACGGTGACCACCCGGTCGGCGACGCGGGCCAGCAGCTCGCGGTCGTGGCTCACGAACAGCACCGTCTTGCGGGTCTCGAGCAGCCGCTCCTCCAGCCAGCGCTTGCCCGGCACGTCGAGGTAGTTGTCCGGCTCGTCGAGCAGCAGGACCTCGTCGGGTCCCCGCAGCAGCGCCTCCAGCGCCAGCCGCTTCTGCTCACCGCCGGAGAGGGTGTTGAGCTCGCGGTACTTGCACCGGTCGTAGGGCACGCCGAGTGCCGCGACGGTGACCGTGTCCCAGGTGACCTCGGCGTCATAGCCGCCGGCGTCCCCCCACTCGGCGAGCGCGCCGGCGTAGGCCATCTGGGCCCGCTCGTCGTCGGTCTCCATCAGCGCCAGCTCGGCCGACTCGACGGCGTCCCAGGCGGCCCGCACCGCCGGCGGCGACAGGTCGACCAGCATGCGCTGCACGGTGGTGTCGTCGCGCACGGAACCGATGAACTGGCGCATGACCCCGAGCCCACCGGTGCGCGCGATCGCACCGGCCTCGGGCACCAGGTCGCCGGCGATGATCCGCAGCAGCGTCGTCTTCCCCGCGCCGTTCTCGCCGACCAGCGCGGCGCGGGCGCCCTCGCCGATCCGGAACGAGACGTCGTCGAGCAGCACCCGCCCGTCGGAGAGGGTGTGCCGGACCGCACTGACGTCGACGTAGCCCACGCCGTCATCCTCCCGTGCCCGGCAACCGGCTTTCGACGGGTCAGCCGATCTGCCGGTCCAGCCGGTAGCGCGCCAGCCGCTCGACCAGCTCCGGCAGCGCGCCGACGGGCGACCCGCCCAGCTCACGCCGGCAGTCCCGCACGACCCGGACCACGCGCCGCGGACCGACGCGGCCGGAGAACTCACCGCTGAGCCGGCCGACCGCGGCGGTGACGGCGTCGTCGCCGGGATCCCCGTCGCGCGGGGACGGCGAGGTGCGGTGCGGCCCGCCCGGGGCGAGCTCGTCCGAGGGCCGGGCCGGCTCGTCGGCGGCGGGTCCGGGGAACGGGGGGACGACCAGGGTCACGGGCGGTCCTTCTCTCGTCCGGGGCGGGCCGCGATCCTTCCGGGCCGCAGCGGTTCCACACGATGTCGTTCCGCAGGTCGCGGCACCAGGGACGAAAGGCCCGGGAGCGGTGAGCTCAGCCGGCGAAGAACTCGTTGCGACCCTGCGCCGTGCCCTCGGCGGCGTCCCGCACGAGCTCGGCCAGCGCCCCGGCGTCGACCCGGTCGGCGGTCGTGAACCGGATGCAGCTGCGCCCGCAGCTCACCGTCCCCAGCCGGTCCGCCCGGACCTCGGGCAGGTAGTGCCCGTCCTCGACGGCGCAGACGTAGAGGGGCAGGTGCCGCTTCTGCGCCGCCAGCGCGATCAGCGGCCAGCGCGTGGTCGTCGACGACGACCGGGTGCGGTAGGGCAGCAGCCCGTAGCCGAGCATCGTGCCCGACCCCACCGGGACCAGCTCGCGGCCGAGATCGGGCGCGGCGGCCCGTACCAGCGCGTCGATCCGCCGCAGGTCGTCCTCCCGCCGTCCCGCCGCCCGGAACCAGGACTCCACCGGGTCGTCGTCGGTCATGCGGCCTGCTCAGCCGAGGGCGATCGAGAGCACCGTCGCACCCGCGGCCAGCACCATCACGAACACGATGACCGCCGCAACCAGCCGCCGTCGCCGCTCCGCGTCCCGACCGCCGGCTCCACCCATTCCCATCACGACGCGGAGGCTAGTGCAGCCGGCGCCCTGGGAGGACCGTCGGACGCGCCTGCCAGGGTGCGGTCATGACCTCGCTGCAGGACGTCGCGCTCATGCGTCTGGTCGCGCAGGGGCTCGCCGGGCCCCCGGCCCCGGACGCGGCGGCTGCGGTCCGCGGCCTGGCCGCGGTGCAGGGGCAGGACCTCCCCGGCGCGGTGACGTCCGTGGCGCTGCGCACCGCCGGGCACCGCCGGGCCGACGTGCTCGCCGCGATGGACGACGGCACGGTGGTGCGCAGCTGGCCGATGCGCGGCACCCTGCACCTGCTCCTGGCCGAGGACCTGCCCTGGATGCTGGACCTGCTGGGACCGCGCGCGCTGGCGGGGCTCGAGAGGCGCCGCGCGGCCCTGGAGCTGACCGGGGCCGACGCCGAGCGGGCCCGCGAGATCGTGGTCGCGGTGCTCTCCGGCGGCCGGCGGCTGTCCCGCGCGGCCCTGCTGACCGCCATCCACGGCGGCGGTGTCGCCACCACCGGCCAGCGCGGGTACCACCTGCTCTGGTTCCTGTCCCAGACCGGCACGCTGTGCCTAGGCCCCACCGACGGGGGCGAGCAGACCTTCGTCCCGCTCGAGGAGTGGGTGCGCGCACGCCGGCGGCTCGACCGCGACGAGGCACTGGGCGAGCTCGTGCTCCGGTACTTCCGCGGGCACGGCCCGGCCACCGTCGCCGACCTGGTGCGCTGGGCCGGGACCACCGTGCGCGACGTGCGCGCGGGGCTCGCCGTGGCCGGCGACCGGCTGGAGCGGCTGCAGGTGGACGGGACCGAGCACCTGCTCGACCCGGCGACGCCCGAGCTCCTCGCGGCGCACCGCGCGGAGGCCCGGGCCGTCCGGTTGCTGCCGGGCTTCGACGAGTTCGTGCTCGGCTACGGCGACCGGACCGCGGTCCTCGACCCGGCGTTCGCCGAGCGGATCTGCCCCGGGCGCAACGGCATGTTCGCCCCGACCGTCGTTTTCGACGGCCGGGTGAGCGGTACGTGGCGGTGGACCGGCAGCGGACGCCGACGCGTCGCGAAGGCCGCCCTGTTCACCGAGGACGCCGCCCTCGCCGCGGCCGTGCCCGCGCTGGCGGCCGCCCTGCCCTGACCGGTCAGCCGCGCCGCTCGAAGAGGAAGACGGGGATCTGCCGCTCGGTCTTCTCCTGGTAGGCGGCGTAGTCCGGGAAGGCGGCGACCGACCGCTCCCACCAGAGCGCCCGCTCCTCGCCGGAGATCTCCCGCGCGACGCCGTCCCACGGCTCGGGCCCGTCCTCCAGGGTCACCTCGTCGGGATGCGTGCGGAGGTTGCTGACCCACGCGGGGTCGGTCGGGGCCCCGCCCTGGGAGCCCACCATCGCGTAGACGCCGTCGTGCTCGACCCGCATCAGCCCCAGCTTGCGGACCTTGCCGCTCTTCGCCCCGCGGGTGCTCACGATGACGACGGGCAACCCGGTGTCGCGGAGGGTGTTCGCCTCCCGCCCCCCGGTCGCCTCGTAGCGCTCGACCTGCTCGCGGACCCACTGCGCCGCGCTCGGCTCGTACTCCCCCTGCAATGGCATGGCCTGAACCTAGGCGGGGGCGAGCGGCCCGGCACGGCGACCCGGGTCGCGGACGCTCCGGCCGGATGGCACGGTTCGTTCGGCTCGATCGACGGGGAGGACCACACGGGATGCGGTACAACGAGGGCGCCGGCCTCGACACGTCCAACGTCCGCGACCAACGCGGTCGCGGCGGGTTCGGGGGCGGCCGCGGTGTCGCCGTCGGCGGCGGTGGTCTCGGTCTCGTCGGCGTCCTGGTGCTCGTGCTCTTCCAGGTCCTGGGCGGCGGCGGCGACGGCGGCTCGGGCAGCGGGTTCGGCGGCCTCGGCGGGCTGGGGAGCGGGCAGACCGCCGACAACGGGCAGCTGGCGGAGAACTGCCGCACCGGCGCCGACGCCAACGAGTCGGTGGACTGCGCGGTCGTGGCCGACATCGAGTCGATCCAGGACTTCTGGTCGCAGGCGCTCGGCGACGCCTACGTCCCCACCGACACCGTGTTCTTCTCCGGGTCGGTGCAGACCAGCTGCGGTGGCGCCACCAGCGGGTCCGGCCCGTTCTACTGCCCCGCCGATCAGCTCGTGTACATCGACCTGAGCTTCTTCGACCAGCTGCAGCAGCAGTTCGGGGCGCAGGGCGGCCTGTTCGTCAACGCCTACGTGATCGCCCACGAGTACGGCCACCACGTGCAGAACCTCCTCGGGACCAACCGGCAGGTGAGCCCCGGCGAGACCGGGCCGACCAGCGGCACCGTGCGGCTCGAGCTCCAGGCCGACTGCTACGCCGGCACCTGGGCCAACCACGCCGAGACCGTCCCCGACGAGTCGGGGCAGCCGCTCATCGCCGAGATCACCGAGGACGACATCAACCGGGCCCTCGACGCGGCGGCACGCATCGGCGACGACTTCATCCAGGAGAACCTGGGCGGCGGCACCGTGGACCAGGACGCCTTCACGCACGGCTCCTCCGAGCAGCGCCAGCGCTGGTTCCGCACGGGGTACGCCTCGGGCGACCCGCGGGACTGCGACACCTTCTCCACCGACGACCTCGGGTGACGGACGTGGCCGAGCACCTGCGCGTGACCCGCGACGGCCCCGTCGCCACCCTGACGATCGACCGCCCGGTCAAGCGCAACGCCATGACGCTCGGCATGTGGGCGGCCCTGCCGGAGGTGCTGGCCCCGCTGGCCGACGACCCCGGGGTCCGGGTCCTCGTGGTCACCGGGGAGGGACCGAGCTTCTGCGCCGGGGCCGACATCACCGACCTGCTGCGCGGCGAGGACCCGGCCGACCCGATGGCCGACGTCCGCCGGCACAACCTGGCGGCGCAGGCCGCGCTGCGCGACTTCCCGAAGCCGACGCTCGCGATGGTCCGTGGCCACTGCATCGGTGGCGGGGTCGAGCTGGCCACCTGCTGCGACCTGCGGTTCGCCGACCGCACCGCGGTCTTCGGCGTCACCCCGGCCAAGGTCGGCATCGTCTACACGCCCTCGTCGACGAAGGCCCTGCTGGACCTGGTCGGCCCGGCGACGACGAAGTACCTGCTCTACAGCGGCGAGCTGCTGGACGCCGACGCGGCGCTCCGGACCGGCCTGGTCGACCGGCTGGTCGAGGACGCGGAGCTCGAGACCGAGGTGCGCCGGTTCGCCGACGTCCTGGCCTCGCGGTCGGCGCTCACCCAGCGGGCCACCAAGGAGGTCCTCGCCGCCCTCGCGGTCGGAGACGACGGCGAGGCCCTCGCGGCCGCCCGCTACCGCGAGACCATCGCCGCGGGCGAGCTCGCCGAGGGCGTGCAGGCCTTCTCCGAGCGCCGCGCGCCGCGCTTTCCCTGGCGGAACTGATCTTCCCGGTTTCGTCCGCCCCCTGACCCGGGTATCCGCCCCTCCGCGAGGAACGGTGCTCTGCGGAGCGGCGGGAGGACGGCGCAGCGCGCGTCTCTGCCCTTCTCATGCGACACCGATCCCGCCCCGGGATGCACGGATGCGCCGGGTGGACGACCCAGTTTCCCCGCGCGACCCCCAGCGCTGATCCCGTCGCCGCTGCGGCCGTCCGGGCCGGTGATCGACCGGCCGGATGTGTGCCGCAACGGCACGGGGGTAGCGCCTCCACCGACCACGAAGATTGCCGAGGAGGACCGATGACTCACTCCATCGACACCCCGTTCCCGCCCCCGGCCCCCGTCGATACGGGCGCCACGACCGCCGGCACGACGGGCTCCGGCACGTCGAAGGCCGACGTCGCCAAGAGCGAGGCCCAGAACGTGAAGGACACCGCCGCCCAGGCCGGCAGCCAGGTCGCCTCGACCGCCGCCGACCAGGCCAAGACGGTGGTCGACGAGACCCAGCGCCAGGCCAAGGACCTGCTCGACCAGGGCCGGTCCCAGCTCAAGGAGCAGACCATCGGCCAGCAGCAGAAGGCCGCTTCCGGCCTGACGTCGCTCGCCCAGGAGCTCCGCGGCCTCGCCGACGGCTCCAGCGAGGGGGCCCCCGGCCCCGCGCGCGACCTGCTGCACCAGGCCTCCGGCATCGTCGAGGGCTTCGCCGACAAGCTGCAGAACCGCGAGCCGGCCGAACTGCTCGACGAGGTCCGCGCCTTCGCCCGTCGCAAGCCCGGCCTGTTCCTGCTGGGTGCGGCCGCCGCGGGCGTGCTCGCCGGCCGGCTGACCAGCGGCGTCAAGGCCGCGCACAGCGACTCCGGCACCACCGGTGGCGGTACCTCCTACCGGAGCACGCCGACCAACTACGTGGACCCGGCGCCGACGTACTCCGACTACTCCAGCGCCACCACCGGCACCGGGGTCGGCACGGGCACCGGCGCTCCGCTCCCCCCGCCGCCGTACGGCACCACGCCGCCGGCCGGCAGCATGGTCCCGCCGACCACGCCCGCGGGCTGGGACGACCCGGCACGTCGCCCGGGTGAGGTGGGCTGACATGAGCTCCCCCTACTCCGGGGCCTCACCGGCGGGAACGCCGCAGGCATACGCCGAGCCGACGCAGAACTACGCGGCCGACTACTCCCAGGGGTCCCACAGCGGCGCCATGGGGACCCCCATGACCGACTCGGGACACCCGGACGTCGAAGGCGTCTCCGTCGGTGCCCTGATCGGTGAGGTCGCCAAGGACATGTCGACCCTCATGCGGCAGGAGCTCGAGCTCGCCAAGGTCGAGCTGAAGGCCGAGGCCAAGAAGGCCGGTACCGGCGCCGGGATGTTCGGTGCGGCAGCGTTCGCCGGCTACATGGTCCTGATGTTCCTGTCCTTCGCCCTGTGGTGGGCGCTGGAGAACGTCATGGACGCCGGCCTGGCCGCGCTCATCGTCGCCATCCTCTGGGGCGTCGTCGCCGCGGTGACCGGCCTCATGGGCAAGAAGAAGTTCCAGCAGGTGAACCCGAAGCCCGAGCGCACCGTCGAGACCCTCCAGCAGGTTCCCGGCGCCCTGAAGCCCAACTGACCAGCAGACCGCTGAGGTCTCTTGAACGGCAGGAGCCGAACATGACCAGCAGTGACCCGGATGTCATCCGGCGCCAGATCGAGGACACCCGGCGCGAGCTCAGCTACGACGTCGACGCCCTCAACGAGAAGGTCAACCCGTCCCGCGTCATGGACCGTCGGGTGACCGCGGCCAAGGGCCGCGTGAGCAACCTCAAGGACAAGGTCATGGGCACTGCCCACGACACGAAGTCCTCGATGCACGGGACGGCCTCCAACGCGGCCGGCTCGGTGCAGGGCACGGCCTCCAACGCGGCGGACAGCGTGCAGCACGCCGCCCAGTCCGCGATGGGCGCCGTCCAGCAGGCTCCGGAGACGATCACCCGGCAGGCGCAGGGCAACCCCCTCGCCGCGGGTCTGATCGCCTTCGGTGTGGGCTGGCTGGTCTCCAGCCTGCTGCCCGCCTCGCAGAAGGAGCAGGAGCTGGCCCAGCAGGCCGAGTCCGCGCTCCGCGAGAACAAGGACGCCCTCCTCCAGCCGGCCAAGCAGGCCGCGCAGGAGATCGGCGACCAGCTGAAGCCCGCCGCGCAGCAGGCGGTGGAGGAGGTCAAGTCCACCGCTCAGGGTGCGGCCGAGACCGTCAAGCAGGAGGGCCAGTCGGCGGCCCAGGACGTGCAGGGCCAGGCCCAGCAGTCCAAGGAGACCGTGCAGAGCCAGGCCTCCAGCTGATCCGCGGGTCGCTGACCCGCGTCGTACGCCTGCGCCCCGCCGGGATCTCCCGGCGGGGCGCAGTGCTGTCCGGGGGCCCTCCCCCCGACGGGTGAGACCCCCCGGACCCCGCTGCAGGGCACCTCCCGGGCCGCCGTTCCTCCCCAGGACGACGCCAACGGCGGCGCCCGCCCCCGCGGTCGCCGGTCACGACCGACGGGAGCCCCTCGTGGACTCGGCCCTGCCCGCCACCGACACCTCGCCCGGCCGGTTCCGGGTGCTGGTGGCCGACGACGAGGACGACATCCGCGACCTCGTGTGCCTGGCCGTGCGCAAGGCCGGCTGCGACGTGGTCCGGTCGGTCGCCGACGGCTCGCAGGCGCTCGTCGCCGCGGCCACCGACCTCCCCGACCTCGCCGTCCTCGACGTGTCCATGCCGGGGGCCACCGGCCTGGAGGTCTGCACCGCCCTGCGGGAGGACCCGGCCACCGCCGGCATCCGCATCCTGCTGCTCTCCGCCGGCGCCTGGCCCGACGAGGTCGCCCGCGGTCTCTCGGCCGGTGCCGACGCCTACCTCGCCAAGCCCTTCACCATCGCCGGCCTCGTGCACCAGGTGCGGTCGCTGACCGCCGGGGTGCCGGCATGACCCTCGCCGTCCTGGACCGGCCCGCAGCCGCTCCCCTCGGCCCGGCCGCCCCGGCGCCCTGGTGGTCCGACGTCCGCGGCGCGCTCGCCTGCACCGTCGTCCTCGCCGCCACCGCCGGCGTCCTCGGAACCGGCCGGGTGCCGGTGGTGGACCCGCTGCTCGCCGGAGCCGGCCTCGCGATCGCGGTCGCCGCCACCGTCGGCGTCTGGGCGACCCGCCGCTCGCGGCCCGGTGTCCGGTCGATGGCCGTCCCGGTCGCGCACCTGCTCGCCGTCGCGCTGCTGCACGCCGGCACCGCGTCGCCGACCGTGCTCCTCCTGCTCCTGGGCCCGCTGTGGCTGCTCGCCTCGCACCCGACCCGCGCCGGCGTCCCGGTCGCCGTCGGCGGTACGGCGCTGGTCCTGCTCGTGCCGGACCTGGTGGGCACCGCGTCCGGGGCGACGCACCCGCTGCCCGGCGCGCTGCTGCTGGGCCCCCTCGCCGTCGCCGTCGGCAGCATCGCGGTGAACGAGAGCGGGCGTCGCCTCCGCGCCCAGGAGCACCTGATAGCCCGCCTGCAGCGCGAGCAGGACGTCCTCCTCGAGCAGGTGCGGAGCCGCGCCGACGAGCTGGACACCGCCTCCCGCATCCTGGCCGCCCGCGCGCAGACCATGACCAGCGTCATCGACGCGGTCACCCAGCAGTCGATCATCGGCACCGACCGGGACGGCACCATCCGCGTCTGGAACCCGGGCGCGGAGCGGATGCTCGGGTTGCCGCGGCTCGACGTCGTCCGGAAGCGGTCCATCCTCGACTTCCACGAGCCCGAGGAGCTGGCCGCGGCGGCGGAGAGCACCGGGTCGCCGTCGCCGCTGGAGGCGCTCGTGCACGCCGCCCGGACCGACGGCAGCGACGTGCGCGACTGGACCTACGTCGCCGCCGACGGCAGCCACCGCACCGTGTCGGTCGCCATCACCCCGCGATCCGACGACCGCGGCGCGCACGCCGGCTGGAACTTCGTCGGCACCGACATGACCGAGACGCGCGCGACCGAGCGCATGAAGGACCAGTTCGTGAGCCTCATCAGCCACGAGCTGCGCACCCCGCTGAGCTCGATCCTCGGCTACCTCGAGCTGGTCATGGACGACGAGGAGCAGCCGCTCACCGACGACCAGCGCAGGTACCTCTCGACGGTCGAACGCAACGCGCACCGGCTGCTGCGGCTGGTCGGCGACCTGCTGTTCACCGCCCAGGTGGAGAGCGGCCGCTTCACCCTGCAGCCGGCCGACGTGGACCTCGCCGCCGTGGTCCGCGCCGCCGAGGAGACCGCCCGGGTGGCCGCGGCGACCGCCGGCGTGGACCTCGTCCTGGACGTGCCGGCCGACGGCCTGGTCGTCTCCGGCGACGCCGTCCGGCTCGGGCAGGCGTGCGACAACCTGGTGTCGAACGCCGTCAAGTTCACCCCGCGCGACGGCCAGGTGCGGCTCTCGCTGCGGCGGTCCTGGCAGACGGCGGACGGCGAGGTCGTGGCCGACGAACGTCCCGGCGCCGTCCCCGTGGCACTCCTCTCGGTCGCCGACACGGGCATGGGCATCCCCACCGGCGAGCAGGGGCAGCTGTTCACCCGCTTCTTCCGTTCCTCCACGGCCCGGCGCAACGCGGTGCCGGGGGTCGGCCTCGGGCTGACCATCACGAAGGCCATCACCACCGCCCACGGCGGGACGCTGGACCTCGTCAGCGTGGAGGGGCAGGGCACGACCTTCACGATGACCCTGCCCCTGGACCCGGCGGCCTGACCGTGGCCCTCCGGGCGACCGACTCGGCCGATCTGCGCACTCCGCGCCGATTCCTTGCGGATTCCTTGCGGATCGCTGGCGGGTGGCCTGCGGTTGACCCTCCAGAGTCCTTGGTGTCACCGGGAACCCGGTGGCCCCACACGGACCCAGGAGACACGGACATGAGCAAGAACGGCATCGCCACCAGCACCACCGCCCGCAAGGTCGTCGGCTCCCTCGGCGTCATCGGCGCCGCCGCCGCCGTCGCCGGCCTGGGCACCTTCGGAACCTTCACCGACAGCACCTCCCCGGTGAACACCACCCTGAACACCGGCACGCTGTCCATCAACGCCACCTCGCAGGGCACCCTGCCGCTGGCGGTCTCGAACCTCGTCCCCGGCGACACCATCACCCGGGCCATCAACCTGACCAACGACGGCAACCTCGCCCTCGGCAACGTCTCCCTCGCCGCCACCGCCGCCGCCCCCAGCGTGCTGACCACCGACGCCGTCAACGGCCTGCAGCTCGCCGTCAAGTCCTGCGCCGTCGCCTGGACCCAGACCGGCAACACCTTCACCTGCGCCAGCGGCGAGAAGACCTTCGGCTCCGGCCCGGTCACCAGCCCCATCAACCTCGCCGGCGCCGCCTCCCTCACCGCCGGCGCCACCGACCACATCGCCTACACGGTCACCCTCCCCACCACCGCCGACAACACCTTCCAGGGCAAGTCCGCTGCGCTCAGCCTCGTCTTCACCGGCACGCAGCAGACCGGCTCGGCCCGCTGACCGCGGCCTGACGAGCTAACGGAGACCACGCCATGACCACCGTCCACCCCGTCCGTCGCCCGGGGACAGCCGACGCGCTGTCCCCGGCCGGGGACGAGCGCTCTCCCGCCGGCGCCCGCGCCGACCGGGCCCGCCAGATCATGGGCCGCACGGCCCCGTGGCTGGTCCGCGGAGTCATGGTGGTCGCCGTCCTGGTGTTCGCTCTCCTGGCCGTCGGACCGCACGTGCTCGGCTACCGCACCATGACCATGCTGACCGCGAGCATGGCCCCCGAGATCGAGCCGGGCGACATCACCGTCGCCAGCCCGATCGCCGTCTCGGACGTCACCGAGGGCATGGTCATCACGTACCACATGCCCATCGACGACGGCGCCCTCGTGACCCACCGCGTCGTCTCCGTGGAGCACGCTGCCGACGGCAGCGTCCTGGTGCAGACGAAGGGTGACGCCAACGAGGCGATCGACCCCTGGACCGCACGACTCGAGGGCGACACCGCCTACGAGGTCCGCGCGGTCGTCCCCGAGCTGGGCCACCTGGTCACGGCGCTCCGGACGCCCGTGGTCAGCCAGGTGCTGCTCTACGGCGCCCCGCTGCTGCTGGCCGCCTGGGTGCTCCTGAGCATCTGGCGCCCGACCCCGACCGACGACACCGCCCCGGAGAAGGAGGACCAGGCATGATCGCCGTCCGCCGCGCTCTCGTGGTCCTCGCCCTCGGCATCGCCACCGTCCTCGCCGCGACGCTCTCCGCGTCGGCGACCTTCAGCAAGACGGTCGAGCTGCCCGTGCCGACGTCGGTCACCGCCATCACCGTCACGGCCCCGGCCACCGTCTCGGCGACGGGGCGCTGCACAACCACCACGTCGTCGTACTGGAACGGCTGGACGACGGTCTACCAGACGCACTACTGGTACGACGCCACCGTCACCTGGTCGGCGAGCACGACTCCCACCACGGCGACCGGCCGCGTCACCGGGTACCGCGTGATGGCCCACCTGAACAACGGCACCTCGGTCAGCCTGGGCGAGACCGACGCCGCCACCCGGACCATGAGCCAGCGGGTCGACCGGGCCTACCTGAACTACCAGCCCCGGGTCTCGATCGTCACGCTCACCAGCTACGGCTGGACGACGGAGAGCCCCCGGTCGGCGGTGCTCACGTGCTGACCCTCGTGCACTCCTCCGACACCGTCGAGGACCCGGCCGACGAGCGCCCCGCGCCGCTCTCCGCCGCCGTCGTCCCCGGCACCCTCCTGGACTTCCTGCGCGGCCGGACCACGGGGCCGACCGCGCAGGCAGAACTCCCCGCCGCAGACGACGAGGACGACCTCGACGCCGACCTCATGGACCGCCTGCAGCAGATGTACCGCACCGCCCTGCCCGAGCGGCTCTCCGCCATCGAGACCTCCACCGGAGCCGGCGACGCCCGCGCGGTCGCCTCCGCGGCCAACACCCTGGCCGGGACCAGCGGCCAGCTGGGCCACCCCGAGGTCGCCTCCGTCTGCCGCGCCATCGCCGCCGACGCCCGCCGCGGGGTCCTCGCCCACTCCCGCGTTCAGGAGCTGCACGCCCTCATCGGCGCCTGAGCCACCCGCGAACCCACGCGGACCCCCGGGACCGCAGACCCGCGGGAAAGGCGACGTCTTCTTGCGGATTCCTTGCGGATCGCTGGCGGGTGGCCTGCGGTTGGCCCTCCAGAGTCCTTGGTGTCACCGGAACGCCGGTGGCACCACACGGACCCAGGAGACACGGACATGAGCAAGAACGGCCTCGCCACCAGCACCACCGCCCGCAAGGTCGTCGGCTCCCTCGGCGTCATCGGCGCCGCTGCCGCCGTCGCCGGCCTGGGCACCTTCGGAACCTTCACCGACAGCACCACCCCGGTGAACACCACCCTGAACACCGGCACCCTGTCCATCAACGCCACCTCGCAGGGCACCCTCCCCCTGGCGGTCTCGGGCCTGGTCCCCGGCGACACCATCACCCGGGCCATCACCCTGGTCAACGACGGCAACCTCGCCCTCGGCAACGTCTCCCTCGCCGCCACCGCCGCCGCCCCCAGCGTGCTGACCACCGACGCCGTCAACGGCCTGCAGCTCGCCGTCAAGTCCTGCGCCATCGCCTGGACCCAGACCGGCAACACCTTCACCTGCGCCAGCGGCGAGAAGACCTTCGGCTCCGGCCCGGTCACCAGCCCCATCAACCTCGCCGGCGCCGCCTCCCTCACCGCCGGCGCCACCGACCACATCGCCTACACCGTCACCCTCCCCACCACCGCCGACAACACCTTCCAGGGCAAGTCCGCCGCGCTCAGCCTCGTCTTCACCGGCACGCAGCAGACCGGCTCGGCCCGCTGACCCCCGGTCCGACGGCAGAAGACGAGGAGGTGAAGACATGACCGCCATCCGGCGCACGATGACCCTGATCGGAACGACCCTCGCCGTGGTCCTCGGAAGCGCGCTGACCGCGTCGGCCGCCTTCTCCGACGCGGCGTCGGTCAGCTCGACCCTGAGCACCTACACCGTCGCGCCTCCCACGGGGCTGACGCTCGACGACTCGTGCACCACCACGACGACGACCGTCAAGCACACCGTGTACCGGAACCCCGGCACCGGTGCGACGACCACCACCGCCTACAGCTCGACGACGACGACGGCCCCCAGCTCGAGCAACGTCCAGGGGACCACGACGACGACCGAGCCCGGCCCGAGGCCGAACGAGACGACGACCACCACGGTCACGAAGAACACCGACCTGCGCGTCACGCTGAGCTGGACCGGCAGCACGTCGCGCGGCGTCAACGGGTACGTCGTCTCGGCCCAGCTCGGCGACGGATCGATCACCCCGGTGATGAGCACCGGCGCCGCCACGACGACGGTCACCCAGACGCAGGACGCCGACGTCCTCGGCTACCAGCCGAAGCTCCTCGTGTCGACGCAGACCACCTACCGGTGGACGGCGGACTCGGCGCGGACGCGGGTGCTGACGTGCTGACCCTCGTGCACTCCTCCGACACCGTCGAGGACCCGGCCGACGAGCGCCCCGCGCCGCTCTCCGCCGCCGTCGTCCCCGGCACCCTCCTGGACTTCCTGCGCGGCCGGACCACGGGGCCGACCGCGCAGGCAGAACCCCCCACCGCAGACGACGAGGACGACCTCGACGCCGACCTCATGGACCGCCTGCAGCAGATCTACCGCACCGCCCTGCCCGAGCGGCTCTCCGCCATCCAGACCTCCACCGGAGCCGGCGACGCCCGCGCGGTCGCCTCCGCGGCCAACACCCTGGCCGGCACCAGCGGCCAGCTGGGCCACCCCGAGGTCGCCTCCGTCTGCCGCGCCATCGCCGCCGACGCCCGCCGCGGGGTCCTCGCCCACTCCCGCATCCAGGAGCTGCACGCCCTCACCGGCGCCTGAACGACGGAGGACCCCCGCCGAGGCGGGGGTCCTCCGTCGTTCCGGCCCCGTCCGGGGAGGACGGGGTCCGCGGTCAGGCGACCAGGCGGTAGCCCACTCCCCGGACGGTCTTGATCTCGGGCGAGTTCAGGCCGGCCGCGACCAGCTTGCGGCGCAGGTTGGACATGTGCGCCTCCACCAGCCGCAGGTTGCCCTCCCAGTCGGTCTGCCAGACCTCGCGCAGCAGCGTCTCGCGCTGCAGCACCCGGCCGGGCCGGGAGGCCAGCGCGGCCAGCAGGTCGAACTCGGTGCGGGTCAGGTCGACGATGTCGCCGTCGACCCGGACCTCCCGGCTGTCCTCGTCCACCTCGAGCTCGGCGAGCCGGCGGACCGAGTC
The DNA here is from genome assembly GCF_003319095.1 of Blastococcus sp. TBT05-19. Taxonomy (GTDB): domain Bacteria; phylum Actinomycetota; class Actinomycetes; order Mycobacteriales; family Geodermatophilaceae; genus Blastococcus. The sequence continues at coordinate 891,864 of NZ_QOHI01000001.1, read as the reverse complement.
CGCCACCTCCTCCGCGGCCGAGGCGACCGGGGCGGCGCTACGGGGGAACCGGAGCATCGCCTGCACGCGGGCGGCGAGCTCGCGCGGCGAGAACGGCTTGGCCATGTAGCCGTCGGCGCCCACGGCCAGGCCTATCAGGAGGTCGACCTCCTCGGCGCGGGCGGTGAGCATCAGGACGTAGCACGCGGTCTCGGCGCGGATCTGCCGGCAGATCTCGGTGCCGTCGGCGTCGGGGAGCCCGAGGTCGAGCACGATGAGGTCCGGCGCGTCCCGCCGCACCTCCTCCAACGCCGCGGCGCCGGTGCCCACGGCACGCACGTCGAAGCCTGCCCGCTCGAGGACGGTCACCACGAGTTCGCGGATCTCCTCGGTGTCCTCGACCACGAGCACGGACTGTTCGGGCACGACGTCTCCTCCTCACGCAGGGCTGCCACCGGTGCGGCGGCCGGTCGGCCTCCTGTCACCTGACCGGGTGATCGGCACCGGAGGAGCGCTGCTTGAGCCCCTGGCGGTCACCGGGGCACCGGCACCCCACCCCGACGGGTGAGAAAGGGGGGCGCGGCTCATGGCGGGAGCCGCTGCCGCCGTCATGAGTGCGGGGACACCGCGTCCTCTCCCGGCCCGAACCCGGGGACCCGACCGAGGGAGCCGGAACCGTGGACGGTGCACTGCACGTGCTCGTCGTCGACGACGACGCCGACACCGCGCTCTTCGTGCGCACCGTGCTCGAGCGCGGCGGCATGACCGTGACCACCTGCGCGGACCCGCTCGAGGCGCTCACCCTGATCGGCCGCGTGGAGTTCGACGCCGCGATCACCGACATCGAGATGCCCGGCATGACCGGGCTGGAGTTCCTCGACCGGCTGCGCCAGGTCCGCCCGGACCTGCCGGTCACGGTGATGACCGCGCACGCGTCGGTCGACTACGCCGTGGACGCGCTGCGCCGGCAGGCCGACGACTTCCTCGTGAAACCGGTTCCCAAGGACACCCTCGCCGCGACGATCCGCCGGCAGGCGGAGACCGCCGCGGCCAGGCGTGCCGCCGCTCGGCAGCGGCAGACGGTGCTGGCCGTCGGCGCGCACCCCGACGACGTCGAGATCGGCGTCGGCGGCACGCTGGCCGCCCACCGCTCCGCAGGCGACCAGGTCGTCATCCTCACGCTCTCCCGCGGCGCCCGCGGCGGGGACACCGCCGCCCGGGTGGACGAGTCGCTGGCCGCAGCCGAGCTCATCGGCGCCCGGCTCTTCCTGGAGGACCTCGAGGACACCCGGATCAGCCCGGCGGACCCGACCATGTCGATCATCGAGCGCGTGGTGGCCGAGGTGCGCCCCACCATCGTCTACACGCACTCGGCCAACGACCGGCACCAGGACCACCGGGCCGTGCACCAGGCGGCGAGCGTGGCCACCCGGTCGGTGCCCACCGTCGCCTGCTTCCAGAGCCCCTCGGCCACGATCGACTTCCGGCCGACGCGCTTCGTGGACATCGACGGTTTCACCCGCACCAAGCTCGAGCTCCTCGCCCGGTTCCGCTCGCAGGCCGGGATCCGCGCCTACCTCGAGGACGACTTCGTCCTGGCCACCGCGCGCTACTGGTCCCGCTACGGCAGCAGCGGCCGCTTCGTCGAGCCCCTCGAGGTCCTCCGGGACGGCGGCGGCGTCGTCGGCGCCGTCAGCGGCTCCGCCTTCCGGCCGGCCACCTCCACGGAGCCCTTCGGCATCTGACCACCTCGCTGACCAGGACACCTGGCGCGATCCGGTTAGGCCAGGCTAACCTGCGCGGGTTGCCCGGCCTGCGCGCCGGAGCAGCGCGACCCCTGCCCCGGACGTGAGGCGACCGCTCCATGTACGTGTGCCACTGCAGCGTGGTGACCGACCGCGACATCCTCGAGGCCATCGCCAACGGTGCCCGGTGCATCGCCGACGTCGCCCGCGTCACCGGCGCCGGCCGCACGTGCGGCAACTGCGTCGACTCCATGCGCGAGCTGGTGTGCAAGCATTGCCCGGTCCGCGCCGAGCGCACGACCGAGCGCCCGGCGGAGCGAGAACTGGGAGTCGCTGGTGCAGCCCGTTAGCCCCCGTGTGGTCGAACTGCTCAACGACGCGTTGACTTTCGAGCTCACCGTCACCAACACGTACTTCCTCAACGCGCGCATGCTCGACGCGTGGGGGCTGCCGAAGCTCGGCAAGGTCTTCTACGACCTCTCCATCGACGAGATGCGCGACGCCGACGCCCTGATCCAGCGCGTCCTGCTCTTCGACGGCCACCCGAACCTGCAGCGCCTCGGCGCGATCCGGATCGGCGAGACCGCCGAGGAGATGCTCCTCCTGGCCCTCGACAGCGAGAAGGCCGCCGTCGCGCAGTTCAACGCCTCGGCCAAGGAGTGCCACGAGCTCGGTGACCACGGCACCGCCTCGGTCTTCGAGGAGATGGTGCTCGACGAGGAGAAGCACGCCGACTGGTTCGAGGCCCAGCTCGCCGCCATCGAGCGGGTCGGTGCGCCGCAGTACCTGGCCGCGCAGATCTCCACCGAGACGCCCGCCTGATCGTTCCGCCCGAACGCCACGAGGGCCCTCTCCCGATCCCGGGAGAGGGCCCTCGTCGTCGGGCGGGGCCTACAGCGCCAGGTCGCGCAGCTGCTCCAGCTGCAGGGTCGCCGCGCGCAGGCCGATCCCGGTGTAGAAGACGTCGTCCTCGACGGCGTAGGCGCGCTCTTCGGCCACCGCGGTCAGCCGCGGCCAGAGCGGGCCGGCCACGACCGCCTGCTCCCCGGAGTCCGTCGCCGGGCCGTAGGAGGAGTACAGGACGAGATCGGCGTCGGCCTGCGTCAGCTGCTCGGCGGAGAGCTCCGCGAAGGTCGGGGTCTCACCGGTGGGCAGCTCCAGCTGGTCCAGACCGATGTCGGCCAGCACCGTGCCGATGAACGACTGCCCCGTGTAGACGCGGATGGTGCCCTCGACGAACCGCAGGGCGCCGACCGTCGTCCCGGCAGGGTCGCCCAGGTCCTCGCCGAGCGCGGCGGCGTCGGCCTCGTACTCCTCCAGCGCGGCCTGCGCCTCGTCCTCCAGGCCGAGCGCCTCGGCGTCGAGCAGCAGGTTCTCCTTCCACACCGCGCCGACCTTCTCGGCGAAGACCGTGGGCGCGATCTGCGCGAGCTGCTCGTAGATGTCCTCGTGCCGCACCTTGTTCGACAGGATCAGGTCCGGCTCCAGCGCGGCGATCGCCTCGAGGTCGGGCTCGGCGATGGTGCCCACGACCTCGACGTCCTCGGCGTCCTCGGCGAGGTAGCTGAGGAAGCCGTCGGAGACGGCGGTGGTGACGGCGCCGACCGGGGTGACCCCGAGCGAGAGCACGGAGTCCAGCTCCCCGGTGTCCAGGACGACGACCCGCTCCGGGCGCTCCGGGATCTCCGTGCTGCCCATGGCGTGCTCGACGGTGCGGGGGAAGCCCTCCTCCGCGGCGGCCGACCCCTCGGCGGGTTCCTCGGATGCCGCTCCGCTCCCGCAGGCGGTCAGCGCGAGAGCGGTCGCGAGGCCCAGTGCGGCCGTGCGCAGCGTGCGTGTGGTCATTCGTTCTCCTCTGTCCTGGAGACCCCGTCGGGCGGGGCCCTGGTCTCGATCGCGGCGGTGTGCAAGACTGCCGGAAGCCAGGTGAGGCTAGCCTAAGTCGAAAGACGGTCTGCACCTGCTTCCCGGGGAGCCGATATGACCGTCGAGACCGCGCAGGTCCCCGCGTACCGCACCTTCCCGGTGCAGGTGGCGCGGGTGCAGCGCCTCGGCGAGAGCTTTCTACGAGTCACGTTCACCGGCCCGGAGCTGGACGTCTTCGCCTCCAACGGCTGGGACCAGCGGATCAAGGTGATGCTCCCGCTGCCCGGCCGCGGCGTCGTCGACTGCCCGGCCGGCGACGACTGGTACGGCGAGTGGCGGGCCCTGCCGCCGGAGCGACAGATGCCCATCCGCACCTACACGGTGCGGGCGGCCCGCCCCGAGCTGCTCGAGGTCGACGTCGACTTCGTGCTGCACGGCGCCACCGGCCCGGCGTCGGCCTGGGCCGAGTCCGCCGCCGCCGGCGACGAGGTCGTCCTCGTCGGCCCGAACGCCCGCTTCCCCGGGCCCACGGGCGGCTACGAGTGGCACCCGCCGGCCGACGCGTCCTGCCTGCTGATCGCCGGCGACGAGACCGCGGTCCCCGCCATCTGCGCGATCGTCGAGAGCCTGCCCGAGGGCCGGCACGCCCGGGTGCTCCTCGAGGTGCCCACGGCGGGCGACGCGCTCAACGTGGCCGCTCCCCGCGGCGTCGAGATCAGCTGGCTCCCCCGCCGGACCGGCTCGGGCAGCGCCCCGAGAGGGCAGCTCCTGACCGCCGCCGTCGTCGCCACCGTGCGCGAGCTCGGCGAGCGACTGGCCCCCTCCCCCACCGCTGAGCTCGCCGAGGTCGACGTGGACGCCGAGATCCTCTGGGAGGTGCCCGATGCCGCCCCCGGCCGCGGCTCCTCGGGCGTCTACGCGTGGCTCGCCGGCGAGGCGGGTGTGGTCAAGGGCCTGCGCCGGCACCTGGTGCGCGACGTCGGCGTGGACCGCCGCTCGGTGGCGTTCATGGGTTACTGGCGCGAGGGCCGGGACAGCGACTGACCCTTCCGTTTGACACCCTGTCATCGACCGGTGTCACATGGAGGGATGCCTGACTACGACGTGCTCGCCATGGACGGCCTGAGCATCATCGGGACCGTCGGCTTCTTCGTGCCCGCCGCGATCCTGGTCGCACTGGTGGCCGGCGCGGTCGTCCGCGACCGCCGGCTCACCGCCCGCGAGTCCGCCGCGGAGGCCACCCGGGAGGGGCTGGCCCGCGAGTCGCTGCCCGAGGACGGCACGGCTACTCCGCCTCGAGCTGACTGAGCGCCGCCTCGACCGCTGCCGCCACCTCGGTGGCCATCTCCGTGCGGAAGGCCGCGAGCACGGCTTGCGCCGCGACCGGCTGCAGCCGGGTGACCGTCGCCAGGATCTCCTCGAGCCCCTCGCGCGGCGCCCCGGCGTCGACGAACGCGCGCCAGCCGGTGTCCACGAACATCTGCACGTAGGTGCGTGCGATCGCGGCCACGTGCTGGTTGACCTGCGTCTGGGCGGCGATGAGCGCGGCGGGCGGCACGCCCAGGCCCACGACCTGCAGCCCGGCCATCAGCAGCGCGGGGTCCAGCACCCGCAAGCGGCCGTCGCCCAGCCGCTCCACCAGACCCAGCTCGACCAGCTGGTCGACCACCTCGGGCTGCTCGGGGACCCCGGCGCGCGCGGCGAGCTCGGCCCCGGTGGTGATCTCCGGCTCCGGCGGCAGCCAGGGCGCCAGCAGCGCGCGGTGCAGCGCCAGGGTCGCCGAGCTCGCCGTGGGTGGTGCGCTGGAGAGGGTCCGCTCGATCATGGCCAGGGAGTAGCCCTCGGCCAGCATCTCGCGGACCAGGAGCAGCCGGGCGACGTGCTCCCGGCCGTAGTAGCCGGTGCGGCCCACCATCCGCGGCGGCGGCAGCAGCCCCCGCGCGGAGTAGGCGCGGACGTTGCGCACGGTGACCCCCACCCGGGCCGCCAGCTCGTCCACCGTCAGGTCGTGCTCGGGCGACTCGCCGACCGGGTCGACCTGTGCTGTGCTCACCGCCACCTCCTTCCCGTCGTGACCCCACGGTAAGCCGCTCGTTCTATGTATCAGTTGTCGATGTCACCGTGATGGGTGTTCCATAGCCCCATGCCTCGAGGGAGCGCTATGCCACTGGCCGCAGAGACCCGCCCCGCCGGGGGCGCCGCCATCGGAGAGGTGCTGCTCGCCACCGGGATCGGCCTCGGTCTCACCGCAGCACTGCTCGCGCTGGTGTTCCTGCACCGCACCCGGCGCTCCACGGTCCTGACCACGATCGGGAACCGTCTCGGGTCCGCCACCGGTGTCCCCGCCTGGGTGGCGCTGCCCACCGTGCTGACCACGCTCTCGCTGCTCACCGCACTGCTCGGCATGCTGTGGGACATCGCCCTGCACATCGGCGTGGGCCGCGACGAGGGCCCGCTCGCCAACCCGGCGCACTTCCTCATCCTCTTCGGGCTCTTCGGCGTGTTCGCCGGCGGCATCCTGGCCTGCTCCATGCCGCTGGACGAGAAGCCGGGCCCGTCCGCCGTCCGGTTCCTGCGCGGCTGGGACGTGCCCGTCGGCGGCATCATCCTCACCGCCGCCGGCTTCTACGCCCTGCTCGGCTTCCCCCTCGACGACGTCTGGCACCGGATGTTCGGCCAGGACGTCACGCTGTGGGGCCCCACCCACCTGATGCTCATCGGCGGCGCCGGCCTGTCCATCATCGGCCTGCTGCTGCTCGAGCAGGAGGGCCACGGCGGCCTGTCCACCGACGACGGCGACCGCAAGGTGGGGCAGACCGCGCGGTTCATCCGCCAGGCCTCGGCCATGGGCGGCCTGCTGCTGGGCCTGTCGGTCTTCCAGGGCGAGTACGACTTCGACGTGCCGCAGTTCCGGCTGGTGCTCGAGCCGCTGATGATCGCGGGCGCCGCGGGCATGGCCCTGGTCGCCGCCCGCCTGTTCATGGGCCGCGGCGGCGCGCTGGCGGCGGTCGCGTTCTTCCTCGTGATCCGCGGGGGCATCTCGCTGATCGTCGGACCGGCCTTCGGTGAGATCACGCCTTCCTTCCCGCTGTACCTGGGCTCGGCGATCATCGTGGAGCTGCTGGCCCTGTCGGTCGCGCTGGCCCGCAAGCCGCTCGCCTTCGGGGCCGCCGCCGGTGTGCTGATCGGCACCGTCGGCCACGCCACCGAGGCGGGCTGGACCCAGTTCACCCAGACCCTCTCCTGGACCAGCGACATCCTCGTCGAGGGCACGCTGATGGCGATCGTCGGCGGCGTCGTCGGCGGTCTGCTCGGGGCGCTGCTCGCCTCCGGCCTGCGCCGCCGGCTGCCCCGCCCCGCGATCGCGCGGACCGTGGTCGTGGGCTGCATCCTCGCCCTGGCCGCCGCCGTCGCCAACGGCCTGGTGGCCACCGTGCCCGACGACGTCGAGGCGACGTTCGGCATCGAGGACGTCGAGACCGACCCGCGGACGGCGAACGTGACCGTCGAGATCGACCCGGCCGACTTCGTCGACGACCCGTCCTGGGTGCAGATCACCGCCTGGCAGGGCGACGGCCTGGTCGTCACCCAGCTCGAGCGCACCGGTGAGGGCACCTACCGGACCACCGAGCCGGTGCCGCTGCACGGCACGTGGAAGACGCTGCTGCGGATCCACGACGGGCGCACCCTGACCGCGGTGCCGATCTACCTGCCGGCCGACGAGGCCATCGGCGAGGACGAGCTCCCGGCCGAGGACGGCATGACCCGCTCGGCCATCCCGGAGGTGGAGATCCTGCAGCGCGAGCTGAAGGACGCCACCGGCAGCCTGTGGACGATCTCGAACCTGGTCGTGCTGGCCTGCACCCTCGCGCTCATCGCCGCGATCGCCTGGGGCGTGGGCCGGTACGCCCGCCGCGCCAGCGTGCGGGAGCCCTACGCCGACGCCCCGGCCGACAGCCCCGCCGAGGGGACGCGTCAGGGTTCGGTGGGCCGATGAGCCGGCGGTTCGCGGCCGTCACCCTCCTCCCCCTCTCGCTGGTCCTCGCCGGCTGCGCCGGCACCGCGGCGCCCGATGCCGCCGAGCCGACCTCGGCGGCGTCCAGCACCGCCGGCGGGACGACGGGGAGCACCCCGGCCACCACTCCCCCGGCCGAGCCGGCCGGGACGGAACTGGCGGTGGACGTGGCGGGAGGCCAGGTCACCGGTGACACCGGCCGGGTGCCCGTGCCGCTCGGGGACCGGGTGACGGTGACGATCACCAGCGACGCGCCGGACGAGGCCCACCTGCACGGGTACGACGTCACGGCGGACCTGGCCCCCGGCACCCCGTCGGAGCTGACCTTCGACGCGACGGTCCCCGGCGTCTTCGAGCTCGAGCTGCACGACGCCGGGACGGTGCTGCTGACGCTGCAGGTCTCGTGACGCTTCTGGCCCACGGGGTCGGGTCGCGCACCGACCTGCCGATCCCGCTCGGCCTGGCCCTGTACGGGGCGGGTGCGGCGATCCTGATCAGCTTCGCGGCGCTGCTGCTGTTCTGGCGGACGCCGAAGCTGGGTGGGCCCGCCTCCGGTCGGCCGGTGCCCGACGCCGTCCAGCGGTTCGTGGACGGCACGGGCACCCGCCGCGCGCTGCAGGCGGTGGCGCTGGCGCTCCTCGTGCTCGTGGTCGCCGCGGCCCTCGCCGGACCGCCCGAGACCGCGCGCAACCTCGCCCCGTGGGCGCTGTACGTGACGTTCTGGGTGGGGCTGGTTCCGGCCAGCCTGCTGCTCGGACCGGTCTGGCGGGCGGTCAACCCGCTCCGGCTGCTGCACGCGCTGCTGAGCCGGCTCCTGCCGTCCACCCCCGGGGCCGGACGGCTCCCCGCGCTGGGGCTGTGGCCCGCGGCGGGATCGCTGCTGGTCTTCCTGTGGTTCGAGCTGGTCTTCCCCGGCCGCGCGGAGCCGGGCACGGTCGCCGGGTTCCTGATCGCCTACGCCGTCGTGCACACGGGGCTGGCCCTGTGGTTCGGGGCCGGCTGGTTCGCGCAGGGAGACGGCTTCGAGGTGTACTCCGCCGTCGTCGCGCGGCTGTCCCCGTGGGGCCGGCGCGCGGATGGGCGGCTGGTGCTCCGCAACCCGCTGACCAACGCGACCGCCACGCCCGAGACACCGGGGCTCGCCGCCGTCGTCGTGGTGCTCCTGGGGTCGACCGCCTTCGACGGCCTGACCCGCACCGTCTGGTGGCAGACGGGCCCGGGAGCGGCTGACGACTCCTTCTCCGGCACCGCCGGGCTGGTGCTGAGCATCGCCCTGGTCGCCGTCCTGTACCTGCTGGGCACCCGGCTCTCGGGCCGGCTGGCCGGCCAGCCGCTGGGCGTCCAGCCGCAGCGCTACGCCGCGACGGTCGTCCCGATCGCGCTCGGCTACACGGTGGCGCACTACTTCAGCCTGCTGCTCCTGGATGGGCAGACGACGTGGATCCTCGCCAGCAACCCGTTCGGCGTCCCGGGTGTGGACCTCTTCGGCACCTACGGCAACGTCGTCGACCTGACCGCCGTCAGCCCCGACACCATCGCCTACGTCCAGGTGGGCGGCGTGGTCGCCGGCCACGTCGCCGGGGTCACGCTGGCGCACGAGCGGGCGCTGCTCTCCGAACGGCACGCCCGCGCCTCGGACCAACTGCCGCTGGTGATCGTCATGGTGCTGTTCACGGTGGGCGGGCTGGGGCTCCTCTTCGGCTTCTGAGCGGGTCTCACCCGTTAGGGAGCACTTCCGGGCCAGGGGCTACAGCCGGCGCGCGAGGGGGTCGATGTCCCCAGGGCAGGACCGGCACCACCGCCGGCCCCGTACGCCGACCCGGAGGAGCGCTCCCGTGATCGCAGTGACCTGCCGCAACGGCGAGCACTTCGCCGTCGACCCGGACAACATCGAGCGCATCGAGCACCACGGCGACACCGTCGTCGTCCTGACCGACGGCACGCACTTCGTCGTCGAGACCGAGTTCGAGGAGCTGCTGCGTTCGATCAGCCGGCACCGCGCGGGAGCGCTCGCCGCCCGGTCGCGGCTGGTGAACGGCTACGCGGCGACGCCGACGGCAACCCGCCTGGCGCGGCGTGCAGGATCGCTGGCCACGACCGCCGACTGACCGTCAGCCCTCGGTGGCCGCGGCCTCCGGCCGCAGCTGGGGCAGGACCAGCTTCCAGAAGTTCTCCAGACGGGCGAGCAGGTCGCGCCGGCCGGTGAGCTCCCACGACACCTGCTGCATGCCGAAGAAGCTCGCCACGATGGCCTGCGCCGTGCCCTCCGCCTCCACCGCGCGGTTGATCTCGCCCCGGCGCTGCCCCTCGGTGATCAGCGAGCACAGCGCCCCCTGCCAGCCCACGTAGGGCTGCGGCAGCTTCGCCATCGCCTCGGGCGGCAGCTCCGCGAGCAGCCGCTTCGCCGCCTGGGTGGTGAGGTCGCTGCTGAACTGGTCGGCGGCCTTGTAGGTGCAGGCGACCAGCGCGTCGAGCGCGTCGGGGTGGGCGGCCATGACCTCGGCCAGCATCGGCGGCCAGCTGGCGTACATCTGGCGCACGATCTCGAGGGCGATGTCCTCCTTGGAGGGGAAGTGCCAGTAGACCGCGCCCTTGGTCATCCCTGTGCCCGCGACGATGTCGTTGAGCGAGGCGGTGGCGTACCCGCGCGTGCTGAAGAGCGTGGCGGCAGCCTCGACGATGAGCCTGCGGGTGGCGGCGCTGTCACTGGCCCGGCCGCGGGGACGACGACCGCCGGACTCCGCCGTGTCCACCGGTTCGACCACTCCGTGCCTCCATCGTCCGGCGTCCTCGCGATGGGCGAGCGTAGCGGCTCGACCCGGGATGTCGGGCGCACTCCCGCGTCCCCGCGGGTGAGAGGCGCGTCCGGCCCCGCCCTCCGATGACGGTGGGACGGGGCCGGACGGGGAACGCGGTGGGTCAGCGGTCCAGGACCGCCATCGTCTGCGCGGCCATCTCGGCCTCGCCCAGGGCGTTCGGGTGCACGATGACCGGGTTGGTGGTCTGCAGGACGGGCTCGATCCACCGGACGCCGATCTCCTGGCAGGCGTCGTGGCCCTCGGACGCCTCGGAGAGGTCCACGAAGGTGACCCCGGTCTGCGCGGCCGCCTTCTCGATGACCTCGTTGAGCGTGGCCTGCAGGCTGCGCAGGTAGGGAACGTCGCCCTCGGCCACCGGCAGCTTGTCGAAGCAGCCCTTCTCCGCGGGCAGGATCCACGGGTAGCCGAGGATCACGACCTCCGCCTTCGGGGCCCGCTTCCGCACGTCGGTGAGCGCCTGGACCAGCGCGGGGTAGGTGGTGGTGCGGACGGTGTCCTCGAAGGAGGTGCCGTACTTCTGCTGGCACGGGTTGCCCTGGCCGAGGGTGGAGAGGCCGGCGACGCCGCAGGACACGATCGAGTTGATGAAGACGCCGCTGTCGTTGCCGCCGATGGTCATGGTGACCAGCTGCGTCGTCCGGCTCAGCGCGTCCAGCTGCGGGGCGACGCCGTCGTACTGGGAGGCGGCGAAGTCACCGGTGTCGGCGCCACCGCAGGTGACGTCGGTGAGCTGCGCGCCGAGCTCGGCGGCGATGACGTTCGGGTAGTTGAGGATCGACCGCAGGCACTGCGGCGGCGCCAGCGGGTCGGGCGGCAGCACCCCCGACGCGGCGCTGTAGGAGTCACCGAGGGCGACGTACTGCAGCGGCGCGGGCGGCGCCTTCGGCTTCGCCTGGGCGGCCGGGGCGACCAGCAGGCTGAGCAGGACGGCGGCGACGGCGAGAACGCAAGCGGCGAGACGGCGCACGTCTGGCTCCAGTCGTTCGGGGGGCGGTGTGCCCGGATCAACGGCGGAGACGGTTGATGGTTACGCGCGTCACAGGTATCCGGTGGACCGCTCAGTCCACCGCCGTCCGGCGGTCTACCTCCTGAGCCAGCCGACCGACTTCAAGGAGCACCCGTGGGCATCGTCCAGATCGAGCTGTTCGCCACCCTCGACCTCGTCGGGCAGGCGCCCGGCGGACCCGACGAGGACCCGGAGGGCTTCCCCTTCGGCGGCTGGCAGGCGCCGCTGTTCGACGACGTCGCCGGCGCGCAGGTGACGGCGGCCTACGAGGGCACCGATGCGCTGCTCCTCGGCCGCCGGACCTACGACATCTTCGCCGCGTACTGGCCGCACCAGCAGGGCGGCGAGGACGACGGCATCGCGACGCTGTTCAACCGCATCCCCAAGTACGTGGCCTCCCGCGGCACGCCGGACCTCTCCTGGGCCGGGTCCACCCAGCTCGGTCCGGACCTCGCCGCCGAGGTGCGCGGGCTCCGGGAGCGGCACGAGAACGTGAAGGTGGTCGGCAGCCTGGACCTGGTGCAGACGCTGCTGCGCGAGAAGCTCTTCGACCGGCTCGACCTGTGGCTGCACCCGGTGGTGCTCGGGGTCGGGAAGAAGGTGTTCGACGGCGGCGCCGTCCCCACGAACGTGCGGCTGCTCGAGCCGCCGGCGGCCGGGCCGATGGGGACCGTCTTCCTGCGCTACGGCCTCGCCGACGGCGTCCCCGCGACCGGGGACATGGCCGCGCCGGAGCGCGGCGTCGAGCGGGACTGACCCCGATCAGCACCCGGACCGACCGAGGCACCGGTCGGCAGGCGGCGCGTGGAGAGGAGGCCGACAGGCGCCAGGCCCGTTCGCATGTCGGTGAGGCGCAATAGACTGCTGGGCTGTGACGGCCTCCCCGATCCCCGTGAGCGTTGCCGACGTCGTGACGCGCGCATCCGAGGTGGCCGAGACGGTCGCCCGCCCGCTGGTCGCACGCACGGACTCCGGGGTGTGGCCGGCGGAGGTGCTCGCGGCGATGCAGGCTGCTGGTCTGGGTGGCCTGGCCGCCCCTCGACAGCTGGGCGGCAGCGGGCTGGGCCTCCGCGGGGTCGTCGCCGCCGGGGAGGCCCTGGGAAGGGTCGACGCTTCGGCGGGTCTGTGCTTCGGCATGCACTGCGTCGCCACCGCTGTGATCGCGGCGAAGCCCACCGAACGGCAGCGCAAGGAGTTCCTCGACGCCATCGTCGCCGGCGAGCACCTGACCACCCTGGCGTTGTCCGAGCCGGGGACCGGCGCACACTTCTGGCTCCCCCAGACCCGGCTCACGCGCGAGCCCGACGGCATGCGCATCGACGGCGAGAAGTCCTTCGTGACCAACGGGTCGCGAGCGGACTCGTACGTCGTGAGCACCGTGGCGGCCGACCCGGATGCTCCCGTCGGCGAGTTCTCCTGCGTGCTCGTGCCCGGCGACGCCGCAGGCTTGAGCTGGGTGGACGGGTGGGACGGCATCGGTATGCGCGGCAACTCCTCGCAGCGCGCCAAGCTCGAGGGCGTCCGTGTCACGGAGGACCACCTCCTGGGCGCCGAAGGCGATCAGATCTGGTTCGTCTTCGAGGTCGTGGCGCCGTTCTTCCTCATGGCCATGGCCGGTACCTACCTCGGCGTGGCACAGGCATCGCTGGATGAGGCCATCGAGCATCTCGGCACGCGCGCTCACTCCCACACCGGTCGCCGACTGGCTGCCGAGCCGCTGCTGCAGCACCGGCTCGGCGAGCTCTGGGCGCAGGTCGAGCGCACCCGGCGGCTGGTGTACTGGGCCGCCGAGGAGGCCGATGCCGGAGGGCCGGCGGCGCTCGGCGCACTGACCTCGGCGAAGGCGGAGGTCGCCGGGTGCGCGGTCCACGTCACGAACGAGGCGATGACCCTGGTGGGCGGCATCGGGTACCGGGATCGATCACCGCTGGAGCGGCACCTGCGCGACGCCCGCGCAGCCGATGTGATGAGCCCGACCACCGACCTGCTGCGCATCTGGACGGGTCGGGCCGCCCTGGGCCTGCCCTTGCTGGGCGAGTGACCGAGCTCGAACCGGGACGCTGCCTGCTCGTCGGCGGCTCCCAGTCCGAGAGCGCTGCGCTGGCGCCGCTGGCACCAGAGCTGCTGGACGGCGCAGCCCTCCTCGCGCAGCTGTCCGCGCACAACGGCCAGTTCGATCTCGTCATCCTGGGGTCGGCGGTCGTCAACCCGATCGCCGTGGTCCAGAAGGTGCATCGGCAGGACTCCGCCGCACAGGTCGCCGTCCTCACCGATCAGGCGGTGGAGGTCCGCCGGCAGGCATCCTTCGCCCCAGGGGTGCCGCTCGAGCTGCTCGTCGCCGGACCCGCGGAACCGGACCTGCTCGAGCGGCTGCAGGCACTTCGGGCGGCCGCCGTCGAGCGCCGCCGTCACGAAGCGGTCCTCGCAGCGGTCATGGCGCGCAGCACTGCCGAACCCGCAGCGGCGCCTGCGGCGCTGGCCCAGGCCGGAGGCCTGCTCTCCCCGGCCTCCGCCTGGGAACTGCTGACCCTGGCCATCGACGCCGCCGGCATCGGCACGTTCGACTGGGACCTCGTCACCGGCACCTTGAGCTGGGACACGCGGTTGATCGAGCTCTTCGGATACGACGTCGCCACGTTCGACCGCACCATCGAGTCGTTCAACGCCCGTCTGCACCCTGACGACGTCGATCGGGTCGGCGCGCTGCTGGAGCACGCGATCGAGACGACCGGCGACTACTCGGCGGAGTACCGCGTGGTCCTGCCCGACGGCACGCAGCGCTGGGTGGCCGCCCGCGGGCGAGCGCTGCCCGATGAGGCCGGGACAGCGGTCCGCCTGCTCGGTGCGGCATGGGACATCTCCGTGCGCCGGGAGGCGCAGGACCGGGTGGCCGCGCTGGTGGAGTCGATGGCGATCGGCTTCATCGCGATGGATGCCTCGTGGGTCATGACGCACGTCAACGAAGAAGCCGAGCGGATCACCATGACGCCGCGGACCGAACTGCTCGGGCGGACGCTGTGGGAGGCGTTCCCGGCGACGGTCGGCACCGAGTTCGAGACGAACTACCGGCGCGCCACGAGCACCGGTCGACCGGTGGTCTTCGAAGCCTTCTACCCGGCCCCGCTCAACATCTGGGTAGAGGTCCGAGCCGTGCCCACCCCCGACGGGCTGGCGTTGTACTTCCTCGACATATCGACCCGCCGGCGCGCCCAGGAGCTGGCCGAGCGGGCGACCGAACGCGAGCGGCTCCTGTCGCGCATCACCGAGCAGCTGTCGACCACGCTGGACGCCGACGAGGCAGCGGAACGGTTGACCCGACTCCTGGTACCGGCGGTCGCCGACTGGTGCATCGTCAGTCTCGTCCACGACGAGGAGAACAGCGGCGACCACCGCGCCCTCCGCAGCGTGACGTCCTGGCACCACGACCCCGAGCGCCGCGCCGCAGTCGACTCCTACGCCAAGGCGCGGCTCGGCGTGCTGCACGACGACTCGCTCGTCGTCCGCGCCATGCGGACCGGGCAGGTGCACCTGCTCGCCGAGGACGCGACCGCGCGGGCGCGGGAGATGATCCAGCCCGGCCCGGTGCGGGACCTGCTCGACGGGCTCGCACCGAACTCGATCGCCGTGCTGCCGCTCCCCGGCCGCAACGGGACCGTCGGGATGCTGACGCTGTGCACCGGCCCGGACCGCGCGACCTTCACCTCGGAGGACCTGGTGGCCGCCCGCCACGTCGCGGCTCGCGCGGGCGTCGTGCTCGACAGCGCCCGCCTGTACCGGCAGCAGCGCCAGCTCGCCGAGGGATTCCAGCGTTCGTTGCTGACGCCTCCCCCGCAGCCGGACCACGTGCAGATCGTGGTGCGCTACGTCCCTGCCGCCGAGGCCGCCGAGGTCGGCGGGGACTGGTACGACGCGTTCCTGCAGCCGTCGGGCGCCACGGTGCTGGTCATCGGCGACGTCGTCGGTCACGACGTGCAGGCGGCCGCCGCGATGGGACAGGCCCGGACCATCGTCCGCGCGCTGGCCGCGCGCGACTCCGATGGACCGGTGGCCGTCCTGAGCCAGGTCGAGCGGGTGATGCAGACGCTGCAGTCGGAGATCCTGGCCACGGCGGTGGTGGCTCGTCTGGAGCAGGAGGACGCAGAGCGGAAGGCCGGGTGGGCACGGCTGCGCTGGACCAATGCTGGGCACCCCCCACCGATGGTCATCTTCCCGGACGGGCAGGTGGAAGTCCTCGAGCAGGGTCGCCCGGATCTGCTGCTCGGGGTCCGCCCGGACGCGCCCCGCCGGGAGTCGCAGGTCTCGTTGCCGTGGCACAGCGTGGTGTTCTTCTACACGGACGGCCTGGTCGAGAGCCGTCACGAGGACATCGACCACGGGCTCGCCCGCTTGCGGTCGACCCTCGGCGAACTCGCCGGCGGCGATCTCGACGACCTGTGCGACGAGGTGCTCGCGCGGATGCTTCCCGGCAATCCCGGCGACGACGTGGCTCTCCTCGCGATCCAGCTCCATCCCCAGGACCGACCCCGGCCGGTGCGAGCCGGACCCAACAGGTTGCCGCCCGATGTCGCACCGGACTGACCGGTCGTGGCGGGACGTGAGCTGCGACCGTGCTCCGCGCCCGGTCCGCGAGGTGGAGCGTCCGGGGCTGTCGAGCTCGCGTGACCTGGGCGGGCATCCGTCCGAAAGCGCGGAGGGTTGGCGTGGGGTACACATGAGAGGAGCGGCAGCGCGAGAGGTTGGCCCTCGCCACAGAAGGCCAGCACCCGCAGAGGACGAAGAACTGTGCATCCGAACGAAGGTCCAGGCGACGGCGTGCTGACGTGCGGCGCACCTGGCTTCCGGCACGACGCACTGCTCTACGACTCGGTCGAGGAGCTGGCCGCAGTGGCCGCCACCTTCCTCCTCGAGGGCCTCGCCGTCGGCGATGGTGCGGTGATCGCCGTCAGCCCGGGCACCGCCGGCGTCCTGCGCGAAGCGGTCGGCGACAACCCGCTCGTGCTCGTGCTGGACCAGCACTCGTTGTACCGCTCCCGCACGCCGACGGCGATCACCACGTTCCGCGGGCTCGCCGAGCAAGCCAGCCCGGGTCGCCGGATCCGGGTCGTGGGCGAGGTGGACTTCGGCACCAGCATCGCCGACCGCACCGAGTGGCAGCGGTACGAGGCCGTGATCAACCACGCCTTCGCGACCTCTCCGCTCTGGGGGCTGTGCGTCTTCGACACACGGCGAGCGCCGGAGACCGTGCTGGCCACCGCGCGCAGCACGCACCCGCACCTGGTCACCCCTGCGGGCCGCGAGGGCAATCCCGACTACGTCGCACCGGCGAGCTACCTGGCCTCCCTCCCCGTGCCCGACGAACCGCTGGAGCGCACGGCACCTGCGCTGGCCGTCGAGGACGTCACGGACTTCATCAGCCTGCGTCGCGCCATCCGCGCCCTCCTGACGACCGTCGACGGCCCGCCCGATCTCATCGAGGACTACCTGCTCGCGGTGGACGAGATGACCTCCAACGCCGCCCGGCACGGACGGCGCCCCGTCGGCGTGCGACTGTGGACCGCGCCCGGGCAGCTGGTGTGCACCATCCGCGACGCCGGCGCCGGTCCGACCGACCCGTTCGCCGGGTACGGACCCGCGCACGGCGAGGACCTGTCCGCGGGCGGCATGGGGCTGTGGCTGGCGCGCCAGCTGTGCAACCACGTCGCGCTGCGCCGCCACGGCGACGGATCGAGCGTCCGGTTGTCGGTCGACTGGACGCCTTCCCCCTCGTAGCGCCCGGAGCGCGCGAACGGCTCGCGCACCCTGTCCCCGCCTGCTCTGCACCGGGCACGTCGTCTCAGTCCTAGCGGCGTCCCTGGTCGCTCGTTCGCGCACGAGTGGCTCGGGGCCGCGCCTCGCCCGTCCGGGCCACCCCGCTCGGCTGGGTGCTCAACCGGACGAGGCGCTCCCCGGGCTCTACCCGGGACGCCACGCGGCATGCCGTCCGTTGCCGTGGCGGCCGCCCGGATGCCCGTCGTCGGCGGCCCCGATCATCCGCAGGGCACAGCGCTCGAGTCACACGAAGCGGGTGAGGAACCATGCGAGCCCCGTGGTGACGAACGTCGCAGCGCGCGTGCGCCAGATGATGGCTCGCCATGATGTGGCGTCCAACTGTTCTGGATACCGTGCCCGTCGTGACGGACGTCGACCCGCTGCAGGCCCTCCTCGACGACATCCACCTGCTGGCGCCCGACCAGCTGTCGGCGGTGGCCGCCCGTCGTGCCCGCGAACTCGGCGCCGCCGAGACCGTCATCTACCTGACCGACTACGAGCAGCTGCTCCTGCAGCCCCTCCGCGGCGAAGGCGTGCCCGTCCGGCAGGAGCTCACCGTCGACGGCACGATCGGCGGCCGGGCGTTCCGCCGTGTCGAGGTGCAGTCCACCCGCGTCAACCCGCGCGTACGCCGGCTCTGGATCCCGTTGGTCGACGGCGTGCAGCGCATAGGGGTCGTCGAGATGCTGGTCTCTGATCTCACGTCTGAGTTGGAAGGCCGGCTGCGGGCCTTTGCCGGGCTGCTCGCCGAGCTGCTCGTCGTCAACGACCAGTACACCGACATCTTCGCCCAGCTGCGCCGCCGCAAGACCCTCAGCCTGGCCGCCGAGATCCAGTGGGACCTTTTGCCGCCGCTGACCTTCGCCTCCGACCGCGTGGTGATCGCCGGCGCGCTGGAGCCGGCCTACGACATCGGCGGGGACACCTTCGACTACGCCATCAACGGCCCCACCGTGGACCTGATGGTTCTCGATGCGGTCGGGCACGGCCTGCCCTCCGCTCTGCTGGCTTCGGCCGCCGTCGGCGCCTACCGCCACGCCCGCCGCAACGCCTGGGACCTGCCCGACGTCGCCGCGACCATGGACAGCGTCATCGCCGGCCAGTTCAGCGACAGCCGGTTCGCGACCGCCGCGATCGCCCGCCTGCACCTGGACACCGGCCAGCTGCGATGGGTCAACGCCGGCCACCCCGCCCCACTCATCGTGCGCAACGGCGCCCTGCTGGACCCCGGGCCCTGCAAGCCACACCCGCCCCTGGGGCTGCAGATCCGCAAGCCCGACGTCTGCGAGACCCAACTGCACCCCGGCGACCGCGTCGTCCTCTACACCGACGGCATCGTCGAAGCCCGCTCCCCGGAGGGGGAGTTCTTCGGGGAAGAACGGCTGGCCGACTTCATCGACCGCGCCGCCGCCGACGGGGACCCGGCACCGGAGACCTTGCGCCGGCTCATGCGCCGCGTCCTGGACCACCAGGCCGACCACCTGCAGGACGACGCCAGCATCGTGCTCCTGGAGTGGCGGACCGGCAACGAACGGCAGCTGAAGCCCTAGTCCCCCGACCGCCGTCGCGGCACAGGGCTGACAGGCAGTTGCCCCGTCGCGACGATGTCGCGCGCGATGTCCACCAGCTTGCGGTTCATGCCCTGGGACAAGCGCCGCAGGAGGTCGAACGCCCGATCGTCGGTGATCGTGAAGCGCTCCATGACGATGCCCATCGCCATGCCGATCTGCCGGTTGCTCAGCAACGCCACCCTGAGGCCGGCAGTCCTCTCCTGCTCCGCTGCCAGCTCGCGACGGCTCTCCTCGAGCTCCGATTCGAAGCAGGTCACACGTGCCAATCTACGGCCGGAAGCGGCCGCGCGCTTACGTCGTAAACCAGCGATTCCGTACGCCGCGCCGGGTGGCGAGGTCCGGATCCCCGGCACTTCATCCACCGGGATCCAGGCGACTCGGGGAGCGGCGATCGCGCACGGCTCCGACGGTGGCCATCGACACGACCGGGAGGATGCCGCGGTGGATGCCGAAACAGGAGCAGGGCGCCCTCCCGATGGGAGGACGCCCTGCTCTATGGGGTGGAGCTGAGGGGACTCGAACCCCTGACCCCCACACTGCCAGGGCCGTCATGACCGCATTCGTGTCGATTCGCTGGCGTTCCGTAAGCCGGTTCACGTGCTCGTTCGCACAATTGTGGATCCGGACGAACTGTCGCGAACGCGGCCAACTGCAACCAGAACTGCAACCAGGTGGGCGAAGCGAAGGCTTCGGATTGCCGGCATCGCTCCCCGTTGTCAGAGCGCGGTCCGACCGGCTAGGAAGACCGCCGATAGACGACCCGAGGAGGTTGAAAGGCTCAGGCGACAACCGGCACGTGCCGCTCTACCAGATTCTCGCTGACGCCAGCGTCGATGACTCGGGTCTCCGCGCCAACCATCACGTCGACGCGGAGGCCGCACTACTCACACCCCCGTGTCGGCCTCATTGCGCGCTCACTAAGGACTGGGTCCTCGATCGTGACGGCGCATGTGTCCACCTCCCGCAGGTCGGCTGGGCAACCCGCCCGCCGCGATGCAAGACTCAAGCGCACCAACGCGGATTCATGAGCTAGCTGGGATTCCGAGTCTAGGGGGCGCCTTGTGTCAAGAATCGCGACTCAATCGCGACCAGATCCTCAGGCATTGGTGTTCAGCGGCGCGACCAACGAGTTTCAGGAATTCCTGGGGACGGCGAACCTAGTCCCCGCCCTAAGCGTGGTACGCGTTCATTTGGAGGCGGGTTCGCCCGTCGATCTCTACAACGAGTCACTGCACGCGATTCCCCTCCGAACGCTTGAGGGATACACCGAAGAGCTATTTGCCGCCGACGCAGAAGTGGCAGCGGTTGAAGTTTTCGGTGGTCCGACATGCCGTCTAGAAGCCTCGTATGAGTCGACCATGCTCGTGCTCGAGGCATCCCTTAGGCGCAGACCGCTGCGCATACCGGCCTCACTATTCCCGGTCGGATTGCGTTTCGTCGCGGAGGTCCTTGATGAGGCGGCGATTCTCATCGAGGAGTGGACCGTTGACCACGACACGTCAGCAAGATCGGGATACTTTGACCAATGGCTGCAGCTTGTAGGGACAAAGCGATTGTATGATGGCTACCTCTTCGAGGTAGCCGAAGTGCTTGGAGTGGACGACGAACAACTATCGCCACCGTCGGCGATCACTGGCCAAGCCCTCAACCCGACTGCAGCGGCCAGTATCCCCGGAGACGGAGCCGCAATCCGTGCCGCGATTGCCACGTCCGGAGGAGTACAGGAAGGAGTAGCGATAAGGAGCGCACTTCTTTCATTGCTGGAGGAACATGGGATAGAAGTTGCCTCGGAGGGTCCGGAGATCCTCGGATCCTGGCGGCAACACTTTATCCTTCGCCTCAAGGGGGCAGCGAACTCACCCGCGGGGCGCGAGGCTATTGAGAAGACTCGGATCGCGCTAGAAAATGCCGTTGTCAATCACAAGCAGGCCGAGATTGACAACCTAAAGGCCGATTCGGCCAGCAGGTTGATTGCCGCCACGGAGAGCGTGGACGATGCCGTCATCATTCTGGGTCAAATTCTATACATCAAACACAACGGCCGCATTGTGACCAGGAGCGTCGATGCGGTAACGGCGAGCCGGATCGAGAATTCTCGGGTTCTTCTCGACGACCCGGCCAGTGTATTAAGACTGATTGCAGGTCACCCGCCTTATACACAGGGACCTAACGGCGCCAGCCCCGAAACCCGGACTGCCATAGAAGAGACTTCTCATCCACCGGAAGCTTGAGCAAGGCCTCGCGTGATGAACCTCGACGGTGGGCAGGCGGTCGTCAAGAGCCCCCACCGTGGGCGCCAGCGGGCGCGAGTCAGCCCTCCGCAGCCCCACATGCCGTCCTTAGAGCCGCGCGTCGAACCCTAGGCAGATGTCCTCGGGCCAGCGCGCTGCCAACCCGTCATGATCGCGTTCAAGGAGGTGCACTGCGTTCCATAAGCCGTGCGACCAGCGGAGAAATACGGTCGGGAACGGCTACGAATGACCGCAAGAGCGGCCAAATGCAACCGCAACTGCAACCGAACCTGACCGCACCTCCAGCTGGCCTGCGCGGGGAGGGGGAAATGCAGGCACGCCAAGCTGCTGACCACGGTGCATGGCAAGGGCTGCGTGGTCCGAAGTCGCGCTGACTCCGCTCGCAATCCGTCTTAAGCCGATCAGGCCTCCGCCGTGCTGGGCGGCTCGATGGCGATCTGGGCGGTGTCCCCGACAGCGGCGCGTAGGTCGTCCTCAGGCACGGGAACTCGGTGCCCGAGCAGCACGGTCGCAAGCTCAGCGAGGTCGCGGAGCGGCGCTGGCGCGGCCGCAGTCGCAAGCATCCGTGTGAAGTCGACGTCGACGCGGGGAGCATCGTCGTCTTGAGAGGAACGCGCGCTGACTGCGGGCACGTAGAACTCGTCCCTGATCGACGTCCGGATCGCCTCAACGTCCCCGAAGACATCCGCGGCCTGGTCGGCGGTTACGTTGACGCGCCGCTGCACTCCGTTGAGCGCGACCGCCGTGACGGGCCTACCACGAAGCCGCGGCGCCAGCTCGTCCCAGCGGGCCTGCAGCGAGTCCTCGCGCCCACGGAGCCGCCGATTGTCAGCGGTGATGTGCAGGCGCCACTCACCGAGCCGCGTCGCCAGCGTCTTGCCGACGATCCGCCAAATGGCCACCTCGGCGGGAGCGGCCTCGCCTGTGGCCGCGAGGAACGCTCGGGTCGCCGCCCAGGCGCTGAGGTTCGCGTTGATCAGCGGGGTGAGGTCAAGTCCCGTGAGAGAGTCGGTCATCCGCTCAAGACGCTCGAGGTCCAGCATGCTGCCGACGTGCGACCAGAAGGCCGGCTCCCGCGTCACATCCGCTCTGGACAGCAGATAGGGCAGGAGCACCTCCATCTCGACGTCGGAAAGGCGCCCGCGAACCAACTCGTCGGCCGGGTCGTCGTCGAGTGACAAGCTGAGCCCGCTGACGTCACCGGTGAGGCCGACCTCCAAGATTTGGGCGGCGCGTTCCAATCGCGTGGCCGCGTCCGGCAGAAAGACATCACGGACCAGCGCGCCGAACGCTTCTAGGCGCGGAATGTCGTCGGAGCCACCGGTCAGCGGGACGTGCAGGGACGAGAGGGTGTCGCCGGAGATGACGCCGCGCCCGCCGCGAACCAAGTTCGGGCGGACGAGCGCCTGCAGCGGCTCGTCCAGGTCGTCGTCACCGGTGAACTCATCGAGAGCGCCTACGCCGGTGACGAGAGCGTTGGGTGCATGTTCGACGACGTCACGGCGGGCTTCACCTTCGAGGTCGCCGGAGTCGCTTCGGCGGAGCGCGAGAAGGACAGGTGCGGTAGACCCAATGGACTGGAGGTCCCGCGCGGCCAAGGTTGAAGCCAGCGAGGGTCGGAGATACACATCGCGGCGGTTCTTGCGGCCTGCCTCACGCCACGTCAGCACGAAGTCCGGGACGTAGGTGTGATTGAAGTAGCGGGTGTCCTCGATCTCCGCTGCGGGATCAAGCTCGGCGAGTTCCTGGCGGACCGCGGCCTTTACACCCTCGATAACGTCCTCGGGCCGAGTTGCGGACAACGCTGCGTCGATGGCTTCCTGGGCGTTGTGGAGGACTGGCGCGCTCACGGGTGTCTCCCAAGGTGCTGGTAGATCGACATCAGTTCGAGGTTGGTGAGGCTGATCTCGTTCTGTCGCTCGTGGCGTACCAGCAGCCACAGACGTTCCGCCACGGCTGTTAACAGGTCCTCATCTATCGACTCGCCACCGAGGCACTCGGGTAGGGCTTCGATCGCCGACTTGAGCATCGAGCGGCTAGTGAGGTTCGGCCACTTGTTGAGACTGAACGGGTGGGTGGTTACCCAGATGAACTCGGTCTTGCTGTCGCCGATCTCCGCGATCTCGTACGCAGTCGTGCTGTACGCGTTGGCCAGGAACTCCTGGTAGGCGCTGCCCTGATGGCCGGGCGTCTCGTAGCTCTTGGCTTCCACGACCACCGGACGCTTCTTCTCGCCGATGAACTTGCCGGCCAGGTCGTAACGCTTCAGTTCGCCGTCTAGCCGCTTCCGAGTGCACTGAACGGGGAACTCGTACGCGTCCCAGGACATGCTCAGATGGGTGGTGGCTTCCAACCAGGTCTTGACCTCCGCAACACCGCGACGCCCCTTCTCCTGGGTCTCCTCGGCTACCACGGGCGGCAAGCCTAGAGGGGAACGGCATCGTTCTGGTAACGCGGCTCACCGCCGCGCTGAGTTCTGCCGCTCCCGCGGCTGTGATCGTTTGAAACGTGGATGAGGATCCCGTCAGCTCGCCGCGTGTCGGTCGAACAGCACGTAATGACGCCAGGTCCCCTCCGATGGGCCACTGTCACCGACAGCCGCCGAAACGACGGCTGCCCCTAGGCCCGCACCCCCAGCGGCCGCCGCGATGACATCGGGGGGCTGGCCTGCGGCGCCGAGGGCTCCCCCCATGCCTCCAAGCACGAAGGACATGGCGCCGTCGCGGGCACGGGCCACGACGCTTGCGCCATGGGTGCTTCTCTCCAGCTGAGCACGTGCGGCTGCGAGCTCCTCAAGCATCACCCGGCGAAAGTCCACTGCTCGTCCCGCCTCGCGAGCTGACCGCAACCTGTCAAGCCCGCGTGCAAGATAGGTGCGCCACTCAGCGAATACAGGATCTTGTTGCCGGATGGCGACAACGTCCCTTCAGGAGAGATTGTCGAGACGCGGCACGTTGAGATGCACCAGCTCTCGCATCCGAACTGCGTCTTCATCATCGGGTTCGACCGAAGCGGCAAAGAGCAACCTCGCGAACAGACTGCTGGGTGCATAGATGTCCGGCTTACCACCCATCGCGGCCGCGTCAGCCAGACTCGTCGCCAGGGCCTCCAGCACGTTTTCGACCACCACTGAGGGCTTGAGCTCCGAAACGACGTCGATGAACTGCTGAGTGAGCAGGGCTTGCCCTGAGGTAGCGGCTTCTCGGATCCCGTCCGTACCAGGCTTCGGTTTCCGCCACGGATCTGTCGCCAGAGCGCCTGCAGCGAGGGATGCAAGCCATCGACGAACAAGGCTTCGAATGCGTCCCAGGCCTGCTGCGTCAGCGCCGAGCCCGACGGTGCCGACGACCGAAGACTTGTCAGGATCGCGGCGGTCTGCCGTTGACGCGCCTCAGGAACCCAATACAGAACGATCACGCCAGCCCGAACCAGCTCATCGATGGAGACCGATGACTGGACGGACGCCTCGATGAACCTTCGTGCCAGGCTCCCCGAGCCCGCCGGCGAAGTGACGTACATGTGCGAGGCCAGCGCCACCGGATCCTCGATTACCAACGCATGGCAGTACAGCAGCACCCGGGCGGCCCCACGGGCGAAAGCTGAGGAAGCCGAGTACCGAGGATCTGTCGCGGTGAGCAAGTTCAGGCCGCCCAAGGTAGGAGCCGTGCTGTACTCCCCCGGGACGGCACGGCGTGGAACGCTCCCATGCGCGCGTTAATCAGAGGCCGCACACCGTCCGCACCGATGGCCAGCTCCGGCACTCCAGCTTTGTCCAGCACATGCTCGGCAAGCTGCCCGATGCGTGCATCGGGCAGCTGCTGGACCGCCAGTACCAAGTCGGGACCGTCGGTCCCGATCGCGTCCTCGACGGTCCACAACGACGACCGCATTGAGACTGCACCTCCCGTCGCGTACCAGGCCGCCGACGTGCCCGTTGATGTTGCCCGGGTGTTCGCAGTGCCGAACGTCGGCGAACGCCAAGCTCACACACCCGCCGTGTGGGGCCTGGGAGTGCCGACTCTCAGCTCTTGAGGTGGGGTTCAAGGCCAGGGGCCGGAACCTAGCGCCCCGAAGACCGTTCGCCGGCCAGTCAGCGCCGCAAGCGAAGCTAGCCCTCGTCGTCGGCCGACTCGGCCTCGTCCTTCACCGATGACGGCACAGCGCCAGGCGGAGGCTCGCCTACCCAGTCACCAGTCACCTTGTCCTGGGGAGCGGTGCCGAAGAAAGCACGGAACTTCTCCTCGGTGGCGCACTCTCGGACGAGCTTCCTCACGTAGGCCGGCGTGTATCCGTAGTTGTCGTTGAGGTCGTCGTACGTGCAGTACTTCTCATCGGTGCGCTCCGGGTGCGGATCGCCCTTCGCGGGCCGCACCTTGAGCTTCTGCCAGGCCTTGATGAAGTGGCCCTGATGGAAGCGGAAGGGGATCTGCTCTTCGACCGCCTTCCGCACCGCCTTGGCCTTCATCAGACCGTGCCCCACCACGCTCACCTTGCGGTCTCGGACGACGACGTAGCCCTTCTTGCCGATCGCCTCAAGGGTCTGCCGCTCCTCCTCGGTCATGTTGTCCCAGCGGGTGTACTGGATGGCAAGGGCCTCCGGGTCAGGCTTGGAAGCCAGCTCCTGGAAGACCCGCAGGCGCAGCTCATAGTGAGGATCGCCCGCCACGGATTCATCCAAGCTCGAGGTGTAGTCAGCGATGAAGGTGCGCAACGCGGCCGGGAGCTTCGAGCGCAGTCGCCGGAGCGCCTTCTCGCCCTCCTCGGTGAAGCTCCCGATGAAAACAGGGAAGCGGAGCCGAGTTGCAAGCGAGACCTTCGTCCCGAACTGGCTGGTGAGCTCTTCCTCATAGTTCAGAAGGAGGGCCTGGGCCTGCCCACCGACCACCGCGGCCAGAGCGCGCTGCTGACGGGCGTACCGGTGCTCGATCTTATTCCGCAGGCCGATAAAGAACGTAAGGTTCGCCCGCACCGGATCCTTGTCACTGGGCCAGCGCTCCTGCACGCAGCGGGACAGCTCCCAGCGGCGAGCCTCGCCATCCACCTTGTCGAGCTTCCGAGGGTTGTCCCGCCGCCAGTAGCGGATGTCGGTGCCGTCTCGGTCGAACTCGGCATGCAGCAAGTAGAGCCACGCCAAGTGCATGTGCACGACAAAGCCCTCGAAGGACCTACCTTCGGCGGGATCGTTGTACAGGCGGACGGCGAGCGAGGCCTCGTCTCGGGAGGCGTCGACCATCTGCATGTACCGACGCGGCGGCGCCACGGCACCCCTCCCCGTATGGCTCTCCTGGGAGGATATGTGAGCCGCGACACGAGGTCGTGCTTATTTCCGGGAGGGGCACCGGTACTCCGCCGCCAGGCCGACGGGGTCAATCGCAGATGCTAGATCGGAGGCCAGTGGAACTAGAGCGCACCTTCTACGAAGGCGTAGGGCGAGTCGTGGTGGCCGCGGCTGGCCTCGACTTTCTGTTGGCCACCATGGTCCGCCTCTTGGACCCATCCGAGGACGATCTCTGGGCGGTTGCGTCGAGGCCCGGATTCGCGGTCAAAGCGCTCGACAAGATCGGTAGGCGGATGCCGCCGGGGGACGAGATGTACGACAAGGCTCGCGCCATCGCAGCGGATGCACAGAAAGTTCTTCATGAACGTCACCGAATTGCTCACTCGCTGCACGTCGTAACCGAGACGGCGGCCGGGGTCCGCGAGGCTGTCACCGTTCACCCGAGGACGGAGATGCTGAAGACGAGGCAGCGGGGCGCCGACGGTGAGGCCGGCCCCGAGCTACTTCCGACGGCGGATGAGCTCGCCGCACTGACCCACCGAGTTCTGGGCGTGGGTGCGAGAGCCGCCGAATGGCTCGTTCGATATACGGGCATGCCCGATCCGAGCCGCACTTAAGCATCCACCGCCTGTGCTGTGACCAGAGCCGGTCGGGAGGTGGACCTTGTCCAATTGGCGCTGCGAGACCGCTAGCGCATATCCCCGGGGGCTGCGGCGCCGCCCGGCACCGAAACCCGCAACGCTTCCAGTCCCTCGGGTCGGACGACCTCGAGCACGACGACAGGACCGGTAACGCCGGCACCGAGGGCTGCCTCCCGACGACCTCCAAGGACGACAAAGCCTGCTGCTGCCATCTGATTGAGCTGCCCTGTTAGTGATCGCTTCGCGTCACGGACCGACCGGAAGCCCTGCGCCTCGACATCCGAGGAGATGTCACACCAATCTGTGAAGAGCTGCATTGACTCGTCAATGAGATCCGCGTCCTCGTCCGACAAGGCTTCCGGCATTCCGATCTGCCACCCCAGCGCCCCGGCCAGGAGTGGCCAAAGGTCGTCACCTGACAGAATCAACGTCGCTAGGGTGCCGTCCTCCGAGACGGAATCGCCGCCGTCCAGTCGGGCGGCGACCCACTGTTCGTGCCGGTGCTTGATCGCCCGCAGATGCTCAACCGTGTAGCGGGTGGGTTGTGCATCCACCTCGGTGTGGTCGTTGGCGCACAGGAGAATCAGGTTGGCGTAACCGTCGCGAACCTTGGGCGCGAGCGGCTCGTACCGCGGTCCGCCGGGCGACCGCGCAATGATGTGCGCCTCCTGACCGACCAGGGCGCCGGGTACCTCCTCAAGATCAGCACGGACTAGCTCCTGCCGGCACACCGCGCAACGGTTCCCGGACCGCGCCCACAGCCGCTTCCGAGTTTCATCGGCTACCGCCACCGGCGCATGGTCGCACGTAGCACCGACGCATCCCGACGTCTGAACGCCTGCACGGGCCGCTCAGTCGCTCCCTGCACGACCGCGCATGAGGCCTCCCAGCGGCTATGCCTCCATCACGTCGATGAACCAAGATCACGGGACCACACACTTCTTGCATCTGCGGTCAGTCGACTCGTTGTGACGAGCTGCAAGGACTGGCCCGGGCCCTGAAGGGCGATGCGCAACGGCTGCCGGACCCTTGAGGCATGAGGTGCGTCCGTCTTGATCTTGTGACTTCTGCTGTGGTTCCTGGGAGCCGTTGACGCTGTGCACTTGCCTGACGTGGCCAGCGGGAGAGTGATTGCGAAGAGGAGGAAGTGGCCCCGATAGCTCGGCCGAGGTCTCGGTCGGTCGCCGACGGCCTAGTGGCTTCGGCTGGCAACCTCCCTCGAAGCGGCGCTCTGGTGCATCTAGCCCGCTTGCCCCTGTGCCCGCGTTAGCCTCCCGGCGTGGCCGAACAGCAGGACCGGCAAGACCTCGTGGATCAGATCGGCGGAGATGTCCTGGCCGCCGGCGTTGGCCTTCTCCTTCCCATCCCCGGGGTTGGGGTGCTTACCGAGCGCGCAGTCCGCCGGGTCCGTGCGGAGACCGAACGCCGCCGGTCGGTGGCCCTCAAGGCCGCCGAGCGCGTATCCGGCATGACCCGGGAGGAGATCGGCGAGCGGATCGGCCACGATCCTCGCTTCCTCTCTCTCGTGACCCGTGTCCTCCACGCCGCAGGTATGAACGGCCACGACGGCACGCTCAAGGCCATGGGGGTTGCCCTCGGCCGTGCGGCGGCCGACCCAGGCAGGGTCGACGAGGCGGAGTTAGTTCTGACCGTCCTGTCGGACCTCACCGAGCACCACGCTCGCGTTCTGCTGCTCCTGAGCGCGGATCCACCAGCCATATCCGGTACTGCCTTGGTCTGGACGATGCATCTCCTTGAGGTATCTGCGGACCTCCCCACACGGGTTGTGTCGCTGCTTGTGGCCACGCTGGTAGCCCGTGGCCTCGCCGAGGCCACGACCGGCTTCGGCGGAGGGAACGTCTACTCGATCACCACGCTCGGGCGTGACGTGCTTGCAGTGCTCCAGGAGTACGTCATCGACTGAATAGCCCCTGGCGGCGACGCCCACCCAAGGCCTCCCTCCCGGCAGTCGGGACGTAGTCACACTTGCGCCTTATCTTGGACACATGATCGAACTGGGTAGTGGGGTCCTGGTCCCGGGCTCCGCCTCCGCCGGAGCCGCCCGCATGATCTCGGCCGGCCTCACGACCTCGCTGACCAGCTACGCCGCCAGCCTCACCGAGCACCTCGACCTCACCTCAGCCTTCGGTGAGGTGACCACCCCCCTGGCCGACTACGCCGCAAGCCTCACCGAGCACCTCGACCTCACCTCAGCCTTCGGTGAGGTGACCACCCCCCTGGCCGACTACGCCGCCAGCCTCACCGAGCACCTCGACCTCACCTCAGCCTTCGGTGAGGTGACCACCCCCCTGGCCGACTACGCCGCCAGCCTCACCGAGCACCTCGACTTGGGGGCCTTGGTCACCGACCCTCTGGGATCGCTCCGGGACTACCTTCACCCCCTCGCCGAGGTCCTCGCCTCCGAGATCGCTGCTGCCGCTCCTGCCGTCGCGGAGGCCGAACGACGTCTCCGTCGTGCCCTGGCGCGGACACGCGGCTTGGCCGCCTCCCGGACCTCCCGGGTCTCCTCCACCGCCCTGCTCGTCGTTGGCCTGACGTGGGCGATGCAGGAGTCGGCACTCCTTGATGGGCTCGTTGCTGACGCCGGTGGGGCCGCATCCCTCGTGGCCATCCTCATCGTGATCGCGCAGATCATCGGCGAGGGCAAGAAGTAATCGGCCCGATTACCTCTGTAGCCGCCTTTAGCTACACCTGGACCTGGCACACGACGGGTTCGCCACACTCGCCTAGGCCATGCTCGCCGAGCGACAACACGGTGCCTGCGACACCCCGATCTGTCGGCACCGGAGATCGCCAAGATCAAGAGGGACACACCTTCTGCACCTACGGTCCGCCGATTCGTGGTGCCGGGTTTCTGGAGACTCGTCCGCAGCCTTGACGGCATGGGAACCAGCGGTAGCCACGAACACCGTGCTCGTAGGCGCGAACGCGAGCGGCAACGGCGTCAGCAAGCCCAGCGGACGACCCCGAAGGCCTGCTCGGACCCGGCCGCATCGGACGGGCACGGTCCCGAACGGAGGAGTGCGGCGACGGCATGCGGGTGGTGCGGTGGGCGGATCACACCGCGAAGCCGGGGGCCGATCCCGAAGTGGTGCTCGGCTACTTGCCGGCACCGAGCCTGGGAGCAGACGAGGGCCGCCGCCTCCGGTCTGTCCGCGGTCGAGGTCGTCGAGCGACGCGTCGAGGTCCAGGTGCCTCTCGAGCCCACCCGCCGCGACTGGCCCCAGCTGCTCGGCCAGCTCGCCGGCCAACTAGACGACGGGCGGGTCTACGACCGCGACCTGCCCGCCCTGGCGCGGGCACTTCAGCCCGTACTGGAGGCCTACCGGAGACGCGCCCACCTCACTGGCGCCCTCGACGTCCGCTGAGCTCGAGGCTCCAGAAGTTCTCCAGTTGGCACGAGGCGCGCTCAAGTCTCCAGTCGCCCACGGCAACGGCCGCAATCCTCGGCGGGAGACGGACTGGGGACATTCGGCAGGCCGCTCCACCACCGTCGTACTGGAACTTCCATAGGCAGCAATTGACCCGGGAGATGTCGACATGGGTGATCCGCAGCCGCTCCTTGAGGTCTCCATCGCCGATCGGCTCCTTCTCACGCCCGAAGAAGCCGCGAAGGTCCTCCGCGTCGGCCGCACGACGGTGTACGCGCTCATGAAGAGCGGGGATCTGCGTCCGGTGCACATCGGCCGCAGCTGCCGGATTTCTCAGGCAGAGCTCGACCGCTACGTCCGCCGGCTCGAGGCTTCTTCGTCCCGTCCACAGCCTTCGCCGGACGCCGCGTGAATTCACAGCGGGCCTGCTCATCGCCCGAGTGCTCGGCGAGACTGAGCCTTCGAAGCAGCGGCGAGGGGTAGCGGATGGCCGGACGGGCGTCGAACGGCGAGTCGACGATCTACAAGGGCGCCGACGGACGCTGGCACGGCTACGTCTCCGTCGGGTTCACGCTCGCCGGCAAGCTCGACCGCCGGCACGTCAGCAGCAAGAGCCGGGGCGTGGTGGTCACGAAGGTCCGTGACCTCGAGCGCAAGCGCGACTCCGGGATGATCAGCGAGACATCGACCCCGACCGTCGCAGAGTGGCTCGAGCACTGGCTGACCACCATCGCCCCGCGCCGGGTGCGACAGCGGACGCTGGAGAGCTACGAGTCGGCCGTGCGCAAGCACCTCATCCCCGGCATCGGACGGCACCGCCTCGACCGGCTGCGTCCGGAGCACCTCGACCAGCTCTACACCGCGCTGCTCGACGACGGCTACTCCCCCGCCACCGTGCTCCGGCACCACCGCATCCTGTTCCGGGCCCTCACCGTCGCCGTCCAGCGCGGGCACGCCCCCCGCAATGTCGCCGCGCTCGTCGACCCGCCGGCGCAGCGGCCGAGCGACCTGGCCACGGCCCTCGACCTCGGCGAGGCCCGCGCCGTGCTGCACGCCACGGCCGGCGTCCGCAACTCCGCCCGCTGGACCGTCGCGCTCGCCCTCGGTCTGCGTCAGTCCGAGGCGCTCGCGCTGCAGTGGAAGGACATCGACCTGCTTACGGGCACGCTGACGGTCCGGCGGAGCGTCCACCGGGTCCGCGGCGGCGGGCTGGTCTACGAGGAGCCCAAGACCCGCCGCAGCCAGCGCACCTTGGCGCTGCCGCTGCCCCTGCTCGATGCACTCAGGGAGCACAAGGCCGCCTAGCTCGGCGAGCGGTTGCTGGCCGGCTCCGAGTGGCACGACGAGGACCTGGTCTTCGCTCAGCCCAACGGCCGGCCGATCGACAAGAAGACCGACTACGACGACTGGACGCGCCTGCTCCAGAAGGCCGGCGTCCGTCATGTCCGCCTGCACGACGGCCGGCACACCGCGGCGACTCTGCTGCTCAGCGAGAACGTGCATCCCCGCGTGGTCATGGAGCTGCTCGGCCACAGCCAGATGCGCACCACCATGGACATCTACAGCCACGTCATGCCGGCGCTGGCGCGCGAAGCCGCCGACCGGATGAGCGCTCTGCTGCTGCCAGGTAAGGGTGGGCAAACTGCAACCACAACTGCAACCAGAGACGACTCAGGCCGCTCCCCAGAAGGGGAACGGCCTGGTCATCGGGGTGGAGCTGAGGGGACTCGAACCCCTGACCCCCACACTGCCAGTGTGGTGCGCTACCAGCTGCGCCACAGCCCCGAACCCGGCCCGGTCTGGTGCGTCCGAGCCGGGAACGACTGTACAGGAGCCCGCGCGCCGGTCCGCGCAGGGGTGGGGCGCACGCCGGGTCGTGGCGCTCCCCCGCGCGGCGTCGCTCAGGGCTGCTTCATCTGGGCGATCCGGATGTGGTTGCCGAACGGGTCGCGGAGGCCGAAGTCGATCCCGTACGGCTGGTCGACGGGCTCCTCGGTGATCTCGACACCCTTCTCCTTGAGCTCGGCGTGGGTCTTGTAGGCGTCGTCGCAGGCGAAGAAGAGGTGCCCGCCGGCGACGCCCTTGCTGATCGCCTCGCGCACCTGGGCGGCGTTCTCCTCGCTCATCGACGGCGCCCCCGGCTTCTCCAGGAGGACGGCGCGGTCGGGCTGACCGGGGAGGTTGACGGTCAGCCAGCGCATGGGCCCGAAGTTCATGTCGGACTGGACCTCGAAGCCGAGCTTCCCCACGTAGAAGTCGAGAGCGGCGTCCTGGTCTGGCACGTAGATCTGGGTGATGGTGATCGCGGTGAGCATGGTCAGGACGGTAGGGAGGTCGACGTCCCCGACGCTTCTCCGAAACTGCTGGGTCGCGACCAGGCCATCGCGAAGCAGGTGGGCACCGCGGGCAGCGGTCCGCGGCGGCGGTACATCGACGGCGGCTCGCCGACGACGTCGCGGAAGACCCGGCTGAACGTGCCCAGGCTGGAGAAGCCGACGTCCATGCAGATGTCGGTGACGCTGCGGTCGGTCGAGCGCAGGAGGAACATCGCGCGCTCCACCCGCCGCCGCTGCAGGTAGCGGTTGGGCGTCTCGCCGAACGTGGCGCGGAAGGTGCGGATGAAGTGCGCCTCGGAGACGTGCGCGATCCGGGCCAGCGTCGGCACGTCGAGCGGCTCGGCGTAGCGGCGGTCCATCGCGTCGCGCGCCCGGAGCAGCCGACGGTTCGACGCCTCGGCCGCGCTGCTCACGCTGGCGACTCTAGGGAACGGCCGGCTCCAGGAGCGGGGAGAGCCGGTCCTTCCTCAGATCTTGACGCCGCGGGCGGCCAGCCACGGCACGGGGTCGACCTTCTTGCCGCCGAGCCCGCCCTGGTGCACCTCGAAGTGCAGGTGCGGACCGGTCGACTGCCCCCGGTTGCCGAGGAGGGCGATGGTCTCCCCCGCCTCCACGTACTGCCCGGGCTCCACGAGGATCTTGTCCATGTGGCCGTAGACGGTGACGTCGCCGTTCTCGTGGAGGATGTAGACGGCCAGGCCGAAGCCGCTCGCGGAGCCCGCGCGCAGCACGACGCCGTCCATCGCGGCGTACTCCGGGGTGCGCATCGGGGCGGCCAGGTCGATGCCGTAGTGGAAGGTGCCCCAGCGACTGCCGTAGCCGCTGGTGAAGCGGGCGCCGTCGACGGGCAGCACGGCCTTGGGCCGGGCCGCCTCCGCCGCGGCGGCCGCCTCCGCGGCCTGGCGCTGATCGCGCTCGGCACGAGAGGCGGCGACCTCCTGCAGCCGCGCCTGGGCCTCGGCGACGGTGATCGACGCCTGCGGCAGCATCTCGACACCCTCGTCGGAGGTCAGCAGCGCGTCCTGCGCCTCGAGGACCGAGGTGGCGTCGGCCGAGGCGGCCGGGGCGCCCTGCAGCCCGAGCACGGATGCGGTCACGCCACCGGCCAGCAGCGCACCGAGCAGGAGGGCCGGACGACGCCGGGCCTGCGGGCCGGCCGCGGTCCGCGCCCGCCGGGTGGCTCGACCGGCACCCGGGCCAACGGCTCCGAGCAGCTCCGTGCGGGCCTCCGTGCCGAGCTTCGCGTCCATGCACCGTCCGTCTCGCGGTCTGCGGCCCCCGTCGGACCGCGCACATCGAAACATTCCGTGACCCGTTCGTGACCGGGTGCTCGGCGCGTCTTCCGAGACACGCCGGAGTGACGTGCACCACGCGCCCCGGTAGTCACACGCGTCACCCGCTCAGGAGGCCCTCAGCACCCGACCGGGCGGTTATGATCATGACCACGCACCCGGAGCCCCCGCGCTGGTTTGCGGAGGACCGGCTTCGGGCATGTCGGTTCTCCGGCGTGAAACATCCCGCGCCGCCCGGCGCCTCCCGCGATCGCGATGCGGCGCCGGACCTTATTGCGCGGCGCCCAGTACACCCGTGTACTTCTGATCGATCCCCACCCGGAACCGGGCGGGCTCGGTCGGTCGTGCCCAGGACAGAAGAAGGAGGGATGCGATGACGCAGGCCGAGTTCCTGCCCCTCCCGGCCACCACCGGGTCCACCGCAACCGTTCTTCCCCCCGAAGTCGCACCCCCGGCTCCGATGACCACCCCGGCCGCCAACGTCGCCGCGGCGACCGAGATCGTCCCGCTGGCCGACGCCACCCTGCTCCTGCACGGTGCGCAGCTCCAGGTCCCCACCTACGACCGCTCGGCGCTCACGCCCGCCGTCGTGCACTTCAGCGTCGGCGGGTTCCACCGCGCGCACCAGCTCCTCTACTTCGACGAGCTCGCCGAGCGCCGCATCAGCACCGACTGGGGCGTCGTGGGCGTGGGCCTGCGCAGCCGCACGATGAAGGACGCCCTGGCACCGCAGGACCACCTGTACACCGTCGTCGAGCGCAGCCCCGATGGCGAGCGCGCACGCGTGGTCGGCGTCATGGTCGACTACCACTTCGCCCCCGACGACCCGGCCGCGGTGCTCGACCTGCTGACCGACGAGCGCACCCGGATGGTCTCGCTGACCATCACCGACAGCGGGTACCG
Organism: Blastococcus sp. TBT05-19; assembly: GCF_003319095.1. Taxonomy (GTDB): domain Bacteria; phylum Actinomycetota; class Actinomycetes; order Mycobacteriales; family Geodermatophilaceae; genus Blastococcus. Next base: position 856,961 of record NZ_QOHI01000001.1, on the reverse strand, counting down.
CCTGGATCCGTGCACCGGCCTGTTCGACGCCGACGACCCGGACATCCGCTGGGACGTCCGCGAGCCGTCGCGGCCCCGCACGGTCTTCGGCTTCATCGTCGAGGCGCTCGACCGCCGCCGGCGGGCCGGGCTCCCGCCGTTCTCCGTCGTCTCCTGCGACAACATGCACCGCAACGGGGATGCCGCGCGCACCGCCGTCGTCGGCTTCGCCCGGCTGCGCGACGAGGTTCTGGGCCGCTGGATCGCTGACCGCGTGGCGTTCCCCAGCAGCATGGTCGACCGCATCACGCCGCACACGACGCCGGAGGAGCGCGACGTCGTGGCGCAGCGCTACGGCGTCGCCGACCGCTGGCCGGTCATCACCGAACCGTTCTCGCAGTGGGTCATCGAGGACACGTTCTGCGACGGCCGTCCGCCGCTGGACGAGGTCGGCGTGCGGTTCGTGGCCGACGTCGGCCGCTACGAGCTGATGAAGACCCGGCTGCTGAACGCCAGCCACTGCGCGCTGGGCTACCTCGGCTCGCTGGCCGGGCACGCCAGCCTGGACCAGGTCATGGCCGACCCGGTGTTCGCCGGCTACGTCGCCCGGCTCATGGACGTCGAGGTGACGCCGCTGCTGCCGCCGCCGGACGGCATCGACCTGGCCGACTACAAGCGCTCGCTGCTGCAGCGGTTCGCCAACCCGGCGATCGCCGACGGACTGCCGCGGCTGTGCCGGCGCGGGTCGACGAAGCTGCCGCACCACCTGCTGCCCTCGCTGCGGCAGGCGCTCGCGGAGGACCGGCCGCACGCGCTGCTCACCCTCGCCGTCGCCGGGTGGGTCCGGTACCTGCAGGGCACCGACGACGCGGGCCGTCCGCTGCCGCTCGAGGACGTCCTCGGCGACCGGCTGCGGGCGCTGGCGCGCGAGGGCGGCGCCGATCCGCGCCCCCTGCTCGGCGAGACCTCGGTCTTCGGTGATCTCGGGTCCGTCCCGGGCTTCGCCGAGGAGCTGGAGGAGGCCCTCGTCGCGCTCGAGCGCGACGGCGCCCGGGTCACCGTCGCCCTCCGTTCGCTCCTCCCGACAGCCCTGCCGCGGTGACCGCCGCTCTCCGACCTCGTCCGACCCCGAAGGGAGCCCATCCGGTGCCGACCGTTCCGCCGACGCTCATCGAGCGGGTGCAGTACCTGCTCTGCGACGCCGACGGCAACCTCTTCCCCTCCGAGGAACCGGCGTTCGACGCCTCGGCCGAGGTCACCAACGCGTTCCTCGCCTCCCTCGGCATCGACCGCCGGTACACGGCCGACGAGCTGCGCCACGCCGCCACCGGCATGAACTTCCGGACGACGGCGCTGACCCTGGCGGCCGGCGCCGGCGTCACCGACGTCGACATCGAGCCGTGGGTCGCCGAGGAGCGCCGGGCGGTGACCGCCCACCTGGGCGCGACGCTCACGCCCCACGAGCCCACGCGCGCAGCGCTGGCCCGGATGGCGTCGCACCTGGAGCTCGCGGTGGTGAGCTCGAGCGCGCTGACGCGGCTCGCCGCCTGCTTCACCGCGACCGGGCTGGACGAGCTGCTCCCGCCGGTGCGGCGCTACAGCGCGGAGGACTCGCTGCCCACGCCCACCAGCAAGCCCGACCCGGCCGTCTACCGGCACGCGTGCGCCGACCTCGGCATCGCGCCGGAGCAGGGTCTGGCCGTCGAGGACGCCGTCGCCGGTGTGCGCTCGGCCGTGGGAGCCGGGTGCCCGACCATCGGCAACCTGCTGTTCGTGCTGCCCGAGGAGCGGGCCGAGCGCGCCGAGGCGCTGCTGGCGGCCGGCGCCCTGACCGTCGTCGAGTCCTGGCAGGAGCTGGCCGACCTCGTGCTCCCCGTCGCGGCCGGCCGCGCGGGGGTGGCCCGGTGAACATCGTCTACGTCGCCTTCCGCGGCCACTTCTCCGACAGCCCGCGCGCCCTCTACGAGGCCCTGCTCGAGCGCGGCGTCGACGCCACGCACACCTGGCTGTCCGCCGAGCACACCGCGGCCACCTTCCCGGCGGGGATCGACACGGTGACCTTCGGGTCCCCCGAGTGCATCGCGACCCTCGAGGCCGCGGACCTGGTCATCTCCAACGACCACATCCCGCTGGACTGGGAGAAGAAGCCCGGCGCCACCTACGTCCAGACCTGGCACGGCACGATGCTCAAGCGCATCCACAACGACGTGCTGTGGGCACCGGAGGGCCGGCTGGCCTACCTGGACCAGGACATCGCCCGCTGGGACCTGCTGCTCTCGCCGAACGCCGTCACCACCGAGCGGCTGCGCAAGTCCTTCGGCTTCACCGGGCCGATCCACGAAACCGGCCTGCCGCGCAACGACCTGCTCAGCAGCCCGCGGCGCGAGGAGGTGCGCGCCCAGGTGCGCGCCGACCTCGGCATCGGGCCGGAGCAGACCGCGGTGCTCTACACGCCGACGTGGCGCGACAAGCTGGTGTTCGAGAAGGCCGGGTCGCAGGACTTCGAGTTCGCCATCGACCTCGAGGACTTCTCGGCGCGGTTGGGCGAGGACCACGTGCTCCTGCTGCGGCTGCACAACATGGTCATGGACCGGCTCGAGGTCGTCGACGGTTCCGCGGTGCGCGACGTGTGCAGCCACCCCGACATCCGCGACCTGTACCTCGCGGCGGACCTGATGGTCACCGACTACTCGTCGACGATGTTCGACTTCGCGATCACCGGCCGGCCGCTGATCTTCTACACCTACGACCTGGAGAGCTACCGCGACGAGCAGCGCGGCTTCTACTTCGACCTGGAGGACGTCGCCCCCGGCCCGCTGGTGCGCGACAGCCGCGAGCTGGTGTCCGCGATCGCCGACCTCGACCAGATCCGGTCGGAGTACGCGGAGTCCTACGCCCGCTTCCAGGAGACGTTCTGCCACCTCGAGGACGGCTCGGTCACCGAGCGCGTCCTCGACCTGATCCTCCCGTCCGCATCCGCGTCCGGGCAGTCCACCAGCATTTCCGAGGGAGATGATGTCCGTGCGGACCGGTGACCACGTCCTCAACCCCATTCGTCGGGGGGGCTCCCCCTCGTCGGCCCGCGCGGCCGGCCGCCGGACGCCGACGCAGTCGGTCCAGGTGATCATCCTGGCGGCGGGGATGGGCACCCGGCTGGGGCGCAAGGACCCCAAGCCCCTGACCCAGCTCGACGACGGCCGCAGCATCATGCAGCGCCAGCTCGACGGCCTGCGCTCCGTCTTCGGCGCCGAGGTCTCGGTGACCGCCGTCGTGGGCTACCGCAGCAAGCGGATCATGAAGGCCGCCCCCGAGCTGCTGTTCACCTACAACCCCGACTTCGCGGTGACCAACACGTCGAAGAGCCTGCTGCGCGGTCTGCGCACCACGCGCGAGGGCGGCGTGCTCTGGCTCAACGGCGACGTGGTGTTCGACCCGGCGGTGCTCGAGGTCGCCCAGCCCTACATCGCGGCCGACCAGAGCTTCGTCTGCGTCGACACCAGCACCGTCGCCGAGGAGGAGGTCAAGTACACCCTCGACGGCGACGGCTGCATCCGCGAGCTGTCCAAGATCGTCCGCGGTGGCCTGGGCGAGGCCGTGGGCATCAACTACATCTCCGCCGCCGACAAGGCCGTCCTCATCGAGCACCTCGAGCAGTGCTCGCACGAGGACTACTTCGAGCGCGGCATCGAGACGGCGATCACCGAGCGCGGGCTGCGCGTGCTCCCGGTGGACATCTCGCAGTACGCCGCGGTCGAGGTCGACTTCGACGGCGACCTGCAGCGGGCCAACTCGATGTTCGCCGCCGACGCCCCGAACGTCGTGGCCGAGCTCGGCTAGCGACCCGTGCGACCGTCGAGGCGCGCGTCCCCCGCGGGGGCGCGCGCCTCGCGCGTTCCCGCGGCGGGTGCGTCGGCCTCGCGGAAGCGGCGGGCAGCGGCGACACCGCCGATCACCAGCCCGACCCCGAGGGTCGCCAGCAGGGTGACGGCGATGCGGCCGAGCACCTGCGGCCCTCCCGAGGCGACGTTCGCCGTCCACAGGACGTCGACGTCCGGGAGCCCCTGCACCAGCAGCAGCCAGCCGGTCACGACCGCGAGCAGCCCGGTCATCACGCCGCGGCCGCGCAGCGCCGCCCGCACCCCCAGGACCGCGCACAGCACCGCGGCGAGGGACGGCATGAGCGCGGAGACGACGGCACCGGCGTGCGAGCCGGCGATCACCGACGGCTCCGGCGTCGCCAGGGCGTGCCACAGCGCCGCGGCCGCCCCCACCGCCATCAGCGCGCCGAGCAGCCGCGGCGTGCGGGTCACGAGGCCGGCGGCGACCGCGACCAGGACGAGCGCGGCCACGACCGGCCAGACGGCCCACGGCGAGGGCGGCGGGCTCCAGGTCAGCACCCCGGCCACCTCGGCCTCGGTGCCCCCCTGCCGCAGCGGCACGAGCCACTCCGAGACCACGTGCTCGCGGGTGGGGTCCGCGGCGACGCGCGGCGGCAGCACGCCCTCGCTCATCCAGTGCGTGCGATGGTCGTGCCAGACGTACTCCGGCTGCGTGGACACCTGCTCCCACGCGGGCTCCGCCTCCGGGTCGACGCCCTCGGGCATGGCGGCCCGCCCGTAGCGGTCCAGGTTGAGGTAGGTCGCCGGGCTGTTCGCGTTCCGCCACACGCCCTCGGGCCCGATGCGCAGGTAGGGCTCGTCGGAGTACCCGGGCACGAGCACCTCGGTGCCGGAGTCGTTCACCAGCTCGAGCTCGTCACCGAACTGCAGGATCCGCACGGTCACGCCGGGCAGCTCGGGCGTCACCGAGACGATCCTGCCGTCGAAGTCGCTGCCGGCCGCCCCTCCCCCGACGTGCGCCGAGGCGGGGCCTGCCACCGCCAGCAGCACGACGACGAAGGCCAGGACCGTCAGGAGCCGGGCGGGCCCCCGGCTCACGCGCCCGCCACCCGCCGCAGGTCGTCGGCGATGTCGCGGGCGCTGTTCCCCCCGTCGAAGGCCACGTGCGCCTCGTCGTCCTCGCCGTACAGGAGCAGCAACGTGGAGTGCAGCCGGCCGTTGTCCTCGGCCTGCGGCACCCCGGCCGCGAGTTGGGCCTGGTCGATGGCGTCCTGGTCGCCGGTGAGCCCGACGAACGAGGTGGGCAGGCCGGCGTCGAACCGCTCCAGGTACTCACCCAGGACCTCGGGGGTGTCGGTCGCCGGGTCGGTGGTCACGAAGACCACCTGCACCTGCTCGGCCAGCGTCGCGTCCAGCCCGCGCAGCGCCACCATGACGTCGGCCATCGTCGTCGGGCAGATGTCCGGGCAGTTCGTGAAGCCGAAGAACAGCAGGGTCGGCCGGCCGGCGGTCTCGGCGGCGAAGTCGTACGGAGCGCCGGTCGTGTCGGTGAGCGTGAAGGACGGACGGCGGTAGGGCTCGGCCAGGTCCAGCCCGGCGTACCGGTCCTCGGGCCCCTGCACGGTGGCGGGCGCGTTCCCCGAGTGGTCGTGGTCCCCGCTGCTGCTGTCGCCCTCCGCCGACGTCCCGCAGCCGCCGACGAGCAGGCCCGCCGCGAGCAGAAGGGCCGGCAGGGAACGGCGAGGACGGCGACGGAGGGCGGAATTCACGAGGACACGGTACGTCGATTGGCACGGACCCCGAGGACGACACCGGCGAGGGCGGTGAGGAACGCCAGGATGGAGAAGAACAGGGCGAGGGCACCGGGGTCGTCGGCGTGGCCGCCCTCGTGGCCGGCCTCCTCGGAGGCGGCCTCCTCCGTCGCGGAGTGGTCGGCGGTGCCGGCCGCCGAGGCCAGCGACAGCACCGGAGCGGGGCGCTCGGGCTCCTCCTGGCCGGCGACGGTCGGCTCGATCCACGCCGACTCGCTACCGTCGCTGTAGCTCTGCACCGCCGGGAAGCTCAGCTGGTCGGCCTCGGGGAACGGGCCGCCGGAGAGCGCGAACTCCTGGAACTGACCGGGTCCGATGCCACCGCCGGCCGCCGCGCGGAACTCGACCACGGAGACGTAGGAGCTGATCTCCTGCCCGTGCACCTCGAGGGGCTCGGCGAGGTCGGCGCTCGTCGTGGTCACCGTCCAGCCCGGGACCGGCTGGGCGCGCAGGGAACCCATGGCGGCGTCCTCGGGGATCTGGATCCGCAGCGCCACGGTGCTGGCGGTGTCGCTCTCGTTCGGCACCCGGAACGTCAGCTTCCCGTAGCCGCCCGCGGTGGCGTCCGCGGAGGAGACGGTCACGTGGGCGGACGCGGTGGCGGGCAGCACCACGGTGGCCGCGAGTGCGCTCCCGGCGGCCGTCAGCACGACGGCGAGGCGGGTGAGCGGGCGGGGCAGGGACACAGTTCTCCAGTTCGTCGTGAGGGGGTCGTGCGGGATCGCCGGTCAGCGCACCGGGAATTCGGTGGCCGCGCTGAGGGCGGTGAACTCGTCGAGCCGGACGGTGACCGCGAGCGACCAGGTGCCGGCGCCGGGGATGGTCATGCCGTCCCCGACGAAGTGGCCCGGCCCGGCCGGCTCGAGATCGACGTCGAGGGGTCCGATCTCCTGGCTGCGCTCGGTGAGCGTCACCCGGATCTCCGTGGGCTGGGTGAGCCGGCCCTCGTCGTCGAAGAGGTAGACGTGCAGGGTGTTCGCGCCCGGCCGGGCCGGGTCGACCGACACCTGGACGCTGCCCGAGGCCGAGGCGCTGCCGCCCTGCAGGGGCAGCACGGTGTCGACCGGCTGGGCGAGGGTCGAACGGGCCGGCGGGGTGCCGACGAGCACGGCGGTCAGGGCGAGCACGACGGCGGCCAGCCCGACCTCCACGAGGAGCGAGCGGCGCAGCGTGGGCAGGTGCTCCGCGGCGTTCTCCGCCTGCGCCCGGTCGCGCTCGGCCGCTGCCAAGAGCTCCTCGGGGCGGGGCTCGGCGGGAGCGGAGAAGGCGTGCGCGGTGATCGTGCGGCGCGAGCGGGGCCGGCGGATCCCCAGCCGCTGCTGCACCCACACCCGCGACACGCCCGCGGCGGCGAGCACGAGCACCACGAGCAGCAGCTTGCCCATGAGCAGCTGCCCGTAGCCGGTGGCCGCCAGGGCCGAGGGCGACCCGACCTCGCGCACCGACTGCACGACCCCCGACACGACGAGGACGCCGACCGCGCCGAAGGCCAGCCGGGAGAAGGCCGGCATCGCCGTGGCCACCTCGGCGGGCGGCGTCGACGGGCGCAGGAGGGCCAGGAGCAGGCCGGCCAGCCCGCCCAGCCAGACGCACATCGCCGCGGCGTGGGCGGAGGCGACCAGCACCGCGAGGCCCGGCCACGGACCGGCGACGGGATGACCGGTGGCCGCGGTCGCGACGACGAGCCCCACGGCGAGCACCCCGGTCGCCACGAGCACCGGGCGCGGCGGGTTCTCCGGACGCCGCGGCACCCGGCTGAGCACCAGCAGGAACGCCAGGGCGAGCGCCGCACGGACCAGCGCGACCCAGCCGGCCCCGGACCCCAGGGTGGCCCGCAGGAGCGCCGGATCGGCGACCGACCCGATGCCGGAGCCGGCCGCGTACGGGCCCTGCAGGACCACCGTCGCCAGCGCGCCGACGGCGACGGCGACGGCGCCGATCGAGGCCGCCCGCCGCAGCCGGGGCGCGGCCCAGCCGGCCGGCCAGCACACCGCGGCCAGGACCGGCAGCCCGACCGCGAGGGCCAGCCCCGCGAACCCGAGCCACCGCGCCGTGGGCAGCAGCGCGGCGACGACCGGATCGGTGTCGTCCTCCGCCGCCTCGCCCCCGGTGGCGAGCAGCTCGGCATCCCCGACCGCGAAGGAGAAGGCCCCCGCGATGGGGTGCGAGTCGGCCGAGATGACCCGGTAGGTCACCAGGTAGCCGCCGTCGGGGAGCTCGCCGCGGAGCGGGACGGTGAGGACGGCGCCATCGACCTCGGGCGCCCCGGCGTCGACCCGCTGCTGGTCGCCGTCGAGCACCCGGGCGTAGCCGGCGCCCAGCGAGACGCCCTCGCTGAAGGTCAGGGTGACCTCCTGGGGCGCCGCGTCGAGCCGCGCCCCCTCCCCCGGGTCGGTGGAGACCAGCGTCGCGTGCGCGGCGGCCGGGTCCGCGGTCACCACCCCGGCGCCCAGCCAGCCGGTCACCAGCAGGGCCAGCAGGACGGCGGTCCGCCTCACGCGGTCACCCGCCGGCCGGCCAGCGCCGGGAGGTGGCGCCGCCGCCGCCCGCGCCAGGCGATCCCCGCGACGGCGGCGACCCCGGCGAGCAGGACCAGGTGGGCTCCGGCGCGGTCGGCGTGCACGTGACCGGCGGAGAGATCGGCCAGCGTCAGCGCCAGCAGCAGGACCGCGAAGGACCCCAGGAACGGGAGCGCGCCGGCAGCCAGGCGCGGGGCGGCCGCCACGGCCAGGAAGGCCGCGGCCAGCGCGAGGTTCCACGCGCCCGTCTCGTGCGCCAGGTGCACCGGCGCGCTCATCGCGCCGGCACCGGAGACGAGGACCGGCCAGGCGAGAGCTGCCTGGGCGACGCCGACCGCGAGCAGCACCAGCCGCAGGGCGGTGCCGGCGAGCCGGACGCGCGCGGCGGCGCGGGCGCCCGGGAGCTCGCGCGGCAGGGCGGCGAGGACCGTGGCGGTGAGGTCGGGGACGGCGGGTGCCGGTGCCAGCCGTGTCCGCCGTGTCACTCCCTCGGCGGCCCCGACCCAGGCGGTGCAGGTGGGACAGTGGGAGAGGTGCCCGTCGAGCTCGTCGACGGGCATGCCGAGGGGCTCGCCGTCCAGGCGCGCCGACAGCGCCTCGCGGTAGTTCTGGCAGGACATGGTTCATTGGTCGTCGCCGGACGCCGTCCGGTTCCCGCGACGCGGAACTTTCTCCCCACGCACGAGACGAGGACATGGACGACCTGGCCCGCATCGCCGCGGACGCCGCCGACGGCGACCCGCTGGCCGCGGCCACCCTCGTGCGGGAGACGCAGTCCGACGTCTGGCGGCTGTGCGCCGCGCTCGGTGACCGCGACAGCGCCGACGACCTGACGCAGGAGACCTACCTGCGCGCCTTCGCCGCGCTGCACCGCTTCGAGGGCCGCTCCTCGCTGCGCACCTGGTTGCTCGCCATCGCCCGCCGCGTGTGCGCCGACGCCGTCCGGTCCCGGCGCCGCAGGCGGCTCACCCTGGTCCGGGAGGCCACGGACCTGGAGCTGCTGGCATCCGACGCGACCACCGACGCCGTCGGCGAGGGTGCGGCGGTGTCGGACCTGCTGGCCCGGCTGGACGCCGACCGCCGGGAGGCCTTCGTGCTCACCCAGCTGCTGGGGCTCTCCTACGCCGAGGCCGCGGAGGTGGCCGACTGCCCGGTCGGCACCATCCGCTCCCGCGTCGCGCGCGCCCGCGCGGACCTCGTCACGTCCCTCTCCGGGGTGAGCGGGTCTGCCGGCCGGCGCGATGCCGCTCACACCTGACCTCAGGTGAACGACGGGTGACGTGCGGGCGACCTATGCTGCCCGACGGCCCTCCACACGCCCTCCGGCGAGCGCGGCCCGTGCCCCCACCCGAGACGGAGCCTCCCGCGTGCCCTTCAGCCTGACGCCCAAGGACTCGACCTTCTACCCGCTGTTCACCGCCTCCGCGGAGAACCTGGTGGTGGCCACCGAGGTCCTCGGCGAGTTCGTCCACGACCACGCACGCCGGGAGGAGCTGGCCGGTCGGCTGCGCGACCTCGAGCACGTCGGCGACCAGGCGACGCACGCGATCTTCCGCCAGCTCAACACCAGCTTCGTGACGCCGTTCGACCGCGAGGACATCTACTCCCTGGCCAGCAACCTCGACGACGTCATGGACTACGTCGAGGCGGCGGCCGACCTGGTCATCCTCACCGGCCTGGGCACGCTGCCGGCCGAGATGAGCCAGCAGGTCGCCCTCCTGCAGCGCTGTGCGCAGGTCACCGCCGAGGCGATGCCCCGGCTGAAGACGCTCAAGGACCTCTCCGACTACTGGATCGAGGTCAACCGGATCGAGAACGAGGCCGACAAGCTGTACCGCCGGCTGCTGTCCCGGCTCTACAGCGGTGAGTTCGACGCCCTCGAGATCCTCAAGCTCAAGGAGGTCGCCGACCAGCTGGAGGAGGCCGCCGACGCGTTCGAGCACCTCGCCAACGTGGTCGAGACGATCGCCGTCAAGGAGTCCTGACCCCGGATGGACAGCATCTGATGGACGCGGCCTTCATCGGTCTGGTCGTCATCGTCCTGGTCGCCCTGGCGTTCGACTACACCAACGGCTTCCACGACGCCGCGAACGCCATCGCCGTCGCGGTCTCCACCAAGGCGCTGACCCCGCGCGTGGCGCTCGCCCTCGCCGCGGTGATGAACCTGATCGGGGCGTTGCTCTCGACCGAGGTCGCGAAGACCGTCGGCGCCGGGATCATCGACCCGCCCGAGGGGAACAACGGCCTGGAGATCGTGTTCGCGGCGCTGATCGGCGCCATCACCTGGAACATGATCACCTGGTGGTACGGGCTGCCCTCGTCGTCGTCCCACGCCCTCATCGGCGGCCTGGTCGGCGCCGCGCTGGCGGCCGCGCACTCGGTCCAGTGGATGGGCGTGTTCGAGAAGGTCATCATCCCGATGATCCTGTCGCCGCTCGTGGGCTTCGGCCTGGGCTACCTGTTCATGCTGATCCTGCTCTGGACCTTCCGGCGGGCCAACGTGTCGAAGGCCAACCGCAACTTCCGGTACGCGCAGATCGTCAGCTCCGCCACGATGGCGCTGGGCCACGGCATGCAGGACGCCCAGAAGACGATGGGCATCATCACCCTGGCGCTGTTCACCGCCGGGGAGATCGACAGCTTCGAGGTCCCGTTCTGGGTGGTGCTGGCCGCGGCCGCCGCGATCAGCGCCGGCACCTACGCGGGCGGCTTCCGCATCATGCGGACCATGGGCCGCCGGATCATCCAGCTCACCCCGGCCGGTGGGTTCGCCGCCCAGACGGTCGCCTCCAGCGTCATGGTCACCACCGCGACGGTCTTCGCCGTCCCGGTGTCCACCACCCACATCACGACCACCTCGATCATGGGCGTCGGCTCGACGCGCCGGCTGTCGGCCGTGCGGTGGGGCGTCGCGGGCAACATCGTCGTCGCCTGGATCGTCACGCTGCCCGCCGCCGCACTCGTGGCCGCGGTGGCCTTCTTCCTCACCGACCTGGTGGTCTGACCCCTCCGAACGGTCCCACCGACGGCCCCTCCCGCGCTCGCGGGAGGGGCCGTGGTCGTCCGGAGCGGCGACCCGTCCCACTGTGCGGACACGGAATTGACGCTTAAGTGCATCGATCTGGTAGACATTCACCCGTGACCGCGCGCCCGACGATGCTGCTCCTGGTGAGCCGCCTGCACGTCGATCTGCTGCGCGTCTGCACCGCCGCCTGTCGAGGCTGCTGATTCCCGCGCCGTCCCGGCGCCGCTCTGTCTCACCCTCCCCCGCATGTTTTCGCGTGCGCCGCTGCGCGCCGCGCTCCTTGAGACCCGGAGTCAGTACCCGTGAAGACCCTCATCCTGATCGCCCTCGCCGGCCTGGGTGCCCAGCTCGTCGACGGCAGCCTCGGCATGGCCTACGGCGTCACCTCGACGACGCTGCTGCTGGCGCTGGGCACCAACCCGGCCGCCGCGTCGGCCACGATCCACCTCGCCGAGATCGGCACCACGCTGGCCTCGGGCCTGTCGCACTGGAAGTTCGGCAACGTCGACTGGAAGGTCGTCGCCAAGATCGGCGTGCCGGGGGCGATCGGCGCGTTCGCCGGAGCGACGTTCCTGTCCAACCTCTCCACCGAGGTCGCCGCCCCGGTCATGTCGCTGATCCTGGTGAGCCTCGGCGCCTACATCCTGGCGCGCTTCACCCTCCGCGGCATCGACCGCCGCAACCTGGGCAAGCCGGTCCGCAAGCGCTTCCTCAGCCCGCTGGGCCTCGTGGCCGGCTTCGTCGACGCCACCGGCGGCGGCGGCTGGGGCCCCGTGGGCACCCCGGCCCTGCTGGCCAGCGGGCGGATGGAGCCGCGCAAGGTCATCGGCTCGATCGACACCTCGGAGTTCCTCGTCGCCCTGGCCGCCAGCCTCGGCTTCCTCTTCGCGCTGGGCTCCCAGGGCATCAACATGGTCTGGGTGGTCGGCCTGCTCGCCGGTGGCCTGGTGGCCGCCCCGATCGCCGCCTGGCTCGTCCGGCACATCCCGCCGCGGATGCTCGGCTCGCTGGTGGGTGGCCTCATCGTCATCACCAACACCCGCACCCTGCTGCGCAGCGACTGGCTCGACGCCCCCGACGCCACGCGCTACGCCGTCTACGCGGTGCTCTACGCCCTGTGGGCCCTGGCCGTCGTGCACTCCTACCGCCAGTTCCGCAAGGACAAGGCCCTGGAGTCCGCCGACGCCATCGCCGAGGTGGCCGAGCGCAACGTCGTCGCCGAGGTGGACGACGTCCGCGTGGCGAACGCGCAGCCGATCGGCGCCGGGCGCCCGAGCGACCCGCGCGACTGAACGACGCCCCTCGGGGCTGCGCATGACGAGAGGCCCCGTCCGGCAGCTGCCGGGCGGGGCCTCTCGTCGTTCCTCCCTCACCGTTCAGGGTCCTCCCTCACGGTCGACCACGAGGGAGGACCCGTGGTGATCAGGTCTGCTGATCATCAGCGCCCCTCGAGGAGGTGTCGCTCCAGCTCCGCGGGGAGACCCGGTGCCGGACGGTGCGCCGGCAGCGGTGGGCGCTCGGCGGCCTGCATCCAGGCCCAGGTGTCGGCCACCGTCGTCTCCAGGGGCCGGGTGGTCAGCCCCAGCTCGAGGGCGCGGGTGGTGTCGACGTCCCAGGCGGTGCGCGCCTCCTGCTGGCGGAGCCACAGCGGGAGGTGCACCCACTCCTGCACGTCCGCGGCGACCAGTTCCGCCTCGGGGACCGGCACCCACTCGGCGTCGCTGCCGGTCACGTCGCGGCAGACCTCCAGGAGGCCGCCGTACGTGGTCATGCCCACCGGGCCCTTGGCGTTCACCGCCCCGCCCTGCCCGCGCTCGGCCATCTCCACCAGCCAGGTGGCGAGGTCGCGGGCGTCGACGAGCGAGATGGGCTGGTCCATCCCCTCGGCCGGGACGACGACGCGGCCACCCCGGGAGATGCGGTCCAGCCACCAGCCGAGGCGGTACACGGGGTCGTGCGGCCCGACGATCAGGCCGGCGCGGGCGGTCAGGAACGCCGGGCCGACCGCAGCGGCCAGCACCCGCTCGGCGTGCGCCTTGTTCGGGCCGTAGCCGTCCTCGTCGGTGTCCCACGTCGGCTCGGCGTCCTCGGGTCCCACCGGCCCGGGCGGCCAGTTCCGGTAGGCGTTGAGGCTGCTCACGAACGCGTAGCCGGCCACCCCGCCGAGCGCGGCGGCGGCGTTGTCCGCGGCCGCCCGCGTCTTGCAGGAGGTGTCGACGACGAGCTCGGGCTGCCAGCCGTCGAGGGCCTCCGGCAGGGCGGCCGGGTCGTCGCGGTCCCCGTGCAGCGCCCGTGCACCCTCCGGCGGCGCCCCCGAGAGCCCCCGGGTGAAGGTGGCGACCTCGTGGCCGCGCTCGAGCGCCGCCATGACCACGTGCCGGCCGAGGAAGTGCGTGCCGCCGAGGACGAGGAGTCTCATGGCGATCACCCCAACCCAGCGGCTCCCCCGCCGTCCAGCCGGTTCGCGGCCGGCTGAACCGCTAGACGGCCCGGGAGGCGGGGACCTGCGGGAGCGGGGTCGACCGGGCAGCGGCCAGGACCATCTGCGGCGACGACGGGAGTCCCCGGCGGGTGCACAGGCGCAGGGCCCGGGCACCGGTGAGGACGTCGGTCTCCGGCGGCACGACCAGCAGGTCGGCGCGGCGGGTGCCGCCGGCCCACGTCAGGCAGACGACGCCCGGGTCCATGCTGCGGAAGCCACCGGTGCGCACGGTGCGGCCCAGGACCTCGAGCTTGCGGTCGACCGGCTCCCAGGCCTCCAGGGCGTAGGTGAACCGCTCGACGCGCACCCCGCGGCGCTCCAGGGCGGCGATCAGCTCGGGGAGCTCCACGGCCAGCTCGCGGCTGCGCGGGAACCACGCCCCGTCGAAGGCGGAACGCCCGGAACCGGCGTCGTCCCGCAGGCTCACCCGGACGTCGATCCCACCCCGGAAGCCCTCGCTCGCCGGAACCGCACGGGTGATCGTCGTCATCGGCCTTCGGCCACCTCTCGTCGCTCGCCGCGGGCACGGTCGTACACGGCCCCGACACGAACGTAGGACTCCCGGCACGCCGGACCCCTCGCGCGCCGCCCCGGCGCGCCTCCCCCTATCGGCAGGCCATCACGATTCGTGACCTGCCGACCACACGAGAACGCCCCCGCCTCGCAAGGTGCGAGACGGGGGCGGCACAGCAACCCGCTGGAACGGCCCCGTCCAGAGGCTCACCCCGAGCCTGCGAGGGGTGAGGAGGACGGGGTCCTTTTAGGGCTTGGGCTTGCGGTTCTTGGTCTTGCCGCGCTCGGTCTGGTCCAGGACGACCTTGCGGATGCGGACGGTGCCCGGGGTGACCTCGACGCACTCGTCCTCGGCGCAGAACTCCAGCGCCTGCTCCAGGTTGAGGATGCGCGGCGGGATGAGCCGCTCCAGCTCCTCGGAGGTGGACTTGCGCATGTTGGTGAGCTTCTTCTCCTTGGTGATGTTCACGTCCATGTCGTCCGGACGGGAGTTCTCACCGACGATCATGCCCTCGTAGACCTCGGTGCCCGGCTGGACCATGAGCTGGCCGCGCTCCTGCAGCGAGAACATCGAGTAGGTCGTCGCCACGCCCTGGCGGTCGGCGACCAGCGAGCCGGTCGGGCGGGCGCGCATGTCGCCCATCCACGGCTCGTAGCCGTCGAAGTTGCTGTTCAGGACGCCGGTGCCGCGGGTCTCGGTGAGGAACTCGGTGCGGAAGCCGATCAGGCCGCGCGAGGGGACCAGGTACTCCATCCGCGCCCAGCCGGTGTCGTGGTGCACCAGGTTCTCCAGCCGCGCCTTGCGCGTGGCCAGGGCCTGGGTCAGCGTGCCCACGTACTCGCCGGGGGTGTCGATGGTGACCCGCTCGACCGGCTCGTGCAGCTTGCCGTCGATCTCCTTGGTGACGACGGTCGGGCGACCGACGGTGAGCTCGAACTCCTCGCGGCGCAGCTGCTCGACGAGGATGGCCAGCGCCAGCTCGCCGCGGCCCTGCATCTCCCAGGTGTCGGGACGGTCGGTCTGCAGCATGCGGACCGACACGTTGCCGACCAGCTCCTGGTCGAGGCGGTTCTTGATCAGGCGGGCGGTGAGCTTCTTGCCCGACTTGCCCGACAGCGGCGAGGTGTTGATCCCGATGGTGATCGAGATCGACGGCTCGTCGACGATCAGCGGCGGCAGCGGGCGCGGGTCGTTCGGGTCGGCGAGCGTGTCGCCGATCATGATGTCCTCGATGCCGGCGATGGCCACGAGGTCGCCGGGGCCGGCGCTCTCGGCCGGGGTGCGGGTGAGGCCCTCGGTGACGAGCAGCTCGGTGATCTTGACGTTCTTGATGGTGCCGTCGACCTTGCACCAGGCGACCTGCTGGCCCCGCTTCATCTCACCGGAGTGGATGCGCAGCAGCGCGAGGCGGCCCAGGAACGGCGAGGCGTCGAGGTTGGTGACCTGCGCGCGGAGCGGCTCCTCGGCGTCGTAGGTGGGGGCCGGGATCGTGTCCAGCAGGGTCTTGACCAGCGGCGCCAGGTCCGGGCTGTCGGGGACGGTGCCGTTCTCCGGGCGGTTCATCGACGCCTGGCCGGTGCGGCCGTTGCAGTAGACGATCGGGAACTCGAGGGCGTCGGCGTCCATGCCCGAGTCCTCCATGAGCTCCATGAACAGCTCGTAGCACTCGTCGACGACCTCGTCGATGCGGGCGTCGCCGCGGTCGGTCTTGTTGACCGCGAGGATGACCGGCATCCCCTTGCCGAGCGCCTTGCGCAGCACGAAGCGGGTCTGCGGGAGCGGGCCCTCGGAGGCGTCCACCAGCAGGACGACGCCGTCGACCATGGAGAGGCCGCGCTCGACCTCACCGCCGAAGTCGGCGTGCCCCGGGGTGTCGACGATGTTGACGACGACGGGGTTGCCGTCGTCGTCGGCCAGGCGGATCGCGGTGTTCTTCGCGAGGATGGTGATGCCGCGCTCGCGCTCGAGGTCCATCGAGTCCATCACGCGGTCCTGCGTGGAGTCGTTGTCCGTCCCCTCGCCCTTGGCGCGCCCGAGGGCGCCTGCCTGGCGGAGGAGGGCGTCGACCAGGGTCGTCTTGCCGTGGTCGACGTGGGCGACGATCGCCACGTTGCGCAGGTCGTTGCGGGTGGGCATGCGGAAGGGCACCTCGGGGAGATCGGGATCGCGCCGCGCGGACGCGCGCGGGCATCAGGTCAACAGCGTCCGATGCCGCGACCTTCCCTCCACTCTAGGTGCTCAGCGCGCGGGCACCGCCGTCCGCGGCCGGTCGATCACCCCGTAGGTCACCCCTGCGGCGGCAACAGTGACCAGACTCACCGCGAACCAGGCCGGGAACCCGGCCCCCAGCGCGAGCACGTGGGCCAGGACGAAGGCCCCGACGTAGAGCGCGGCCAGTGCCGCGGTGACCGCAGGACCGCGCCGGCGGGCGGCGATCCAGCCCGCGCCCACACCGCAGGCGGCGAACACCGCACCGCCCAGAGCGCGGATGCCGGTGCCCTGGGCGATCCCGAAGCCGGCGGCCAGACCGACGGCGACGAGCAGCGAGGCGGGGATCCGGGCGAGGGCGGAGGTCGACATGCGGTCCAGTCTCCCTGTCGACGCCGAGATGCGGCGGAGGCCGGTATCCCGCTCAGGGGATACCGGCCTCCGGCACATCTCGGGGTTCCCCCCGCGACGAGGATCAGGCGGTGCGGAGCACGGCCTCGATCTCGAGCTCGACGGTGATCTTGTCGCCGACGACGACGCCGCCGCCGTCCATCGGCATGTCGATGTCGACGCCGTACTCCTTGCGGGAGATCTCGGTCTTGGCGCTGAAGCCGGCGCGCGTGCCGCCGTAGGCGTCCGGGCCGAAGCCGTTGAGCTCCAGCTCCAGGGTGACCGGCTTGGTGATGCCCTTGATGGTCAGGTCGCCCAGGACGGACCAGTCGGCGCCGTCGGTGCGGACCTCGGTGGACCGGAAGGTCATCTGGGTGTGGTTGCCCACGTCGAAGAAGTCGGCGGACTTGATGTGCGCGTCGCGCTGCTCCTGCCGGGTGTCGATCGAGTCCATGTTCACGGTGGCGGTGACCGACGACTGGGCCGGGTCGGCGGCGGTGGTGATCTCGCCGGCGAACTCGCGGAAGTAGCCGCGGACCTTGCTGACCATCATGTGGCGGACCGAGAAGCCCACGGTGGAGTGGCTGGCGTCGATGTCCCAGGTGCCGGCGACGTAGCCGGGGATCTGGACGGTGCTGCTGGTCATGGTGTCTCCCTGGTTGAGCGGTGGGGCTGTCGCCGGGCAGTAGCGTAGTTGAGCGTTGAACTATTCCGCCAGTATTCTTGGGTCATGATCTCCTCCGTGTCGCCCGAGCCCCTCCCTGCGGGTGAGCCCCGCTGGCTCGACGCCGAGGAGCAGAAGGCGTGGCGCGCGTGGCTCTACAGCGCCCAGCTGCTGCAGGACCGCCTCGACCGCGACCTCACCCACCGCACCGGCATCTCGCACGCGTACTACGAGATCCTCGTGGCGCTGTCGGAGACGCCCGAGCGGATGATGCGCATGAGCGAGCTGGCCGACCGGTGCCTGTCCTCCCGCAGCCGGCTCTCGCACGCGGTGTCCCGGCTCGAGGAGCGCGGGTGGGTGCGCCGCCAGGTGTGCGCCGACGACGGCCGCGGGCAGCTCGCCGTCCTCACCGAGGAGGGGTTCGCCGCGCTCGAGGGTGCCGCGCCCATCCACGTCGAGGCGGTCCGCCGGGAGCTGTTCGACCAGCTCTCGCCGGAGCAGGTCGAGAACATGCGCGACTTCGGGGAGACGCTGCTGCGCCACCTCGACCCCGACCGCTCCCGCTGAGGATCACGCGAGGCCGAGCTCCCGGAAGTACCTGTCCGGCGTGATCGGGAGGTCGCGCACCCGCAGGCCGGTGGCGTGCCAGTAGGCGTTGGCCACGGCCGCCGCGGCGCCGGTGATGCCGATCTCGCCGATGCCCTTGATCCCCAGCTCGTTGACCCAGGGGTCGTGCTCCTCGACCCAGTGGATGTCGATGTCGCCGATGTCGGCGTTGGTCGCCACGTGGTACTCGGCCAGGTCGTGGTTGACGTAGTGGCCGAACCGCTCGTCGACCACCGACTCCTCGTGCAGCGCCATCGACACACCCATGCTGAAGCCGCCCAGGAACTGCGACCGCGCGGTGCGGGCGTTCACGATCGCGCCTGCGGCGTACACGCTCGAGGCCCGCGGCAGCCGCACCTCCCCGGTGTCCCGATCCACCCGCACCTCGACGAAGTGCGCGCCGAACGCGTGCATCGAGTAGTTCTCGGCGTGCGGTGAGGGCCCGGGCACCTCGCCCTTCACGACGACGCCGTCGGCCGGCAGCTGCCCTCCCCACCGCTCGTCCAGCTGCTCCCGCACCTCGCGGGCGGTCAGCACGATCGCCGAGCCCCACGAGGCGAGGCCGGTGGAGCCACCGGCTCCGCCGGCGAACGGCAGGTCGCTGTCCCCGATCTTCAGCTCGACCGCCGCGAGCTCCACGCGCAGGGCGTCGGCCGCGATCTGGGTGAGCGCCGTCCACGCGCCGGTACCGATGTCCGAGCCGTCGATCTCCACCGTCCAGCGGCCGTCGCCGTGGCCGGTGATCCGGCACTCGGCCCGGCGACGGCGGGCCGGGTACGTGGCGGCGGCGACGCCGGTGCCGACCAGCCAGCGCCCGTCCTCGCGCACGCCGGGCCGCAGGTCGCGGCCGGCCCAGCCGAACCGCTCCGCCCCGGTGCGCAGGCAGGCGACCAGGTTGCGGCTGGACCACGGCACGTCGCGCTCCGGGTCGCGTTCGGGCTCGTTGCGGATGCGCAGCTCCACCGGGTCGATGCCGAGGGAGTGCGCCAGCTCGTCCATCGCCGACTCCAGCGCGAACATGCCCGGGGTCTCCCCCGGCGCCCGCATGATCGTCGGCGGCGGGACGTCGAGCCGGGCCAGCCGGTGCGTGGTCCGCCGGTGCGGTGCGGCGTACATCAGCCGGGTCGCGGTCGCCGTCTGCTCCGCGAACTCGTTGATCCGCGAGGTGTGCTCGACGACCTCGTGGCTGATCGCCGTCAGCCTGCCCTCGGGGTCGGCACCGAGGCGCACCCGCTGGATCGTCGGCGTCCGGTGGCCGACCAGCGAGAACATCTGCTGCCGCGTCAGCTCGAACACGACGGTGCGCCCGACCACCTTCGCGGCCATCGAGGCCAGGATCTGGTTGGGGTGGGTGAAGGCCTTGGCCCCGAACGCGCCGCCCACGTACGGCGAGATCACCCGCACCTGCCCGCGCTCCAGGCCGAACGCCGTCATGAGGTCGTTGACGATGTTGTGCGGGCCCTGGTTGGCGTCCCACAGCGTCAGCCGGTCCTCGTCCCACCGGGCCATCGAGGTGTGCATCTCGATCGGGTTGTTGTGCTGGGTCGGCGTCTCGTACGTGGCGTCGACGGTGACCGCGGCGGCGGCCAGCGCACCGTCGACGTCGCCGATCACCGAGTCGGTCTCGAAGCCCGCCATCAGCTGCGGCGGCGCGTACAGGTCGGGCCGGTCCACGCCCAGCGCGACGTCCGGCTCGGAGGCGGAGTACTCGACGGCGACCGCACCGACGGCCGCCTTGGCGATCTCCGAGCTCTCCGCGACGACGGCGGCCACGATCTGCCCCTGGTAGTGGACGTCCAGCGACTGCAGCACGGGCAGGTCGGCGGCCAGCCCCTCCCCCAGCCGCGGCGCGTTCGCCGGGGTGAGCACGGCCAGCACGCCGGGCACCGCTTCCGCCGCGCTCGGGTCCAGCCGCGTGATGCGGCCGCGGTTCACGGTGCTCTGCACGACCGCGACGTGGCAGATCGGCTCGCCGGGGTCCTGCTCGTAGGCGTAGGGGGCGGTGCCGCGCACCTTGGCCGGGCCGTCGAGGCGCTCGACGCCCGCGCCGATCAGGCGGTCGGTCGTGGTCATCGGGTGCCCTCCGCCAGCTGCAGCAGGGTGCGGACGACGAGGTTGCGGGCCAGCGGCACCTTGAAGCCGTTGTCGCGCAGCGGCGTGGCGGCGGACAGCTCCGCGTCGGCGGCCGCGGCGAACGACTCCTCGGTCGCCGGGCGGCCGCGCAGCGCCTCCTCCGCGGCGATCGCCCGCCACGGCTTGTGCGCCACGCCCCCGAGCGCCAGCCGGACGTCGTCCACCACGCCGTCGGTCACCCGCACCGCGGCGGCGATGCTGACCAGCGCGAAGGCGAACGATGCCCGGTCGCGGACCTTGCGGTAGCGCGAGGGCATGCCGAGCGCCGGCAGGTCGACGGCGGTGATCAGCTCGCCGTGCCGCAGCGTGGTGTCCCGCGACGGGTCCTCCCCGGGCAGCCGGTGCAGGTCGGCGATCGGCACCTCGCGCTCGCCGTCGGGGCCGAGCACCCGGACGACGGCGTCCAGCGCGGTCAGCGCCACGGCCATGTCCGACGGGTGCGTGGCCACGCACGTACCGGGCCCCTCGAGCGTCTGACCGAGGATCGCGTGGTTGCGGTGCACCCCCTCCAGCGCACCGCAGCCGCTGCCCGGCGAACGCTTGTTGCAGGGCCTCGTGACGTCGGTGAAGTAGCCGCAGCGGGTGCGCTGCAGCAGGTTCCCGCCGGTGGTGGCGCGGTTGCGCAGCTGGCCCGAGGCGCCGGCCAGCAAGGCCTGGCTGAGCACCGGGAAGCGCTCGCGCACCCGCCGGTCGGCGGCGAGGTCGGCGTTGGGCACGGCGGCGCCGATCCGCAGCCCGCCGTCGGGCAGGTCGGTGATCTCGGCCGAGGTCAGCCGCCGCACGTCGACGAGCACGTCGGGGGTGGCGACGCCGAGCTTCATCAGGTCGACGAGGTTGGTGCCGCCGCCGAGGAAGGCACCCGCCGGTTCGGCGGCCAGGAGCGCGACGGCGGAGCCCGGGTCGGCCGCCCGCTCGTAGCGGAAATCCCTCATCGCCGGACCCCCTCGGCCTCGGCCACGGTCGCGACCGCCGGGACGATGTGGGCGTAGGCGGCGCAGCGGCAGAGGTTGCCGCTCATCCGGTCGCGGATCTCGTCGTCGGTGAGGTCCACCTGCTCCGCCGTGAGGTCCTCGGTCACCGTGCTCGGCCAGCCGGCCTTCGCCTCGGCGAGCACCCCGGCCGCCGAGCAGACCTGGCCCGGGGTGCAGTAACCGCACTGGAAGGCGTCGTTGTCCAGGAACGCCCGGTGCAGCACGTGCTCCCGGTCGCCGTCGGCCAGGCCGTCGGAGGTGGTCACCTCCGCGTCGTCCACGGTCACCGCGAGCACCAGGCAGCTGTTCACCCGGCGCCCGTCGAGCAGCACCGTGCAGGCCCCGCACTGCCCGTGGTCGCAGCCCTTCTTCGGGCTGGTGATCCGCAACCGCTCGCGCAGCGCGTCCAGCAGGGTCGTGCGGGTGTCCACGGTCAGCGGGTGCGTCCCGCCGTCGACCCGGAGCGTGATCTGGGTGTCCACGGCGCGCTCCTGCCCGGTTCGCCCGTGTGGACAAACGGTGGCGCGCGCAACCGTCAGCCGGGCGTGACGTCGTCGGGTGGGAGCGGCCAGCGCGGGACGCCGGCGACGGAACCGGTCCCCAGCGCCGCCTCGAAGCGCGGCGGCCGCTTCTTCAGGAAGGCGGCCACCCCCTCGGCGCTGTCGGGCCCCTCCCCCAGCTCGACCAGCGCCCGGGACTCCACCCGGTGGGCGTCCCACGGCGAGGCCGCACCGAGCATCGACCACAGCATCTGCCGGGCGGCGCCGGTGGCCACCCCGCTGGTGTTCGCCACGATCTCCTGCGCGAGCGCGTGCGCGGTGGGCAGCAGGTCGCCGTCGGGGACGACCCGGGACACCAGGCCTCCGCGCAGCGCCTCGTCGGCGTCGAAGACCCGGCCGGTGGCCACCCACTCCACGGCCCGGCTGATGCCCACGACCCGGGGCAGGAACCAGGAGGAGGCCGCTTCCGGCACGATGCCGACCCGGCCGAACACGAACCCGAACCGGGCCGACTCCGCGGCGATCCGGATGTCCATGGGCAGGGTGAGGGTCGCCCCGATGCCCACCGCCGCGCCGTTGACCGCCGCGATCACCGGCTTGCGCAGCGCGGCGAACGGCAGCGAGGCCACCCCGCCGGCGTCGCGCGGGAAGCCGTCGATCCGCTCGCTCAGGGCGCCGGGCGGCCGCTCCCGGGTGCGCCGGTCGGCGAAGGTCTCGGGCCCGCCGCCCAGGTCGGCGCCGGCGCAGAACGCCCGGCCGCTCCCGGTCACCACCACCACGCGCACGTCGTCGTCGGCGTCGGCGGCCGCGGCGACCCGGGCGAGCTCGTCGGCCATCGTCAGCGTGAAGGCGTTCAGCCGGTCCGGGCGGTGCAGCGTCACCGTCGCCACCCGGTCGGCCACCTCGTAGCGGAGCTCGGTCAGCTCCCCTGGGTGGGTCACGCGCCCAGCGCCCCGGCGACGGCCAGTCGCGCGACGGCGTCCAGGTGCTCGGCCTCGTCACCGAGCAGCAGCCGGTCCACCTTCGCCCGCCGCCAGAACAGGTGGGCGTCGTGCTCCCAGGTGAAGCCGATCCCGCCGTGCACCTGGATCAGCGTCGAGGCCGCCCGCTCGAAGCTCGCCGCCGCGCAGCCCTTGGCCGCCGAGGCGGCCAGCGGCAGCTCCGCCGGGTTGCAGTCGGCCGCCCAGGCCGCCCACCAGACCAGCGAGCGCAGCTGCTCCACGCCCACCCACGCGTCCACCAGCATGTGCTTGACCGCCTGGTAGGAGCCGATCCGCCGGCCGAACGCCTCGCGCTCCTGGGCGTAGGCCACGCCCAGCTGCACGCAGCGGTCGGCACCCCCGAGGTCCTCCGCGGCCATGACGACGGCACCCACCTGCCGGGCCCGGGCCCACAGCTCCCCGGCGTCCTCGGCCAGCACCCGGCGCGAGGTCAGCCGCACCGAGGCGAGACCGCGGGTGGCGTCCAGCGGACGGCCGGGCACGACCTCGCCCTCGCCGACGACGAGCGCCCCGCCGTCCAGCCCGAGGAAGAGCGTCGCGTCGGCGGCGTCCACCGACGGTGCCGACCCGTCCACCGGACCGTCGAGGACGGCGAACGCCCCACCCTCGGCCAGCTGCGCGGCCAGGTCGGGCGCGTCGGCGAGGAGGACGGCGGCGCGCGCCGCGGTCACCAGCGAGGGCCCGGCCAGCACGGCCCCGCCCTGCTCGGCGACGACGGCGAGGTCGAGCAGCGGGCGCCCTGAACCGCCGGCGGACTCCGGCACGGTGATGCCGAGGAAGCCGATGTCGGCCAGCGCCTTCCGGCCGGGCTCGAGCGCACCGCCCTCCAGCCCCGCGCGGGCCGCGGCCGGCGAGGCGCTGCCCCGGAAGAAGTCGCGGGCGCCGGCGGCGATGTCGCGCTGGTCGGCGTCGAGGTCGAAGTTCACCGCCGTCCTCCCGAGAAGGGCGCGGTCTTGTCGAGGCGGGGTTCTGGCGGCAGGCCCAGGACCCGCTCGCCGAGGATGTTGCGGAGCACCTGGTCGGTGCCGCCGGCGATCGAGATGCCGGGCAGCCACGACTGGGTGCGCTGCCAGCGGTCGTCGCCGTCGGCGGTAGCGGCGTAGACCGCCTCGTCGCCGAGCAGGCGGACCCCGGCGTCGGCCATCAGCTGCGCGGCCTCGGTGCCGGCGAGCTTGCCGGCGCTGGCCTCGGGCCCCGGGATCCCGCCCTGGCTGAGCACGGTCAGCCGCCGGTAGCCGGTGTAGCGGGCACCCAGCGCGGCGACCACGGCGCGGCCGACGGCCTGCCGGGCCAGCACCTGCCGGTCCGGGTCGAGCGCGGGCAGCCGCTCCCCCGCGTGCCGCGCGAACTCCTCCACCGGCGCGCCGATGGCGGTCCCCGCGCCGCCGATGGTCACCCGCTCGTTCATCAGCGTGGTCAGCGCGACCCGCCAGCCCTCGCCGGGTTCGCCCAGCCGCTCCGCGTCGGGGATGCGGACGTCGTCGAAGAAGACCTCGTTGAAGTCCGACTGCCCGCCCATCTGCCGCAGCGGCCGCACCGTGACCCCGGGGGCGTGCATGTCGACGACGAACATCGTGAGGCCGGCGTGCTTGGGCCGGTCGGGGTCGGTGCGGGTGAGCAGGATCCCGTAGTCGGAGACGTGCGCCAGCGTCGTCCACACCTTCTGCCCGTTGACGACCCAGTCGTCGCCGTCGCGGACGGCGGTGGTGCGCAGGGCGGCCAGGTCCGAGCCCGAGGCCGGCTCGCTGAACAGCTGGCACCAGACGTCGTCGGCGCGCAGCAGCCGGGCCAGGTAGCGGTCGCGCTGGTCGGCGCTGCCGTGGGCGATGACCGTCGGGCCGCACATGCCCATGCCGATGTGGTTGATCAGGGCCGGCACCCGGAAGCGGGCCAGCTCCTGCGCCACGATCGCCTGCTGCAGGAGCGTTCCGCCCTGGCCGCCGTACTCCCGTGGCCAGGTCACGCCGACCAGCCCCGCCTCGTGGAGGACCCGCTGGGTGCGCCGCATCTCGGCCTCCTGCATGCGGGCGTCCACGGACTCCTGGCCCGGGGCCAGCCGCAGCAGCTCGTCCGCGTGCTCCTCCAGGGCCGCCCGCACGCGCGACCGGTAGGCGGCTTCGTCGGGGCTGTCGTCGAAGTCCACGGGCGGCGCCTCTCGTCGGTGAGCGGGACGCACCGCAGCGTGTCAGCCGTTCCTCCGACGGGTCAACGAGCACCGTGAATGACCCCGGTTGACCGACGCTCCTCACCCCCGCCAGCATGACGCAGGTCACATCCGGGCGAGGCCGAGGAGAAGCCGTGAGCGTTGCCGTCCCCACCCTGCAGGGCCGGGGCATGACCATGAGCGACCAGCTGGCCCGGCACGCGCGCACCACCCCCGGCGTCGCGGCGCTGCGCTTCGACGGGGCCGGCCGCAGCTACGCCGAGCTCGACGAGCGCGTCACCCGCCTCGCCCGCGCCCTGCAGCAGCGCGGCGTGCGCACCGGCGACCGGGTGGCGGTGCTGGCGCTCAACGGCATGGAGGCGTGGGAGTCCTACCTCGCCGGCGTGCGGCTCGGCGCGGTGGTCGTGCCGGTGAACTTCCGGCTGGTCGCCGACGAGGTCGCCTACGCGCTCACCGACTCCGGCGCCGTCGCCCTGGTGGTCGACACCGCGCTGGCCCCGGTGGCCGAGAAGGCGCGCGAGCAGGCCCCGGGGGTGAGGACCGTCCTGGTCATCGGCGGCGGCACGGCCGGGCCGGGCAGCGAGCCCTACGAGGAGGCGCTCGCCGCGGCCGGCGACGAGCCGCTCGACGTCGTCGTCGACGAGGACGAGCCGGCGTTCATCATGTACACCTCCGGCACGACCGGCCGCCCCAAGGGCGCCGTGCTCACCCACCGCAACCTGGTGATGCACTGCTTCAGCCAGATCACGACGCTGGGCTGGGATCCCGACGACCGGGTCGGCGCACCGGGTGCGCCGCTGTTCCACATCGCCGGGCTGGCCGGTGGGCTGCCACCGCTGCTGCTCGGCGGCACGAACGTGATCCTGAGGTCGGGCGGGTTCGACCCGGTCGAGACCCTCGACCTCATCGAGCGGGAACGGATCTCCAGCATCTTCCTGGTGCCGGCGATGTGGGCCGCGGTGGTCGCCGTGCCCGGCATCGCCGACCGCGACCTCTCCTGCCTGCGAAGGGTCTCCTGGGGGGCGGCACCGGCGTCCACCACGCTCCTGCGCGCCCTCATCGACACGTTCCCGCAGGCGGAGGTGGTCACCGCCTTCGGGCAGACCGAGTGCTCACCCGTGACCTGCCTGCTGCGCGGCGAGGACTCCGTGCGCAAGATCGGCTCGGTCGGGACGCCGATCCTCAACGTCGAGGTGCGCGTCGTCGACGAGGCCATGCAGGACGTCGCCCGGGGCGAGGTCGGCGAGATCGTCTACCGCAGCCCGATGGTCATGAAGGAGTACTGGGGCAAGCCGGAGGCCACGGCGGAGGCCTTCGACGGTGGCTGGTTCCACTCCGGCGACCTCGTGCGGCAGGACGAGGACGGCTACTTCTACGTCGTCGACCGCAAGAAGGACATGATCATCTCCGGCGGCGAGAACATCTACTGCGCCGAGGTCGAGGACGTGCTCGCCGCGCACCCCAAGGTCGGCGAGGTCGCGCTCATCGGCGTCCCCGACACCCGGTACGGCGAGGCCCCGCTGGCAGTCGTGGCCCCGCGGGACGCGGCCGACCCGCCCACCGCCGAGGAGCTGGGCGCCTGGTGCCAGGAGCGGCTGGCCCGCTACAAGAACCCGCGCGAGTACTCGATCGTCGGGGCGCTCCCCCGCAACCCCAGCGGCAAGGTGCTCAAGACCTCGCTGCGCCAGGAGCACTCGGCCGGCTCGCTGGTCGCGGAGCCGGTGGTCTGAGCCCCCGCGCGGGGTCAGCCGGCCCAGACGTCCGCGACGCGGGCGACGGCCTCGGCCGCCTGCGCCCGCCCGGCCCGCGCGGCGGGCTCCCGGGCGGCGGGGTCGAGGACGTTGCGGCCGATCGCCGTCCGGCTGGCCTGGTCGGGGGCGACGACGGCGACCCGCGACACCATCCCGGAGACCTGCGCGTCCACGCTGGCCAGCGGACCGACGCCGCGCGGGATGGGCGCGAGCACCACGAGCCGGTCGTAGCCGTGCGCGAGGTCGGCGTTGGCCGCCGACCGCATGCCGCCGTCGACGTAGCGCCGTCCCTCGATGGTCACCGGCGGGTAGACGCCGGGGACGGCGCAGCTGGCCGCGACCGCCTGCAGCAGCGGCACCCCGGAGTCGCGGTCGAAGGTGCGGAACTCGCCGGTGGCGGCGTCGACGGCGGTGATCGTCAGGTTCCGCTCGGGCCAGTCCTTCCCGACCAGGCGGGAACCGATGACGTCGAGCCGCTCCTGCTCGGTGGGCGTGAGGCCCGCCTTCTCGGCGGCGAGGGCCAGCGCGCCGATCCGGCGGCGGAACTCCACGTCGCGGCCCCGGCTGGTCAGCATCGCCCAGGCGTAGCGCGCCAGCGTGCCGCGGCCGACCCGGGCGACCTTCTCCTGCGCCGGCGGCTCGAGCTGGCGGCCGTACATCTCCTCCAGCGGCGCCCCGCTGGTCACCTGCGCTCCCACGACGGACCCGGCCGAGGTGCCGACGACGAGGTCGGCGCCGGTCAGGTCGATGCCCGCCTCGGCCAGACCGGCGAGCACGCCGATCTCCCAGGCGATGCCGGTGATGCCGCCGCCGCCGAGCACGAGGGCGGTGCGCTGGTCGCTCATGGGCGCCATCCTCACAGACCCCCGACCGGTGCACAGACCCTCGACAGCGCGTGTGACGTGGGCCACGCTGTGTGCCGATGTCTCCGACGAGAGGAAACGCATGACCACCGTGCAGTCCGCCCCGGCACCGGCAGCGGCCAGCTGGCCGCCCGGGCTCCCCCGGTCGCTGGACTACCCCAGCGTCCCGGTGGGGTCGATCCTGCGGGCAGCGGTGCGCCGATGGGGCGACCGGACGGCGTTCATCGACCACGACGTCCCGCTGACCTTCACCGAGATGGGTGCGCGCGCGCACGCGGTCGCGGGCTGGCTCGCCGACTCCGGCGTGGGCCCCGGCGACGTCGTCGCGGTGCACATCCCCAACTGCCGCCAGTACCCGCCGCTCTACTACGGGATCATGCTGTCCGGCGCGACGTTCTCGCCCACGAACCCGCTGCTGCCGGCCGCCGACCTGGCCGCCCAGCTGACCGACGCCGGCGCGACCGTGCTGGTCACCTGGGACCAGGTGCTCCCCTTCGTGCGCGGCGCGCTGGAGCAGACCCCGGTGCGCACCGTCGTCGTGACCGGCGAGGCGCACATCCTCGACTTCGCCGCCCGGCTCGACGGCCTGGAGGACAGCGACGTCGACCTGGCCGACCTGCTCGCCGGCGACCCCACCGACCGGCACCTGGACGCCGACCTCGACCCGGCCGAGGCCCTCGCCCACCTGGCCTACACCGGCGGCACCACCGGCGTCAGCAAGGGCGTGGAGCTGCCGCACCGCAACGTCGTCACCAACGTGCTGCAGTCGGGCTGCTGGACCTCCGGCTCGCTGCCGGAGCTCGACGAGCACGGCGACGTGACCATGCGCCAGGTGCTCGGCGAGGAGGAGATCGCCACCCGGCTCGGCGAGGCCCGGATCATCAACCTCACCCCGTGGTTCCACGCGATGGGGGCGATCGGCTACCTCAACGGCATGGTCATGGGCGGCACGATGACCGTCATCCACATGCGCTTCGACCCGGTGAAGTACGTCGAGGACATGGTGAAGTACGAGGTCACCGCCATCGGCGGCGCGCCGCCGGTCTTCGTGGCGCTGCTGCAGGTGCCCGGGTTCGCCGAGGCCGACCTCTCGCACGTCCGCGGGGTCACCAGCGGCGCCGCGCCCCTGGCCAAGTCGCTGATCGACAAGATGGCGACGCTGATGCCCAACGCCACCATCGGCGAGGGCTACGGGCTCACCGAGGTCACGATGCAGGCGACCGGGGCCCCGTCGTTCCGGTCCGGCACGCGCAAGCCCGGCACCGTGGGCGTCCCGGTCTTCGACACCGAGATCTCCATCCGGCCGCTCGGCGGCGGCGACCCGCTGCCGCCCGGCGAGCGCGGCGAGGTCTGCATCCGCGGCCCCCAGGTGATGCGCGGGTACGCGCACCGCCCGGACGCCACCGCGGAGGCGATCGACGCCGACGGCTGGTTCCACTCCGGTGACGTCGGGATCCTCGACGAGGACGGCTACCTCTCGATCGTCGACCGCACCAAGGACATGCTGCTCTACAAGGGCTACAACGTGTTCCCGCGCGAGCTCGAGGAGATCCTCTTCGCCGTGCCGGGCGTCGGGGGCGCGGCCGTCGTCGGGCGGCCCGACGAGGAGGCCGGCGAACTGCCGATCGCCTACGTCGTGCGCAAGGACGACGCCGACGGCGCCGCGCTCACCGCGGAGTCGGTGATGACCGCGGTGAACGACAAGGTCACCCCGTACAAGCGGCTGCGCGACGTCCGGTTCATCGACGCCATCCCGGTGTCGGCGGCCGGCAAGGTGCTCAAGCGTGAGCTGGCCGCCCGCGAGCGGGAGGCCGTGACCGAGGGCTGATCCGCCCCCCCGACCGCGCGTCGCCGCATCCCCCGCTCGGGTGCGGCGACGCGCAGTCGGGCCCCGCGCGCTCTAGGGTCGCCGTCGTGGCAGAGCCCGAGAACGGTCCGGTGACCGAGCACACCGGGGTCCGGATCGCTCACGAGGAGCCGTCGCCGATCCGGCAGGTGAGCCAGCGGCTGATCTTCGCGCTCTCCGTCTTCGTGCTCACCGTCGTGCTGGTCTACGTCGACCGCGACGGCTACCGCGACGTCGACGGCGAGGTGACGCTGCTCGACGCGGCGTACTACGCGACGGTCACCCTCTCCACCACCGGGTACGGCGACATCACGCCGGTGACCGACCAGGCCCGGCTGATCAACCTCGCCGTCATCACGCCGCTGCGCGTGCTGTTCCTCATCGTCCTCATCGGAACCACCCTCGAGGCGCTCACGACGCGCTCGCGGGAGGAGTTCCGCATCCGTCGCTGGAGGTCCCGCTTGCGTCAGCACGTCATCGTGTGCGGCTACGGCACCAAGGGCCGCAGCGCCATCCGCTCGCTGCAGGCCAACGGCACGCCGTCGGACAAGATCGTCGTCGTCGACCCCGACCCGGGCGCCATCGACGAGGCCAACTCGCTCGGGCTCACCGGCATCGTCGGCGACGCCGGCCGCACCGAGGTGCTGCGCCGGGCCTCGGTGGAGCGCGCCCGGTCGGTGATCGTGGCCGCCAACCGCGACGACGCCTCCGTGCTGATCACCCTCACCGTGCGCCAGCTCAACCCGAGCGTGCCGATCACCACCTCGGTGCGGGAGGAGGAGAACGCCAACCTCCTCCGCCAGTCCGGGGCCGACACCGTCATCATCACGTCGGCGACCTCGGGCCGGCTGCTGGGGCTGTCGACCGACGCCCCGCGCGTGGTGGCCGTGGTCGAGGACCTGGTCACCGGCGGGCAGGGCCTGGACCTGCACCAGCGCACGGTCACCGCCGACGAGGTCGGGCTCGGTCCGCGCCAGCTGCGCGACATCGTGCTGTCGGTGACCCGCAGCGGACGCACGCTGCGGTTCGACGACCACCTGATCGGCACCCTGCAGGCCGACGACGTGCTGGTCGTGGTCCGCTCCCACCCCTGAGGTGTCGCGCCGAGCGGGCCCCGCTCGGCAGGACCTAAGTAACCAAGACCCAGGTGCGGGTGGGCTCGTCGCGGCCGCGGAGCTCCACCTCGGCGTCGGCGGTCCAGTGCTCGCGCTCGTCGCCACCCGAGGTCAGCACGGTGGACTCGCTGGCCATCGCCCGCCCGGGGTGGTCCTTCGCCAGGTCGGTGAGCCGGGCGGCCTCGTTCACCGGGTCACCGATGACGGTGTACTCCAGGCGGCTGGCCGCACCGACCTGACCGGCCCACACCGGGCCGCAGGCCACACCCACGCCGACGTCGACCTCCCCGGCCTCGGCGACCGCGGCGCAGATGCGGCGCGCGGCCCGCAGCGCCGCGCCGGCCGGGTCCGGGTGGTCGGCGGGGGCGCCGAACACGCAGAGCGCGGCGTCGCCCTCGAACTTGTTCACCAGCCCGCCCTCGTCCTCGATGGTGTCGACGACGATCTCGAAGAAGCGGTTGAGCAGGCCGACCATCTGCTCCGGTCCGGTGCGGCGGACCAGCGAGGTGGAGCCGGCGATGTCGACGAAGAGCGCGGCGACGGTGCGCTCCTCGCCGCCCAGCGACACCCCCGTGGCCAGCGCCCGCTGGGCCACCGTCGTGCCGACGTGCCGGCCGAACAGGTCGCGCAGCCGCTCGCGCTCGGCGAGCCCCGCGGCCATGGAGTTGACGCCCTCCTGCAGCAGACCGATCTCGCCGGCGTCGTCCACCACGACGTCGACGTCGTAGTCGCCGGAGCCGACCTGCTGCACGGCGCGCCGCAGCTCGCGCAGCGGCTCGCCCACCGCGCGGGCGATGAGCAGCGTGGCCAGCGCGCCGACGAGCAGCGCGACGACCACGAGGAAGACGACGGCGGTCTTGCCCGGGCCGCCGGGGTTGCTGGGGTCGACGTAGAGCAGGACGACGCCGAGCATCGGGACCCCGCTGGTGAGCCCCCAGGTGAGCAGCAGGCGGATGCGCACACCCAGGGCCAGCGTGCCGGCCGGCGGGTGCTCGGCCAGCGCCCGCGCGGTGACCGCTCGGGCCACCCAGGCGACCAGCAGGTAGGTGACACCCGCGGTGGCGACACCACCCAGGGCCACCGCGACGCCCACCCGCCAGCCGACCCGTGGGTCGGGGAAGACGAACGCGGAGACCACGCCCATCAGCACCGCGCCGATGAACCACACGCTGCCGGCGATGAGCGCGGTGTCCAGCGGCAGCCGCAGCGCGTGCCGGGCCTCCTCGCCGCTGGGCGCCCGGCCGCTCATCAGCCAGTGGTTGGTGACCCGCTGCCGTCGCAGGCCGGCCACGGCCCCGAGCGGGAAGGCCAGCACGAGGTAGCCGGCCGCGGTCCAGAGCACGGGGGTCCGGGCGGAGGTGGCGCTGCCGTCCTGGACGCCGATCAGCAGCAGCACGACGGTGCCGACACCGATCATGTTGGCGACCACCACCACGCCCACGACGAGCGGCACCGCCAGGCGTCCACCGGGCATCCACCCGGCCCGGGTCGCGAGCCGGCGCCACACGCCGTCCCGGGTCCCGTCGCCGTCGGTCACGAGGGACCGGGGCGCGGACCGCTCCCGTTGCTCACCCGATCATGATCGGTGACCGGGGCCCGCCGCGCCGACCGGCTCACCCGGACGGCGGAGGAAGACCGGCGCCGGTCAGC
Source organism: Blastococcus sp. TBT05-19 (assembly GCF_003319095.1). Taxonomy (GTDB): domain Bacteria; phylum Actinomycetota; class Actinomycetes; order Mycobacteriales; family Geodermatophilaceae; genus Blastococcus. The sequence continues at coordinate 824,930 of NZ_QOHI01000001.1, read as the reverse complement.
CGTTCGAGGCGCTGTCGGCGATCAGCCGGCCGAGCCGCGCGGGCTCGGTGAACTGCGGCCAGTGCCCGGTCGGCAGGTCGATCCAGGTGACGTCGCGGACCTTCGCGAGCTCGGCGAGGGGCTGCTCCCCCGCGTCCATCCACTCGCGCAGGTCGGCGCTCGGGGACTCGCAGGCGATGACCGTGACCGGGACGTCGTACCGGCGCTCGTCGCCCAGCCGCTGGGGGTCGCTCGCCACCCGGGCCGGCGTCGGCACCGCCCGGGCCCGGAAGGCGGCCCGGGCGTCCGCGTCGAGCCCGCGCAGCTCGGACTCGCCGAACACCGACCAGTCCGGCAGCGGGATCTCCCCGTCCACGACCGGCAGGCCCGCGTTGATGCAGTCCCCGTCGCCCAACGGCCAGCTGTCCACGTAGACCACCCGCGCCACCCGGTCGGGGCGCGCGTCGGCCGCTCCGTGGGCGATCGAGCCGCCGCCGGAGTGCCCGACCAGCACCACCGGCCCGTCCAGCCGGTCGATCGCGGCGACGACGGCGTCGACGTGGTCGCGCAGCCCGATGCCCGACCGGTCGGCGTCCGGCGACTCCGTACCGGGCAGGGTCAGCGCGTGGACGCGGTGCCCGGCCGCCTCCAGCAGAGGGACGACGTCGTCCCACGACGACGCGTCGAGCCAGAACCCGGGGACGAGGACGAGATCCATGGCGGCACGGTAGGGCAGCCCACCGACAGGCACCCGGCCCTCCGTCAGGCCGGCAGCGGCATCCCGGCGGGCACGGGCCCCTCGGCGGGCGCGCGGAAGCCGGTCGCGATCAGCCGGTAGGCCAGCGCCATCTCCCAGACGGCGACGACCACCGCTCCCAGGAAGCCCCAGACCGAGACCTGGTCGTACACCCCGAACATGATCGCGATCGACGACGCGAGGACCAGCGGACCGCCCACGAGCCCGAGCATCGTGATCGCCGGCGGCACCAGGCGCGACCGGTGCAGCAGGACCGCGAGCAGCAGGCTGTTCACCCCGATCACCAGGCCCGGACCGATCAGGAAGGTCCAGTCGTGCACCGCGACGAGCGCCCGGGCGACGGCGACCAGCGCCTCGTCGTCGCCCCCTGCCCCCCGGAGGCTGACCAGCGAGAGCGTGGCCACGATCCCGACGACGATCACCGCGGCCTCGAGCAGCCGCCCGCAGACGTAACCGAGCGCCATGCCCTCCCCGTGCTGCCGGATGACCGGGTACAGGGTCACCGCCGTCCCGATGCACGAGGCGGCGAGCACGATCTCGAGCAGGCCGCCGACCAGCACACCGGTGCTCTCCCCCGCACCGAGCACGTACTCCGCGTCGCCCAGGGCCGGCTGGTACAGCGCCAGGGCGATGACCGCGGTGACCGCCGCGACCACGAAGAACACGCCTGCGACGACAGCGGTCGTCCTCGTCGATCCCATCTGAGCTCCTCCGGAAGCAGGATGTGGTGTACGGCGTACACCAACGCCGCAGACGCTAGGCGTACGCTGTACACCTCGTCAAGCAGGGGAGGTACGACATGGCGCCGGGAACGGGGCGCACGCCGCTGAGCAGCTCTCGGGTGCTGGTCGCCGCGGTGGAGCTGGCCGACGAGGCCGGCGTCGACGCGGTGAGCATGCGAGCCCTGGCCCAGCGGCTGGGCGTCGTCCCCATGGCGCTGTACAAGCACGTCGCGAGCAAGGAGGTGCTCCTCGACGGCATGGTCGACCAGGTCCTGATCGAGATCGAGGACCCGGATCCGGCGCTCGACTGGCGGGCCGCGGTGCGGGCCCGGGTGCTCGGCGCGCGCCGGGCCGTGCTCCGCCATCCCTGGGCGCGCAGGGCCATCGAGTCGCGCACCCGTCGCACCCCGGTCGTGCTCGGGCACATGGATGCGGTCGCGCGCCTCCTCCTCGCCGGCGGCTTCTCCCCCGACCTGACCCATCACGTGATGCACGCCCTCGGCAACCGCATCTGGGGCTTCAGCCCCGAGCTGTTCGAGGAGGAGCCGGCCCAGGGGGCGGCCCTCCCCGACCCCGAGCAGCAGGCGGAGATGGCCCGGGAGTTCGCGCAGCGCTTCCCCGGCATCCTGGCCGTCGCCACCGCGGCAACCGGTGGCGACCTCTCGGCGGTCGGTCAGGGGTGCGACGAGGACTTCGAGTTCGAGTTCGCCCTCGACCTGCTCCTGGACGGCGCCGAGCGGCTGCACCGCGCCGGCTGGACGTCGCCGGCCCGCTCTACGGTGCACCCGTGAGCGCACCCCGCCTGGAACCGATCACCCCGGCCACCGTCGAGGCGGCGATGGGGATCCGGGTGCGCCCGGACCAGGAGCGCTTCGTCACCCCGGTGGCGACGTCGCTGGCCGAGGCCTACGCGCACGGCGAGTTCGCCTGGCCGCGGCTGATCGTCGACGGAGACCGCCCCGTCGGGTTCCTCATGGCGTTCCTGGACATCGACTGGCTCGGCGACGGCACGCGGTCCGACGTCCGCTCCGGCTTGTGGCGGCTCAACATCGCAGCCGAGGAGCAGGGCCGGGGGTACGGCCGCTTCGCCGTGGACGAGGTGGCCGCCGAGATCCGCCGTCGCGGCGGGACGCAGCTGTTCACCACCTACGAACCGGACGACGACGGTCCGGCGGGCTTCTACCGGGGCCTGGGCTTCCGGGAGACCGGGGAGCTGGCCGGCGAGCAGACCGTGGCCGTGCTCGAGCTCTGAGGAACGCGCGAGGGCCCCGGTCGGAATCGACCGGGGCCCTCGTCGTGCGGGGAGGATCAGAAGGCGGCGAGAACCGCGCCCTCGTAGGTGTCCTCGATGAACTGGCGGACCTCGTCGGAGTGCAGCAGCTCCTCCAGCTTCTGGATCCGCTCGTCGTCCTCGTCACCGGTGCGCACCACCAGCAGGTTGGCGTTGGGGTTGCCCTCGGCCTCCTCCAGCGCGAGGGCGTCCTCGGCCGGGACCAGGTCGGCCTCGATGGCGTAGTTGCCGTTGATCACCGCGATGTCGACGTCGGCCAGCGAGCGGGGCACCTGGGCGGCCTCCACCTCGGAGATCTCCAGGTTCTTCGGGTTGTCCTCGATGTCCAGCGAGGTCGGCGCCGCGTCACCGGTGTCGGCGAGCGTGATGAGCTCGTTGGCCTCGAGCAGGCGCAGGGCCCGGGCAGCGTTGGTGGGATCGTTCGGGATCGCGACCGTGCCGCCGTCGGCGAGCTCGGCGAGGTCGGTCAGGCTGCTCGAGTAGATGCCCAGCGGCTCGATGTGCACCGGCTCCAGGGCCTGGAAGTCGTAGCCCGCGCTGGACTCCTGCTCCTCCAGGTAGGGGATGGTCTGGAAGTAGTTCGCGTCCAGCGAGCCGTCGTCGAGGGCGACGTTGGGCTGGATGTAGTCGGTGAACTCCTTGATCTCCAGGTCCAGGCCGGCGTCCTCGGCGAGGTTCTCGTCGATGTACCGCAGGATCTCGGCGTGCGGGACCGGGGAGGCACCCACCCGCAGCGGCTCGTCGGCCCCGGACAGCTCGGCCTCGCCACCGCCGCAGGCGGCGAGCAGCGCCGTCATCGCCGTGGCGGTCAGGAGGGCGGGGAAGCGGGTGCGCATGGTGGTGTTTCTCCTCGTCGGTGGTGCGGTTCGGTGTGCGGGATCAGGCGTGCGCGAGCGAGCGGGCCCAGCGGTCGCCGGCCCACTGGAGGGCCTGGACGACGACCAGCAGGAGGACGACGGTCGCGAGGGTGATGTCGGTGCGGAACTGCTGGTAGCCGAAGCGGATGGCGAAGTCGCCCAGTCCGCCGCCGCCGACCGCGCCGGCCATGGCCGAGTAGCTGATCAGCGCGACGACGGTGACGGTGACGCCGGCGACCAGCGACGGGAGGGACTCGGGCAGCAGCACGGTGCGGACGACGTCGCGACGCCGTGCACCCATCGACAGCGCGGCCTCGACCTTCCCGCCGGCAACCTCGCGCAGGCTGGTCTCCACCAGCCGGGCGAGGAACGGCACGGCGCCGATGGTCAGCGGCACGATCGCCGCGGTGGAGCCGATCGTCGTGCCGACGATGCCGCGGGTGACCGGGGCGACCAGCACCAGCAGGATGATGAACGGCAGTGCGCGGCCGAGGTTCACGACCAGGCCCAGGGCCCGGTTCAGCATCGGCCGCGGCGCCAGTCCGCCCGGGGACGTGACCGTGAGCAGCACGCCCAGCGGGACGCCCAGCAGCACGGTGACCACGGCCGAGACGCCGACCATGTAGAGCGTCTCCCACGTGGCGTCCAGCAGCTGCGGGTAGATGCGGTTCCAGTCGCTCATCGGGCCACTCCGGCGGTCACGCGCTCGACCAGGACCCCGCCGGTGCGCAGGCGCTGCACGGCGTCGTCCAGGCCCTCCGCTCCCCCGGTGACCCGCAGGAGCAGCCGGCCGTAACGGCCGCCGGCGACGGTCTCCACCGACCCGCCGGCGATCTCGACGGCCGCGCCCAGGTCACCGATGAGCGTCTGCAGCACCAGCGTCTCCGGCGTCCGGTCGGTGACGGTCACCCGCAGCAGCGCGCCGCCGTGCCCGGCGCCGGCGTCGGCGACCGGCGCGGGGAGCAACGCGTCGCCCAGCGGCGAGCGCTCGCGGGTGAGGACGTCGGTCAGCCGGCCGCTGTCCACCACCCGCCCCCGGTCCAGCAGGACGGCGCTGTCGCAGACGGCCTTCACGACGGCCATCTCGTGGGTGATCAGCAGGACGGTGAGGCCCAGCTCGTCGCGGACCCGGCGCAGCAGCTCCAGCACGCCGGCGGTGCTGGCCTGGTCGAGGGCAGAGGTCGCCTCGTCGCAGAGCAGCACGCTCGGGCGGACGGCCAGCGCGCGGGCGATGGCCACGCGCTGCTTCTGCCCACCGGAGAGCTGGCCGGGGCGGGCGTCCGCGCGGTCGCCGAGGCCGACGAGGTCCAGCAGCTCCGTGGCGCGGCTGCGACGCTCCGCGCGGCCGACGCCGGCCAGCTCCAGCGGGTGCTCCACGTTGCCCGCGGCGGTCCGCGAGTCGAGCAGCTCGAAGTGCTGGAAGACCATGCCGATGGAGCGGCGCGCCTTGCGGACCTCGTCGCCGGACAGCTCGGTGAGCACCCGCCCGTCGACCGTCACCGAGCCCGACGTCGGCCGCTCGAGCAGGTTCACCAGCCGCACCAGGGTGCTCTTGCCGGAGCCGCTCGGTCCGACCACGCCGGCGAACTCGCCGCGGTCCACGGACAGGCTGACGCCGTCGACGGCGACGACCTCACCGGCCCGCCCCCGGGCGGGGAAGACCTTGCGGACGTCCTTCAGTTCGATCACGGAGCGTGGATCCTCGATGTGGCCAGGCAGGACGGTGGCGCCGGCGGCTGGGCGCCGTCCCGAAGCGGGTGCGAGCAGGGAGAGGGGAAAGGCCTCAGCGACACAGAGCTGTGCCGGTCCGGCACAGGTCGATGTGCCGGCGAGCCCACGAGATCTGCCCGTGCCACATGGTGTTCCTCCATCGGTCCTGGCAGTAGCACCCGCGCCCGCCGATGCGGGGGGTTGCTGCGACGTCGACGAGCCAGGTCTCTCAGCCGCTCCGGATGGTTGCGGAGGCGATTCTACGGAGCCGTGCGACGGCGCGCCGGACGGGGTCTGCGAGGTCCCTCACGCCGACCGCCGACCGGGCCACGACGCACGAGAGCCCCGGTCAGCCGACCGGGGCTCTCGCACACAACAGGGGTGGTGGGAGCCTGGCGAAAAGCAAACCCGCAGGTCCATGCCCACGAATGGCGATGACCTGTTCGAGTTGCACACGAATCGACGCGGGTTTGCACACGCCTCTGCGGGCGTCGCTCCGACCTCCACGACGCCCGGACCGCCGTGCTGATCTTCGCGCCGAGACGACCGTCCGCGTAGAGAACCGTGGGGAGCCGACGTTCAGCAGTGACACCGTGTGTCCCACACCATTCATGGGGTGTGCCCACGCCGCGGGCGGCTCGGCCACGGCTTCGACGCCCACCGAGGTCTGTGTGGGTTCCCTTCCGAGATGAGCCATCGCGGCGGGGCCGTGCGGCCCGCTCACCGCCGTCCCCTTCCGGCGAGATCCGGCCATGTCGCCAGGCCCCGCCGTCAGCGCCGGCCGAGGTCGGCGGTGATCCGCTCGGCGGTCTCCACCAGCAGCGGGACGACGTTCCGCTCCAGCTCGCCGCGGCTCGACCGGCCCGCGGAGGTGGAGGATGCCAGCGCGGCGACCACCTGGCCGGTGCGGTCGCGCACCGGGGCCGACGCTGACAGCAGGCCTAGCTCGAGCTCCTCGTCGACGATGCTCCAGCCGTCGGCCCGGACGCGGGCGAGCTCGGCGCGCAGGGCGGACGGATCGGTCACCGTCCGCGGAGTGATCGGCCGCAGGGGCCGCCGGTTGAGCACCGAATCGACCACGGGTACGGGCGCCCAGGCCAGCAGCACCCGGCCCATCGACGTCGCGTGCGCCGGCACACGGGTGCCCACCGAGACGTTGATGCTCATGATCCGGCGCACCGGCACGCGGGCGACGTAGACGACGTCGTCGCCGTCCAGCGTCGCCAGCGAGGCCGACTCGTGGGTCTCCTCCGCCAGGCGCAGCAGGTGCGGCTGGGCCAGCTCGATGAGGGCGTGCGAGGCCGTGTAGTGCTGGCCGATCGCGAGCACACGCGGGGTCAGCGACCAGCGGCCCCCGGACCCGCGCACGTACCCCATCCGCTCCAGCGTGATCAGGAAGCGCCGCACCGCCGGGCGGGAGAAGCCGGTGATCTGCGCCAGCTCGGCCAGCGTCGGCTCGGGATGCTCCTCGTCGAAGGCGAGCAGGACGGCGATCCCACGCTCCAGGCTCTGCACGTGATCGCGGTCGACCTGGGGGGACTCGCCGGTGGAGTCGTCTGCGATGGCCATCGGCCTCATCTTCCTGCACCGGAGGGGTTGACGCGCCAGGTGACGCACAACACACTGCATGCACGCGCTGCGATCAGATCGTACGCATAGCGGGCAGTAGACAACCTGCAGGCACGGCCGGCGACCTCGACGAGGAGATCCCCCGATGCTCGACCCACGAACGATCCGCAACGCCTTCGGCCGCTTCGCCACCGGCGTCACCGTGGTCACCTGTGCCAAGGACGACGGCCTCCCCCACGGGGCCACCGTCAACGCGTTCACCGCCGTCTCCCTCGAACCGGCCCTGTGCCAGGTGACGCTCACCCGGCAGTCGAAGGCCTGCGGCTACCTGGAGGACGCGCCGTTCGCGGTCAACGTCCTGTCCTCGGCGCAGCTGGACACGGCGTGGCACTTCGCGGGCCGGCCGCAGTCCCCGGAGCCGGAATGGGCCGAGGGTCCGACCGCCCCCGTTCTCGTGGGCAATGCGGCGACCATCTCGTGCCGGCCCTGGCGCACCTATGACGGTGGCGACCACCTGATCGTCATCGGCGAGGTCGCCGACCTCCAGGTCGCCGACGAGGAGCCCCTCGTCTTCTTCAGCGGCCGCTTCCGCGAGCTGGCCGCCCCGGCGACCGGCATCCACTGGGCCGGGTCCATGGACTGCCCGGAGCTGGGGTGGTTCGACGCCTCGACCACCTTCACCCCGCTGCACTCCCACGAGCACCGCGCCGCCTCCTGAGCTCCGCGCGGCCCCTGCACCACCGCGTCACCCGACTCCACCGACGAAGAAGGGTTCTCCCGTGACACTCGAGCAAGAGCGCGAAGTCGTTGGCCCCACCAGTGCCGCCGACGGCGTCCCGGATCTGGACGCCCCCACGGCCACCCGGCCCATGACCGGCGACGAGTACATCGAGAGCCTCCGCGACGACCGCGAGGTCTGGATCTACGGCGAGCGGGTCGAGGACGTCACCACGCACCCGGCCTTCCGCAACCCGATCCGCATGACCGCGCGGCTCTACGACTCGATGCACGACCCCGCCGTCAAGGACAAGGTGACGACGCCGACCGACACCGGGAGCGGCGGCGTCACCCACCCGTTCTTCCGCGCACCGCACTCGGTCGAGGACATGGTCGCCGACCGCGAGGCGATCGCGACCTGGGCCCGGATGTCCTACGGCTGGATGGGCCGGGCCCCCGACTACAAGGCCGCCTTCCTCGGCACCCTGGGCGCGAACAGCGAGTTCTACGCGCCCTACGAGGACAACGCGAAGCGCTGGTACAAGGAATCGCAGGAGAAGGTCCTCTACTGGAACCACGCGATCATCAACCCGCCGGTGGACAGGAACCTCCCGCCGGACGAGGTCGGCGACGTCTTCATGAAGGTGGAGAAGGAGACCGACGCCGGACTGATCGTGTCCGGGGCCAAGGTCGTGGCCACCGGCTCGGCGATCACCAACTACAACTTCATCGCCCACTACGGACTCCCGATCAAGAAGAAGGAGTACTCGCTCATCTGCACGGTGCCGATGGACGCACCGGGCGTGAAGCTGATCTGCCGCGCCTCGTACACCCAGCAGGCCGCGGTGATGGGCAGTCCGTTCGACTATCCGCTGTCGAGCCGGATGGACGAGAACGACACGATCTTCATCTTCGACAAGGTCCTGGTGCCGTGGGAGAACGTCTTCCTCTACGGCGACGTGGAGAAGATCAACGGGTTCTTCCCAGCGTCCGGGTTCCTCCCCCGCTTCACCCTGCACGGCTGCACCCGCCTCGCCGTCAAGCTCGACTTCATCGCGGGCCTGCTGCTCAAGGCGCTGGAGATCACCGGCAGCAAGGACTTCCGCGGCGTGCAGACCCGCGTCGGCGAGGTCATCGGCTGGCGGAACATCTTCTGGGCGCTGAGCGACGCCATGATCCACAACCCCGACGAGTGGGTCGGCGGCACCATGCTGCCCAAGCTCGACTACGGCCTCACCTACCGGATGTTCATGATCCAGGGCTATCCGCGGGTGAAGGAGATCATCGAGTCCGACGTCGCCAGCGGGCTGATCTACCTGAACTCGCACTCGCTGGACTTCAAGACCCCCGAGATCCGGCCCTATCTGGACAAGTACGTGCGCGGCTCCAACGGCATCGAGGCCGTCGACCGCGTCAAGCTCATGAAGGCGCTCTGGGACTCGGTCGGTACCGAGTTCGGCGGCCGGCACGAGCTGTACGAGCGCAACTACTCCGGCAACCACGAGGGCGTGAAGGCCGAACTCCTCTTCGCCGCCGAGGCCCAGGGCACCACCGGCGCCATGAAGGGCCTGGCCGAGCAATGCCTCTCCGAGTACGACCTCGACGGCTGGACGGTGCCCGACCTCATCGGCAACGACGACGTCTCCTACTTCCGCAACCGCCGCTGACCCCCTCCGCCCACCCCCGCGGGCTCAGCGGCCCGCACCCACTCAACGAGGAGCGATCCGTGACCACTGTCGAGCACAGCCCCACCGCCGCCGGTTCCGGCGCCAACGCCACCCAGGCGTTCCGATCGGTCCAGAAGGAGGTCGCCGACGTCTCACCCGAGCGCGTCAGCGCCGTCGTCCGGAGCGTCCTGGAAGGCGTCCACAACGCGATCCGCGAGCAGAAGGTGACCTATCCGGAGTTCCAGGCCGCCAAGGCGTGGCTGATCGAGGTCGGCGAGGGCGGCGAATGGCCGCTGTTCCTCGACGTCTTCATCGAGCACGTCGTCGAGGACGTCACCTCACAGGCCCAACTGGGCAGCAAGGGCACGATCCTCGGCCCCTACTACCTGCCGGACGCGAAGCCGCTGCCCGCGAAGGCCACGCTCCCGATGCGGGACGACGAGAAGGGGACGCCGCTGGTCTTCGCCGGCCAGGTCCGCGACGTCGACGGCACCCCGCTGGGCGGCGCCGAGGTCGACATCTGGCAGGCCGACAGCGAGGGCTACTACTCCGGCTTCGCCCCCCACCTGCCCGAGGGCAACCTGCGGGGCGTCGTCACCACCGACGAGGAGGGCCGGTTCGAGATCCGCACGATCCAGCCCGCGCCGTACCAGATCCCGACCGACGGACCGACCGGCAAGCTGATCACCGCCGCCGGCTGGCACCCGTGGCGTCCGGCGCACCTGCACCTGATCGTGCGCGCGCCCGGACACCGGCCGATCACCACCCAGCTGTACTTCCAGGGTGGCGAGTACCTGGAGAGCGACGTCGCCGAAGCGGTCAAGCCCGAGCTGGTGCTCGACCCCCAGGACCAGGGCGACGGCACGCTGAAGTCCACCTACGACTTCGAGCTCGAGCGCGCCTGACCGACCGTTCTGCTGCGGCCTCCGGTCACCCAGCGACCGGAGGCCGCAGCCCTGCACGGGGCCGACGGCCCACCACCCCCACCCCATCGGCACCGACGCCGACGTACGAGGAGGAACCCCCGCGTGACCGCAGTGACCGAGACGCCCGCCTGGATCGCCGAGATCACCATGGCCGAGCTCGAGAAGGACCCGTACCCGTTCTACGAGCGGCTGCGCAAGGAGGCCCCGGTGGCCTTCGTCCCCGCGCTCGGCCTCCACATCGCCTCGACGAGGGCGGCCTGCCAGGAGATCGGGTCGCAGAGCGACATCTGGGACGGCGTGATCAGCCCGGCCGGCGGCCGCACCTTCGGACACCCCGCGGTGCTCAACGTCAACGGCCCCGAGCACGACGAGCTCCGCGGGATGGTCGACCCGGCGCTGCAGCCCAGCGAGGTCGACCGGTACGTCGACAGGCTCGTCCGCCCCATCGCCAAGCGGTACGTGGAGGCCTTCGAGAACGACGGGCACGCCGACCTGGTGGCCCAGTTCTGCGAGCCGGTGAGCGTCCGCGCCCTGGGTGACCTCATGGGCCTGCAGTCGGTCAGCTCGGACAAGCTGCGGGAGTGGTTCCACAAGCTGAACGTCTCGTTCACCAACGCGGCGGTGGACGAGAACGGCGAGTTCGCCAACCCGGACGGCTTCATCCCCGGTGACGAGGCGCGCGCCGAGATCCGGGCGGTGCTCGACCCGCTGCTGGACAAGTGGACCGTCGAGCCGGACGACAGCGCCCTGTCCCACTGGCTGCACGACGGCATGCCCGAGGGCCAGACACGGGACCGGGAGAAGATCTACCCGACCGTGTTCGTCTTCCTGCTCGGCGCCATGCAGGAGCCGGGGCACGCGATGGCCTCGACCATCGCCGGCCTCTGGACCCGACCCGACCAGTTCGAGCGGGTCGTCGACGACCCCAAGCTGATCCGCCGGGCCATCACCGAGAGCCTGCGCTGGACCTCGCCCATCTGGTCGGCCGTCGCCCGGGTCAACAAGGTCGACACCACTGTCGCCGGCACCTTCCTGCCGGCCGGCTCGGTCGTGATGCTGTCCTACGGCTCGGCCAACCACGACGCGAACGCCTACGACGCGCCGTCGGACTACGACCTCGACCGCGCGCCCGTCCCGCACATGGCCTTCGGCGCCGGCAAGCACGGCTGTGCGGGCATCTACTTCGCCAGCGAGGTGTGCCGGATCGGGCTCGAGGAGCTCTTCGAGAGCATCCCCAACCTCGAGCGGGACGAGACCAAGGAGATCGACTTCTGGGGCTGGGGCTTCCGCGGGCCGGTCGAGCTGCACGCGAACTGGGAGGTCTGAGCTGACATGACTGGGCACACCGTCCGCCTGCAGACGCTGGGCAAGGTCACCAGCTGCCGCGGCGACCAGTCCCTCCTGGACGCCTACCTCCGTGACAACGTCTGGCTGCCGCACGGCTGCACGCAGGGCACCTGCGGCAGCTGCAAGCTCCGGGTGCTCGACGGGGAGGTCGACCACGGGAACGCGCCGGCGTTCACCCTCACCCCGGAGGAGCGGGAGCAGGGGATCACCCTGGCGTGCCAGGCGACGCCGCGGTCGGACCTGCTGGTTGAGCCGCTGGCCGAGGTGAGCGACGACGGCGTCGTCCGGCACCCGCTCCGCGACCTCACCGGCAGCGTCGTCGTCCTGGAGGACATCGCCCGCGACACCCGCCGGGTCGTGATCGAGCTGACCGAGGCCATGCCGTTCAACGCGGGTCAGTACGCCGAGCTCGAGGTTCCGGGCTCAGGCGTGTGGCGCCAGTACTCGATGGCGAACCCTCCCTCGGAGACCCACCGGCTGGAGTTCCACGTCCGGCGGACCCCCGGCGGCATCGCCACCGACGGGTGGGTCTTCGCCTCGCTGGCCATCGGTGACACCGTCGACGTCCGCGGCCCGCTGGGCGTCTTCGGGATCTCCCGGCCCCAGGAGGAGCCGGCGATCCTGATCGCCGGTGGCACCGGCCTGGCCCCGATGAAGTCGATGGTGCTGCACGCGCTGGCCGAGAGGCTGGTGCCCGAGCTGTACCTCTACCACGGCGGGCGCACCGAGGCCGATCTCTACGACGGCGACCTGTTCCGGGCGCTCGAGGCCGAGCACCCGAACTTCCACTACCGGCCGTGCCTGTCCGAACAGCAGTGGGACGGCGCGACCGGCATGGTCACCGACGTCGTCCTGGAGGACTTCGAGAGCTGCAAGGGCATGTCGGCCTACCTGTGCGGGCCCCCTGCCATGGTCGAGGCCGCCGGCAAGGTGCTCAAGCGCCGCCGGATGGCCCCCCGACTGGTCTTCAAGGAGGAGTTCACCGACGCCGCCGACCTCGCGGCCGCCGGTGCCCCCCTCGCCACCGCCAGCTGAACTCCCGAACGAGAGGCGCTCCCCCGATGCACACCCTGATGGTCCTGTACCGCCCCCCGGCCGACCGCGAGGCGTTCAACCGGTACTACGAGCAGGTCCACCTGCCGCTGGCGCAGAAGCTGCCCGGCGTGCGGGCCGCGCGCTACAGCCTCGACGTCGCCGCGGCCGAGGGCGAACCCTCGTTCACCGCCGTCTTCGAGGCCGACTTCGACTCGGCCGAGGACATGGGCGCCGCCCTGGCCTCACCGGAGGGCGCCGCGGCCCAGGCCGACATCCCGAACTTCGCGACGGGTGGCCTGGAGATCCTGCACTTCCCGGCCCGCACGTCCTGATGCCCGCTCCTGCTCGGAGGGCTGCCCCGTGAACGACCTGCACATCGAACGAGTCAGCACCGCGATCCTCGACGTCCCCCTGCGGCGACCACACCGGTTCGCGCGCACCGGCATGGACGCCCAGCCGCTGCTGCTGGTCACCCTCACGACCCGCGGCGGCGTCTCGGGCATCGGGGAAGGCGTCGTCCCCGGCGGGCCGTGGTGGGGCGGCGAGTCGGTCGAGACGATGCAGCTGATCATCGAGCGGTACATCGCGCCGCTCCTGATCGGCCGCCGCGTCGACGACATCGCCGGCATCCAGCAGGCGATCAACGACGTCGTCGCCGCCAACCTCTACGCGAAGGCCGCCGTCGAGGTGGCCCTGCACGACGCGTGGGCCCGCAGCCTCGGCGTGCCGGTGCACACGCTGCTCGGCGGTCTCGCCCGCACCTCGATCCCGGTGACGTGGGCGCTGGGCACCGAGTCGGCGTCCGAGGTCGTCGAGGAGGCGCAGGCCAAGCTGGACGCCGGGTTGCACTCCAGCTTCAAGCTCAAGATGGGTGCCCAGGATCCCGCGGACGACGTCGCGCGGATCGTCGAGGTGGCCGAGAAGCTGTCGTGCAACGCGAGCATCCGGGTAGACATCAACGCCCGCTGGGACCTCATCACCTCGCTCCGCTGGCTGCCCCGCCTGGCTGAGGCGGGGGTCGATCTCATCGAGCAGCCGGTGCCGGGCGCCGAGGTCGAGTGGCTGGCTGAGATCAACGCGGCGCTGCCGATCCCGGTCATGGCCGACGAGAGCCTCCGGACACCGTCGGACGCACTGCGGCTGGTCAGGTTGCGCGCCGCCGACGTCTTCTCGCTCAAGACGACCAAGTCCGGTGGCCTCCGCTACACCCGCCAGATCGCCGACGTCGCCGCGGCTGCGGGCATCCCCTGCCACGGCGGCACCGCGATCGAGGGGCCGATCGGCACGGTCGCGTCCCTCCATCTGGCCTGCTCGACCCCGGCGGTCAGCTTTGGCAGCGAGCTGTTCGGCCCGCTGCTCATGCGCGAGGAGCTGCTCACCGAGCCCCTGCGCTACGCCGACGGCGCGCTGCACCTGCCCGAGGGCCCAGGTCTCGGGGTCGAGCTCGACCCGGCCGCCGTCGCCCGCTTCACCCGCCGCTGAATCCAGGAGGACCTGATCATGCTGTTCCACGTCCGCATGGACGTCGCCGTGCCCCGCGACCTCGATCCCGAGGAACGGGCGACGCTGCTGGCGAACGAGAAGGCCCGCGCGCTCGAGCTGCAGCGCACGGGCACCTGGGTGCACCTGTGGCGGGTGGTCGGCCAGTACAGCAACGTGAGCATCTTCGACGTGGAGAGCTCCGACGAGCTGCACGAGATCCTGTGGAACCTGCCGCTGTTCCCGTTCATGACCGTCGCGGTCACCCCGCTGACGGAGCACCCCTCGGCCCTCTCCGCCAATCCATGACCGTGGCGACCGTGACCGGCGCCCGGCTCTGGCACGGGCTGGACGACGTCCCGGCCGGCTTCGGCCCGTGCGCGGTGACGATCGGCGTCTTCGACGGCGTCCACCGCGGGCACGTACGGGTCATCGAGCGAGCGGTCGCCGTGGGTCTGGGGCGGGGCCTGCCGACGGTACTGGTCACGTTCGACCCGCACCCGGCCCGCGTGGTCGGCCCACCGCGCGACACCGCCGCGCTGTCGACACCGGGCCGGCGGGCGGAGCTGGCCGGGGAGCTCGGGGTGGATGCGGTGCTCGTGCTGCCGTTCACCGCCGAGCTCGCCGGCACGTGTCCCGACGACTTCGTCCGGCGGGTGCTGGTCGACGCGCTGGATGCCCACGCCGTCATCGTCGGCAGCGATTTCCGGTTCGGCGCCCGCGGGGCCGGGGACGTCGCCACCCTCGCCGAGCTCGGTCAGCGGCACGGCTTCACCGCCGACGGCGTCGACCTGCTCTCCCCCGAGGGCGTGCGGTGCTCGTCGACACAGGTCCGCACATGTCTGGCCACCGGTGACGTCGCCGGCGCGGCGCGGGTGCTGGGCCGGCCGCACCGCGTCGAGGGCCGGCTGGCCGGCGGCGTGCTGGCGGTCCCGCCGGGGACGGCGGTGCCGGCACCGGGCCGCTACCCCGTCGCGATCACCAGACTCGACGCGCGGGTCTGCGTGGAGGTCGTGGTCGGGGCTGGCGGCGCGATCCGCCTGGCCGGCGGCCCGGCGGGCGACGGTGTCGTCTCCTTGGACTTCCTGCCGGAGGGTGCCCGGTGACGATCGAGGAGCGGCTGCGGCGGCTGGAGGACGTCGAGGCGATCCGGTCGCTCGACGCCCGCTACTGCCGGCTGCTCGACGACGGCGAATGGCCGGGGCTGGTGGGGCTGTTCACGCCGGAGGGCATCTTCGACGGCCTGAGCCGGGTCGAGGGCCGGGCCGACCTGCTGGCCTTCTTCGCCGGCCTGGCCGACGGCGGCCTGACCGCGTTCTGGCACCACGTGTCCAACCTGGAGATCGAGGTGGACGGCGACCGCGCCTCGGTGACCTCGCTGCTGTGGCAGCCGTGCGTCGTCGACGGCGTCCCGCACGTGGCCGCCGGCCGCTACACCGACGAGCTGGTGCGCACCGAGGCCGGCTGGCGCTACCGGGAGAAGCGGGTGCGCTTCTCCTACTGGGTGCCCCTGGCCGACGGCTGGGACCGGCACACGTTCACGCTCGAGTCCGCCCGCGCCGCCACCCTGGAGGACACATGACCGCCCGCCTGCACGCCGTCGTGGACGGCCCCGCCGACGCCCCGGTGCTCGTGCTCGGCCCGTCGCTGGGCACCGACACCGGCCTCTTCGACGCGCAGGTCGCGGCGTTCGCCGACCGGCTGCGGATCGTCCGGTACGACCTGCGCGGCCACGGGGCGTCGGAGGTCGTACCGGGCCCCTGCACGATGGCCGACCTGGCCGCCGACGTGCTCGCGCTGCTCGACCGGCTCGGTGTCGAGCGCTTCTCCTACGCGGGGGTCTCCATCGGCGGGGCGATCGGCCAGCAGCTGGCGCTCACCGTGCCCGAGCGGCTGGAGAAGCTGGCGATCATCGCGTCGGCCGCGCAGTTCGCCGACCCGCCCTCGTGGGCGGTGCGGGCGCAGCAGGTGCGCGAGGAGGGCACCGGGTTCCTGGAGTCCTCCCGCACCGGCACCTGGTTCACGGCCGAGTGGGCGGAGCGCTCCCCAGGAGAGGCGAAGCGGCTGCTCGACATGCTGCGCGCCACCCCGCCGGAGGGGTACGCGGCCTGCTGCGAGGCGATCGGCGCGTTCGACGTGCGCGACAGGCTCGGCGAGATCACCGCGTCCACCCTGACGATCGCCGGCGCCGAAGACCCGGCGACGACGCCGGAGATGGTGCGGTCCATCGCAGATGGCATCCCGGAGGCGCAGTTCGCCGTCGTCCCCGGCGCCGCACACTTGCCGAACGCGACCGCTCCCGGGGTCGTCAACGAGGCGCTGCGCCGACACGTCCTATGACGCGGGTCGGCTGCGCTGCGCTCGACGACATGCTCCCCGCGGACCGCTGATGGTCAGAGGTGCGTGAGCGCTCCGCCAGGTCGATGACGTCGGCGTACTTGGCGTCGAGGTCGGCGAGGTTGTTGTCGTCCAGCGCGGTGTCCGGTCCGCGCAGGCCTGCCGCACGACATGCGGGTGGAAACCGGACTTGAGCGCGTCCATCGCGGTGGCCCGCACGCAGCCCGACGTCGAGACGCCGGCGATCATCAGGGTGTCCACGCCCGCGGCGTGCAGCGTCGTGGCCAGCGACGTCCCGAAGAACGCCGAGGCGTACAGCTTCACGACGACGATCTCCCCGGACTCGGGTTCCAGCGCGAGGTCACCCCAGGCGCCCGGGGCGTTCTCGGCGAAGCAGGCCCGCACCAGCACCTTGCTCGTGACCAGCCCGCCGTCGGCCAGGCTCTGGTGGTTGCGGGACAGCACCCGCAGACGACGAAGCCGGGGCCACCGCTGTGTGCGGTGGCCCCGGCTTTTCGCCAACTAGGGGCCTGGCTTTTCGCCAGCACCCCGTGGTGGGGTTGTCCCCGAAATGCGTCTCTCCAGGTCAGCCGACTGTAGTTGATCTTTGCCGATCGGCGGTCACAACAAGATCGCGTTCTGTCCACACTGCGGTATCGAGAGCCGGCCCGTACTCAGGGAACTTTGGCGGCCAGCACGTCCGCAGGGAAGATCTCCGGATCGGTGGCCAGCAACCGGTCGGCGTTCTGCATCAGCGCCGCCGCGATCGGGCCGTCGAGGTGCGCCTGCCGCTCGGCCGGGCCGGGGAAGGCGTCGACGATCCAGAAGGTGGACTCGTCGGTGCGGAGGGCGAACCATACGGTCGTGCCGCTCTCGCCGTTGGCGAGTTCCACGGCGCCGGCGAGGAATGCCGCCACCTCGTCGCAGGTCTCCGGCTTGGCGGTGAGCCTCACGACGAGCGCCTTGGTCGTCTTGCTGTTCATGTCGGCTCCTCCGGCCCGAAAGGTGAGTCGGTCCGCACGCTAGGCCGGAACCCCCCTGGCCGACATCCGTCAGTTGACCGATTCCGCCGCCCGCCGCGCGGCGACACGATGGCTAGGTCCCCATCGTCGAGGAAGGCCCTGGTCAGGAGGGACGCTCGGGGTCACGGCCGGGGCAGAACCGTCAGCACCCGCACCAGGTGGTCCCTGAACTCCTCCATGAAGTCCTTGAGGAAGCCGGCCGTGGTCTCGTCGACGACCTCCCCGTCGTCACGGAATCCCTCCGCCGTGAACTGGACGTATGCCTCCGGTGACGTCATCTGCCGGGCATTGCAGAAGCTGAGCACTCCACGCAGGCTCTGCTGCGCCACCGCGGTGCCGATGGCCCCGATGGACGCTCCGATCACGGCGGCCGGGATGTGGTGGAACGAGTTCTTGCCCCAGGGGCGGGAGGCCCAGTCGATGGCGTTCTTGAGGGCTCCGGGGATGGACCGGTTGTACTCCGGGGTCACGAACAGCAGTGCGTCCGACCCGGCGATCGCGTCCTTGAGCGCCCGGGCCTCCGGCGGGTAGTCGCTGTCGTGGTCTGGGCTGTACAGCGGCAGATTCCCGATCGGGATCTCGGTGAACTCCAGATCCGGCGGGGCGAGTCGGATCAGCGAGCGGGACAGGATCCGGTTGATCGACGTGGAGGAGAGGCTCCCCACGAAGTAGCCGACCTTGTACGTGGTCCCTGGCGACTGCGACATGTGAGCCTCCATCGGCGCCCGCGGCGGACCCGCCGCTGCTTCCCGACGGTAGGTCCTGCTCCCCTGGGCCGACATCCGTCAGGTGACCGATTCCGCCGCCCGCCGCCCGGTGTCACGGGCGAATGCGCCCGGTCGGGCTCTGGCAGCCACCGGCATCCGTCGCAGCGGATGTGTCGTTCCGGATTCCGCCTTCCATCCTCGAGGGGCGCGAGCCATGACGGAAACCAGCGCCCACGCCGTGACCCTGCCCGGCGGAGCCGCCGTCCCGCGCCTGGGCATGGGCACCTGGTACCTGGGTGAGGATCCGGGCGGCCACGACATCCAGCCGTCCGCCTCCCGGACCGGTATCGACAGCGCCCACGCGATCGAGAACCGGCTTCACCCAGGACGAGCTCGACCAGCTGGACCGGATCTTCCCGCCACCGACGGCGAACGCCCCGCTCGAGATGCTCTAGGCCAGCCGCCGAGTCGTCGTGGGGATGACCGAAGCATGCGGCGGCCGGTGGACGACGAAGCCGGGGCCACCGCTGTTCGCGGTGGCCCCGGCTTGACGTTCAGGGGTGGGTGTGGTGGTGGAGGTGGCGGGAATCGAACCCGCGTCCTTCGACGTACAACCAGGGCTTCTCCGAGCGCAGTCCGCGCTGTCTCTGCTCGACCCCGTCGATCATGCGGACAAGTCGACGTGACGGGCCCAGTCACTGTTTGATGTCCCGCACGTACCCGCGACCGGCACGTGCAGTGAGTCATCTAGCTGATGCCAGGATCCGGGCCGATGACGAACCCGGGCTGACAGACTCGCCTAGCTGCTGTTAGGCAGCGAGAGCGAAGTCGCGCTGATTGGAATCGGCGCTTGTGTTTTTTCCAACGCGTGGTTAACGAGCTCATCGTTGGCTTCCTCGGCTCGCTTCCCCTGGTCACCCGACCGAAGTCGAGACCAATCACCCCCTGTGCAGTTGTGCAGACAGCGTAGCGCTCCGCGCCAGTCAGGTGTTCCCGACGCTCCCCAGCGCGGGTGGCGCACCTCGGCGCAGGCCGCTGGCCCGCACCACCTGCCGGCCGACGGCCGCCCGCACCGACGCCTCGGAGCCGACGACCCGCACCCGCCGCCGAGCGCGGGTGACCCCGGTGTAGAGCAGCTCCCGGGTCAGCAGCGGTGACGACGCCGGCGGCAGCAGCACGGTCACCTCGTCGAACTGGCTGCCCTGGCTGCGGTGAACCGTCAGCGCGTGCGCGGGGCCGGCCGAGGACAGCCGGGAGAGCGGCACGAGATCCGGCGACTGCCCGCGGAGGAACGCCGCCCGCACCCCGTCGGGGGTCCGGACCACGACGCCGGTGTCGCCGTTCCACAGGGAGTTCTCGTAGTCGTTGGCGGTGACCAGGAGCGGCAGCCCCGGCGACCACTCCCCCG
Organism: Blastococcus sp. TBT05-19; assembly: GCF_003319095.1. GTDB lineage: Bacteria > Actinomycetota > Actinomycetes > Mycobacteriales > Geodermatophilaceae > Blastococcus. The sequence goes on along the minus strand of NZ_QOHI01000001.1, from coordinate 805,400 downwards.
GCATCGCGCCGGTGAGCCGGCCGATCCGGTCGTTCCACACCGAGACGCCGAACGGGCCGTGCCGGTGGGCGCAGAGCAGCCGGTGCCGCCCGAGCAGCGCCAGGCACTCCGCGGCGTCCCCGCGCTCGGCGGCCGCCCGCATCTCGCCGGCCACCGCGCCGATCCGCTCCTCGAGGGCCTCGGTTCCGGGGTCGAGCACGAGCCCCTCCTCTGTCTCGAGCAGCTCCAGCGCCAGATCGGCGTCGCCCATCCGCACCGCCTCCGCCAACCCGGCGATCGCCGGGCCGTACCGCTGGGACACCCGCAGCCGGACGACGCCGTTGCGCAGCTGCCGGCGGGCCTCCTCGTCGAGCTCCGTGCCGTCGGCGACCGCCTCGGCGGGCACCGTCGCCGCCGCCTCCGGAGGTGCGGGGCGGTGGACGAGGTCGCTGAGCACCGCGCCCGCGTCGACAGGGGTGAGCTGGTCAGGGTCGCCGACCAGGACCAGCCGCGTCGTCGACCGCAGCGCCTCCAGCAGCCGGGCCATCATCGTGAGCGAGACCATCGAGGACTCGTCCACCACGACCACGTCGAAGGGCAGCCGGTTCGTCGCGTCGTGCCGGAACCGGCTGCTGCTGCCGGGGCGCCAGCCGAGCAGGCGGTGCAGCGTGGAGGCGGTGAGGTCCCGCGGCAGGCCCACGGCGGCCGCCTGCTCCAGCACCGACTCCTGGAGCCGCGCGGCGGCCTTGCCGGTGGGCGCGGCCAGCGCGATGCGCGGCCGCGGGCCCGCCTGGTCGAGCAGCAGCTTGAGCAGCCGCGCGACCGTGTGCGTCTTGCCCGTGCCGGGTCCGCCGGTGATGACGCTGACCCAGCGGCCCGCGGCGACGGCCGTCGCGAGCCGCTGCAGGTCCGGGGCCGGGCCGTCGAACAGCGCGGACAGCGCGGCCAGGTCGACCGGCGGTGCCGGGCGGGCGGCCCGCTCGTCGAGTTCCCGGCGGACCAGTTGCTCCTGCTGCCAGTACCGGTCCAGGTAGAGCAGGCCGTCGACGAGGCGCAGCGGGCGCCACGAGGCGTCGGCCCCGACGGCGACCAGGGGGCTGTCGTCGAGGGCCGTCCAGTCCTGCGGCCAGGTCAGCTCGACCGGGGGCGCGTCCTCGTCGGGCGCCACCGAGTCGGCGACGATGGCGAGCTCCACGCACACCGATCCGGCGCGGACGCCGCGCACCGCCAGCGCCGCGGCCAGGAGCACCGTCTCCCGCTGCTCGTTCCCGAGCCGGGCGAGCCGCAGCGCGACGTGCACGTCGGCGGCGGTCAGCACCCCGGCCGCGGCGAACTCGCGCAGCAGGCCCTCGGCCCGGACCGGGATCACGACCGACCCGCCAGCAGGTCGGAGAGCTCGGCGACCAGGCCGGGCGGCGGCGTCCAGCTGAAGACCCCGGCGCCGGCGGGAGTGTCCGGGCCGGCCATGCCCCGCACGAACAGGTAGAGCACCGGGCCGATGTGCTGCTCGGGGTCGTAGCCGGGCAGCCGCCAGCGCAGGTAGCGGTGCAGCGCGACGCAGTAGAGCAGCGCCTGGAGCACGTAGTGGGTGCGCCGCATCTCCTCGGCCATCGCGTCGGACCGGTAGTGCCACGTGGTCAGCGGCTCGGTGCCGAGCCGGTTGGTCTTGTAGTCGACGACGGCGAACACCGGTCCCGGCAGCCGGAGCACGGCGTCGATGCTGCCGGTGAGGTAGCCGCGCAGCGCCTGCGGTTCGAGGGCGGCCATCAGATCGGGATACCCGGCCAGCGAGCCGAGGTCGTAGCGGCGGAGCAGCGCGACGACGTCGGCCAGCGTCGCGTGCAGCACCGCGGCGTCCCCGCCGGCCAGCGGCAGCTCGAAGTCGAGCTCGGCGAGCCGGTCGGCCGCTGCCACCCCGGCCAGCGAGGTCCCGAGGTCGCCGAGCGGGGTGCTCAGCACTGGTCGCAGCGCGTCGGCCAGCGCCTCGGCGGTCACCCCCGGCACCAGGTGCCGCGCCACCGCGTCGGCGCAGCGCTCGTCCAGGTTCGCGGGGTCGAGGTCCTCGAGGACGTCGTGCACGAGCGTGCCGAACGTCGCTCCGCCGGGGAGGTCGCTCAGCGGCGACGGGAGCGCGTCGGCGGACGGCTCCTCGGGCACCGGCAGCTCCGCGTCGCGCTCGTCGTCGGTGACCGGCTCGTCGGGCTCGCTGGCCAGGTGCTGCTCGTGCGCCGCGTCGTGCGCGCTGCGGGTGAGCGCGCTGTAGGAGGTGCGCCGCCAGTCGTCGTCCAGCGCGCGGGTGAACCGGCTGACCGACAGCTCCGGCGCCGGGGGCACCGGCGGCTCCCAGCGTGGCACCGGCCGGCTGCCGACCTCCTCGGCGTCGATCGCGCCGTGCGACCGCGCGGCCAGCGCGGCCAGGACCGCCTCGGCGTCGTCGTCGCCGGGCGGTGGGATGCGCGCCGGTGGCTCGGCTCCGGCACCCGCGGCGCCGAACAGCAGCCGGTTCAGGGGCGCGGCGGCGGTGTTGCCGCTCGGCGCCCAGTGGGCGATCACCTGGCAGCGCGCACGGGTCAGCGCGACGTAGAGCAGCCGGAGGTCCTCACCGGACTCCTCGGCCTCGTGGCGGGCGCGCGCCTGCGCGTAGCCGGCTCCTCCGGGGCCGCCGACGTCGAGCACCCGGCGTCCCTGCTCGTCGTGCAGCCGGAGCACCTGCGGGTTGTCGGGCACCCACCGGTCCCAGCCGAACGGCACGTAGACGACGGGGAACTCCAGACCCTTGCTCACGTGCACGGTCATGACCTGCACCGCTGCGGCGTCGGACTCCAGTCGCCGGCTGCGTTCGTCGGCGCCCTCCACGGAGGCCTGGGCGATGCGGCGCCGCAGCCACTCCACGAGGGCGGTGAGACCGAGGGACTCCCGCTGCACCGCGGCGTGCAGCACCTGGCCGATGTGCCGGAGGTCGGTCAGCACCCGCTCGCCGTCCGGGCGGGAGAGCACCCGGGCGGGCAGCCCCACCTCGGCCGTGAGCACCTCGAGGAAGGCGGCCACGCCGCGTTCGGCGAGCGTGTCGGCCCACCGGCGCAGCTGCGGACCGAGCCTGTCGGCGAGCTCGTCCCCGGCCGCGTCGAGGGTCTCCTCGTCGTACCCGAGGAACACCGAGAGCGCGGCCGAGCGCGCCCGGCCCGCGCGGTGCGGCTGCTCCAGGGCCTCCAGCAGCCGCAGCCACGACCGCGCGCTGGGTGTCGCGAAGACGCTGCCGCCGCCGGCGAAGACCGCCGGGACCCCGGCGCGTCCGAGGGTCTCGCGCACCAACTGGCCCTGGGCGTTGGTGCGCACGAGCACCGCGATGTCGCCCGGCTGCACCGGCCGTCCGTCGTACTCGGCGGGCCCGGACAGCAGGTCGACGACGTCGGCGGCCACGTCGCAGGCCACCGCGTCGCGCAGCCGACCGACCGCGGGGAACCCCCGCCACACCCGGCCGTGGCCGGTCCGGCCCAGCCGTCGGAGCCGCAGCGGGGCGCCCGCGCGCGAGAGCCGAGCCTCGGTGTGCGCCGCCTCGACGGAGCGGACGACGATGCGCTCGTGCCCGAGGGCTGCGCCGCCGAACACCTGGTCCAGCGCGCCGAGCAGCGGGGCGTCGCTGCGCCAGTTGGTGCCCAGGGTCGCCTCGGTGGTCGCCTCCGCCGCGGCGGCGAGGTAGGTGGTCACGTCGCCGCCGCGGAAGGCGTAGATCGCCTGCTTCGGGTCGCCGATCAGCACCAGGGTCGTGCGGTCGTGGAAGGCCCGGTCGAGGATCTCCCACTGCACCGGGTCGGTGTCCTGGAACTCGTCGACCATGACCACCCGGTAGCGGGCGGCGATCCGCTCGCACGCGACCGCGCCCGCCGCCGGGTCGGCCAGGGCGTCGCGGAGCAGCGACAGCCAGTCGTCGTAGTCGACCAGTCCGGCCAGCCGCTTGCGGCGCTCCACCTCGCCGCGGACCGCCTCCGCGGCTCGCCGCCGCCGTCCGGAGTCGCCGTCACCGTCCAGCGGCCACAGCTCGGCCTGCCGGTCGCTGCCCACGGCGCGCAGGCCCAGTTCGAGCAGCTCGGCGTGCGTGAGGAACGGCGGATCGGCGGCTCCGGCGAAGACCCGCACGTAGAGGTCGTCGACGACCTCCCGCACGAGGTCGCTGATGTCCTCGACGAAGGCGGCGGTGGGGTCGGCGTCGGCCGCCATGCCCAGCCCGGCCAGCATCTGCGAACAGAACGAGTGCGTGGTGGCGATCGTCGCCTCGTCGAAGCCGGCGAGCGCCCGCGCCAGCCGCTCCCGCCGCCGCTCCAGCTCGGCGGGGTCGGCGTCGGCCAGCAGCTGGAGGACCGGGTCCCGGTCGTCCTCCCGGGCCGCCGCCGGGTCGCGCAGGCCGCGTTCGGCGGACACCAGCCGCTCCCGCACCCGGTCGCGCAGCTCGCGGGAGGCGGCGTTGCCGAAGGTGACCAGCATGATCTGGGAGAGGTCGGCCGCGCCCTCGGCCACATAGCGCGCGGTGAGCGCGGCGATGGTGAACGTCTTCCCGGTTCCGGCGCTGGCCTCCAGGACGGTGGTCCCGGTGGGCAGGGCCGCGCAGACGTCGAAGGCCTTCACGAGTGCTGCTCCGCGTTCCGGACCGGCGCCCACAGCCGGCAGGCGAGGGCGCCGAACCGGGTGGTCTCGCCGGTCCACTGCTCCCCGTCGCCGGGGAGTGCGGCGAGCAGCCCCTCGAACGCCGGCCGGTTCCCCCAGACGTGCTGGTGCGAGCGGTCCTCGCGCTCGCCGCCGGCCTCGCGGTTCCACTCCTTGCGGGCGGCGTCGAGCGCCTGCTCCGGGGAGTTCCCGCCCAGCCGCGATCCGGCGTAGGCCCAGGAGGTCTTCACAGCCAGCGGCAGCGGCTCGCACATGCCGCGGTCGTAGAGGTCCAGCAGGTCGGCCAGTGCCGCGGTCGGGTCCGCGGGGGCGGTGAGGGTCAAGGTCCGCGCACGGTTGCCGAGCCGGCCCACGGTGATCGCCCGGCCTGTGCCCTCGGTGGCCGCGAGCGCCAGGGCGAGCACCCAGGCCCGCGCCCGGTGCTTCGCCGAGAGGCTGGAGTAGGTGACGCTCACGACCGCGCCGTCGCGCACGCCGTTGACGGTGCCGGAGAGCTCGCGGCCGCCCAGCTCGAGGCGCACGTCGACCGTGCGCGGGGTCGCTGCCACGAGCGGCCGCCCCACGGCGACCAGGGCGTCCACCCGCCCACCGACCCGCTGCAGCACCTGCTCGCCCAGACCCCTCGGCGGCAGCGTGCCGCGCAGCCACTCGGCCCGCCGGGCCTCCTCGGGCGAGGCTCCCCGCAGGCCCGCGGCCAGCAGCCGCTCGCCCACCGCCCACTCCTGGAGCGGGTCGAGGGTCGCGGCGAGGGCGTCGTCCACCTCGTCGTCCTCACCGGGCAGCGTGATCCTGAGCCGCTGCCGGAGGTAGGCCCGGACGGGGTGCTCGACGAACGCGACGAGGTCGTCGAGCGCCACCGGACCGGTGCGCGGGGGCAGCGGCCGGCGCTCGCGCTCCGGGCTGCGCGGCCGCACCGACCGACGCGCACCCGCCAGGCCCACCGGGTCGAAGCTGGTCGGGCGCGCGCCGGTGAAGCAGCGGACGTCGTAGGGCTGCAGCGGATGCCGGCTGACCGCGGCGGACCGGGCACCGGGCGCCATCGCCTCCAGCACGTCGAGCAGTTCCCCGAGGGGAACCGCGGGTGGGCGGGCCGCACCGCTGACCGGGTCCGCCCCGGTGTAGAGGACGACCACGCGCTCGCCCGCGGCCATGAGCGCGTCCAGCAGCAGCTGCCGGTCCTCGCTGCGGACGTCGCGTTCCCCCACACAGGGGTCCCGGGCCAGCACGTCGTCGCCATCCATCCCGGCGGTCCGCGGGAAGACGCCGTCGTCGAGCCCGAGCAGCACGACCACGCGGTGCGGCACCGAGCGCATCGGCACCAGGGTGCAGACGGTGAGGTTGCCGGTGCGGAAGTTGGCGCGGGTCGGCCGCCCGCGGAGCCGGTCGGCCAGCATGGCGCGCACGTCGGCCAGCTGGACCGGCGCGACGGCTCCCTCGCCGGCTGCGGCGAGCTCACGCCGCGCCTGGGACAGCTGCCACGCCTCGTCCGGATCGGTCTCGGTGAGCGACTCCAGCGCGGCCGCCAGCGTCTCCACCCAGGAGCCGGCCGGGCGCTTCCCGCTGAGATCGGTGAGCACGTCGCTCAGCCGGTCGAGGAACTCCGCCAGCCGCCCCGCGAGGTCGATGTCGCTGCTGTCGACGTCGTCGAGCGGCAGCGCGCGGTCCAGCCACACCGGCTCGTCCTCCGACGTCGTCACCCCCAGCAGCACCCGGTCCAGGCCGGCCTGCCAGGTGTTCTGCACGACGTGTTCCAGCCCGAAGGGCCGCCCGGTGACCGCGTCGATGCCCCACCGCACCCCGGACTGGGCGACCCACCCGCGGATCCGCTCCAGCTCGTCATCGGTGAACGCGAACCGGCGGCGCACCCCGGGGGTGGCCGCGAGGTCGAGCACCTGGCTGGCGGTGACCCGGCCCTGCGCGAGGTCCAACAGCGCGGCGACGGTGTCGAGCAGCGGGTTGGTCCGGCGCAGGCTCCGGTCGGCCAGCCGGACGCGCAGCGCTCCGCCGGGGTGCGGCAGGTCGGGCCCCAGCCCGAAGGTGGCGGAGACCAACGGCGCGAAGGTCTCGACGTCGGGGCACATGACCAGCACGTCGCGCGGCTCGAGCGTCGGGTCGTCCTCGAACAGGCGCAGCAGGAGCTCGCGCAGCACCTCGACCTGCCGGGCCGGTCCGTGGCAGGCGTGCACCTGCAGGCTGTCGTCGGTCTCCGCGGTACCCGGGACGACGTCGTCGCGCAGGTCGGCCTGCAGCCGGCCCAGCAGCGTAGCGGGACGCTCGGCGTCGGCGTGGTGCTCCCCCTGGTGCGCGGGCAGGCGTACCTGCAGCTCGCGGACGTCGCGGGCCAGGCTGCGCAGCAGCGGATGGCGCGGCAGCGTGGCGGTGTCGTCGGCGCGGCGCCGGCCGACGGACCGCCCCTCCAGCCGCTGCCAGAGGACCGGACTCGGGTGCGGCAGCCAGAGATGGACGTCGCGGTGCGCGGCCAGGGCATCGAGGACCGCGAGCCCGTCGGCGGTCAACCGGGTGGGCCCGAAGACGCTGATCCGCTCGGGCAGCTCGGAGAGCCCGGGGTCCGCGCGCAGGGCGGCGCAGTCGGCCTCCAGCCGCTCCGCCGGGCTCGCGCCGAGCCGCGCACGCAACCGGCGCCACAGCTCCGCCTGCCACGCCAGGTCGGCCGGCAGGGGGGCGTCCCCGTCGGTGTCCCGGCCCGCGGCCCAGTCCCGCAGCATGTGCGGGCGGTGCGCCCCGTAGGAGCGGAACAGCCCGGCGAGGCGGGCGGCGGCGGCCCAGCGCCGGCCGCGGCGGTGGTCGTCGGCGCCGTGCCCCAGGTGCTGCGCCAGGACGGTGCACCACGGCTCGCCGAGCGAGGCGTCGATGACCTCGAGCAGCGGCCACACCGGCTCGGTCCAGGGATCGTCCGCCTCACCCGAACCGCGCGCCGCGGCGAGCGCCTCGCCGACCACCTGGCCGACCGGCGGGAACTCGACCCCGGAGCAGATCCCGTCACCGGCCGCGCCCGCGCCGAGCGCGGTCGAGAGGCGCTGGGCGAGCCACCGCTCCACGCCCTTGGCCGGCACCGCGACGACCTCGGAAGCGAACGGATCGGCCAGCGGACGCGCCAGCACGGCCGCCAGGCCGTCGGCCAGGCGCGCGGTCCGTTCGGCTCGGTGGACGTGCAGCACCCGGTCTGTCTACCTGACCCCGGCGACAGAACCGCGCAGCGCACGGATCTCGGCGTCCGGCCTCGGCTGCCGCCGGCTCAGATCCAGTCGCGGCGCTTGAAGACCAGGTAGAGCGTCAGGCTCACCCCGACCATGAGCAGCAGCGCGAACGGGTAGCCCCAGGCCCAGTGCAGCTCCGGCATCTCGTCGAAGTTCATGCCGTACACACCGCCGACGAGACTCGGCGCGAAGAGGATGGCCGCCCACGCGGAGATCTTCTTGACCTCCTCGCCCTGGGCGATGCTCGTCTCGGTCAGCTCGCGGATCTCCTCGTTCTGCCGCTGCGCCACCAGGGTCGCGTTCACGGTGAGGATGTCGCGCAGCTGCAGCCGGAAGCCCTCGACCCGCTCGGTCACCTGGGCGACGTGGTCGGCGACGTCGCGCAGGTAGCTGCGCAGCTCCTCGTCCACGCCGTACTTGTCGAAGCCGGCGGTGATGGCGACGAGGATCCCGCTCAGCGGCTGCGCGGCGCGCTGGAACTCCAGGACCTCCTGCGACAGCTCGTAGATGCGCCGGGACACCCCGGGGTCGCCCCCGAAGACCTGCGTCTCGATCTCGTCGATGTCGTTCGCCAGCCCGTCGACGACCGGCCGGTACCCGTCGACGACGGCGTCCAGCGTCGCGTAGAGCACCGCCTCGCTGCCCTTGGCCAGCAGCGCGGGCTCGCTCTCCAGCCGCCGGCGCACGCGCGAGAGGTCGGGCGACTCGCTGTGCCGGACGGTGATGGCGAAGTCACGGCCGAGGAACAGGTGCAGCTCCCCGAACTCGACCTCCTCGGCCGCGTCCAGGTACCGGGCCGCCTTGAGGACGACGAACAGCGTCGACCCGTACCGCTCGAACTTCGGCCGCTGGTGGGCCTTGATCGCGTCCTCGACCGCCAGCTCGGGCAGGTCGAACAGCTCGGCCAGCGAGCCCAGCTCCCCGGCGTCCGGCCGGTAGAGCCCCAGCCACGCCAGCCGGTCCTCCCCCAGACCCAGTTCCTCGCGGCTCTCCTCGGCGGAGTCCGGCGTGGCGACGCGACGGCCGTCGGAGTAGACGGCGTTGTCGACCATGTGCGGCCGCGGAGCGGGCTCGCCCGGCAACGGCGCCGGGGGCGCGGAGGGCACCAGGTCCGCCCGCGGGCGGCGGGTGAGGGTGGACAGCGCGGAGAGCGGGGCGAGGCGGCGCTCGGTCATGACGGACTCCCGGGAGCGAGGGACGACGAAGGGCACCGTGAGGTCTTCGCGCGCCACGCTCGGGGAGCCGGCTAGAGCGGGAGGACCTCGGGGTCGGTACTCGGAGGTTCGCTGCGCACGCGCTGACTCCCTCCTGATCCGGGTCCGGTCTCGTCCGCGGGCCGTCGTCCATGTTCCCACGCGGTGTCGAGCACGTCGGCCCGAACGGGTGACCGTGGGCGGGGTCACCCGGGCGGGGTCACCTCGAGGTCCGCAGACGACCCCCAGATCTGAATGCGAGCCGACCCCGCGGCGGTGTCTGCCGGGATCGGCACGCTGACGTCGATCCGCCCCTCCGCGTCGGCGTCGACCTCGGCCAGCGGCACCGGCGCCGCCGAGCCCGGCGGCTGGAGCAGGACGGGTACGTCCTGGGCGGGTGGCGGCGTGCCCGGCTGGCCGGTGTCGTAGCAGTCCGAGAGCAGGCCAGCGCGGCGGTCCCTCCCCGGGCGCGCACGGGATCGCCGTCAGCCCACCGAGCCGAGGACCACCTCGACCATCACCGGGAGCAGGATCACGATCAGCAGCGCGCCCAGGACGTCGAACGAGGCGCCCGAGCGGATCATCTTCGTGATCGGCACGACGCCGGACCCGTAGGCGATCGCGTTCTGCGGCGTGGAGACCGGCAGCATGAACCCGAACGACGCCGCGAACGTGGCCGCCAGCGCCGGCACGAACGGGTTGATCCCCGCCGCCATCGCCACCGGGATGATGATCGGCACCACGACCGCCGCCGAGGCGGTGTTCGACGTCGTCTCACTGATGATGATCGCCAGGATCACCGCGAAGATCGTGATCGCGAAGGTGCTGGTCAGGCCGAGCGAGTCCGCCGAGGCGGTGCCGATCGTCTCGGCCAGGCCGGTGCTGGCCAGCAGCGAGCCGAAGATGATGCCGGTGCCGAACAGCAGGATCGTGCCCCAGTCGATGGTGGCGGCGTCGCTCCAGCGCAGCGTGAACTCGCGGTTCTTCCAGTCCGTCGGCAGCAGGAACAGCAGCGAGGCGCCGAGGACGGCGATGATGCCCTCGTCCATCCGGTCGCTGATGGTCGCGTAGAGGTCGGACTCGGTACCGGCGGTCAGCGCGATGATGCCGGGGAAGATCCAGCAGGCGACCGTGATCGCGAAGGCGATCAGGGTGTTCTTCTCGGCGCGGGAGAACTTCCCCAGCTCCGCGCGCTCCTTGTCCACGTACTCGCTGACGCCCTCGATCCGGCGGATCTCGGGCTTGTTGAGCAGCAGCAGGACGGCGGCCAGCGCGACGAACATCAGCGCGCAGATCGGCGCGGCCATGATCATCCAGTCGAGGAAGCCGATCCGCTCCCCCGTCGCCTCCTCGATCAGCCCGCGGCCGATCAGGTTGGGCGGCGTGCCGACCGGCGTCAGCAGCCCGCCGACGCTGGCGCCGTAGGCGAGCATCAGCATGATCGCGACGCCGACCCGCAACCGGAGCGGGTCGAAGTCGGGCTTCACCAGCTCCTTGTCCTGCAGGAGCTTGGCGATCACCGAGATGATGCCGAGCGCGGTGGGGAGCAGCATCGCGACGGTGGCGGTGTTGGAGACGAACGCCGACAGCAGCGCGGTGATCGCCCCGAAGGCGATCACCACCCGGTACGTCGAGGTGCCGACCCACTTCAGCGAGAGCACGAACATGGCGAACCGCCGGGCGAGCCCGTGCTTGAGCATCGCCGAGGCGAGGATGAACGCCCCGATGAAGGTGAAGACCGTGGTGGAGCCGAACGGCGCCAGCGCGTCGTCGGCGGGCACCACGCCCAGGACGACGATCGCCCCGATGCCGATGAGCCCGCCGATCGGGATGGGCACCGGCTCGGTGATCCACAGGACGATGACGCCGAGCAGGATGGCGGCCAGCAGGTGCTGGTCGCGCGGGAGGTCGATCGGCAGCAGCGCGAAGATGATCGTCACCGCCGGCGCGAGGAACAGGCCGATGGTGCGGCGACCCTTCTCGAACCGCTCCTCGGCCGGGCTCAGCTCCTGCTCGCCCAGGCTGCGGTAGGTCGCGCTGCCCCGGAAGGCCGCGTCGACGTCGGTCCGCTTGCCCTGGCCTGGTGCCCGCTCCGTCGCGGTCATGGCGTCTCCCGGTGCTGAGGATCTGACCTCGAACCTTGGCACGCGCCGGACCACCCGGCGAGCCGTCGGCTCAGCGACCGAAGATGCCCTGCCCGAACGCGCCGTTGGCGGTGATCTGGCGGGACAGCCCCTTGCCGAGCTCGACGACCCGAGCGGTCTTCTCCGCGCCCAGCTGCAGCCAGGGGTCGGCGGCCAGGGCGTCGGTCTGCACCTCGATGCGCTGCCGCAGCTCCTCGCCCTCGGCGGTCAGCCCGGCGTCGTCGAGCAGGCCGCGGTCGGCGAGCGCGGCGGACGCGGCCGCCCACTGCTCGTCCTTCCAGCCGCGGATCGCCTTGGCGGCCTGCACGGTGAAACCGCGGCCGGTGGCCGAGTGGGTGATCAGGGCCTCCAGGCCGGTGAGGCCCGCGTGCACGAGGACCGCGACGTGCCCGTCCCCGCGGTGCTCCCGCAGCAGCGTGGCGCCGTGCCACAGCACCAGCAGCGGCTCCTCGGGCCACGGCTGGTCGGCGTGCCCGGCGAACAGCGCCCGCCCCTCGGCGCTCAGCCCGGCGCAGGCCTTGCGGAGCAGCTCGCCCAGCTCGGCGACCTCCGGCGACGCGGCGACGTCCTCCCCCAGCAGGCGGGTGAGCGACGCGCGGGCGGCGTCCAGCCGGGCGGCCAGCACCTGCTCCGGTGAGGCGAGGGTCCAGCACCGCGGGACCATGTGCGCCACCAGCGACGGCGAGAAGTTGTAGAAGGTCGCCGTCACGACCCCTGCGCCGACGGCGCCCATGGCGGCGGCCCGGCCGGCGAAGTAGACCATCCGGCCCGGCTTGAGCCCGAGGGCGGCGAGGTGCTCGTCCTGCTCGGGGGCGAAGTACAGCTGCGAGTGCAGCGGGTCGATCGCGCGGTGGGCGCGGCCGACGAGGGCGGGATCGAACGCGGGCACGGGCTGATCGACGCTGACCATGAGCCGCACCCTAGTCAGCCGCGACCGGCGGCAGCGAGGTCGACCACGAGACCCGGGTGCGGACGGTCTCGAACCCCAGGCCCTCGTAGAGCCGGAGCGCGCCGGTGACGTTGTCGCTGTCGACGTCGAGGGCGGCCCGAGCGCAGCCGGCGTCGGCGGCCGACCGGAGGGCGCGGACGATCATCGCCGAGGCGATCCCGCGCCCCCGGGCGCCGGGCAGCACCCCGATCTGGCCGAGGACCGTCTCCCGGTAGCCCTTCGCCCGGGCGTCGGACTCGTAGACGTAGGCCAGCACGTAGCCCTGGACCTCGCCGTCGGCCACCGCCAGCACGGAGAGGTCGGGACGGAAGGACCGCTGACCGGTGAACAGCGACTGCCAGGACTCCTGGTCCCGTTCGCTGGACCCGTGGTGCTGGGTGAAGGCGGCGTTGTGGGTGCGCCGCACCTCCTCGTCGCGGTCCCACGTGAAGGGCACCAGCTCCGCGCCCGAGGCCTGCTGCTCCTCCGGCAGGTCCGTGAGCGGTCGCTCCATCGACCGGTACCAGCGCTCCGCCGTCAGATTCCGGGCCGCGACCAGCCGCTCCAGGTCCGGCTGGGTGCCGAGGACCCCCACGACGAGCGTGGCCCGCGCCTCCGGATGGCGTTCGGCGTGCACCTCGGCGCCCCGGGCCAGCTGCCAGTCCAGCAGCGCCCGGCCGATCCCCCGGCCGCGGTGCGCCGGGTGCACCCGGCCGTCGAGCGAGACGCGGAAGGAGTCACGGATGTTCGCCAACGCGGACACGGAGGCGTAGCCGACCAGTGCGCCGTCGGCCGCCTCCACCGCGACCGCGTCGCGGCCGAGGTCGACCTTCCACCCCGCCCACTCGTCGGCGACGTCGTCGGGGTCCGGGTACTCCCCGGTGTCGTCGCCGGGCTCGGCGGTCACGATCAGCTCGGCCACCGCGGCGGCGTCGTCGGCGGACAGCGGGCGGGCGGTGAAGCCGTCGAAGACGGCGGGCAGCGCGGGCACGGAGCGACACGTTAGGTGGCCCGCCCGGTCGGCGGCCACCGGATTCAGGTGCGGACGAACAGGCAGAAGGGGTGCCCGGCCGGATCGGCGTAGGTGCGGACGTCCTCGTGCGGGTCGGTGTAGGCGTTCAGCAGCCGGGCGCCGGCCTCCTCCGCGACGGCCGACGCGGCGGCGAGGTCGTCGACCAGGAAGTCCAGGTGCTGCTGCATCTGCTGGGTCCCGGGCTCCGGCGGCCAGACCGGTGGCACGTGGTCCTCCTCGCGCTGGAAGGACAGCCCCGGTCCGCCGTCCTCGGGGCGCAGGGTGGCCCAGACCGGCTCGTCGTCGCGGATCGGCCAGCCGAGCAGGCGCTCGTAGAAGCGGGCCAGACCCTGCGGGTCAGGCGTGCCGAGGACGGGTGCGGCGAGACGGATGGTCGGGGTCACGCCTCGATCGTGAACAGCCGCGCCCCGTTGTGCCACAGGACGGCGCGCAGCCAGTCCTCCCCCAGGCCCAGCCGGTGCAGCGCCTGCAGCTGGTGGGCGTAGGCGTACGGGATGGACGGGAAGTCGCTGCCGAGGAGCACCTTGTCCCGCAGCGCCGCCAGCCGCGGCAGGTCGGCCGGGTCGAACGGCATCAGCCGCTCGGTGAAGTCGGTGGCGAACATCGTGGTGTCCAGGTGCACCCGCTCGTACCGCTCGGCCAGGTCGAGGAAGTCGCGGTACTCCGGCATGCCGAGGTGCGCGATGACCAGCTGCAGCATCGGGAAGACCTCGAGCAGGCCGGCCATCGGCTCCGGACCGGTGTGCTCGCCGGCCAGCGGACCGGAGCCGCAGTGGATGACGACGGGGGTGCCGGCTTCCTGCAGCCGGGCCCACACCGGCTCCAGCAGCCGGTCGCGGGGGTCGAAGGCCCCGACCTGGACGTGCACCTTGAAGACGCGGGCGCCGGCGTCGAGCGCCTCCCCGACGTAGGCCGCGGCGTCCGGCTCGGGGTAGAAGGTGGCCGACTGCAGCACCTGCGGGCGGCCGGCCGCGAACCCGGCGGACCACTCGTTCAGCCAGGCCGCCATGCCCGGCTTGTGCGGGTACGGCAGCGTCGAGAAGGCGCGCACGCCGAGCCGGTCGAGGACGGCGAGCCGCTCCTCCTCCGGCAGCCGGTAGGTGACCGGCCAGGCGGGTCCGTAGTGCGTCTCCGCCTGCTCGAAGTAGTCCCAGACCTTCGCCTGCACCCGCTCGGGCAGGAAGTGCACGTGCACGTCGACCAGCCCGGGCAGGCCGAGCTCCCGCCAGTACCGCGGGACGTCGGCGTCGTCGACGGGCGGCTGCACCGTCACGGGACCGTGACCACGACCTTGCCGCGCACGTGCCCGCCGGCGACCAGCTCGTGCGCCTCGCCCGTCTGCTCCAGCGGGAAGGCCTTGGCGACGGCGACCCGCAGCTGGCCGGCGTCGGCCATGCGGGCCAGCTCCTCCAGGTCGTGCCGCTCCGGGCGGACGAACACGTACCGACCGCCGAGATCGTTGACCGAGGGGTCGACGACGCTGGCGATGCGGGAGACGTCGCGGACCTGCTTCGGGGCGTCGGCCAGGGTGTCGCCGCCGTTGAGGTCGAGGACGGCGTCCACCGGCTCGGAGAGCTGCTCGCTGATCGGGCCGGCCGAGTAGTCGAGCACCTCGGCGGCGCCGGCCTCGAGCAGGAAGCCGTGGTTGCGCGGGCTCGCGGTGCCGATCACGTGCGCACCGAGGGCGACGGCGATCTGCACGGCGAAGAACCCCACACCGCCGGCCGCGCGGTGCACCAGCACCCGGTCGCCCTCGCCGACGGCCAAGGCCTCGGTGAGCGCCTGGTACGCGGTCAGGCCGGCCAGCGGCAGCGCCCCGGCCTCGGTGAACGACAGCGACTCCGGCTTGAGCGCCAGGCACCGCTGCGGGGCCGGCACCAGCTCGGCCGCCGTCCCCCACTGGACGTCGTCGCGGCGCAGGTAGCCGAAGACCTCGTCGCCGACCTGGAAGTCGACGATCGCCGGACCGACGGCCTCGACGACGCCGGCGAGGTCCCAGCCGGGGACGATCGGGAAGTGGTGCGGGAAGAAGGAGGCCAGGCCGCCGGCACGGATGCCGATGTCGACCGGGTTCACGCCCGCCGCGCGGGTGCGGACCAGCACGGTGTCCGGGCCGACCGGAGGCTCGGGCAGGTCGTCGCGCAGCTGCAGCACCTCGACCCCGCCGAACCGGTCGTAGGCGATGCCCCTCATCGACGTCCCTTCACGTACCGCCCGAAGGCCTTCTGGATCTCGCGGCGCGAGTCGCGCTCGGCGAGGTCGTGCCGCTTGTCGTAGGACTTCTTGCCCTTCGCCAGCGCGAGGGTGGCCTTGACCTTGCCGTCCTTGAAGTACAGGTCCAGCGGGACGAGCGTGAGCCCGCCCTCCTTGATCTTGCCCAGCAGCTTGTCGATCTCGCTGCGGTGCATGAGCACCTTCCGCTTGCGGCGGGGGGTGTGGTTCGTCCAGGTGCCCTGCACGTACTCGGGGATGTGCACGTGCTGCAACCACACCTCGCCGTCGTCGATCGAGGCGAACCCGTCGACGAGCGAGGCCCGGCCGGCACGCAGGCTCTTCACCTCGGTGCCGGTGAGCACCAGGCCCACCTCGTACTGGTCGAGGATCGAGTAGTCGTGCCGCGCCTTCTTGTTCTGGGCGATGTACTTCTGGCCCTTTTCGCGCGGCAATGTTCCTCCGTCGTCCTCCGGACGACACCGCGACCGGGTGCCGTCCCCTCCTGCGACGAGCGTGCCCCAGGACTCGTCGGGGAGCCTGCGGCCCCCGCTCCTCGCCCTGCCTCGCAGGGCGACTCGCCGTCTACAACCTTACGTACAGGCGCAGCGTCACGTAGGAGGCGATCCCTGCCAGCGCGACACCGCCGGCGATGATGATCGAGCCGGTGAAGACGATGTCGCCCCAGTCGATGCCGGTGATGATCCCGGCCTTGATCGGCCCCGCCAGGGTGCGGTCGACGAACAGGATCTTGGTGAGCACCAGCCCGCCCGCGGCGAGCAGACCACCGATGAGCCCGGCCAGCGCCGCCTCGAGGATGAACGGCAGCTGGGTGTACCAGCGCGAGGCGCCGACCAGCCGCATGATGTTCGTCTCGTTGCGCCGGTTGAAGGCCGCCAGCTGGATGGTGTTCGAGATCAGCAGCAGCGCCGCGAGCGCCTGGACCACCGCGACGGCGATCGTCGCGTTGCGCGCGCCGTTGAGCAGGCTGAACAGCCGGTCGAGGAAGTCGCCCTCGTCCCGCACCTGGTCCACGCCGTTCTCGCCGTTGGGGAACGCGGCGGCGATGACCTGGTAGCGCTCGGGGTTCAGCAGCTCGACGCGGAAGCTCTCGGGCAGCGCGTCCGGCGGGGTGTTCTCGACCAGCTCGGGCTGCTGGGCGAACTGCTGCCGGAAGCGCTCGTAGGCCTCGTCGCGCGTCTCGTAGATGAAGCCCTTGACCTCGTCGGAGGCCTCGAGCTCGGCCTGGATCGCCTGGCGCTGCTCCTCGGTGACGTCGTCGGCCAGGAAGATGGAGACCTGCACCTTGTCGTAGTAGATCTCCTTCATGTCGGAGATCATCGTGGCGATCAGCAGGCCGGTGCCCATGAGGCCGAGCGAGATGGCCGTGGTGAGGATCATCGCGACCGTCATGGTGAGGTTGCGACGCAGCCCGGAGGCCACCTCGGAGAGCACGAAGTTGACGCGCATGGATTCCCTGTCGTGGAGTGCGTGCGGGGTCGGTACGGCGGCCGCTGCTAGCGACCCACGCCGTAGACGCCGCGCGACTGGTCGCGGGTGAGGACGCCCCCGTTGAGCTCGATCACGCGACGGCGCATGGAGTCGACGATGTGGTAGTCGTGCGTCGCCATGATCACCGTGGTGCCGGTCCGGTTGATCCGCTCGAGCAGCAGCATGATGCCCTCGCTGGTCTCCGGGTCCAGGTTTCCGGTGGGCTCGTCGGCCAGCAGCACCAGCGGCCGGTTGACGAACGCGCGGGCGATCGCCACCCGCTGCTGCTCACCACCGGAGAGCTCGCCGGGCAGCCGGTTGGCTTTGCCCTCCAGGCCGACCATCTCCAGCACCTCCGGCACGACCCGCTTGATCGTCCGGTGCGGCTTGTTGATGACCTCGAGGGCGAACGCGACGTTCTGCGCCACGGTGCGGTTGCGGAGCAGCCGGAAGTCCTGGAAGACGCAGCCCATGGTGCGGCGGAGCTTGGGCACCTGCCACTTGCTCATGGTGTTGAGCGTCTTGCCGTTCACGGAGACGGTGCCCGAGGTGGGGTCGTCCTCCTTGAGCAGCAGCCGCAGGAAGGTCGACTTGCCCGAACCGGAGGACCCGATCAGGAAGACGAACTCTCCCTTGTCGATCTCCGTGGACACGTCGTCCAGGGCCGGCCGGCCGCTCGCCGGGTAGAGCTTGGTGACGTGTTGCATTTCGATCACGAGGCGCCACGGTACTAGCCCGGCGGCTCGCTCAAGCGCGTTTGGCCGCGACCTGCCGGGAGTCGTTCTCGCGGACAGTCACGGGGCAGTCGCAACCGCCGGGTCGGCGGTCACGCACGGTCGCATCCGGCTCCCGGGCGAGCCGGAAGGTGACGTCGCCCACGCCTAGGGCGCGGGCACCGCCTCCTGCTGGCGGCGCCAGCGGATGCCGGCCTCGATGAAGGCGTCGATCCCGCCGTCCAGCACGTCCCCGGGGTTGCCGCTCTCCTGCTCGGTGCGCAGGTCCTTGACCATCTGGTACGGGTGCAGGACGTAGGAGCGCATCTGGTTGCCCCAGCTGCTGCCCTCGCCCTTGAGCGCGTCCATCTCGGCGCGCTGCTCGGCCTGCCGGACCACGAGCAGCCGGGCCTGGAGCACCCGCAGCGCGGCGGCCCGGTTCTGGATCTGGCTCTTCTCGTTCTGGCAGGACACCACGATGCCGGTCGGGATGTGGGTCATCCGGACGGCGGAGTCGGTGGTGTTCACGCTCTGGCCACCGGGGCCCGAGGAGCGGAAGACGTCGACCCGGATCTCGTTCTCGGGGATGTCGACGTGGTCGGTCTGCTCGACGACGGGCAGCACCTCGACCCCGGCGAAGGAGGTCTGGCGGCGGCCCTGGTTGTCGAACGGCGAGATGCGGACCAGCCGGTGGGTGCCCTGCTCGACCGAGAGCGTGCCGTAGGCGTAGGGCACCTTCACCGAGAAGGTGGCCGACTTGATGCCCGCCTCCTCCGCGTAGCTGATGTCGAGGACCTCGGTCGGGTACTTGTGCCGCTCGGCCCAGCGCAGGTACATGCGCATGAGCATCTCGGCGAAGTCGGCGGCGTCGACGCCACCGGCCTCCGAGCGGATGGTCACCAGCGCCTCGCGGGAGTCGTACTCACCGGAGAGCAGGGTGCGGACCTCGAGCTCGTCGAGCTGCTTGCGCAGCGCCTCCAGCTCGCGGTCGGCCTCCGCGATCGTGCCGGCGTCATCCTCCTCCACGGCCATCTCGTGCAGCACGGCGACGTCGTCCAGACGGCTGCGCAGCTCCTCGACGCGGCGCAGGTCGCCCTGCATGTAGGAGAGCTTGGAGGTCAGCGCCTGGGCTGCCTCGACGTCGTCCCAGAGGTCCGGCGCGGCGGCCTGCTGCTCGAGCTCGGCCACCTCCCGGCGCAGCCGGTCGACGTCGAGGACGGCCTCGATCGACTTCAGGGTCGTGTCGAGTTCGTCCAGGACGACGGAGAAGTCAGCGGCCACGTCGACCCAGGGTAGTGCGCTTCCGTCGCGGGTAGGCAGGTATGCCATGTCGGAGCCCCGGGAACGTCGCAGCAGGGAGGACTACGCGCGCGGTCTTCCCGACCACCACGACCCGACGGCGGGGTTCGGCGGCGCCGCCCCGGCGCAGTCGGCACTCACCCTGCGCGCGCTGCTGGCCACCTTCGGCGTGGTGGTCTGCGTCGTCCTCGGCGTCCTCGTGCTGGCCACGGAGCTGCCCGCGTGGGGCGCCGTCGCGCTGTTCGCGGTGGCCGCCGTCGCGGCGGTCGACCTCGTCGTCGTCCTCCGCCGCAAGGCGCGCGGCGAACCGGGCTGAGGGGTCACCCGGCGGGCAGCGTGGCCTTGCCGGCGGGGAGGACCGAGCCCGGGTGCCGCCGCCGGCCGCCGCCGCGTGCGGCCATCCAGGCGGGCAGCTCGGCCGCGGGCATGGGCCGGGCGAGGTGGTACCCCTGGGCGAAGGTGCAGCCGAGCTCGGTGGCCAGCGCCAGCTGCCCGGCGGTCTCCACGCCCTCGGCCAGGCTCTCGCTGCCGCAGGCGCGCGCCAGGGCCACGATCGCCGCGATGGCCGCCGCCGCGTGGGACTCGCGCCCCTCGGTGAACGCGACCAGGCTGCGGTCGATCTTCAGGACGCCGGTGGGCAGGTTGACCAGCTGCCCGAGGGAGGAGAAGCCGCTGCCGAAGTCGTCGATGGAGACCTCGACCCCGCGCCTGCGCAGCTCCGCGAGCTGGGAGGCCGCGCACTCCGGGTCCTCGGCGACCGAGGTCTCGGTCAGCTCGCAGACGAGGTTGCTCGGCGGCATCCCGGACTCCTCCAGCGCGGAGAGGACGTCGTCGACGAGGGTGCCGGTGGACAGGTGCCGGGCGTGCACGTTGACGCCGATCACCAGGTCGAGGTCCTGGGCGCGCCACGCCGCGTGCTGGGCGCCGACCTCCCGCAGCACCCAGCGGGTGAGCGGTACCAGCAGGTCGTACTGCTCGGCGACGGGCAGGAAGTCACCCGGGGGCAGCAGCCCCCGCTCGGGGTGCTGCCACCGCACCAGCGCCTCGCAGCCGTTGTACTCGCCGGTGGGCACGTGCAGGATCGGCTGGTAGTGCAGGACCAGCTGCCCGTCCTCGATGGCGTCCCGCAGCTCGGAGGCCATCTGCACCTTGCCCTGCACGAGGGCGCCCAGCTCCGGGCTGAACACCCGCACCCGGTTGCGGCCCGCGGCCTTGGCTGCGTACATCGCCAGGTCGGCGTCCCGCACGAGGTCCGTGGAGCGCAGGGTCGTGCGCCCGCCCGGGGCCGCGGCGATGCCGATGCTGGCGCTCAGCCGCACCATCCGCCCGCCGAGCTCGAAGGGCTGGTCGAAGGTGACCTGGCAGCGCTGGGCGAGCATCTCGGCGCCGTCGAGGTCGCAGTCGCGCGACAGCACGACGAACTCGTCCCCGCCGAGCCGGCCGACGGTGTCCTGGCCGCGGGTGACTGCGGTCAGCCGCGCAGCCAGCTGGCGCAGCAGCTCGTCGCCGGCGTCGTGGCCGAGGGAGTCGTTGACGTCCTTGAACCCGTCGACGTCGAGGAAGAGGACGGCGACCGCCGGGGCGTCCGGCCGCTGGAGCTCCTGGTCGATCAGCTCGTGCAGGTGGGCGCGGTTGGGCAGTTCGGTGAGCGAGTCGTGCCGCGCCTGCCACGCCGAGGTGCGCTCGGCCTGGACCCGCGAGGTCACGTCGGAGTGCGTGACGACGATGTGCCCGGCCTGGTCCACGCGGGAGGCCATCAGGTGGTACCAGCGGGTGCCGCCCCCGGTGGGCAGCGCGTAGTCGGCCGAGACGCTGTCCAGCTCGCCCCGTGACAACCGGCGGAGGTCCTCGATGAGGCCGCGGGTCGCCTGCTCGTCGCGCATCACGTCCAGCGCCAGGCCGAAGTAGTCGCCGCCGAGGCCGACCTCGAAGCGCGGGTCCCCGAAGGAGTCGGCCGCCGCGCGCCAGGCGAGGTTGGTCAGCCGCACGCGGCCGTCGGCGTCCACGAGGAGCGTGGGCGACGGGAGGGCGTCGAGCACGGCGGCCACGAGGGCGCCGTCGCCGGACCTCCCCACGCCCGGGCGGCGGGCGTCCTCGGGCAGCTCGGACCGTGTCGGCTGATCGCCCACCGTGCGCCCTCCGCTCTGCTCGCGGACCGGGTTCCCGATGTCAGGTCCCCGTGCCATCGACCGAGGCGCCCCGGCACCCGAGCGCCGCCGGATCCCGGACTACCCGGAATGAAGAATGCGACTCCGCACCCCTGGGTCAGTGCGGGACGACGCTCAGTTCCGGACCTCCGGCTCTCGCGTCTCCGCCGCGACCCAGCGCAGGTAGTCGGGGTTCCCGCCGACCAGCGGCAGCGCGATCACGCACGGGACGTCGTACGGGTGCAGGTCGGCCGTGCGCGCGACGATCTCGGGCACCAGCGACCGCCGGGTGTGCAGGGCCACCCGCGCCTCGGGCTCGTCGTGCACGGCGCCGTCCCAGCGGTACACCGACCGGACCGGCGACAGGTGGTGACCGCAGGCGGCCAGCCGCTCCTCCACCAGGGTGCGGGTGAAGCCGGCCAGCCACTCCAGATCGCCCGCGGTCACGACCACCTCGCAGTACTCCTCGTCCATGCGGGGATCCTCTCCCCCGCCGACGGAGAACCGCCTGCGTGGAACCGGGGTCCCCGCGGGTAGGGGTGCGGTCATGACCGACGAGATGACGATCAACCTGGACGGCGACAGCTACGTGGTGAGCCCCGAGGGCGAGGGCTTCAAGGTGGGCCGCCACGTGGGCGGCGAGCTGACCTGGCTCGAGACCGTGGACGGGAGCCTGCTCGACGACCAGGCCCGCACCGCGCTCGCGAACGGGGACACCTCGGACGCCTCGCTGGTGCAGGCGGTCCGGGGCGTGGTGCAGGCAGAGGTCGAGCGGGGCGCCTGACCCCGGCGGGCGGTCGCGACGGTTCCGGTCGTCGCGGCCGGCCCGTCCCGTCAGTCGTCCTCGCGGTCCTTGCGGTCGCGGTCGCGGTCGCGGTCCCCGTCCCGCTCGCGCTCGCGCTCGGCCTCCCGTGCCCTCTCTGCCTGCGCGGCCAGTTCCTGCAGCCACCGCTCCAGCTCGGCCCGGGGGTCCACCTGCGGTGGCACCGGGAGGGGCACCGGCAGCGGGACGGGCGCAGGAACCGGTACCGGAAGCGGCACAGGTGCCGGAGCGGGCGACGGTGCCGGGGCGGGAGCACGCGGCACCGGGGTGTGCGGCGCCGGAGCGGGTGCCGGGACCGGCGGAGGCGGCGGTGGCGGCGGGGGTGGCGGCGGCACCGCGGCCTGCACCAGTCGACGCTCGCCGGCGCCCAGGGCAGCACGGCTCTCGTCCGCTGCGCCGGCCCACTCGTCCCACCCGGCAGGGTCGAGCACTTGCTCGGCGACAGCGCCTACGGCGTCGGCAGGCACCCGACGCCCCACGACGCTGCCGATCGTGTCGGCCGCCCGCAGGTCGCAGGCGACCCGCTCGATGATGCTCCGGCCGGCGATGCACTCGTCCCGGGCGGCGACCGCGGCACCGACGTCCGTCGCGACCGCGGCCAGGACCCGGTCGGCGTCGGCCGGTCGGTCGGCCAGGCGCGGCAGCAGCGGCTGGAGCGCGGACCTCACCGGCAGGGGGACGGCGGTGTCGAGCGCCCCGACGACCAGCTCACCGGGACCGGCACCCCGCGGCCACCGCACGACGTCGCCGGGCAGCAGCACGGGCACGTCGGTCAGCCCGCGGGTGAAGTCGTCGTCCGGACCGGTGGCGGCGACGCGCCACTCGGGTGCGCCCAGGTCCCCGGCGACCTGGACCGTCACCGGGACGAGCAGGGAGTTCCGGACGGTGATCGCTCCGGTCTCCACGCACGCGTCGAGCGCGAAGTCGGCCGGCACGGTCCCGCGCGACTCGTCCACGGCGCACAGGTCCGGCGCCGGATCGGCCGCCGCGACCGTGGGGGTCGCGAGGGCGGCGGCGACCAGCAGCAGGCAGGTGCCGGCTCCGGTGGTCCTCACGCCGGGAACCCGCAGGCCGGCTGCAGCTGCGCGACGAACTCGTCCATGCTCGCGAGCACGTCCGCGCGGGCCTCGTCGGTCAGCTCGGGGCCCAGCACCGCGAGGAGCGCGGCGATCACGCCGTCCGCCGCGGCACGCAGGTCGGGGTCCTCCCCGGCCGGGAGCCCGTCCACCATGCTGCGGAGCTCCCCGCGGGCGGCGGCCAGGCGGCTGCGCCCGTCCACCGCGCCGACGCCGGAGGTGAGCTGGCCCATGGCGGCGGGGATGTCCAGGAAGTGGGTGGATCCGGCCAGCCCCGCGCAGAGCGCCGACGCCCCGTCGGGCGCTTCGTAGCCGGGCAGCGCGGCCTGCGCCGAGGGCGGCGACGAGGCCTCGGCGGAGCACGCGGAGAGGCACAGGAGGGTGCTCAGCAGACCGAGCGACACGGACCTCCTGCTCAGCACCTCGTCACGGTAGAAGCCGGTCGCCCGCGACCCCTACCTCGCTCACCCGACCAGGGGAACCGGTCCTGCCTCACGTGACTCTGCGTGCGCGACGCGTCCGATCCGGGCTACGGCCGGTCCCCCGCGGGGAGATACGGTCCGATCGGGAGCCGGCCCGTCGGAGCGCGGCGAGCACGGACGGAGGTCGGGTGAACCGCGCGAAGAGCCGTCAGCGGTGGCGACGTCGGAGCCCACGGGCCGAGCGCCTGCCGGGCGCTCCCTCCACCCGCGAGCACCGGCCCGACGAGCGGCACAGCGGACTGGCCCGGGCGCGCAGCGGCCTGCAGCGTGCCGCGCTCCTGCTGGTGCTGCTGGTCTTCCCGGCGGTCCTGGCCATGATCCTGGCCGCCGGTGCCAATGCCCCCTCCGCCAGCGTGGGCGTCCGCCTCCAGGAGAAGTGGGGCCCGCTGATCCCGGTGGTCCTGGGCGTGCCGGCGGCGCTCCTCCTCGTGGCGGCGTGGGCGGTGCGCTTCCTCCCCGGAGGCGCCGAGGCCGCGGCGATCGCGCCGATGTTCCGCCCCAGCCGTGGCGGTGGGCCGAAGCGGGTCTCGGTGGCCGCGGTGGCCGGGCTGGTCACCCTGCTGGTGTTCACGCCGGGCATGGCGGTCGAGGCGTACCAGGGGGTGCGCGCCCTGAGCGGCGGCGGCCTCGTGCTCACCGTCGGCGAGGACACCTACGTCACGCGCACCGCGGAGAGCTCCGGGCGCGGCGGCGGGACGAACTACTACCTCGACACCCCCTCCGGCGAGGCCATCGCCGAGGGCGACCCGTCCGACGGCGACCGCTACGGCGTCTACCCGCCGTCGGCCCACCGCGCCTGGAAGATGAGCGCGACGGGGTGGCTCTCCTCCGCGGTCACCTGGGTGCTCGTCCTCGGCGTGGCCGCCGGGACCTTCTTCCTGGCCCGCTCGCAGCTCCGCCGCCACCTCGACCGGCGGCGCCGGTTCGGCCCCGGGCGCCGGCCGGCGGGCGCGCTCGCGGTGGCGTACACCTCGGTCGCCGCCCTGCTCGCGGTCGGCTCCGCCGGCTGGGTGGTCGTGGACGAGGTCAGCGCAGGCGGCACCCGCGCGCCGCTGGACATCCCGGGCGCGGAGGAGTTCGACCTCTCCTCCTTCTGGGTCTCCGACGGAGAGGGCCGGGACCCGTTCTTCTCCTACCACGACGACGTCGCCGCTCCGCTGCAGTCCCGGCGGCTGAACGAGAACCACGACGACGACCTCGGGCAGCTGGACATCTGGGCCACGGTGACGCGCTACCCCACGGCGGAGGACGCCGAGGAGGCCGCGCGCCTGTGGCTGGCGGAGGAGGCGGCCGCCGTGCGTGGCCTGTACGAGGCTAAGGGCGGGGAGCTGGCGCTGGGCGACGGCACCTCCGCCGTGTGGAACGAGGAGCTGACCCAGATGCTCACCGCCACGAACCGGGGCAGCGTGCTGGTGACCGTGGAGGTCGACGACCACGGCTGGGAGGACGGACCCGACGAGGTCGAGGCGCGGCTGCAGCGGGACGCGCCTCGGATCCGGGATCTCCTGGTCGACTCCTCCGACCGGATCCTGGACGTCGAGCTCCCCTGGTGGGGCTGACGGCGTCTGACTGCGCCCGCTTGCGCACGAGCGTCGCCATCACCGACATCATCACCGCACTCATCCGCAACGGCGCGGTCACCAGTTATGCAGGCTCAGCCGTCGACGTAGCGGTCGCGCTCGACGACGAACTGACCGGTCGCGGTGTTGGACTCGATGAACTCCGGCAGCAGCGGGATCCGGACCGTCACGGTCACGCAGACCGAGAACTCCTCCCCCGGCGCCAGCGTCGGGGTGTAGCTGCCGGCCGCCTCGCAACCGGCACCGGCAGGCGCGTATTCCAGCCGCATGTCGGTGACCTCCACCGACTGGTCCTCCACCGCCAGCTGCGCCGCCCGCAGCGCCCGCTCCTGCCCGGTCACCGCATCCGGCGCGGTGCCCATCGCCCGGCCGGCCTCGCGAGCCGCGGCCTGCGAGGCGAACACCCCGCGCTGCACCGAGGAGAACCCGGCGATGATGTAGACCAGCGGCACGAAGACCACCAGCGCGATGAACACGAACTCGACCAGCGCCGACCCGCGCTCGTCCGACACCATCCCGAGCCGGCGGCGAAGCCAGGTCACGAGCCCTCCTTGAGAGCGCGGCCGGTGACCTCCAGCGGGAGCAGGTTCCCGAGCGCCGCCAGCAGCGAGGGCACCGAACCCGAGCACCGGACGACGACGACGGTCGCGCCGCTGGGGTCGGGCTCCTCCTGCGAGGTGCAGGCCAGACCCTGCGCCGTCTGCACCGAGGTCGCGCGGGCCACCACCTCGACGGTGCGGTCGGCACCGACGCGCGAGTCGACGTCGGCATTCGCGGCGTACCGGGCGCCGTCCTGGGCGCTGGCGGTGACCACGTTGCGCACGTGCACGTAGACGGCCACCTGCAGCACAGCCATCAGCAGCGCGACGATCAGCATCGAGACCATCACGAAGTCGACGACGGCGCTCCCGCGCTCGCCGTCGTCACGAGGCGCTGGCGCCTCTTTATCCACGGGTCGTGACGGAGGTGAGCGCGTTCTGCACCGCGTTCACGATGGCCTCCTGGAACACGCCGAGGATGGCGAGCACCAGGGCCGCGGTCATCACGGTGACCATGACCCACCCGGGCACGTCGCCGCGCTCGGGGTCCTCCCCGCGGATGCGGTCCAGCAGGGCGGTGATGCGCGGAACGAGACGCATGGCGTCGTCCTTTCTCCAGGTCCGCCGGCTCATTGCGCCAGCGAGACGATGCTGATCAGCCCCGGGAACAGGGCGAAGAGAACGGTGACCGGCAGCACCAGGAAGACGACCGGCACCATCATGGCGATCTCCTTGCGCCCACCGGCCTCGAGCAGCCGGCGCTTGCCGGCCTCCCGGACGTCGGCGGCCTGGGCGCGCAGCACCTCGGCCAGCGGCGTGCCGCGCTCGATGGCCACGAGCAGGCCGTCGATGAAGCGGGCCAACGGGTCCAGCGACGTGCGGTCGGCGACCTGCTGCAGGGCGTCGACCAGCGGGACGCCGGCCCGCGCCCGACCGAGCGCCGAGCCGAGCTCCCGGGCCAGCTCGCCGCCGGAGAGCCGGGTGACCCGGGCGATCGCCGCCGTCGGGCTCTCCCCCGCCGTCACCGCGAGAGCCAGCAGCTCGGCGACCACGGGGAACTCGGCGAGCAGCAGCTCCTCGCGCCGGTTGACCTGCTGGGTGAGCCACCAGTCGCGGCCGAGCACCCCGCCGACGAGCCCGGAGAGGCAGAGCAGCCCGGCGGTCAGCACGTTGACCTGGCCGGCGGCGACGGAGCCGACGGTCGCGACGACGGCGGCGCCGAGCAACCCCAGCCCGCCCCAGATGACCTGCTCGATGCGGAAGTCCTCGACGGTGAGGTCGCCCCCGAGCGCGTCCAGCCGTCGGCGCACCGCGGCCCGGCCACCGACGAAGCGGTCGACGATGCGCGCGCCGTTGCTGATCGACGGGCCGGCGATCCGGCGCACCGCGGTGAGCATCCCCGGCTCGGTCGCCGTGCCCAGCAGCCGCGACGGCGGCGGGGTGTCGTGGACGTAGGGCGCGAGCCGGTCGACCAGCCGCACGGCCCGGAACGGCGGCGCGTACCGCAGGACCAGGATCAGGCCCGACGCCGCCAGCAGGCCCAGTAGCATCCCGAGGAGACCGGAGCTCACTGGAGCACCCGCACGTCCTCGGGCAGCCGCCCGATCCGCAGCATCAGCCGGTAGGCCAGCAGGCACACCGCGCCCCCGCCGAGCAGGATCGCCGTCCCCATCGCCGAGTCGTAGGCGGCCAGCGTCGCCGACTGGGTGGCGAGCAGCAGCAGGACGATCCAGGGTGCGGCGACCGCGAGGCGCGCGGCGGAGACGACCCAGCCCTGCCGGGTCTCCAGCTCCGCGCGCGCCCGGGCGTCCTCGCGCAGGAAGGTGGCCAGGGTGCGCAGCACCCGGCCGAGGTCGCTGCCACCGACCTCGCGGGCCACCCGCAGCGTCTCCACGATCCGGTCGCCGACCGGGTCGGCGAGGTCGTCCTTGAGCCGGTCCAGGCACGGTCCGAACCGGCCGCTGGACCGGTACTCGGCGGCGAACCGGGCGAACGGCGGCCGCAGCACCTCCGGGCCCCGGGTGGACAGCGCCCCGAGGGCCTCGGGCAGCGAGAGGCCGGCGCGGACCGCGGACGCCAGGTTGTCCACGACCTCCGGCCACACCTCGCGCAGGTCGGCCCGGCGCTTGCCGGCCAGCCGCCGCACCTGCACGTAGGGCAGCAGGAACCCGAAGAACCCGAACACCAGGCTCACGGTCACGGTCGCGGTGGTCAGCAGGACGACGACGGTCGCCAGCAGCCCGGCCCCGATCTGCAGGGCCAGCAGCTGGGCGGCGTTGATGCCGGTGAGCCCGGCCGCGGCCAGCAGCTGCTGCCGCCGTCCGGGCCGGCGCGGATCGGTGCGCGGCTTCGGCGCCCGCGAGCCGCTGCGCCAGATGAGCAGCAGACCGATGCCGAGCAGCAGACCCAGGAAGGCGCCGGACTCCGTCACGCCGACCCGCCGAGCAGGGCCGGCAGGTCGAAGCCGGCGGCGGCGAACCGGTCGGCGTGCGGCGGGTACCCCTCGGCCCGGACCAGCCGGCCCTCGCGGCTGGTGAAGACGTCGGCGGTCTCGATGACCCCGTTCTCGGCCCGCCCCGGCAGCGCCACGATCTCCCGCACCCGGCGGCGGCCGTCGGCGTCGGTCCCGACGTGCACGACGAGGTCGACGCTGGAGGCGACGGTCGGCACGACGAACGACGTCCCGATGTTCTCCCCGGCCAGCAGCGGCAGGGTGCACATCTTCACCACGGCCTCGCGGGCGCTGTTGGCGTGCAGCGTGCACATGCCGGGCAGCCCGGAGTTCAGCGCGATGAGCAGGTCCAGGCACTCCTCCTGGCGCACCTCGCCGACGACGATGCGCGAGGGCCGCATGCGCAGCGCCTCCTTGACCAGGCGGCGCAGCGGGATCTCACCGGCGCCCTCCAGGTTGGGCTGCCGGGTCTGCATCGAGACGACGTCGGGCAGCGGCACCCGCAGCTCGAAGACCTCTTCGCAGGTGATGACCCGCTCACGGGCCGGCACCGAGGCGCAGAGGCAGTTGAGCAGCGTCGTCTTGCCGGCCTGAGTGCCACCGGAGACGAGGATGTTGAGGCCCGAGGCGACGGCGGCCTCGAGGAAGCGCGCCGCCTGCACCGTGATGGTGCCCAGCGCCACCAGCTCGTCGAGCGAGTGCGCCTGCAGCACGAACTTCCGGATGTTGACCGCCATGTGCTGGCGGGTGATGTCGGGGATGACCACGTGCAGCCGCGAGCCGTCGGGCATCATCGCGTCGACGAACGGGGTCGACATGTCGATGCGTCGACCCGAGGTGCGCAGCATCCGCTCGACCAGGTCGGCCAGCTCGCCCGGCGCCAGGATCGTCGTCGTCAGCTCGCTGCGGCCGCGCTTGGCGATGAACACCCGGCCGGGCTCGTTGACCCAGATCTCCTCGACGTCGGGGTCGTCGAGGTAGCGCTGCAGCGGACCGAAGCCGGCCACCCGGTCCAGCACGTCGCGGACGACGGACTCGACGTCGCCGATCGGTGGCAGCGCCGAGGTCAGCGAACGCTCGGAGTAGTCGGCGACGACGTCGCGCACGAGCAGCCGCACGGGGCCCGGGTCGAGGAACGGGTCGAGCCCACGCCGACGGATCAGCTCGCGGACCTCACCGTCCACGACGTCCAGAGCAGTCGGCACGCCATCCCCCGTCGAGCCCGTTGATCAACGGGTCGGACTGTAAGGAAACGAACCAGTCCGCGGGCCGCCGTTCACGGGTTCTGTGGACATCCGGGGGTCACGTCCACCCACGCGGGTGAACCACCCGAGGCGGGTCAGCCCAGGAAGGTGTCCCCACCCGCGAGCGCGGTGAGCACCACCATCGCGGTGAAGGCGAGCAGCAGGGCGGCGAGCACGCCCAGTCCGATCAGCCCTGCCCGGAGGTCCGTCTGCCGCCGCTGCCTCTGCGGACGGTGCGTCGTCCGGCCGGCCGCCGGGGGCGCTTCCGGTTCGCTCCGGTCGTGCACGACGGGGCGCCGCAGGGTCCTCGGCCGCTGGTGGAGCTTGGTGCTCATGACGACTCCCTGTGCCGGGTCCGCACCGGTCGTCGTCCGGCGTCCGGACCGGGTCCTCGTGGACCCGGCCCGATGCTCGACGCCCCGGCCGGGTCGGACCAGGGCACGAGGACCCTCGTCAGACCATCGCGAGGTCGCCGGTCGGCACGGCCGGCACCTCCACCGGTTCGCGTGCGCTGACGGTGAGGACCAGGCGGGCCCGGTCGCCGAACCGCTCTCGGCAGACCTCCGGCAGCAGGATGCTCCCCTGCCACACGCCCGGCTCCTGCGGTCGCTCGTCGGTCAGGGGGTCGCCGCTGGGCTGCCAGTCCCGGACCGCCCCGGGGATGGCGCTGTTCCAGACGGCCCAGCCCCGGGGCGAGCCGGTCTCCCCCGCGGGTGGCGCGATGTCCACGACGAGGGTGTCTTCGAAGTCGGCGGTCTGCTCCAGGTGGTCGCCGAAGTCGAAGAAGCCGGTGTCCTCGCGCAGCGAGATCAGCCGCAGGGTGAGCGCGTGCCGCAGCGTCGAGCACCGCCGGCCGCCGTCGAGCGGGCGGGGCTCCCGCGTGGACAGGAACGTGGTCAGCAGCGGCCTGGGGGTGTCCGAGCTGTCCTCGACCCGCGGGCGCTCGATCTGGATCGGGCAGTGGTGCGCGGCGCTCTG
Source organism: Blastococcus sp. TBT05-19 (assembly GCF_003319095.1). GTDB lineage: Bacteria > Actinomycetota > Actinomycetes > Mycobacteriales > Geodermatophilaceae > Blastococcus. Next base: position 775,208 of record NZ_QOHI01000001.1, on the reverse strand, counting down.
CTCGTGCATCAGCACCGGCAGCCCTCGGATCGCCAGCGCCGTCTCCAGCTGCCACACGGTCCCGTCGTCGAGGGTCCCCGGGAGCCGGAGACCGCACAGGTCGACCTGGATCCGCAGGTCGCCGAACAGGAACCGCCGCAGGTTCTGGAAGCCCTCCTCGGAGTTGACCAGCCCGTAGCGGCCGCTGTGGCTGCGGTGCACGAACGCCCGGTGCGCCCCGGGCACGTAGGCGTTGTCGATCTGGACCAGCCCGTCGCTGCGCGCACCGACGGCCTTCGACGACAGGCCCATCGCGACCGCGTAGTCCTGCGGGTTGGTGCCGACGAGGCAGAACACCCGGTCGAGCGGGAACCCGCCGGCCGGCATCTCCACCTCCCGCCAGTCCTCGGGCGGGCTGCCGTCGACGGTCGGGTCGGTCCGCGGCGTCAGGTAGTCGTACATCCGCTGCCGCCCGAAGATCTCCGCGCCGTTGATGTCGAGGGCGTCGCGGACCTTCTCCAGCAGGCCGAAGCCGAGCGCGAACTCGATCCCGCCGTGCGGGGTGCCGTAGGTGAACAGGCTCTGCACGTGGTCGGCGGCGGCGTCCAGCCGGAGCCGGCCCCCGGCGCGGGTCTGCTCCGGGATCACCCGTTGGATCATGGAGCGGCAGATCAGGCCGCCCATCGAGTGCGCGACCAGGTGCACCCGCGGCGCGCCCGTCTTGCGCTTGACGCACGTGATGAGCCGGAACAGGTCGGCGGCAGCCTCCTCCAGGACGTACTTCTCCGGCTCCTGCACGAACGTCGACGCGGCCTGGTCGTAGAACCGGTGCACCCAGATCGTGTTCGGCGGCACCCCGCCGTCGGGCTGCTGCTCCAGGTACCGCTCCTGGCTGCCGTGCACCAGCAGCCGGTAGCCCTGCTCGGTGATCAGCCGGAGCAGCGGGCTCTCGAACTGGTAGAAGTGCGGCCGGCTGTCCTTGCCGACGCGCACGTGCACCGAGCCCTCGTTGAACCCGTAGAACGGGTCGTCGACCGCCTTGTCGATGCCGGAGCTGCCTCCGGCGAAGCCACGCACGTAGATGATCGGCAGGTCCATGGCCGGCGTCCCCTCGCTGGTGTGGCCCGGAACGGGGCCATCGCCCCACTCGGGGCGCGAGGGGTCAAGGGCCGACGGCGCGCTGCGCCGCCGGCCCTCGTGTCGTACGCCTGCGTGACGGGATCCTGCGAACGGTGACGGTCAGCGCAGGACGGCGTCGATCAGGTGGGGGCCCGGCTCCGCCAGCGCCTTCTGCAGCTGCTCGGCCAGCTCCTCCGCGGTCGTCGCCCGGGTGGCGGGCACGCCCATCCCCTGCGCGATCGACACGAAGTCCAGCCCCGGCCCGCCGAGGTCGAGCAGCTTGCGCGCCCGCTCGCCGTCCGACGCCGCGCCCACCTTCTGCAGCTCGTGCTCGAGGATCGCGTACGAGCCGTTGTCGCAGATGATCGTGGTGATGTCGGCCTGCTCGCGGGCGTAGCTCCACAGCGCCGAGATCGTGTACATCGCGCTGCCGTCGGCCTGGATGCCGATCACCGGCCGGTCGGGGCAGGCCACCGCCGCACCGAGCGCCATGGGCAGCCCGTCGCCGATGGCCCCGCCGGTGAGCGAGAGCCAGTCGTGCCGCGGCCCGGCCGACGTCAGCTCGGTCAGCCCCACCCCGGAGGTGAGCGCCTCGTCCACCACGATCGCGTTCTCCGGCAGCAGCGCCCCGACGACCGCCGCCATGGTGCGCGGGGTCAGCTGGCCGGTGGGCAGCTCGGGCCGCTCGAACTCGGCGACCTCGGGCTTCGCGTCCGGCGCGACGAGGTCGGCCAGCGCCTGCAGCGCGGCCACGCCGTCCTCCCCTGGAGCGCTGAGCACGTGCACCTCGCAGCCCTCGGGGACGGGGTGGCCCGGGACCCCGGGGTAGCCGAAGAAGTGCACGGGCGCGGTGGTGCCGGCCAGCACCAGGTGCCTCGTGCCCTCGAGCGCGGCCATCGCCATCTCCGGCGGGTAGGGCAGCCGGTGCAGGTCGGGCAGGCCGGTGCCGCGGGCCGCGCGCGCGGGGAAGGTCTCGGCGACGAGGCGAGCCCCCGTGCCGGCGGCCACCTGGGCGGCGGCGAGCTGACCATCGGCCGAGGCCATGACGTCGCCGCCGAGGAAGAGGACGACGCCCTCACCGGAGCCCACCACCGGGGCGAGCTCCTCGATCACGGACGGGGCCACGTGCGGCAGCGGGCGGGCCGGCTGCGGCGCGGCCACCTCGGCGCCGTCCTCCCACGACACGTCGGCCGGGAGGATCAGCGTGGCGATGCCGCCGGTGGCGATGGCGGCGACCGCCTCCGCGGCGTCGGCCGCGACGTCGGCCGGGGACAGCGACCGGCGCACCCACGTGGAGACGGTTCCGGCGACGGCGTCGATGTCGGACTCCAGCGGGGCGTCCAGCCGCTTGTGCGAGCGCGCGTGGTCACCGACGACGTTGAGCAGCGGCGCCTTGCCGCGGCGGGCGTTGTGCAGGTTGGCCAGCCCGTTGCCCATGCCCGGGCCCAGGTGCAGCAGGGTCGCGGCGGGGCGGCCGGCCATGCGCGCGTAGCCGTCGGCCGCGCCGGTCGCCACGCCCTCGAACAGGGTCAGCACACCGCGCATCTCGGGGACATCGTCGAGCGCGGCGACGAAGTGCATCTCCGAGGTGCCGGGGTTGGCGAAGCAGACGTCGACGCCCGCGCCGACCAGCGTCCGGATCAGTGCCTGGGCGCCGTTCACGCGCCGGCCACCGTCTGCACCTCGAAGTGCGCCATGGTGGCGCCGCCGGTGGCGAACCCGGGGACGTCGGCCGCGGCGGCCTGCCCCTCCGGCGAGGCGAAGGCTGCGCCCATCGCGGCCTCGGAGTCGAAGTCCAGCTCGGCGACGAGGTAGGGCGCGGGCTGGGATGGATCCATCGGGCTGGCGTGCCCGGTCGTGAACCGCACGAGGCCGGGCAGCTGCTTGGCCAGGGGTGCGTGCACGTCGCGGTAGTGCGCGTCGAACGCGGCCGGGTCCTCCGGCGGGCCGTAGCTGACGACGAGCCTGTGCACCATTCCGAGCTCCGTTCCCGCGGGTCCTGCACCCGCCCGGCGACCAGCAAACAGGGCATCGCCGACGCGCGCGAGTCCTGCTCGCGGGAAGACCGCCGGGCTCTGTCCACAGGGCCTGCCGAGGGGGCGCACGGCCCCAATCCGGCTGTTACGGTCCCAGACGTATCCGATCCAGCGGTGCACGGTGCACCCGGAACTCCCGTGAGGACTCACCATGCCGAATGTGAACGTCACCTACGAGCAGATGGAAGACGCCGCCGGCCGGCTCACCAACGGCCAGGCCGAGATCGACGGCATGCTGGGTCAGCTCCAGGCGCTCGTGCAGAACCTGGTCGCCGAGGGCTACGTGACCGACAGCTCCAGCAAGGCCTTCCAGGCCTCCTACGACTCGTTCACGCAGGGCGCCCGCCAGACCATCGCCGGCCTCGAGGGCATGTCCTCCTACCTGACCCAGGCCGCCGCGACCTTCCGCGACGCCGACACCCAGCTCTCCGGCGCGCTCGGCGGCTGACTCGCCGACCACCGCCACCGAGGCCGTCTCGCAGCTGCGAGGCGGCCTCGGTCGCGTCCAGGGCACGGCAGGCGCGGGCGACGTTCGAGGTCGAGCAGCGCCTCGGCTCACGCGGCCGGCGACCCACCGCACGCCCCGCCACGGACGCCGTGCGCGCGTCGCATCGGGCTGGTGGATCGACTCCTGCCACCACCGGCCGGACTCGCCTCGTACCGAGGGCGAGTGTGCCTACGCTGCGGGTGCCCCCATGCGCTGTGCGCGGAGGGCGCGGATGTCGGCGTCCAGCGCGGAGGAGCTGCGAGTCATCCGGTAGGCCAGGCGGGTCGAGGCAGACACCATCACCACACTGCTGAGCAACACGTACCCGCCGGACAGCAGGAATGCGACGGAGACCGGCGACGGGAAGTCGAAGGTCCCACCCACGACCAGGGCGAAGCCGACGACGAGCCCGATGCCACCCGGTACCGAGCGCAGCAGCAGCCGGCTCCCCCAGGGTCGCGTGTACGCCGCCGCCCCCGCTGCGCCCGCCACTTGCTCGAAGTCGGGGTCGTCGCGTGCGTCGACCGGCATCCGGAGGTCAGGGGGGATGTGCCCGGGCGGCAGCTCCCGCCCCTGCCGTTCGGCCGCCTCCCACGCCAAGAGCTCGGCGATGAGCTTCCGGTTCCGGAGCGCCCGCCGGACCGGGAACACGGCAGCGAGGAGCGCGAGACCCGAGCACACGACCGCGATGGCCACGTGGACCCCGGTGACGCGGGACTCCTCGAGCGCGGCGCTCGCGACCCCCGCCGCGAAGACGACCAGCAGGCCGCACACCGACTGCCCGGCGAGGGCGCGGAGCGACAGGAACTGCCGCTCGATCTCCTGGACGGCGGCTGCGCGCGCGGACAACAGCTCGCCGCGGGTGCTCCAGGGATGCTCCGTCGGGTGAGGGATGGGCGCCATGGCAGGGATTGTCACCGACCCGTCCGCCCCTCCGTCGCAGGCACGAGGCGTGACCGCCCGGCGATGACCGCGACGAGAGCTGCCAGCTCAAGGACCTGGTCGGGTGCCGCCCCGAGCCCCACCACGAGCAGGGCGTAGGTGGTGCCCGGGGTGTAGGACAGGGCCGCCGCCATCGCGAGGGAGCCCGGGTTCTCCGGGATCGGGCGACCGAGCGCCGCCAGCTCCGGCGGGAACTGCGCCTCCCGCAGCGAGACGAGCCCCAGGCCCCCTCCCATCTCGGTGTCGAAGGCCTCGACGTGGAGGACGTCCTGCCGCGTCTCCCCGATGGAGCGTGCCAGCAGCTGCGCCAGGTCGATCTCGGGCTCCGGGGGGAGCGCCACCACGCTCGTGACCACGTGCCAGTTGACCGGCGCACCCTCATCGGTCGAGGCGCTGACGATGCCGTGGCTGAACGCGCCACGCGCCTGCATGTCCTGCCGCCAGCGGACCAGGACGTCGATGCTGGTCTCGCGCAGGTGCGCGGGGCAGCTGGGCCACGTGCGCGCCAGCACGGACTCCACCTGCGCCCGCGGATCGCCGCCGTCGTCGATCAGCACGTCGCACCAGTCGGTCGGCAGGAAGAGCGCGACGGTCGCGTCGACGGAGCCGGTCAACGGACCGCCGCAGGTCGGGCCGGCCCGCGGACGTCGACACCGTCGCGCAGGCCGACCACGTTGCCGATGTTCTGCGGCGCCTGCGCGACGTTCAGCGCAAAGTTCCCCTGGGAGATCTTCAGTCCCACGAGCCGCCAGCCCGCTTCCTGCGCGCCCATGCTGTAGCCGCCCCTGGTGGCCAGCTGGAACAGGTTCGGCACCATCTCCTTGGGCCCGCCGACCAGCTGCGGCACCCTCATGACGGCCGGTGCCCCGCCGGCGGCGGAGCTGCCCGACCGGGCGGCGTCGACCAGCTTCTTGCCGACCTTGAGCGCACCGAAGCCCAGGACGACCCCCAGGGCGTCGCCCATCAGGCCGTCGGCCGAGAACGCGTCGACGAAGCTCCCGGTCCCCCCGACCGCCGCCAGGTAGTGACCGGTCAGGGCGACGACTCCGAGGACCAGCGCCGCGCCACCGAGGAACTGGAGGCCCGGGAAGAGCGCGAGGACGCTGAGGAGAGCACCCAGCGAGCTGGCCATGTCACCGATGAACTGCAGCAGGGGCGCCAGCTGCTCGAGCACCTCGATGATGCGGTCCCCGATGTAGGCGATGGCGTCACGCAGGTCGCCGAGGGCGTTGCCGAGGCTCTCGACGAAGCGGTCCCAGATGCCGGGCTCGTTCGGCGCGATGTCCATCGCGTGCTGCAGTCGTGAGGCCGTCGCGCGGCCCTTGTCCTCGTACTCGCTCGACAGGTCGCGGGCCTCAACCTCGATGCCCGCCACCTCCGCGTCGGCCGCTGCGGCGTCGGTGCTCGCCTGGATCCGCGCACGGGACAGCTCGGCCTGCGTCTGCTGCTGCTCCGGCGTCGGGGGCTGCCCGGTCGAGGGCGCAGGAGCGGGGATGCCCGCGTAGGTGGCATGCGCGGACCGGGCCTTCCGCACCGCCTCGGCGTGCCGCGCCTCCAGCGACAGCGCCTGCCCGGACGCGGAGTACATGGTGTCCAGCCAGTCGTGCAGCGCCAGCCTCGCGGCGTCGAAGGAGCGGGCCGCGGAGTCCACACGCGGCCGCAGGTCGTCGGAGAGGAGATCGCGGAAGGCGGTCGCCGCCTGGCCCCGCCACTCGCCGTCGGCCGCTCCGGTCAGGACCGCGCAGATCTCCTCGAGAGCGCGCGCGGCGTCGGAGACGCTGCCGGCCACCTGGGCGGCGACGGCGATGTCGCCGGGCGCGGGATCGAATCCGAGGGAGGGGAACTCACCGCTCACTGCTCGGCCGCCTGCTCCAGTGCCTCGGCGAGCGCGGTGTCAGCGGCCTGGAACGCCTCCGCGATGCGGTCGAGCGCCTCCACCGCGCTGCCGGCGAACTCGCTGAGCTTGCTGATGCCGTAGGACCACTCGTCGCCGAACTCGTCCATGCGCCGGGCGAGGGCCGAGGCGCCCATGGCGGACCCGGTGACGTCCTGCATCTCGCGGGCCGGCTGCTCCATCAGGTCGCGGATGCCGGACAGGTTGGACCGCACCCGGGCGAGCATCGCGCCGTCGATGTACAGGTCACTGCCACTCATCCAGACCTCCGGGGTGGTACCGAGAACCGCGGGATCACATCAGCCAGGACCCATCCCACCGGCATGGCGTCGTCCACAGCTCCGAGGAGCCGTGGCACCGCCGGACTCCTATGGCGTGGGCGGGGCAGGGATCGCCACGGTGAGCAGCGAGCTGTCGCCGAGGTGGAGCAGCCCACGCCCGGGCTGGACCGGCCCGCCGATCGCGCCGCGCGGCACCCGCACGCCGATCAGGTCGCCGTCGGTGGTGCCCTGCGGTGACAGCAGCACGCCCTGCCGCGCCTTCTTCGCATCCACCTGCCAGCCCGAGAGCCCCGTGCAGATGCTGTCGGCGTTGCCGCCGAGCACGAGGCTGCGGCCCGGCACGTAGCCCTTGACCACCTCGCGGAACACCTCGGCCGCCGGGCTGTCCCGGAGCACGTCGCCGTCGTCGAGGATCAGCACGAGCGGGCGGCCGGGATCCGTCGCGAGCAGCTCCTTCCAGCGGTCGGCCGGCGTCGAGGCCTCCTCGATCACGGCGAGCACGCCCTCCCGCCCGGCGAGCCCGCGCAGCGGTGACGCCTTGGGCGCGCCGACGACGATCGCCGTCCCCTGCCGGAGGAGCGACTCCGCCATCGTCAGCAGCACCGTGCTCTTGCCCGACCGGCCGGGACCGGCGACGACGAAGCCCGCGGAGCCGCCGGTCAGGTCCGGACCCGCCGCCATCAGCTCGTCGCCGCCGACGCCGACCAGCGCGAAGCCGGCGCCGACCTCGGGGGGCCGCAGCTCCCACGCCGCGTCGAAGGTGATCCGCGAGGGCAGCACGTCGACCCGGAACGGCCGGGCCGAGCGCGGCACGAGCGCATCCCGCACGTGCGCCGCCTTCGCGATCTCCGCGAGCGCCGCCGCCTGACCCTGACCGGACTCGTCCTCGGCGAGCAGCGCCACCTGCGTCTCGATCCCGCCGTCCACGGTGACCGCCCGGCCGGCCGGCATGTCGCCGGGGACCTGCTTGGCCGGGATCCCGATCAGCGCGTAGTCGGTGCGGTCGGCCAGGCGCATCAGCAGCTTGTTGTCGGTCAGCGACGAGATCCGTGCGGTACCGAGCGACCGGTCACCGGTGATCACGAGCGAGATCCCGGCGGACGCCCCTTCGCGCGCGATCGCCATGAGGATGTCGGTGAGCCGGCCGTTGTCGATCTCGCCCAGGGTGGGCGCGTACCCCTCCCAGCGGTCGAGCAGCAGCAGGACGTGCGGCAGCCGCTGGTCCGCGGGCACCGACCGGCGCTGCTCGCTGATGTCGGCGAAGCCGCTCTCGGCCAGCACCTGCTGACGCCGTTCCAGCTCCCGCTTGAGCCTGTCCAGCAGCCGGACGGCCCGCTCGGTCTGGGTGCGGGTGACGACCGCGCCGCACTGCGGCAGGTCGGCCAGCGGCAGGAGGGCGCCGTTGCCGCAGTCGAGGGCGAACAGGTGCACGTCGCTGGTGGAGCACCGGGCTCCGAGCGTGCCGGCCAGCGTGCGCAGCAGCTGCGAGCGCCCGCTCTTCGGCGACCCGATGACGAGCAGGTGCCCGTCTGTGGCGGGGTCGAACGCGGCCACCTGCTGCTCCTGCAGCGCGGGCAGGTCCCGGATCCCGTACGGCAGCCGGGCCGACGACGCCGCTCCGGCGGCGGGGGCGTCGAGGTCGGAGACCAGCACCCGGGTGGGCAGCGCCTCCAGCCACGGGCTGCGCTGGGCGGCCACCTCCTCCGCCACGGCCGCACCGCGCACCGCCTGGACCAGGACCGAGAGGTCGGTGATCTCGACGTCGGACACGCGGGTCGCCGTCGCCGGCTTCTGGGGTGCGGCGTAACCGACCTGGTGCCAGCCGAGCGGGACGACGAACGGCACCGCCGCGGCGACCGCGCCCTGACCCGGGCGACGACCGCCGATGCGGCCGGCCTGGAACGGGACCAGGGCACCGTGCCCGAGCCGGGCGAACCCGCGGCCGGGGGCGGACTTCGGGATCCGCGCGGCGTCGGGGGCGTCGAGCACGTCGCTGCTGTCGGCGCCGTCGGTGACCCGTAGCGAGATGCGGAGGTTGGTGTTGGCGCGGATCTCCGGTGACACGACCCCGCTGGGCCGCTGGGTGGCGAGGATCAGGTGGATGCCGAGCGAGCGGCCGCGCTGCGCGACGTTGACCAGACCGGTGACGAAGTCGGGCAGCTCGCGCGCCATCGAGGCGAACTCGTCGATGACGATGAGCAGCCGCGGCAGCGGTGGCCGGCCGGGCTCGCGGGCCTGCAGGTCGATGTAGTCGTCGATGTCCTTGACGCCGGCGCGCGCCAGCCAGTGCTCGCGGTACTTGAGCTCGGCGCCCAGCGAGGTGAGCGCCCGCTGCACGAGGTGGGCGTCGAGGTCGGTGACCATGCCGACGGTGTGCGGCAGGTGGACGCAGTCCTTGAACGCGCTGCCGCCCTTGTAGTCGACCAGCACGAAGTTCAGGGCGTCCGGCCGGTTGGCGACCGCCAGCGAGGCGATCATCGTCTGCAGCAGCTCCGACTTGCCGGCGCCGGTGGTGCCGGCGACCAGCCCGTGCGGGCCGTCGGTGCGCAGGTCGAGGGTGAGCGGCCCGTGCAGGCCGGAGCCCACGACGAGGCGGGTCGTGCGCCCCTCCATCTGCCAGCGCGCTCGGATGCCGTCGACCGTCGGCGGCTCCATCCCGAGCACGTCGAGCAGCCGCACGCTGTCGGGCAGGACGGCGTCGTCGTCCTCGAGGCTGACGTCGCGCAGCGGGGCCAGCGCCCGGGCCGCGCGCTCGGCCAGCTCGGCCGACACCGGCTCGGCGAGCACCGCCGTCACCGGGTCGTGGCCGCTGCGCCGGACGACCAGCTGGGCCTCCTCGGCCGGGTCGAACACGGCCGTGGCGGTGGCGGCCTCGGGCAGGAACCGCTCCTCCTCGTCGGCGCAGACGGCGTAGACGCCGACCGCCGGGCCGTCCTGCAGCACCTGGGCCAGGCCGGGGGTCGCGCGCAGCGGCCGGAACCCGTGGATGACCAGGACGTGCGCCGGGAACGACTCGGCCTGGATGCGGCCGCCCTTCGCCGTCGCCTCGCGGCGGGCCTTGATCTGCGCGGTCAGCTCCGCGACGCGGGCCGTCACCGTCTCCGGGTCGTTGCCGACGAACGCGACCGGGCCCTCGCCGTCGGCCGATCGCGCGTGCGGCAGCCAGCGGACCCAGTTCCAGTCGGTGCGGCCTCGGGGGGCGAGCACGGTCAGGGCGAGGTCGCGCGTCGGGTGGTGGACCGCCAGCTGCAGCACCACCCAGCGCAGCAGCCCGGCCAGCGGTTCGGCCGGCCCGGCGAGCCCGACGACGCCGGCCTGCCGCAGCGGCACGACGACGGGCACCGCGCGCACGACGCGCTGCTCCGGCGGCTCGTCGCGGCCGGAGCGGTCGGCGACCACGAGCTCGGCGGGCAGGTCGGCCGAGCCCAGCCGCAGGTCGAGGGCGTCGGGGTCGGTGCGGCGGCGCTCCCACAACCGCCGGCCGGGCAGCACGGCGGTGAGCAGCGTGGTGGCCGGGTCGGCGTGGGTGTCGCGACGACGGAGCGTCTCCTGCGCGACCGCGGTCTCGATCCGCTCGTGGGTGCGGGCGAGGTCCTGCTCGTACTCCTCGCGGGCGCGGCGGTCCTGGCGCGCGGTGTGCCGGCGGTCGGCGACGGTGTTGCTGATCATCATCACCGGGCTGGCGACGGCGAACATGAGGTACATCGGCGACCGCATGACGAGCGCGAGCGTGACCCCGATGAGCAGCGGCGCGATGATCATGACCAGCGAGAACCGGCGGGGCTCGCGCGCCTGCGGCTCCTTCGGCAGCTGGATGCGCACCTCCCGGGCGGAGGGCAGCAGGCGCGGGGCGCGCACGAAGGCGCGCGTGCCGGGGCCGGCCGGCTCGATCGCGGCGTCGGAGACCACCGCCGGCCCGATGACCAGCTGGGTGTCGCCGAGCTGGACGACCTGCCCGGGCGCGACCTCCACGCCCTCGTCGTCCTCCGGCACCGGCTCGCCCTCGAGCGTCGTGCCGTTCGCCGAGCCGAGGTCGCGCAGCGTCGCGCCGTCGGCCCCCACCCGGAGCAGGGCGTGCCGGCGGGACATCGACCGGTCGGCGAAACCGAAGGCGCTGCTGCGGCCGAGCTCGTGGTCGCCCATCGGCAGCTCGGCCACCAGCCCGCTGCTCGGTCCGCTGAGCACCCGCAGCTGCCAGCCCCGGGTGGGCGGGCCGGCCGGGGCGGCCAGCGCCGCGGACTCCGACAGGTGGACGACGGCGCCGTCGACGAGCGGGCTCTCCCCCACCGGCTGGTCGTCGTCGAGCCGCTCGCCGGCGATCCACACGCCCTCGCCGGCCAGGCCGGCGACGCGGGCCAGCTCGGCGCCGACGCGGCTGACCGGCAGGTCGTCGTCGACGTCGACGTCGACGGCGACGTCGAGCAGCGTGCCGTCGACCTGCCCGACGCTCACCTGGACGCGCACGGCACTCCTCTGTCTCAGCCCGCGCTGTTCTGCAGGACGTCGAAGCTGCGGCTGCGGGCCTCTATCTCACCAAGACGGACCGACACCGTGCAGCCGCTGCCCACAGTGTTGGCGTAGGGCACCCGGTCGGTGAACGCGAGGGAGCCGGTGCAGTCGTCGGTGCGCACCTCGAGCTCGCCGCCGAGCTGCTGGAGCAGGAGGCTGGGCTGGGGGTTGCGGCTGCTGAAGAGGACCGCGATGTTGTCGGCGGCGTCGGTGCCCCGCCAGACCGGGACGACGACCAGGCCGACGGGCGCCCCGACCCGCACGGTGCCGTCGATCTGCACCTCCAGGTCCTCCAGCCGCTGGGCCGCGTAGACCGGCGTGGCGACCAGGCCGTCGAGCGCGGCGCCGGTCGCGGTGCCGGTCCCGACGAGCCGCTCGCGCAGGCCCTGCACGTCGCCGTCGTCCTCCAGCTCGAAGGGCACCGTGTAGCTGGCGGTCACCTCCGACCCGCCGGGGACGTCGACGGGGACCTCCCACCCGCAGGCGGTGACGGGGACGCCGGGCGTCACGTCGCGGACGGCGGGCACCGACCAGGTGACGTCGGGGCACGACCGCCCGTCCGCCGCGGCGGGCACCGACTCGAACAGCGGGCCGGCCAGCGAGTTCTCCGCCGACCAGGTGACGGTCGTGGTCAGCGTGCCTGCCTCGGCGTCGTAGGCCCCCTCGCGGACGACGGTCAGGCCCGAGGGCAGCTCCTCGGAGGGCCCGGTGACGACCAGCGCCTCGGCCGGGACCGCGCCTCCCCCGCCGTCGGGGCGACGGGGATCCGCGGAGCCGCCGGAGCCGACCAGCGCGACGACGCCGACCACCGCACCCACCGCCACCAGCGATCCACCCGCGACCAGCCACGTGCGCCGGTCGCGCAGCAGGCCCCGGCGTGCGGCCGGCTCCTCCTCGACCACGGGGGCGGCGTGCGCGGGACCGCGCTTCGGCCGGAGCTGGGTCTGCGCCGACGCCGTGTCGTCGTCGACCGGCGCGGCCAGCCACGGCTTCGCCTCGCCGGTGGCCGGCGCCGGGAGCTGGGGAGCGGCGTCGGCCGACGCCTTGACGTTGGTGCGGCCCGGGTCGAGGTCCTCGACCGGACGGTGCCCGAGGACGCCGAAGGCCGGCGCCGGACCGGTTCCGGCGGCCTTCCACGTCGTCGGCTCGGGGGCGACCGGCAGCGCGGGGAGCTCCCCCAGCGCGGGCAGCAGCTCCCGCAGCGAGGCCGCGGCCGCCTCGGCGGGCGGGCGGCGGTCGGGCTCCTTGGCCAGCATCGCCTGCAGGACCGCGTCGAGCTCCCGCGGGATCCCGGCGATCGGCGGAGGGGCGGCGGTCACGTGCCGGTTGGCGACCGCGTAGCCCGTGCCCCCACCGGCCAACGGCGCGCGCCCGGCCAGCAGCTCGTGCAGCAGGATGCCGGCGGCGTAGACGTCGGAGGCCGCGCTCACGGTCTCGGCGGTGAAGATCTCCGGCGCCATGTAGTCGGGCGTGCCGAGCACCCCGGTCATGCGGACCGTCGTCTCCTGCGCCAGCCGGGCGATGCTGAAGTCACCGAGCCGGACGCCGGGCGGGTCCTCGTCGGTCAGCAGGACGTTGTCCGGCTTCACGTCGCGGTGCAGCACCCCGCCGGCGTGCGCAGCGGCGAGGGCCTCGAGGACGTCGGCGGTGATCCGGGCCGCCTCCGCCGGCGGGAGCGTGCCCGCCGCCCGGAGCCGGGCGCGCAGGTCGGCGCCCTCGACCAGGTCCATGACGATGGCGAGGTCCTCGCCCTCGACCACGAGATCGCGGACCCGCACGACGTTGGGGTGCACCAGGTCGAGCAGGATCGAGCGCTCCTGGACGAACCTGGTCAGGATCTCCGGGTCGCGCGCGAACTCCGGGCGCAGCAGCTTCGCCGCCACCGTCCCGCCCGTCCGCTGGTCGACGGCGGCCCACACCGTGCCCATCGCACCGGACCCGAGCTGCCGCTCGAGGACGTAGCGGCTCCCGAGCGCGCGGGTGGTCTGCATGGGGTGGTCCTATCAGCCCTCGCCGTCGGGCAGCACGAACCACGACAGCGCGGGCGCGTCCTGCTCGACACCGCGCTCGGCGCCTCGGGTGGTCGCCTGGAGCACGGCCACGCCGTCGTCCGGGAGGGCCTGCCGGTCGGCGAAGGCGAGCCTCGGACCGGCCAGGCCGTCGTCGACGCCCAGCTCGAGGCCGCCGAGCGCCTCGAGCACCGCGGCCGGCTCGGTGGAGCCGGCGCCGGCGGCCGCGGCGGCCAGGGCGACGACGGCGTCGTGGCTCCGGACGTCGGCGGTCGCGGCCCCGAGCCGTCCGAAGGCGTCGGTCCCGGACAGCGACTGCAGGTCGGCGTCCTGGGCGGCGAGCCGGACGGCGTCCAGGAAGCGGACGACGCCCTCGTCGGTCGAGGAGTCGGTGGCGGCGGGTCCGACGGTGAAGAACTGCCCGGCGGTGGTCGCGCCGCCGGCCGAGCCGAGGTCGCTGAGCCGCGCGGCGAAGGCCGGAGCCAGGGCCGAGGGCCCGAGGACGACCGGCGCGGAGGGCGCCCGCCCCTGCAGGGCGGCGACCGTCTCGGCCGAGGTCTCCGCCGAGGCCGACACGAGGGCGCTGTCGGCGCCGCCGTCGGTGAGCGGCTGGGCCGCCGTCGCGACCTGCCCGGCCAGCGCATCGCCGGCGGCGACGGTCACCCGGCGGTCGCCCGCGGCGAGCGCGGCGAGCCCGGAGCCGGTGCCCTCGCCGGTGAACGCGACCGGGGAGCGCTGACCGCGTCCGGCCAGCATCGCGCCGACGACGTCGGCGACCTGGGAGTCGCTGGGGCCGGTCCGCCAGGCGGTGTCGCCGGCCAGGCCGTCCCGGGTGTCGTAGGGCAGGAGCACCGCGGTGCCCGCGCCCGAGGCGAGGTCCAGCGCCGGGTCGAGGTGGGCTCCCGCGGAGGCGTAGACGATGCCGGCGACACCGGCGTCGAGCAGCTGCTGGGTGGCAGCGACGGCGCCGTCCGGGGTGCCCCGGTCGTCGACGACCTCCAGCTGCAGCCGGTCCGCGTCGCCGTCGAGCCGGAACTCCGCCACGCGGGCGCCCGCCGCCGGAGCGGCGAACTCGGCGCCCTCACCGCGCGGGCCGGAGCCGGTGACGACGAGGCCGACCTTCAGCGGGGACTCCAGGCTCTCCAGGAGCGGCAGCTCGACGGTCGGGGCCGGCGCCGGCTCGAAGTTCTCCTCGTCCGGAGCCGCCTCGTCCGACGTGCAGTCGCTGGTGACGACCGCGGCCGCAGCGAGGCAGATCAACCCTCGCCGCACGTCAGTTCTCCCCACCGAGGCGGAAGCAGAAGACCGTGGCCGAGACCGAGCCGGCGGGCAGCTCCTCGGCGAAGGGCTCCATCCGCTGCGCGGCCTGCAGCGACCGGGCGAACTGCTGCTGCTCCAGCTGCGCGTCGGCGACCTCGGCCTGCCGGACACCGCGGAAGCTGGCGGCGCTCTCGCTGGTCTGGGTGACCTGCTCGGTGCGCACCCCGGTCTGACCGGCGCTGTTCTGGATGACGCCGAGCAGGCCGCGGCCCTCGGCAGCCGACCCTAGGTCGAGCAGCACCTTCTGCAGCTGCTCCTGGAGCGCGAGGGCGGCGTCCGACTGCGACACCGTGGCCAGCGAGATCTGCTCCGCCAGCTGCCCGATGGCCCCCTGCGCGGCCGCGTCGAGCTCCTGCTCCGCGGCCGCCTGCACGGCCCGCAGCCGCTGGGTCTGGACCTCGACGACGACCCGGCCCTGCTCCAGCTGCTGCGCGGCGGACGTCGTCAGCTGCGTGCCGATGTCGTCGCCGAGCTGCCCGAGGGACTCGTCCGCACCGGTGCCCGCGTCCTTGGCCCGGTCCCGCGCCTCGTCGACCGGACCGGCGGCGGCTTCGTCGACCCCGTCGGCCGCACCCTCGATGAGCTCCTCGAGGTCGCCCGCGACCGTCGCCCGCTGGCAGCGCAGCTGCTTGAAGCTCTCGAACAGCGCGTTCAGGCGCTTGGAGGTGAGCACCGGGTCGACGTCGCAGTCCAGGTCGGACGGGACGTTCGAGTCGTAGAGCCCGGTCATGTCGACGAGCAGGTCGTCGAGCGCACCCGTCAGCTGGCTGTCGACGGTGCCGTCGATGAGGGCGCTGAGGCCGTCCACCTCGGCGCGCACCTCGCTGAGGTCGTCCGCAACGGCCTGGGCGTCGTCCGCCGCGGTGTCCAGAGCGGTCGCCAGCGCGTCGGCGGCCTCGCCCTGCGTCCGCACCCGCTCGGCGATCGAGCCGGCGTCCTGACCGGTGGTGGCCGACAGCTGCGCGCAGGAGAGCCCGACCAGCGTCTGGCTCAGCCCGTCCAGGCGCGTCAGCTCCGGGTCACCCGGGAGCAGCGTCGCGGCGGGAGCGCACATCTCCTCCGCCAGGTCCTTGCTCTGGGCCAGGATCCCGGTGCTGTCGTCCAGCATCTCCTCGCTCTGGGCGCGCGCCTGGGCAGCCAGGGCAGTCAGCCGGCCGGCCAGCTGCGGATCGGTGCTCTGCGGCTGCGGTGCCAGCACGCCCAGCAGTCCGTCGATGCTGCCGAGCAGCGACGTCAGCGTCTGGTCGAGATCCTGCGGGACCGTGCCGCCCTGGTTCTTCAGGGCGGCAGCCTTGGCCTGCAGCGCCGTCACCTGTCCCTGCAGCCCGGTGATCCCGGTCAGCACGGCGCTGACCGTGTCGTCCGGGTCGAGGGTGGCGGCGATGTCCGCCTTCTGCGCCCGGACGCCGTCGGCGAGGCTGCCGAGCTGCTGGCCGGCGCCCATGAGCTGGCAGACCAGCGAGTCGCTCCGGGCCCCCGCGCACTCCTGGGGGCCGCCCTCGGTGTCGACGTCGAAGCCGATGTCCTCCAGCAGCGTCTCCCGCAGCCCCTCGACGCAGTCGGTGGAGGCGTCGGCCAGCCCGTTGAGCTGGCGGCTCACCGCGGACAGCTGCCCGAGCAACGTCCCGGACGGCGCCTCGGCAGCCACCTCGGAGCCGCAGGCCACCGGCTGGGTGGGACCACTGGCCGGGGTCGGCGAACCGAAGAACTCGAGGACGCCGCGCACGCTCTCGTCGAGCGCGCTGTTCGCCCGGCTGTTCGTCCCCTCGACCGTGGCGCCCACCGAGTTGTCGAGGGCCTGCAGGTCGGCGAGGAGGGAGGCCATGGAGGCGTCGACCGAGTTCGCCGTCGACCGCAGGGCGTTCGTGGCCGCGGAGCCGACCTCGCCGGCGTTCACGGCGAGGGTCTCGCGCACCGTCTGCAGGCTGTCGGTGACCTGCGCCAGCGTGGCGTTCACGTTGGCGATGAGACCGATCGTGTGGTTCTCCGAGCCGACCATGCGCGCGGAGCCGCCGAAGACGTCCCCGACCAGGCGGGCCACCGAGTCGTCCGTGGCCACGCCCGGCTGGACCGCCAGGTTGATGGCGGGGAGCTCGAAGTCCTCGGCGTCCTGGACGAGGGTGAAGGTGGTGCTGGGCTGCAGCCGCGGCGGAGCGAGGATCGAGGCCCACTGGACCGTCGTGGCGTCGTCCTCGGTGCTGATGACGCCGTTGGTCGTCCCGGGCTCTGTGGCCGCCCCCTGCGGGCGGACCAGCGCGGCCGCGCTGTCCCCGGGGAGGACCGCGCTGGCGACGACGGTCATCGGCGTCGTCACGATCTCGTAGCTCTCGCGGGCCACGCCGTTGGCGTCGTACTGGAACCGCTCCGGGCGACCGGTCAGGTTCTGCACCGTCACGCTGATCTCGACCCGACCGTCGACGCCCTCGACGTCGGCGAGGTCCGTGCCGACCCGGCCGTCGTGCCGCCAGGACGTGGTGACCCGCACCGGCAGGTCGCCCGCGTGCTCGGCCGGGTTCAGCGCGGTCGTGCGGGTGGTCGGGTCCTCCCCGTCCTCTCCGCGGCTGACCAGCGCGGAGGCCAGCCCCGTGATCGCACCGTCGGAGGCCAGGTCCACGGTGACCGCCTGCAGCGCGCGCCGCGGCGCCTCCTCGGCGAAGACGATCGGTGCCAGAGCGGCGCCACTCCCGAGGAGCACCACCGTCGCCCCGGCCGTCACCCCCCATCGGCGTCCTCGACCGGAACCGACCAGGCGTGTGCTGCCCACGAACGTTCTCCCCGCGCTCAGTCCGTCAACCGCGCGCTCGAACCGGGCCCCGACAGGGCACCGGCGCCTCCGGACGACGGTCCGGGTCGTTACCGGGGGCAACGAGGGCGGGTGTTCGCCGAGACACTAGACGGACCAGTCCGTATCGGTCCATCCCGGGTCCGCGGGCGATCCGGGCCCGGGGCTGCGCGCGGGTCAGCCCTCCCGCGCTGCACGCCTGCGGACGACTCTCGCACGGGTCGCCCGTGGGCGCGCGGTGGGTCAGAAGGTCAGCACCAGCCGCCCGCGCACACCGCCGGCCTCGAGCAGCCTGTGCGCCTCGGCGGCCTGCTCGACGGGGAACGTGCGCGCCACCCGGAGGGTCAGCACGCCCTCCTCCACCTGCTGGCGCAGCCGGTCCAGCGCCGCCCGGTCCTCCGCCACCTTGCGCACCATCGTCGGGAAGAAGCGGAGGTCCCGCTCGCCGTTGCCGCGGTAGCCACGGACGGTCGCCACCGCTCCCCCGTCGCGCACCGCCGGGAGCACGAGCGCGTCCTGGACGGAGCCGTCGGCCAGCCCGTCGACGCCGTCCGGGTGGTGCTGCCGGATCCGGTCGGCGACGTCGTCCCCGCGCCGGACGACGACGTCGGCGCCGAGCCCGCGCACCAGCTCCTCGTCGGCCTCGGAGGAATCGGCGATCACCGTGAGCCCGTCGGCCTTGGCCAGCTGGACCACGTAGCCGCCGTACGCGCCCGCCGCACCGGTCACGGCGAGGACCTGCCCCGGCCGCAGGCCCATCAGGTCCAGGGAGAACCGGGCGGTCAGGCCGTTCATCGGCAGGGTCGAGGCCTCGACGGCGGAGGTACCCGCGGGAGCCCGCACGACCGAGTTCCCGGACAGGACCTTGTCCTCGCGGTAGCCGCCGTACGGGCCGAACGGGACGACGACGCCCATCGCGAGATCGCCCACGGCGAGGTGGTCGACCCCGTCGCCCAGCTCGGTGACGACGCCGGCGACGTCCATGCCGGGCACCCACGGCGGCGTCTTCACCGGGTCGCGCTCGGCGTAGGCGCCGGAGCGGGCGTGGGTGTCGGTCGGGCTGACCGCGGCCGCCTCCACCCGAAGGCGGACCTGTCCCGGGCCGAGCGGCTCGGGTTCCACGTCGACGATGTGCAGGGCCTCCGGCCCACCGAACTCGGTCACTCCTGCGGCACGCATGCCCCTCTGCCTACACCGGCCGTGGCAGCGTCGCCCGGGCGCCTCGGGTCCCGAACTCGCGTCGTGTCGGGAATGGTGCGGGCGCAGCCGTCGCTGGAGGACGTGAGCACCGCCACTCCTCCCCCAGCCCGAGAGGCCGCGCATGCCCACCCTGCCGCAGTCCCGCCCCGCCCGGCCCCGCCGCAAGGTCCCGTTCCGGCTGGTGGTCGCCGGCGTGGGCGCGGCGGTCCTCGTACCGCTCGGGATCCAGGTCGCCGGCTGGCTGCCGGAGAACCCGTTCGGCCAGGACGTCGTCGACCGCAGCACCACTCCCCTGCTGCTCTCCCTGCAGGACCTGCACGAGTACCACGCGGCCAGCGGCACCTTCCAGGTCGTCGTCGACCGCGAGGTGGACACCCGGTACGTGCCGTCGGTGATCAGCGGTGAGCGCGTCGAGTTCCTCGCCACCGGCACGGCCGACGCCTACGTCGACTTCGCCGCGATCGACGCCGGTGCGGTCACCCTCTCCGCGGACGGCACCACCGCGACCATCGAGCTGCCCGCACCCCGGCTGGACGAGGTGCGGATCGACCCCGAGGAGAGCCGTGTGCTCGACCGGGACCGCGGGCTGGTCGAGCGGATCGGCGACGCGGTGGGCGACGACCCCGTCGACGACAGCGAGCTGTACGCCCTCGCCGAGGACCGCCTGGCCGCCGCGGCCGCCGAGAGCGACCTGCGCGAGCGCGCGGAGACCAACACCCGCGAGATGCTCACCGGCCTCGCGGGGTCGCTCGGGGTGGACGACGTCGAGGTCCGCTTCCAGGAGTCGGCCGACAGCGCGGGCTAGCGAACCGCTGAACGCGAGAGGCCCAGAACCGGTGCGGTTCTGGGCCTCTCGCGCTCACTGCCCTCAGCCCTTGAGCTTGTACTCCTTCAGCAGGCCGCGGCTGATGATCGTCTTCTGGATCTCGCTGGTGCCCTCGCCGATGAGCAGGAACGGCGCCTCGCGCATGAGGCGCTCGATCTCGTACTCCTTGGAGTAGCCGTAGCCGCCGTGGATGCGGAACGACTGCGTGGTCACCTCGGCGCAGTACTCGCTGGCCAGCGTCTTGGCCATGCCCGACTCGACGTCGCTGCGCTTGCCGGCGTCCTTGAGCCGGGCGGCGTTGACCATCATCAGGTGCGCGGCCTCGACCTTGATCGCCATCTCGGCCAGCTGGAAGGCGATCGCCTGGTGCTGGGCGATCGGCTTGCCGAAGGTCTCCCGCTGCTGGGCGTAGGCGATCGCGAGCTCGAAGGCGCGGATCGAGATGCCGCAGGCGCGGGCGGCGACGTTGACCCGGCCGACCTCGACGCCGTCCATCATGTGCGCGAAGCCCTTGCCGGGCACCCCGCCGAGGATGTCGGTGGCCTTGGCCTCGTAGCCGTCGAACACCAGCTCGGTGGTGTCGACGCCCTTGTAGCCCATCTTCGCGATCTTCCCGGGGATGGTGATGCCGGGCTTGACCTCGCCGAAGCCGGCCGGCTTCTCCACGAGGAAGGTCGTCAGGTTCTCGTGGGCCTTGTCCGCGCCCTCGTCGGTGCGCACCAGCGCGGCGACCAGCGTGGAGCTGCCGCCGTTGGTCAGCCACATCTTCTGGCCGTTGATCGTGTAGCCGCCGTCGGCGTTCTTCGTCGCCTTGGTGCGGATCGCGGCGACGTCGGAACCCAGACCGGGCTCGGACATCGAGAAGGCGCCGCGCACCTCGCCGGTGGCCATGCGCGGCAGGTAGTACTCCTTCTGCTCCTGCGTGCCGTGCTGGCGCAGCAGGTAGGCCACGATGAAGTGCGTGTTGATGACGCCGGAGACGCTCATCCAGCCGCGGGCGATCTCCTCGACCACCAGCGCGTAGGTCAGCAGCGACTCACCGAGGCCGCCGTACTCCTCGGGGATCATCAGCCCGAAGATGCCGAGCTCCTTGAGCCCGTCGACGATCTCCTGCGGGTAGATGTCGCCGTGCTCGAGCTCCTGCGCGTGCGGGATGATCTCGCGGTCGACGAAGCTCCTGACCGTCGACAGGATCTCCTGCTGGATGTCGGTCAGATCAGCGGTCTGCGCCAAGCGGGTCAACGTCGCTCCTTCGGGACTCCGGTGTCCGGGTTACCGGCGAGTATGAGGGACGACGACCCGCCGTCCGGCGTGTGCCTGATCACGCCCCCGTGCCGGGTGAGGAGAGAGGACCGCAGTGACCATGCTCAGCACCGAGGAGCAGGCGATCGTCGCCGCCGTCCGCCAGTTCGTCGACCGCGACGTGCGACCGGTCGTCCGCGAGCTCGAGCACGCCGACACGTACCCCGAGGCGCTGATCGAGCGGATGAAGGAGCTCGGCGTCTTCGGCCTGGCCGTGCCCGAGCCGTGGGGCGAGGCGCCGGTGTCGATGCCCTGCTACGCGCTGGTCACCGCCGAGCTCGCCCGCGGCTGGATGTCGCTGGCCGGCGCGATGGGCGGGCACACGGTGGTGGCGAAGCTGCTGGTCGCCTTCGGGACCAGGGAGCAGCAGGACCGCTGGCTGCCCCGCATGGCCACCGGTGAGGTGCGGGCGACCATGGCGCTCACCGAGCCCAGCGGCGGGTCGGACCTGCAGGCCATGACCACCACCGCGCGGCGCGACGACGACGGGTACCAGGTCGACGGCCCCAAGACCTGGATCACCAACTCGCGCAGGTCGTCGCTGATCGCGCTGCTCTGCAAGACAGATCCGGCGGCGCAGCCCCGCCATGCCGGCATGTCGATCCTGCTCGTCGAGCACGGGCCGGGGCTCACCGTCTCTCGCGACCTGCCCAAGCTCGGCTACAAGGGCGTGGAGAGCTGCGAGCTCACCTTCGACGGCTACCGCGCACCGGCGTCGGCGCTGCTCGGCGGCGTCGAGGGCCGGGGGTTCGCGCAGATGATGCGGGGACTGGAGACGGGCCGGATCCAGGTGGCCGCCCGGGCGCTCGGTGTCGGGCAGGCCGCGTTCGACGACGCGCTGCGCTACGCCCAGGAGCGGGAGAGCTTCGGCAAGAAGATCTGGCAGCACCAGTCGATCGGCAACTACCTCGCCGACATGGCCACCTCGCTGACCGCCGCCCGCCTGCTGGTGCTGCACGCCGCCGAGCGCGCCGAGACCGGGCAGCGCTGCGACCTGGAGGCGGGCATGGCGAAGCTGTTCGCCTCCGAGACCGCCATGCAGGTGGCGTTGAACGCCGTGCGCATCCACGGCGGCTACGGCTACTCGACGGAGTTCGACGTCGAGCGCTACTTCCGCGACGCGCCGCTGATGATCGTCGGCGAGGGCACCAACGAGATCCAGCGCGCCGTCATCGCCGCCCAGCTGGTGGAGCGCGGCGGTCTCCCCTGACCGATGAGTCCTGCGCCTGCGCGCGGTCCCTGCTGCCGACCCGACGAAGGAGCACCCCGTGAGCCAGCTGCTCAGAGTTCAGAACTTCACCGTCTCCAGCGACGGCTTCGGCGCCGGCGAGGGCCAGAGCCTGGAGCGCCCGTTCGGGCACGCCGACCCCGGTGCGCTGATGTCGTGGGCCGGCGCCACGGCGAGCTGGCCCAACCGCACCGACCCGGGTGGCAGCCGCGGCCTGGACGACTACTTCACCCGGGACTTCGCGCACGGCATCGGCGCCGAGATCATGGGCCGCAACAAGTTCAGCCCGCACCGCGGCCCGCACGACCCCGCCTGGCAGGGCTGGTGGGGCGAGGAGCCCCCGTTCCACACGCCGGTGTTCGTGCTGACCCACCACCCGCGCCCGTCGCTCACGCTCTCGGACACGACGTTCCACTTCGTGGACGGCGAGCCGGCTGCCGTGTTCGAGCAGGCGAAGGAAGCGGCGCAGGGGAAGGACGTCCGCCTCGGCGGTGGCGCGACGACGATCCGGGAGTTCCTCGACGCCGACCTCGTCGACACCCTGCACGTGGCGGTCGCGCCGGTGGAGCTCGGCTCGGGGGTGCGGCTGTGGGAGGCCCCCGAGGAGCTGGACGACCGGTTCCACCACGACGTCGTCCCGAGCCCGAGCGGGGTGACCCACCACCTGTTCTGGCGCCGGTAGCCGGCGCACCCCTCAGGCAAAGGAAGCTCTACCTATGGATCCAGCCGCGGATCCATAGGTAGAGCCTCCTATGCCTGGGGTGGGGTCAGCTCTCGGGCGGGGTGAAGGAAGAGGTCCGCTCCATGCCCGCGGCGCGGCCCTTGCCGGCGATGACCAGGGCCATCTTGCGGCTGGCCTCGTCGATCATCTCGTCGCCCAGCATCGCCGAGCCCTTCTTGCCACCGGCCTCCGACGTCGCCCAGTCGTAGGCGTCGAGGATCAGCTCGGCGTGGTCGTAGTCCTCCTGCGACGGCGCGTAGATCTCGTTGGCGGCGTCGATCTGGCCCGGGTGCAGCACCCACTTGCCGTCGAAGCCGAGCATCGCCGAGCGCTTGGCGACCTCCTCGAACGCCGGCACGTCGCGCACCTGCAGGAAGGGGCCGTCGATCGCCTGCACGCCGCGGGCGCGGGCGGCCATGAGGATCTGCATGAGGATGTAGTGGAACGGGTCGCCCGGGTAGTCCGGGTGCAGCGCGCCCACGACCAGCGACTTCATGTTGATGCTGGCCATGAAGTCGGCCGGGCCGAAGATGATCGTCTCGATGCGGTCGCTGGCGAACGCGATGTCGTTGACGTTGATCAGGCCCTGCGCCGTCTCGATCTGCGCCTCGATGCCGATCCGGCCGACCTCGTAGCCGTTCGCCTTCTCGATCTGGGTCAGCAGCATGTCCAGCGCCTTGACCTGGGCGGCGTCCTGGACCTTCGGCAGCATGATGCAGTCGAGGTTCGCGCCGGCCCCGCCGACGACCTCGAGCACGTCCTGGAACGTCCACTCCGTCGTCCAGTCGTT
Source organism: Blastococcus sp. TBT05-19 (assembly GCF_003319095.1). GTDB lineage: Bacteria > Actinomycetota > Actinomycetes > Mycobacteriales > Geodermatophilaceae > Blastococcus. The sequence continues at coordinate 751,783 of NZ_QOHI01000001.1, read as the reverse complement.
GACGCGGACGGTGCGGATCTTCTCGCCCCAGCCACCCTCGTTCAGCGCCGCGACGATGTTCTTGCGGGCGCCGGGCTTCGCCAGCGGCGCGCACGCGTCCTCGAGGTCGAGGAACACCTGGTCCGCGGGCAGGCCCTTGGCCTTCTCGAGGAACCGGGGGTTGCTGCCCGGGACGGCGAGGTTGGAACGACGGGATCGCAGCTCGGCCACGGTGCCTCCGCTATGTCGATGGGTCGGTCAGCTACCGGAGAGTAGCGATGGCCCTCGTCGCGCGCGCCAGGGCGTTGATCACCCGGACAGCCCGGCGACCCACCCGGCGAAGGTCCGCACGCCCCGATCGGCGTCCGGCCCGGCGGTGAGGGTGCCGTCGCGGAACGCCCTCCCGAGCGCCCCGGGCAGCGGGACGGGCAGCACGACCGCTCCCCGCCCGGTGGCCCGCGCGTAGGCCCGGACCATCGCGCTCATGCGCAGGACCTCGGGGCCCGCCAGGTCGGGCACCCGCCCGGCCGGCCCGGCCTCGGACAGGGCGACCAGCCGCTCGGCCACCTCCCGGGCCGCCACCGGCTGCGACCTCATCACCGGGACCGGGTGGAGCGGACCGATCGCCAGCTGACGGAAGAGCTGCTCCGCGAACTCGTGGAACTGGGTCGCCCGCAGCAGGGTCCAGGGCACAGGACCGGTCGACACCAGGTCCTCCTGCGCCACCTTGCCGGCGTAGTAGCCGAGCGGCGCGCGGTCGACGCCGACGATCGACAGCGCGACGTGGTGCGCGACGGCGGCCCGGGCCCCGGCAGCCAGCAGGTTGGTGGAGACGGTCCGGAAGAACCGGATCGACGCCTCCGCCGACTGCGTCATGACCGAGGCCACGTCCACGACGGCGTCGACCCCTTCCAGAACCGCGTCGAGCCCGGTGCCGTCGACCAGGTCCACCCCGCGGGAGCGCGACAGGACGCGGACGTCGTGCCCTCGCTCGCCGGCGACGTCCACGACGTGGCGGCCCACGGTGCCGGTCCCGCCGGCGACGGCGATCCTCATCGGGCGACCACCCCTCCGGCGACGGTCCCGTCGGTCATCGCGACCGTCCGGTCGGGGAGCAGCAGCGGGACGGAGAGCACGAGCGCGAGGCTCAGCGCGACCACCTGCGCGACGGCGTCGACGAGGCCCAGACCCGTCAGGTGGTGCAGGTGGTAGCCGAGGTGGGGCACCGAGGAGACGATCCAGGCGAGCGCGACGACGAGGCCGGGCCGACGGTCGCGGTAGCGGGCGGCCGCCGCCGATGCCGCGGCCAGCCCCAGGTTGAACGTCCCGACGTCCCGGACGAGGTGCTCGTTGTAGGGGCCGTCGGCGGCGACCCAGGAGCTGAAGGGTCCGGGGAACGACTCGTAGAACGATGCGGGGAACACCGCCGCCCAGAGGCCGACGTACAGGCCCAGGACGACGAGGAGCCACAGCAGGGTGCGGCGTGCGGTCGGTGTCATGCCCATCGGACGACGCAACCGCCCGGGATGTGACACCGCGCCCCACGGCCCCGTCGCAGGGGCCCACCGCGAGCTCGCGAGCGGTGGGGGGCGACGGGGTCCTTCGTCAGGTGGCGGGCTCGACCAGGGTGGCGGGGCGGCTCGCCCGGATGACGATCGCCACCCCGGCGACGGCCAGCAGCACGCCGGGCAGGGCCAGCAGCGGCGGCACCTGACCCAGCAGGACCAGGGCGAACAGCAGCGCGCCGGGGACCTCGAGCAGGACGGCCAGGCTCACGACCGTCGGCCCGACCGAGGACAGCACCAGGTTGAGCAGCGTGTGGCCGAAGAGCTGGGCCGAGACGGTGATCCCGGCGATCAGCCACCAGTCGCGGGCCTCGAAGCCGGCCAGCGGCACGTCGACCACCAGCGCGGAGACGGCGATGACCACCGCGCAGACCGAGTAGCAGACCACCGCGTAGGCCGAGGTCGCCAGCCGCTGGCGGGCGCGGGCCCCGGCCAGCACGTAGCCCCCGGCGCAGATGGCCCCGAGCAGCGCCAGCCCGTCGCCGAGCAGGGCCTCGGTGCTCACCGTGACGTCCACCCCGACGATGAGGACGACGCCGGCGAAGGCGAGCAGCAGCCCCCACCAGACCGCGGCCGGGAGGTGCACGCCGGAGACGCGGGCGGCCAGCGCCGTCCAGATCGGCGTGGTGGTCACCAGCGCGACCGACGCCGCCACCGTCGTCATCGACAGGCTCGGCAGCCACGAGGCGAAGTGGGCGGCGAGGAACAACCCGGCGACGACGGAGCTGGTCAGGTCGCGGGGGCGCAGGCCGGTGAGCGTCGTCCGCTCGCGGGTCAGGAGCACCGGCAGGAGCGCCGCGGCACCGGCGGCGTTGCGCCAGAAGGCCAGCGCGAGCATCGGCGCGGTCACCATGGCGGTCAGCGGCGCGGACAGCGACACCCCGACCACCGCCAGGGACAGCAGCCCGACGTCGCGGGTGCCCGGCCGGTGCAGGTCCCAGGCCGCCGCGGTGGCGTTCAGGAGGGGACCCGGATGCGCCCGCCGGCCACCGGCACGACCGCGCCGCGCACGGTCGCCCCGACCGCGACGGCGCCGTCGGCCGTGACGGTGCACTCCAGCACCGACGGCCGGCCCATCGCCTCGCCCTGCCGGATCGTGTAGGCCGACGTCCCCTCGCCGGCCAGCAGCCCGCTCTCGACCAGCCACACGCCGGTGCCCAGGGCGGCCGAGCCGGTGGCCGGGTCCTCCCAGGCGTCGTCCTGGGCGAAGACCCGCGCGTAGGCGGTGGAGGTCGCGGCGTCCCAGGAGAGCACCGAGACCCCCTCCCCCACGCCCAGCCCGCGCAGCGCCGCCTTGTCCGGCACCGCGCGGTCGACCGCCTCGCGGGTGACGGACAGGTAGGAGAACGGCAGGCCGCAGCCGGCGAGCGCGACCGGCACGCCGGTGGCGTCGCCCGGGGCCAGCCCCATCGCGCGGGCCAGCTCCTCGGCGGCCGGGCCGTCGGCCAGCGTCGGCCGGCCGCCGGTCAGCGTCGCGCCGTCGCCGTCCACCACGACGTCGAGGACGCCGGCGCCGCACTCCTGGCGCAGCGCGCCGGCGGCCAGCCGGCCGGTGCGCACCAGCGTGTGGGCAGCGCCGACGCTCGGGTGCCCGGCGAAGGGCAGCTCGGTCGCGGTGGTGAAGATCCGCACCCGGTAGTCAGCGCCGGGCTCGGTCGGGGCGCAGAGGAACGAGGTCTCCGACAGGTGGAACTCGTTCGCCAGCGCCTGGCACTGCTCGGTGCTCAGGTCGTCGGCGTCGAACACGACGGCCAGCGGATTGCCGGCGAACGCCCGCGGGGCGAACACGTCCACGATCTCGTAGTCCAGCGTTTCCCGGGCGGCCACGGCTGCGACGGTAACCTCAGCGCTCGGTGCCTCCACGTGCGAGGTCACCGGAGGACACCGCACCCCGATCGAGGGGCCGACGAGCGCCGCCGAGGAGGGTCCCGTGAGCACCGTGACCAGGGCCTACGTGTCCCGGCTGGCGAGCCTGACCGTCTTCGACCCGAACGGCGACCGCGTGGGCAAGGTGCGCGACATCGTCATCGCGCTGCGCGTCGGCACCGCCCCGCCCCGCGTCCTCGGCGTCGTGGTGGAGGTCGTGGCCCGCCGGCGGATCTTCGTGCCCATGGGCCGGGTCACCGCGATCGACCCGGGTGCGGTGATGCTCGCCTCGGGCACGCTGAACCTCAAGCGGTTCGAGCAGCGGGCCGGGGAGACCCTCGTGCTCGGCGAGCTGCTCGACCGGCAGGTGACGATCAACGAGTCCGGCCGGCCGGCGCACGTCGTCGACGCCGGCATGGAGCAGACCCGCACCGGCGACTGGGTGCTCTCCCGCCTCGCCGTCCAGGAGCCCGGCCGGATCGGCCGCCGCGGGCAGCTGCACCAGGTCGCCTGGGACGAGGTGACCGGGCTGGCCCTGCCGCAGACGGGGCAGGGCGCCGAGACGCTGATCGCCACCTACCGCGAGCTCAACGCCGCGGACGTGGCGCACGCGCTGCAGGAGCTGCCGATCAAGCGCCGGCACGAGGTCGCCGAGGCCATGGACGACGAGCGGCTGGCCGCCGTGCTGGGTGAGCTGCCCGAGGCCGAGCAGATCACCATCCTGGGCACCCTGGAGGACAGCCGCGCCGCCGACGTCCTCGAGGAGATGGACCCCGACGACGCCGCCGACCTGCTGTCCGAGCTCTCCAACGTCGACCGCAACCGGCTGCTGGAGCTCATGGAGCCCGACGAGGCCGAGTCGGTGCGCCAGCTGCTCAAGTACTCCGAGGACACCGCCGGTGGGCTCATGACCAGCGAGCCGGTGATCCTCGCGCCCGACGCGACCATCGCCGAGGCGCTGGCCCGGGTGCGCCAGGAGGAGCTGACGCCCTCGCTGGCCAGCCAGGTGTACGTCTGCCGCCCGCCCTCGGCCACGCCGACCGGCCGCTACCTGGGCCTGGCGCACATCCAGCGGCTGCTGCGCGAGCCCCCGTCGACGCTGGTCAGCGGGGTGCTCGACGACCTGGAGCCGCTGCGGCCGGAGGCGCCGCTGGCCGAGGTGACCCACTACTTCGCGACGTACAACCTGGTGGCCGCACCCGTGGTCGACGACAAGGGCCGGCTCGTGGGCGCGGTCAGCGTGGACGACGTCCTGGACCACCTGCTCCCCGACGACTGGCGGGAGCGGTCACGACGTGGCTGACTCCCCCCAGCGCCTCGACGTCCCGCGCGGCAGCTCCTCCCGGTTCGGCAGCTTCCTGCGCTTCAACCCCGACGCCGTGGGCCAGTTCGCCGAGAGCATCGCCCGCTTCCTGGGCACCGGCCGCTTCCTCGCCGTCCAGACGCTCGTCGTGCTGGTCTGGATCGGGCTGAACGTCTTCGCGGTGAAGCTCCGCTGGGACCCCTACCCCTTCATCCTGCTGAACCTGGCGTTCTCCACCCAGGCCGCGTACGCCGCCCCGCTGATCCTGCTCGCGCAGAACCGGCAGGCCGACCGCGACCGGGTGCAGGCCGAGGAGGACCGGGCGCGTGCCGCCCAGACCCGGGCCGACACCGAGTACGTGGCCCGGGAGCTCGCCGCCCTGCGCGTGGCGATCGGCGAGCTGGCGACCCGCGACTTCATCCGCGGCGAGCTCAACCGGATGAGCAGCGACGACGGCGAGGACGCCGACCGCCGCGAGAAGAAGGCGAAGAAGAAGCGCGACCCGGTCGGCTGACCTCCGCATGTGTCGCCCGGCCGAGGCTGGGCATCCCGAGACGCGTCCGCCGGCGGTGGCGGGCGCTCACGGGGGGCACGATCACATGGGTGCGACGGGTACCGGCACGCCGCGGGGCGTCCGCGGCAGCAGCAGAGGGTTGTACGGCAGCGAGATCGGGACGCGCCTGGTCCGCGCGTCGGTCACGGAGTTCGTCGGCACGGCGCTGCTCGTGTTCGTCGGCACGAGCGCGGCGGTCGCGAGCGCCACGGGCCGGGGGTACGAGCCGCTCGCCGTCGTCCTCGCGTTCGGGGTGACGCTGGTGGCGCTCGCCGCGGCGTTCGGCCACGTCTCGGGCTGCCACGTGAACCCGGCGGTGACCCTGGGGCTCGCCGCCAGCGGACGCTTCCCGTGGCGCGCGGCGGGCAGCTACGTGGCCGCGCAGCTCGCCGGCGGCGTCGTCGGTGCTCTCGCCACCTGGGCCTGCTACGGCGCCGCGGCCCGGGCCGAGGGGAAGCTCGGGGCCACCGTGCCCGCCGACGGCGTCTCCTGGGGTCGGGCGTTCCTGGTCGAGCTGCTGGTGACCTTCCTGCTGGTGCTCGTGGTCATCGCGGTGGCGACCGACGACCGGGCGGAGGGCTCGATCGCGCCGGTCGCCGTCGGCTTCGCGCTGGCGGCCGGCATCTTCGTGGCCGGCCCGCTCACCGGCGGAGCGGTGAACCCGGCCCGCGCGTTCGGCCCGGACCTGCTGGCCGGCGAGCTCGCGCCGCTGTGGCTGTACCTGGTCGCCCCCACGCTGGGCGGCGTCCTCGCGGCACTCCTCTACGACCGGGTCCTGGCCACCGGCGAACCGCCGGAGTGACCCCCGGCGGCGCTCACAGCAGCTGCTGGAGCAGCGCCAGCCCCCCACCGGCGAGCACCGTCACCGGCGCCAGGAGCAGGCAGGCCCGGCCCCGTGCCGCGGTGCCGTCGGGCAGGACCAGCACCAGGACGGCGGCGACCACGACGTCGACCGCCGCCTGGACCGGGTGCTCCCCGGCGTCGCTCACCGCTCCTCCGGCCAGCACGATGCCGGCGGCCAGCGCCCACACCGCTGCGCCCGCGGTGCTCCGGCCGGCGGCCCAGCGGACGGCGGCAGCCACGGCGGCGACCGCCGTCGCGGACAGCGCGAGCCAGATCGGGAGGAGCCGGTTCCAGCCGAAGCCGAGGACCACCGCGGCCCAGGCGTAGTAGGCCAGCGTCATGGCGGCGAAGAAGGTCCCTGCCCGCATCGCGGCCGCCGGCAGCGACGGCGCGAGGTGCCCGATCAGCGCGACGACCAGCACCCAGGCGGCCGGGTAGCTGCCCAGATCCGCGGCCCACCGCCAGCCGGACTCGTCGGCCGCCTTCGCCGCGACCCCGGCCAGCGCACCGGCGGCCGCCCCCGGCAGCAGCCGGCGCTGCTCAGCCCATGAGGACATGGACCAGCGCGCCCGCCGCCCCGGCCAGCACCAGGACGACGATGAACGGGGCCCGCAGCGCCAGCGCCAGCGCCGCGACGGCGAGCCCGGCCAACCGGCCGTCCACGACCAGCTCGTTGCCGCTGGTGACCGCCTGGACGGCGACCAGCGCGGCGAGCAGCGCGGCCGGCACGAAGTCGACGACCCGCGCCACCCAGGGCTGCTCGACCCACCCCGCGGGGACCGAGAGCCCCGCCAGCTTGAGCGCGTAGCACCCCAGCGACGCGACGACGACGGCGATCCAGACGCCGCTCACGCCGGCACCTCCCGCCGCGGCCGCCCGGCCAGCGCGACCGCCACCGCGGCCGCGATCACCTGCACCCCCGGCGGCACGAACGGCGTCAGCACCACGGCCACCACCGCGCCCCCGACCGCCACCCGCCGCTGCACCGCGTGCTCGGCGAACCCCGCCCGCAGGCGGGGCCACAGGAGGGCCAGGAAGGCCGCCGGGACGACGGAGTCCAGCGCCGCCTCGGCGGTCCCGCCCAGCCCCGAGGCCCCCAGCACGCCGACCAGGGTCATCAGGTTCCAGCCGAGGTAGATGCTCGCGCCGGTGGCCCAGAACGCCAGCCGGCCCGTCTCCCGGTCGGGTGCGGCCACGGCCATCGCCGTCGTCTCGTCGATCACCCAGTGCGCCGCACCGGCCCGCCGGAGCAGGCCGCGCGGCGCGAGCAGCGGCGCCATCCGGACCCCGTAGACGGTGTTGCGGGTGCCGAGCAGCAGCGCGCTGCCCACGGCCGCGGCCGGGCTGCCGCCCGCGCCCAGCACCCCGACCAGCGCGAACTGCGAGGCGCCGGTGAACATCAGCGCCGAGAGCACCATCGCCTGCCAGGCGTCCAGGCCCGCGGCGTCGGCCGAGGCGCCGAACGCCACGCCGTACAGACCGACGGCGAGCCCCAGCCCGACCGAGTCGCGCACGGTGCGGGAACGGTCGGCGGGCACGGCGTCGACCCTAGGACCCCGTCCGTGCGCGGTAGATCACCCTCCGGCGGACGGCCCTGCGTGCGACCCGCCGTACAGTGGCAGTCGACCTGAGTGCGCTGGTCGCCGTGCGCGGCTCCGGCCCGGGTCCCCCCGCCGAAGGAGACAGACACCGCATGTCCGACACGCTGACCGGTTCTCCGGCGCTCGACGCCATCACCGCAGCTCTGGCCACCGTCCAGGACCCGGAGATCAACCGCCCGCTCACCGAGCTGGGCATGGTCAAGGACGTCCAGATCGGCGCCGACGGTGCCGTCCGGGTCGAGGTCTACCTGACCGTCGCCGGCTGCCCGATGCGCGAGACGATCACCAACCGCGTCACCGCGGCCGTGGGCGCCGTCCCCGGCGTCACCGCCGTCCAGGTCGGCCTCGACGTCATGAACGACGAGCAGCGCGCGGAGCTCCGCAAGACCGTCCGCGGCACCGACGCCGCCGACCCGGTCATCCCGTTCGCCCAGCCCGGTTCGCTGACCCGCGTGTACGCGGTCGCCTCGGGCAAGGGCGGCGTCGGCAAGTCCAGCGTCACGGTGAACCTGGCCGCGGCGCTGGCCAAGCGCGGGCTGTCGGTCGGCGTCGTGGACGCCGACATCTACGGCCACTCGGTGCCGCGGATGCTGGGGGTCGACGACAAGCCCACCCAGGTCGACAACATGATCATGCCGCCGCAGTCGATGGGCGTGAAGGTCATCTCGATCGGCATGTTCACCCCGGGCAACACCCCTGTCGTGTGGCGCGGGCCGATGCTGCACCGCGCGCTGCAGCAGTTCCTCGCCGACGTGTGGTGGGGCGACCTCGACGTCCTGCTGCTCGACCTGCCCCCGGGCACCGGCGACGTCGCCATCTCCATCGCGCAGCTGCTGCCCAACGCCGAGATCCTCGTCGTCACCACGCCGCAGCTGGCCGCCGCCGAGGTGGCGGAGCGGGCCGGCGCGATCGCGACCCAGACCCACCAGCAGGTGGTCGGCGTCATCGAGAACATGAGCTGGCTCGAGCTGCCCGACGGCTCCCGCATGGAGGTCTTCGGCTCCGGCGGTGGCGAGGCCGTGTCCGACGCGCTCACCCGCACCCTCGGTGCCCGGGTGCCGCTGCTGGGCCAGATCCCGCTCGACACGCGGCTGCGGGAGGCCGGCGACGCCGGTGCCCCGATCGTGCTCGCCGACCCGGAGACCCCGGCCGCCAAGGCGCTGGAGAAGATCGCCGACGGGCTCGCCGTCCGCCAGCGCGGCCTGCAGGGCATGTCGCTCGGGCTCACCCCCGTCCGGAAGTAGCTCCGCAACGCACGAAGAGGCCGGTCCCCGCGCGGGGGCCGGCCTCTTTCGTCGCTCTGCGGGTCGAACTCGCGCTCAGCGGGACCTGCAGGACCGCCAGAGCACGGACATCGCCTCGGAGCGGCGCCGGATCAGGTCGCGTCGACGTCGAACGGCGGCGGGGTGCTGCGGTCGCGCGGACGTGCCGCCTCGGCCGCGGCGACCGTCCCGGCGGCCGCGGCGAGCCCGGCGGAACCGGTGGCGCTGCCCCGGTGGACGATCGGGCCGTCGTCCGAGAGCAGCTGGTCGCGGATGAACGTGCGCGGGTGGTACTTGCGCAGGTCGAGGTCGCGCAGCTCGGAGAAGTCGTCGCCCATCGAGTCGTGCATCTGCTCGCGCACGCCGGTGATCGCCGAGCGGACCTTCTTCAGACCTGCCGCGGCGTCCTTGGCCAAGTGCGGCAGCCGGTCGGGACCGAAGATGAAGAGCGCGGCGAGCGCGAGGACGATGATCTCGCCCCAGCCGATCGAGTCGAACATCCCGCCCTCCCTCTTCCGCGAAGCCTCAGCCTAGGTCGCCCCGGTGAACGCCAGGTGGGTCAGGCGGGGTCGAGCGTGGCCTGCACCGTCTGCGAGTCCCCACCGCCGCGGACGAACTCGACGGTGACCTCCTCGCCCGGCGCGTAGGCGTCGACCGCCACCACCAGCTCCTCGGAGCTCCCGACCGGGGTGTCGCCGACGGCGATGATGATGTCCTCCTCGCGGATGCCGGCGCGGGCCGCGGCGCTGCCGGGCTCCACGTTGAGCACCAGGGCCCCGTCCCGGGCGCCGTCGGTGACCGAGCGGGCGTTGACGCCCAGTGCCGCGTGCACCGCCGAGCCGGTCGAGATCAGCTGCTCGGTGATCCGCTTGACCGTGTCGATCGGGATGGCGAAGCCCAGGCCGATGGAGCCACCGGCCCCGGTCGAGGCGATCGCGGTGTTGATGCCGACCAGCGCTCCGGAGGCGTCGACGAGCGCACCACCGGAGTTGCCCGGGTTGATCGGCGCATCGGTCTGGACGGCGCTGATCACCGCGTTGGTGTCGGTGCCCTCGCCGGAGAGGCGGACCGGCCGGTCCAGCGCGCTCACGATGCCGCTGGTCACCGTGCCCGCCAGCCCGAGCGGCGAGCCGATGGCGACGACCGGGTCGCCGACGACGACGTCGTCGGACCGGCCGAGCGAGGCGGTGACCAGGCCCGGCTTCTCCACCTTGATGACGGCGATGTCGCTGGCCGGGTCGCGGCCGACGATCCGGGCGGCCGACCCGCTGCCGTCGGAGAAGACGGCGCGGATCTCGGCGCCCTCGACGTCGTCGGCGCCGGAGATGACGTGGTTGTTCGTGACGATGTAGCCGTTCCCGCCGTCGATGACCACGCCGGAGCCGGTGGCGCCGGCCTGCCCGACCCGCACCTCGATGGAGACGACCGCGGGGATGACGGCGTCGGCGATGTCGGACACCGATCCCGGCTCCCGGGTGATGCCGGGGTCGACCTGCGACAGCGTGGTCCCGGGCGCGTAGAGCGGGCTCTCGTCGGCGGTCCGGGTCAGGTACCAGCCGACGCCGCCGGCCACGATCCCGACGAGGAGCAGCGCGAGGACGGCGAGCGTCGTCAGCCGGACGGAGAGGTCGCGCAGCCGGACCTTGCGCCGCCCCTTGGCGTCGACGACGACGGGGCCGGGCTGCTCGTCCTCGGCGTAGACGGCGGGCGCACCCAGACCCGCCGGTGCCGCGGGGTCGCGCCACGGGTCGGTGCGGGCGTCGGCCTTCCACCAGGGACCGCTGGACGTGCGACGGCGGCCGGGACGGCCGGACGGCGGCTCCTGCAGACCACCGCTCCCGGGGGTGGGCGGGCCGAAGGCGCGCAGCAGTGCCTCGGGCGGGGGCGGCGGCACGGGGCGCTCCGGCAGCGGCGGGCGGTCGCCGGAGAAGCTGCCGTCGACCTGGTCGGGCCGGCCGAAGGCCGAGGCCTGCGCGGGGCTGGCCTGCGGTGCGCGAACGGGGCGGGGCTCGAGCCGCTGCACCGTCCGGTCGAACGGGCCCGGCCGGCCCGAGGGCCGGAAGAAGTCGTCGCCGTCCGACGCCGGCTTCTCCGGCGTGCTCAGGGGGTGCCGCCCTGCGGAGCGGTGGGAGCGGTGCCGACGGTGACCGTGCGCAGTGCCGGCGGAGCCACCTCGGAGTGCTGCACCGGCCGCACGCTGTCGGCGGCGCGGCCGATGGGCTCCCGGGGACCGTCGCCCGGCAGGTTCAGCACGAGCGCGGTCACCCCGGCGCCGAGGCCGACCATCGTCCCGGCGACCCCCCGGCGCAGCCACCGCGCGCGCAGGTGCCCGCGACGCGGAGCGGGCTCGCCCAGGTCCACCGACCAGGACCCGGTGCTGCTGGTCAGGGTCAGCTCACCCGGTCCGGCGCTCATCGCACCCGGGCCGGAGCCCGCGCCCGGGACGTCGGCGGTGAACGGGATGGCGCACAGGCGGGACATCAGATCACCGGGCACCGCGACGTCGGCGGACCCGTGCAGGGCCTCCTTCGCCTCGCGCTGGGCCTCGACGGCCATCCGGCACTGCAGGCACCCCGCGAGGTGGCGGGCCGCCCGGCCGGCGGGGCCGGCGGTCAGCTCGCCGTCGACCAGCGCGGTGATGGCCTCCTGGGCGAGGTGGCTCTCCGGGATGTTCACGCTCCGACCTCCCCGGCGACGGCGGGCCGGCGCGGCGCGAGGTGCGCCAGCGCCTGGCGCAGCTGCACGCGCCCGCGGTGGATCCGGCTGCGGACCGTGCCGAGCTTGATCCCGAGGGTCGCGGCGATCTCCTCGTAGGTGAGGCCTTCGATGTCGCACAGGACGACGGCGACGCGGAACTCCGGCGCCAGCGCGTCGAGGGCGGCCTGCACCTGCGGGTCGAGGTGGGTGTCGGCGTAGACCTGCTCCGGGCTGGGCGCGCGGCCGGGGAGCCGCTCGGTGTCCTCGGGCAGCGCGTCGAACCGGATGCGCTGGCGGCGGCGCACCATGTCGAGGAAGAGGTTCGTGGTGATGCGGTGCAACCAGCCCTCGAAGGTGCCCGGCGAGTAGCTGGCCAGCGAGCGGAACACCCGGACGAACGTCTCCTGGGTGAGGTCCTCGGCGTCCTGGGCGTTGCCCGACAGCCGGTAGGCCAGCCGGTAGACGCGGGCGGAGTGGTCGCGCACGACCTGCTCCCAGGACGGCGCCACCCAGCCCTCGGGGTCGGCGCCGGGAGCTGCCGGCTGCGCTGGCGTGGCCTCGGACACGTCATCAGGATCGCAGACAGGAGCCGCCGCGACCTCCCCGGCTCGGGGGATTCCGGCAGGCACCTCTCGCTGTCCGCGCACGTACGGGACAACGGGCGGCCGGCACAGCGGTGTTCCCGGGCACCGCCACTCCCAGGAGACTCACAGGCAGCGCCGCCGCGCGGGGGCAGGGGCGCCCGGCCACTACCCTCGGCCGGTGATGAGCGCCCAGGAACCGCCGCCCCCGAGCGGCACCGATCCGGGCGCCGCCTACGCCGACCGCTTCGCCGTGGAGAGCCCGGAGATGGCCGCCGCCCGGCACCGGGCGCACTTCCTCTCCGGGACCCCGCCGGTCGAGCCCGCCGTCGGTGCGACCCTCGCCGTCCTCGCCACCACCGCCGGGGCCCGGTCGGTGGTCTCCATCGGCAGCGGAGGCGGCCTCGCCGCCCTCTGGCTGCTGCGCGGCATGCGCCCCGACGGCGTCCTGACCGCGCTCGACGGCGACCCCGAGCAGCTGGGTGCCGCCCGCAAGGCGCTGGCCGAGGCGAAGATCCCGGCCAGCCGCGCGCGGCTGATCTTCGGCACCCCCGCGGAGGTGATCCCGCGGCTCTCCCCCGGCGCCTACGACCTGGTCTGCTGCGCCGGGCCGCCGCGTGACTACAGCGAGCACCTGCCCGCGCTGCTCTCGCTGGTGCGCGTGGGCGGCTCGCTCACCAGCCACGGGCTGCTGGCCGGTGGCCGGGTCGCCGACCGCACCGCGCGCGACCCGCAGTCGGTGGCCTACCGCGAGATCGCCCGCACCGTCCGCGACGACGAGACGCTGCTGTCCGCCGTCCTGCCGATCGGCAGCGGTCTGCTCGTCGCGACGAAGCGCGCCTGACCGCTCACTCCCCCTCGAGCAGCCGGCGCAGCCGGTCGAGGTCGGCCCGGTTGGCCCGCCGGACCGCGACCGCCATGAAGGGCGCCACCAGGGCGGAGAAGCCCTGGGGCCGGCCACGGTTGCGCAGCGTCATGCGGGTGCTGTCCGCGTCGAGCGGCTGCCAGGTGTAGGTGGTCTCCATGGGGAACGGGCCCTGCGCCGTCCGCATGACCAGCCGCTCGCCCGGGACGTGCTCCACGACCTCGTAGGTGTACGCCAGCTGACGGCCCAGGAAGGTGGCCACGAAGTCCATGCGGGACCCCACGGTGACCGGTGGGGCGGTCCGCCACTCGACCGAGGCGATGTCGACGTACCACTCCGGCGCGTGGGACGGGTCGCCCGCGAAGGCCGCGACGACCTCGTGCGGCCGGCGGATCACCGTCTCGGTCAGCACGTCGAGCAGACGCGTCACGGGGTCTCCTCGTCCGGGGTCGCCGCTCCTCGGAACGGGTGGTCGCCCACCGGCGCCCAGGGTCCGCCGAGGTAGCGCCACAGCCCCAGCCCGCGGGCGCGCGCCGTCCAGGGCGTGAAGCCGGCGAGCAGCCGCTCGTGCAGGGCCCGGGCCACCGCGGGGTCGACCTTGTTCTGCACGGTCACGTGCGGGGCGTGCCGCTGCCGGTCCTGCGGCGTCAGCCAGGGCTCCCACCCCGCGGCGAGCCCCCGGCGCACGGCCGCCAGCTCCGCCGACTCGAGCGCGTAGGCCACCCCGCGACCGAGGAACCGCAGCCCGGTGACGGCGACGTCGAAGGCGTCCCGGTCCGCGGCGGCGGCGAGGTCGGCACGCACGGCGTCGACCTGCTCCCCCGGCAGCGCGTGGAACAGCGTCACGTGCGCGGCCAGGTGGTTCCGCTCCGGCGGGAAGTGCTCGGCCCGCAGCCGGTCGAACCGCGCCTGAGCGTCGGCCTCCAGCAGCAGCGTCACGATCAAGGGCGACGTGCTGGAACGGCCCTCGTGCAGGGCCCCGGTCCGAGCGGAGCGAGGGGCGGGGAGTGAAAGGACCCCGTCCTCCTCACCCCTCGCACGCTCGGGGCGAGCCTCTGGACGGGGCCGCATCAGGCGAAGGCGCGGAAGCCCTTGCCGACCACGGTGACCCCACCGGCGCTGACGTGGTACCGCTGGCGGTCGATCTCGGGGTCCAGCCCGATCCGCGCACCCGCCGGGACGACGACGTTCTTGTCCAGGATCGCCCGGTGCACGTGCGCGCCCTCGCCGATGTAGGCGCCGTCCATGACGACGCTGCCCTCGACGCGGGCCCCGCGCTCCACGCGGACCCCGGGCGAGATGACCGAGTTGTGCACCGAGCCGCCGCCGATGATCGCGCCGGCGCTCACCATCGACTCCTCGGCGCGGCCGCCGAGCACGAACTTCGCGGGCGGCTGCTGCGGCGGGAGGGTGAGGATGGGCCAGCGGTCGTTGTAGAGGTTGAAGACCGGCGTGACCGACACCAGGTCCATGTGCGCGTCGTAGTAGGCGTCGATGGTCCCGACGTCGCGCCAGTAGCCGTGGTCCCGCTCCGTGGCGCCCGGGACGATGTTGGTCGAGAAGTCGTAGACCCACGCCTCCCCGGCCTCGGCGAGCATGGGCATGATCGAGCCGCCCATGTCGTGGACGGAGTCCTGGTCCTCCGCGTCGCGGCGCAGCGCCTCGAGCAGGGCGTCGGTGGTGAAGACGTAGTTGCCCATGGAGGCGAAGCTCTCCTCGGGCGAGTCCGGCAGGCCGGGCGGGTCCGCCGGCTTCTCCAGGAACCCGCGGACCTTGCCCTCGGCCGTGGCGTCGATGACGCCGAACTCGGTGGCCTCCCGCCTCGGCACCCGCAGCCCCGCGATGGTGACGCCGGCGCCGGTCCGCAGGTGCTGGTCGATCATCTGCGCCGGGTCCATCCGGTACACGTGGTCGGCACCGAAGACGACGACGACCTCGGGGCGCTCGTCGTAGATCAGGTTGAGGCTCTGGAAGATCGCGTCGGCGCTGCCGGTGTACCAGCGCGGGCCGAGGCGCTGCTGGGCCGGCACCGGGGTGATGTAGTTCCCGAGCAGCTGCGACATCCGCCAGGTCTGGGTGATGTGCCGGTCGAGGCTGTGGCTCTTGTACTGCGTCAGGACGGCGATCTGCCGGATGTCGGCGTTCACCAGGTTGGACAGCACGAAGTCGATCAGCCGGTAGTTGCCGCCGAAGGGCACCGCGGGCTTGGCCCGGTCGGCCGTCAACGGCGCAAGCCGCTTGCCCTCGCCACCGGCGAGGACGATGCCGAGAACCCGAGGACCGCCACGCATGTCCGCAAGGTAACCGTTACCCGCCGCCGCCACAGCACCGAGCCCGCGGAGGCCACCCATCAGGGGTTGGTGAGGGGTGGGAGCGGCCCGTAGCGAGCTGGCGAGCCCGCGAGAGGCGGGGGCCGAGGCGGTCCTCTTAGATGACGGCGTGCGCATCGGGATCGTCACGCGGGAGTGGCCACCAGCCGTCTACGGCGGCGCGGGGGTGCACGTCGAGCACCTCGTGGCGGCGCTGCGCTCGCTGCCCGCGGGACCGGAGCTGGACGTGCACTGCTTCGGGGAGCCGCGCGGCGACGCGACGGGGCACCCGGTGCCCGCGGAGCTGCGCGAGGCCAACGGCGCGCTGCAGGCCTGGGGCACCGACGTCGGGATCGCGGCCGCGCTCGCCGGCGCGGACCTGGTGCACTCCCACACCTGGTACGCCAACGGCGCCGGCCTGCTGGCCTCGCTCGTGCACGGCGTCCCGCACGTCATCACCGCCCACTCGCTGGAGCCCCGGCGGCCGTGGAAGGCCGAGCAGCTCGGCGGCGGCTACCGGCTGTCCTCGTGGACCGAGCGCACCGCCTACCTCGCCGCCGACGCCGTCATCGCGGTGAGCGAGGGCATGCGCGCCGACGTCCTCACCGTCTACCCCGAGCTCGACCCGGCCCGGGTGCACGTCGTCCACAACGGCGTGGACCCCGAGGCCTACCGCCCGGTGCACGCTCCCGAGGTCGTGCGGGGGCTGGGCGTCGACCCCGACCGGCCCTACGCGCTGTTCGTCGGCCGGATCACCCGGCAGAAGGGGCTGCCGCACCTGCTGGCCGCCGCTGAGCAGCTGCCCCCCGACGTCGGGCTGGTGCTGTGCGCCGGTGCGGCGGACACCCCAGCCGAGCGCCAGCAGGTGGCCGAGGCCGTCGCCGCCCTGCAGGCCCGCCGCGAGGGCGTGGTGTGGATCGAGGCGATGCTGCCGCGCGAGCAGCTGGTGCCGCTGATCACCGGGGCCACCGTCTTCGTCTGCCCCTCGGTCTACGAGCCGCTGGGCATCGTGAACCTGGAGGCGGCCGCCTGCGGCACCGCCGTGGTCGCCAGCGCCGTCGGCGGCATCCCGGAGGTCGTGGACGACGGCCGGACCGGGCTGCTCGTGCCCTACGACGAGGCGGACCCGGCCGGGTTCGCCTCGGGGCTGGCCGCCCGGATGACCGAGCTGCTCGCCGACCCGCAGCGCGCCACCGCCATGGGTGCGGCCGGGCGCGAGCGGGTGCTGTCGGAGTTCGGCTGGGCAGCCATCGCGCAGCGTACGACGGAGGTCTACTCCGCCGTGCTCGCGGCCGGGTCCTGACCGGCCGCTGGTAGATTCGCCCCGGCCGACCTCCGGGTCGGTGCCGTAGCGGCAGCGAAGTCCGGTGCAATCCCGGCGCTGTCCCGCAACTGTGAAGGCCCACCGATCCTCCCGGATCGCCGGGCTCAGCCAGATCGCCTGCCCTGCGGCATGTCACCGACCCTCGCGGTAAGGGTCGCGCATCCTGCCGCCGGCAGACCATGGGCGACGCTGCCGCCTCCTCTGGAGGCTCTTCTTGCCCCGTTTCCCCTCCCGGCCGCGGACGACGGCCCGGGAACCGCGCCGGGTCCACCCCGCCGCGCTGCCGGCCCTCCTGCTCGCCCTCCTCCTGTCGGTCACCGCCTGCGGGAGCGGCGACTCCGGCGGCGACAGCGCCGCCGAGACCTCCGGCTCCGCCTCCTTCCCCGTCACGGTGACCGGCTCCAACGGCGAGATCACCCTCGAGGAGCAGCCGCGGTCGATCGTCTCGCTGTCGCCGTCGGCGACCGAGATGCTCTTCGCCATCGGCGCCGGCGACCAGGTGGAGGCCGTCGACGACTACTCGAACTTCCCCGAGGACGCCCCGGTCACCGACCTGTCGGGCTTCACCCCGAACGCCGAGGCGATCGCCGGGTACGAGCCGGACCTGGTGGTCCTGAGCAACGACCAGAACGGCATCGTCGACGCGCTCGACGCCCTGTCGGTGCCCACCCTGCTGCTCGAGGCCGCGGTGAGCGTCGACGACACCTACGCCCAGATCGAGACCCTCGGCGAGGCGACCGGCCACCCCGAGGAGGCCGACGAGGTCGTGTCCGAGGTGCAGGAGCGGATCGCCGACGCGGTCGCGTCCGTGCCCGAGGACGTGCAGGGCATGACCGTCTACCACGAGCTGGGCCCGGAGCTGTACTCCGCGGACAGCAGCACGTTCGTCGGCAGCATCTACGCGATGTTCGGCCTGGAGAACATCGCCGACGGGCCCGGCGAGGCCGCCGGCGGGTACCCGCAGCTCTCCCCCGAGTACGTCGTCGGCGAGGCGCCGGACCTGATCGTGCTGGCCGACACGAAGTGCTGCGAGCAGTCCGCGGCGACCGTCGCGCAGCGCCCCGCCTTCGGCACGATCCCCGCGGTGGCCGAGGGCCGCGTGCTGGAGGCCGACGACGACATCGCCTCCCGCTGGGGCCCGCGGATCGCGGACTTCGCCGAGGCCGTCGCCGAGTCCCTCCAGGGCTGAGCGACCGGCGATGACGGCGACGGCG
Source organism: Blastococcus sp. TBT05-19 (assembly GCF_003319095.1). GTDB lineage: Bacteria > Actinomycetota > Actinomycetes > Mycobacteriales > Geodermatophilaceae > Blastococcus. The sequence goes on along the minus strand of NZ_QOHI01000001.1, from coordinate 733,821 downwards.
GGCAGCGGCACCCGCTCCCGGCCCGGGGCCCCCGCGCCGGCGACCCCCCGGGGGCGCCGCCGGCCGGGACTGGTCCTGGCCGGGAGCGGGCTGGCCCTCGTGCTCGCCGTGCTGGCCGGGGTGTGGGTCGGCGCGCTGCCGCTGGCCCCCGGCGCCGTCGTCGCCACCCTGCTCGACCGCCTCCTGGGGCCGCTGGGCATCGACGTGCCCGGCGGCCTCAGCGGCACCCAGGAGGCGGTGCTGCTGCAGCTGCGGCTGCCCCGCGTCCTGCTGGCCGCGCTGGTCGGCGCCGGCCTGGCTGTCGCGGGCGCCGCGTACCAGGGCGTCTTCCGCAACCCGCTGGCCGACCCCTACCTGCTGGGCGCCGCCGCCGGCGCCGGCCTGGGCGCCACGCTGGTGATCGCCTACTCCCCCGTGCAGTCCCTCGGGCCCGTGGGGATCGTGCCGCTGGCCGCGTTCGCCGGCGCGCTGCTGGGCGTCGGGTGCGCGCTGGTCCTCGGCGCGGTCACCGGCGGCTCGCACGGACCCACCCTGCTGCTGGCCGGCATCGCCGTCGCCGCGTTCCTCTCCGCGGGCCAGACCCTGGTGCAGCAGAAGAACACCGACGACCTGCGCGAGATCTACGGCTGGCTGCTCGGGCAGCTCGGCAAGGCCCAGTGGTCCGACGTCCTGGTGGTGCTCCCCTACCTCGGCGCCTCCTGCCTGGTCCTGCTGCTCTGCGGCCGCGCGCTCGACGTGCTCGCGGTGGGCGACGACGAGGCCTCCTCGCTCGGGGTCCACCCGGGCCGGCTCCGCCTGCTGGTGATCGTGGCCGCGTCGCTGGCCACCGCGTCGGCGGTCGCGGTCAGCGGCCTGATCGGCTTCGTCGGCCTGGTCGTGCCGCACATCGCCCGCCGCTTCGTCGGCGGCTCGAACGCCCGGTTGCTGCCGGTCTCGCTGCTCATCGGCGGCGCGTTCCTCGTCCTGACCGACGTCGTGGCGCGCGTGGTGATCGCCCCCGGCGAGCTGCCGATCGGCGTGGTCACCGCCTTCATCGGCGCACCGTTCTTCGCGGGCCTGCTGTGGATCGGGGCGCGGCAGCGATGAGCACGCCCGGCAGCGGCGCGCGGGTCGAGGTCGTCGGGCTGTCGACCGGCTACGGCCGCCGGCAGGTCCTGGACTCGATCCGGCTGACCGTCGAACCGGGCGGCTGGCTGGCGGTCATCGGCCCCAACGGCTCGGGCAAGTCGACGCTGCTGCGCTCGGTGCTCGGGTTCCACCGCCACCAGGGCCAGGTGCGCGTGGACGGCGTCCCGACGACCGGCATGCCCCGCCGGGAGCGCGCCCGCTCGCTGGCCTACGCCCCCCAGATCCCGGTCCTGCCCGAGGGCGTGACGACCGCCGACTACGTCACCCTCGGCCGGACCCCCCACCGGCCCCTGCTGGCCGCCCCGCGCGGGGTCGACCGGCAGGTGGTCGCCGACGTCATGGAGCGCCTGGGCCTCTCGCCGTTGGCCGACCGGCTGCTGTCGACCCTCTCCGGCGGTGAGCAGCAGCGGGCCGTCCTGGCCCGGGCGCTGGCGCAGCAGCCGCGGGTCCTGCTGCTCGACGAACCCACGGCGTCCCTGGACCTCGGGCACGCCCAGCAGGTGCTCGACCTGGTCGACCGGCTCCGCCGCCAGGACGGGCTCACCGTCGTCAGCACGCTGCACGACCTCACCCTCGCCGGTCAGTACGCCGACCGGCTGGCGCTGCTCTCCGAGGGGCGGATCGTCGCGGAGGGCACGCCCGCCGAGGTGCTCACCCCCGAGGCGCTGAGCGCGCACTACGGCGCCCGGGCAGAGGTCGTCCAGGGCCGCTCGGGCCCGGCCGTGCTCCCCGTCCGCTCCGCCGGCTGACCTCAGCGCACCGGCCGGAACCGCAGCGGGTCGCCGGGCCGCAGCTGCGCCGCCGCAGGGAGGTCGGTCGTCGCGACGACGGCGAGCACCGGGTAGCCGCCGGTGACCGGGTGGTCGGCCAGGAAGAGCACCGGCGCACCGTCGGGCGGCACCTGCAGCGCCCCGGGCACCAGCCCCTCGCTCGGCAGCTCGTCGTCGCGCGCCCGATCCAGGAACGGCCCCGCCAGCCGCAGCCCCACGCGGTCGCTCGCCGTCCCGACCGTCCACTCCGCCGTCGTCAGCGCCCGCCAGGCCGACGGTGCCAGCCAGTCGCGCCGCGGACCGGGCAGCACCCGGAGCACGGGGTCTGGACCGGGCGGCGGGACGGGGGCCACGTCGACGACCGGCTGGTCCTCCCCCGGTCCGCCGATCGGCAGGAGGTCCCCGGCGCGCAGCGGCGCCGGCCCCAGACCGGAGAGCGTGTCGGTGCTGCGCGACCCGAGCACCGGCGGCACGTCGATGCCACCGCGCACCGCGAGGTAGCTGCGCAGCCCCGCGGCGGGCGTGCCGAGCGCGAGCTCGGCGCCGGCGGCCAGCGGGAACGGTGAGTTCCAGGGCGCGGGACGTCCGTCCACCCGCGGCTGCGCCGGCGCTCCGGTGAGCGCCACGAGCAGGGTCCGCCCGGCGCGCACCCGCAGGCCGCCCGCGGTCACCTCGAGGACGGCGGCGTCCGGGTCGTTGCCCACCAGCCGTCCGGCGAGCGCCGCGGAGGCGCGGTCGGCGGCACCGGACCGGGTCACGCCGATGCCGGCCCAGCCGGGCCGGCCGCCGTCCTGCACCGTGGCCAGCGGCCCCGTGGCCAGCACCTCCAGCACTCAGCCCACCGCCCGCAGCCGGACGGGGGTCCCCGGCGACAGCAGCGCCGGCGGGTCCCGGTCGACGTCGAAGAGCACCAGCTCCGTGCGGCCGACCAGCTGCCAGCCGCCCGGTGAGGCCCGCGGGTAGATGCCCGCGTAGGGGCCGGCGAGCCCGACGGCGCCGGCCGGGACGCGGGTGCGCGGCGTGGCCCGGCGGGGCACGTGCACCTCCGCCGGCAGCCCGGTGAGGTAGCCGAACCCGGGTGCGAAGCCGCCGAAGGCCACGGTGAGCTCCGTGCCGGTGAGCCGCGCCACCAGGTCGGGCACCGCGGTGCCGGTCAGCCCGGCGACGTCGGCGAGGTCGGGGCCGTCGAAGACCACCGGGACCTCCACGGGATCCCGGCGCGGCCGGTCCGCGTCGGCCGGCGCGGGCCGGAGCCGGCGCAGGGTGGCGAGGTCGAGCTCGGTGGGCGGCCGGTCGAGGACGACGAGCAGCGTGCGCGCGGCCGGGACGAGGTCGACCTGCCCCGGCAGCGGATCGACGACCAGCGCCGCGTGCAGACCCGCGACGTCGCCCGGATCGGCGTCGACGAGGACCGCCCGGTCGCCGTAGGGGACGGCCCGCTCACCCAGCACCCGCCCATGATCGGGCATCGCTCACCCGGGAGCGTGACCTGCGGCTCTCCCGGGGGCTCCGGCTCCACCGACCCGCCGCCCGCCTGGAATGCTCAGCTGCCGTGAGCCTGCCCGACGTGCCCCTGGACGAGAGGGAGGCCGACGAGATGGCCCAGGCGGTCGCACCCGTTGTCGTGGTCGGTCTGGTGGCCGCGCCCGGCGCACCCGCGCAGCTGGCGCAGGGGCTCGCCGCCGACCTCGCCGCCGAGCTCGGCGCCCGGCACCCGGAGGTCACCTGGCAGGTGCCGACGGTCGAGGACGGGCTGGTCCAGCCACCCGCCGACGACGCCGAGCTGGTGGCCGCCACCCGCGAGCGGCTGCTGTCGGCCGACTGGGACCTGGCGCTGTGCCTCACCGACGTCCCCCTGGAGGTCGACCGCCGGCCGGTCACCGGCCACGCCAGCCCGCTGCACGGCGTCGGGGTGCTGTCCCTCCCGGCCCTCGGGGCGGTGGGCCGGCGCAAGCGGGCGCTGGACACGGCGGTGGGGCTGGTCCAGGCCCTGGTGAGCGACGGCGGCGACGACCCCGAGGACCCCGGCGACCGTGCGGACCTGGCCCGGCGGCTGCGGCAGCTGGCCACAGACCCCGCCGACTCGGTCGAGGGCGTGCGGTTCACCGCGCGGGTGATCTCGGGCAACCTCCGGCTGCTCAGCGGCATGGTGCGGGCCAACCGACCGTGGCGGCTGGCGGTGCGGCTGTCCCGAGCGCTCACCGCCGCGATCGCCGCCGGGGTGTTCGCGTTGATCACCCCCGACATCTGGCAGCTGGCCGACGCCTTCGGCTGGCTGCGGCTGCTGCTGGTGGGCGTGGGCTCGGTGGTCGCCATCGCCGTCACGCTGATCGTGGGCGCCGAGATGTGGGAGCGGCCGAGGTCGCGCCGGGTGCGCAAGCAGGTGGTGCTGTTCAACATCGCGACGGCGGCGACGGTCGCCATCGGCGTCCTCTCGCTGTACCTGGCGCTCTTCGTGCTCGCGCTGCTCGGCGCGCTGTTCCTCGTGGTGGAACCGTTGTTCAGCGGGGGGCTCGGGCACCCGGCCTCGTTCTCCGACTACCTGGAGCTGGCCTGGCTCACCTGTTCCCTCGCCACGGTCGGGGGCGCGCTGGGCGCCGGGCTGGAGGACGACGACACGGTGCGCGAGGCGGCCTACACCTACCGGCCGGAGCGCTCCTCCTCCTGAGGCGGGACGCCACGACGTGTGGCACGCCATCCGGCGCGGGACACTCGGGTGTGACCATCGCCGACCGCTTCGCCGCCGCCCTGGGCGAGGTGTCCGACCCCGCGATCGCCGGCCCCGAGCTGCTGCCGGTCCGGCTGAGCCGTGCCGCCGCCGCCGTCCTCGGTGTCGACGCCGCCGGGCTGGGGCTGGCCTCGCAGCTCGGGCACTGGCTGCCGCTGGGAGCCGGGGGCGACGACGCGAGCACCGCCGAACGCATGCAGTTCACCGCCGGTGAGGGACCGTGCCGCACCGCCCGCGCCAACGGTCAGCCGGTGATCGCCGACGAGCAGGAGCTGGGCCGCCGGTGGCCCGCCTTCACCGAGCTGCTCCGGTCGAGGACGCCGTTCCGCGCGGTGGTCGCGCTGCCGCTGGGCCCGGCGCCCTGGGGCACCGGCGCCATGGACCTCTACCTGCGGCGCAGCGACGCGCTCGCCGGGCTGGACGTCTTCGCCGCGACGGCCGTCGGCGAGCTTGTCAGCGCCGCCCTGAGCGACGCGACCGTCTGGGGGGCGTGGCCCCCGGAGGGCGGCCCCGCCTTCCTCCACGGCCCGGCCACCCGCGACCGGTCCCGCGTCTGGGAGGCGATGGGCCGGGTCAGCATGGACCTCGACGTGCCCTCCGAGGAGGCCCTCGCCCTGCTCCGCGCGGACGCCGCCGCGGCCGGCCGGACGGTGGACGACGTCGCCGCCGACCTCCTCACCGGGCGCCTGGGCACGGCGGACCTGCGTCCGGCGCGCTGACCCCTCAGGGCGCGAAGGGGGCCACGACCAGCCCGGCCGCCTCCAGCGCCGCCCGCACCGAACGGGCCAGGACGACGGCGCCCGGGGTGTCGCCGTGCACGCAGACCGACTCGACCGCCACCGGCACGGTGCTGCCGTCGACGGCGGTCACGCTGCCCTCGACGGCCATCCGCACGGCCCGCTCGGCGACGTCGGCCGGGTCGTGCACCAGCGCGCCCGGCTCCCCGCGCGGGACCAGCGTGCCCTCGGCGGTGTAGCCGCGGTCGGCGAACCCCTCGCCCACCGTGCGCAGGCCGGCGTCCTCGGCCAGCCGCAGGAACGCCGAGCCGGGCAGACCCAGCACGGCGAGCTCCCGGTCGTAGCCGGCGACCGCCTCGAGGACCGCCCGCGCCTGGGCCTCGTGGTGCACGACGGCGTTGTACAGCGCGCCGTGCGGCTTGACGTAGGTGACCCGCCCGCCGGCGGCCCGGGCCATGCCGTCGAGCGCCGCCAGCTGGTAGAGGACGTCGGCGGTCAGCTCCGCGGGCGCGACGTCGACGAACCGCCGTCCGAACCCGGCCAGGTCCCGGTAGGAGACCTGCGCCCCGACCGCGACCCCGGCGGCCACCGCGGCGCTGGTGACGCGGCGCATGGTCAGGGGGTCACCGGCGTGGAAGCCGCAGGCGACGTTGGCGCTGCTGACGACCTCGAGCAGGGCGTCGTCGTCGCCGAGCCGCCACACGCCGAAGCCCTCGCCGAGGTCGGCGTTGAGGTCGACGGTGCTGCTCACCGGCGCAGTCTCGCACTGCGCCGGTGAACCGGGGTCAGAGCTCCGGCTTGAGCTGCACCTTGATCACGCCGTCCTGCTTCTTCTGGAACTTCGCGTACATCTCCGGCGCCTGCGACAGCGGCACCCGGTGGGTGGCGAAGGTGTCCACGCCGAGCGGGTCGGCGTCGGTCAGCAGCGGCATGATCTCGGGGATCCAGCGCTTGATGTTGCACTGGCCCATGCGCAGCTGGATCTGCTTGTCGAACATCGTCATCAGCGGCATCGGGTCCGCGGCACCGCCGTAGACGCCGGACAGCGAGATGGTGCCGCCGCGCCGGACGATGTCGATCGCGGAGTAGAGCGCGTTGAGCCGGTCGACGCCGGCGTGCTCCATGAGCGGCGCGGAGACCGCCTTCGGCAGCAGGCCGGCCGCCTTCTGCACGAAGCTCGTGGCCGGCGACCCGTGCGCCTCCATGCCGACGGCGTCGAGCACGGAGTCCGGGCCGCGACCGCTGGTCATGTCGCGGATGGCGTCGCCGATCGACTCGACCTCGTTGAGGTCCACCACCTCGACACCGCGGGCCCGCACGCGCTCCAGGCGCTCGGGCACCAGGTCCACGCCGATCACCCGGTAGCCCTTGTGCTGGGCGATCCGGCAGGCGAAGTCACCGATCGGCCCGAGACCCAGGACGACGAGGGTGCCGCCCTCGGGCACCGCGGCGTACTCCACGCCCTGCCAGGCGGTCGGCAGGATGTCCGACAGGTAGGCGAACCGGTCGTCCGGCGGGCCGTCGGGCAGCGGGATGTGCGTGAACTGGGCCTGCGGCACCCGCAGGTACTCCGCCTGACCGCCGGCGACCTCGCCGTAGAGCTTGGAGAACCCGAACAGCGCCGCACCCGTGCCGTGCTCGCGCACCTGGGTGGTCTCGCACTGGGTGTACAGCTGCTGCTGGCACATCCAGCAGTGCCCGCAGGAGATCTGGAACGGGATGGACACCCGGTCGCCGACCTTCAGGGTAGTGACGGCCGACCCGACCTCCACGACCTGGCCCATGTTCTCGTGGCCGAGGATGTTCCCCACGCCCATGAAGGGCGACAGCGGCTCGTAGAGGTGCAGGTCCGAGCCGCAGATGTTCGACGTCGTCACCCGGATGACGGCGTCGGTCGGCTCCTGGACGAAGGGGTCGGGGACGTCCTCGACCCGTACGTCGCGCTGTCCGTGCCAGGTCACTGCCTTCATGGGACTCCCGTCGTCGGGCACCCCGTGCCGGGTGCCGCTCCGTGCGAGGGTGCCCGCGCCGGGAGGCGCGCAACCGCAGGTCCGACGCGCGGACGGCCCGGAATGCCTCCCCGGACGACGGCGCTGCACCCTGCATGGCCGCCGCCGAGCCGCTCGCGCTCTTCGACGTCGCTCCTCCGCCCACCCCGATGCCGCCCAACCGGCTGCTGCAGGTGCGGCGCGTCTACGCCGAGCCCGCCGCGCTGGCATCGCCCCGCGGCCGCCAGGTGCTCGGCCGGTTCCCCGACGCCGAGGTGGTCGAGGTGCCCTCGCACTGGCAGATCCCGGAGCTGCACGGCAACGCCGGCAACGTGGACCGCTGGGTCCGGATCAAGACCGAGACGCTGGTGCTCGGCGTCCGGAAGGGTCTGACCACCCGGCCCAACGGCCGCTCCGCCGACTTCATCGCCCCGGGCCTGGCGAACGGCTGCGCCATGGCCTGCGCCTACTGCTACGTGCCGCGGCGCAAGGGCTTCGCCAACCCGATCACGGTGTTCACCAACATCGAGCAGATCACCGCGCACCTCCGCCGGCACGTCGCCCGCCAGGGACCGAAGGGCGAGCCCAACCAGTGCGACCGGGACAGCTGGGTCTACGACATCGGGGAGAACAGCGACTGCTCGGTGGACGCGCTGGTGAGCGACAACGTCGCCGACCTGATCGGCACGTTCCGCGGCCTGCCGACGGCCAAGGCCTCGTTCGCGACCAAGTACGTCAACCGGCAGCTGCTCGACCTGGACCCGGCCGGGCGCACGCGCATCCGGTTCTCGGTCATGCCCGACGACGACGCCCGGGTGCTGGACGTGCGCACCAGCCGGGTGGCCGAGCGGATCGCCGCGATCGACGACTTCGTCGAGGCCGGGTACGAGGTGCACCTGAACCTCTCCCCCGTCGTGCTCCGCGACGGCTGGGAGGAGGCGTGGACCGGCCTGCTGCGGGAGCTGGACGACGTCCTGTCGCCGGCCGCGAAGGCCCAGGCGGCCGCGGAGGTGATCATGCTGACGCACAACGAGGCGCTGCACGAGGTGAACCTGGGCTGGCACCCGACGGCCGAGGAGCTGCTGTGGCGGCCCGGGCTGCAGGAGCCCAAGCGCAGCCAGAACGGGCAGGACAACGTGCGGTACCGGGCGGGCGTGAAGCGGGCCGCGCTCGGCCGGCTGCAGGAGCTGGTCGCCGCGACCACGCCCTGGCTGCGGATCCGCTACGCGTTCTGACACCATCCTCGTGCCGACATGTCGACACGGTCACATGTCGACGGTTCGTGTTCATGCCCTCACCGCGCGTATGAGATGGTGAGGTCGCCGCGGGCCTCACCGTCCCCGGTCGGGGGAGAACTGCTCGGAGGGACGAGTGCCGGAGAAGACCGCGGGCATCGCTGCGGGCACGTTGCTGGCGCCCTGCCCGACACGGTGGTGGTCGCCGACGCCCGGGGCCGGGTCACCTACGTGAACCCCGCCGTCAGCAGGTTGCTGGGGTACGAGCCGGCCGACCTCCTCGGCCGCGACCTGACCGAGATCATGCCGCCGCGGTTCCGCAGCGGGCACGGGGGCCACATCACCCGGTTCCTCACCACCGGCGAGGGCGAGCTCGTGGGGAACACGACGCAGCTGCCCGCCATGCACGTCGACGGCCACGAGGTGTCCATCGACGTCACCCTCGCCCGCGTCGAGCCCTACCCCGGCGCCCCGGCGGAGGAGGCCGCGGTCGTGGGCGTGCTCCGCGACGCCAGCACCACCATCCTGCTGGAGCGCCAGCTCCAGGTCAGCCGCTACCTGGCCGCCACCCTGCGGGTGACCGCCGCGCTCACCGAGGCGCCCGACGCCGACGTCGCCTTCCACCAGCTGCTGCCGACCCTCTGCACCGAGCTGGACTGGGACGCCGCCCTCCTGTGGCAGGCCGACACCGAGCGCGGCCGGCTGGTGCACACGGGGACCTGGAGCGCGGCGGACGCCGATGTCTCGGCGCTGGCCGAGGACGCGCCACGCCGCCACTTCCGGCGCGGCGAGGGGCTGCCCGGCCGGGCGTGGAAGCTCCGCGTCCCGGTCGTCGTCGACGACCTCCCCTCCGACCCGACGGTGGTCCGCAAGGACGCCGTGCGGGCGGACGGGCTCAGCACCGGCGTCGCGTTCCCCGTCCTGCGCGGTGACACCGTGCTGGCCGTCTGCGAGCTGTTCTCCACCGAGTCCCGCCCGGTACCCCCCGAGCTGCTCGACGTGCTCGCGCACGCCGGCCGCCAGATCGGCCAGTTCCTCGACCGGCTGCGGGCGGAGTCCCACGTCCGCGAGCTGGCCGACACCCTGCAGCGCAGCCTCCTGCCCTCGCACCTCCCGATCATCCCGGGGCTCCAGCTCGCGGCCCGCTACAGCCCCGGTGCCGATGCGGCGCTGGTGGGCGGCGACACCTACGACGTGATGCCGCTGGCCGACGGGCGGTGGATGGTGCTGATCGCCGACGTCTGCGGAACGGGGCCCGAGGCCGCCGCGGTCACCGCCGTCACCCGGCACACCGCACGCGCCGCCGCGGCCGCGGGTGGCCCGGCGGAGATCCTCGCCGCGGTGAACGCCGCCCTCCTGCACCAGCAGGGCGACGCCCCGCTGCGCTTCGTCACCGCCTGCTGCCTGGTCCTCGAGCCCGTGGCCACCGGTCACCGGGCCACCCTGAGCATCGCCGGCCATCCGCTGCCGGTGCTGCGCTGCGCCGACGGCTCCGCCACGGAGGTCGGCACCGCCGAGCGCCCGCTGGGCATCGACGTCGACGTGCGCTGGTCCGAGACCGGCCTGGACCTCCCCCCGGGGTCGACGCTCGTGCTCTACACCGACGGCGTGACCGAGGCCCGCGACGACGCCGGCCGCCAGTTCGGCGAGGACGCCCTGCTGCGGGTGGTCGCCGGCGCACCCCTGGACGCCGAGGCGACGGTCGGCGCGGTCGCCGCCGCGGTCGAGCAGCAGCTGGCGGGCTCCCGGCACGAGCACGACGACCTCGCCGTGCTGGCGGTGACCGTCCCCCGCTGACCGCTCGGTCCGCCTCGCTACGGTGGGCCGGTGGCGCGGGTCGTGGTCGTGGGCGCCGGGCTCGGTGGGCTGGCCGCGGCCGCCCGGCTGGCCGCCGGGGGGCACGCCGTCACCGTGCTGGAGCAGGCCGCGGAACCGGGCGGCAAGCTCGGCCGGTTCGCCCGCGACGGCCACGCCTTCGACACCGGGCCGAGCCTGGTCACGCTCCCGCAGGTGCTGCGCGACCTGTTCGCCGCCACCGGCGGACCGCTCGAGGACGCCGTCGACCTGGTGCGGCTCGATCCGGCCGTCGGCTACCGGTTCGCCGACGGCACTCGGCTGAGCGTGCCCGGCCGGTTCGAGGACGTGCCCGCCGCGCTCGACGAGGCCCTGGGCGACGACGCCGGCCGGCAGTGGAGCGCCCTCATGGAGCGGGCCGCGACCATGTGGCGGATCAGCGAGGGCCCGTTCCTGCGCTCACCGCTGGCCGGGGCCGCGACGCTGGCCCGGCTGGCCCGCCGCCCCTCCGACGTCGCCGCGATCGCACCGTGGCAGTCGCTGCGGGGGCTCGGCTCCCGCTACCTGCGGTCCCCGCACCTGCGCACGCTGCTGGACCGGTACGCCACCTACTCCGGGTCCGACCCGAGGCGCGCGCCGGCCGTCCTGGCCACCGTGGCCTACGCCGAGCAGGCCTTCGGTTCCTGGTACGTGCGCGGCGGGCTGCACCGGCTGGCCCTCGCCGTCCTGGACCGGGCCGTCGCGCACGGCGCCGTGCTGCGGACCGGCTGCACCGTGCGCCGCGTGCTCGTCGAGGGCGGCCGGGCCGCCGGGGTGGAGCTGGCCGACGGGGAGCGGGTGCCCGCCGACGTCGTCGTGTCCGGCATCGACGCCGCCGCGCTGCACGACGGGTTGCTGCCCGCCGACGGGCGCACGCGCGGGGTGCGCCGGGACCTGCGCCGGGCGACGCCGTCGCTGTCGGGTGTCGTCCTGCTGCTGGCGCTGCGCGGCCGGACGCCCGGGCTCGCCCACCACACCGTGCTGTTCCCCGCCGACTACGACGCCGAGTTCGACGCGGTCTTCGGCGTCGGCCGGCACGCCGGGCGACCCGTGCCGGTCGAGGACCCCACCGTGTACGTCAACGCCCCCGAGGACCCGGCGCTGGTGCCCGACGCGGACAGCGAGTCCTGGTTCGTGCTGGTCAACGCGCCCCGCCACGACCCGGGGCGCGGGGTGGACTGGACCGCTCCGGGCCTGGCCGACCGGTACGCCGACCGGGTGCTCGACGTGCTGGCCGGTCGCGGGCTGGACGTGCGGGACCGGGTGCGGTGGCGCGTCGTGCGCACCCCCGCGGACCTCGAGCGCGACACCGGGAGCGTCGGTGGCTCGATCTACGGCAGCTCCAGCAACGGCAGCCGCGCGGCGTTCCTGCGCCCGGCGAACGCGTCACCCGTTCCCGGGCTGTTCCTCGTCGGGGGCTCGGCCCACCCCGGCGGCGGGCTGCCGCTGGTCACGCTGTCGGCCCAGATCGTGGCCGGGCTGGTCGGTCCGGCCTGACCGGAGGGACGGCGGGACGGGAACGGCCCCGGTCGCCGGCGGGTGCCGGCGACCGGGGCCGCGTGTCCTGCGTGCGGGAGCGCCCGGGGGCGTCCCGCCACGGTCAGCTGGTGGCGCCCTTCAGGGCCTCCGACAGCGCCGCCGCCTCGTCGGGCGACAGCTCGACGACCAGGCGACCGCCACCTTCCAGCGGTACCCGCATGACAAGGCCGCGCCCTTCCTTGGTGACCTCGAGGGGACCTTCACCCGTGCGCGGCTTCATGGCCGCCATGCGTGCCTCCTTCGCCAGCCGCACGCCTGCCTCGTGGACGGGCGCGCGGTGTCCGTTGCTGTGAGCTCCGCACCAATGATCCCGTATGACTGCGATCCGTCCAACATGAGCCCCTGCGTGCCACGCTTTCGGGCTGTGCTCAGGTGTCGGCGCGGAAGCACCCGGCCACGTGGTCGTCCACCATCCCGGTGGCCTGCATGAGCGCGTAGGCCGTGGTCGGGCCGACGAAGACGAAGCCTCGGCGCTTCAGCTCGCGGGCCATCGCCACCGACTCGGGGCTGGTCGCGGGCACGTCGGCGAGCGTGGCCGCCCGCGGCCGGGGCCCCGGGGGCGCGAAGGACCAGAGGAGCTCCGAGAGCCCCTCCGGCAGGAGCTGGGCGGCGCGGGCGTTGCCGATCGCCGCCCGGATCTTGGCCCCGTTGCGGACGATCCCGGCGTCGGCCATCAGCCGTTCCTCGTCCTCGGCACCGAACTCCGCGACCGCGTCGATCGAGAAGCCGGCGAACGCCGACCGGAAGGCCGGCCGCTTCCGCAGGATGGTGATCCAGGACAGACCCGACTGGAACGCCTCGAGGGTGAGCCGCTCGAAGAGGGCGTCGTCCCCGCGCAGCGGCGTCCCCCACTCCTCGTCGTGGTACCGGACGTACTCCGGCGCGCTGGTCGCCCAGCCGCAACGCGTGCTCTCGGCATCCACGGCCGCGACGCTAGCGCCTCGCCCCGACGGCTCAGCCCAGCGGCGAGGAGACGATGCCGCTGACGAGGTCCTTCACGTACACGTCGCGGACGCGGTTGGTGTCGGCCGAGACCAGCGCCTGCGAGGTGGTGACGACGACGCGGTCGCCGGTGAGCGCGGTCAGGCGGCCGTACTCCGCGGACGTCACGGAGCCCACCGGACCGGTGGTGGCGCGGCCGTCCGCGTCGGCGGTGACGAGCACGAGCGGGCCGGCCGCTCCCCCGGCCAGGTCGCGGCGGTAGTGGTCGGTGTGCCCGTTCGCGTCGGCGGGCAGCTGCCCGCCGGCGGTCGAGAAGAAGGCGTACCGGCCCGACCCGTCCAGCTCGACCTGGTGCTCCCACTCGGTCTGCTGGCCGTTGCCGAGGGCGATCGGGATCCCGGTGGTCAGGTCGACCCGGTAGGCCAGGCCGACCGTGCCGACCGACGCCGGGCTGCTCGTCGTGATCCGGGACGTCGTGGTCAGGGCCACGTAGCGACCGTCGTCGCTGATCGCGATGTCACCGGCGTCGCGGAAGACGCTGTACTGGACCGGCCCGCTGCGGGTGGGGACCGCCGAGACGACCAGCAGCTCACCGGCGCCCGGACCGGACAGCGTCTTGCGGTACAGCAGCACGGTGCCGCTCGAGGTGGCCGCGGGGAAGAGCGCGAAGCGCCCGTCCGGGGTGAGGTCCACCGCCGGGCCGGTCGCGGCCCCGCCCAGGCTCCCGCCCGCGGTGGTCGTCGAGACGCGGGTGACCACGCCGGTCGAGATGCGCTTGGCGAACAGGTCCACGAAGCCGTTGGTGTCGCCGGCGACCAGGTCCGAGCGCGCCGAGTAGAAGAGCACGAGGTCGCCGTCGGCGGACACGGCGACCGGCGGGCTGGTCGCGTACACCGACCCGCCGCTCTGCAGGACCGCGCCCGCGCTGGACGAGCTCACCCGGCCGGTGCCCCCACCCGGGATGCTCACCAGCGACCAGGTCGAGCTGGTCACGTCGAACCGGTAGACGTCGTTCAGCCCGTTGGTGTCGGCGGGGACCAGCGCGGCGGTGGTCGCCAGGGCGACGGCCCGGCCGTCGGCGCTGATCGCGGGAGCGCCGGCGTTGGTCGGGTCCGTGGCGCCGCTCGCGCCGGCGGCCAGGGGCGCGATCCGCCGGGACGTGCCGGCCGTGCGGTCGGTCAGGTACAGCTCGTAGGCGGTGTTGGTGTCGGAGGGCTCCAGGCTCGCGCGGGTGCCGACGACGACGTACCGCCCGTCGGAGCTCACCGCGAGGCCGCCGCTCTCCCCGGCGCCCAGGACCGGCACCGGCGGGGATGCCGGCACGACGGAGACCGCGGCCGACGGGCCGCTGACGTGGCCGGCCGCGTCCACCGCCACCACGGTGAGCCGGTAGGTGGTCCCGTTGACCAGGTCCCGGACGGCGACCGAGGTGGCCGGGGCGGTCGCTGTCGCCAGCACGGTGCCGTCCTCGGCGAGCACCCGGTACGCGACGACGTCGGGATCCGCGGGCGGGGTCCACTCCAGCACGGCGCGGCGGTCCCCGGGGGTCGCGGCCAGGCCCGTGGGTGCGGCCGGCGCCATGTCGCGGGGCGTCGCCGCGACGGGGCCGGAGGCACCCGACCGGTTGCCGTGCGTGTCGACCGCGACCAGCGCGAAGGAGTACTCGACGTCGTTGGTGAGGCCGGTGGCGACGTGGCTCGTGCCGGTCACGGTGGTCACCTCCACGCCGTCCTGCAGCACGACGTAGCCCGCCAGGTCCGGCTCGGCGTTCGCCGTCCAGGACAGGAGCACGCGGTTCTCCCCGGCGACGGCTGCGAGGTCCGTGGGCACGGCGGGGGGCGTCAGGTCGGTCGGGGTCGCGGTCACCACCGCCGAGGCCGCCGACCGGTTGCCGTGCGTGTCGACGGCGACGAGGGCGAAGGAGTACGTCCGGTCGTTGGTGAGGCCGGTGGCGAGATGGCCGGTGCCGGTCACGGTGGCGATCTCCACGCCGTCGCGCAGCACCCGGTAGCTCGCCAGGTCCGGCTCGGTGTTCGCCGCCCAGGACAGCGTGACCTCCTCCTCACCGCGCACGGCGGTCAGCCCCGTGGGCGGAGCCGGGGGCGTGAGGTCGGTCGGGGTCGCCTGCACCGCCGGGGTGGCCGCCGACCGGTTGCCGTGCGTGTCGACGGCGACGAGGGCGAAGGAGTACGTCCGGTCGTTGGTGAGGCCGGTGGCGAGATGGCCGGTGCCGGTCACGGTGGCGATCTCCACCCCGTCGCGCAGCACCCGGTAGCTCGCGAGGTCCGGCTCGGTGTTCGCCGCCCAGGAGAGCGTGACCTGCCCGTCGCCGCGGGCCGCCGTCAGACCGGTGGGCACGGCCGGGGCGGTGAGGTCGGTCGGGGTGGCCGTCACCACCGCCGTCACCGGGGACCGGTTGCCGTGGGTGTCCACAGCCACCAGCGAGTACCCGTAGCTGCGGTCGTTGAGGAGCCCGGTGTCGGTGTAGGTGCGGCCGGTCACGGTGGCGATCTCCACCCCGTCGCGCAGCACCCGGTAGCTCGCGAGGTCCGGCTCGGTGTTCGCCGCCCAGGACAGCGCGACCTGGCCGTCCCCCCGGACCGCCGTCAGCCCGGTCGGCCGGGCCGGCGGGGTGAGGTCGGTGGGGGTGGCCGAGACCGTCGGGGTGGCCGCCGACCGGTTGCCGGACGTGTCGACGGCCACCAGGGAGAACCCGTAGGCGACGTCGTTGGTCAGCCCGGTGGCCGTGTACGTGGTGCCGGTGACCGTGGCGATCTCCACGCCGTTGCGCAGCACGCGGTAGCTCGCCAGGTCGTTCTCGGCGTTGGCCGTCCAGCTGAGGGTGACACGGGTGTCGCCCCTCACCGCGGTCAGCCCGGTGGGGGGCGCCGGCGGCGTGGTGTCGCTGTTGGAGGTGACGGGCGGCGAGGCGGCCGACCGGTTTCCGTGCGTGTCGACGGCGACGAGCGCGTAGACGCGGGAGACGCCGTTGCTCTGGCTGTCGACGTAGCTGGTGCCCGTGACCGTGGCGATCTCCACCCCGTCGCGCAGCACCCGGTAGCTCGCCAGGTCGGGCTCGGTGTTCGCGGTCCAGGAGATGTTGACCTGGCCGGCCGTCCGGGCCACGACGATCCCGGTCGGGACGGCGGGCGGGGTCAGGTCGGTGGGGGTGGCCCGCACCGTCGCCGACGGCGCCGAGGCGTTGCCGCGCGCGTCCACCGCGACCAGCGCGAAGTCGTAGCCGGTGTCGTTGACCAGCCCGGTCACGGTGTAGCCGGTCCCGGTGACCGTGGCGATCTGCACGCCGTCGCGCAGCACCCGGTAGCCCGCCAGGTCGGACTCGCCGTTGGCCGTCCAGGTGAGGGTGACCCGCCCGTCGCCGCGGACCGCCGTCAGACCGGTCGGCACGGCCGGGGCGGTGAGGTCGGTCGGGGTCGCCTGCACCACCGCGGAGGCCACCGACCGGTTGCCGTGGGTGTCCACGGCCACCAGCGAGTACCCGTAAGTGCGGTCGTTGGTCAGTCCGGTGTCGGTGTAGGCGGTGCCGGTCACGGTGGCGATCTCCACGCCGTCGCGCAGCACCCGGTAGCCCGCGAGGTCGGACTCCGTGTTCGCCGTCCACGACAGCGCGACCTGCCCGTCCCCGCGCACCGCCGCGAGGCCGGTGGGCACGGCCGGCGCTCCCAGGTCCGTGGGGGTGGCCTGCACCGGGGACGACGAGACGGAGGTGTTGCCGTGGGTGTCGACCGCCACCAGCGTGTAGCGGTAGGTGGTGTCGTTGGTCAGGCCGCTGTCGAGGTACGTGGTGGCACCGGGGAGGGTCGCGATCACCGTCCCGTCGCGCAGGAGGCGGTAGCCGGCCAGGTCGGGCTCGGCGTTCGCCGTCCAGGAGAGGGTGACCTCGCCGTCGCCCCGCACCGCGACCAGCCCGGTCGGGGCGGCGGGCGGCGTGAGGTCGGTCGGCGTCACCGACACCGGCGCGGAGGCGGCCGACCGGTTGCCGTGGGTGTCGACGGCGACCAGCGTGTAGACGTAGGTGCGGTCGTTCACCAGCCCGAGGTCGAGGTGCTCGGTGCCGGTCACGGCCGCCACCTCGACGCCGTCCCGCAGGAGCCGGTAGCCGGCGAGGTCCGGCTCGGCGTTCGCGGTCCAGGACAGCCCCGCCCGCGCGTCCCCCCGGCCCGCGATCAGGCCGGTGGGGGTCGCCGGGGCGGTGAGGTCGGTCGGCCGGGCGCTCACCGCCGGGGCGGAGGGCGCCGACCAGTTGCCCGACGTGTCCCGGGTCCGGACCGCGTAGGAGTAGGTGGTGTCGTTGACGACCGCGGTGTCGGTCCAGCCCGCCGTGGTGCGGCCGAGGAGCACCGGGCCGACGGCCACGCCGTCGCGCAGCACCTGGTAGGCGTCGGTGTCGTACTCGGCGGTGTTCGGCGTCCAGGACAGCGGGACGGACCCGTCGCGGAGCGCCGCGGTGACCCCGGTGGGTGCGGCCGGCGGGACGGCGTCCCGGGGGGTGCCGGTCACCGGGCCGCTGGCGGTCGAGCCCTCCGTGGGGAAGCCCAGGACCGAGGAGCGGGTGACGACGGTGACGACGTAGCCGCGGCCGTTGACCAGGCCGGGGACGGTCACCGAGGTCGTCGTCGGCCGGGCGACCTCCTGACCGTCCAGCCGCACGATGTAGCCGCTGACGGTGGCCTCGGCGGCGGCGGTCCAGGAGATGGACAGCGCCCGGTCCACGCCGGTGGCCACCACGTTCGTGGGCGGCACCGGGTCCGTGGCGCTCGCGGTGCGCAGCTGAGGGGCGGGCAGCGGCGAGCCGGCGCCGGGGAGGGCGAGGGCGGCGGCGACCAGGGCGGCGGCGAGGCAGCGCAGCGTCCGCCGTTGGACGCCGACGTATCCGTCGGACTGCTGCACGGGCCCTCCTCTCCGGGGTGCCCGGGACATCCGTTGCCGCATCCCTTTCGGCAGGCAGGACGCCGCCCTTGAGCCCGGCACACCCGGACGGGTGCCGCGCGCCGGACGGGCCTCCGGGCGCCCGCCATCGGCTAGCGTCCGCGCGGTGACCGCGGTGGTGGAGGCCGACCGCCGCACCGACGCGCGCCCGGCCGTGGCGACCGGGCCCCTGGTCGCCCTCGGTGCGGCCGTCACCCTGCTGCTGCTCGCCGTCGCCGGCCGGTACGGGTACTCCCGCGACGAGCTGTACTTCCTGCGCGCCGGCCGCGAGCTCGCCTTCGGCTACGTCGACCAGCCGCCGCTCACGCCGCTGGTCGCCCGGGCGGTGGAGAGCATGTTCCCCGGGTCGCTGACGGCGCTGCGCGCGCCCTCGGCCCTCGCCTCCGGCCTGGTCGTCGTGCTCACCGGGCTCCTGGCGCGCGAGTTCGGTTCCGGGCGGGCCGGTCAGCTGCTCGCCGCGGCCTGCACGGCGGTGTCCTCGATCCTGCTGATCGCCGGTCACCTGCTGTCC
Source organism: Blastococcus sp. TBT05-19 (assembly GCF_003319095.1). Lineage (GTDB taxonomy): Bacteria > Actinomycetota > Actinomycetes > Mycobacteriales > Geodermatophilaceae > Blastococcus. The sequence goes on along the minus strand of NZ_QOHI01000001.1, from coordinate 715,460 downwards.
ACGACGTCCTTCGACCTGCTCGCGTGGACCGCGCTGTCGTGGCTCCTCGTCCGGTCGCTGCGCGACGGCGGCCGGATCTGGCTGGCGACCGGCGTGGTGGCCGGCCTGGCGCTGCAGAACAAGGTCCAGCCGGCGTTCCTGATCGGCGCCGTCGTCCTCGGGGTGCTGGCCGTCGGGCCCCGCCCCGCGCTGCGCTCCCCGTGGCCGTGGCTCGGCGGGCTGCTCGCGCTGGCGATCTGGGCGCCGAACCTGGGATGGCAGGCCGCGAACGGCTGGCCGCAGCTGGAGCTGGCCGAGGCGATCGCCGGGGGGAGCTCGGGCACCAGCGAGCCCTGGTACCTGTTCCTCCCGTTCCAGCTGGTCCTGGTCAGCCCGCTGCTGGTCCCCGTGTGGGCGGCCGGGCTGTGGCGTCTCGCCCGCGACCCGGCCCTGCGCACCTGGCGGTCGTTCGCCGTCGCCTACGCCGTCCTCGCGGTGCTCTTCCTCGCGACCGGCGGCAAGCCGTACTACCTCGCGGGGCTCTACCCCGTGCTGCTGGCTGCCGGTGCGGCGCCGGTCCTCGCCTGGGTCCGGCGCGGAGCCGGCCGGCTGCGGGCGGGGCTGCTCGTCGCCGCACTGGCGCTGAGCCTGGCGATCGACGCCACGCTCGGGCTGCCGCTGGTCCCGGTGGAACGCCTCGCGAGCACACCGGTCCCCGACATCAACTACGACGCCGGGGAGACCGTCGGCTGGCCCCGGTTCGCCGCCGCCGTCGAGCGCGCGCGGGACGAGCTGCCGGCCGGCGCGCGGGTCGTCGTCCTCACCGGCAACTACGGGCAGGCCGGCGCGGTCGACCGCTTCGCGCCCCGGCTCGGACCGGCCTACAGCGGGCACAACGCCTACGGCGACTGGGGTCCACCTCCCGAGGACGCCGACGCCGCCGTCGTGGTGGGGCTGCCCCGGGCGGACCTGGAGCGGTGGTTCGGCTCGGTGATGACGGCCGGGCGGATCGACAACGGCGTGGGGCTCGACAACGAGGAGCAGGGCGAGCCCGTCTGGCTGGCCACCGGGCGGCAGGTGCCCTGGTCGCAGATCTGGCCGGAGCTCCGCCGGCTCGGCTGACCCTCAGCGCGCGGCGGCGTCGATCGCCTCGGCAGCGGGCCGCGCGCCGCGGGCTCCGCGACCGGTGGCCAGGACGCAGCCGGCCAGCACCAGCGGCAGGCCCAGGGCGATGCCGAGGGTGAACGGCTCGTCGAGCAGCCACACCCCCAGCAGCACCGCGACCGCCGGGTTGACGAAGGTGATGACCAGCGCGCGCTGCGGGCCGACCTCCCGGATGAGCGCGAAGAACAGCGCCAGGGCCACCGCCGTGCACAGCACGCCGAGCAGCACCAGGGAGAGCAGCGCCTCCGACGACGCGTCGCCGACCTGCCCCAGCCGCGGGACGGCGAACGGCGCGTAGACCACCGCGGTGACGAACAGCGCGATCGAGCTGGCCGCCACTCCCGGGACGTCGGGCAGCGCCCGCGACACGATCATCGGCGCCGTGGCGTAGCCGACGACGACCAGGCCGACCGCCAGGAGCGGCAGCAGCTGGGCGCCCTCGAGGTCGAGGCCGAGCAGCACCGCGATGCCGACGACGCCGACCGCCATGCCGACCAGCCGCGTGGGCGTCAGGCGGTCCTCCTCGCCGGCCAGCCGGGCGGCCAGCGCGGCGGCGAACGGCACCCCGGCGACCAGGAGCCCGGTGAGCGAGCTGGACAGCGACTGCTCGGCCCAGGACAGCAGCAGCCAGGGGCCGGTCATCTCCAGCACCGTGAAGGCCAGCAGCGCCTTCCAGTGCCGCAGGGCCGGGCGCAGCTGACCGCGGGCGATGGTCCAGGGCAGCAGCAGCGCGGCTCCGATGACGCAGCGGGCGAAGACGACCACCACCGGCGACACCTCGCCCACCGCGACCTTGATCAGCAGGTAGGGCACGCCCCAGATCACCGACATCGCCAGGAACAGCGCCCAGCCCCTGCGGCTCACGCCGGTCCCTCCGTCGTCCCTGCCCCGTTCCGCACGGCGACATCGTCGCCCACGGCTGCTGGCGACCGGCGGTCACCTCCGCCGGTCAGCCGGGGAAGGTGCGGGCGAACCTCGCGAAGCGGCGCAGCGACCAGCGGATGCCCAGCAGCGCGAACGGCTTGACCAGGGCGAAGCCGACGACGCCGAGGTACCCGTAGGGCAGGTAGAGCTTCTCGGTCCACACGAACGTCGAGTGCTCGCCGCGCGGCTCGATCTCGAAAATGCCCGGTCCGCGCACCAGCCGGCCGGTGTGCTGCACCTCCACCAGCCGGGGCGGCTCCCACTTCATGATCACCATGGTGTCGAGCAGCCCGACGTGCCGGCCTCCGGGCAGCGGCAGGCCGGTGCGCGCGGCCAGCCGTCCGCCGAAGCCCTGCGCCGGGCCCCCGACGGTCCGGACGTCGGTGGCCACCATCCACTCCCCCTGCCGGGTCCAGGCGGTGAGCGCCGCCCACACCTGCTCCGGCGGGGCGTCGACGTCGATCCGTTCCACGAGCTCAGGCATTGCGGGCCCCTCCTCCTCCGGCGGGCTCGATGCCCGGATCGGTCGGCGTCTCCTGCTGCGAGCGAGCGGCGAGCTCGGCCCGCAGCCCGGCGATCTCGGCGTCCCGGGTGTCCAGCGCCTGCGCCAGCTGGCCGAGCAGCCAGTCCACCTCGGCCATCCGGTAGCCGCGGGCGGTCACCGTGATGGCCAGCCCCCGGACGTCGGAGCCGGTGACGGCGCGGTCGTCGGGCAGCTCCACCGGTGACCGGTCGAGCTCGGCCGGGGGCTGCGTCTCCCCGCGCCCGAGGAGCAGCGACGCCACGAGGAACAGCACACCCCCGACCAGCAGGACGGCGAGGACGAAGACGAGGAACGAGAGCACGTCAGGCGTCGGACGGGCCGGTGTCCGCCGGGATCCGCCCCGCGGCGCCGTCGACGCCCGACGCCCGCGCCTCGTCCGCCGCGCGGATGGCCGCCACCGCCTCCGCGACGTCGTCGGTCACGGTGAACAGGTCGAGGTCACCGGCGCTGATCGTGCCCTCGGCGAGCATCGTGTCCCTGATCCAGTCGACCAGGCCCGACCAGTACCCGGTGCCGAGCAGGATCACCGGGAACCGGGTCACCTTGCGCGTCTGCACCAGCGTGAGCGCCTCGAAGAGCTCGTCGAGGGTGCCGAAGCCGCCGGGCAGGATGACGAAGGCCTGCGCGTACTTCACGAACATCGTCTTGCGCACGAAGAAGTAGCGGAACGAGATGCCGACGTCGACCCACTCGTTGAGCTCCTGCTCGAACGGCAGCTCGATGCCCAGCCCCACCGACATGCCACCGGCCTCGGACGCCCCGCGGTTGGCCGCCTCCATGGCGCCCGGGCCACCGCCGGTGATGACGGCGTACCCGGCCCGGACCAGCGCCGCCCCGAGCTCCACGCCGGCCGCGTAGTGCGGGTGGTCGCGCGGGGTGCGGGCGCTGCCGAACACGCTGACCGCCCGCGGGAGCTCGGCCAGCAGCCCGAAGCCCTCCACGAACTCCGACGTGATCCGCATGACCCGCCAGGGGTCGGTGTGCAGGAAGTCCGAGCCGCCGCGGCGGTCGAGCAGCCGCTGGTCGGTCGTCGTGCCCTGGTTCTGCGGGTCGGGCTCGCCGCGGCGCAGCATGACCGGCCCCTTCTGCCGGATCGAGCGGGGTCGGCGGCCGTCGGGCGAGGTGGTCACGAGCTGCTCCGGGAGAGGTAGGCGGTCAGGGCGTCCACGGCCGGCTGCAGCCGCTCCACGAGGACGTGCTCCTCGCGCGTGTGGGCGAGCTGCGGGTCCCCGGGGCCGTAGTTGATCGCGGGGATGCCGAACGCGGCGAACCGGGCGACGTCGGTCCAGCCCAGCTTGGCCCGCGCCGGCCGGCCCACGGCCTCGACGAAGGCGGCGGCGGCCGGCTCGGCCAGCCCGGGCAGGGCGCCCCCGGCGTTGTCGACGACGGTCAGCGTGGCGCCGGCCGCGATGGCGTCGGCGAACACCTCGCGGACGTGCGCCTCGGCCGCGTCCTCGTCCCGGTCCGGGGCGTAGCGGAAGTTGACCGTCAGGCACGCCTCGTCGGGGATGACGTTGCCCGCCACCCCGCCGGAGATCGCGACCGCGTTGAGCCCCTCCCGGTAGGTGCAGCCGTCGATCTCCACCTCGCGCGCGCGGTAGGCGGCCAGCGCCGCCATCGCCCCGGTCAGCCCGTGGATGGCGTTCTCCCCCAGCCAGCTCCGCGCGCTGTGCGCCCGGCGGCCCTTGGCCTGCAGCAGCGCGCGCAACGTGCCCTGGCAGCCGGCCTCGATCTCGCCGTCGGTGGGCTCCAGCAGGATCGCGAGGTCGCCGTAGAGCCAGCCGCGCCGCTCCCGGGCCACCCGGCCGAGGCCGTTCTTGACCGCCTCGACCTCCTCGTTGTCGTAGAAGACGAAGGTGAGGTCGTGCGCGGGCTGCGCGCCGGGGACGCCGAACCGCGCCGCCAGGGCCAGCATCACCGCGTCGCCGGACTTCATGTCGCTGGTGCCGCAGCCGTAGAGCCGGCCGGTGGTCTCCTCGAGCCGGCTGGGCACGTTGTCCGCGATGGGCACGGTGTCGAGGTGACCGGCGAGGACCACCCGGGTCGGCAGGTCGAGGTTCGTGCGGGCCAGGACGGCGTCGCCGATGCGCTCCACCTCGAGGCCGCCCAGGGCCCGCAGCGCCGCCTCGACCGCGTCGGCGAGGGCCGTCTCGCTGCCGGAGACCGACGGCGCGTCGACGAGCGCGCGGGTGAGGGTCAGGACGTCGGCGGAGAGGTCGAGCGGCGGGAGATCACTCACGCGGGCGAGCCTATGCGCCGCCGCGCCGACCAGCCGCGCCGACGCGGGATGCGCCTGGGTAGCGTCGTCCCCGTGACTGCCGCGCCCGTCTCCGCATCCGCCGCCGGCCTGGCCACCGTGACCCCGTCGGGGACGGTGCTCGACACCTGGTACCCCGAGCCCCGGCTCGGGGCGCCCGACGGTGCCGCCTCCGGGACGACCCGCCTGGGTGCGCTGGAGCTGTCGGGCGAGCTCGGCCCCGACTACGGCGGCCTGGTGCGCCGGGACGAGGCGCGTGGCGTCGAGGTCATCGCCGTGCGCACGGTCATCGCCGACCTGTCCGCGCCCGCCGCGGACACCCACGACGTCTGGCTGCGGCTGCACCTGCTCTCCTCGCGGCTGATCCGGCCGCACCAGGCGAACATGACCGGCATCTTCGGCCTGCTCACCAACGTGGCCTGGACCAGCGCCGGCCCGGTGGAGGCGGCGACGTTCAACGCCCACCGGCTGCGGGCCGCCGTCGGGCACGTGACCGTCTTCGGCGTCGACAAGTTCCCGCGGATGGTCGACTACGTCATCCCCTCCGGCGTGCGCATCGCCGACGCCGACCGGGTCCGGCTGGGCGCCCACCTCGCCGAGGGCACCACGGTGATGCACGAGGGCTTCGTCAACTTCAACGCCGGCACGCTGGGCCCCTCCATGGTCGAGGGCCGGATCAGCGCCGGCGTCGTCGTGGGCGCCGACAGCGACATTGGTGGCAGCGCCTCGATCATGGGCACCCTGTCCGGCGGTGGCGCAGAGGTCATCTCGATCGGCAGCGGCTGCCTGCTGGGCGCCAACTCCGGCATCGGCATCTCGCTGGGCGACGGCTGCGTCGTCGAGGCCGGCTGCTACGTCACCGCGGGGTCGCGGATCACGCTGCCCGACGGCTCGGTGGTGAAGGGCAAGGAGCTGTCCGGCCGCAACGGCCTGCTGTTCCGGCGCAACAGCGTCAGCGGCGCGCTGGAGGCCCTGCCCCGCGAGGGCACCTGGGGCCAGCTGAACGCGGACCTGCACGCCAACTGAAGGAGAGCCACCCCACGGTGGCGGTGCCAGGGAACCGCCAGGTTCGCCACCTACCCTGGGTCCGATGACCAGCCCCCGCACCGCGACGCATCCCGCCGCCGGGCGGGCGCGCAGCACTTCGCGACCGCGGTCGTCCGCCGGTCGCGGATCCTCACGCGGCAGCGGTGGTCGAGGGAGCGGCTCGCGCCGCCGTCCGTCCCGGAGGTCGTCGCGCCCGGCAGCCCGGGGTTCCGGCGCGGGGAGCGGCATCGCCCGCTGGTGGCCGGCGCTCGTGGTGGCGGCCGTCCTGTTCGCGGCCGTGGCCTGGGGCACCGAGCGCGGGCCGGAGATGCCCGCGGCGGGCACCTGCACCCTGCCGAACTCATCGGTCACGCTCACCGCCGAGCAGATCCAGAACGCGGCCACCATCGCCGAGGTGGGCCGCTCACGGGGTCTGCCAGATCGAGCCGTGGTCATCGCGCTGGCGACGGCCATGCAGGAGTCGACCCTACGGAATCTCGACTACGGCGACCGGGACTCGCTCGGCCTCTTCCAGCAGCGTCCCTCCCAGGGATGGGGCACGCCGGAGCAGGTGCAGGACCCGGTCTATGCGGCCGGTCAGTTCTACGACCGGCTCGTGCAGATCCCCGGGTGGGAGACCGGCGAGCTCACGCTCGTCGCCGACGCCGTCCAGCGCAGCGCCTTCCCGCTCGCCTACGGGAGGTGGTCCGTGTTCGCGGAAGAGCTCACCAGCGCCCTCGGCCCGGCTGCGCCCGCGACGTGGTCGTGCGCGTGAGGAACACGGTCACCGAGAACGTCTGAGCGGCCCTGGAGAGGGACGGGAATGTCACACCCGTCGCGAATCCTCCGGACGTGGAAGTTTCGGACGGTGGCAGGCCGCTGACGTGGCGGGCCGTCGACCGCGACTCGCTCAGCAGGTTGTTCGCCAGTGGCCTCACACCCGACGACGTGGGCCGGCTCTACGGGCGGAGCGGATCGATGGTCCGCCTGGCTGCCCGCGGGTGGGGCTTGGACGCGCGGGCCCTCAGAGCCCGCACCCATGGCCTGGCGCGGATGCATCCGGAGATCGCTGCCGAGTTCGCCGGAGTGGTCGACGGAGCCCCCTCTCACTACCGGCCCGACGACCTCATGACGGGCAGTGGGGCGCGCTGCCGCTGGACGTGCTCCTCGTGCGACACGGAGTGGATCACGTCCGTGGCCAACCGGACCAAGCGACGCTCGGGCTGTCCAGGCTGCGCACGTCGCCGCCAGGTGGAGATCGCCCGGGCCCGCCCCGCCAAGTCCCGGCCTCTGTCCGAGATCTCCGATGAACTGGTCAGAGACTTCGTGAGGAACCTGGACCGACCGGATCGGGACGTCTCCAGCACTCCGAGCGGCTCCCACAACCGCGTGCTGTGGCGCTGCCGGCGTGGCCACACCTGGGAGACGTCGGCGCGGCAGCGGGTGAAGAACGGCAGCCAGTGCCCGACCTGCCTGGCCGGTCTGTGGACGAGCCGGCTCGAGTTCGAGGTGGCCGAACTCGTCCAGCTCAGCAGCGGTCTGCCGGTCGTCCTCGGTCCGCGACGTGCACGTAGCGACCGCGCTGGCGAGGACCGCATCGACCTCCTGGTGACCGGCGCCGACCTGCTCGTCGACCTGGATCCCACACGCTGGCACGCCCCGACCGAGGCCGTAGGCCGAGATGCACGCAAGCTCGACCGGCTCGCCGGCGAAAGGTATGTCCGCGTGCGTCCAAATGGCCTCGGACCGCTGCCAGCCGGGCGATCCTCGCCCGAGCAGCAGGTCGTGCTCGACGACGGCGACGAGGACGATCCGTGGACATGGGCTTCGGCAGTGCTCCGCGCGCTGCTCGCCTTCCAGCCCGACACGCTCGTCGACGAGCCCACAGCCGAAGCACGTGCAGCAGCGAGGGCCCGAGCAGACATCAAGTGGCGACGACTCCGGTCAGGACTTCGCCTCCGCAGCCTCTCGTCGGACTACCCGGACGTGGCGGCGCAGTTCGTCGAGGCGATCGATCGGCCCGGGCTCACGGCCGCTGACCTCGCACCGTCCGGGGATGACCGGGCCCTGTGGCGTTGTGCGGTGTGCGGGCACGAGTGGGAAGCCCGAGTGGCGAATCGGACGGTGGCCCGGACCGGCTGTCCACCGTGCTCGTACCGCCGCGGGGCGGACCGGTCAGCCCGACCACATGCAGGTCAGAGCTTCGCCGACAGGCACCCGGAGCTGATCCCGTACTTCGTGGAGAATCTCGAGAACCCGGACAGGAGCCTGTTCCACCTCAAGCCGAACAGCACCGACCGCTGCAGATGGCTCTGCCAGTACTGCCGCCGGCCACGGGTTACGACGCCCCAAGCGCTCAACCGCCGTCCCCACGCTGGTTGCCGCCCGTGTGGAGGGAGGCGAGGGGCAGCGAGGCGTCGCCCTCGAGACCTGGACGTGAACCAGGGGTTCGGTGATCGCGCCGCTCGCCGCGCCACTGGAACTCTTGAGTGCAGCTGATCACATTGCGCACGATCTAGTTCCCCCGGGAGGGGTACTGGCGGGTCCCGGCGCTCAACCATCGGCCCGGGCGCTCCGACACCTCGGCCATGACGATCGCGTCCAACGACTTCCCCCCGGCCGTTCCCCCGGCGGTCACCGCGCCCGCGGTCGACGACATGCCGGTGCTGCTGCCCACTCGTGAGGCGCTGCTCGAGCGGCTCGCCGACGCGCTGCCCGGCTCCGCCGAGCAGCCGGTCACCCTCCTGGTGATCGGCCTGCTCCGCCGTGACGACGGCTGGCCGACCTCGAGGACGGCGCTGGCGCAGGTCACCTCGCTGCTGGCCCGCTCGGTGCGGGGCGACGACTGGCTGGGTGCCTCCGGTGCCGCCGAGTTCGGCATCGTCTTCGCCGGACCGGAGTCGACCGCGGAGGTCGTGGGCCCCCGCCTGCTGGCCGCCATCGACGCCCTCGGCATCCCGGGCCTCTCCGCCTCGGCCGCGATCGCGCCGCTGACGCCGGACCTGAGCGCCGGTGAGGTGTTCCGCCGCGCCACGCTCAGCTTGACCGCGGCCCGCCGCGTCGGCGCCGGCACGGTGATCCGCTACCGCGAGCCGGTCGCCTGACCGAACCCGCTCAGGCGCGCAGGCGCTCGACCGCCGCGTCGATCCGCTCGTCGGAGGCGGTCAGCGCCAGCCGCACGTGCCGGGCTCCGGCGGGACCGTAGAAGCTCCCCGGGGCGGCGACGATGCCGAGCCCGGCGAGCCGGTCGATGGTGACCCAGCAGTCCTCGTCGCGGGTCGCCCACAGGTAGAGCCCGGCCTCGGAGTGGTCGACCCGCATCCCGGCCCCGCGCACCGCGGCCAGCAGGCGTTCGCGACGGCCGCGGTACCGCTCGCGCTGGCTGTCGACGTGCGCGTCGTCGTCCAGGGCCGCGGCCACGGCCGCCTGCACCGGTGCGGGTACCAGCAGACCCAGGTGCCGGCGCACCTCCCAGACCCGGCGCACGAGAGCCGGGTCGCCGGAGAGCAGCCCGCCCCGGTAGCCGGCGGCGTTGGACTGCTTGGACAGCGAGTGCACGGCGAGCAGGCCGGAGTGGTCCGGGCCGGCGATCGCCGGGTGCAGGATCGAGCGGGGCTCGACGTCCCAGCCCAGGGTGATGTAGCACTCGTCGGCGACGACGGGGACGCCGTGCGCCCGGCCCCAGGCGACCCACGCCCGGAGCTCGTCGTCGGAGAGCACCCGGCCGTGCGGGTTCCCCGGGGAGTTCAGCCAGACCAGGGAGACGGCGGCCGCGTCGGCGGGCGGGCTGTCGCACCGGCGCACCGCGAGGCCGGCGAGGACCGCGCCCACCTCGTAGGTCGGGTAGGCGATCTCGGGGAGCACGACGGTCGTGCCGGTTCCCTGCAGGCCCAGGAGCGTGGGCAGCAGGGCGACGAGCTCCTTGGAGCCCACCGTCGGGATCACCGAGGGGTCGGCGCCGGCGGGATCGGCGACGTCGACACCCAGCCGACGCCGCAGCCAGCCCGCCGCGGCGGTGCGCAGCGCGGACGTGCCCAGAGCCGTCGGGTAGCCCGGTGCGTCAGCGGCCGCCGCGAGCGCGTCCCGCAGCACCGGCGGCGTCTCGTCGACCGGGGTCCCGATGGAGAGGTCGACGACCCCGCCGGGGTGCTGGGCGGCACGCGCCCGCGCCCCGGCGAGGGAGTCCCAGGGGAAGTCCGGCAGCGCGCGGGGCGCGCCGGGACCCGGAGCGGTCAGTGACCTTCGCCCTGGGGCGGGAGCGCGGCGACCAGCGGGTGGTCCTTGCCGACCTTGCCGGTCTTCGCGGCGCCACCGGGGCTGCCCAGGTCGGAGAAGAACTCCACGTTGGCGTTGTAGAAGTCCTTCCACTTGTCCGGGACGTCGTCCTCGTAGTAGATGGCCTCGACCGGGCAGACCGGCTCGCACGCGCCGCAGTCCACGCACTCGTCGGGGTGGATGTAGAGCATCCGGTCGCCCTCGTAGATGCAGTCCACCGGACACTCGTCGATGCACGCCTTGTCGAGAACGTCGACGCAGGCCTGGGTGATGACGTAGGTCACGGGGTTCCCTCCCGGGGACGTTCGGCGACGTCCTCGGCCGGTGACCGGGGGCGCCAGATGCGCACCTAGTATCACCTCCGGCGCCGCAGCCCGTTCGACGGGATCCCCGCCGAGGGATCCCTGCCCCCTTCGAGGTGGCTGCGAAGTCCCTGCTCAAGACCGGCGCGCATCCGCCGAAGACAACGACGTGCCCGAGCAGACGACGCACCGCGAGGCCGCGCCGCGACGATCGTCGTCGCCGGCGTCCCCGTACGACGCCTCTGCAGCCCTCGAGAGCCTGCTCGAGCGGCTGCGCTCGTCGTGCGGCGCCACCCGCGTGTCGGTGTGGGTCCACGAGGCCACCACCGAGCTCGTCGTGCCCTTCCGCCAGGCCGTCCGACCGGGGGCCGAGCAGCAGGAGCCGCACCCGGCGCTGATCACCCCCGCCCTGCTCTCCGACTCCCCGTTCCTCGCCGCCGTCGTCCGCGCCCGCCAGTCCGTGACCGGCCGCGCCGACGGTCGCCGGGCCACCGACCGGCAGCTGGCCGAGGTCGGCATCCGCTCGGCCCACGGCGAGCCGCTCGTCCTCGACGGCCAGGTCATCGGCGTCCTCACCGTCGAGCCCGCGGCCGCTGCCTCCCCGCACCTGCTGCGGCAGATCGCCCCCCGGCTCGCCGCCGCCCTGTGCGAGGCCTGGGCACGCCGCTCGCAGCAGCGCCGCCTGGACCAGGCCGCGGTGCTGCTCGGCCTCATCGAGTCGGCGGCGCAGGCCGAGTCCACGGACTCCCTGCTCGCCTCCGCCTGCCGGCAGCTCGCCGAGCTCGGCGAGGTCGAGCGCGCCTGCATCTTCCTGCTCGAGGACGGCCGGCTCGTCCCGAGCATGGCCGCCTACGCCGACGGCCGCCGCGACCTGGCCACCTGGCTGCAGTTCCGCAACGCCCCCGTGTCCCTGGAGCTGGCCGAGACGGTGCTGCGGACCGGTGAGCCGCTGACCGCCGACCGGGGCTCCGGCCTCCTGCCGGACTGGTGGGTCGACTCCTTCCACGTCGCCTCGGCGCTGGCCGTCCCGCTCGGCCGCAGCCCCGAGCTCGCCGGCGTCCTCACGCTGGACAGCACCCACGTGCGGCCCTTCTCCGAGGACGTCCGCCGCCTGGCCGCGGCCGCCGGCGCGCACCTCGGCGGCGTCATCGAGCAGGCCCGCACCAGCCAGGCCCGCGCGACCTCGCTGAACACCGCCCGCGTCGTCCGCCAGCTGCTCGTCGACGGATCGAGCGCCACCGGCGTCGCCGAGGCGGCCGAGGTGGTCGCCCGTGCGGTCCAGCGGCTGGCCGGCACCTCCCGCAGCGCGGCCTACCTGGTCGACGCCGACGACCGCGTCGACGAGATCCGGCACGTGGACTGGGCCGAGGACCACAAGGAGGTCGTCCAGCAGCAGCTGGTGGGCCGGCCCGGGACCGAGGTCCCGCTGTGGCGGCTGACCGCCGTGCAGAAGGCGCCGGTGTTCGTCGAGGACACGACCACCAGCGACCTGCTCGACCCCCGGCTGTGCGAGGCGCTGGACCTCGCCTCGTACGTCAGCGTGCCGCTGATCTCCGGCGACCGGCTGCGCGGCCTGGTCGTCAGCGGCGTCGTGGGCACCGCCCGGACCTGGTCCCCGTCGGTCCGCGACGCCGTCCGGCAGGTGACCCTCGAGGGCTCCCTCGTCGTCGAGAACGCCGAGCTGCGCGCCGCCGCCCAGCTCCGGCTGGCCCAGCTGGCCACCGAGGCGCACCACGACCCGCTCACCGGGCTGGCCAACCGCCGGCGGTTCATCGAGGAGGTCGAGGCCACCGTCTACGGCGACGGCGACCGCAGCTGCGCGCTGCTCATGATCGACCTCGACCGGTTCAAGGAGATCAACGACAGCTTCGGGCACAGCGTCGGCGACGACCTGCTCTGCCTGGTGGGGCCCCGTCTCCAGCAGGCGCTGCGCCCCGGCGACCTGCTGGCCCGCATGGGCGGCGACGAGTTCGCCGTCCTGCTCCCCGACGCCGACGCCGACCGCGCCCGCGAGGTGGGCGCGGAGCTCGGCGCCGCCCTCCGGGAGGCCTTCGTCCTCGACGGCATGCCGCTGCACGTGGACGCCAGCGTCGGCATCGCCCTGTGCCCCGACCACGGGCGCGACCGCTCGCTGCTCCTGGCCCGCGCCGACACCGCCATGTACGCGGCCAAGCGCGGCCGGCACGGCTTCGAGGTGTGGGCGCCCGACGGCACGACCGCCACCCGCGACCGGCTCGAGACCCTCGAGCAGCTGCGCACCGCGCTGGACAGCGAGCAGCTGGACAACCACTACCAGCCCAAGCTCGACCTGCGCACCGGCCGGATCACCGGCCTGGAGGCGCTGGTCCGCTGGAACCACCCGACCCGCGGGGTGCTCTACCCCGACGTCTTCCTGCCCCTCGCGGAGCAGGCCGGCCTGATGCGCCGGCTGGCCCTTCGGGTGCTGGAGCGTGCGCTGCACGACGTCCGGGGCTGGCGGGCGCAGGGGCACGACCTGTCCGTGGCCGTCAACCTGTCGGTGTCCAACCTCCAGGACGTCGCCCTGCCCGAGCAGGTGGCGATGCTGCTGGACGCGTTCGCCGTGCCGGCCGAGGCGCTCATCCTGGAGATCACCGAGGACGTCCTGATGGCCGACGCAGCGCGCAGCCAGCAGGTCATGGCCGGGCTGCGCCGCCTCGGCGTCCGGCTCTCGGTGGACGACTACGGCACGGGCTACTCCTCGTTGTCCTACCTGCGCGCGCTGCCGGTGGACGAGCTGAAGCTCGACCGCAGCTTCGTCACCCACCTCACGACCGACCCGCGGGCGGTCGCGATCGTGCGCAGCACCCTGCAGCTGAGCCGGGACCTGGGCATGAGCATGGTCGTCGAGGGCGTCGAGGACGCCGCCGCGCTCGCCGCGCTGCGCTCCTGGGGCTGCGACGTCGCGCAGGGCTACCACATCGCGCGGCCGATGCCGGCCGACCAGGTGCCGGGCTGGCTCGCCGCCCACCCCGCGCCGGCGGTTCCCGCGCTCGGCGGGCCGACGGCTCCCTGACCTCGGAGCGGACGGGGCCGGGCGGCAGGATCAGCGGCATGACCGCGCTGCCGCTCCCCGCCGTCGACGACCTCGAGCGGCTCGCGGCCCGCACCTGGCGCGGCTCCGAGGAAGAGCCGTACGGCGACTGGCTGCTGCGCGCCGGCGGCGGCTTCACCGGCCGCGCCAACTCGGTGCTGGTCGTCGGCCCGGCCCCGGTGGACCTGCCGTCGGCCGTCACCGAGGTGACCGGGTGGTACCGCACGCGCGGCCTGCGGCCCTGCGCCGCCGTGCCCGTGCCCGGCGGCGAGGAGGCGGACGCGGCGTTCGCCGCGGCCGGCTGGACCCGGGAGGAGGACAACCTCGTGCTCACCGCGCCCCTGGTCGGCTGTACCGACCGGGCGCTGGCAGTCCCGGTCGTCCTCGCGGCCGAGCCCGACGACGCCTGGCTGCAGGGCTACCGGTACCGCGGAGCGGCCCTGCCCCCGGCCGCCGCGACCGTGCTCCGCACCGGCAGCAGCCCGGTGTTCGCCTCGGTGCGCCTCGACGATCGGCCGGCGCCGCTCGCCGCCGTCGCGCGCGGGGTGCTGGAGGACGGCTGGCTGGTCATCAGCGCCGTCACCGTCGCCGATGCCCACCGCCGCCGGGGGCTGGCCACCGCAGTCATGGCGGCGCTGGGCGCCGACGCCCGCTCCCGGGGCGGGCGGGGATGCCTCCTGCAGGTCGCCGCGTCGAACGCGCCGGCCCTCGCCCTCTACGAGCGGCTCGGCTTCACCGAGCACCACCGGTACCACTACCGGACGGCGCCGGCTCCGGCCTGACCCGTCCGCGCGGGCCGCCCAGCACCAGGCCGACGGAGAACGCCGCGGCGACGACCCCGGCGGCGAGGAACGTCAGGTTCACCGCGCCGCTGGTGATGACCAGGTCCCCCTCCGGCCGACGGCCCATCCCGGCGACCGCCACGACCAGCCACACGACCGCGGGCAGCGCCGCGACCACCCGCGACCCCGACAGGTGCAGTGCCGCGCGCACCAGCAGCACGTTGCCCGCGACCGCAGCCAGGACCGACACCGGCACCGGGACCCCGCCCACGCGCAGCGGCAGCCAGAAGACCTCCACCAGCGCCAGCCACCCGGCGACGGCGACGGCGCCCAGCCCCACCGCGGCCGCACGCACCGACGTCATCCGGCGACGCCGGCGAAGAGGTCGTCCTCCCACCCCTCCGGACCCGCTCCGGCCGGGCCGCGCTCGCCCTGCACCAGCCGGTAGTACTCGACCGCCATCATCTCCAGGCCGAGGTTGTTCGAGAGGGCGAAGAAGGGCCCGTCGACCATGATCTGCGTGGGGTGCGAGCGCATGGCGGCGTCCTTCTCCCGGGCGTACCGGCTCCCGTCGACCGCCGCCGTCACCTGCTCGTCGGGCACCCCGAAGGGGACGTCGTCGGCGCTGGTCACGCCCTCGAAGAACGTCTGGTCACCGGCGGCGGCCATCGCGTCGATGCCCCGCTGCAGGACCGATCGCGGCATGCAGCACCAGTAGACCTTGGCCACGGTCCACGCCTCGCCGAGGTCGGGCCGGTAGGCGGGGTCGGCGGCGGCCGCCACCGCGCCCATCGCCACCCGGTGCGCCTGGATGTGGTCGGGGTGGCCGTAGCCGCCGTTCTCGTCGTAGGTGACCACGACCTGCGGGCGGACCTCGCGCACGACCGCGACCGCGTGCGCGATCGCCTCGTCGAGGTCGGCGTTCCAGAAGGCGCGCGGGTGGCCGTTGGACGGCACGCCCATCATGCCGGAGTCGCGGTACCGCCCCGCGCCGCCGAGGAAGCGGATGTCGGTGACGCCGAGGGCGTCCATCGCCGTCCGCAGCTCCCAGATCCGGTAACCGCCGAGCTGGTCGGCCTGGTCGGCCGCCAGCTGCTCCAGCGCGGGGACGAGGATCTCGCCCTCCTCACCCAGCGTGCAGGTGAGGAGGGTGACCTGGGCGCCCTCCGCGACGTAGCGCGCCATGGTGGCGCCGTTGTTGATCGTCTCGTCGTCCGGATGTGCGTGGACGAGGAGCAAGCGGCGAGAAAGAGCGATCACACTGCGATCCTGCCGGATCGCACCGCGGCCAGGTGCCGTCCCCCCATCACGCGGAGCCGCTGCGTCGCGCCTGCGCGAAACCCTCCGGGCCCCACTCGGCGCGACCGAGCAACTATCCCTCGCTCTCCACCGGGACGACCTGGCGGGCCTCGGCGAAGTGGCAGGCCGACGGGTGTCCCTGACCGCGGTCGATCAGCGCCGGGGCCTCGGTGGCGCAGATGTCCTGCGCCTTCCAGCAGCGCGTGCGGAACCGGCAGCCCGAGGGCGGGTTCGCGGGGCTGGGCACGTCGCCCTGCAGCAGGATCCGCTCCTTGAGCCCGCGCAGGTGCGGCTCGTGCACCGGCACCGAGGAGAGCAGCGCCTGGGTGTAGGGGTGCGACGCCGCGGTGTACACCTGGGCGTCGGTCCCCTCCTCCACCACGCTGCCGAGGTACATCACGGCGACGCGGTCGGAGATGTGCCGGACGACCGAGAGGTCGTGCGCGATGAACAGGTAGGACAGACCGAAGTCGTCCTGCAGGTCCTCGAGCAGGTTCACCACCTGGGCCTGCACCGAGACGTCCAGGGCGCTGACCGGCTCGTCGCAGACGATGATCTCCGGCTGCAGGGCCAGGGCCCGGGCGATGCCGATGCGCTGCCGCTGGCCACCGGAGAACTGGTGGGGGTAGCGGTTCACGAAGTCGGGGTTGAGGCCGACCCGTTCCATGAGGTCCTGGGTGCGCTTCAGCCGGCCCTTGCGGGGCGCGATGTCGGCGTGCACCGACCAGCCCTCGGCGACGATGTCACCGACGGTCATGCGCGGGTTCAGCGAGGCGTACGGGTCTTGGAAGATGATCTGGACCTCGCGCCGGTACTGCTTGAGCGCGCGTCCACCCATCTTCGCGACGTCGCGGCCCTTGTAGAGGATCTCGCCGCTGGTCGGCTTCTCCAGCGCGACCAAGAGCTTGCTGACGGTCGACTTGCCGCAGCCGGACTCGCCGACCAGGCCGAGCGTCTCGCCGCGACGGAGGCTCAGGTTCACGCCGTCGACGGCGCGGACGTGACCGACGGTGCGCTTGAAGACGATGCCCTGGGTGAGCGGGAAGTGCTTCTTGAGGTCGTTGACCTCGAGCAGGACCTCCCCCGGGGCGACCTCCGGCAGCGGCGTCGCCGCCTCCTCGGTGGGCTCAGACACCGAGCACCTCCTCGCTGTAGTGGCAGGCCGCCTCGCGACCGGGGACGACGAGCCGCAGCGGCGGGACGTCCTCGGCGCAGTGGCGACCGGGCAGTGCGTCGGCGCCGATCCGGCGCTTGGGGCACCGCGGGTGGAACGGGCACCCCGACGGGATGTGGGCCAGGTTCGGCGGCTGACCGCCGATCGGCAGCAGCCGACCGCCCTTGGCCTCCACCTGCGGGATGGAGCTCATCAGGCCCTCGGTGTACGGGTGGGCCGGGTTGCTGAAGACGTCGTCGACCGTGCCGCGCTCCACGATGCGACCGGCGTACATGACGGCGACGTTGTCGGCGACCTCGTTGACCACGCCGAGGTCGTGGGTGATGAGCACCAGGCCCATCCCGGTGTCGCGCTGCAGATCCTTGAGCAGGTCCATGACCTGCGCCTGCACCGTGACGTCGAGGGCCGTCGTCGGCTCGTCGGCGATGAGGACCCGGGGGTCCAGCGCGATCGCCATGGCGATCATGACGCGCTGCCGCATACCGCCGGAGAACTGGTGCGGGTAGTCGTTGACCCGCTGGGCGGCGGCCGGGATGCGCACCCGGTCCATCAGCTCGACGGCGCGCTTCTTCGCGTCCTTGCGCGACATGCCCCGGTGCGCCCGGAACATCTCACCGATCTGGAACCCCACGCTGTACACGGGGTTCAGCGAGGACAGCGCGTCCTGGAAGATCATCGAGATGCCGGGGCCGCGGACCTTGCGCTGCTCCTCCGCCGGGACGGTGAGCAGGTCGCGGCCCTCGAAGACGATCCGACCGCTGGTGATCTCCGCCGGCGGCATGTCGAGGATGCCCATGATCGCCTGCGCGGAGACCGACTTGCCCGAGCCGGACTCACCGAGGATCGCGAGGGTCTCCCCCTCCGACACGGTGTAGCTGACCCCGTTGACGGCGTTGACCAGCCCGGAGCCGGTGCGGAACCGGACGCGCAGGTCCTGCACCTCGAGCAGGGGGCCCGTCCCGGCGCGGGCCGGGCCGGACGGGAGGGACGTCGACGCGGTGCTCATGAACGCTGCCTCGGGTCGAGGGCGTCGCGCAGCGCGTCGCCCATCATGACGAACGCCATCACCGTCATGGTCAGGATCAGGCTGGGGAAGAGGACCAGGTGCGGGGCGATGCGCAGCAGCCGCTGACCGGCGTCGATCTGCAGCCCCCACGAGATCGCCGGCCGCTGGAGACCGACGCCGAGGAAGGTCAGCGTGGCCTCGGCGGCGATCAGCACACCGATGGTGATGGTCGCGTAGACGAGCACCGGCGCGACCGCGTTGGGCAGGATGTGCCGCAGCAGGATCCGGCCGTTGGACGCCCCCATGGCGCGCGCGGCGGCCACGTAGTCCGAGCTCTTGACGGCGATCACCTGCGACCGCACGAGCCGCATCGCCGTCATCCACCCGAAGGCCGCCAGCGCGATCGCCACCGCCACGACGCCCCGGCCCAGGAAGCCGCTGCGCAGCACCACCAGCGCGCCGAGGATGAGCGGGAGGGCGTAGAAGATGTCGGCGACCCGGGAGAGCAGGCTGTCGACGACGCCGCCGAAGAAGCCGCTGACGGCGCCGACGACGACGCCCAGGACCAGGATGACCGCCACGGCGAGCAGGCCGATGATCAGCGAGTTCCGCGCGCCGTGCACGACGTTGGCCATGTAGTCGCAGCCCTGCTGGTCGAAACCGAACCAGTGCTCCGACGACGGCGCCTGGCTGGAGCGGGAGAGGCTGCAGTCGCGCGGGTCAGCTCCGCGGGAGAAGACCCGCGGGAAGAGGGCCATCAGCAGGAACAGCAGCCCCAGGACGGCGCCGATCCAGAACAGGACGTTGCGGCGCAGCTGCTTCCAGGCGTCGCTCCAGAGGCTGTTCTGCCGGTCGCTGGTGACGTCGACCGACGGACTGGCCAGACCGGTGGTGGTGCCGGCCTCGACCTCGTCCTTGCGCAGGTCTGCCTGCTGCTGGTCACTCATAGCGGATCCTCGGGTCGAGGACGGCGTAGAGCACGTCGACGACCAGGTTGAAGAAGATGAAGAAGAAGACCATCAGGGTCACGATGCCGACCACGACCGCCCCCTCCTGGGCGCGCACCGCGTCGAAGATCGCCCGCCCGATGCCGGGCAGGTTGAACACCGACTCCGTGACGATGGCGCCGCCCAGCAGCGTGCCGATGTCGGCACCCACGAACGTGACCACCGGGATCAGGCTGTTCCGCAGGGTGTGCCGCACGACGACCGTCCGGTTCGGCAGGCCCTTGGCCCGCGCCGTGCGCACGTAGTCGGCGCGCATGTTCTCGGCCACGCTCGTCCGCGTGAGCCGGGCGACGTAGGCGAGCGATCCGGAGGCGAGCACGAAGCCGGGGAGCAGGAAGGAGTACCAGCCCTCCTGCACGCCGGAGATCGGGAACAGCCCCAGCTTGAGGCCGAAGGTGAACTGGGCGATGAAGGCCAGCACCAGGATCGGGATCGACACGACCAGGGTGGTCGAGACCAGGACCACGTTGTCGAAGAAGCTGTTGCGCCGGATGCCGGCCAGGACGCCCGCGATGATGCCGATGACGGCCTCGATCAGGATGGCGACCACGGTGAGCTTGATCGTGACCGGCAGGCGCTGGGAGATCGTGTCGAGGACCGGTCGACCGCGGAAGTCGGTGCCCAGGTCCCCCTGCGCGAGGTCACCCAGGTACTTGAGGTACTGGATGCCGAGCGGGTCGTTGAGGTTGAACTCCTGCCTCAGCTGCGCGACGACGGCCGGCGCGAGGGGGCGGTCGCCGCCGAGGGCGCGGATGGGGTCGCCGGGCAGGGCGTACACCATCGCGAAGATGAGGAAGGAGGCGCCGAACAGGACGGGGATCGTCAGCAGCAGGCGGCGCGCTACGTAGCGGCCCATGTTCCCCCTCGGGTGAGCGCGTCACCGACCGAGCGGCGACGCGGAACCATCGTGCCAAAGTCCCCCGCACGAGCGCCGCCGGGGGCGACTGTCCGTCCGGACAGCACCCCCGGCGGCGGCAGGGGTCGTGCTAGGCGAGCGTCAGTTGTTGACGGTCACCTTGGAGGTGTCGACCTGACCGAACACGTCGACGAAGACGCCGGACACGTTCTCCGAGTGGACCGCCTGCTCGAGCCCGAAGAACATCGGGATGATCGGCATGTCCTCGAGGAGCACGTCCTCGGCCTGGTTGTAGAAGTCGATCGCCTCGTCGTTGCTCGACGCGCGGTTGCCCTCGTCCACCAGCTCGTCGAACTCGGGGTTCGAGTAGAACGCGGTGTTCGAGCCGGCCGGCGGCAGGGCCGCCGTGGAGTACAGCGGCTCCAGGTAGTTCTGCGGGCTCGGGTAGTCCATGGCCCACGCGAGGCGGAACGGGCCGGTGAAGCCCTTCTCGTCGGCCAGGGGCAGGTACTGCGAGAAGTCCAGGTCGCCACGGAGCTGGTACTCGACACCGAGGTTCTCGCGCAGCTGGTTGCCCACGGCCTCCATCCACGCGTCGTGACCGGCGCCCGAGTTGAACCACAGCTCGACCGGCTGGCTGCGGTCGAAGCCGGCCTCGTCGAGGAGCTCGTTGGCCCGCTCGACGTCGACCTCGCAGTACTCGCAGGCGCCCTCGCGGTACCCGTCGACAACCGGCGCGATGGCCGAGTCGGCGGGGGCACGGGTGCCGTTGAAGATCGCCTCGGTGATCTCCTCGCGGTTGATCGCGAGCGAGAAGGCCTGACGGACCCGCTTGTCCTGGTAGCGCGGGTCGTAGGTCGGGAAGCCCACGTAGGTGAACTGCGACGACGGGGACTCGAGGAACCGGTCACCGAACTCGTCGGCGGCGGTGGTGATCGCGTCCGGCGGCACGTCCCGGGTGATGTCCAGGTTGCCGGCCTGCACCTCGGTGTAGGCGGTGTTCAGGTCGGCGAAGATCTTGTACTCGACGCCGTCGGCCTGGGCCGCGTTCTCACCGGCGTAGTCCTCGTACTTCGACAGCGTGATGCCGGTGCCGGGGACGAACTCGCCGTCGGCCTTGAACGGGCCGTTGCCGATCGGGTTGGTGCCGGCGGCCTCCGGGTCCTCGAAGAAGGACTCCGGGAGCGGGAAGAAGGCGTTGTAGCCGACCGTCACCGGGAACTGCGCGAACGGGTCGGTCAGCGTGACGGTGAAGGTGGTGTCGTCCTCGACGACGAGGCCGGTCATCTCCGTGGCGGCGGGCTCGCCGGTCACGTTGCCCTCGTCGTCGGTGGGCGCCTGGAGGGCGTCGTAGCCCTCGATGTTCGCGAAGAAGTAGGACGCACCCTGGGTGTTCGGGCTGTAGGCGGTGTAGTTCCACGCGTCGACGAAGGACTGCGCGGTCACCGGGCTGCCGTCGTGGAACGTCCAGCCGTCCTTGAGCTTGACCGTCCAGGTGATGTTGTCCTCGGACTCGATCGAGTCGGCGACGCCGCTGTACTCGACCTCGCCCTCGGGGCCGTACTGGATCAGGCCGGTCCACAGGGACTTGACGACCTGCGAACCCTCGCTCTCGGTCGTGTTGCCGGGGACGAGCGGGTTCTCGGGCTCGTTGATGTACATGCTGAAGGTGCCGCCGGTCGCGCCGCCACCCTCGCTCCCGCCCTCGTCGCTGCCGCCACAGGCGGACAGCACCAGCGCGGTGGCGATGCCGGCCGCGACGAGCGCACCTCTGCGCTTGCTCAGGTTCACGTGCAATGCCTCCCTCGTCCCGCAGAGCGGGGGGAACGGACAGGTCGGTCCACAGCCTTCTGGCCGGGTGGACGACTGAGTGGTCACGAGCGGAACACAGCCGGACGACCAGGCATCCGGACTGCGACGGGTGGACCCTAGGCACGCCCCGGAGGGGGTGTCCACGGCCGTCATCGAGTTGTGACCTGGGCTCACGATCCGCGCGACAACCGTAACTTCCACACCTCGCGGGTCCCTCCACGGAGGTCCTTCCAGCCGTTTCCGCACGGGTGCCGGACGCCTTGCAGCAGCTCAGCAGGCCGGGGTGTCGCGGACCGCCGGACCGGGTAGGGGCCGACGGACACGATCGACGACGGCACGGAGGTAACGCGATGAGCGGCACGGACAAGCTGACGAACAAGATCGAAGAGGTCTCCGGCAAGGGCAAGCAGGCCGTCGGTGACGCCACCGGCAACCGCGACCTGCAGGCCGAGGGCCAGAAGGAAGAGACGAAGGGCAACCTCAAGCAGGGTGTCGAGAACATCAAGGACGCCTTCAAGTCCTGAGGCACCTCGCCCTGCGCGACGGGCGCCGCTCCCCACGGGGGCGGCGCCCGTCGGCGTTCCTACCGCCGCTCGACGAGGCTGCGGACGGCGGGGAGCAGGGGCCGGTCGGCCGGGATCCAGTCGAGCCCGTCCAGCTCGCCGGCACCGACCCAGCGCAGCTCGGAGTGCTCGTGCGCGACCGGTGCGCCGTCGGCCACGCGGGCCGACCACACGCGCATCGTCGAGGCGCCGGGCGCCCCTCCGGCGACGACGCCGTCCAGCAGGACCTCCCCCACGAAGGACTGCGGGACGACGGTGATCCCGAGCTCCTCCCGGCACTCGCGCACCAGCGCCGCCAGCTCCGGTTCGCCGCGCTCCACCTTGCCGCCGGGGAACTCCCAGCAGCCGTCGTAGACGCCGCCCGACCGCCGTGCCACGAGCACCCGGTCCCCGTCTACCACCGCTGCGCCGACCACCTGCACCACGTCCAGCGCGCGCCGGGCGGCGGCCGCCGCCAGCGCGTCGAGGTGCGCCTGCATCGCCCGCGCGATCCGCGGGCGCAGCACGACCCGGTCGACGACGCGGCCCAGCACGCCCGGCAGCCCGGACCCCCCGTCGACCTGCTCGTCGACCAGGGTGCCCGCACCGGTGGCCGAGAAGCGCCGCGAGTGCGTCACCCAACCCCGGCGCCCGACCGGGCCGGCGGTGAACACGTCGTGCTCCGGGCGCACGGAGACGACCTCGGTCAGCGGGAACGACCAGGGGCGCCCGAGGGCGCGGGCGACGTCGAACGCCACGGTGAGCGGCGCCTCCACCAACGTGGTGAAACGCAGCTGGAACACGCGGGCACTCTCCCAGACCACGGCACTATGGCTGTCGTGCGCATCAACGCCAGGGTCGACTACGCCGTTCGAGCAGTCGTCGAGCTCGCCGCGGCCGCACCCGGCGCGCTCACGTGCGACAAGATCGCCGCCGCCCAGGACATCCCGTCCCGGTTCCTGCAGGCCATCCTCGCCGACCTGCAGCACGCCCGGCTGGTCACCAGCCAGCGCGGCCGCGACGGCGGCTACCGGCTGGCGCTGCCCGCCTCGGAGATCTCCATCGCCCGCGTCATGCGGGTGGAGCAGGGCTTCCTGGCCGAGGTGCACGGCCAGCGCCCGGAGGACGTCACCTACCCCGGCCCCGCCACCGAGCTCGCCGGGGTGTGGGTGGCGGCGCGGGAGGCCTACCGCCGCGTGCTCGAGGGGGTCACCGTCGCCGACGTCGTCGCCGGGGCGCTGCCTCCGCACGCCGCGGAGCTGGTCGCCATGGACAACGCCTGGCGCTCGTTCAGCGGGCCCTCCGGCGACTGAGCGGCCCCCGGCCGCCCACCCGCCTCCCCGGCCCGGCGACACTGGGAGCCATGACCGCTGCTGCGCGCCCCGGCGTCACCGTGTTCCTGACCGGCCTCTCCGGCGCGGGCAAGTCCACGATCGCGGACGCGCTGGTGGCCGGGCTGGAGGCCGACGGCCGGCCGGTGACCGTGCTCGACGGCGACGTCGTCCGCACCCACCTGTCCAGCGAGCTGAGCTTCTCCAAGGAGCACCGCGACCTGAACATCCGGCGCATCGGCTGGGTCGCCGGCGAGGTCGTCAAGCACGGCGGCACCGTGGTCGTGGCCGCGATCGCTCCCTACGAGGCCGCCCGCGAGGAGGCCCGGAAGCTGGTCGAGGAGAACGGCCGGTTCGTGCTGGTCCACCTCTCCACGCCGCTGGAGGTCTGCGAGGACCGCGACGTCAAGGGCCTCTACGCCAAGGCCCGGAGCGGGGAGATCCCGGTGTTCACCGGCGTCAGCGACCCCTACGAGCCGCCGGCGCGCGCCGAGCTGACGATCGACACCTCGGTCACCCCGCTGGCGGAGTCGGTCGCCCGCATCCGGGCCGAGATCGACCGGGCCTGACCGGCCGGGCTCACCCGCCCGGGCCGGTGCACGGCGGTCCCTCCCGCCCGTTGTGGCACCCTTGACCCATGACCGATCGCGGCGCGCTCCTCGTGGCGCGTCTGCACATCGATCTGGCGCGGGTCTCCAGCGCCGCCTGTCGCGCCGCGCGCTGAGCCAGGTTCACCAGCGCAGCTCCTCCGGCTGCGTCCCGATCCAGCAGCGCCTCGTCACTCCGGCCCGCTGCCGGAGGGCGGTGAGCGCAGGAAGAAGCAAGCCACGTGAGCACCCCCACCCGCACCAGCAACCGGCCCCAGCGTGGGCAGGGTCAGTGGGCGCTGGGCTACCGCGAGCCGCTCAACCCCAACGAGCGGATGAAGAAGGACAGCGACGGCCTCGAGGTCCGTCAGCGGATCCTCGACATCTACTCGAAGGCCGGCTTCGACTCGATCGACCCGGGTGACCTCCGCGGCCGCATGCGCTGGATGGGTCTCTACACCCAGCGCGCCCAGGGCATCCCCGGCGGGAAGACCGCCGTCCTGGAGCCGGAGGAGCTCGAGGACTCGTACTTCATGATGCGGGCCCGCATCGACGGCGGGCAGCTGACCAGCGACGCGCTGCGCGTCCTCGGCGGGATCAGCACCGAGTTCGGTCGCGACGTTGCCGACGTGACCGACCGGCAGAACGTGCAGTACCACTGGATCCGCATCGAGGACGTGCCCGAGATCTGGCGGCGTCTCGAGTCGGTGGGCCTGTCCACCATGGAGGCCTGCGGCGACGTGCCGCGCGTCATGCTCGGCTGCCCCCTGGCCGGCATCCTCGAGGACGAGGTCCTCGACGCCACCGACGTCATCGCCGAGACGGTGGCCAAGTACGTCGGCAGCCCCGAGTTCAGCAACCTGCCGCGCAAGTGGAAGACGTCGATGTCCGGGTGCGTGGACCACTGCACCGAGCCCGAGATCGACGACGTCTCCTTCGTCGGCGTGGTGAACGAGGCCGGCGAGGCCGGCTACGACCTGTGGGTCGGCGGCGGGCTGTCCACCAACCCGATGTTCGCGCAGCGGGTCGGGGTCTTCGTGCGGCCCGACCAGGTCACCGACGTCTGGGCCGCATGCACCTCGGTCTTCCGCGACTACGGCTACCGCCGGCAGCGCAACCGCGCCCGCATCAAGTTCCTCATGGCCGACTGGGGCCCGGAGAAGTTCCGCCAGGTCCTGCAGGACGAGTACCTGGAGGAGGCGCTCCCCGACGGGCCGGCGCCCGCCCCGGCCAAGCACGACCAGCGCGACCACGTCGGCGTGAGCCGGCAGAAGGACGGCACCAACGCCGTCGGCTTCGCGCTGCGCACCGGGCGCATCAGCGGCTCGCTGCTCACCACGATCGCCGACCTGGCCGACGAGTACGGCGCCGGGCGCATCCGCACGACGACCCAGCAGAAGCTGGTCATCCTCGACGTGCCGGACGAGAAGGTGGAGGCCCTGGTCACCGCCCTCGCCGAGCACGACCTGCAGGTGCGCCCCAGCGCCTTCCGCCGCGGCACCATGGCCTGCACCGGCCTGGAGTTCTGCAAGCTCGCGATCGTCGAGACCAAGCAGCACGCCCAGGACCTCTACGCGGAGCTCGAGAAGCGGCTCCCGGACTTCGACACCCCGATCGGCATCAACGTCAACGGCTGCCCGAACAGCTGCGCCCGGTTCCAGACGGCCGACATCGGCTTCAAGGGCTCGATGGTGCGCGACGACAGCGGCGAGATGGTCGAGGGCTTCCAGGTGCACCTGGGCGGGCACCTCGGCGTCGAGGCCACCTTCGGCCGCAAGTTCCGCGGCCACAAGGTGACCAAGGCCGAGACCGCCGACTACTGCGAGCGGGTGCTGCGCGGTTTCCAGGAGCGCCGCACCCCCGGTGAGTCCTTCGCGCACTACGTCTCCCGCGCCGAGGAGGACTGGCTGCTGTGAGCGAGGAGCCGACGTCGGGAAGGACCCGGCAGCTGCCGGTGTTCCACTGCCCGTACTGCGGCGACGAGGACCTCACCCCGCACGAGGACCAGGGGTGGCGCTGCAGCGCATGTCTGCGGGCCTTCTCGGTCCGCCTGATCGCGACGGGGGTGCAGGAATGACGACAGCCATCTCGCCGACGCCGGAGCTGGCGGCCGAGGCCGACGCCCGGTTCGAGGGCATCGCCGACCCGGTGGAGCAGGCGCTGGCCGTCCTGCAGTGGGCCGGGGAGACGTTCGGTCCGCAGTTCGCGATCACGTCGTCCATGGCCGACGGGCTGCTCTCGCACCTGGCGAGCCGAGTGATCCCCGGCGTCAACGTCGTCTTCCTCGACACCGGCTACCACTTCGCCGAGACGATCGGCACCCGCGACTGGATCAGCAGCGTCCTGCCGATCACGCTGCACAACGTCACCGCGGCGCAGACCGTGGCGCAGCAGGACGCCGAGTTCGGCCCGAAGCTGCACGACCGCGACCCCGACCTCTGCTGCGACCTGCGCAAGGTCAAGCCGCTGGCCCAGGCGCTCTCCGGCTTCGCCGCCTGGGGCTCCGGGGTGCGCCGCGACGAGTCGCCCACCCGGGCCGGCACCCGGCTGGTCGACTGGGACGCCAAGCGCGGCATGGTCAAGGTCAACCCCATGGCCGCCTGGACGCAGGACGTCGTCGACGCCTACACCGTCGAGCACCAGATCCCGGTGAACCCGTTGTTCGAGATCGGCTACGGGTCCATCGGCTGCGCACCGTGCACCCGTCCGGTCGCCCCCGGCGAGGACCCGCGCGCCGGGCGCTGGGCCGGCCGCGGCAAGACGGAGTGCGGCCTCCACACCTGAGCCGACCGACGGGAGGATTGCCGCATGCCGCGACCTCCCCGACTCTCCCCCGACTCCGTCACCGCCGCGCTCGCCGACCTGCCGCTCTGGTCGGGGAACGGGGACGGCATCCGCCGCTCGGTGCAGCTGCCGAGCTTCCGGGACGCCGTCGCCGCGATCGGAGCGATCGCCGACGTCGCTGAGGAGATGGACCACCACCCCGACGTCGACCTCCGCTACCGCACGCTGCACCTGTCCCTGGTCAGCCACTCCGCCGGCGGCGTGAGCGAGCTGGACCTGGAGCTGGCCCGCCGGATCGACGCCCTCCTGCCGTGACGACGACGGCGCCGATCAGCTGCCGATGACGCCGCCGTCGTCCTTGGTGACGACCACGGTGGCCGAGCGCGGGACGGTCAGGCCGTCCAGGCGGGGCCACGTGCTGCCCCCGTTCTCGCCGGGGTGCTGCAGGTTGATGAACATCGTGCGCCGGTCCGGGGTGGTGGCCACGCCGGTGACCTCGCACTCCTTGACCCCCACCAGGAACCGGCGGATCTCCGGGCGGTCCCCGCCGGTCGCGGTGTCGGCTGCCAGCATCTGGTTGTTGCAGGCGATGGGCTGGCTGCCGTCGGTCTGGATCCAGGCGCGACCGTCCGGGTCCACCCACAGCCCGTCGGGCGAGCCGAACGCGTTCGCGGGGTCCACGGTGGAGCCGTCGGCGCCGGTGCCGGAGCCGGCGAGCACGAAGAGATCCCAGTCGAAGGCGGTCGCGGTGTGGTCACCGCCTCGCTCGTCCCAGCGGATCACCTGGCCGTTCCGGTTGTTGACCCGCGGGTTGGCGGCGTTCGGCCGGTCGTCGTACGGCGTGGTCGGGTCGTCGACGAGCTTCCGGCCGCTGTTGTTCGTCAGCGTCAGGTAGACGGTGCCGGTGCGCTCGTCGACGGCGGTCCACTCCGGCCGGTCCATCGGGGTGGCACCCACGAACGTTGCCGCCTGCCGCGCGTTGATCAGCACGGTGGCCTGGTCCGGGAAGCCGTTGGCCGCGGTCAGCCCGTTCTGCCCGTGGGCCAGCGCGATCCACCGGCCGGTGCCGTCGTCGTCGAACTTCGCCACGAACAGGGTGCCCTCGTCGAGCGGGCTCCTGCCACGGGCCCGCATGGACTTCCAGTTGTCCGCGCTGACGAACTTGTAGGCGTGCTCGAACACCTGGTCGTCACCCATGTAGACCACCACGCGACCGCCCCGGCTGATGACCATCGAGGCGTCCTCGTGCTTCAGCCGGCCCAGGGCGGTCCGCTTCACCGGCGTGGATCGCGGGTCGAACGGGTCGATCTCCACGATCCAGCCGAAGCGGTTGGGCTCGTTCGGGTCCTGCGGCGTGACCACGAACCGCGGATCGTGCGCCGCCCAGCCGAAGCTGTCGCCGCCGACGCCGTAGCGCTTCTGCAGGTCGGCGTTCTCCTTCGTGTGAGTGCCCTCGACCCGGAAGTACTGGTTGAAGTTCTCCTCGCAGGTCAGGTACGTCCCCCAGAGGGTCTCGCCGTTGCCGCAGTTGTTGATCGTGCCCTTCGACGCGCGCCCCGACGGGTCGGCCTGGGTCCTCAGCAGCGGGTGACCCGCGGCCGGACCGGACAGCGCCATCGGGGTGTTGGCGGTGATGCGGCGGTTCCTGCCGGACCGCACCGGCGCCCACTGCCCGTCGCCCCCCTTGCGGATCTCGACCACCGAGACGCCGTGGGCGTTCTGCGACTTGCGGACCGCCTCGGCGGTGGCCGGCTTGTGGTCCTTGATGAACCCGCCGGTGTGGAGGTACCCCTCCTCGGTGTACTCGTGGTTGAGCACCAGCAGGCCGTGCTCGTTGCCCCGGCGACCGTCGGCGAGCGGGAAGTACGTGATGCCGTCGTGGTTCATGCCGACCTGCTCGGCCTGCTGCGCGGCGGTGTTGCCGGTGGTGACGACCGACCCGTCCGGACGCTGCTCACCGGGCGTGCCCGGGGCGAAGGCCGGGAAGCTGCCCAGGATCGCCGTCCCCCACGGGATGAGCGGCGTGGTCCGGTAGCCCGGGGCCACCGTGACGTCGTCGGCCGTGCTCGGCGGGACAGCTGTGAAGCCGAGGAGCGGGCCTCCCTTCGCACCACGGCCTCCGCCGCCGCTGCCCGGGGCGGCCGCCGCCGGCGACGGGTCCACCAGGCTCGTGGTGAGGAACCCGGCCGCGACCGCCATGCCGCCGGCCAGCACGCGACGGCGGGAGAGCCGGGAGGCGACGATCTCGGACAGGGAGGTGGCGGCGGTGTCGTTCGACGGGAGGTCGTCCGCGTCGAAGTCCGGGCCGAGGTCGTCGAGGGAGCGCGGGGGCGTCAGGGTCACGGGTGCTCCTGGGGGTCGGGCGGAGGGCCGGACCGAACGCTAGGGAGGAACCGTGACCGGAGCGTGGCTCCGGAGCGCACAGCGGGTGAAGCCGGACGCCATCCGCTGTTCACGGGCGGCGGGTACCGGCGGTCAGCCGGAGACGGGCAGGACCAGCAGCCGGAGCAGGCGGTCGGCCTCGGCGTCCGGGTCGTCGGTGAGCCCGGTGTGCACCGGACCCGGCTGGATGACGGTGCTGCGCGGAGCGGTCAGCCAGCGGAACCGGGAACCGAGCGCCTCCCGCCCGGCCGCGCCGGCGCCGGGGTCGGCGGCGCACACGTCGGCGGCGGCCTGCAGCGCGCGGCCGATCGCCGTCGCGTCCGCGGTCGGGTCCAGCGCCCGCAGCCGTCCGGGGTCCAGGTGCAGCCGCGAGCCCAGGTAGTCGCGCTGGCGGCAGTAGACGAGGACGCCGGCGTTGAGCGACTCGCCCCGCTCGATGCGGGGCACGACGCGCAGCACCGCGTACTCGAAGGTGTCCCGCGTCATCGCTGGCTCATCCCCTCGGGCGGCGGGGGTCCCAGCCAGCCGGGACGGTTCTCCCCGACCCGGGTGCGGCGGCGTCCGGACCCGCCCGCCGCGGCGGCGGACACCAGGCCGGCCAGCCAGGCGTCGCGGGCGGCCAGCCGGGCCAGCAGCTGCCCCACGTAGCGGTTGCGGACGGCGTGCGGCGGCTCGTCGGGGGTCGCCCCCTCCAGCCACTCGTCGGGCACCTGCGCCAGCACTCCCTCGAGCACGGGCCGGGTGACCCGGGGGGCCAGGGCCGCGTCCGCGGCGGGGACGTCGGGCGCACACTCGACGAGAGCGTGCGCGGAGGCGTCGTAGGGCCGGGTGATCGCGGCCTCGGCGCCGGGCCAGTGGTGGTGGAACGTGAGGGCGGCGCCGTGGTCGATCAGCTGCAGCCCGCCGTGCCAGAAGAGCATGTTCGGGTTGCGCCAGGAGCGGTCCACGTTGCCGACCAGGGCGTCGAACCACAGCACGCGACCGGCCAGCTCGGGGTCCACGCCGTCGGCCCCCGCCTCGAAGTCCAGCGCGCCGGGCAGGTAGTCCAGCCCGAGGTTGCGCCCGGCCGAGCGCTGCAGCAGCTCCTGCACCTCCTGGTCGGGTTCGCCCAGCGCGAGCTCCGGCGCGACGTCCACCGTCACCAGGGCCGGCACCGGCAGACCGAGCGCCCGGGCCAGCTCCCCGCAGACCACCTCGGCCACGAGCACCCGCACGCCCTGGCCGGCGGCCCGCCACTTCACCACGTAGGTGCCGAGGTCGTCGGCCTCCATGAGCCCAGGCAGCGAGCCACCCTCGCGCAGCGGGGTGACGTAGCGGGTGGCGGTGACGGCGGGCAGCACAGTGCTGGTCAACCTACCTGCGCGGCGCCACCCGACCGGGGGACCGCTCCGCCGGTCCGCTCAACCCCGGCGGCACGGACGCCGATACCAGTCCGACGACGAGGAAGGGGTCGCATGGCCGTGGGTCCGTCCCGCCTGGCACCGCTGCGCCGCCGCGTCCTGCGCGAGGCGCTCGCCGTCGTGGCCCTGACCCTGCTCTTCGGTGTCGCGTCCGTCGTCTGGGACCTGCCGGGGCGGTTGACCGGTCCCGTCGCGCACGTCGTGCTCCTCCTCGCCTTCTCGCACCTGCTGATGATGGTGTTCGGCAAGCGGCGGTCCGACGACCTCAAGGCGGAGCACCTCTCCCGTGCCGCCGCCGAGCAGGACCTGCTGCACCGCGCCCGCCACGACGACCTGACCGGGCTGCTCAGCCGCTCCGCGCTCCTGGAGGAGCTGACCCGCAGCCGGGAGGCCGGGCCCGTCCCGGTGCTGCTGATCGACCTCGACCGCTTCAAGGACGTGAACGACGTCCTCGGGCACGCGGTCGGCGACGCCATGCTCGTCCAGATCGCCGACCGGTTGCGCGACGAGCTCCCGTCGGGCGCCGTGCTCGGCCGCCTCGGCGGCGACGAGTTCGCGGTCCTGCTGCCCGGGCGCGGGGAGGCCGAGGCCGTGCGCGTGGCGGAGAGCGCCCTGGCCGCCGTCGGCCGGCCCGTGACCGTCGAGGGCACGGTGCTGGAGCTCGAGGGCAGCTGCGGGATCGCGACCGAGGCCGGCACGGCCGCCGACCTGCTCCGGCACGCCGACGTGGCCGTGCACGCGGCCAAGGAGGAGCACGCGGGCGTGGCCGTCTACCGGCCCTCGATGGACGCCGACAGCGGCACGCAGCTCACCCTCGTGGCCGACCTGCGGCGCGCCGTCCGCGACGACGAGCTGGTGGTCCACTACCAGCCCCGGGTGCGGTTGTCCGACGGCCGCGTGCTCGGGGTCGAGGCCCTGGTCCGGTGGCAGCACCCGGTGCGCGGGCTGGTCCCGCCGTCGGAGTTCGTCCCGCTGGCCGAGCAGACCGGGCTGATCGGTGCGCTCACCGACGCGGTCCTCGGGCAGGCGCTCGCGGCCTGCCGCCGGTGGCGGGACGAGGGGCTGGACCTGACCGTCGCGGTCAACCTCTCCGTCCGCGGCCTGTTCGACGCCGGCCTCGCCGACCGGATCGCCGCCCTGCTGCACTACCTGGACCTCCCGGCCTCCTGCCTGGAGCTCGAGATCACCGAGAGCGCCGCCATGCGTGACCCGGGCCGGGCCCTGGAGGTGCTGCACCGGCTGCGCGACGCCGGCATCGCCCTGTCGGTCGACGACTACGGCACCGGCCACGCCTCGCTGGCGTACCTCACGCGGCTGCCCGTCAGCACGCTGAAGATCGACCGGTCGTTCGTGCAGACGATGGAGCTGGACGCCAGCGACCGGACGATCGTGCGCAGCACGATCGACCTGGCCCACGGCCTCGGGCTCCGCGTCGTCGCCGAGGGGGTCGAGACCCGTGCGGCGTGGGACGAGCTGGGTCGTCTCGGCTGCGACGACGCGCAGGGTTACTGGCTGGCCCGTCCGCAGCCGTTCGAGGACGTCGCCCCCTGCGTCGCGGCCCTCCGGGAGCGGCCGGCCGTCTCGCGCACGAGCTGACGGCCGGCGGACGAGCAGGCGGTCCGGGCTCCGCGAGGGGAGACTGTGAGCGTGGCGAACAGTGCACCTCCGACGACCGACGACGGCCGCTACGAGCGGCAGCCCTTCCACTTCACCGAGCGGATCACCGCCGACGGCCGCGACGGCCGGCCGGCCGAGCCCGGTCGCTACCGGATCGTCGTGAGCCGCGCCTGCCCGTGGGCCAGCCGCACGCTGGTCACCCGCCGGCTGATGGGCCTGGAGGACGTCATCAGCGTGGCGGTCGCCGATCCGATCCAGGACGACCGCAGCTGGCGGTTCACGCTCGACCCCGGCGACGTCGACCCGGTCCTGGGCATCGCGTTCCTGGCCGACGCGTACCACAAGGCCGACCCCACCTACGACGGCGGGATCAGCGTGCCGGCGATCGTCGACGTGCCGAGCGGCGCCGTCGTCACCAACGACGTCTTCCAGGTGACCTTGGACCTCGCGACCGAGTGGCGGGCCTTCGCCCGCGAGGGCGCGC
The DNA here is from genome assembly GCF_003319095.1 of Blastococcus sp. TBT05-19. Lineage (GTDB taxonomy): Bacteria > Actinomycetota > Actinomycetes > Mycobacteriales > Geodermatophilaceae > Blastococcus. Next base: position 682,874 of record NZ_QOHI01000001.1, on the reverse strand, counting down.
CCGACCTCTACCCCGAGGCGCTGCGCGGCGAGATCGACGAGGTGAACGCGCGGGTCTACGCCGATCTCAACGCCGCCGTCTACGAGGCCGGGTTCGCCACGACCCAGGAGGCGTACGAGGACGCCTACGCCCGCGTGTTCGCCTGCCTGGACTGGCTGGAGGAGCGGCTGGCCGGCCAGCGGTTCGTGGTCGGCGACACGATCACGGAGGCCGACATCCGGCTGTTCACCACGCTGATCCGGTTCGACGCCGTCTACCACGGCCACTTCAAGTGCAACCGGAACAAGATCACCGAGATGCCGGTGGTGTGGGCCTACCTGCGCGACCTGTTCCAGACGCCGGGCTTCGGCGACACCGTGGACCTCGACCACATCAAGCGGCACTACTACGAGGTGCACGCCAACATCAACCCGACCCAGATCGTGCCGTCCGGCCCCGACCTGTCCGGGCTGACGACCCCGCACGGCCGCGAGGCCCTCGGCGGGCGCCCGTTCGGCGACGGCACTCCCCCGGGCCCGGCGCCGGCGGACGAGGTCATCGCGCAGCAGCTGTAGATGGGACTCCTCCGCGCCCTGGACCCCGCCGCGCTCGCCGACGCCCCGTTCACCTACCCCGAGGTCGGCGGCACCGGCGAGGACCTGCTCCCGCCCGGCTACCACCTGGCCGAGCACTCCGCCGTCGTCGGCTCCGGTCCGGCTGCCCTCGAGCGGGCCGCTGCCGCGGTCTTCGGCTGGCGTGCGCAGCGCGGGGTGGGGCTGCGCGTCCGGGCGACCGGACCGGCGAGCACCCCGGGCACCGTCGTCGTGCTCACCGCGGGACTCCCCCGGTTCGGCTACGACATCCCGTGCCGGGTGGTCTGGGCCAGCACCGAGGGCGACGTGCGGGGCTTCTCCTACGGGACGCTGCCCGGTCACCCGGAGAGCGGCGAGGAGCGGTTCACCGTGCGGCTCACCGAGGACGGCGACGTCGTCTACCGGATCCGGGTCTTCTTCCGGCTGGCCTCCCCCGCCGCCCGGCTCGCCGGGCCCGCCAGCCTGCTGCTGCAGCGGGCGTCGACCGCCCGGTACGTGTCGGCGATCCAGCGGGCGACCGCGGGCTAGACGTCGCGGCGCGACAGCAGCACGGCCCCGAGCACCCAGGCGACCGCCGCCCAGCCGCCGAGCACGACCAGCCCGGACTGCCACGAGGTCTGCACCGAGAAGAACGCCTCGTCGCCCACCCGGAACACGGGCAGGGCGCGGGCGATCCGCACGCTCAGCTCCGAGCCCACGATGGCCAGCACCGGTGGCAGCACGAGCACGGCGCCGAGCGCGGTGCCCAGTGCCCCGGCCGAGGAGCGCAGCAGCGCACCCAGCCCGACCGCCAGCACCGCGGTCAGCGTCGCCGCCGCCACCTGCAGCCCGAGCTGGCGGAGCACGCCCGGGTCGGTCAGGGGCACGCCGCCCTCCACCGCGGTGAGCCGGGAGGCGGCGAACCAGCAGAAGACGGCGAGGACGGCGGTGAGCACCACGGTCCACGTGGCGACGACGACGGTCTTCGCCAGCAGCAGCCGCCCCCGACCCGGCACCGCGGTGAGCGAGGCCAGCACCATGCCCGTGCGGAACTCGGCGGTGACGGCGAGGACGCCCAGCACCACCACGAGCACCTGACCGAACCCGAAGCCGGTGAGCGCCGAGCTGACCGCGATGTCGGCCCGCGGCGCGGACTGGGTGATCGCGGCCCCGAACCAGCCCCCGGTCCCGACGACGGCCAGGTAGAGGGCGGTGCACCACCAGGTGGACCGCACCGACCGCAGCTTGGTCCACTCGCTCGCCACGACGGCGGAGAACGGCGCCCGGCGGCTCACAGCGGGGCCGCCCGGTACTCGACGTCGTCGCCGGTCAGCTCCAGGTAGGCGGCCTCCAGCGACGCGGTGACCCGGCCCAGCTCGTGCACGCGCACGCCGGCCAGGAAGGCGACGTCGCCCACCTGGTCGCAGTCCAGGCCCTCGACCCGCAGCGCGCCGTCGATCTCGAGCTCCACGCGCCCGCCCGCGCGCTGCAGCGCCGAGGCGAGCACGGGAGCCTGCGGGCTGCGCACCCGGACCGCCGAGTGCGCGCCCAGGAGGTCGGCCATCGGCACGTCGGCGAGCAGCCGGCCGCAACCGAGGACGACCAGGTGGTCGGCGGTGTCCTCCATCTCGCTCATCAGGTGGCTGGACACCAGCACCGTGCGGCCCTCGTCGGCCAGCGCCCGCAGCAGCTCGCGCACCCACCGGATGCCCTCGGGGTCCAGCCCGTTGACCGGCTCGTCGAGCAGCAGCACGTCGGGATCGCCGAGCAGGGCCCCGGCGATGCCGAGCCGCTGGCCCATACCGAGGGAGAAGCCGCGCACCCGGTCGTGCGCGACGGCGTCCAGGCCCACCAGCTCGATGACCTCGTCGACCCGGGAACGCGGCAGCGCGTTGCTCTGCGCCAGCGCGAGCAGGTGCGCGTACGCCGTGCGGCCGGGGTGCCGGGCCCGGGGGTCGATCAGCGCGCCGACGGAGCGCATCGGCCGGGGCAGCTCGCGGTAGGGCCGGCCGAGCACCGTCGCCGTCCCCTCGGTCGGGCGGGTGAGGCCGAGGACGCAGCGCATCGTCGTCGTCTTGCCCGAGCCGTTGGGTCCCAGGAAGCCGGTGACCCGGCCCGGCTCGACGGTGACGGTGAGCGCGTCGACGGCGGTGCGGGACCGGTACCGCTTCGTCAGCCCGCGCAGCTCGATCACGGGCGCCAGCATGGCGAACCCGGACCTGCGGGCACCGGAGGCGCGCGCCTACCGGCCGTCGGCGACGGCCTCCCGCTCCCGCTCGACGAGGTCCTTGCTGCGCACCAGCCGCAGTGCCGTGACGACCAGCAGCCCGCCGGCCATGTTGAGCAACGCGGCGTACCAGAACCAGGCGAGCCAGTCGCCGTAGCCGAACGGGCCGCCCGCGTGGATGCCGGCGAAGATGATCAGCGAGTCGAGGACCGAGTGGAACAGCACGAGCCCGGCCAGCACGAACGCCCCGGCGACGGCGGCGACGATCTTCCCGCCCTCGCTCTCCGCGCCCTGCTGCATCCGGGTCATGAGCGTGATCGCGCTGCCGGCGAGCAGGGACAGGCACACCGCCCGCAGGTCCAGCGGCGCGTCGACGAAGGTGGTCGCCTGCTCGACGGCCGTGGCCGCCAGCTCCGGCAGCGCGTGCACGACCACCCACATGACCAGCCAGCCGCCCACCAGGTTGGCCACCAGCGTCCCGGACCAGAGCTTGGCCAGCTGCCCGACGCCCGCCCGCCCGGCGACGACCGCCGTCACCGGCACGAGGAAGCCCTCGGTGAACAGCTCGCTGCGCGCCAGCAGCAGGGCGATGAAGCCGATGCTGAACGCCAGCCCCGCGAGCAGGTGGCTCCCGGTCTCGGCGTAGACGGCGAACAGCGCCGCGACCCCCACCCCGACCTCGAGACCGCCGGCCAGGCCGGTGGTCAGCACCTCGCGCCAGGTGCGGTGCAGCCGCTGCGCCCCCTGCCCGACGATGCGGTCGAAGGCCTGCACCAGCTCGTCCTCTTCCGGGGCGTCCGTGCTGCCCAGCTCCTCGCGCGCCTCGGCCACGGGTGCCGACCTACCCCCGACCGGGGCGGGCACACCGCAGTAGGGTCCCCGCCGTGGAGACGACCGAGCGGCTCGCGGCCCTGCTCCGCGAGCGCGGCGCCGACGGCATCGAGCACCCGGGCGGCACCCTGGGCGGCCACCTGGAGCGGGTGCAGCAGCGGCTCGCCGGCCTGGGGCTCCCTCTGCACGTGCAGCTGGCCGGCCGGGCGCACGCGGTCTACGGCACGCAGGGCTTCGACGTCCGCCTCCTGGCCGACGACGAGCGGCCCCTGCTGGCCGGGATCGTGGGCCCGGACGCCGAGGAGCTGGTGCACCGGTACGGCGCGTGCGATCGCGGCGCCACCTGGGCGGAGCTGGCGACCGCCCGCCGGGTGCACGACCGGCACACCGGCGCCGTCGAGGACCTCGACGGCGACCGGCTCCGCGCGTTCGCCGACCTCAGCCTGGTGAACGAGATCGACGTCGCCGAGCACGCCCCGGGCTTCCTGGGCCAGCACGGCCCGTACTTCCGGCAGCTCACCGAGGACTGGGCGCCGGTGCTCAGCCCGGCCGTCCTCGCCGAGGCCCGCCGGGCGTTCGCCTGAGGCGTTCCGCTGCGTGGAAGCGACCGTTTGCACGACGCAACCGGTCGGGTAGCGCGCCGGGGATCGCAGCAGTCGAATCCCCCCGAGGAGACCCGTGCCCCCCACGCGCAAGCCGAACACGTCCGCGCCCCGCACCGTGAGCCCGACCGGTGTGGGCTACGAAGGACCGAAGGACGGCCGCGACCCACGGGCGCAGGCCGGCGACACGCTGACCACCCCGAACGGCGTCCGCATCGCCGACACCGACCACTCGCTGAAGGCGGGCCCGCGCGGCCCGGTCCTCCTGGAGGACTTCCACCTGCGCGAGAAGATCATGCACTTCGACCACGAGCGCATCCCGGAGCGCGTGGTGCACGCCCGCGGCGCCGGCGCCCACGGCGTCTTCACCGCATACGGCACGGCCTCGAAGGTGACCCGGGCCGCCGTCCTGGCCGAGAAGGGGCTGGAGACGCCGGTCTTCGTCCGGTTCTCGACCGTCCTGGGGTCGCGCGGCTCGGCCGACACGGTGCGCGACACCCGCGGGTTCGCGACGAAGTTCTACACGAAGGAAGGCACCTGGGACCTGGTCGGCAACAACATGCCGGTCTTCTTCATCCAGGACGCGATCAAGTTCCCCGACATCGTGCACGCGGCCAAGCCGCACCCCGACCACGAGATCCCCCAGGCGCAGTCGGCGCACGACACCTTCTGGGACTTCGTCACGCTGCACACCGAAGCCACCCACCACACGCTCTGGAACATGAGCGACCGGGGCATCCCGCGCAGCTACCGGACGATGGAGGGCTTCGGCGTCCACACCTTCCGGCTGGTGAACGCCGACCGCGAGACCGTGCTGGTGAAGTTCCACTGGAAGCCGAAACTCGGCGTGCACTCCCTCACCTGGGAGGAGGCGCAGATCGCCGGCGGCGTCGACCCCGACTTCCACCGCCGCGACCTGTACGAGTCCATCGAGGCCGGCGCCTTCCCCGAGTGGGAGCTGGGCGTGCAGGTCTTCCCCGACACCCCCGAGGAGACCTTCGAGGGCATCGACCTGCTCGACCCGACGAAGATCGTGCCGGAGGAGCTCGCCCCGGTGCAGCCCATCGGGAAGCTGGTGCTGAACGCCAACCCGACGAACTTCTTCGCCGAGACCGAGCAGGTGGCCTTCCACACCGGCCACCTGGTGCCGGGCATCGAGGTCACCAACGACCCGCTGCTGCAGGGGCGCAACTTCTCCTACCTGGACACCCAGCTCAGCCGGCTCGGCGGGCCGAACTTCACCCAGATCCCGATCAACCGCCCGCACGCCCCGGTGAACGACAACACCCGCGACGGGTTCCACCAGCACGCCGTCCACCAGGGGCAGGCGCCGTACACGCCCAACTCCGTCGACGGCGGCAGCCCGTTCCCGGCCGACTGGTCCGAGGGCGGCTACGTGCACGTTCCGCGCCCGGTCAGCGGCACGGTCGGGCGGAGCGCGCCGGCGTCCTTCGACGACCACTTCTCGCAGCCGGCGCTGTTCTACAAGAGCCTGACCGCCATCGAGCAGCAGCACGTGATCGACGCCTACACCTTCGAGCTCGGCAAGTGCTTCGAGCAGTCGATCAAGGAGCGGGCGCTCACGGTCCTGGCCCGCATCGACGCGAAGCTGTGCGCCCAGGTGGCCGCCGGGCTCGGCCTGCCCGTGCCGAAGAAGATCAAGGCGGAGAAGGTGCGGCGGGAGTCCCCCGCCCTGCGCCAGGTCCTGCCCACCCCGTTCCCGATCGACGGCCGGATCGTCGGCGTCGTCGCCGGCCCGAAGGCCGACCTCAAGGGCATCGCGAAGCTGCGCGCCGCGCTGGAGGCGGAGGGGGCGCAGGTGAAGGTCATCGCGCCGCACGGCGGGCAGCTGGTGAGCGGCAAGGACGTGGAGATCGTCGAGCGGACCTTCGCCACCGGCCGGTCGATCGAGTTCGACGCGATCGTCGTGGCCGACGGCGCCCCCAAGGACGGCGACTTCCGCGCCCTGGTGATGCTGCAGGAGGCGTTCCGGCACCTGAAGGGCATCGGGGCGTGGGGCGACGGCGTCGAGGTGCTGCGCGCGGCCGGCATCGACCCAAAGGCCCCGGGCGTGATCACCGGCAAGAAGGCGAACGCCGCGATGGCCGCCGAGACGGTCGCCGCCCTGGGCATGCACCGGGCCTGGGACCGCACCCCGCTGGTGCGCTCGTCGATGGTGCCGCCGACCGTCACCGCCTGATCCACCACGCGCGAGAGCGCCGGTCCCGCCGCGTGCGGGACCGGCGCTCTCGTGCGTCTCAGCGGAGGAACGGGGCGCGCCTGAGCGCCTTGAGCCCGGCGGTCATCACCTTCGCGTAGCGGTCGAGCGGGAGGCCCGGCAGCGGTCCGACCGGCAGCCCGCGCTGCACCGCGACCGTCTGCGACTCGGTGTACTTGAGGATCCCCTCGGCCCCGTGCCGGCGGCCCACGCCGGAGTCCTTCATCCCGCCCATGGGCGCGTCGTGCGACGCCCAGGCCGCGGCGTAGGCCTCGTTCACGTTCACCGTGCCCGACCGGATGCGGGTGGCGAGCTCGGCACCGCGGGCCGGCGTCGTCCAGATGCTGGCGTTCAGGCCGTACTCGGTGTCGTTGGCCCGCTCGACCGCCTCCTCGGCGTCGCGCACCCGGCTGATCGCCACGACCGGCCCGAAGGTCTCGTCGCGGGCCAGCTCCATGCCGTCGGTGACGCCCTCGAGCACGGTCGGCTCGTAGAACAGCGGGCCGAGGTCCGGCCGCGCCCTGCCGCCGGCGAGCACGCGGGCCCCCTTGGCGACGGCGTCGTCCACGTGCCGGGAGACGACGTCGAGCTGGTCCTGGCTCACCAGCGACCCCATCTCGGCCTCCCAGGTGAGCCCGGCGGCCAGCCGCATCCGCTGCACGCGCTCGACGAACGCCGGCACGAACCGGTCGTAGACCGCGTCCTCCACGTACATGCGCTCCACCGAGATGCACAGCTGGCCGGAGTTCGAGAAGCAGGCCCGCACCGCGCCCTCGACCGTCTTCTCCAGGTCGGCGTCGGCCAGCACGACCATCGGGTTCTTGCCGCCCAGCTCGGCGGAGAAGCCGATCAGCCGGCGGGCGCACTGCTCGGCCACGGTGCGCCCGGTGGCGGTGGAGCCGGTGAACATCAGGTACTCGACGCCCTCGATCAGCGGCGTCCCCAGCACCCGGCCGGCGCCGGTGACCACCTGGAGCAGGTCGCGCGGCAGGCCGGCCTCGTAGAGCAGCTCGACGGCGATCAGCGCGGTGAACGGCGTCTGCGCGTCGGGCTTGAGCACCACGCCGTTGCCGGCCAGCAGCGCCGGGATCGCGTCGGAGACGGCCAGGGTGAGCGGGTAGTTCCACGGGCTGATGACGCCGATCAGGCCCTTGGGGTGGTGGTGCTCGGTGGTCTTCGTGAGCAGCGGCAGCGCGCCCTGGCGGCGGGTGGGCCGCAGGTGCTTCGCCGCGGTGTTCGCGTAGTACCGCGCGGTCATGGCGACGTCGGCGAGCTCCTCGAAGGCGCTCACCCGCGCCTTGCCGGTCTCGGCCTGGGCGACGTCGAGGATCTGCTCCTGCCGCTCCAGGACCAGGTCGTGGTACCGGAGCATCACCGCGCAGCGCTCGGCGATGGGGCGGCGCGCCCACTCCACCTGGGCGGCGCGCGCCCGGCGCTGCGCCTCCCGCACGTCCTCGGCGGTGCAGGTGGGCACCTCGCCGATCACGTCGCCGGTGAACGGCGCGTGCGACGCCTGCCGGGGCCGGTCGGGGGCGGCGGTGACGAGGGCTGCCAGGCGGGACACCAGCGCCGGGTCCAGCGCCGGGGACGGATGCGGTGCGGTCGTCGTCGTCATGACGACACCTTGCCGCAGGTCAGGCGGGTCCGCCGCTGGGACCGAAGCGCTCCACCCGGATGGCGGCGGGGTCGACCCCGAGCTCGACGAGGAACTGGCCGGCCGCCTCGGCGAAGCCGCTCGACCCGCACACGTACGCGGTCTGCCCCGGTTCCCACAGCGGCACCAGGTCCGCGGCGGTGAGCCGCCCGGCCGGGCGGATGCCGTTCGCCTCCCGGGTCAGGACGACCAGCGCCCCGGCCTCCTCCAGCTCGTCGGCGTAGGGAAGCTCCTCCCTGGTGCGTGCCGAGACGGCGATCCGCAGCAGGTCGGTGCGGCCCAGCGCCCGCGCGGTGCGCAGCATGGACACGAACGGGACGACCCCCGACCCACCGGCCACCAGCAGCGCCGGCGAGACCTGGTCCCACACGAACCAGCCACCGATCGGCCCGCGCACCTCCAGCTCGTCACCGCGCTCGACGACGTCGGCCAGGTGGGTGGAGACCTCGCCGTCGTCGAGCCGCTCGACGAACAGCTCCACCAGCGGGTCGCCGGGAGCCGAGGCGACCGAGTACGACCGCTGGGCGGTGTACCCGTCGGGCGCGGTCAGCCGGACGACGTAGTGCTGGCCGGGGAGGTGGTCGACGCGGTCGTGCACGTCGAGCCGCAGCTGGACCGCGCGCGCGATCGGCCGGCGCACGCCGGAGACGGTCGCGGTGCGCCATCCACGGTTCGCGGCCGTCACCACACCGTCCGGCCTCGGTGCAGGGCCCCACGGCGAGCTTGCGAGTCGTGGGAGGCAGCGAGGTCCTTAATCACCCTGGTACCGCTGCTGCCGCCACGGGTCGCCGCGGTCGTGGTAGCCGTTCTGCTCCCAGAAGCCCGGCTGGTCGCGGGCCATCAGCGTGAGCTTGCTGATCCACTTGGCGCTCTTCCAGAAGTACAGGTGCGGGACGAGCAGCCGCACCGGACCGCCGTGCTCGATCGGCAGCGGCTTCCCGTCGAACTCCCAGACCAGCCACGCCTTGCCGCCGGTGACGTCGGCCAGGGGCAGGTTGGTCGTGTAGCCGGTCTTCGACGTCGCCATGACGAACTGCGCCTCGGCGGTGGGCCGGGCCGCCTCGAGCAGGGTGTCGACGCTGACGCCGGCGAACCAGGTGCCGAACTTCGACCACGTCGTCACGCAGTGGATGTCGCCGCGGTACTCCGAGCGGGGCAGCCGGTGCGCCTCGTCCCACGTCCACGTGGTCGGCGCCTCGACCCGCCCGTCGACCGTGACGCTCCACGTCTCCGGCGCGATCCGCGGGGTGGGCTCGGCGGTGAGCACCGGCCAGTCGGTGCCGACGTCGTACTGCCCGGGCGGCAGACGGGGGTCGCGCTGGCGCCGGCCGAGGAAACCGCGGGTGGGTGGAGGCACGGCGCGATCCTCCCCCACGCGCGCCCGTGGCCCAATCGTGACCGTCATCGCCACCTGCACGGATGCCGGGAGACGGCCCTGACCTGCGGTGAGGGCACCCTTACGAGAGGTGTGTCACCCCGTGTTTGGTTGGTGGCAAGCCCCGTGTAGTCCTAGCGTGGGGACTTGTGGTGACGGTGACGCACGCTGGTCGTAGGACGCCGAAGGTCGCGAAGACCAATTCGGTCGTGAAGAAGGCCGTCATGGCCGTCAGCGGCATCGTGATGGTGCTGTACCTGATCGCGCACATGGTCGGGAACCTGAAGGTCTTCACCGGCCGGGAGTCGTTCAACAGCTACTCGGAGTGGATCCGCACCATCGGTGCGCCCGCGCTGCCCCCGCAGACCGCCCTGACGATCATCCGCATCGCGCTGATCGTCGCCGTGGTCGCCCACTTCTGGGCCGCGGTCTCGCTGTGGCGCCAGGCGAAGCGGGCCCGGCCGCAGGGGTACGTGACGAAGAAGGCGGTGGCCCAGAGCTACGCCTCCCGGACGATGCGCTGGGGCGGCGTGATCGTGCTGCTCTTCATCGTCTACCACATCCTCGACCTGACGACCGGCACGGTGAACCCCGACGGCGACAGCTCGCCCTACGACCGCCTGGTCGCGAGCTTCTCGAACCCCTTCATCACCGCCTTCTACGTGATCTCCCTCCTCCTGCTCGGCATGCACCTCCGCCACGGCATCTGGAGCGCCACGCAGACCCTGGGCCAGAGCAACCGGCGGCGGGAGCGGACGGTCAACGCCTTCGCGCTCGTCTTCTCGGTGGTCCTGACCGCCGGCTTCCTCATCGTGCCCTTCAGCGTCCTCTTCGGGCTCGTCGACTAAGGAGCTCCACCCGCGATGCCTCTCGACCTGTTCAGCGTCGGCGACCCGATCGCCGACACCAAGGCCCCCATGGACGTCCCGATCGGCGAGCGCTGGAGCGAGCGCCGGTTCCGCGGTCGTCTGGTCAACCCGGCCAACCGCCGCAAGCTGACCGTCATCGTCGTCGGCACCGGTCTGGCCGGCGGCGCGGCCGCGGCCACGCTCGGCGAGGCCGGCTACAAGGTCAAGTCGTTCTGGTACCAGGACAGCCCCCGCCGCGCGCACAGCGTCGCGGCGCAGGGCGGTATCAACGCGGCGAAGAACTACCGCAACGACGGCGACAGCGTGCACCGGTTGTTCTACGACACGGTCAAGGGCGGCGACTTCCGGGCGCGGGAGAACAACGTTCACCGGCTCGCCGAGGTCAGCGTCAACATCATCGACCAGTGCGTCGCGCAGGGCGTCCCCTTCGCCCGCGAGTACGGCGGCCTGCTCGACAACCGCTCCTTCGGCGGCACCCAGGTGTCGCGCACGTTCTACGCCCGCGGCCAGACGGGCCAGCAGCTGCTCTACGGCGCCTACCAGGCGCTCGAGCGGCAGATCGCGGCCGGCAGCGTCGAGCAGAACGCCCGCACCGAGATGCTGGACCTGATCATCGTCGACGGCCGGGCCCGGGGCATCGTCGCCCGCGACCTCGTCAGCGGCGAGATCAGCACCCACTTCGCCGACGCCGTCGTCATCGCCAGCGGTGGCTACAGCAACGTCTTCTACCTCTCCACGAACGCCAAGGGCTCCAACACCACGGCGATCTGGCGGGCGCACAAGCGGGGCGCGTACTTCGCCAACCCCTGCTACACGCAGATCCACCCGACCTGCATCCCGGTCAAGGGCGACTACCAGTCGAAGCTGACCCTGATGTCGGAGTCGCTGCGCAACGACGGCCGCGTGTGGGTGCCCAAGGAGCGCGGCGACGACCGCCCCGCCAACGACATCCCCGAGGACGAGCGCGACTACTACCTCGAGCGGCTCTACCCCTCGTTCGGCAACCTGGTGCCCCGCGACATCGCCTCGCGCCAGGCGAAGAACGTCTGCGACGAGGGCCGCGGCGTCGGCCCCGGCGGGCTGGGTGTCTACCTGGACTTCGCCGAGGCGATCCAGCGGCTGGGCCGCCCGGCGGTCGAGGCCAAGTACGGGAACCTCTTCGACATGTACGCCCAGATCACGGGCGAGGACCCCTACGTGACGCCGATGCGGATCTTCCCCGCCGTGCACTACACGATGGGCGGCCTGTGGGTCGACTACGACCTGCAGTCGACGATCCCCGGCATGTTCGTGATCGGTGAGGCCAACTTCTCCGACCACGGTGCGAACCGCCTCGGCGCCTCGGCGCTGATGCAGGGTCTGGCCGACGGGTACTTCGTCCTCCCCTCGACGATCAGCTCCTACCTGGCCGACGGCCCGTTCGAGAAGGTCGACGAGTCGCACCCGGCCGCGGTCGAGGCCATGCAGGGCGTGCAGGAGGAGGTGCAGAAGCTCCTCAGCATCAACGGCACCCGCACCCCGGCGTCCTTCCACCGCGAGGTGGGCCAGCTGATGTGGGACTACTGCGGCATGGAGCGCACGGACGAGGGCCTGCGCAAGGCCATCGACCGGATCCAGGAGATCCGCAAGGAGTTCTGGACCAACCTGAAGGTCACCGGCGACTGGCACTCCTTCAACCAGACGCTGGAGCACGCCGGCCGGGTCGCCGACTTCATCGAGCTCGCCGAGCTCATGTGCATCGACGCCCTGCACCGCCGCGAGAGCTGCGGCGGCCACTTCCGCGCGGAGAGCCAGACCCCGGAGGGCGAGGCGCTGCGCGACGACGAGAACTTCGCCTACGTCGCCGCCTGGGAGTGGACGCCGGAGGGTCAGCCCCCGGTCCTCCACAAGGAAGACCTCGTGTACGAGTACGTCCACCTCGCCCAGCGGAGCTACAAGTGACAGCCAGCATGCAGTCGAGCGTCGGCAACCCGGCGGCCGAGAAGCGCGGGATGAACCTGACCCTGCGCATCTGGCGCCAGAAGGACCCGTCGGTCAAGGGCAAGATGGTGACCTACAAGGTCACCGACATCTCCCCCGACATGTCCTTCCTCGAGATGCTCGACGTGCTCAACGAGCAGCTGATCATGCAGGGCGACGACCCGGTCGCCTTCGACCACGACTGCCGCGAGGGCATCTGCGGCATGTGCGGTCTGATGATCAACGGGCAGGCGCACGGTCCGCAGCAGACCACCACCTGCCAGCTGCACATGCGCTCGTTCAAGGACGGCGACTCGATCGACATCGAGCCGTGGCGCGCCACCGCGTTCCCGGTGATCAAGGACCTCGCCGTCGACCGGCGGGCGTTCGACCGGATCATCCAGGCCGGCGGCTACATCTCGGTGCCCACCGGCACGGCTCCCGAGGCGCACGCGACGCCGGTGCCCAAGGCCGACTCGGACGCCGCGTTCGACGCCGCCACCTGCATCGGCTGCGGCGCCTGCGTGGCGGCCTGCCCGAACGCCTCGTCGATGCTGTTCACCGCCGCCAAGGTCACCCACCTCGGCCTGCTCCCCCAGGGGCAGCCGGAGCGGGACGACCGCGTGGTCAACATGGTCGCGCAGCAGGACCGCGAGGGCTTCGGTGGCTGCACGAACATCGGTGAGTGCTCGGCCGCCTGCCCCAAGGGCATCTCGATGGAGACCATCTCCCGGCTGAACCACGACCTGCTCGGTGCGCTCCGGGCCGGAGCGCGCCCCAAGAGCTGACCGCGTCCGCCGACGGCCCCGCCCCCATCCGACACGGGGGCGGGGCCGTCGTCGTCCGGGGGGATGTCACCTGGGAGAGGGAGACCGGTTACAGCCGGACCGCCGACCTGCCGACGTGCAGGACATGTCACGAGGTCTCGGATGACCCTCGCCGTCCGCCGGCCGACCGGATGGCGTCGACCGGATGCGCAGACGCTCCGGATCCTGGCACTGCTCGTCGTCGTCGTGGGGATCGCCGGCGCGACCGGGCTGCCCGTCCTCGGCGACTCCCCCCTGCTCACCACCGTCTCGCTGCCGTGGTGGCTGCTCGCCCTCGGCTTCGCGGTGACCGATGCGTTCGTCCTGAACATCCGGGTCCGCCGGGAGACCCACACGCTCACCCTGTCGGAGCTGCCCCTTGTCCTCGGGCTGTTCTTCGCCGCACCCGCGGCCCTCCTCGCGGCGCGACTGGTCTCCTCGATCGTCTCGTCGGCGCTGACCCGGCGGTCCCGGCCGCTCAAGGCCGCGTTCAACCTCTGCCTCGGGGCGATGGAGGTCGGGGTCTCCCTCGCCCTCTTCCACCTCATCGCCTCCGGCTCCGAGGTCGGCCCGGTGAGCTGGGTCGCCGCCTACGCCGGCGCGCTCGCCGCCGACTGGCTGGGCGCCCTCGCGGTGTGCACCGCGATCGGCATCCACGAAGGGCGCGTCGACCTGGCCGCGACCCTCCGCGAGGCCGTGCTGAACCCCATGCCGGCGCTGGCGACGACCACCGCCCTCATCACGGTGACCTGCCTGTCGGCGTCCGCCGCCAGCGCACCGCTGCTCGTGGTGTTCGCGGCCATGCTGCTGCTCGGCTTCCGCGCCTACGCCACCCTCTCGGAGCGGCATCTCCACCTCGAACGGCTCTACCGCTTCAGCCAGGCGGTGGGGAGCGAGCCCGAGACCCACGACGTCCTGCACACGGTCCTCGCCCAGGCGAGGGACATCCTGCACGCGGAACGGGCGGTCGCCGCCTTCCGGACGCCGGACGGTTCCACGGTCACGCGCTTCCGCATCGACGCCGACGGCCGGATGACGACGTCGGTCGACCCGTTCGACCCCGCCGACGGGTGGCTCGCCACGCAGGTCTACGACCAGCGCCGGGCGGTCCTGCTGCCGTACAACTCCAGCGATGCGGATGCCCGCGAGTGGCTGGCCTCCCGAGGCCTGCTGGACGCCGTCGTCGTGCCGTTGAGCAGGGGTACCGGAATCGCGGGGAGCCTCAGCGTCGGGAACCGGCTGGGGGCGCTGCGGACCTTCACGCAGGACGACGTCCTGCTGCTGGAGACCATGGCCAACCACTGCAGCGTCGCGCTGAGCAACGGCGAGCTGATCGGCCGCCTGCGGCACGATGCGCTGCACGACTCGCTGACCGGCCTGCCCAACCGGGCCGACCTGCAGCGCCGGCTCACCGAGGCGCTGGCGGAGATCACGGCCGGCCGCGCGGCCGGTGCGGCCGTCATGATCCTGGACCTGGACGAGTTCAAGGCGGTCAACGACACGCTCGGCCACCACGAGGGCGACCGGCTGCTGGTCGAGGTGGCCGCCCGCCTCACGACTGCCGTGGGGAACGCCGGCACCGTCGCGCGGCTGGGGGGCGACGAGTTCGCGATCCTGGTCCCCGGCTCGTCGGACGAGGGCCGCGCGCTGCGCCTGGCCCGGCGCGCGCTGCACGCGCTCGAGGAGCCGATCGCCCTCGAGGGGCACGAGGTGGAGGTGGGCGGCTCGATCGGGATCGCGCTCGCCGGTCCGCAGTCCTGCGACCCCGCCGTCCTGCTCAAGCAGGCCGATCTCGCGATGTACGACGCCAAGACCTCGACTCGGGGGCTGCGGGTGTACGAGCCGGAGCTGGACGCCGACAGCCCCCGCCGGCTGACGCTGGTCTCGGAGCTGCGCGCGGCGCTCGCCAACGGCGACGTCGTCGTCCACGTGCAGCCGCAGGCGGTGCTGGCGACCGGGGACGTCGTCCGGGTGGAGGCGCTGGTGCGCTGGGAGCACCCCGAGCTGGGCTGGGTCTCCCCGGACGAGTTCGTGCCCGTCGCCGAGCGCAGCGGCCTGATCCGCCCGCTCACGACCCGGGTGCTCGACGCGTCGCTGGCCGCCTGCGCCCGTTGGCGGGCGGCCGGGCAGGACATCGGCGTCGCGGTGAACCTCTCCACCCGCAGCCTGCAGGACAGCGACCTGCTCGACGACGTCGAGCGGCTGCTGCGCCGGCACGGGGTCCCGGCCGACCGGCTGACCCTGGAGGTGACCGAGAGCTCGGTCATGGCCGATCCGGCACGAGCGGTGGCCCTCCTCCACCAGGTCCGGGCTCTGGGCGTCCGGTTGTCCCTCGACGACTTCGGGACCGGGTACTCCTCGCTGTCCTACCTCCAGCGCCTGCCCGTGCAGGAGGTGAAGATCGACCGGAGCTTCGTCACGGGGCTGGGCACGGAGGGCGAGAACGCCGCCATCGTGCGGGCGATCGTCGACCTCGGCCGGCACCTGGGCCTCGAGGTGGTCGCCGAGGGCGTCGAGGACCAGGGAACGGCCGACGTGCTCACCGCGATGGGCTGCGACCTGGTGCAGGGCTGGCACCTCGCCCGGGCGATGCCCACCGACGACCTGCTGCCCTGGCTGGCCGGGCTCCGTCGGCACGGCTCCCTGCGGGTGGTCTGACCCGGGTCGGGGAGCACCTTCTCCGGGCACCCCTGGTCACACCTGGGTTCGATGTGTGAACCTGAGGTCGTGACCGCCGAACCGACGTCCTCGTCCGCTCCTGCCTCCTGGGGCGCCCCCCGCTCCCGCACCGTCGAGTGGCACGACCCGATGATCACCGCTGCCGGTGCGCTCGAGCGCTCGGGGCTGGAGACGATGCAGGCGATCCGCGACGGCGTGCTGCCCCCTCCCCCGATCGCCCGGCTGGTGCAGATGGGCATCACCGCGCTCGAGCAGGGCCGGGTGGAGTTCACCTGCGAGCTGGACGAGTCGGTCTACAACCCGATCGGCGTCGTCCACGGCGGTCTGGTCTGCACGCTGCTGGACACCGTCGCCGGGTGCGCCGTCCACACCACCCTCCCGGCCGGGGTCGCCTACACCTCGATCGAGCTCAAGGTGAGCTACCTCCGGGCGGTGCACGCGACCAGCGGGCCGCTCATCGCGATCGGCCGCGTCGTCAAGCCCGGCAGCCGGGTGGCCTTCGCCGAGGGCGAGGTCCTGGAACGCCTCGGGGAAGACGGTGGCGACGGCGTCGAGCTCGCTGCTGGTCTTCCCGGTCCCGGTCGCCTGAGCCCACGCGGGGCAGCGGGCGCAGGAGGATGACCTCACCGAGCGGATCACCACCGCGGGCGGCACCCCCGAGCACCCGTGGGTCACCGAGCTCGACGGCTACCGGGCATCGCTGCCGCAGCTCACGGGCAGCCCGCTCGTCTGGACGGCGCTCGAGGCGGACTCGGGCCGCCCGGAGGACGTGCTGTGGCCGTTCCGCGACCAGGCGGTGGATCCCGCCGTGGCCGACCCGTGCGCGCCGTCCTCCGCCTGGACGCCCGGAGGTGACCAGCCGGTCCTCTCGTGCACCCTCGTGCGCGACGACCGCTACCTGCGCAGGACGGAGGGCTGGCAGGAGCTCGCCCGCTCCGACGCCGACGTCCGGGTCGGGGTCATGGGCCCGCCCGGCGTCCCGCTGACCGTCCTCGAGGAGGCGCTGGCCGCGGCCCGGCCGATGACCGACGACGAGTACGCGACCTGGTTGGACGAGGGGCCCACGCCGGGCTGGTGACGCGGAGCGGTCAGCGGGCGACGGCGACCGGCGAGCGGTCCTGCAGCCAGGTCCAGAGCTGGTCCGGCGGCAGCGGGCGGCTGAGGTGGTAGCCCTGGACGACGTCGCAGCCCAGGTTGGTGAGCGCGTCGACGGTGGCCTGGTCCTCCGCCCCCTCGGCGACCAGCACCAGGCCCAGGGCGTGGGCCAGCTGGAGCGTCGAGGTGACGATGGACTCCGCGCGGGCGCTGCCCGTCATGGCGGAGACGAACGTGCGGTCCAGCTTCAGCTCGGTCACCGGCAGCGCGGCCAGGTAGGCGAGGCTGGAGTGCCCGGTGCCGTAGTCGTCGATGGCCACGCCGACGCCGTCGTCGCGGAGCCGGCCGAGCACGCGCACGGCGCGCTCGCGGTCCTCCATGAGCAGGCTCTCGGTCACCTCGAGCACGAGGGACCCGGCGGGCAGCTCGTGCGCGGCGAGCAGCTCGGCGACGACGTCGGGGAACTGCTCGTCGACCAGGTTCGACGGGCTGACGTTGACCGCCATCGTGAGCGCCCGGCCCTGCCCGGCCCACACGTGGCACTGCGCCAGCGCCATGTCGATGACCTGGGTGGTCAGCCGGCTCATCAGGCCGGCGGACTCGGCGAGGTCGATGAAGGCGTCGGGGTACAGCAGGCCGCGGGTGGGGTGCTGCCAGCGCACCAGCGCCTCGACGCCGTCGATCACACCGGTGCTCAGCGCCAGCTTCGGCTGGTAGTGCAGGACCAGCTCGCCGCGGTCGAGCGCGTGCCGCAGCTGGGAGACGTCCTCGAGCCGGTGCCGGCCGTGACCGTCGCGGGCCTCGTCGTAGAGGCCGGTGCCGAGGCGGCCGGCCTTGGTGGAGTACATGGCCAGGTCGGCCAGCTGCAGCAGCTCGGCGGAGTTCGCCGAGTGGTCCGGTCCCACGGCGACGCCGATGCTGGCGTCGACGGTCAGCTCGAGACCGGCGAGCAGGAACGGGCGCTGGAACTGCGCGCGCAGCCGCTGGGCCAGCAGGAGGGCGGAGCCGGGGTCCAGGTCCTCGGCGAGGACCACGAACTCGTCGCCGCCCAGCCGCGCCAGGATGTCCGCCTCGCGCAGCTCGCCGCGCAGCCGGCCGCCGACCTCGCGGAGGAGCGCGTCCCCGACGGAGTGGCCGAGCGAGTCGTTGATCTCCTTGAACCGGTCCAGGTCGAGGACCAGCACGGCGATCGTGGCCCCGTCGGCCAGCCGCTCGTCGGCCGCGTCGAGGGACTCGAAGACCGAGCGCCGGTTGGGCAGGCCGGTCAGCTCGTCGGTGCGGGCCTGCCGGAGGCTGACGCCGAGCGCCCGCACGTCGCGGAAGGTGAGACCGGTGCGGGCGAGCGCGGCCAGCACCGCGCCGAGCGCGAGGCAGCCGGCGACCGGGTCGCCACCGGCCAGGTACCCGCGGAAGAGGATGCCCAGGGCGATGAGCGCGCAGACCGCCGGCACGACCAGCGGGCGCTGCGGCACCCCGGCGCCGTCCAGCCGCACCGGGCGCGGCGCCACGCAGGCGGCCAGGCCGAACGCGATGAAGGCCAGGCCCCAAAGGGTGTCGAGCGGGCCGCCGGCGACGTAGGTGCCGTGCACGACCTGGAAGGCGTAGAGGGTGTCGGCGACCAGGAAGACCGCGAAACCGCCGATCAGCCACCACCAGCCGGCTCCGGCGTCGCGGCCGGTGACCACGAGCCCGCCGGCGATCAGGCCGAAGAGGAAGAGGTCTGCGACCGGGTAGCCGACGCTGGCGATGAGGGCCAGGTCCCCGTCGGTCTGCCGCATCAGGGCGCCCAGTGCCAGGGCAGCGGCCACCGCGGCCGCGGTCAGGCCGGTGACGGCGCAGTCGAGCCAGGTGCTGAGCGTGATCGTCCGCGTCCGCACCCGGATCAGCAGGCAGAGGCCGGCGAAGGCCAGGGGGTAGAAGCCGAAGAACGCGACGTCGGACCACGCCAGGGCCGCGGCGTCGGGGAGGTACCGGTCGTGGAACTCGTACGCGGTGGCGCCGGCCAGGTAGGAGGCCATGGCGCCGGCGAAGCACCACCAGGCGGCCCGGCCCGGGCCGGCCAGCCCGCGCACCACGAACATGACGACGAGCGAGGCGAGGAAGAGCAGCTTGCCCTTCTCGGCCAGGAACGAGGCGGCCGTGCCGACACCCGCGGCGCTGGCGATCGAGGCCACGACCCAGCCGCCACCGAAGACGGCGCCGAGCACGCGGACGGCACGCATCGACGGATCGGCACCCCGGCGGGCCTCGCCGGTCGTGTCGCGACGTCGGAACCTCATGAGAACCCGATCGGCCGAAATCAGGCGGAACTGAAACGTGCGTCACCCGGTGGGCCCCTCGTGCGGGTGAGCACCGCAGCCGCACCGGGATGCTCACCGGCGCGGACCGCCAGTGGCGCGTGCGCGACCGCACCCTCCTGCGTGAGCGGCCCCTGCGCCCGCGAGCGCGCCGGCACCCGGGCTGAGCCGGCGGCTCAGGTCGCCGGCACCGGCGGGATGATCCGCTCGACCACGTCGGCCGGCATGAGCCCGGCCTTGCCGAAGCGGCTGGCCGCCTCGAGGAACTGCGGCGCGAGGGCGGCCAGCTCCTGGAGCATCTCGCGGGCCGCGTCCTCGCGGCCGGCCAGGGCGGCGATCACCGCGCGCCACATGAGCTGGTCGGGCTCGGTGACCGGGTCCATCGGGCGCAGCAGCTCCAGCTCGCGGTCGGCGGTGACCGGGTCGCCGTCGATGGCCTGCTGGAACGCGCGGACGACGTCCTGGTAGCGCGCCCGGGTGACGGTGAGGTCGGCCAGCACGCCGAGCGGATCGGCCGAGTCGTCCACGCGGAGGTCGACGACCATGTCGTGCCACGGGCGACCGGTCGTGGTGGAGCGGATGACCATGATGGCCGCCGAGCGCCGGCCCCGGAAGTCGCCACCCGCCTCCTCCCCCGCCACCAGCGAGGAGAGCAGGCGCTGGGCGAGCGGCCCGGAGGACCCCTCGAACCGCTCGACCATGGCCTCCCACACCGCCGGTGAGCTGGCCATGTTCGCCAACGCCACGCAGTTCTCGCCCATCAGGTGCCCGGCGTCGTCGACGCAGCTGGCACCGGTGTAGGCGGCCAGGTCGCCGTTCACGCCGAGGATGGCCAGCTGCCGCCGCTCCGGCTGGGGGTCGACGCTGCTCAGCGCCGTCAGCACCTCCTGGGCGGTGAAGCCGCCCTGCAGCAGGTCCAGGCCGACCGAGCCGTACATCGGCTCGGCCATCGACTGGGTCGCGATCACCCCGTGCCCGGGGAGGGCGAACGGGACGCTGTTGCCGACGGCGAACGCCTGGGACTGGGTGGCGACGCCCATCTCCCCCGTCTCGGGATCACGGGCCACGATCGAGTAGGTCACCTCGCGGGCGTACCCGCACCTCCCCGGGGCGGCAAACCCGGTCGTCGGTCACGTCGTCACCCCCACGGAGGAGCGGAAAGGAGTAGGACAGCGGTCATGCGTCGCTCGCCCGCCGTCGTCCTGGTTCTGCTCGCCGTGCCGCTCCTGGCAGGGTGCACCGACGACCCGCCCGCACCGGCGGAGGCGAGCCGGTCGACGGGCTCCTCGTCCGCGGAGCCCTCGCCCGAGCCGTCCGACGAGCCCTCTCCCGGGCCGTCGGCGTCCGCTCCCGGGCAGGTCGAGCGCCCGGCTCCGGGGACCTGCGCGGCGGTGCCGGAGTCACCCGACGGCCGCTACTCCCTCCCCGGCATCGGGACGCTCAGGCTGGACGCCGAGGGCGGCGGACTCTCGATCGAGGCGCGGTCGGACGACGGGTGGAGCATCAACTCGAGCAGCGACGACGACGAGGTCGACGTCGAGTTCCGGCGAGGGGACGAGGACGTCGACGTCGAGGCCGACCTGCGGGACGACGGGCGGCTGGAGATCCAGATCTGCGACGACGACGACTGAATCAGCGCAGCGCCGAGGCGGTGAGCTCGACCGCGCGCAGCCGGCCCTCGAGCGAGGGTGACTGGAAGGCGACGATCAGCTCGTCGGCGTCGGCGGTCTTGGCGAAGCCCTCGAGGAAGTCGCCCACCTGGCCGGGGGTGCCCAGCGCGGTGTGGGTCAGCATGGTGTCCACGTGGTGCCCGGCGCCCTGGGCGAGCAGCTGGTCGGCCTGCTCGTCGGTGAGCGCCTGGCCGCGGCCGAAGAGCCCGATCGCGAGGTTCCGCTTGACCGCCGCGAACTGCTGCCGCGCGTCGTCCTCGGTGTCGGCGGCCACGACGTTGAGCCCGGCGATCACGTGCGGCCGGTCGAGCTGCGCCGACGGCGTGAACTGGTCGCGGTAGGCGGCGACGGCGGGCTCGAGCATGGCCGGCGCGAAGTGCGAGGCGAAGGCGTAGGGCAGGCCGAGGGCCGCGGCGAGCTGCGCGCCGAACATCGACGAGCCGAGCACGTAGAGAGGCACGTTCGAGCCCTTGCCCGGGATGGCGTCGACGCCGCGCACCCGCGTCTCACCGGTCAGGTAGCCCTGCAGCTCGACGACGTCCTGCGGGAAGGTGTCGGCCGAGTGCGGGTCGCGGCGCAGCGCGTACATCGTGTTCTGGTCGCTGCCGGGCGCGCGCCCCAGACCCAGGTCGATGCGGCCCGGGTACATCGCCTCGAGGGTGCCGAACTGCTCGGCGATGGTCAGCGGCGAGTGGTTGGGCAGCATCACGCCGCCGGCCCCGAGCCGGATGCGCTCGGTGTGCGCGCCGACGTGGGAGATCAGCACGCTGGTGGCCGACGAGGCGATCGAGGGCATGTTGTGGTGCTCGGCGTACCAGACCCGCGCGAACCCGTGCTCCTCCGCGCGCCGGGCCAGGGCCACGCTGGCCGCGATGGCGCTGCTCGCGGTCTCCCCCCGCGGGATCGGGGCGAGGTCGAGGACGGACAGCGTGATGCTCATGTGCGGGGGCCTTTCGCGTCGGTTGCCAGGGACAACCGACGCGACCCCGGGAGGCTTCCCGCCGTCAGCGGCTCTGCAGCGCGTCCAGCGCGACGGCCATCGACGCCGCCACCCGGAAGTCCAGCCGCGGATCCGGCACGGTCACGTCGTAGGCGTCCCGGAAGCCGATCTTCTTGTGGCTGGACATCACGATCTCGCCGGTGCTCGGCCGCGTGAAGTCGAAGTGGAAGAGGAACGGCACCCAGACGTTGCCGAGGTACGGGATGAAGCCCCAGACGCGCCGCAGGATCGCGATGGCCACGTTGCGCTCCTGCCCGACGGCGTCGACACCGGGGGCCGACAGGTTCCAGGTGGAGCGCAGCAGGCTCGCGCCGAACTGCTTGCTGAAGTAGCCGATGACCGTGCCGTACTCGTCGTAGACGTCGTGCTCGGCGCTGACGTCGAGCCGCTGACGGGCCTTGAAGGAGAACACCCGCCGGCTCTTCGACTCGTCGGAGAAGAAGACGACCTCCTCCCTGAGCTTCATCCGCTTCTGCTCGGCGAAGGCGATCAGCTGCCCTGGCTCTCCGTCGAGGTTCGCCGTGCGGATCTCGTAGCGGTTCACCATCACCGTGATCCGCTGCTTGACGAAGAACCGCGGCACCACCATGGGAGCCGGCTGCTGGTGTCCGGCGGGGCTGGTCATGCGGTCATCCTGCCGCACCGACCCGGCTGCGGGCCGTCCCGCAGCAGCGCGGCGCCGTGTCGGCCTGCGGGTTCACCGCCGGCGGTCGACCACGGCGGCGCGCAGTCGCCGGGCCCACTCCTCCAGCAGGCTGGGGCGGGTGCCCTCCGGGAGCGGCGCCGAGGGCACGGCGACCCAGAGGAGCAGGTACACGAGGACGCCGGCGCCGCCGGTCAGCGTGAACAGGACGGCGGCGATCCGCCAGAGCGTCGCGTCGATGCCGGTGTACTCGGCCATCCCTCCGCACACGCCGCCGGCCATCCGGTCGGTGCCGCTGCGCAGGAAGGGCCGGACGGGGGGCTGCTGCTGGGTGGGGGTCTCTGCTGTGGTCATGTCCCCGAGCCTGGCCGCCGGCAGCCGCGCCGGGAATCGGGGAACGCCCGGATCCGACCCTGGTCTTCCCCTGGTTGCGACCCTCAGCGCAGCGGGAGCGGCGTCGCGTCGTCGTCGTCCCGGGGGCCGAGGATCCAGCGCTCCTCCGGGGCGATGGGAACGTCGTTGATGCTCGCCTCGCGCCGGCGCATGAGCCCGTCGGACGCGAACTCCCAGTTCTCGTTGCCGTACGAGCGCCAGGTCCGCCCGTCGGCGTCCTGCCACTCGTACTGGAAGCGGACCGCGATCCGGTCGTCGGTGAACGCCCACAGCTCCTTGCGCAGCGCGTAGTCGCGCTCCCGGTCCCACTTCCGCGCCAGGAACGCACGGACCTCGTCGCGGCCGGTCAGGAACTCGCTGCGGTTCCGCCAGACGGTGTCCTCGGTGTAGGCCTGCGCCACCCTGTGCGGGTCGCAGGTGTTCCACGCGTCCTCGGCCGCCCGGACCTTCTGCCGGGCGGTCTCCAGGGTGAACGGCGGGAACGGCGGACGGGACACGGGACCTCCTCGGACGCGGCGACCGCCCTTCGGCCACCCGGCACCACCCTGCCCGATGATTTCCGCGCCGGCCCTCCGTCTACCTTCTCGACACCCGTACACCGCAAGGAGAACGCCCGTGGGAAAGATCGCCGCCGCCCTGTTCACCACCGTCGACGGCTCGGCCGAGAATCCGCAGAACTGGCACTTCCCGTACTTCGACGACGCCATGGGCAAGGCGGTCGACCAGCACAACGACCGCTGCGAGGCCTACCTCATGGGCAGGGTGCTGCACGACATGTGGTCGCAGTACTGGCCGGGCAACACCACCGACGAGTTCGGCGACTTCATCAACCCGATCCGCAAGTACGTCCTCTCCACCACGCTGGAGAAGTCGGACTGGGAGAACACCTCGGTCCTGAGCAGCCTCGACGACGTCCGTGCGCTCAAGGACAGCACCGACGGCTGGATCGGCATGTCCGGCAGCCTGAGCACCGTGCGCGCCCTGCTCGAGGCCGGGCTGCTGGACGAGCTCGTGCTGCTCGTCGACCCGATCGTGGTCTCCGGCGAGCGCCGGTGGACCGACGAGCTGGGCCGGACGCCGCTGGACCTGGTGTCATCGGAGGCGCTGCCGACCGGCGTCCTGCACCTGGTCTACCGGCCCGTCCGCGAGGGCTGAGAGAAGGACGCACCAGGTGTTCGGGACGGCGTCACCCCCCGGACACCTGGTGCCCCCACCCTGACGTCATGACGGGAAGCCTCTTCGTGAGCGGTTCCGGCGCCGGGAGCACCGGCCGCGACCTCCGAGCGCAGGGCCACGCCATCGGGCGCGCCGGGGACGTCGCGCACGCGGTCGCCCAGCCCGTGGTCGACGGGCTCGAGGCATCGGTGTGCGGTGCGCTCGTCGTCGCTCGTGCGGCGGCGGACTGGCCGGCGTCCGGCGGCGGCCCGCACTGCGCCGAGTGCGCCCGCCTCGCCGGCTAACTGCCCGCCGGACGACCGCCGTGTGGGAGCCGGGTGAACTGGGCAGGCTCCGCACCGTGGCTGTCGAGCGTTCCGAGGTCCTGGTCGTCGGTGGCGGGAACGCCGGCATCTCCCTGGCGGCGCGACTGCTCCGCGACGGGTTCGACGAGGTCACCCTCGTCGCTCCGCAGCCGGTGCACCGGTACAAGCCGCTGCTGAACTACGTCGGCGCCGGGGAGGCCTCGATGTCGGAGCTGGAGCGGCCGATGGCCGACGTCGTCCCGGACGGCTGCCGGTGGATCCGCGACGCCGTCGTGGCCGTCGACCCGGCGGCGATGACCGTGCGCACCCGGGGCGGCCGCACGCTGCACGCCTCGACGCTCGTCCTGTGCCCCGGGCTGGTGGAGGACTGGGAGGCGACCCCGGGGTTGCAGCAGGCGTACGCCGACGGCTGGGCGGCGTCCACCTACGTCCCCGGCAGCACGCCGCAGGTCTGGCCGCGGCTGTCGGCCCTGCGCAGCGGCACCGTGGTGTTCACCGTGCCGCCGGAGCCGGCCTCGTGCGCACCGACGGCGCTCAAGCCGCTGCTCATGGCCTGCGACTCCTGGCGGCGGGCCGGGGTGCTGGCCGACCTCGATGTGGTGCTCGTGCTCCCCGAGGCGACCGCGACGAGGCTGCCGGAGGCGGACGAGCACCTGGAGCAGACCTTCACCCGCTACGGGGTGCGGGTGCTCCGCGAGGCCCGCATCGAGCACGTCGACTGGGACGTCCACGCGCTCCACGTCCGCACGCCGGCAGGCACCCGGGTGCTGGAGGACGTCGCTTTCGCGCACGCCGTCCCCCACTACCGGGCACCGCGGTGGATCGCCGACGCCGGCCTCGCAGCCGACCCCGCTCCCGGCTTGGTCGACGTCGACCCGGAGACGCTGCGGTCGCGGCGGCACGGGTCGATCTGGGCGATCGGTGACGCCGCCGACCTCGCCACCCGTCCGTCAGGAGGCGCGCTGCGGAAGCAGGTGGACGTGCTGGCGAAGAACCTGGCGGCCGTGCGGAAGGGGAAGCGGCTGACGCGGTACGACGGCTACACGGTCATGCCGATCACCGTGACCCGCCGGAAGCTGATGCTCAACGAGGTGGACCGCGAGGGCCGGCCGAGCCCGTCGGTGCCGCTGATCGACCCGTTCAAGGCCCGGCGCTGGCAGTGGCTGTTCGACCGCCACGGCCTGCCGCAGGTCTACTGGCGCCGCATCCTCCGCGGAAAGGTGTGAGGGAGCTCAGCTGGTCGAGCAGTCGACGCCAGACCTCAGGCGGTGGCCCTCTGGCGGCGGGCCTGCGGACGTTGGTCTGGTCGCGGCGGCCGAACGCGCCGCCTGAGCCTCCGAAACTGACCGTTACAGACGGCTAGGGTAAAGCCGACGAAGGCATCCGCTGCGAAACCAGCGGCGAGGTGAGGGAGCCCTGCGTGGCCAAGCTGGACAACCCAGCCGGACGGCTGCATACCGTCTTGACGGCGTTTATGACGGAAGCCTCGGCGAACAAGAACATCCTCGAGACATGGCAGCAGACGCTCAAGACGCATGACGCCGAACAAACGCTGATTGGTGTCAGCAGGGTTGCTGGACTCGTGCCCGAGATCGAACAGTCACTGATCCGCGTGGGCGACTCTGACCAGCTCAGTCTCTTTTACGAACTTGCCGGCGACTGGGTCAGCGCGGTGATCTTTCCGCGCAACGACTTCAGGTCTATGGCCGCTTCCAACTACTTGCCAGACAGGCGGGTCCTGAGCACCCTCGCCGCCATATCAGGCTTCCTGTCAATCGCGGCGAGCGAAGGGCCTGTACCAGCCGAGGCCACAATCATCTCGCTCCATGACGATGTTCG
Organism: Blastococcus sp. TBT05-19; assembly: GCF_003319095.1. Lineage (GTDB taxonomy): Bacteria > Actinomycetota > Actinomycetes > Mycobacteriales > Geodermatophilaceae > Blastococcus. Next base: position 656,685 of record NZ_QOHI01000001.1, on the reverse strand, counting down.
AGGCCTTATTCGCGACATCTCCGAGGACACGGAGTTGCCGACAGAGTTGAAACGGGAGGTGGTAGACCACCTGCATCGAATCGCCAACGCTCTGGCGAGCTTCCAGATGGGCGGTCCGGACGCTGTCAAAGCAGCACTGGACAGGCTGCGCATCACAATTGTCTTCGCGCCTGAGCCCGCCAAGAAGACGGAAGCGTGGAAACGTGTGGCTGCGGTTGGCGGCGCCGTATGGATCACGTTCACGTCAAGCCCGGTGATCGCCGAGGCCATCGAATCTTGGGGGCAGATCGTCCAAATGCTCCCCCCTGGCGGGGCCTAAAGGGCCATCCGCCAGACAAAAGGCAGCCGCCCTAGACGTTGAAGCGGAACTCCACGACGTCGCCGTCGGCCATGACGTACTCCTTGCCCTCCATGCGCACCCAGCCCTTGGACTTGGCCTCGGTCATGGAGCCGGCCTCGACCAGCTGGTCGAAGCTCACGATCTCGGCCTTGATGAAGCCGCGCTGGAAGTCGGTGTGGATGACACCGGCCGCCTGGGGAGCGGTCGCGCCGACCGGGATGGTCCAGGCGCGGGCCTCCTTGGGCCCGGCGGTCAGGTAGGTCTGCAGACCCAGGGTGCGGAAGCCGACGGACGCCAGCTGGTCCAGGCCCGGCTCGCTCTGCCCGATCGACTCGAGGAGCTCGGCGGCCTCGTCGGCGGGCAGCTCGATGAGCTCGGACTCGGTCTGCGCGTCCAGGAAGATGGCCTCGGCCGGGGCGACGAGCGCGCGCAGCTCGTCGAGCGCCTCGGTGTTGGCCAGCTCGTCGGCGTCGACGTTGAAGACGTAGAGGAACGGCTTGGTCGTCATCAGCCCGAGCTCGCGCAGCGGCGCGGGGTCGATGCCGGCGGCGAACAGGGTCTTGCCCTCGTTCAGGATCGTCTGCGCCTCGACGGCGGCCTTGTGCAGCTCGGCGCGCTCCTTGTCCTTGCGCATCTCCTTCTCCAGCCGCGGGATCGCCTTCTCCAGGGTCTGGAGGTCGGCCAGGAGGAGCTCGGTGTTGATCGTCTCGATGTCGTCGGCCGGGCTCACCTTGCCGTCGACGTGCACGACATCGGGGTCGGTGAACGCCCGGATCACCTGGCAGATGGCGTCGCTCTCGCGGATGTTGGCCAGGAACTTGTTGCCCAGGCCCTGGCCCTCGCTGGCGCCGCGAACGATGCCGGCGATGTCCACGAACGACACGGTCGCCGGGATGATCTTCTGGCTGCCGAAGAGCTCGGCGAGCGTGGCCAGCCGCGGGTCGGGCACGCCCACCACACCGACGTTCGGCTCGATCGTCGCGAACGGGTAGTTCGCCGCGAGGACGTCGTTCTTGGTCAGGGCGTTGAACAGCGTCGACTTGCCGACATTGGGCAGGCCGACGATCCCGATGGTGAGGCTCACGGGAGTTCAGAGTACGGGCCGGAACTCACCCGCCCCGCCGTGCGACCTGACGGGGTCACCCCGCCCGGGTGCTGGCCGGCTCGGTCGCGATGCGGGGAAGGACCAGGATCTCGGTGTCGTCGGGCCGGTAGGTGCGCCATCGGCCGTCGGGTTGTCGTTCGATCCGGAAGCCGTGGTGGACCTTGGTGTGGTGGCGCTCGCAAAGCAGTGCGAGGTTGCCGGGTTCGGTCTCTCCGCCGTGGGCCCAATGGATGAGGTGGTGGACGTCGCACCAGTGGGTCGGTGCGTCGCAGCCGGCGAAGACGCAGTGCCGGTCGCGGTGCTCGATCACGCGGCGCAGCGGGTGCGGGACGACGCGGTGGGTGCGTCCGAGGTCCAGCGGCTGGCCTTCGGGGCCGATGACGATGCGGGTGACGTTGCCGTCGCAGGCCAGCCAGCGGGCGCGGGCGGCGGAGATGGTGGCTCCGAAGCCGAGGTCGGCCGTGGCGAGGCCGGTGTCGGAGCCGACCAGGTCCTCGAGGGGGATGGTCACCACGACGTGCGGCTTGACGGTGCGCAGGGTCGGGAGACCACCGGCGGCGAGCTGGTTGTCGCACAGCTGCACGAAGGCGTCGCCCTGCTGCTGGGCTCTCGTGCGGGTGTCACCGGCGGGGCGGTCGGCCTGCACGATCGACTCGATCGCGGCTTGTGCCTTCTCGCCGCCGACGGCGTCGAGCTCGAAGCGGCCGCTGACCGAGCCGTCGGCATGCTTGACCAGGGTGAAGGAACGCTGCTCGGTGGGGTCGGGCTCCTCACCGTCGGGGTCGAGGCGCTCCAGGTAGTGCGCGACCGCCTTGCGCAGGTCGGCGTGGAAGGCCCCGGCGGCGACCTCGGTGAGCAGCTCGTCGATCTGGGCCAGGTCCACACCCGAGGCCTCGGCGGCAGCCACGTTCTGCGGCGCCGCCACCGGCGCGATCACGCCGACCGCTTCAGCAGACACCGCACCGGACGCGAACGCCGCGGCGAGTGCAGGCATCTGCTCCAGCGCTCGCCCGTTCCGCACCACGGCCGAGGCCGCCGCCTGCGACATCCGACGGTGCCCGCGCAGCCAGGCGGGCATCGACGCCTTGCCGTCGACCTCCGCGGCTCCGGCCAGCTCGCACTGCCGCACCATGCGCGCCACCTCGGCGGCCAGCCGGTTCTGCGCCGTCAGAAGGTCGCCGAGCCGTTCGAGCAGCTGCGGGCCGAACATGCCGTCCAGCCGCTCGGACGACAACTCGTCGAGAGCCGCCTCCAGAGCCGCTGAACCAGTCGAACGCATGTACGAATATTAGCGGATCGAACTGGCATCCGCAGCACGAATCCCCAGGTCAGCGCCCTGTCCACAACCGTCTGCCGGGTGTTGACACCCACCGGCTGCAGCGGCGCAGGCTCGACGTCGCCGTTGCACACCCGCCTGGAACGTGGCGTGACCTGCGGCACAGCTCGTCGTTGTACGGCCCAGAGCCCCCGACGCAGGAGATGACCGATGCGACGCACCGCCGCTCAGCCCGCCTCCGACCACCGGCGTCTGGCGCTGCTCCTCTCCGTCCCACTGCTCGTGGCCGCCGGTGCTCTGACCGCACCCGCGCAGGCCACCGGCCCGACCGGGTCGTCCGCGCCCGCCGGCCCGCTCGCGGTGCCCGCCTACTCGTCGTTCGACCCGATGGACAACGGGGAGCCGATCCAGGTCCGCACGCTGTCGTCGCGCGCCGACCTGGTCAGCGGGGGCGAGACCTTCGTCGAGATCGCGCTGCCGGCCGGTACCGACCCCCGCAAGGTGAAGGTGACCGCCGGCGACCGGGACGTCTCGAAGGCCTTCCGCCCGGGCGGCCCGGGCCTGCGCGGGCTGGTCACGGACCTGCCGCTGGGCGAGAGCACCATCACGGCCCGTGCACCGAAGCACCTGAGCGCCCAGCTGGTCGTGACGAACGCGCCGCAGAGCGGGCCGGTGTTCTCCGGGCCGCAGATCCAGCCGTGGACGTGCACCAACGGCTCCGCGGAGCCGGACTGCGGCCAGCCGCCGACGGTCGCCTACTTCTACAAGTCCACGGACCCGACCCAGGGTGGCGTGAGCATCCAGCTGTTCAACGGCGCCGTCCCCTCGGGTCTGCAGCCCTACGACCCGGCGAACCCGCCCGCCGACGTCGCCACCACGACCACCGACGAGGGCGAGACCGTGCCCTTCATCGTCCGCGAGGAGACCGGCTACAGCCTGCGGGACCAGTACAAGATCGCCGCGCTGTGGGACCCGGCGCAGGGTGGAGCCCCTGACCCGGCCGCCGCCAACCCCGGCTTCGCGAACAAGCTCGTGCTCACGCACGGCCAGAGCTGCGACACCGGCTACGAGTCGGGCAGCGCGCCCGACGTCCTCTTCGAGGACGCGCTGTCGCAGGGGTTCGCCGTCGCGTCGCACGCGCTGGACAACGCCGGGCACAACTGCAACCTCGTCACCCAGGCCGAGTCGCTCCTGATGACCAAGGAGATGGTGGTCGAGCGCTTCGGCCCGCTCCGCTTCACGATCGGCAGCGGGTGCTCGGGCGGCTCGCTCGTGCAGCAGCAGGTCGCCAACGCCTACCCCGGCGTCTACCAGGGCATCACCCCGCAGTGCAGCTTCACCGACGGGTGGAGCAGCGCCCAGCAGTACGTCGACTACGTGCTGCTGCGCGACTACCTCGAGGACCCCGCCACCGCCGCGGAGCACGGGATCACCCCCGCGCAGTGGCCGAGCATCTTCGGCCACGCGAACCCGGCGAACCAGATCACCTTCACCGAGGCGATCCCCAACAGCGGCGACCCGAGCCGGGAGTGCCCCGGCGTCGCACCGGAGGACGTCTACGACGAGAACACCAACCCCGACGGCGTCCGCTGCACGCTGCAGGACTACATGCGCAACGTGTTCGGCGTCGACGAGCAGGGCTTCGCCCGCCGGCCGATCAGCGGTGTCGGGATCCAGTACGGGTTGTCGGGTCTGCGCTCGTTCCTGGACCCGGCCGGAGCGGACCCGACCCGCCCGCCGCTGACGCCGGAGCAGTTCGTCGCGCTGAACGTCAACGTGGGCGGCTACGACCTCGACTTCAACCGCACGGCGGAGCGGACGCCGTCGGACCCGGTCGCCAACGAGCGCGCCTACCGCAGCGGCGCGGTCAACACCGGCGCGCACCTCGACCAGGTGGCCATCATCGACCTGGGCGGACCCGAGCCGGGCGCCTTCCACGACGTCTACCGCAAGCACTCCATGCGGGAGCGGCTGATCCGCGAGCACGGCACGGCGGACAACCAGGTGTTCTGGGAGGGCCAGACCCCGCTGCTGGGCGACGTCAGCTTCGTCGACGACTCGATCCGCGCGATGGACGAGTGGCTCGCCGCGGTCGAGGCCGACCACCGCCAGGTCTCCCTCGCCGACAAGGTCATCGCAGCCCGCACCACGGCCGGGGTCCAGGAGCGCTGCGTGGCGGCGGACGGGATCGACGCGCCGCTGACCCTGTGCGACGCCACCGTCGACCCGACGATCTTCTCCTCGCCCCGCATCGAGGCCGGCGGCGGGGACCAGGCGCCCGTCAACGGGGTCGGCCCGGCGAGCGTCGGGTTCACCGACGACCGTCTGGACTGCGCGCTGATGCCGATCGAGGAGTTCGTGTACGCGGGCAAGCCGTTCGCCGAGGTCTTCACCGCCGACCAGCAGGCGGCCCTGAAGGGGGCCTTCCCCACGGGCGTCTGCGACTACGCCGACCCGGGCAAGGGCTTCCAGGCGGCGCAGACCTGGCTGACCTACCAGGGCGAAAACGGCAGCGTCGTGCACGGGGGGACGCCGCTGGGCGAGCCCCCGCTGTCGGTGTCCTCCGCTCGCTGAGCCGTCACGGCGGCGTCCGAAAACCGCCAGAGGACGTCGTCCGGGGCTGGCATGCTCGGCGTCGTGACCGAGTCCCTGGACCACGAGCGCTGCTACCGCGCCGTCGCCGGCCGGGACGCGCGGTTCGACGGCTGGTTCGTGACCGCCGTCCGCACCACCGGCATCTACTGCCGGCCGTCCTGCCCGGCGCGCACCCCGCTGGCCCGCAACGTCGACTTCTTCTCCACCGCGGCCGCCGCCCAGGGCGCCGGGTTCCGCGCCTGCCGCCGCTGCCGGCCGGACGCCGCACCCGGCTCGCCGGAGTGGGACGTGCGGGCCGACGTCGTCGCCCGCGCCATGCGGCTCATCGCCGACGGCGAGGTGGAGCGCTCCGGAGTCCCCGGTCTGGCCGCCCGCCTCGGGTACTCGGAGCGCCAGCTGCACCGGCTGGTCGTCGGTGAGCTGGGCGTGGGCCCGCTGGCCCTCGCCCGGGCCCAGCGCGCGCAGACCGCCCGGATCCTGATCGAGACCACCGACCTGCCGATGGCCGACGTCGCCTTCGCGACCGGGTTCGCCAGCATCCGGCAGTTCAACGACACCGTCCGCGAGGTCTTCGCGAGCACCCCCACCGAGCTGCGCCGCACCCGCCGGGGCACCGGGGAGAGCACCCCGGGCTGGCTGACCCTGCGCCTGGCCGCCCGGCCCCCGTACGCCGGCGACGAGGTGCTCCTCTTCCTCGGGGCGCACGCCGTGCCCGGCCTCGAGGAGTGGGACGGGACGACGTTCTCCCGCGTCCTCGACCTGCCGCACGGACCCGCTGTCGTCCGGCTCTCCCCCGCGCCGGACGGCTCGTCCGCGGTCATCGCCCGCCTCCGGCTCACCGAGCTCCGCGACCTCGGTGCGGCGGTCACCCGCTGCCGCCGGATGCTGGACCTGGATGCCGACCCCGTCGCCGTCGACGACGTCCTCCGCGCCGACCCGGCGCTCGCCCCGGTGGTGACCGCCGCTCCCGGACGCCGGGTGCCGGCCTCCCCCGACGCCGACGAGCTCGCCGTCCGCGCCGTCCTCGGGCAGCAGGTGTCGGTCGCCGGGGCGCGCACGCTGACCGCCCGGCTGGTGACGGCGGCCGGCACGCCCCTGCCCGAGCCGGTGGGCACCCTGACGCACGCCTTCCCCCGGCCGGGCGCGCTGGTCGACGCCGACCTGACCGCCGTGGGCCTCACCGGCGCCCGCCGCCGGACGGTGCACGCGCTCGCCGGCGCCCTCGCCGACGGAACGGTCGCGCTGGGCCCGGGTGCCGAGCGGGACGAGGCGGAGCGCGCGCTGCTCGCCGTCCCCGGCATCGGCCCGTGGACGGCGGCCCTCGTGGGGCTGCGCGGTCTCGCCGACCCCGACGTCTGGCTGCCCGGCGACCTGGCGCTGCGGAAGTCGCTCGCCGCCCTGGGCAGCAGCGACGCCGACGCCGCCGCGCGCTGGCGGCCGTGGAGCTCCTACGCCGTCCTCCACCTGTGGGCGCTCGCCGTCCCGGCCCTCTTCACCCGTGCACCCGACCTGACCCGGAGCGCCTGATGACCGATCTGCTGGACCCCAGCGCCGCACGCGTCCGCTACGCCACCGTCCCGACACCCCCCGGCCCGTTCACCGTCGTGGTCGGCTCCGACGACGACGGTCGCGACGTCGTGCTCGCCAGCGGCTGGACGGCGGAGCTCGGCGACCTCTGGCCGGTCATCCACCGCACCCTGCGGCCCAGCGGCGCCGACGAGGACCCGCACCTCCCCGTACTGGGAGCCGTCCAGGCGTTCGTCGACGGCGACGTCGCGGCGATCGACGACGTGCCCGTGGCCCAGCGCTCCGGACCGTTCCTCGAGGAGGCCTGGCAGATCCTGCGCCGCGTCCCGGCCGGTACCCCCGACACCTACGCCGCCTTCGCCGCCCGGTGCGGTCGCCCCTCCGCGGTGCGGGCCGCGGCCAACGCCTGCGCCCGCAACGCCGCCGCCCTGTTCGTCCCCTGCCACCGGGTGCTCGGCTCCGACGGCGGCCTCGGCGGCTTCCGCTGGGGCACCCCGGTCAAGCGGTGGCTGCTGGACCACGAGGCCGCCCACACCGCCTGAGGTCCCCGGAACTGTCCGACCCCTCCGGCACCCTCCGGGGCATGGACGCCGCTTCCCTGCTCCTCGGGCTCCTCCTCGGTGCGCTGCTGGCCACCGCCGTCACCCTCGGCGTGGTCGCGCTGCTCGGCCGCCGCCGCCCCGCCGACGACGGGCTGGAGCCGGTGCACGAGTCCCTCGACCACCTGCACCGGCTGCTCGCCGGGATGGAGCGCGCCCGCGCCACCGCCCACGGCGAGCTCCGGGAGCAGATGGGCACGGTGGGCTCCACGTCGGCGCAGCTCAAGAACGAGACCGCGGCGCTGGTCACCGCGCTGCGCACGCCGCACGTGCGCGGGCGCTGGGGCGAGGTGCAGCTGCGCCGCGTGGTCGAGGTCGCCGGCCTGCTGGAGCACTGCGACTTCGTGGAGCAGCCGTCGGGCACCAACGACGAGGGCGCCGGCGTCCGCCCCGACCTCGTGGTCACCCTCGCCGACGGCCGCCAGGTGGTGGTCGACGCCAAGGTCCCGTTCACCGGCTACATCGAGGCGGTGCAGGCCGACGACCGCGACGTCCGGGCCCAGCGGATCGCGATGCACGCCCGCCAGCTGCGCACCCACGTCGACCAGCTGTCCGCCCGCCGCTACCCGACGGCCTTCCGCCCGGCGGCGCCGTTCACCGTCCTCTTCGTGCCCTCCGACGGCTTCCTCACCACCGCGCTCGAGGCCGAGCCGGGGCTGCTCGAGTACGGCTTCGCCCGCGACGTGGTGCTCGCGACCCCGAGCACCCTGCTCGCCCTGCTGCGCACCGTCGCCTACTCCTGGCGGCAGGAGCGCCTGGCCCGCGACGCCGACCAGGTGCTGGAGGTGGGCCGCAAGCTGCACGCCCGGCTGAGCACGCTGTCCGGGCACCTCACCCGCCTGGGCTCGGCGCTGTCGACCACGCTCACCCGCTACAACGAGACCGTCGGCTCCTACGAGCGCTCGGTGCTGACCGCCGCCCGCAGGTTCGACGACCTCGGCGTGGCCGAGGCCCCGGTCCCGGAGCCGCAGGAGATCGAGGCGACGGTGCGCACGCTGCGGCCCGCGGAGGCCCCCGGCAGCCCCGGGACGTACGGCGCGGTGACGCCGTTCGACGCCGCCGGACGGGAGCGCGACGGCACATCTGGCTGACGGGCCCGGGCCCGCCGGCCGCGGGTGCTGGCAACTCGTTCGCACCGCGTGCCACAGCCATCCCCCTGCGTTGCTCCGACACCACGGGTTGCGGGCGACGCGGTGCCGTCCTCCGGCGGACTGGCGACTTCTGTCGTTACCGTTGCTCCGACGGTCGACCAGTCGGGTCGGTCATCGGACGGGACGGAGGTGCGCCTTGGCCACCAGCACTGCAGGCGCATGGCAGAGCGGTGCACGGCCGGACCGGCCGTACCCGGCGCGCGCCCCCCGCCCCGCTGCCGGCGCCGAGCGATCCGGTCGCCCGTCGCGCCCCTCCCGCCCGAGCGCCCCGGTGCCTGGGCGCTCCGGCGACCGCCTCCGGGCCGCCGAGCGCGAGTACGCCCACGACCGCTTCGAGTCCGCTCCCCCGCCGCGCCGGAACGACGACCGCCCGCGTGCGAGCGAGCGGGTGGCCGAGCGCCCCGGCGCCCGTCCCCGCACCGCGGCCCCCGCAGGCCGGGAGAGCAGGCTGCGCGGCGTCCTCGCCGTCGTCGGCATCTTCCTGCTGACCCTCGCCGGGTGCGGCATCGACTCCTTCGTCGGCACCGGCCTCGGCCTCATCACGCTGGTCGCCCTGGCCGCCAGCACCTCGATGGCCGCGCTGCTGGTCCGCCGTCGCGACCTGCTCACGGTCGTCGTCGCGCCGCCCCTGGTCTTCGTGCTCGTCGCCGTCGTCAACGCCGCCCTCGCGCCGTCGGCCACTCTGAACGCCGCCACGCTGGCCACGCTCCTGGTGCGCGGCTTCCCGACGATGGCCGCCGCCACCGGCGTCGCCCTCCTGCTGGCCCTGTTCCGGCTGGTCAGCCGCCGCTGACCTCCCCCGACGACGAAGCGCCGGTCCGCGAGCTCGCGGACCGGGGCTTCTGTCGTTCTGGGGCGCGGGGTCAGTCGGTGCTGGCCTGCTTCGCCTTCTCGGCCCGGCGCAGCTCGTGCGGCAGGGCGAAGACCAGGCGCTCCTCGGCGGCCTTCACGGTGCCGACGTCGGGGTAGCCGCGCTCGGCCAGCCAGTCGAGCACCTCGCTGACGAGGATCTCCGGCACCGAGGCGCCGCTGGTGACGCCGACCGTGGAGACGCCCTCGAGCCAGGCCTCGTCGATCTCCGCCGCGTAGTCGACCAGGTAGGACGCCCGGGCGCCGGCCTCGAGCGCGACCTCGACCAGCCGCACCGAGTTCGACGAGTTGGTCGAGCCCACCACCAGCACCAGGTCGCACTCGGCGGCCATCTGCTTCACGGCCAGCTGGCGGTTCTGGGTGGCGTAGCAGATGTCGTCGCTGGGCGGTGATTGCAGACCGGGGAACCGGTTCTTCAGCTGGTCCACCGTCGCCAGCGTCTCGTCGACCGACAGCGTCGTCTGGGACAGCCAGACCACCTTGTCGGGGTCGCGCACCTGCACGTTGGCGACGTCCTCGGGGCCGTCGACCAGCTGCATGTGCTCCGGCGCCTCGCCGAAGGTGCCCTCGACCTCCTCGTGACCGCGGTGGCCGATCAGCAGGATGTCGTAGTCGTCGCGGGCGAACCGCTTGGCCTCCTGGTGCACCTTGGTGACCAGGGGGCAGGTCGCGTCGATGGTGCGCAGCTGACGGGCCGCGGCCTGCTCGTGCACCGCCGGGGAGACCCCGTGCGCGCTGAACACGACGACCGAGCCCTCGGGCACCTCGTCGGTCTCGTCCACGAAGATCGCGCCCCGCCGCTCCAGGGTGGCGACGACGTGCTTGTTGTGGACGATCTGCTTGCGGACGTAGACGGGGGCGCCGTGGATCTCCAGGGCACGCTCCACCGCCACCACCGCCCGGTCCACGCCGGCGCAGTAGCCCCGGGGATCGGCCAGCAGGACGCGTCCGCGCTGTTCAGCCATGACCCCATGGTAAGGCGGCCAGGTCCGGAAACCGCCCGTCGTGGAGTGGTACGGGCCACGCCGCACGCTCAGGACGTCGTCCGACCCGGGGTATCGCTGCTGGTCGGTGTGTCGCTCGCGGACTTCTGGGGCACGCTGTGCTGCATGTCCCGAGAGATCCCCGAGGTTGTCCGCGCCGCCGCTGGTCTGGCGGCCACCGTGCTCGACGAGGCGCGCAAGCTGCCCGAGACGCTGCCGGGGCTGCCCGTGCGCGTGATCGGCGTGGCCATGCAGCACGCCATGAAGGTGCAGCAGACCTATGCCGGCCTGATCGCCCGCGGTGACGAGCTGCTCACCGGCCTGCGGGGCGCGGACGAGCCCGGCCTGGCCACCTTCGACGAGGACCTCGCGCCGGTCACCCCCACCCAGCCGTCCAACGGCTTCCGGGACTCCGCCTTCGACCGGGTGACCGACGACGCCGTCGAGCCGGTCCTGGCCGACGCCGACGACGCCGGCGTGGCCGTCGACGACGCGGTCGTCGACTCCGCCGAGGGCGTGGCGACGGCGGAGCGCGCCATCGAGGTCACCGAGGAGGCCCCGAGCACCGAGGAGGTGCTCGACGAGCTGGCCATCGACGAGGCGGTCCCCGAGGTCGCCGACACCGACCCGCTCGCCGCGGGCGGCGAGGACGCACCGGTCACCGAGGACGCCGACGCCCTCGAGCAGGCCCTGCTGGAGTCCGACACCACCACCGACGCGAGCGCGCCGGCCGAGGTCGAGACCCCCGACGTCGCCACCACCGTGGACGTGCTCACGCCCGAGGGCGACGTGGACACCGTCGAGGCCACCGTCACCGACGAGGGCGTCGCCGCCGTCGAGGCGCCGCAGGACGAGGCGGGCACCGACGAGACCGTCGCGGCCACCGACGCCGCGGTCGCCGTGGACGAGAGCGGCAGCCCGGTCGCCGAGGCCACCGACGACGCGCAGGGCAGCGGGACCACCCAGGCACCGGCCACCGCGCCGATCGACGGGTACGACGACTTCTCCATCGCCCAGCTGCGGGGCCGCCTGCGCGGCTACGCCCTCACCACGGTGGCCGATCTCCTCGCCTACGAGGAGGCGAACCGGGCCCGCGAGCCGTACCTGCGGATGCTGCGCAACCGGCTGGAGAAGCTCGAGGAGCAGGCCGTCGAGAGCAGCCCGCTCGCCCCGCGCGGCCTCTGAGGACGGACCCCGTCCCGGGGGGACGACGGCGCTGTCTGACACGCTTCCGGAGTGACAGCTCCGTCGTCCCCCGAGTCGCCGTGGCCGGTGCGGACCGTGGCCCGCAAGGTGGCCGACTGGATCGGCCGGCTGGGTGAGGTCTGGGTCGAGGGGCAGGTGGCCCAGCTGTCCCGCCGCAGCGGCGCGGCCACCGTCTTCCTCACCCTGCGCGACCCGGCGGCCGACCTCTCCGTGCCGGTCACCTGCCACCGCGACGTCGCCGAGCGCCCGGGGCTGGAGCTCACCGAGGGCGCCCGCGTCGTCGTCCGGGCCCGCCCCGACTACTACGTCGCCCGCGGCTCGTTCTCCCTGCGCGCGACCGAGATCCGCGCCGTCGGTCTCGGCGAGCTGTTGGCCCGCATCGAGCGGATCCGCCGGCTCCTCACCGCGGAGGGGCTGTTCGACGCCTCCCGCAAGCGCCCGCTGCCCTTCGCGCCCGGCGTCGTCGGGCTGATCACCGGACGGGACAGCGCCGCCGAGCGGGACGTGCTGGTCACGGCCCGCCGCCGCTGGCCCGCCGTCCGGTTCGCGACCCACCACTGCGTGGTCCAGGGCCCCAACGCCGCGGCCAACGTCATGGAGGGCCTCCGCCGCCTGGACACCGACCCCGACGTCGAGGTCATCGTCATCGCCCGTGGCGGTGGCTCGGTCGAGGACCTGCTGCCCTTCTCCGACGAGGGCCTGGTGCGCGCCATCGCGGCCTGCCGCACCCCGGTGGTCACCGCGGTCGGGCACGAGACCGACACCACGCTGGTCGACCACGTCGCCGACGTCCGGGCGGCCACCCCCACCGACGCCGCGCACCGGATCGTGCCGGAGATCGGCGAGCAGCGGCGGCTGGTCGACGGGCTGCGCGCCCGCGCCCGGCACCTGGTCACCACCCGGCTGGAGCAGCAGGAGCGCTGGCTGGAGTCGGTGCGCAGCCGGCCCTCGCTGGCGGCGCCCGACCGGTTGCTGCACGGCCGCGAGGACGACGTCCACGGTCTGCGCACCCGCGCGCTGCGGACGCTCACCCACCGGCTCGAGTCCGCCGAGCGCGACCTCGAGCACGCCCGCGCCCGCGTGGCCGCCCTCTCCCCCGCCGCGACGCTGGAGCGCGGCTACGCCGTCGTGCAGCGGACCGACGGCTCGCTGGTCCGCGATCCCGCGGAGGTGGGCGACGACGAGCCGCTGCGGGTCCGCGTCGCCGGGGGCCGGCTCCCCGTCCGGGTCGACCGGGCCGGCGACCCCACCACCGACCAGGAGGACACCGCATGAGCAGCACCGACGAGCCGACGACCACCTACGAGCAGGCGCGGGAGGAGCTCGCCGACGTCGTCCGCCGGCTGGAGGCCGGGGGCCTCACGCTGGAGGAGTCGCTCGGCCTGTGGGAGCGGGGCGAGGAGCTGGCGAAGCTGTGCCAGCACTGGCTGGACCGCGCCCGCGAGCGGCTGGCCGCCGCCGCCCCGGAGGAGAGCCCGTCGGACCGATGACCTCGGCCCTCCTGCAGGGGCCCGTCGCGAGCCTGCGAGCGGCGGGGGGCAGGAGGGTCCTTCCTGAGCCCGAGTAGTCAAGCGGCGGTGTAGGGCGCGACCGCTGCGGCGACCTCGCGCAGCTCGTCGTCGGCGGCCGATCCGCTGACCACGACAGTGACGTCGCCGTCCGTGCGGGACAGCGCGGTCTCGCCGCGCTCGGTCGTCGACCGGGTCCACGGGGCGCCGCCGATGTCGACGCTGCCGTCCTCGGTGGCCCCGTCCAGCACCTCGTCGACGGGCGCGGCCCGCGCGGCGTCGCTGATCACGAAACCGGCGAAGGCCCCGTCCGGCGTCACGTACCCGATCTCCAGGGTCACCGGGTCGCCCTCGGACACGTTCCCCGCGTCGGTCCGGGCGCTGGTCGGCCGGTACTCCTCGGGCAGCCCGGTCGGCACCAGGAGCTCGTACCCGGCACGGGCGTCGGCCAGCTGGATCGTGCTGGTCGGGTCGACCTCCCGCACCGGGTCGACGTCGTTCTGCCGGAACGCCGCCCACCCGACGATCAGCAGGCAGATCACCACCAGCGGCAGCAGCGAGCGCAGCATGTTCGCGGCACTCAACCGGTTGGCCCGCTCCGCCGGGGACGACGGCGGCGGGGGCAGCTCTCCGCCGTCCGCACCGTCGGGACCCTGGGGACGCTGGCTCGTCGGGCCGATTCCGGTCATGCCCCTAGGATCGCAGCAACGCTCGTGCGCTCTGCCGCCCCTGGCCCCGTCCTGGCCCGCCCCCGAGTTCGCGAGGGTTCGCCGGGACGGGGTCCTCCTACAGGAGGTCCCGTGTCGCTGCCCGTCCCCGAAGGCCCCCTCCCCACGACGACCGCCGGTGGCAGCTTCAGCGCCGACCGCCCCGCCCCCGACCGCAACCTGGCCCTGGAGCTGGTGCGGGTCACCGAGGCCGCAGCCATGGCGGCCGGCCGCTGGGTGGGCCGGGGCGACAAGAACGGTGGCGACGGCGCGGCCGTGGACGCGATGCGCGCGCTCATCGGCACGGTGCGCATGAACGGCGTCGTCGTCATCGGGGAGGGCGAGAAGGACGAGGCGCCCATGCTCTACAACGGCGAGCAGGTCGGTGACGGCCACGGCATCGACTGCGACGTCGCGGTCGACCCGATCGACGGCACCACGCTGATGGCCAAGGGCATGCCGAACGCCATCGCGGTCATGGCCGTGGCCGAGCGGGGCGCCATGTACGACCCGTCGGCGGTCTTCTACATGGAGAAGCTGGCAACCGGCCCGGCCGCCGCGGACGTCGTGGACATCACCGCCCCGGTCGCCGAGAACATCAAGCGGATCGCCAAGGCCAAGAAGGGCTCGGTCGGCGACGTCACGGTCTGCATCCTCGACCGCCCCCGCCACGAGCAGCTCGTGCAGGAGGTCCGGGAGGCCGGCGCCCGCATCAAGTTCATCACCGACGGCGACGTCGCCGGTGCCATCGCGGCCGCCCGGGAGGGCACCGGCGTCGACCTGCTGCTCGGCATCGGCGGCACCCCGGAGGGCATCATCGCCGCCTGCGCGCTCAAGTGCATGGGCGGTGCGCTCCAGGGCAAGCTCTGGCCGAAGGACGACGAGGAGCGGCAGAAGGCGATCGACGCCGGCCACGACCTCGACCGGGTGCTGCACATCGACGACCTGGTCCGCGGCGACGTGTTCTTCGTGGCCACCGGCATCACCGACGGCGAGCTGCTGCGCGGGGTCCGCTACAGCGCCGGCGGCTGCACGACGCAGTCGCTGGTCATGCGCTCGCGGTCGGGCACCATCCGGTCGATCGACAGCCTGCACTCGCTGGAGAAGCTGCGCGCCTTCTCGGCCGTGCCGTTCGACCACTGACCGGCCGGCGCCGCGGCTCCGCGCCGCGGCGCCCGCCCGGCGCTCGGGCTCAGGGCAGCTGGCGGGCCGTGAGCCGGTCCATCAGCGCGCGCCAGCGGCTCGCCGACACCCCCGGCGCGAGGCTGCGCAGCCGCAGGTCGCCGAACACCGTGCGGGCGTGGACGACGACCAGCGGCGTGCCGGCCAGCCGGGGCACGGGTGCCAGCTCGACCTTCCGGTCACCGAAGACCGTGCGGCCGAGCAGCTCGGCGTCGACGCCCTCGGGCACGACCACGTCGACGTCCCCGAAGATCGTGCCCAGGTGCAGGTCGATCCGGTCGTCGCTGGTGCGCAGCCCGCGCAGGTCGATCCGGACGTCGCCGAACACGGTGCTCGCCCGGCGGGGCAGGCCCTGCCCGGCGGACAGCAGCACGTCGCCGAAGACGGTGGTGACCTCCTGCGGCGCCCGCCGGCCGACGATCTCGCCGGTCGTGGCCGCGCCGATCGCGCGGTCGGCCGGCAGGTCGGCGACGAGCACGTCCAGCTCGGCGAGGGTGACCGCGGCGTAGGCGGCCTCGGCGCGCTCGGCGAACTCGTCGAGGTCCAGGCGCCCCTCGCCGACCGCCGTCTGCAGCCGGGCCACCAGGGCGTCCCGATCGGCGTCGGAGGCGCGGACGGACGGGACGGCGGGGACGGCGGCGTCGTCGGTCACGCTCCGGACGCTACCGATCCCGGGCGCCGGCGTGGGGTGCGCCGGCGCCCCGGGAACGGTCACTCCAGCTCGGTGCAGGCGGGGACCGCGTACTCCTTGACCCGGCCGCCGCAGGTGCTGGCGTACTCCTCGTAGGCCGACAGCGGCGGTGACTCGTACAGCAGGTCGTCGCAGGCCTGGTACTCGCCGGCGAAGCAGCTCTGGGCGTACTCGTCGAGCACCTCGTCCGGGCCGAGGTCCTCGGGCTCCACGGGCGGGAACTGCTCGACGTCCCCGCCGGGTCCGCCGGCGTACCAGCCGTAGTCCTCCGACATGAACTCGTCCTCGTAGAGCGACATCTCCTCCTCGGCGGCCTCGACCATGCCGTCGCGGACGCCCTCGGAGATGGCCGGGCCGAACTCCTGCGCCATGCCGCGGCCGATGTCCTCGGCGGTGCCGGCGAAGACCGCGGTCACCAGGAAGGTGGCACCGACGGCGCCGGCGGCGAGGCCGGCCAGCGCGGCGCCGGCCAGCGCCCGGCGTCCGTGCGGCGAGGGGGCGGCGGCCGGCGGCGGCGCGACGGCCGGGGCGGGCTGCTGCCACTGCGGCGCGGCGGTCCACTCGGGGTGGCTCGCCGGCGTGGTCACGGTCCAGTCGGACGGAGCGGGCCAGGAGGCACCGGGCGCGGGCCAGCCCGGCGACGTCCGGCCCTCCGGCGCCGTCGGGGCCTCGGGTGCGGGGTCCTGGTCCGGGGACTGCGGCGGCTGGGACATGTGCCCTCCTCGGGGCTCGTGCCCGTGCGGGCACCGACTCGTCGGCCGAACGCCGCTCGACGCCCTGATCGGCGGGGCGCGACCGGGGCGGAACGGCCCCCGTCCCCACGGGTGTCTAGGGTCCCGTGCGGAGCACTGTCACCATCCACACCACCGGGAGCGCACCGTGGCCACCGAGACGGACTACCGCGTCGAGCACGACTCCATGGGAGAGGTCCGCGTCCCCAGCTGGGCCAAGTGGCGGGCGCAGACCCAGCGCGCCGTCGAGAACTTCCCCATCTCCGGCACGCCGATCGAGCGCGAGCTCATCGCCGCCCTGGCCTCCATCAAGGGCGCCGCCGCCACCGTGAACGCCTCGCTCGGCGTCCTGCCGCAGGAGATCGCCGAGGCGATCGTCGCCGCCGCCGCGCAGGTCACCGACGGGAAGTGGGACGAGCACTTCCCCATCGACGTCTTCCAGACCGGGTCCGGGACGTCGAGCAACATGAACACCAACGAGGTCATCGCGACCCTGGCCACCGAGGCCCTCGGCTCGCCGGTGCACCCGAACGACCACGTCAACGCCTCGCAGTCGTCGAACGACGTCTTCCCCTCGGCGATCCACGTGGCGGCCACCCGGGCGATCGTGCGCGACCTGGTCCCGGCGCTGCGCCACCTGGAGGCCTCGCTGCAGCGCAAGGCCACCGAGTACGCGGAGGTCGTGAAGAGCGGCCGCACCCACCTCATGGACGCCACCCCGGTCACCCTCGGCCAGGAGTTCGGCGGGTACGCCGCCGCCGTCCGCTACGGCGTGGAGCGGCTCGAGGCCTCCCTCCCCCGCATCGGCGAGCTGCCGCTGGGCGGCACCGCCGTCGGCACCGGCATCAACACCCCGCCCGGCTTCGCCGCCGCGATCATCGAGAAGCTCGCGGGCGACCTGGACCTGCCCCTGACCGAGGCCCGCGACCACTTCGAGGCGCAGAGCTCGCGGGACGCGCTCGTCGAGGGGTCGGGCCAGCTGAAGACCATCGCCGTCGGGCTGATCAAGATCGCCAACGACCTGCGCTGGATGGGCTCGGGGCCGCGCACGGGCCTCGGCGAGATCCAGCTCCCCGACCTCCAGCCCGGCAGCTCGATCATGCCCGGCAAGGTGAACCCGGTGATCCCCGAGGCGGTCATCCAGGTGGGCGCCCAGGTCATCGGCAACGACGCCGCCGTCACCTACGCCGGCACCACCGGCGTCTTCGAGCTCAACGTGACCCTGCCGCTGATGGCCCGCAACGTGCTGGAGTCCATCCGGCTGCTGGCCAACGTCAGCCGGCTGCTGGCCGACCGCTGCGTCGACGGCATCGTGGCCAACGTCGAGCAGTGCCGGGAGTACGCGGAGTCCTCCCCCTCGATCGTGACGCCGCTGAACAAGTACATCGGCTACGAGGAGGCCGCGATCGTGGCCAAGCAGTCGCTCAAGGAGCAGAAGACGATCCGCCAGGTCGTCGTGGAGCGGGGCTACGTGGAGCAGGGCAAGCTCACCGAGCAGCAGCTCGACGAGGCCCTCGACGTCCTCTCGATGACCCACCCCTGACCCCCTCGTCGTCCCGGCCGGTGTGACCACGGGCCGGGACGGCTGGGACGTCTGGGGCCAGGTGGGAGCACTGGTTCCCAGGAGCCTGGGCCTCCTCCGGGCCCCGGCGAGTCGCGGGACGCGGCCCTCGGCGGGCGGGTGACCATTCCTCCGTCCGGAGTCGGGCCGGAAGGCTCCTCTCCTCCCCCGGCCGTCCCGTGCGGTCGGTGCGCGCCCCCGGCACCCCGGCCGGGAACGGTGTCGGGACCCCAGCGGGACGCCACAGGTGTCCGCCCGGGCGGACACCGTCCCGAGAGGAGCGCACCCGGTGGTCGCACGCGAGCTGATCCGCTTCCAGGCGCCGTCGCTGCCGAGCCTGCGCGAGGTCGAGCCCTTCTTCGCCGAGGCCGAGCGGCTGCGCTGGTTCTCCAACGGCGGCCCGTGCGTGACCCGGCTGGAGCGCGCCTGCGCCGACCGGCTGGGGCTCGAGCACCCCGGTGTGGCGGTGAACAACGCGACCTCCGGGCTGATGGTGGCGCTGCGCGCCTGCCTCGGCGTCCCCCGGGGCGAGCGGCGACTGGTCGCCGTTCCCTCGTTCACCTTCGTCGCGAGCGTCAACGCCGTGGCCTGGGCCGGCTTCCAGCCGGTGTTCATCGACGTGGACCCGCACGACTGGCAGCCCTCGGAGGCCTCGCTCGCCCAGCTCTGGGACCTGCGCGACGAACTGGCCGGGGTGCTGCACTGCTCCACCTTCGGCACCGCCCCCAGCCGCGCGCGCCGGGACTCGATCGCGGCCCTGGCCCGGGACCTCGGGGTTCCCCTCGTGGTCGACTCCGCAGCGGGGTTCGGCGCCGTGGACGAGGACGGCCGCGAGCTCGGCGACCAGGGCGACGCCGAGGTGTTCAGCTTCCACGCGACCAAGCCCTTCGCCATCGGGGAGGGCGGGCTGGTCACGTCCCGCTCGGCCACGGTCCTCGCCTCGCTCGCCGAGCTGATCAACTTCGGCTTCGACCACACCCGCTCGGTCACCGGGCCGCTGGGCATCAACGCGAAGATGCCCGAGCTGACCGCCGCCGTGGGCCTCGCCGTGCTGGACCGTTTCGACGACGCGCTGGCCCACCGCCGCGCGGCGGCCGGCTGGCTCCGCGACGAGCTGGAGTCCGCCGGCGTGTCGTTCCAGGCCGGCTCCGCCGGCTCGACGTTCCAGTTCGTCCCCGTGGCGCTGCCGAGCGCCGCCGCGCGCGACCTCCTGCTGCGGAAGGCCCACGACGCCCGCATCGAGGTCCGCGTGTACTTCGACCCGCCGATGCACCAGCTGCCGGCGCTCTCCTCCGCCCGACGCGCGTTCGACCTGCGCGTCACGGAGTCGCTGTCGCGGCGGATCGTCGGCCTGCCGATGGCCAACGACATCAGCGCGGACTCGCTCCAGCGGATCCGGGACCTGGTCGTCCGCGCCGTCGCGACGACGCCACGGCGCGCGCCGCACCGAGCCACGACCGCGCCGGTGTCGCGGGCCCCCGAGCTGGTCCCCCATCCACGGCGCAGGACGGCCGACGGCCTCGTCCTCGCCCCCACCGCCGCACAGTTGCCCGCGGTGCCGTGACCGCCACCCCGCTGGTCGTCATCGGCGCGGGCGGCTTCGGGCGCGAGGTGCACGACGTGATCGAGGCGATCAACGACACCGCGCCGCGGCTGGAGTGCGTCGGCTTCCTGGCCGACGGCCGTGCCGACGTCGAGCTGGTCGAGGACCGCGGCGTCCCCTTCCTCGGCCCGGTCGCCGGCCTGGCGGACATGCCGGCCGACGTCCGGTACGTGATCGCCATCGGCAACGGCGCGGCCCGCCGGCGCATCGACGGCTGGGCCACGGAACTGGGGCGCGAGGCGATCCCCCTCGTCCACCCGAGCGCCGTGCTCGGCCGGCACCGCGTGGTCCTCGGCCCCGGGTCGATCGTGTGCGCGTCCGCGGTCGTCACGACGAACGTGCGCCTGGGCCGCCACGTGCACCTCAACCTCGGGGTCACCGTCGGCCACGACGCCGTGCTCGGCGACTACGTGACGGCCAACCCCAACGTCTCCGTCTCGGGCAACGCCGTGCTCGAGGACGAGGTCACCATGGGCACCGGGGCGACGGTCATCGAGGGCAGGCGCATCGGCGCCCGCACCACGGTCGGCGCCGGTGCCGCCGTCGTCCGCGACCTGCCCGCCGACGTCGTCGCGGTCGGGGTGCCGGCCCGGCCGCTGGTCCGACCCTGACTTCTCGCAGCACTTCCCGAAAGGCGATCCCATGACAGCTCCCCGACTGAGCGTGCTCCTGACGACCCGCGACGGCGAGGACCTCGTCGAGCGCGCGCTCGCGTCGATCGAGCGCCAGGACCTCGTCGAGGCCCTGGAGGTGGTCGTCGTCGCCGACGACGCCTCGGGCGAGCGGGTGCGGCAGCTCGTCACCGCGTGGTCGGAGCGCACGCAGGTCGCGGCCCGCGTCGTGACCGGCGGATCGCGACCCGCGGCGCAGGAGTTCCACCGCGGCGTCGTCGCGTGCTCCGGCCGGTACGTCGCCGTCCTCGACGCCCGGGACGAGTGGACCGCCGCCGACAAGCTCCGGCGGCAGGTGGAGCTCCTCGACGAGCACCCGCACCTGTCGATGGCCGCCACCCGCACGTCGGTCGTCGACGACGCGACGGGCTCGGCGGAGACCCTTCCCGCGATCGACGCACCGGGCGCTGAGTCCCACGTCGAGGTGAGCGACGTCGTCGGGTTCCCGACGCCGAGCTGCGCCGTGTACCGGGCCGAGCTGCTCGAACGGCTCGATCCGGGGATCTTCGAGAGCCCGGACCACGAGCGGCTGGTCGACCTCGCGATGGCCCGGTACGGCTCGGTCGGCGTGCTGACGGAGGAGATGACCCGCCACGCGGCCCGCCCCGGCGGCGACCGTCCCGGCTCCGGCGCGTCGCCCCACGACCCGCACACGCTCCTGCCGGAGCCCGTCGCGCCGGGTCTCCCGCAGCCGTCGGACCCGGCCGCGGGTACCGGCGCACCGCGGCGCGGCGGGATGGTCGTCCTGGACGACTACTTCCCGGCCAAGGGCACGGGGTTCCGGATCGCCGAGTTCGACTGGCTGCTGCGCCACGGGGTGGTCGCGGAGGTGCTGACGACCGTCGAGCCGTTCGCACCCGTCGCCGCCGAGCACGCGGCCCTCTACCCGGGGACGCAGCGGCAGATCTCCCGGTACGACGCCCGGCGGCTGGCGGAGTTCGACTGCGCGTCGATCATGTTCCTCAACAACGCCGCGATGTTCCTCGCCGACCTCGAGCGCCACGCGCTCCCGTTCGTGCTGCAGCTGTACCCCGGGGGCGGCCTCTACCTCGGCGACCCGGTGTCGGAGCGGAAGCTGCGGCGGGTCCTCGCCTCGCCCCTGCTCCGGCACGTGATCACCACCCAGCCGGTGGTCACCGCCCTCGTGAGGGAGGTCGGCGGCGGGTCGGTGCCGGTCACCGAGGTGATCGGAGGACCCGTCGGCCGCAGCTGCCTGGCCCCCGGCGCCGGGCTGCGCACGGACTACTTCGGCAGCGGCAAGGAGTTCCTCGACGTCTGCTTCGTGGCGGCGCGGTACACCCCCGACGGCTCGGACAAGGGGTGGCCCGTCTTCCTCGAGTCCCTGCGCTCGCTCGCCGACGCCGGCCTGCCGGTCCGCGGCCACGTCGTCGGCGGCTTCGGTCCGGCCGACGTCGGCCCGGAGCACGCGGAGCTGGACCTGAGCTTCTCCGGGGTGCTCAGCACCCCCGAGCTGCACGAGTTCTACCTGGGCATGGACGTCATCGTCTCGCCGGTGGCAGCGGGACGGATCACGCCCGGAGCCTTCGACGGGTTCCCCACCGGGGCCTGCGTCGAGGCGTCGCTGAGCGGGGTCGCGATGGTCGCGACCGACCCGCTCGGCCAGAACCGTCTCTACACCGACGGCACCGACATCCTCATGCCGCGCGCGGACGCCGACGACGTCGTCGCGCGGATCCTCGCCATGGTGGCCGAGCCCGACGGCGTGCGCCGCGTGGCACAGGCCGGTCTGCGGACGACCCGGCGCACCTACGGCGTGGACGCCCAGCTCTCGAGCCGCCGACGCGTGCTCGAGGCGGCCCTGGCCGACGCCCGCGCCCGGCAGGCGACACCCCCGGGCGATCCGCTCGTCAGCATCCTGGTCCCGGCCTACAACGGCGAGCGGTTCCTCAAGGCGGCCCTGCAGTCCGCGCTCGGGCAGAGCCACCGCAACATCGAGGTGATCGTCGGTGACGACGGATCCACCGACCGCACGCCCGAGATCCTGGCCGCGGCAGCGGCGGCCGACGACCGCGTCCGGGTCATCCGGTTCGACCGCAACGTCGGCGGGCTGGAGAACCCCCGCCGGCTGCTGGCCGAGGCCCGCGGCGAGTACGTCAAGTACCTCATGCACGACGACGTGCTCGGCACCGACTGCGTGCGCGAGCTGGTGCGCGGCATGCAGCGGCACCCCGAGGCGTCGATGGCCTTCTCGCACCGGGTGCTGGTCAACGAGGACGGGAAGCCGGTCCCCGGCCACGAGTACCCCAAGCTGCGCGACAAGCCGGGCCTGATCGGCGGCCGGGAGCTGGGTGACGTGGTGCTGGTCAACTGCACCAACGTGATCGGCGAGCCCACCACGGTGCTGTTCCGCCGCGACGACGTCTCCCCCGCCGACCTCTGGATGGTCGACGACCGCACCGTCGACGTCCTCAACGACGTCCAGCTCTGGCTGTTCCTGCTCGCCCGGGGCCCGGCCTACTACACCCCCCGGACGCTGAGCCGGTTCCGGAGCCACGGCGGCCAGAACTCGGTCAACCCGCGGTACATCGGCCGGGCGGAGCGGGACTGGTCGAGGCTGGTCGACTGGGGCGCTCGCAACGGCTTCCTGGCCGGTGAGCACCAGGAGCGGCGGGCGCACGCCCGAGCCCTGTTCCTGGCCGCCGCCCGGGTCGTGGAGCTGGCCTCCACACCGGACTACGGCGCAGCGCTGGAGGCGGCCCTGCTGTCGACGGCAGCGCTGGTCGAGCTGACCCGGCCCACGCCGGCGACGCGGTCGGAGGGGCTGGTCGAGCGGGCACGCAGCGCCGTCGTCCGGGAGCGGCTCGCCCAGGAGCTCGACGTGTGGACCCGTTCCTACCCGGTGGCGCTGGCGGCGCCGGCGATCGACGCCGCCGAGATCGGCGCCACGGTGCAGGCCTTCCGGGACGTGCTCGCCCAGGAGGTGGCCGAGCGCGCCGTCGTCGCCGTCCCCGCCGACCGGCTCGAGCAGGCGGTGCCCCTGCTGGAGGAAGCGCTGGCGCAGGGTCCCGACATCGACCTGGAGCTCGTGCCCACCGACGAGCCGTCGATGCTCTTCCCCGGACCGTGGCTGGCGGTGGTCCCCCGCGGCGGCACCTGGCCCGACGGGCGGGCACTGGCCATCTGGTCGATCGACCCGGGCGGGGACGACGTCGACCGCGGCGGAGCCGGGCCCGACCGGCTCGAGCTCCCCGAGTGCCGCGAGATCCTCGCCGACGTGCAGCAGCGGACCGGGGACTTCAGCGAGATGTGGGCCGCGCTCACGGAGGCCGACTTCCAGCGGTCCGGGCGCCGGACGGGCCTGCTGTCCCGGGTGGACAGCACGTTCATCGGCGACTTCGACCGCCGCCGGGCCACCATCCCGCCCGACCGCCCGTACTTCACCGGCGCGCTCGCCAACGGCGTCCGGTACATGGGGGACGCCCGGGACTGGCCCTCCGCCCTCCACGCGGTCGATCCGGAGTGCAACGGGGTCCTCATCGCCGCGCTGGAGGAGGAGCTGTCGCGGCGACCGGGCAACGTCGTGGACGTGGGCACGAACATCGGCGTCGTCGCGGCCAGCCTGGCCGCGCACGTCGGGCCGACCGGGCGCGTCGTCGCCTTCGAACCGTCACCGGACACGGTGCGGCTGGCCGCCTCGACCATCGCCCTCAACGATGCCGGCAACGTGACCCTCTACAACGCCGCGGTGAGCGACGCCGACGGGAGCCTCGTCTTCAACGCGACCCCGGGGAACAGCGCCATCGCGTCGGCCCGGCGCCACGCCTTCGGCCTGCTGAACGAGTGGGAGGAGGTCACCGTGCCCGCCCTGCGGCTGGACACCCTGCACGGGGACGGCGAGCTGGACGGCGTCTCGCTGGTGAAGATCGACGTCGAGGGGCACGAGCTGAGCGTGCTGCGCGGCGCCCTGGAGTTCATCGCCGCGACCCGGCCGACGGTCGTGTACGAGTACACCCCCGTGGCCGCCGCCGACCACGGCTGGACGCAGGAGGACTCGATCGCCCTGCTCAGCAAGGCCGGGGACTTCGAGTTCACCGCGCTCGCCGAGAGCGACGGCGAGGTCCTGCCCTTCCCGCTGCCCGCCGGCTACGCCGGCCAGGTGAACGTGTTCGCCCGTCCGGTGTAGCAACCGGCGCCGGGGAGCCCCGTCCTGCCCCCCGGCGCCGAC
Organism: Blastococcus sp. TBT05-19; assembly: GCF_003319095.1. GTDB lineage: Bacteria > Actinomycetota > Actinomycetes > Mycobacteriales > Geodermatophilaceae > Blastococcus. The sequence continues at coordinate 632,193 of NZ_QOHI01000001.1, read as the reverse complement.
GCGGGGACGCGGCGCGCGTTCGCGCCGCGAACCGCCGGACGAGGCGCTAGCGTTCGTCGTGATGACTGACATCGACGTATCGCTGCACCACCCCGACGGCGTGCTCCCGCTGCCGATCAAGCCAGGGACCGAGGGAGCGGACGGGCTCGACACCAGCAAGCTGCTGTCGACCACGGGCAAGGTCGCCCTCGACATCGGCTTCGTCAACACGGCGTCGTGCACGTCGGCGATCACCTACATCGACGGCGACGCCGGCATCCTCCGCTACCGCGGCTACCCGATCGACCAGCTGGCGGAGAAGTCGAGCTTCCTGGAGGTCACCTACCTCCTCATCCACGGCGAGCTGCCGACGGCCGACCAGCTGGCGGAGTTCGACGGCAAGATCCGCCGGCACACGCTGCTGCACGAGGACCTGAAGCAGTTCTTCAACGGCTTCCCCCGCGACGCGCACCCGATGCCGGTCCTCTCCTCGGCGGTCAGCGCGCTGTCGACCTTCTACCAGGACTCGCTGGACCCCTTCGACGAGGAGCAGGTGGAGATCTCCACGCTGCGCCTGCTGGCGAAGGTGCCGACGATCGCGGCCTACGCGTACAAGAAGTCGGTGGGGCAGCCCTTCCTGTACCCGGACAACTCCTACGGCCTGGTCGAGAACTTCCTGCGGATGACCTTCGGCTTCCCGGCCGAGCCCTACGACATGGACCCGGACCTGGTGAAGGCCCTGGACATGCTCTTCGTCCTGCACGCCGACCACGAGCAGAACTGCTCGACGTCGACGGTGCGCCTGGTCGGCTCGTCGCACGCCAACATGTTCGCCTCGGTCTCCGCCGGCATCAACGCGCTCTTCGGCCCGCTGCACGGGGGCGCCAACCAGTCGGTGCTGGAGATGCTGGAGTCGATCAAGCGCGAGGGCGGCGACATCCCGTCGTTCGTGAACCGGGTCAAGAACAAGGAGCCCGGGGTCAAGCTCATGGGCTTCGGCCACCGCGTCTACAAGAACTACGACCCGCGCGCGGCGATCGTGAAGAAGACCGCCGACACCGTGCTCGACAAGCTCGGCGGCAGCAACGAGCTGCTCGACCTCGCCCGCCAGCTCGAGGAGATCGCGCTCGAGGACGACTACTTCGTCGAGCGGAAGCTCTACCCGAACGTCGACTTCTACACCGGGCTGATCTACCAGGCGATGGGCTTCCCGACGCGGATGTTCACCGTGCTCTTCGCCCTCGGCCGGCTCCCGGGCTGGATCGCCCAGTGGCGCGAGATGATCGCCGACCCGACCACCAAGATCGGCCGCCCGCGCCAGATCTACACCGGCGAGACCGAACGGGACTACGTGCCGCTCAGCGGACGCTGACCTCCCGACCCGCGCAACGGGCCGGGTGACCCTCGGGGTCACCCGGCCCGTTGCGTTCCCGCAGGGTGTCCCTACGGTGGATGCGCCGCCCGCACTCGAGAGGACCGCGCATGGCCGAGCTCGCCGACGAGGACTTCCTCGTCCTGCCGCCCATGCCCCTGGCCACCGGCCGGCTGCTCGAACCCGAGGACGACGGGCCTCCGGTCCGCATCACCACGCTGGAGCTCGTGATCGCCACGGAGGACGGCGGGGAGCTCCGGGTCCCCCTGGTGCACCGGCACGGCGCCTGGTGGGCGCCCTGAGCCGGTCGTCCCGGCGCCCCTGCCCGGCCTCCCCCGGAGATCACCCTCCCCCGATCGGGTGACCCCCTCTCCGGCCGGTTCTTCAAGCACCTCGCCCGGCGTGTCGATGGATGTGCGGGAGCTCCTGACCCCAGGAGCCCCATCCGCCCCTCCGACGACGCCCGGGAGACGCCGCAGTGCCTGCTCCGCGTACGCCCGCGCGCGCATCCACCCCCCGTACGGCCCCTCCGGCCCGGAGCCGCACCACCGCCCGCACCACTCCGGCCCGCACCCCCTCCCAGACCCGCACCCGCGCTGCCGGCGCCCCTCGCCGCGACGCCCGACCGCCCCTGACCCCGGCGGAGGCCGCCGCTCTGCGCGATGCGCTGGCAGCGCGGGATGCGCACACCCGCCGCGAGACCCTGGCCCGCGGCCAGGCCGCGGCTCTCCGTGCCGGTGTGACGCCCGAGCAGCTCGCCGCGGCCCGCGCCGCCGTCGCCGCCCGCCGCTCCGGGAGCCGGCCGACCGGCGGCCGCGGCACCGGCCGTCGACCGGCTCCCGCGCGCCGGGCCCCGGCGCGCGGCCGGACGAAGCGCACGGCACCGCCCGCGGAGCGCACCGGCTCGCGCTGGTCCACCCGGATCGGCGTCGTCGCCACCAGCGCCCTGCTGCTCCCCGCCGTCCTGGCCCTCGGCCTCCCGGTCTCCGACCTGCCCGCCGGGAGCGACGACACCGTCACCCTGGCCCTCACCGCCCGCAGCTCGCTGCTGGAGCAGGCCGACCTCTACCGTCGTCTGGAGCAGACCGCCGACCAGCGGCGGGCTCGGCTCCAGCAGGCGGAGACCGCCGAGCAGGCGGCCCGGGAACGGGTCGACGAGCAGCGGTCGGCCGTCGGCAGCGGTGCGGCCGTCCTGTACCGCTCGGGCCCGGCCGACCGGCTGCCCGTCTTCTCGCTGGACGTGCGCGACGCCGACGCCGCCCCGACCGTCCTCCGGCAGCAGGCCGTGGCCGACCGGATCGGCTCGGGCATCGAGACCGCCGTCGTCCGCGCCGAGCGCGCGGCCGCCGACCTGGTCGCCGCCGGCGCCCGGGTCGACGCCGCCCGTGCCGACCTGGCCCTGGCCGAGGAGCGGGCGGCCGAGGTGCTGGTCACCGTGCGGTCCGAGGTCGACGACCTCCCGCCCGAGGTGTCCGGCGTGCTCGCCGGCATCGGCTCCATCCCGGTCGCCGGCCCGCAGCAGGCGCGCAACGACGCCGTGATGCGCCGCTGGCAGGACTACCTGACCCGGCTGGCCACGGCCGGCATCGCGCCCCCGCCCGCGGCGTCCCTCACCGACCCGGCGGCGCTCCCGACCGGCTTCTCCCCCGCGCTCGACGCCGACGGCCGGCCGGTGCCGGGCGTGGCGTGGGCGGTCATCGGCAACCAGCCGGTGACCGTGCTGCCCGCCGAGACCGTGGCCGCCGTCAGCAATGCCCTCTCCCAGCTCGGCAAGCCCTTCGTGCCCGGCAGCACCGGTCCGGAGACCTACGACTGCGGTGGCTTCACGGCCGCCTCCTGGCTGATGGGCGGCTACGCGCTGGGGCGCAGCCCGCAGGACCAGTGGGCCGGCGGTTCCGCCGTCCCCGTCCGCGACCTGCAGGTCGGTGACCTGGTCTTCTCCCCCGGCGGCACGGACGTCGGCATGTACCTGGGCGACGGCGACGTCGTCGGGGCCTCGGCCGCGACCTACCAGGTCGGCGTGCGGACGCTGGAACCCGGCGCGTCGGCGGTCCGGGTGACCGCGCCCGCCCCCGCGCAGCCGAACGCGCCGCTGCCGGTCCTCGCCGACCGCACCGGTGACTGCGGCGCACCGCTGCCGGTCGCGGGTCCGGTGAGCCCCGCCTGGGGTGGCTGGTCCAACGGCCGGATCCCGGTCGAGGCGCTGTGCCGGCTCGGCGTCGACGGGCACGCGCTGCGCTGCGACGCCGCGGCCTCCTACGGCCGGCTGGCCGAGGCCTACACGGCGGAGTTCGGCACGCCGATGTGCATCACCGACTCCTACCGGTCCTTCGGCGCGCAGGTCGGGGCGTACTACCGCAAGCCGACGCTGGCCGCGGTCCCCGGCACGTCCAACCACGGGTGGGCGCTGGCGGTCGACCTGTGCGACGGCATCAACGTGGCCGGGACCCCCCAGTGGAGCTGGATGACGGCCCACGCGGCGCGGTTCGGGTTCGTGCAGCCGGACTGGGCGCGCCCGGGCGGCGAGAAGCCCGAGCCCTGGCACTGGGAGTACGGCCGGATCAGCTGAGGCCTACAGCCAGGGCAGGTCGACGACGTGCCGCCACGGCAAGGTCACGCTGGCCTCGCTGGTCTGGCCGGCGAGGCGCCGCGCCACTCCCGGCGCCGCGCAGACGACCGGCCGGTGCGGGGTCACGACGACGTGCATGTCCGCCGCGGACAGCCCGGCGGTGAGGATCCGGTGCAGCATCAGCTCCGGGGCGACCAGCGCCGACGTGGCGAGCACCGGCACCGTCCGGTGGGACCACAGCGCCAGCGGGCCCTCGACCCGGACGTCCAGCGCGACGTCGTGGGCGCGGCCGGTCGCTGCCGACCGTGTGCGGTGCAGCTCCACGGACCGGGCGGCCGGTGACGGCGCCCAGGGCAGGGCGAGATCACCGCGCACGACGACGACCGTCCAGCCGACCGCCGTCTCCGAGCCGTCGGCCCAGTCGAGGACGGCGATCCCGGTGCGGGCCGCCGCGGCGTCGGTGACCGGGCGGCGGGCCACGTAGGTGCGCAGCGCGGCGGCGATCCCGGCGGGCGTCCCCGGGACGCCGGCCCGGCTCATGTCGTCGGCCAGCTCGACCAGGGGGATCTGCTCGCGCCGCTCGTCCTCCTCCACCCGCAGCACCGTGCCGGTGCCGGAGCCGCGGACCAGCGTCAGGCGCAGTCCGGGAGTGGCGAGACGGGGCAGCAGCTCGGTCGCCACGTCGAGGAGGTCGGGGACGTCGACCGGGGCGGCCCGGAAGCGCTGCAGGAGGCTCGACGAGGTGCCGAAGATGCTGGATGCCGTCACGGGCGGCCCGCCCGGGACCGGAGGACGTCGCGCAGCGCCTCGGGGAGCCCGTCGAGCTCCAGCACGCCGGCGAGCTCGACGGGGCTGAGCCGCACCGGCAGGACGTCGTCGTCCCACCCGGTCGCGAGCCGCACCCGTGCGGCGGACGTCGGCCAGACCGCCTCGCGGGCGGCGGCGACGTGCAGCTCGGTGAGCACGTCCTGCAGGTGGATCGCGGTGACCGGGTGCACCTCGGGGTCGGCCAGGGCGGCCTGCACCGTGTCGGCCAGCTCGCGGCGGGCGACCGCGTCGAGCCAGTGCGGCACCAGCGTCTGCGAGCCGGGATCGCCGGTGGGGAGCGCGCTCATCGGCCACCCCTCCGGTACCACGGTCCGGTCGCCGTCCCCGCCGCTGCGGCGAGGTGGCGAGTGCTGGGACGCGGTGTCACGAGGTGGATATCGGCAGGCGCAGGCGCCTGTGGACCCCTTCGCCGGTCCTTTTCCGGGACGAGGTCCCTGCCGGGCGCGCCGGCCCCGCGGCGTGACCCCGATCGCACCGTCGGCGTAACCCGCCGCGGACCGGCGCGTTCTCATCACGACACCCCCACGACCCGGAGGTCTCCGTGCGCCGAACCGCCGCTCCGCTCGCCGTCGCCCTCGCCCTCACCGCGGCGCTGGTCACCGGGGGCACCTCGGCTGCCGCGCCGGGCTCGTCGCACGGCGGCGGGCTGCGCGACGTCATGTTCGTGGGCAACAACTGGGACGGGACGGCGACGGTCGTCGACGCCCGCACCCACGAGCCGATCCGGACCATCGACACCATCCCGGACCGCGCGGCGCGGATGGCCGAGATCGTGGCGCGGCCGGACAAGCTGGTCTTCTACCTCGCCATCCAGGCCGCGATCGGCGAGGGGCGCGCGCAGTACACCGACGACATGTTCACCACCCACGACGGCCGCCTGCTCGCGGTCAGCCGCCCGAGCTTCGCCGACGTCGTCGGCATCGACCTGCGCACCGGCCAGATCCGGTGGCGGTTCGCGATGGAGGGCTACCGCTCCGACCACATGGGGGTCTCCCCCGACGGCGAGCGGCTGCTGGTCAGCGACTCCACCGCGAACAAGGTGCACGAGCTGGACATCCGCACCGGCGAGAAGACCGGGGAGTTCGCCAGCGGGGACACCCCGCACGAGAACAACTACACCGCCGACGGCGAGCGCGTGTTCCACGCCAGCATCGGCCGCGTCTACACCCCGACCGACCGGCCCGTGCTGCGCCAGCCCTACGACACACTCAAGGGCGAGCGGGTGTTCCAGATCGTGCGCACCGACGACATGACGATCGAGTCGCGGTGGGACATGGGCAAGGAGCTCGAGGAGGCCGGCCACCCGGGGATGGCCTCCGCGGTCCGACCGATGGCCGTCGCCCCGGACGAGCGGTTCGTCTACCTGCAGGTGTCGTTCTTCCACGGTTGGATCGAGTTCGACACCCAGGCGCCGGACCCCGACGTCACCTACGAGGGCGAGCCGGCGGTCGGCGCCGTCACCCGCGTCGTCGACCTGCCCAAGCGCACGACGGAGCAGCGCGAGCAGTACGTCCTCGACTCCGCCCACCACGGCCTGGCCATCAACCCCGAGGGGACGACGTTGTGCGCCGCCGGGACCATGGACGGCTACGCGGCGGTGATCGACCGGGAGAGCGAGGAGTTCTCGCTCGTGGAGGTCGGCGACAAGCCGTACTGGTCGACCAACGGCGTGAACGGCTCCGAGTGCTGGGTGTCGGTGAGCGGGCAGGACGAGGTCGTCGTCATCGACTACGACTCCGCGCAGGAGATCGCCCGCATCCCGGTGGGCGACCACCCGCAGCGCGTGCGCGAGGGCGTCGTCGCCGAGAACGTCCTCACGACCTGGCGCTGACCCGGGCCAAAATGGCCATTTGGGCCCCTGAGTCCTGTGGACAACGGGACTCGCGAGCGTTGCGGCCAGGCACCCTCGCCCGGTGCCCATCCGCGATCTGACCGGCGTCTTCATCGGTAGCCACGCCATCTCCGAAGGCGTGATCACGCGCAAGCAGCTGCGGGAACGCGGGTTCCGCCGCGTCGTCCAAGGCGTCTACGCCGATCCGGGATCGCCGTTCGACCACCGGCTGCGGTGTCGTGGGGTCGCCCTCCTGCTTCCCGAGGGGACGGCGATCGGCGGTCACTCGGCAGCCGCATGGCACGGCGCAGCCTTCGCCGCACCCAACGACCCGGTCACGGTGCTGCGACCGCCCGACGTGGAGTGGAAGGGGCCACGGGGGACGAAGGTGCACCGGACACCGCTGAGCCCCGCGGAGGTCGAGGACCGAGACGGCGTCCCTGTGACGTCGGCCCTGCGGACGGCGTGGGACGTCGCCGCGCTGGAACCGGTGGGCACCGCGGTGGCTGCGCTCGATGCGATGGCGCGAGCGGGAAGTCTCGACCTGGGGGCACTCCGGCGGCTGACGGAGGCCGGCTTCGGCCGCTGGGGGGTCACCAGGGTCCGCCGCGCCGTCCCGCTGATCGATCCACGAGCGGAGTCGGCACCGGAGTCCCGCGTGCGGGTCGCTTGCGTGCTCGCCGGCTTGTCCCCGGTCCCGCAGTTCGAGGTGCTCGCGGACGGCGCGCTGCTCGGCCGCGTCGACCTCGCCTTCCCTGGAGCACGGCTGGCCATCGAGTACGAGGGCGCCTACCACTTCGCGGAGACGCAGATCGTCCGGGACGACGAACGCATTGCTCGCCTGGTCGCCGCCGGCTGGCGCGTCATCCGGCTCAGCGCGGCGGATCTGCGGGATGTGGCCGGCGTGGTGCAGCGGATCCGTTCGGAGCTCGCCCGCACCCCCTAGGGCCAAAATGGCCATTTTGGCCCAGGGAGGTCAGTCGGCGAGTTCGGCGAGGCGGTCCTTGAGGGCCTTCTCCACCCGGTCGGCGTAGACGTTCATGTTCCGCACCGAGGTGTTGAGGTCCGCCGAGAGCTGGGTCTTGGTCTGGCCGCCCCACGTCGTCAGGTACCAGGTCGCCCAGCCCAGGACGTTGGGCTGACCAGCGCGCTGGTCGCGCCGCGCACCCGGGTCGGGGGCGCAGGCGGCGGTGAGGGCGTGCGACAGCAGGGTCTGCTCGGCCTCTCCCATGATCTCGTCGGGCGCCTCGCAGGAGTCCGGCAGCAGGATCTCGGTCGCGTCCGGCGCGCCGTCCAGGGACTGCAGGTTGCGCAGGCCGTTCAAGGTCGCGACGGTCTGGGAGTTGCGGCGCAGGGTGGCGACGCTCTGGCCCATGTACGCGGCCAGCTCCTTCTCCGACGGCCGGCGCTGGTGCTCGGCCATGAAGGCGGCGATCGCCTTCTGCTGCTTGTGCTCGGTGTCGGCGGCGGTGCGGCCGTGGGCGTTGCGGCCCAGGTCGTGCACCCACTTGGAGAGCTGGGTGGCCAGGAACGCGCCGAACGGGACCGACTTCGTCTCGTCGTACTGCGCGACGGCCTTGAGCACCCACTCGTACACCTGCTGGCCCAGGTCGTCCGGGTCGGGCAGGTGCAGCCGGATGGTGCTCATGTTCCGCTGCAGCCGCTTGAGGCTGACCGGCCCGTAGTGCCGGCACAGGTCGGCGAGGAACGCCGGCGGCAGGTCCCGCGGCGCGCGCCGGCGGACGTCGGTCTCGGCGCGCAGGCCGATCGTGGTCACACCGGCCCCGGCGCACCAGGCCTTGACCCAGTCGGCCAGCACGGCGGCCGTGCCGCAGGCGCCGTCGACCCGGTAGAGGCCGTCGCCCTGGTCGTAGCTGACGCTGACGCCGTCGGGGAGCTCGCTGCGGAACTCGTCGAGCGGGAGCTCCTGGTCGGCGCGGAAGTGCACCCGGTCGCGCGGGGTGATGGGCGCCAGCGCCCAGCCCTCGGCCTCGGGGATGCCGCCGAACACCAGGGGCTGGCGGGCGGCGCGGTTGTCGGCGGTCGTCGGGTTCGACATGCGGTCGGGCATGGGGATCTCCTGGGCACTACGGGGAAGAAGGGGTCACCGGTGGGCCGGGGACCCGTACTGCGGAGGAGGCCGTCAGGCCGAGATGCGCTCGCCGGGACCGGGGAGCCGGGGCGTGGGGATCGGCGACGCGGGCGCCGAGGTGGCGGGCCGGGAGTCACCGAGGTCGGCGACGAGGTCGTCGACACGGGCGGAGCCGTCGGCGATGCGGTCGAACAGCGCGGTGGCTGCGGCGCGCTCGGCGACGCTGGGCTCGGCGGTGTAGACCGGCATGTGGTCGTACAGCGAGGTGAACATGGCCGAGACGAAGGCGTAGGCCGCCTGCGCCTGGGGCGAGAACTTCGCGATGGCGGTGCGCGGGCCGAGGTCGATGCCGACGGTCACCCGGGCGACGCGGTCGTCCTTGCTCAGGCCGGTGACGGTGACGACGACGTCCTCGTGCTCGGCAGCCAGAGCCGCGAGCGCCGCGAGGCACTTGCGGGTCGCGCCGCGCCGCGGTCGCAGCTGCACGTGGACCACCACGGACTCCTGCTCACCGGCCTGGTCACCGGTCATCGGAGTAGTGAATGCGTTGCGTGCCATGTTGTTCGCCCCCTGTCACTTGCGTAGGGAGGAATCTGCCGCATGCGCTGTCCGAACACGGCACACAACTCGCTGTGTCCAACGCAGTTGTCAGGCCGAAGCTTCGGCAATAGTTGCCCGTGTCGCAGGCACTTCGGCGACCGGCGCCGTCAACTTGGCACGGCTTGACGAGAGTCCACCCCTCGCCGCCGTGCACTTCTGTCAGTCCACGGCGGGTGCCGCGCGACCCGCGGTGTCGACGGCGGCCTCCGCCGGCTCGCCAGGGGCCGCGCCGGTCGCCTCGGCAGCCGTGGGCGCGAACGCCGCCAGCGCGCCGAGGGTGTCGGCGGTGACCTGGGCCGCGAGCAGGTTCGCCTCGGCGATCTGCTTGTAGACCTCCTCGCGGTGGATCGCGATCTCGCGCGGGGCCTTGAAGCCCAGACGCACGGTGCCGCCGCGGACCTCGACGACGTGGACCTCGATGTCGTCACCGATGCGGATGGTCTCGCCGACGCTGCGGGTGAGTGTGAGCACGTGTACCCCTCCATGGGTGTTGTGGTGGCCGTCCGTGGCGCGCCCGCCGGAGCGGGCCGGAGTGCCGCGCCCTGCGCGGCCCTCCTGAGGTTATCGGCGGAGGCGCCGCCGAAGGGGAAGCGATCCATCGGTCAGGACCACCTGCCGGGCCCGGTGCGTCGAGGGGGCGACGACGACGGGCGCGCGGAGGTTGGCCGTGGCCTCGGAGACGTCCCCGTCGGGAACGCTGACCAGGCAGAAGGTGCGGGCCTCGGCCGGATCGGCCAGACCCAGTTCCGCCCGGACCACCGCCGGGATCACCGGCGCGTAGTCGGGGAAGAACTCCTTCGCCGGGACGGCGAGGAAGCGCGGACCCTCCGGGGCGACCGACTGCAGCCAGAACAGCAGCCCGGTCGGGTCCGCCGGCACCAGGACGTAGTCCCGGTGGGCGGGGAAACCGGGCACGGGCTCGGCGAACGACAGCACCTGGACCGGGGGCGGAGCCGGTGCGGTCGCCGGCGCCGGGGCCGGGTCGAGGAGTCGGGTGGTCATCAGCGCAGGTAGTCCAGGAGCGTGGGCGAGAGCGCTTTGGCGGTGGCGGCCAGCGCGGCCTCGTAGCCCGTCTGCTGCATCTGCAGCCGCATGATCGTGTTCGGCAGGTCGATGTTCTCGACCTCGGCCAGCCGGGTCTCGAGCACGATCCCCTGGTCGAGGGCGATGTCGCCCTCGCGCTCCATGCGGGCGGACCGGGCACCGACGTCCGCGACGGCGAACATCATCGCGCTCATCCGCTCGTCGAGTGCGGCGAGATCCGCGGCCAGCGCGTCGGGGCCGGCACCACCACCCTCCAGGTGGGTGGCGATGTCGTCGACGATGGCGAACAGGTCCGCACCCGCGGTCTGGCTGCCGAACGCCTCGACCCCGCTGATGTCGATGCGGACCTCCTCGGTCGTCGACACCCGTCGGGCCACCGGCGTGTCCGTGGTCCCGAGGTAGGCCCCGGTGTCCGGGTGGTAGGCCTGCGCCCCCGCAGTGATCCCACCGAACAGCGGGCGTCCGGCCACGGTGGTGTTGGCCAGCCCGAGCAGGCTCTCCCGCAGCGAGGAGACCTCCGCGGCCAGGGCCTTGCCGGCGGTGTCGGACATGGCTCCGGTGTTGGAGCCCTGCACCGCCAGGTCCCGGACCCGCCGCGTCACGTCCATCATCTGCTGGAGAGTGGCGTCGGTCTGGTCGAGCCAGCTCTTCCCGTCGGCGATGTTGCGGACGAACTGGGAGGTCGCCTCCTGGTCCGAACGCGTCTGCATGGCGCGGTTGGTGCCGGTCGGCGAGTCCGACGGCGCGCTGAGCAGCCGACCGGAGGTGAGCTGCTGCTGCAGCTTGCCGAAGGCGTCCAGGTTGCGGTTGAGGCCCTGCAGGCTGGTGAGGGCGACGGCCCGTTGGGTGATGCGCATCGAGATCAGCGCCCGACCAGGCCGGTGCGGTTGATCAGCACGTCGAGCGCCTCGTCGATCGCGGTGATCATGCGACCCGCGGCCGAGTAGGCGTGCTGGTACGAGAGCATGTTGGTGAGCTCCTCGTCGAGGTTCACGCCGGCGACCGAGTCGCGTGCGGCGTCCACCGTGGTGGTGATGCTGCTCTGGATGTCGAGGTTGCGCTGGGACACCGCCGACTGGACGCCGAGCTCGACGATCATCCCGCGGTACCGGGCGTCGACGCCCGTCACCTCGCTGCCGATGCGCGCGATGCGGTCGGCGTTGCCGTTGCCGAGGTTCCCCGCCGGCAGTTCCAGCGACGAGGCGGCGACCCCGCGGGGGTCGGTGACCAGCACCGTGAGCGAGGACGCGGTCAGCGGACCGCCCGACGAGCCGAGCAGGGGTGCCCCGGCCAGGCCGTCGAGGTCGAAACCGTCCGCGTGCGCGGCGTTCAGCTTCGCCGCCAGGTCGGAGGCGATGCCGTCGAGCTCCTTGCGGTGGGTCGGGACGATCACGTTGAGGGAGTTGAGCTGCCCCGCCGCCGTCCCGGCGACGCGCACCTGGAAGTCCCCGGGGTCGGCCATCAGGCGGACCAGATCGCCGGTCCCCGCCTTGGGGTCGATGGTGGCAGGGTCATCGGTGCCGGCGAGCCGCAGCTTGGTCGCCGTGCCCCCCGTGACGAGGCCGAGGCCGCCGACGACCACGTTCAGGACGCCGTCCTCGCCCGGCCGGACCGTGGCGCCCACCTGACCGGCGAGCTTCATGATCAGCACGTCGCGCTGGTCGGCCAGGTCGTTGCTCGGCAGGTTCGCCTGCGTCGCGCGCCGGATCGCGACGTTCAGCGTGGCGATGTTCTCCGCCGCCGCGTTGACGTCGTCGACCAGGACCGCGAGGTTCTCCCGCGTCTGGTCCCACTGCCCGTCGAGCTGGGCCTGGCTGAAGTGCAGGCCGCCGACCAGGGTGTCCAGCCGCTTGAGGACCGCACCGCGGGCGGCGAGGTCGTCGGGCTTGTTGGCGACGTCCTGCCAGCTGCTCCACGTCTCGGCGAGCATCTTCTGGATGCCGGTGTCGCCGGGCTCGCGGAAGGCCTGCTCGACGAGCTCGAAGGCGTCGGTCTCGGCGACGAGCTGCGCGTGGTTCGCGTGCTCGGTGTGGCCACGTCCTTCGAGGAAGGCGTCCCGGATGCGGATGACGTCGTCGGCGTTGACGCCCTGTCCGATGCCCGAGCTCGTGGAGAAGAACGCCGGCACGGCGCTCCCGCCGACAGCGGCCATGTCGACCCGCTGGCGGGAGTAGCCCTCCGTGTTGACGTTGGCGATGTTCTGGCCGGTGACGTCCAGACCACGACGGTTCGCCCACAGGGCGGTGGTCGCGGCGTTCAGGCCCGAAAAGGTGCTCACAGTGCTCCATCCAGGGTGACGGCGCGCGAGCTGCCGTCGGAGTGCCGGCCGGTGGCGCCGTAGGTGCCGGCCGAGGGGGTGCGCACCTGCAGGAGGGCGTCACCGATCGCGGACAGACCGCTCTCGATCAGCTCGCGGTTGGCGTCGGAGAGGCTGCGCAGCTCGGTGACCAGCACCAGCAGGGCCTCGTGGTGCTTGGCGTAGAGGTCGTTCCACGGCGCGGGCGCCACCTCGGCGACCTGCCGGAGCGAGGGGTTCGTGTCGATGCCGAGCTGCTGGGCCACGGCCTCGGTGGCCGCGGCGCGCTCCACCTCCAGGGTGCGCAGCTGGTCGAGGACCACCTCGATCTCGTGGGCGATCCGCTGCAGCCAGCGGGTCTTCCCGGTGAGGATCAGGTACTGCTTCTCCTCGGCCTTGAACAGCAGCAGGTCCAGGAGCTCCTGCTCCCGCCACAGCAACGTCGACAGGTGCTGGTAGTCCACTCCGTCCACCGCCTTCCGTCGATCCGCGTCGTCGTCCCGGGCGGTCCGCCCGGCCCGGTCCTCGAGGTCGAGGAGGGCCGTGGGCGGAGCCGCCAACGGTGGTGCCATCGGCACCCGTTCGGAGCAGGTCAAGCCGAAGCACGCAAGAGCCGCTCAAGTTCCGCGGGATTTCTGCCGACAGGTGGTGCCGACCTCGTCCCGGTCCGCCGAGAGATACGGACGTGACCCCAGTCCGTGCCCTCGTCTCCGAGCGATCCCTGCGCGAGCGGTCCGCACACGACCGTTCGTCGCGCGAGCGGCCCCCCAGCGGCCGCGTGCCGCACCCGGTCAAGGGCCGGTCGGCGCAGGAGGTCGACGCGCTGGTGACCGAGCACCTGCCGCTCGCCGCCTTCGCCGTCAACGCGGTCGCCGCCCGCATCTCGTTGCCCAGCCACGTCAGCCGCGAGGACCTGCTGTCCTGCGCGCACGTGGCCCTCGTCGAGGTGGCCAAGCGGTTCGACCCGACCGCCGGCGCCTCCTTCGCCACCTATGCCCTGGCCCGGCTGCAGGGCGCCGTGCTCGACGAGCTGCGGTCCGGGGACTGGGCGAGCCGGTCGGTGCGCGCCGCCGCGCGGCGGACCGACGCCGCGGCCGACGCCCTGACGATCAGCCTGGGCCGCCCGCCGACGCGCGAGGAGCTCGCCGACAGCCTGGGCATGGCGCGCAGCGAGCTCGACCACCTGCAGGTCGACGTGCACCGCGCGGTCATGGTCAGCATCGACGCCGAGACCGGCCCCGAGGGCACGGGCCTCGACCTGCCCGACACCGGCGAGTCGCCGGAGCGCGCGGTGATGCGCGGCGAGCGTGCCCGCCACCTGCACGAGGCCATCCGGGCGCTGCCCGACCGGCTCGACGAGGTCATCGAGCGCAATTTCTTCGGTGATGAATCCCTGACCGACATCGCGGAGGACCTCGGGGTCACCCTCTCCCGGGTCTCGCAGATGCGCGCCCGGGCCCTGACCCTGCTGCACGCCGCGATGGGCGAGATCTGGGACGGCACCCCCGTCGCGGCCAGCGGCGGCGTCCGCGCCCGCAACCAGCAGCGCAGCTACCTGGAGCGGCTCACCGGCCGGTCCGGTGCCGTTCCGACGGCCCCCGTCCCGCCCGCGCCCGTGAGGACGACGGTCCCCCACCCCCGGCCCCGCTGGGTCACCCCCGACACCGCGACGTCGCGGCGTCCCGCCTGAGAGGCGCCGCCATGAAGGTGCTCGTCATGCACGCCGGGCAGAACGCCCAGGACTACTACCGGGTCACCGAGCCGCTGCGCGCCATCCGCGACGCCGGCCACGACGTCGAGATCGAGACCGTCCCCGGCATCGCGACCACGGTCCGCCCCTCGGCGACCGGGGGCGAGGGCGAGGTCGTCGCGGCCGACGCACGCGGCGCCGACGTCGTCGTCCTCCAGCTGCCCAAGACCCAGGCCATGCTCGAGACCATCCGCGTCCTGCAGGCCGACGGTGTCGCCGTCGTCGTGGAGATGGACGACCTGCTCTCGGCCGTCCCCTACGGGCACCTCGCCCACCTGGCGCTGGTCCGCCGGGGCATGGGTCGCAAGGCGGCCGAGTGCGCCCGGGCCGCGGACCTCGTGACGACGACGACGCCGGCCCTGCTGGAGGAGTACGCGCCGCACGGCCGCGGCGTCACCATCCCCAACGCGATCCCCCGTCGCGTCGCCGAGCTGCCCCCCGCCTACGAGCGGCAGACCGACGTCGTCACCGTCGGCTGGACCGGCAGCGTCGCCACCCACCCCTACGACCTGCAGGAGATGGGCAGCGGCCTCCAGCAGGCGCTGGCCGCGACCCGCGGTCGCAGCCGGTTCATGGTCGTCGGCCAGAAGGAGAACGCGACCGCTCTGCTCGGCCTCTCCGACGAGCCCGAGGAGACGGGCTGGATGCACGGCGTCGACACCTACGTCACCGCCGTCGGGGACCACCTCGACATCGGGGTCGCCCCGCTGCGCATCGACCGGTTCAACACCTGCAAGAGCTGGCTCAAGGCCATCGAGTACTCGGCGCGGGGCGTCGCGTTCGTCCGCTCCCCGAGTGCCGAGTACGAGCGGCTCGGCCTCGGCTGGCGGGCGAAGTCGGCCAAGGACTGGGGCAAGGCCCTGACCGCCTTCATCCGGGACCGGGACCGGCGGGTCGAGAGCGCCGTCCAGGCCCGGGAGGTCGTGCTCGACCGGCACCTGACCGAGCACACCGCGGAGCTCTGGGTGGAGGCCTGGCGACGGGCCGCCGACCACCGGGCCCGCGACCAGCGCAGATACGCCTGAGGACCGCCGGCGATGCCCCCGATCGGGGGACCGTGGTCATTTCGTGACCCGTTCGCCTCAAGTCCCCCGGCCTTCCGGCCGTAGTTCTACCTGCACGGCCCGCAGCACGGATGCAGCGGGAACCCCCAGTACGACCCCGTCCAAGGAGGAACATCATGGGTCTGCGCGTCAACAACAACATCGCGGCGCTCAACGCGTACCGCAACCTGTCCGTCACGGACAACCAGATGAGCAAGTCGCTGGAGAAGCTCTCCTCCGGCTTCCGCATCAACCGCGCTGCCGACGACGCGGCCGGGCTCGCCATCTCGGAGGGCCTGCGTTCGCAGATCGGTGGCCTGAAGGTCGCCGTCCGCAACACCCAGGACGGCATCTCGGTCGTGCAGACCGCTGAAGGTGCGCTCACCGAGACGCACTCGATCCTGCAGCGCATGCGCGACCTGACCGTCCAGGCCAGCAACGACGGTGGTCTGAACGCCGAGGCCAAGAAGAACATCCAGTCGGAGCTCGGCCAGCTCAAGAACGAGCTGACCCGCATCTCCGACACGACGACCTTCAACGGCACCAAGCTGCTCGACGGCAACTACGCCGGCAAGTTCCAGGTCGGCGCCAACGCCGGCGAGCAGATCCAGGTCCAGATCGGCACCGCCATGGGCGCCAACGGTCTCGACCTGGAGGGCGTGGACGTCACCATCGCCGCGGCCGGCATCACCGCCACCGAGACGGCTGCGACCAGCAGCTCCGCTGCCGGCACCGCCGGCACCGTGGCGGTCGCCTCGGGCACGGCCAACCTGGCCAACGCCGAGGAGTTCGCCAAGCTCAACGGCTCCCTCACCATGGGCGGCAAGACCCTGGACCTGTCCTCGGTCAAGTACAGCGACACGGCCAACGCCACCGAGCGTCTGGCGTCGCTGAACGAGGCCCTGGACAACACCTTCGGTGCCGGCAACATCCAGGCCGCTGTCAGCGGCGGCGCTCTCACCATCACGGGCTCGAACCCGGGTGCGGACGCCACCGCCGAGGAGCTCGCGGCCGCGCAGCTCACCTTCACGCAGTCCACCGGAGCCACCGAGGGCCTGAAGAAGATCGACGCCGCGATCAAGACGGTCTCCACCACCCGGGCCGACCTGGGTGCTCTGCAGAACCGGTTCGACCACACCATCAACAACCTCAACGTCTCGGTCGAGAACCTGACCGCGTCGGAGAGCCGCATCCGTGACGCCGACATGGCGCAGGAGATGGTCGGGTTCACCCGCAACCAGATCCTGACCCAGGCCGGCACCTCGATGCTCGCGCAGGCCAACCAGGCCTCGCAGGGTGTCCTGTCGCTGCTCCGCTGATCCCAGCTGAGTAGCTGAGGGAGCACCTCAGCACCTCGGGTGAGGGGGGAGGCCGGACCGGCCTCCCCCCTCACTCACACCCCCGCCCGCCCGGACCAGGAGGAAGCGCATGGCAGGCATGAGCGTCGACGGTCTGGTCTCCGGGCTGGACACCACGAACCTCATCAACCAGCTCATCAGCGCCGAGGGCGCGTCGCAGAAGGCGCTCAAGACCCGCCTCACGGCCACCCAGCAGGCCGCCTCGGCCTACCGCACGGTCAACACGACCTTCCTGGCCATCACCTCGGCCGCCGAGAAGCTCACCCCCTCCGCCCTGGCCAGCGCCCGGACCGCGTCGAGCACCAGCTCCGCCGTCACCGCCGCCGCCACCGCCAGCGCCACCCCCGGCGCCTCGGTCAGCTTCTACGTCAACTCCCTGGCCAGCACCCAGGTCAGCCTGAGCCGGAACACCTGGACCTCCGCCACCGCCGATGCCCGCATCCCGGGCATGACGTGGCCGATCGAGGTCTACGACGACAAGGATGTCTCCGTCGGCACGATCGACATCCCGGCCGGGGCCACCCTCTCCGAGGCCGCGAAGGCGATCACCGACGCCGGCAAGGGGATGACCGCGTCGGTGGTCAAGCTCGCCGACAACTCCTACACCCTGCAGCTGAGCAGCACGAAGTCCGGCGAGGCCGGGAAGTTCACCGTCAGGACGGCGTCCGAGGACACCACCACGATGGGGTCGACCTTCCTCAACACCGCCGACGCGAAGAACGCCGTCCTGCACCTCGGCGGCGGCGTGACCTCGTCCTCGGCGACCAACACGTTCGCCGACCTCCTGCCGGGTGTCTCGGTGACGGTGTCCAAGGCCGACCCCGAGGCGCAGGTCAGCGTCGCGGTGGCCAGCAACAACGACGCCGTCGTCGCCAACGTGCAGAAGCTGGTCGACGCGGTCAACGCCGCGATCACCACGGTCAAGGACTACACGAACAACTCCAAGGGCAGCACCGCCGCACTGCGGGGCGACTACTCGATCACCTCGCTCGCCGGCCAGCTGCTCGACGCGGTCTCCGCGGGCGTGGGCTCCTCCGGGTCGCCGGCGCAGGCCGGCTTCCAGCTCACCAAGGACGGCAAGATCACGTTCGACAAGAACGTGTTCACCGCCGCGCTCAAGGACAAGCCCGAGCTGGCCCAGACCCTGGTGCTCGGCACCGCGAAGGGCACCGCGCCCGACGGCACCCCGATCCCTGCGGTCAAGGGCGTCGCCGCCCGTCTGCTGGACGTCGCCAAGTCCGCCTCGAACGCGACGACCGGAACGCTGGTCTCGATGGCCAGCGGCAAGGACTCGACGGCCAAGGACATCCAGGCGCGCATCGACTCCTGGGACCTGCGGCTGGAGAAGCGCAGGGACACCCTGACCCGGCAGTTCACCGCCATGGAGACCGCGCTGAGTTCCATGAGGAACCAGTCCACCTGGCTGGGCAGCCAGCTCAGCTCCCTCGGCTGACCCCTTCCCCTCGCACCGCCCCCCTCGTTCCAGGAGATCCCACGATGAGTGCCGCCTCCCTCCGCGCCCGCTACCTCGGCGACTCGGTCGCGACCGCATCGCCGCAGCAGGTGCTGGTCATGCTGTACGACCGGCTCGCGCTCGACCTCGAGCGAGCGCAGCGTGCGGTCGCCGCCGACGACCGCCAGGAGGCGAGCGAGCAGCTGCAGCACGCCCAGGCGATCGTCTACGAGCTGCTGTCCAGCCTGCGGGTCGACGTCTGGGACGGCGGACCGCGGCTGGCCGCTCTCTACAACTGGCTGATCAGCGAGCTGCAGCAGGCCAACATCAAGCTCGACACCAACCGCATCGCCTCCTGCCGCCAGGTCGTGGAGCCGCTGCGCGACGCGTGGCGGCAGGCGGCGGCTTCGCTGGCCGGCGCGGTCTCGTGACCGGCATCCGGCCGGTGGCCGGATCGACCACCGCGGGCTTCGGTCCCAACCCCCACGCGGGGAGCGGCACGTCCGGCGACGGGCACGACCGCCGGCGGTCGCTGGCGAGCTGGCAGCAGACCCTCGACGAGCTCGAGGGCGACGTGGTCTCCGCGCGGGCAGCCCTCGCCCGCGGCCGCGGCGAGGAGATCGCCGCCTGGGGCCGCCGCACCGCCGACTGGGTCCCGCCCACCGACCTCGGCCCCATCCCCGCCGACCTCCGCGAGCGTGCCGCCCGCCTGCTGCAGCACCAGCTCGCCGTCGGCGAGGAGCTGGTCGAGCGGATCCTGCAGTCGCAGCGCCAGCGCGACGTCGCCGCCCGCATGTCCTACACGCCCAGCCGCCCCGTCGCCTCCTTCGTCGACCGCGGTCTCTGACCTCCCCGATCGACCCCGGCGCCCCCGCTCCTCCCCTCCGGGAGGGCGGGGGCGCCGTCGTTCCCGGGACCGGACGCCGGCCGCCGGGCGCAGCCGCCCCGTCCGCACCGGGCAGCCCGCCGCGCCGCACCAGTCACATCCGTGCGATCACGCACCGGCGAACCCACCGGACCCCTCCCGTCACCCGGGTGACGGACCGGCGGTCAACCCGCTCTGCGGCCGTGCCGATGAAGGACTTGCACGGAGAGCAACACCTTCGCCACGGATCGGCGGCCCCGCACTCGCTCGCGAGTGCTCTTCCGCCTACCCCGGAGGTCGATCGTGTCCTTCTCCAACTGCCGGTCCGCCGCTCGATGATCGCCGACGCCACGTCGACGGTGCTGAAGGCGGCACTGGCCGGGCTCGCCCAGCGGCAGCGGGTGACCGCCGACAACATCGCGAACGTCAACACCCCGGGCTTCCTGGCGGGGCGGACCGACTTCGAGACGTCGTTGCGCGGGGCCGTCAGCAGCGGTCAGCTCCCGACGGTGTCGGGCGGTTCGACCGTCCGCTCGCTGGAGCCGACCAACACCAACGGCAACAACGTCAACCTCGACGCCGAGACCGTCATCGCGACCGAGACCGGGCTCCGCTACCAGTTGGCACTCAACGCGCTCGACGGGAAGTACAACTCGATGCGCACGGCGATGAGGACGAGCTGACATGAGCATGTTCCAGGCACTGAGCATCTCGCAGTCGGGCCTGATGACGCACCGGAAGTGGCTCGACGCCACGGCCGACAACATCGCGAACATCAACACCGTCACCCGGACCGACGAGGACGCCTTCCAGGAGCGGCTCGTCGTCGCCCAGGCGGTCGACTACGGGTCCGGCGAGGGCGGCGTGCGCGTCGCGCGGGCGGAGTTCGGCAACCCCGAGGGCCGGATGGTCTACGAGCCCGAGCACCCGCTCGCCGACGCCGAGGGCTACGTGAAGTACCCCGACATCGACCTGGGCGACCAGATGTCCCACATGATGATGGCGCAGCGCGGCTACCAGGCCAACCTCGCCGTCGTCGAGCGGGCCACCAGCGCCTACCAGGCCGCGCTCCAGCTCGGCAAGCGCTGATGACCTTCCCGATCGGCGGTATCCCGCCGGTGGGTGTCGGCGCCGTCACCGGCGTCGCCGGCAGCACCCGCGGCACCACCGCCACCGAGGCGACCGACGGCTTCGCCGCCGTCCTGGCCTCCACCTTCGACGCCCTGCAGGCCAAGCAGTCGGTCACCTCCGACCTGGCCGTCCAGGCCGCCACCGGCGACCTCAAGGACGTGCACGACTACATGATCGCCAGCGCTGAGTCCGGCGTGGCGACCGAGATGGTCGTGACCATCAAGAACCAGGCCGTGGCGGCCTTCAACGAGATCATGAGGATGCAGATCTGATGAAGTCGGCACTCGCCGGGACGCTGGAGCGTGCCCGCTCCACGTTCGCCACCGTCAGCCTGGGGCAGAAGGTCGTCATCGGCCTGCTGCTCGTCGGGCTGACGCTCGGCGGGTTCTTCTTCTACAGCTGGATCACCGCCCCCACCCAGGCCCCGCTGTTCTCCAACCTCGCCGCGAGCGACGCCTCCGCCATCGTGGAGGAGCTCAACGCCCAGGGCGTCGCCTACGAGCTCGCCGACGGCGGCGGCACGATCATGGTCGCCAAGGACGCGGTCTACGACCTGCGCCTGTCGATGAGCGGCAAGGGCCTGCCGGCCGGCCAGGACACCGGGTACGCGCTGCTCGACGAGCAGGGCATCACCACCAGCGAGTTCCAGCAGCAGGTCACCTACCAGCGGGCGCTGGAGGGCGAGCTCTCCAAGACCCTCGAGGCCCTGGCCGGCGTGAACTCCGCGATCGTCAAGGTCGCGCTGCCCGAGGACGAGGTCTTCGTCCGGGACAAGGCCCAGCCCACCGCCTCGGTGCTGCTCGACCTCTCCCCCGGGACGCAGCTCAGCGGCGAGCAGATCCAGGCGGTCACCAACCTGGTCTCCTCCAGCGTCCAGGACATGACCCCCGAGCAGGTCACCGTCGCCGACTCGACCGGCCAGGTGCTCTCCTCCCCCGGCGCCGGCATCACCGCCGCCGCCGGCGACGCGCGCTCCCAGGTGGAGCAGGAGTACGAGAACCGCCTCGCCGCCAGCGCGCAGAAGATCCTCGACTCGGTCGTCGGCCCGGGCAACAGCGTCGTCTCGGTGCGCGCCGACGTCGACCTCTCCAAGCGCAACACCACCTCGAAGACCTACAACTACGACGAGGCCGTCCCGCCGGTGTCGGAGCAGACCGACACCGAGCGCTACACCGGCACCGGTGCCCCCGTGGGCGGCATCCTCGGGCCGGAGAACATGCCCGACGCGGGGGCCAACGCCGGCGGCGGGAACTCGACCTACGAGAAGGAGTCCACGACGGCGAACAACGCCGTCGGGGAGACCGTCGAGGTCACCGAGGGCGCCCCGGGTGCCCTCAACCGGCTGACCGTGTCCGTCGTGATGAACGATGCCGTCGCCGGCAACCTGAACCAGCAGCAGATGACCAACCTGATGACCACCGCCGTCGGCCTGGACCCGGCCCGCGGCGACGACATCACGGTCGCCTCGATGCCCTTCGACGACACCGCCGCCACCAACGCCGCCGAGGCGATGGAGGCCGCGCGGGAGGCCGAGGCCAGCGAGCAGATGTGGTCGATGATCCGCACCGGTGGGATCGCGGCCGGCATCGCCCTCGTCGTCCTGGTCGTGTGGCTGCGCTCGCGCCGCAACCGGGACGTCGAGGAGGACTACGAGCCGCTCGAGCTCGACGACGACATGCTCGCCGAGCTGGACCGCCTCCGGGTGTCCAGCATCCGCGACGAGCCCGAGCCCACCGACGCCCAGCTGGAGCTGGAAGCCGCCGAGCGCGCCAAGGTGCGAGGGGAGATCTCGTCGATGGTCAGCGAGCGTCCGGACGAGGTCGCGGCGATGCTGCGCGGCTGGCTGAGCGAGAGCAAGTCATGACCCTCGCGAGCATCCCCACCGCCGCGCCCGCCGCCGTCGCGGTCCCGGCCAAGCCCGAGCTGCCCGGCCTGCGCAAGGCCGCCGTCTTCCTCGCCCAGATGAGCAAGGAGGAGGCCGGCGTCCTGCTGGCCCAGCTGCGCCCGCGCGAGGTCGAGGCGCTCACCCGCGAGCTGATGAAGCTCGGCTCGGTGGACCTCGACGACGTCGACGGCGTCATGCGCGAGTTCCACGGCCTGATGACCGCCCAGCAGTTCGTCGGCCGCGGCGGTGTCGAGTTCGCCCGCGAGATCCTCGCGGCCGGCCTCGGGCAGGACAAGGCCGAGGGCATCCTCTCCCGGCTCAACGTCGTCTACACCGAGGTGCCGTTCGCCTCGCTGCGCAACGCCGACGTCCGCCAGCTGGTCACCTTCCTCAAGGACGAGCACCCGCAGGTCATCGCGCTGGTGCTGGCCCACCTGACCGCCGCGCAGTCGGCCGAGGTGCTCTCGGGCTTCGTGCCCGAGCAGCAGGCCGAGGTCGCCCACCGCATCGCCACCATGGACCGCACCTCCCCGGAGATGGTCCGCCTGGTGGAGGAGGAGCTCGGCCGCCGGATGGGCTCGATCCTGGCGCACCAGGACATGACCACCGTCGGTGGCGTCGAGACCCTCGTCGAGATCATCAACCGCTCGCCGCGGCCCACCGAGCGCTCCATCCTCGAGTGGCTGGACAACAGCGACCCGGAGCTGGCCGAGGCCGTCCGCGCGCAGATGTTCGTCTTCGAGGACATCGTCACGATCGACGACCGCTCCCTGCAGCTGGTGCTGCGCGAGGTCGAGGCCAACGACCTGGCCACCGCCCTCAAGGGTGTCCGGCCCGACGTCCGCGACAAGGTGCAGCGCAACCTCTCCGAGCGTGCCGCCGAGAACCTCGCCGAGGAGATCGAGCTGCTCGGCCCGGTGCGCACCCGCACCGTCGAGGAGGCGCAGGCCAAGGTCGTCGGCGTCATCCGCACGCTGGAGGAGCAGGGTGTCCTGACCATCTCGCGCGGCGGCGAGGATGACTTCGTTGCGTGAGGGCGCGGTCCTGCGCGGCGGATCCGCCGCGCAGGCCCGGCCGTACCGCGAGGTCATGGCCGAGCGGGCCCAGGCGGCGGCTGCCGCTCCGGCCGCACCCGTCGCCGTGCCGGCCGCCCGGCCGGCCATCGAGGACCTGCCCGTCGCCGCGGCGCCGCGCACCCAGGTCTGGCCGGCCGCGGATCCCGCCGCCGCCCCGGCTTCACCGGCACCGCACCGCTCGTCGTCGATCGTCCGCGCCGCGGACGGTGCCGTCGCGGTGCAGGCGGTCCCCGCGGAGCGGCGCACCGCGGTGCGCCGCGCGGAGGACCAGCCGGTCGCCGGCGGCAAGCCGTCGTTCCGGCTCGGGGACGTCTACGCCGAGGAGCTGGAGCGACTGCGCGCCCGCGCGCACGCCGAGGGCTTCGCCGCCGGCCACGCCGAGGGTCTGACAGCCGCCGAGTCCGTCGTGGCAGAGGCCGAGCGGGCCGCCCAGGAGCGGCTCGCCGAGGTGCAGGCCCGCTGGGAGCGCCGGCTGGTGTCCGCGACCGCCGCGCTCGGTGCGGCCGCCCGCGGGCTGGAGGAGTCGGCCGTCCCGGTCGCCGACGACATCCGCGACTCGATCATCGGCTCGGTGCTCACCCTGGTCGAGGAGCTGCTCGGTCGCGAGCTGGCCCTCGCGACCGACCCGGTCATGGACGCCGTCCGGCGGGCGCTGTCCCTCTGCCCGGCCGACGCCCCCGCCGTCGTGCGGCTGCACCCCGACGACCTCGCCGAGCTGCCCGCCGACGCGCTCGCCGAGCTTCCCGACAGCATCCGCGTCGTCCCCGACCTGTCGGTCGAGCGGGCCGGCGCGGTCGCGGAGAGCGGTCCGCGCCGGATCGACGCGCAGCTGAGCTCCGCTCTGGCCCGCGTCCAGGCGGTGCTCAGCTCGTGACGGTGTCCCCCACGATCCTGGAGCGCGCCCGTGCCGCGGCCCGTCCGCAGGTCACCGGCTCGGTCACCGGCGCGATGGGCCTCACGCTCAGCGTCGACGGCGTCAGCGCCGCCGTGGGCGACCTCGTGGAGATCAACCCCACCGACCGGCCGCTGCTGGCCGAGGTCGTCGCCGTCGGCCGCGACCGGCTCACCTGCATGCCGCTGGGCGGCCTCTCGGGCGTGCACGCCGGCGCCCCCGTGCGCGCCACCGGCCGCCCGCTCCAGGTGCCGGTCGGCCAGGCCCTGCTCGGCCGCGTCCTGGACGGTCTCGGCCGCCCGGTCGACGGCGGTCCGCCGCTGGGCAGCCGGGTCTCCTGGGTGGACCTGGAGACCGAGACCCCCCACGCCCTCTCACGCACCCGTGTCGAGGAGCCGCTCACCTTCGGCGTCCGCGCCCTGGACACCCTCGTGCCCTGCGGCAAGGGCCAGCGCCTGGGGATCTTCGCCGGGTCCGGCGTCGGCAAGTCCAGCCTCATGGCCCAGATCACCCGCGGTACCGACGCCGACGTCCGCGTCATCGGCCTGATCGGCGAGCGAGGCCGCGAGGTCCGCGAGTTCATCGAGGAGAACCTCGGCGCCGAGGGGATGGCCCGCACGGTCGTCGTCGTCGCCACCTCCGACGAGCCGCCGCTGGTGCGGCTCAAGGCCGCCTTCGTGGCCACCCGGATCGCCGAGGCCTTCCGCGACGAGGGCCGCGACGTCCTGCTGCTCATGGACTCGATCACCCGCACCGCCATGGCCCAGCGCGAGGTGGGCCTGTCCGCGGGCGAGCCGCCGGCCACCCGCGGCTACCCGCCGAGCGTCTTCGCGATGATGCCGCAGCTGCTGGAGAAGGCGGGCACCGGCGCGGTCGGCTCGATCACGGGTCTGTACACCGTCCTGGTCGAGGGCGACGACCACAACGAGCCGATCGCGGACACCGCCCGCTCCATCCTCGACGGGCACATCGTGCTCACCCGCAAGCTGGCCACCACCGGCCACTTCCCGGCCATCGACGTGCTGGAGTCCATCTCCCGCGTCGCCGGCGCGGTCGTGCCCCCCGCCCGGATGACCGACGCCCGCGAGGTGCGCCGTCTCATGGGGGCCCTGCGCGACGTGCGCGAGCTCATCGAGATCGGCGCCTACCAGGCCGGCAGCGACCCCCTGGTCGACCGCGCCCGGGTGCTGGCCCCGCAGATCGACGCGTTCCTGCAGCAGCCGCTCGGTGAGTCGACCTCGGCCGACGAGGCGTGGGGCTGGCTGCAGCGGATCGTGAGGAGCGCATGACGACTCCTGCGGAGACGCGCGGGGGCGCAGCGTGAAGCGGGGCAGGTTCCGGCTGCAGCCGGTCCTGGAGCTCCGGCGCACCGAGGAGCGGGCCGCGGCGGCAGCCGCGGCCGCCGCCATGAACGCGGCGGCCGACGCCGACCGGCGCGCCACCGAGTACGAGGCGGCGCTCCGCGACTCCCCCATGCCGCGGTCGCTGCCGGCCGGCACGTTCGTGGCCGCCATGGTGCTGCTGCGCACCGCGGCCACCGACGCCTCCGAGGCCCGGTCGCTCGCGATCGCCCAGGCCGAGCAGGCCGAGGCCGTGCGGGCGCAGTGGACCGCCGCCGCCCAGCGGACCAAGGCGCTGGAGCGGCTGGCCGAACGGCACCGGGAGGCCCAGCAGCACGCGATGGACATGTCGGAGGAGCGGGCTGCCGATGACCTGGTCACCGGACGCGCAGGTCGCGCGTCCTCGACCGGGGAGGAGCCGGCATGGACGGACTGAGCGCGGTCCAGGCACGCATCGGCGAGATCCAGGCCCGCTTCGCCGCCACGCCCAGCCGGACGAGCTCGGCGAGCTGGGCGTCGGCCGCCAGCGCCGCTGGTCTGACCGGGACGTCGACCGCCGGCTACGCCACCGGCTCCGCGGGCACCGCCTCGGAGGCCGCGGTGGTCAGCGAGGCGCAGAAGTACATCGGCGTCCCGTACCTGTGGGGCGGCACCGACCCCAACAAGGGCCTGGACTGCTCCGGCTTCACCAAGCTGGTCTTCGGCAACCTCGGCATCGACCTGCCGCGCACCTCTTCCCAGCAGGCCACCGCGGGCAAGCCGGTCGCCTCCCTGGACCAGGCCCGCCCGGGCGACCTGGTCTTCTTCGACCACTCCAGCTCGCGCGCGGGCATCGACCACGTCGGCATCTACGTCGGCAACGGTCAGATGATCGCCGCCCCGCAGCCCGGCGAGCAGGTGAAGATGCAGGCGGTCGGCAACCCCGCGGTGATCCGGCGCGTCCTGCCCGAGGCGGCCGCCGCCGCTCCCGCCGCCTCCGGTGGCGCGCTGGCCGGCGTCCCCTACGCCGACCTGTTCAGCCGGGCCGCCACCAAGCACGGCGTCGACCCCTCGCTGCTGGCCGCCGTCGCCAAGCAGGAGTCGAACTTCAACACCTCTGCCGTCTCCCCGGCCGGGGCGCAGGGCCTCATGCAGTTCATGCCGGCCACCGCGAAGGGCCTCGGCGTCGACGCGATGGACCCGGCCTCGGCCATCGACGGCGCGGCGAAGTACCTGAGCAGCCTGACCAAGCAGTTCGGCTCCACCGAGCTGGCCCTGGCGGCCTACAACGCCGGGCCGGGGACGGTCAGCCGGTACGGGGGCGTCCCGCCCTACTCCGAGACCCAGAACTACGTCCGCTCCGTGATGAGCAAGGCAGAGGCTTACCGATGACCGCTCCCGTGAGCGTGGCCGCGCCGGCCGCGCGCGCCACCTCCACCTCCACCTCCGACGGCGGGTCCGCCGACAGCGCGGCGCCCTTCGCCTCCGCGCTCGACGGGGCGCTGGCCGGGAGCCAGGGCCCCGTGCGGGATGCGACCTCCGGCAACGGCCGGCAGAAGTCCGGTGACGCCGCGACCGGCGAGGAGCCCGTGCCCGCCGGGGAGAACCCGGCCGCGCCGGCCGCCGAGGCCGCGGCCGCGGGCGTGGCGGCTGCCCTCTGGGCCCTGACGCTCGGCGGCGCCGCTCCCGCAGGAGCCGGCGCAGCGGCGGTCGCCGCGGTCGCGGCGGGCGAGGGCGCCCCCGGCAAGGCGGGCGCCGCCCCCGGGGCGGCCGTGGCCGCCGAGGTGGCCTCCGCCCGCGCGCTCGCCGTCGCCTCCGCCTCCTCCGCCCTCGCCGGCGCCGTCGTGAGCGCGGCACCGGGAGACGCCGGTGCGCCCGGTGGCACCACCGGCGTCCCGTCCACCCCCACCTCGGTGCCGGCTCCGCCGCCCGCCGCGACGACGCCCACCACGGCCACTGCTCCGGCGACCACCGTGCAGCCCCCGTCCGCCGGCCAGGGGTCGCCGGTCCCGGTCGAGCTCGCCGTCGTCACCACCCCGACGACCGGCACGGCGACGACCGGCACGCCGACGACCGCCACGGCCCCCGCGCCCGTTCCGACCGCCACCTCCGGCGGCCCGGGCACCGCTGCGCCGGCCGACGGCCCGACCGCCGTGGCCCCGGCCACCGGTGCGCCCGTGCCGCCCGTGCCGGCCGGCGGCACCGGTGCCGGTGCCGGTGCCGGTGCCGGTGGCGACGACGCCCCGCGCGCGGGGACCGGAGCCGTCGCGGCCGCCGCGCCCGCGGAGCAGTCGTCCGGGACCGACCCCGTCGTGACCCCGGCCGCGGGGCTCGCCCCGGCGGCCGGCGGCACCACGGCGGCAGCCCCCGTGACGGCTGCTGCCGCTCCCTCCGCGCCCACCGCGGCCCCGCCCGTCGCGGGCCAGGTCGCCCGGCACGTCGCCGTGCTGAGCGCTGCCGGCGACGGGTCGCACACCATGACGCTCGTCCTGACCCCCGAGAACCTCGGCCCGGTCGAGGTCCAGGTGACGGTGGCCCAGGGCTCCCTCGACCTGCAGCTGCGCGGCGCCCACGAGCAGGGCCGCATGGCCCTCCTCGACGCCCTCCCCGAGCTGCGCCGTGACCTCGAGGCGGCCGGGCTCAGCCCGTCCCGCGTGGAGGTCGACGCGGACTCCGGCGGCTCGTGGCTGGCCAGGCACGCGGCCGAGCAGCAGGCCCAGCGGGAGTCCCAGCAGGGCTCCGCCGACCGCGGGTCGCAGCAGAACCAGCCCGGCGAACGGTCACGGTCATGGGGTCGGCCTGCCGATAGCGGAGATGGGCGAGCCCAGCCGCCCAGCGGATCCACGTCGTCCGGCGTGGACGTGCGTGTCTGAGAAGGAGGCCGACGAGCCATGCCGGACGCAGTGAGCGGCACCGTTCCCTCCGGGGCGACCTACACGGCCAAGGCCAGCGTCGACCGCGGCGACCAGATGGGGAAGGACACCTTCCTCAAGCTGCTGGTCGCGCAGATGAAGTACCAGGACCCGAGCAATCCTGCCGACACCAACCAGCTCATGGCGCAGACCGCGACCTTCAGCCAGGTGGAGAAGCTCGAGGAGCTCGCCAAGCAGAACGCCTCGATGCTGGCCCTGCAGCGCTCCAGCAGCGCCGGAGCGATGGTCGGCCAGACCGTCACCTACACCGACGAGAGCGGGGCCCCGAAGACCGGGGTCGTGAGCTCGGTGCGACTCGGCACCGACAAGGCCGACGCCGTGGCGACCGTCGGAGGCGTCGCCGTGCCCCTCGGCCGGATCACCGACGTCGGCAAGCGCTGAGCCCGAGGCCCACCACCCGCCACGGCGCTGACCCGCGCCCCCATCCCTGATCACCTCGGAGGAGTCCCCCGATGCTGCGTTCCATGTTCTCCGCCATCTCCGGTCTGCGTGCCCACCAGACCAAGATGGACGTCACCGGCAACAACATCGCCAACGTCAACACCGTCGGCTTCAAGAGCAGCGCCACGGTCTTCCAGGACACGCTGTCGCAGGTCGTCCGCGCGGGTGGCCAGCCGGCCGAGGACCGCGGTGGCACGAACCCGGCGCAGATCGGTCTGGGCGTGAAGCTCGCCGGCATCACGACCAACTGGACCAACGGTGCGGCCCAGGCCACGGGACGCTCGACGGACTTCATGATCGAGGGCGACGGCTTCTTCGTCACCCGCGGCGCCGGTGACCAGCAGCTGTTCACCCGCGCCGGCTCCTTCGACTTCGACGCGTCGGGCAAGCTGGTCACCCCCGACGGCTCGATCCTGCAGGGCTGGCTCGCCGAGGCCGACGGGACCATCAACCCGAACAACCCGATCAACGACCTCTCGGTGCCCTACGGCCAGACCACCGCTCCGTCCGCCTCCACCTCCGGCGTCCTCCAGGGCAACCTGCCCTCGGACGCCGCGGTCGGCGCCGTGGTGCAGAGCAAGATCCAGATGTTCGACGACCTCGGTGTCCCGCAGGACGTCGTCTACACGATGACCAAGACCGCCGACAACGAGTGGAACCTGGTGATCACCGGTCCGCGGCCCGCCCCGGCCACGCCGGTCACGTTCACCCCTCCGGGTGGGGTCGCCGTGTCGTTCAACGACGCGACCGGTGCGATCGAGGCGCCGACCACGCCGCTGCTCGGGCAGACCCAGTTCACGCCCGACCCCGCCGTCTTCCCGGCCTGGCCGGGCCCGGTGACCATCGACCTCACCAAGGTCAGCCAGTTCGGCGGCGCGAACACCATCACCGCCACCGAGCAGGACGGCTTCGCCCTCGGGACGCTGCAGTCGTTCACCCTCGGGAACGACGGCCGGATCACCGGCATCTACTCCAACGGGGAGCGGAAGGCGCTGGGCCAGCTGGCCCTCGCGTCGTTCAACAACCCGAGCGGGCTCGAGAAGGCCGGCAACTCGTCCTTCCGCGTCGGGGACAACTCCGGCGTCGCGATGATCGGCCAGGCCGGCATCGGTGGCCGGGGCGTGCTCAACGCCGGCGCGCTGGAGATGTCGAACGTCGACCTCAGCGAGGAGTTCACCGGGCTGATCATCGCCCAGCGCGGCTTCCAGGCGAACAGCCGCGTCATCACCGCCTCCGACGAGCTCCTCCAGGACCTGGTCAACCTCAAGCGCTGAGTGAAGGACCTCTTTCCTCCCCACCGCTCGCTCCGCTCGCGGCGGGCCCCTGGAAAGAGGCCGTTCCAGCACGGCACCAGGGGCCTCTGGAAAGAGGCCGTTCCAGCAGGTCACCGCGGATGGCCCGGTCGCCCTCGAGGGTGGCCGGGCCGTCCGTCGCGGCGCCCCCCGACAGGCCTCCGGCCAGCCCGTTCGGCTCAAGGAAGGCCGTCCGCGGGCCGATGACAGAAGTGCCGTTCCCGCCCGATCCCGGGCACCCACCGAGCAAGAGGACCCACCGTGATCCGTGTGACGCGCCTGAACGGCGACCACTTCGCGCTGAACCCCGACCTGATCGAGAAGGTCGAGGGGCACCCCGACACGGTCGCCTTCCTCGTCGACGGCACGAAGTACCTGCTCAAGGAGAGCGTGGACGAGGTCCTGCAGGAGATCCGCGAGTACCGCGCCGGCATCCTCGCCCTCTCCTACGAGATGGACCGCCGGACCTACCCGCTCGCCGTGGCCGAGCCCGTCTCCGACTCCTCCGTGCTGCCCTTCCCGAGCCGAGAGGAGCGCTGATCCGTGGATCCCGCCACCCTGATCGGGTTCGCCATCTCCCTGGTGGCCCTCGTGGTCTTCATGATCCTCGAAGGCGCGGACCCGACGTCGCTGATCTTCCTGCCGGCGATCGTCCTGGTCGTCATCGCCACCTTCGGCGCGGCGGCGGCGAGCCAGACGATGGACGACCTCAAGAAGGTCGGCAGCTGGTTCAAGATGGCCGTCATGCCGGCGAAGGTGCCGCCGCCGACCGACCAGATCCAGACGCTGGTCAGCCTCGCCGAGAAGGCCCGCAAGGAGGGCCTGCTCGCGCTGGAGGCCCAGGTCAAGCAGATCGAGGACGAGTTCCTCCGCCGCGGCCTGCAGATGGGCATCGACGGCACCGACCCCGAGGAGCTGCGCGCCGTCCTCGAGAGCGAGATCGCCGCCAAGAAGGCCCAGGACAAGGTCGCCGCCAAGTTCATGAACAACATGGGCGGCTACGCGCCGACCATCGGCATCCTGGGCTGCATCGTCGGCCTGATGAACGTGATGGGGAACCTGTCCAACCCCGAGGCGCTCGGCCCCATGGTCTCCGCGGCCTTCATCGCCACGCTGTGGGGCGTCATGGCGGCCAACTTCTGGTTCCTGCCGATGGGCGCCAAGATCCTCCGGGTCAGCGAGCTCCAGGCCGCCCAGATGGAGCTGCTCGTCGAGGGCATCACCGAGATCCAGGCCGGCACCAGCCCGCGCGCCGTCCGGCTCAAGCTGACCTCGCTCGTGCCGCCGGGATCCGTCAAGGAGGCGGCGTGACCGCGCCGGCCCCCGCGCCCGGAGGCTCCGCGTGAGCGCCGGGCACGGCCGCCGCCGCAAGAAGCACGAGGAGCACGAAGAGCACGAGAACCACGAGCGGTGGCTCGTGTCGGGCTTCGACATGATGACCCTGCTGTTCGTCCTCTTCGTCGTCCTCTACGCGATGAGCAAGGTCGACGAGCAGAAGTTCGCCGCGCTGGCCAAGGGCATGGCCGAGGCCTTCGGCGGGCCGGTCACCGTGCAGCCGGCTCCCACCCCGGACGGCTCCGTGCTCGACGGCCTCCCCGGCGTCATCGACATCGCCTCGGCGATCCCCCCGGACCCGACGGTGGAGCAGGCCCAGATCGACAAGGCCGCCGCTGCCGCCGCCGTCCAGCGGGCGGAGAACATCGCCGCGGAGGCGGAGGAGGCCTACGACGAGCTCGCCGCCGCACGCGACAAGATCGAGGCGGCCCTGACCGCCGCCGGCTACGCCGGTGCGGCCCGGTACGAGATCGACGAGCGCGGTCTCGTCGTGCACATCGTCGCCGACCAGGTGCTGTTCGACGCCGAGGAGGCCGTGCTGCGGCCGGAGGGCCGCGAGATCCTGGCCGCCGTCGCACCCGCCGTGACCGAGCTGCCCAACGCCATCGGGGTCGAAGGCCACGCGAACCACCTGCCGGTGAGCCGCGGCGGCCCGTGGCCGTCGAACTGGGAGCTCTCGGCGACCCGCGCCACCACCGTCGTGCGCTACCTCGCGAGCGAGGGCGTCCCGGAGCCGCGGCTGACCGCCGTCGGCTACTCCTCGACCCGGCCACTCGTGCCCGTGTCGGACCCCAATGCACTCACCGTCAACCGACGGGTCGACGTCGTCGTCCTGTCCGACGCCTCCGCCGAGGCCAACGCGCTGCTGCCGGACATCGACGCAGCCCACCAGGGAGGGAACCGATGAGCAAGAAGGACACGAACGCCCCCGCCGAGGGCGAGGAGACCGAGGCCAAGGGCGGCAAGAAGAAGCTCTTCATCATCCTGGCCGTCGTGCTGCTCGCCGGCGCCGGCGCCGCCTACTTCTTCCTGTTCGCCTCCTCGGGCGAGGCCGAGGCCGAGGCGGAGCCCGAGCTGGTGTCCAGCGGCTCGTTCCTCCCCCTGGAGCCGGTGGCCGTGAACCTGGCCGGCGGTGGCTACCTCAAGATCGGTGTCGCGCTCGAGATCACCGCGGAGGGCGCGGCCGCCGGCGACGGCCACGGCGGTGGTGGGGTGGACGGCACCAAGGCTGCCGACCTCGTCATCTCGACGTTCTCCCAGGCCCAGCCCGCCGACGTCGTCGGCGCACGGGAGGCGCTCAAGGAGGCGCTGCAGGAGAAGATCATCGAGGCCTACACGACCGACGAGGGCGTCAAGAACGTCATGGGCATCTACTACACGGAGTACGTGACCCAGTAGCGCCCGTCCGACCACGCAGGGGTGCCCTCCGCTCACGGAGGGCACCCCTGCGCGTCCATCAGGAGCCCCACGCGTCACGCCCTCCCCGGCCGGAACGGGCGCCCCCGCCCCACCGGTCAGGGTGGCCCCGGGGACCGCCGATGAGGGGTTCTGTGACCACCCCCGAGACCGGACCGGCCCCGGCCGCCGCGCCGGCCCCGGACGCGGCTCCCGACGCCGCTCCGCCCGCGGCCCCCGAGGCCCCGCAGGCAGCGACCGCAGCCGCTCCCCCGGCCGCCGCACCCCCCGCCGCGCCCGGCGGCCGCCGCGCCCGCGGCGCCGCGCGCACCTACGACTTCCGCCGCCCGACGAAGCTCTCCCGCGAGCACGTCCGGGTCATGCAGATCGCCCAGGAGTCCTTCGCCCGCCAGGCGACGACGATCCTGACGACGTTCCTGCGCGCCGGCGCCCGGGTCGAGCTGGTCGGCATCGAGCAGTTCGCCTACGACGACTACATCGGCACGCTGCCCAACCCGAGCTTCCTGTCGACGTTCTCGATGGAGCCGCTGGCCGGCAAGGGCCTGCTGGCCTTCCCGCTGGACATCGCCATGTCGATGGTCGACCACATGCTCGGCGGCTCCGGCAACGCCGCGCAGCCCAACCGGCCGATGACGGCGATGGAGACCACCATCACCAACCACCTGCTCGAGCGGCTGCTGGACGAGTTCGCCCGCTCGCTGAGCGGCATCACCGACATCCAGCCGGTGCTCATCGGCCGGGAGTACAACCCCGCCCTCGCCCAGGCGGCCGCCGGCTCGGACACCGTCATGGTGGCCACCTACGAGATGGCCGTCGGCGCGCGCGAGGGCGAGGCGACGGTCGTGCTGCCGTTCTCCTCGTTCGCGCAGTCGCTGAACAACGCGGCCTCCCCGCAGCTCTCCGAGCAGGCGCTGCGCAAGCGCCAGCGGGCCCGCGAGGCCCTCACCGACCGGCTGAACCTCGTGCCGGTGGACGTCAGCGTCCGCTTCGCCCCGCTCAGCGTGTCCTCGTCCGACCTGCTCTCGCTCGCCGTCGACGACGTCCTGCTGCTCCGCCACCCGCGGGACAGCCCGCTGGAGGTCACCACCAACGACGTGACGTTCGCCTACGCGATCGCCAGCAACCACCGGCGCCGACTGGCCGCCTCGATCGTCCCGACCCCGCACGCTCCGCACGCCGCGAAGGACTCCGCATGACCGCGCCCCGCACCGACTCGCAGGACTCCCAGACCGTCACGGCGGTCGTCGCCGCCGCTGCCCGGGCCGCGGCCGCGCTGGTCCCCTCGACCTCCGCGCTCGTGCCGGGCACGCCGGTCAGCGACCCCGACACCGTCCCGCTCCCCCCGGCGGCCGCGCTCGCCGTCACCGCCGGCCTGTCCGGCGAGGTGTCCGGCGACGTCGTCCTGGTGGTCTCGGGCGAGGTCGTCGACGCGCTGGAGAACTCCCCCGTCGGTCAGATGGACGTCTCCTCCGCGCTGCGCCCCGCCCTCGAGGCCGCCGCCGCCACGCTGGGCCGCGTGCGCGTCGCCTCCGAGCGCACCGAGGAGCCGGTCGCGGCCCTCGACGGGCTCCGCGACAAGGGCATGTTCGTGGCGATCCCCCTGCTGGCCGACGGCGAGCACCAGGCCACCTTCGCCCTGCAGGTGACCCTGCCCGCGACCCGCGAGCAGCGCGGCAGCCTCGAGCTGCTCCGGCACGTGGCCATGGAGGTCACCGTCGAGATCGGCCGCACCCGGATGACGGTCCAGGAGCTGCTCTCGCTGCACCCCGGTGAGGTCGTCGAGCTCGACCGGGCCGCCAGCGCGCCGGCCGACCTGCTGGTCAACGGCACGCTCATCGCCCGCGGCGAGGTCGTCGTCGTCGACGAGGACTTCGGCCTGCGCATCAGCGAGATCGTCACCGACGCCGCCGAGCTCGGGGCGGCGTCGTGACCTGGATGATCATCCGGCTCTTCCTGTCCCTCGCCCTGATCGGCGGCGTGCTCTGGTTCGCCGCCAAGCTGGCCAAGAAGCGCGGCCTGGGCCAGGGCAACGGCCTCATCGAGGTCGTGGCCCGCCACCGCATGGGCCGCACCAGCACGCTCAACGTCGTCCGGATCGCCGACATGGTGCTCGTCGTCGGCGCCACCGAGGAGCAGGTCACCCTGCTCGCCGAGGTGGACCCCGAGGCGGTCGACGCGGCGATCCGCGACCGCCGTCCGGCCCGGCTCCGGGCCGAGGAGGACACCGAGGACGACGCCGAGGACGCGCCGGCCCCGGCCCCCGCGCCGACCCTCGTGCACCCGCGCGCCGCCCGCTCGTCCGAGGGGGTGCTCGCCGGATCGGTCCTGGACCGCAACGGCTGGGGCACGCTCGTCGACGAGCTCCGCGAGCGGACGGTGCGGCGGTCATGACGGCACCGGTGCGCCCGCTGCCCCGCGGGGCAGGCTCGCGGACCCGTCGGCGCGCCGGCCTGGTCCTGCTCCTCACGCTGCTCGCCGCCGTGGCGATGGTGCTGCTCGCCGACCCCGCGTCCGCCGCACCCACCGCCCCGACGGCGCCCGCCGCGCCCACCGCTCCGGCGGTCGACGGCAACGTGGACATCTCCATCGGCGACGGTTCGCCGTCCAGCTCGATCACCTTGATCCTGGCGATCACGGTCCTGTCGGTGGCGCCCTCGGTGCTGCTGCTGGCCACCTCGTTCACCAAGATCATCGTGGTGCTGGGCCTGACCCGGAACGCGCTGGGCATGGCGACCTCGCCGCCCAACCAGGTGCTGACCGGCATCGCCCTGTTCCTCACGCTCTTCGTGATGGGCCCGGTCTTCTCCGACATCAACGAGCTCGCCGTCCAGCCCTACATGGACGGGGCGATGTCGGTCTCCCAGGCCTACGACGCCGGCGTCGTGCCGCTGCGGGAGTTCCTCCTCGACAACACCCGCGAGGACGAGCTGAAGCTGATGATCGGGCTCTCCGGCGAGGAGGCCCCGGCGGACGCCACGCAGGTCAGCATGACCACGCTGATCCCGGCGTTCGTGCTCTCCGAGCTCAAGAGCGCCTTCATCATCGGGCTGGTCATCTTCATCCCGTTCCTGGTGCTGGACATGCTCGTAAGCGCCGCCCTGATGGCCCTGGGCATGATGATGGTCCCGCCGACCATCGTGTCGCTGCCCTTCAAGCTGCTGCTCTTCGTCGTCGTCGACGGCTGGGCGCTGATCACCACCGCACTGGTGGGTAGCTACGGGGGTGGTGGCTGATGTCCGACGCCGACGTCACCGACATCGCGGCGCAGACCATGATGGTCGCCGCGAAGGTCGCCGCCCCGATCCTGCTGACCGCGCTGCTGGTCGGCTTCCTGATCTCGCTGTTCCAGGCCGCGACGCAGATCCAGGAGGCGACGCTCTCCTTCGTCCCCAAGATGATCGCCGTCTCCCTCGCCCTGCTCGTCACCGGGAACTGGGTGCTCTCCGAGCTGGTCAGCTTCACCCAGACCCTGTTCGACCAGCTGCCGGCTCTGCTCGACCGGACGTAGCCGCCATGGACCTCTCGGTCCCGGCAGTCACGCTCGCGGCCCTGCTCCTCGGGACGGCGCGTGCCGCCGGTTTCGTGCTGCTGGCGCCACCCTTCAACTCCCGGGTCATCCCCGGGGCGGTCAAGGGCGCGCTCGCCCTGGCCCTGTCGGTGCTGCTCTCGACCCAGATCGCACCGACGCTGCCCGAGCCCACCGCCGGCTTCCTGCTGGTTGCCACCATCACCGAGGTGGTCATCGGGGCGGCGCTCGGTTTCGTCGTCCAGGTGCTGTTCACCGCGGTGCAGATGGCCGGCGACATCCTCGACGTCGCCGGCGGTTTCTCGCTGCAGCCGGGTTACGACCCGATGGCGATGACCCAGAACAGCTCGCTGGGCAAGCTGCACTACATGCTGGCCAGCACGCTGCTGTTCACCAGCGGCGGGCACCTGCTGATGGTCAAGGGCTTCGCCACGTCCTACGACGGCCTGCCCGTGGGCGCCGACGTGCCCGTGGACCAGATCGGCTCGGTCCTCATCACCGCGTTCTCGATGATGTTCCTGGCCGCCATCCAGATCGCCGGCCCCATGGTGGCCGTGCTGCTGCTGGCCGACGTCGCCCTCGCGCTGCTCAGCCGTGCGGCACCGGCGCTCAACGTCTTCACCCTCGGCTTCCCGGTGAAGATCATGCTCACGCTGACGATGCTGGGGCTGACCTTCCCGCTCCTGCCGCCCGCCCTGGACACCCTGCTCGAGCACGGTGCCCGCGCCATGACGTCCTTCGGTGGCGGCTGATGGCCAAGGACGGGCCGGGTGGTGAGAAGACAGAGGCACCAACTCCCCAGCGCCTGAAGAAGGCGCGCAAGGAAGGCCAGATCCCACGGACCCAGGAACTGGGGACGTGGCTGGGTGTCGCCGCGGCGAGCGCGCTGCTCCCGATCCTCGTGGGCAGCGCGTTCGAGGCCAGCCAGGAGCTGTTCGTGCACGTGGGCACGGTGGTGAAGACCCCCGAGCCGGAGAACGTGACCACGCTGCTCGGCGAGGCGCTGATGACGTTCCTGACCACGCTGCTGCCCACGGCGATCGCGCTGCTGGTGGTGGGCGTCTGCGCCTCGGCGGCCCAGGGCGGCGTGCACTTCGCGACCAAGCCGATCAAGCCGACGCTGAAGAAGTTCAACCCGCTCCCCGGCCTGAAGCGCATGTTCGGCACCCAGGGGCTCTGGGAGACCAGCAAGGCGCTGATCAAGACCGCCGCGCTCGGCACCGTCGTCATCGTGACCAGCAGCCGGGCCCAGGATCTCGTGTCGGCCTCCGGTGCGCTGCCGCTGTCGGCGGTCGCGGCCACCTTCGCCGACTCCGCCGTCCTCATGTTCCGCGTGGTCGCCGTCACCGGCCTCGTGCTCGCCGTCGCCGACTACGTCGTCGTCCGCAAGAAGATGATGAAAGAGCTCAAGATGAGCAAGTACGAGATCACCCAGGAGCACAAGCAGTCCGAGGGCGACCCGCACATGAAGGCCCACCGCCGCGGCATCCAGATGCAGATGTCGCGGAACCGGATGATGGCCGAGGTCGCCGAGGCCGACGTGCTCCTGGTCAACCCGACCCACGTCGCCGTCGCGCTGAAGTACGAGGCCGAGAAGGGCGCGCCCCGGGTGGTCGCCAAGGGCGCCGGCGAGGTCGCCGCGAAGCTCCGCGAGCGCGCCGCCGAGGCGCGGGTCCCGCTGGTCCAGGACATCCCGCTCGCCCGCGCGCTGCACGCCTCCTGCGAGATCGGCCAGGAGGTGCCGCCGCAGCTGTTCAACGCCGTCGCGCGGGTGCTCGCCTTCGTCATGCACCTGGGCGCGCGGGGGGTCAAGGGCGGCTTCCACCGGCCCGGCTTCGAGGCGCCCGACACCGCGGACCTGCCCAAGGCCGGCCGCCGCCGCGCCCCCACCGCGGCCTGACCCCCGGCCGCCGGTCCGGCGGTACCACCCGCGCCCAGGCCTGCCGATGAAGCAGGGGTGAGCCAGCCGTCGTCAGCGCCCGGAGCGGGTCAGTGAAGGGGCTGGGCAAGGCCGCCGTCCCGATCGGCGTCGTCGCCATCGTCCTCATGCTCGTGGTGCCGCTGCCCGCGGCCCTGATGGACCTGCTGATCGGCGTCAACCTCGCGATCTCGCTGCTCATCCTGCTCGTCGCGATGCAGATCAAGAGGCCGCTGGACTTCGCGGTGTTCCCCTCGCTGCTGCTCGTCGCGACGCTGTTCCGGCTCTCGCTGAACGTCTCCTCGACGCGACTGGTGCTCACCGACGGCTACGCCGGCAAGGTGATCGAGGCCTTCGGCCACATCGTGATCGGCGGCTCGCTGATCGTCGGCATGGTCATCTTCCTGATCCTGACGATCGTCCAGTTCGTCGTGATCACCAATGGTGCCGGCCGGGTGGCCGAGGTCGGCGCCCGCTTCACCCTCGACGCGATGCCCGGCAAGCAGATGGCCATCGACGCCGACCTGAACGCCGGGCTGATCAACGAGAAGCAGGCCCGGAAGCGCCGCCAGGAGGTCACCGCCGAGGCCGACTTCTACGGCTCGATGGACGGTGCCTCGAAGTTCGTCAAGGGCGATGCCATCGCCGGCATCGTGGTCACGCTGGTCAACCTCATCGGCGGCTTCGCGATCGGCGTCATGCAGCGGGGCATGGCGCCCGGCGAGGCCGTGTCGACCTTCTCGCTGCTGACCGTCGGCGACGGCCTGGTCTCGATGATCCCGGCCCTGCTGATGTCCACCGCGACCGGCATCATCGTCACGCGCTCGGCCACCGAGGGCGACATGGGCACCGACCTGATCGCCCAGCTGGGCCGGTTCAAGCAGCCGGTGCGCATCGCCGGCGGCGCCTCCCTGGCCCTGTGCCTCATCCCCGGCCTGCCGAAGCTGCCCTTCCTGCTCGTGGGTGCGCTCTTCCTGGTCCTCGCCAGCCGGATGACCGACGCCGAGGAGATCGACGAGGACGCCGAGGCCGCCGCCGAGGCCGCCGAGAACGAGCCGGCGCCGGACTCCCCCGAGGCGATCGCGGAGAAGATGCGGGTCGACCCCCTGGAGCTCGAGGTCGCCTTCGACCTCGTCGACCTGGTCGACACCGCCCGCGGCGGCGACCTGCTCGACCGGGTCAAGGCGCTGCGCCGGAAGGTCGCCATGGAGACCGGCCTGGTCATCCCGCTGGTCCGCACCCGCGACAACCTCGACCTGCCGTCCTCCCAGTACGTGGTCTGGCTCAACGGCGTCCCCGTGGCCAAGGGCAGCTCCCCCGCCGGCACCGTCCTCGCCATCGGGGACGCGCTCGACGGGCTGCCCGGCAAGCCCACCCGCGAGCCGGTGTTCGGCCTGGCCGCCAAGTGGGTGCCCGCGGAGCTGCAGCGCGCCGCCGAGATGGCCGGCGCCACCGTCGTCGACCGCTCGTCGGTCATCACCACGCACCTGGCCGAGGTCGTCCGGCAGAACGCCGCGGACCTGCTCGGCCGGGAGGACGTCCGCCTCCTCGTGGAGATGGTGCGCCGCTCGCACCCCGTCGTCGTCGAGGAGCTCACCCCCGCCCTGCTCACGCTGGGAGAGGTGCAACGCGTGTTGCACGCGTTGCTCGGCGAGGGTGTGTCGATCCGGGACCTCGTCCGCATCTTCGAGGCACTCTCTGTGCGTGCGAAGTCCTCGACCGAACTCGACGGTCTGGTCGAGGCGGCCCGGTCGGCGCTCGGCGCGGCGATCAGCCAGCCCTACGTCACCCCGGACGAGCGACTGCACGTGTTCACCCTCGAGCCCGGCTTCGAGCAGCGGCTCCTCGAGGCGGTCCGCCAGACCGACATGGGCGCCGTCCTGGCCCTCGACGCCGGCGCGGTGGACGCACTCGTCTCCGGCTGCAGCGGCATGCTCGAGGAGGCCGAGCGCTCGGGCCTCTCGCCCGTCCTCGTCTGCTCGCCGCAGGTCCGCGCCGCCCTGTCGCGCCTGATGCGCCAAATTCTTCCCCGGCTGCCCGTCATCTCCTACTCGGAGGTGTCCCGGACAGCGCAGATCGAGTCGCTGGGAGTGGTGAGCGGTGCCGTTGCGATCCGTTGAGGCCGCCACGCGCGACGACGCGATCGCCGCCGCGCGCGAGCAGTTCGGCCCGCACGCGCGCGTGGTCGGCGTCCGCCGGGTGCGCTCGGGTGGGGTGCTCGGGTTCTTCACGACCGAGCGCTACGTCGCCGAGGTCGCCGACCAGTTCGGCCGGCCGGGCGCCCCGGCGCCGTCGGCCGGGTCGGCCCAGGCCACCCCCGTCAGCTCGTTCGAGTCGCCGCTGGCCTCCGCCGCGCCCGCCCGCGCGCGCGCCACCGCCCCGGCCCGCAACGGAGCCGCCGCCTGGGCCGCCGAGGCAGCCCGCTCGGCCGGTACCGACCGCGGCCCGGCGACCGGCGCCCGCCCGGCTCCGACCGCGACCGCCGACCACGAGCGGCTCGACGAGCTCGCCGGTCTGCTGGGCAACCTGCCGGCCGCCGTGCCGCGCGCCGCCGCACCGACGTCGTCCTCGTGGTCCGCGCCCCAGGCCTCCCGGAAGCCGTCGTTCCCGGCCACCTCCTCCTCCTCGACGGCGTCCTCGCCGGCGCCGTCGGCCCCCCGGGCACCGGCAGAGGACTCCCCCGCGACGGGCGGCGCCCCTCGGGCCTCGTTCCCGCGCGCCGGGTCGACCAAGGGCTCCCGCTCCACCGCCCCCGCGCCGCGCGAGCAGAGCAGCCCCGCTCCCTCCCCGTTCGCCGCGGCCCTCGAGGCCCCGGGCGCCCCGTCGCCGTTCACGGCCGCGCTCGCGCGGATGGTGGCCGGCGACCGCGAGGTGCGGCAGGCCGTCGCCCAGGCCCTCGAGGAGCCGGGCGTCCCGGCCCCCGAGGCGGCCCCAGCCGTCGAGGAGGCACCGGCAGCCCTCCTGGAGCCGGTCCGCACCACGCCGGAGCCGGTCGTGCGCGACGAGAAGCACCCGGTCGGGACGCCGGAGCCCCCGGCACCCCGACCGTCCCTGGCCGCGGCCATCCGTTCAGCTGATCCATCGATGCGGTCCACGACCGTGCACCAGGAGGAGTCCACCGTGGGAGAACAGGTCGTCACGGCGCCCTCCACCAGCACGCCGGCGCCCGTCGACCCCACGTGGGCGGCCGCCGAGGAGATCGCCACCCCGGCGCCCTCCACCCGCCAGGAGGAGATCGCCGAGGCCCTGCGCTCCGCGCTGGCCCAGGGGCACTCGGACGAGGCGCTGGCCGGCATCCTGCGCAAGATGCTCGCCGGCGACTCCCCGCAGGAGGCGCTGGCCGAGCCGGTCGAGCCGGTCGAGACGGTCGAGACTGCTCCCGTCGTGGTCGAGACCCCCGTGGCCGAGACCCCCGTCGTCGAGACCCCCGTGGCGGTCGAGCTGCCGGTCGCGCCCCCGGTCGCTCCCCTGGCCGTGGTGGAGACCGCCGCGCCCGTCGCCGGATCGTCGCTGTTCGCCCCGGCCGTGACCGAGCCGGCACCGAGCTGGGACCTGGTCTCCTCGAACCACTCGCTGTTCGGGCTCCCCGCCCCCGTCCCGGCGGGCTCCGGGCTGGGTTGGGACGCCCCCGCGCCCGTCGTCACGGGCACCCCGCTCTGGGGCGAGCCGGCGACCCCGGCCGCTCCCCCGGTCTCCCGCACCGACGCCCCGATCTGGGCCGACGTCGTCCTGACCGACCCCGCCCCCGTGGCGGAGGTGCCGGCGCCGGCGACCACGGCGCTCTTCCAGGAGACCCCCGCCGAGGAGCTTCCCGTCGAGGAGCCGGTGTCCACCGCCGCCCCCGTCGTCGAGGAGCCCACCCCCGCCGTCGCACAGGCCCCCGAGGCCACCTCCGACGCCGCGGGCGGGACCACCGCCCCCGAGGTGGACGAGCTCGCCCCGCTGCTGGCCCGCACGGCGAGCGACCCCGCACCCCTGACGATGTCGATGGACGCCACCACGGTCATGCCGCGGATCTCGGTGCTGCCCGCGCGCTCCGGGTCCCGCGGCCGCGGACTGCCGCCGGTGCCGCCCTCGACCGGTCGCCCCGCCGTCCCGCCGTCCCGCCCGCGGGCCGAGCGGCCGGCGCCGGCGGACACCGAGCTCCCGTCGGACGGCGAGGACACCGCGCCTCCTGCACCGGCGCCGCGCGCGGTCCGCCCGCCGCGGGCGCTGGCGACGGTCACCCGGCTGCCGGTCGCCCCGCTCATGGCCGGCCCGGACGTGCCCGACATGCCCGAGCTGGACGACAGCGACGACGCCGACGAGACCGTCGTCCCGGCCGCGGTCCGCGCCGCCGACGCGATCGTGGCCCGGCTGACCGCCCTCGGCCTGCCCGCGCAGCTGTTGGGCGAGGCGTTCGCCGAGGCGGTCGCCGCCGACGGCACCTACGCGGCGCTCACCCGTGCGCTGGCCGGGTCGCTCCCCGAGGTGCCCCGGCCCCCGGCCGGCGCCGGCGACGTGCTGTTCGTGGTGGGCCCGGGCCTGGAGACCCTCCGCGCCGCGCAGTCCCTGGCCGCGACCCTGCGGCTGGACCCCGACCGGGTGCAGTGGGCGACCCGTGGCGACCTCGCCGGCCTCGCGCCGCGGGCCGTCCGCGTGACCACCGTCGACGGCGCCGTCGAGCGCCGCCAGGAGACCGCCGGGAGCGGCAGCCCCACGATCGTCGCCGTCGACGCACCGCTGCGCGGTGACGCGTTCTGGATGGAGCAGATGCTCTCCGCCTGGTCGCC
The DNA here is from genome assembly GCF_003319095.1 of Blastococcus sp. TBT05-19. Classification (GTDB taxonomy): domain Bacteria; phylum Actinomycetota; class Actinomycetes; order Mycobacteriales; family Geodermatophilaceae; genus Blastococcus. The sequence goes on along the minus strand of NZ_QOHI01000001.1, from coordinate 589,177 downwards.
GACGGCGGTGTGGGCGGTCGTCGAGGCCACCCGCAAGCCCGAGGACGTCGAGGCGTGGCTCGACGGGCTGGTCCGTGTCGACGCGCTGGCGGTGCAGGACACCGACCTCAGCGCCGACCCGGCCGCCGTGCTGCGCCGCCTCACCGTGCCCGTGGCCCTCCTCGACGGTGTCCGGGCGACCCCGCACCGCTGGGCCTCGCTGCTCTGCGAGCGCCTGGAGGACCCGCAGGCATGAACCCGCTGCGCTGGGACGTCCTCCTCGTCGGGTTCGTGCTGGCTCTGCCGGTGCTGGCCCTCGGGCTGCGCGGGGACTTCACCACCGAGGAGATGGTGAGCAAGCTGCCGTGGTGCCTGCTCGCGGGCTGGGCCGTGGTGGCCCTGGTGCGCGCGGTGCTGGCGCCCCCGAAGCCGGCGCCGACGCCGAAACGGCGCCCGGCTCCGCGACCCGTCGTCACCAAGGACGACGAGCACGAGCCGTCCGCCGCCTGACCTGGTCCGGCCGCGCTCTGCGGGTGCTCCTCGTGCCCTGCGGGTCGTGCAGGGCGTCTCGAGCGCGAGCTGCACCACCAGAGCGGCCGTCCACAGCCGGCCCGCCCGTGCACAGGTGCGCGCCTGACCTGGCCTCGGACTCCCCGCGGACCCGACCGTGGGCGGATGCACGAGACTCCCCCGCTCCTCCTCCGCCGTGAGGCACTGGCTCAGGGCTGGTCCGACGACGAGCTCGCGCGTGCGCTCCGGACCGGCGAGCTGTCCCGCGTGCGACGGGGCGCGTACGCCCACGAGGTCCCCGCGGGCGAGCGGCACGCGCTCCTGGTGCACGCGACCATGGCCCAGGTGCGGCGGGCGGCCGTGGTGAGCCACCAGTCCGCGGCGGTCCTGCTGGGACTGCCGCTGTGGAACGTCCCGCTCGACCGCGTGCACGTCACACGGACGCCCGGCGCCGGCACCCACCGCAGCTCGGTGCTCTGCTGCCACGTCGCCCGGCTCCGCGACGACGAGGTGGTGGAGGTGTCCGGCGTCCGGGTGACCAACGCCGCCCGGACGCTGCTCGACCTGGCCCGCTCCCTGCCCCACGAGCTCGCGGTCGTCGCCCTCGACGCGGCGCTGCACCGCGGCATGCTGGGCGCCGAGCAGCTCCGGGACCGGCTGTTCGACGTCGTCGGGTCCCCGGGCAGCCGGGCCGCGGCGCGTGCGGTCGCCTTCGCCGACGGCCGGAGCGAGAGCGTGGGCGAGTCGCGCAGCCGGGTGGCCCTCGCCCGATGGAAGCTGCCGGTCCCCGAGCTGCAGTTCGAGGTCCGGTCGCCGGCGGGTCTCCTCGTGGCCCGGACGGACTTCGCCTGGCCGGAGGACCGTCTCGTCGGGGAGTTCGACGGCCGGGTGAAGTACGGCCGGCTCCGGCGCCCGGGCGAGACGGCCGGCGACGCCGTGCACCGCGAGAAGCTCCGGGAGGACGCCGTCCGGGCCGAGGGCTGGGGCGTCGTGCGCTGGGGGTGGTCGGACCTGGAGGCGCCGCACCGCCTGGCGGCCAGGCTGCGGCGGGCGCGGGAGCGGGCCCGGCCGCCGGTGTGACGCCGGCGCTCTGCGGGTGCTCCTCGTGCCCTGCGGGACCTGGCGGAGCCGCGGACGCGAGGAGCACCCGCAGAGCGGGCGACGACGTCAGAGCGGCAGGTCCTCCAGCATCTCGGTGACCAGGGCCGCGATCGGCGAGCGCTCGGACCGGGTGAGGGTCGTGTGCGCGAACAGCACGTGCCCCTTGAGCTTCTCGATGACGGCCGTGATGCCGTCGTGCCGGCCGACCCGCAGGTTGTCGCGCTGGGCGACGTCGTGGGTGAGCACGACCCGCGAGTTCGTGCCCAGCCGCGAGAGCACGGTGAGGAGCACGCCCCGCTCGAGCGACTGCGCCTCGTCGACGATCACGAACGAGTCGTGCAGCGACCGGCCGCGGATGTGAGTCAGCGGCAGCACCTCGATCAGCTCGCGCGAGGCGATCTCGTCGAGGACCTCCTTGGAGACCAGCGCCCCCAGCGTGTCGTAGACCGCCTGCGCCCAGGGCGACATCTTCTCGCCCTCGCCGCCGGGCAGGTAGCCGAGCTCCTGGCCGCCGACGGCGTACAGCGGCCGGAAGATGACCACCTTCTTGTGCGCCCGGCGCTCCATCACCGACTCCAGCCCCGCGCACAGGGCCAGCGCCGACTTGCCCGTGCCGGCGCGGCCACCCAGCGACACGATCCCGATCTCGGGGTCCAGCAGCAGGTCCAGCGCGATCCGCTGCTCGGCGGACCGGCCGTGCACGCCGAACGCCTCCCGGTCGCCGCGGACGAGCCGCACCTGCTTGTCCGGCGTCACCCGCCCCAGGGCGGAACCGCGGGAGGAGAGGAGCACCAGCCCGGTGTGGGTGGGCAGCTCCGCCGCCGCCGGGAGGAACGCCTCGCCGCTGTCGTAGAGGGCGTCGAGGTCGGCGTCGTCGATCGAGATCTCGGCCATGCCGGTCCACCCGGCGTCGACGACGTCGTGGGCGCGGTACTCGTCGGTGTCCAGCCCGACCGCCGCCGCCTTGACCCGCAGCGGCACGTCCTTGGTGATCAGGCAGACGTCGCGGCCCTCGGCGCGCAGGTTGAGCGCGACCACCATGATCCGCGAGTCGTTGCTGTCGTTGCGGAAGCCGGCCGGGAGCACCGACGGGTCGCTGTGGTTCAGCTCGACGTGCAGCGTGCCGCCGTCCTCACCGATCGGCACCGGGGCGTCGAGCCGGCCGTGGGTGACCCGCAGGTCGTCGAGCATCCGCAGCGTCTGGCGGGCGAACCAGCCGAGCTCGGGGTGGTTGCGCTTGTCCTCGAGCTCGCCGATGACGACGAGCGGCAGCACGACGTCGGCGTCCCCGAAGCGCAGCAGCGCCCGCGGGTCGGAGAGCAGGACGGAGGTGTCGAGGACGAACGTTCGGCGAGTGGTCACGGATCGACTCCCGTGGGGCGCACGGCACGCCCCGAATCGTTGGTGGCCGGGCCCCGGCGCGGAGGCCGGGTACCGGCCCCCCTGGTCGACGAACTCGTCAGCACCAACCGGGCCTCCCGTGGACGGCGAGGACACCTCGCCTTCCACTCCGGACGGTAAGGCCGCCCACCGACAAAGGCGCCCCCACCGACCCGGTCGGTACCTGAAGTTCACTCAACGGGGTAACCGGCGTCACACCCGACCCATCGGTGCGCGCGCCTCCCGACCGGGCCCGCGGCCGAGCCGCCGGCAGCAACGGTGGACGACGGCGTCAGGACTCCCCGCTCACCACCGGTCGTCGTCGTACGGGTCCTGGCGACGGCGCAGCGCGGGGCGCTCCACGGTGTCGGTGCGGGTGCCCGGCGGGAGCGTCGGCTCGTCGTAGGGCCGGTCGTCGGCGACCTCGTCGTCCCACGGGAACTCGTCCTCCGCCGGCTCCGGGCGGCGCCGGGACGGCCGGTCCCGCTCGACGACCGGCATCCGGGAGCGACGCCGCGGCCGCAGCGCGATCAGCGCCCAGAGCGCGGGCACGAGCAGCACCGGCCACTGCACCGCGGGGTCGCCGAACCGGAGCATCCCGAGCACCAGCAGCAGCGCCAGCCAGCCCGCGGACCACAACCCGAGGAACCTGGCCTGTCCAGGCGACCGGCGCGACACGGCTCAGGCGGCCCGGAGCTCGGCGGTGACCCGGCGGGGGGTCAGCGGCTCGTCGAGCAGGCGGAGGAACCGGTCGGCGACCGCCTGCTCGGCGGGACGGGCGTCCAGCCAGCGCGACAGCAGGGCGAAGCCCTCCACGTAGGTGGAGGTGTACGCGCGCCACAGCGGGTCGGTGAGGAAGCGGATCTGCTGGCGGGCCCGCTCGGGGCTGACCAGCGACCAGCGCTGCAGGAACGCGCTGACCTCGTCGGCGTCGGCGCCCCGGTCGTGCAGCAGCACCGCGGCGTCCTGCCGGACCCGGTTCAGCGGTCCGGCCGCCGCCGAGACGCGCTCGGCGAGGTGGCCGTCGAAGCGCAGGCCCAGGTCACCGAGGATCTCCGCGGCCCACGGTCCCCAGCCGGCGCCGATGGCGGCCTGCACACCGAGGTCGGCCAGCCCCTCGGCCATGAGGCACTCGGGGGTGTTGACCAGGAAGACGGTGTGCTCCACGCGGCCGGTGCGCTCCACCAGCCCGCGCTCCTTGCGGCAGTGCTCGGTGTGGTGACCCGGGTAGGACTCGTGCGCCACCAGGTGCGGCAGCTGGGAGAGCCGGTGCGGCAGGTCGGCGTTGATGGCCACGCGGGACCGGAAGCCGCCCTCGTAGTAGTTGAAGCCCGACCACGGCTTGTCGGTCACGACCTCGTAGCGGACGGTCTCCACCTCGGGCAGCCCGTACTGGCCGCGCACCCGGTCGCGCAGCGCGCTGGACAGCGCGTGCACCGCGACCTCCAGCCGGTCCGGCGGGCACTCCTCGCGACGGCGGTGCGCGGCGTAGCGCTCGGCCAGCGTGCCGTCGCCGGGCAGCAGGGCATCCAGCTCGGCGTGCGCCGCCGCGTACTCCGCCTCGTCGCCGAGCTCGACGTCGACCTCGAAGTAGCGGTGCACCTCCTCGACGAAGCCGACCGGCTCCCCGCTCATCTTCCGCGCGCTGCACTCCAGACCGGTCAGCTGCCCGCGCAGGAAGTCCGCCCGGTCCTCGGGCAGGCCGGCGGCGTCGAGCTCGCCCAGCAGGGCCCGCGCCCGGTCCCGCAGCTGCTGCGGCGTCGGCGCCGGCTCGTCGAGCACCTGCGCCCGGATCCGCGGGTCCCCGGTGTAGGCGTCGACGAACCCGGCCTCCAGGCGGTCGAAGCGCAGTCCCAGACGCACGTACTCGAGGGCGATGTCGAGGGCTCCGGCGGTCATGGGGGCAGTTTCGCAGCCGCGGTCACCCGCCGAAGCGGCGGTGCCGGGCGGAGTAGTCGCGCAGCGCGCGCAGGAAGTCGATCCGCCGGAAGTCCGGCCAGTAGACGTCGGTGAAGTGGAACTCGGTGTTCGCCGTCTGCCAGAGCAGGAAGCCCGACAGCCGCTGCTCGCCGCTGGTGCGGATGACCAGGTCGGGGTCCGGCTGGCCGCGGGTGTAGAGGTGCTCGGCGATGTGCTCGACCTCCAGCGCCTGCACCAGCTCCTCCAGCGAGGTGCCGCGCTCGGCGTGCTCGGCCAGCAGCGAGCGGACGGCGTCGGCGATCTCCTGCCGGCCGCCGTAGCCGACGGCGAGGTTCACCGTCGCCCCGGTGCGGTCGCAGGTGTCCCGCTCGGCCTGCTCCAGGATCCCGACGGTGCGTGACGGGAGGACCTCGGGCGCCCCCATGGAGCGCACCCGCCAGGGCCGCCCCGGCCGGGACAGGTCGACGGCGACGTCCTCGATGATGCCCAGCAGCGCCTCGAGCTCGGACTCCGGACGGCGCAGGTTGTCGGTGGAGAGCATGAACAGGGTGACCACCTGGACGCCGGCGTCGTCGCACCACCCGAGCAGGTCGACGATCTTGTCCGCGCCCCGGCGGTGCCCGTGCGCGACGTCGTCCAGCCCGATCGCCCGGGCCCAGCGCCGGTTGCCGTCCATGATCACGCCGACGTGCCGGGGGACCTCGGCGTCCACCAGGGCGCGCGCGAGGCGCCGCTCGTACACCCGGGTCAGCGCGTCCCGAACCTGCCGACGCACCCCCACGCGGGTCACCCTAGTGAAAGGACCCCGTCCACCTCACCACTCGCGAGCTCGCGGCGAGCCTCGGGACGGGGCCGTTGGCAGGAAGCTCACAGGCACGTCCGGATGACGGCGTACCTACGTCTCCGTAACCTCGCAGCATGAGCGTCTCTCCCCACGGCGACGACACCGTCCGGGTGGAGGTGGACGGATCGGAGCTCGAGGCGCCGGCGCAGGAGGCCGTCGCCACGGTCGTCGCCGAGGGCGAGCAGGTCGAGCGCGCCTGGGACGCCACCGACTTCGCCGACTCGGACTGGACCCACCCCGACACGCGCCCCCGCGCCCGCGGCTGGATCCACCTCTTCTCGTTCTTCGGCGCGATCGCCGCCGGCGCCGTGCTCATCCCGCTCGCCGCGGTCCAGGGCGCGCGGGCCGGCTGGTCGGTGGCCGTCTACTGCCTCACGATCTGCGGCCTGTTCGGCATCAGCGCCCTCTACCACCGCCGCCGCTGGTCGCCGCGCGGCTGGAAGATCATGAAGCGGCTCGACCACTCGATGATCTTCCTGTTCATCGCGGGCACCTACACCCCGTTCGCCCTGCTGGCCGTCGACCAGCCCACCGGCTACTGGGTGCTGGCCTTCGTGTGGGCCGGCGCCCTGGCCGGCGTCACGCTGAAGATGAGCTGGCCCACGGCGCCGCGCTGGGTCGGCGTGCCGCTCTACATCGGCCTGGGCTGGGTGGCGGTCTTCGTGCTGACCGACATCCTGCACATCGCCGGGATCACCTCGATGGTGCTGCTCGCCGTCGGCGGCGTGCTCTACACCCTCGGCGGCGTCGCGTACGGGCTCAAGAAGCCGGACCCGTGGCCCCAGGTCTTCGGCTACCACGAGGTGTTCCACGCGATGACCGTCGTCGCCGCGATCTGCCACTACATCGCCGTCTACTTCGCGGTCTTCAACTCGCCGTTCGTGGGCTGACGGGGCATGGACCGCCAGGCGACGTCGCCACGGGAGGACCGCCGGGCCGCACTGCTCACGCTGGCGGTGCTGGTCGGCGTCATGTGGGTGGCCGAGATCGTGGACGTCGTCCTCGGCGGGCGGCTCGACCTGCTGGGCATCGAGCCGCGGGAGGTCGACGGGCTGACCGGCGTGGTCCTGGCCCCGTTCCTGCACGGCGGCTTCGGTCACCTGGCCGGCAACACGGTGCCGCTCCTGGTGCTGGGCGCGGTCGTGGCGATCGGCGGGCTGGCCCGCCTGCTGGCCGTCACGGTGATCGTCACGCTGGTGAGCGGGCTCGGCACGTGGTTGTCCGGCTCCGACGGCTCGCTGCACATCGGGGCCAGCGGCGTCGTCTTCGGGTTCGCCGCCTACCTGGTCTCCCGTGGCCTGTTCGACCGGCGGCTGCACTACCTCGCGATCGGCCTCCTGGTGGCGATCGTCTACGGCGGCACGCTGCTGGGCGGGCTGCTGCCGAGCCCCGGGATCTCCTGGCAGGGACACCTGTTCGGCGCGCTGGGCGGGGTGCTCGCGGCCCGGGTCCTCGCCCGCCCTCGGCGTCCGGCCCTCGGCCGCTGAACCGGCTCAGCTGAACGGCGTGCGCTGGTCCAGCTTCACCGAGGCCTTGCCTGCGAGGCGCCAGAGGCGGCCGGTCAGGTCGCGGTCCTCGTCGGTGACCAGGTTGCCCATCACCCGCAGCGCCACCGTCATCAGCGGACGGGAGCGCATGCCCACCGGCCCCGCCGCGGGCAGGAAGCGCGGCACCGTCAGCAGACCGGCCAGCCGCCGGGCGATGGAGAACGCCTCCCCGTAGTGCCGCCGCAGGGTCGCGGGCCACGCCGTCGTCCAGTCGTCCTCGCCCAGCATCCCGGCCAGGTTCCGCCCGGTCTCCAGGCCGTAGTCGATGCCCTCGCCGTTGAGCGGGTTCACGCACCCGGCGGCGTCACCGATCAGTGCCCAGTTGCGGCCGGCCACCCCGGACACCGCGCCGCCCATCGGCAGCAGGGCGGACGTCACGTCCCGCACCGGCCCGTCGAGCTGCCACTCGTCGCGACGGCTCTCCGCGTAGAACTCCAGCAGCGACTTCAGCTGCACCCCGGCCGGGCGCTTCGAGGTGGCGAGCGTGCCGACGCCGAGGTTGACCTCCCCCGCCTCCTCACCCAGCGGGAACACCCAGCCGTACCCCGAGAGCAGCTCCCCCTCGGTGCCGCGCAGCTCCAGGTGCGAGCTGATCCACTCGTCGTCGCTGCGGCCCGAGCGGACGTAGCTGCGTGCCGCCACCCCGTAGGCGGTGTCGCGGTGCCAGGTCCGCCCGAGCACCCGGCCCAGCGGCGACCGGACGCCGTCGGCGACCACCAGACGACGGCAGCCGACGGTCACCCGGCTGTCGTCGGGGAGCTCGAAGACGACGCCGGTCACGCGCTCGCCGTCCCGCTCGACGTCGACCGCGCGGGCCCCTTCCAGGGGCAGGGCTCCAGCCTCGACCGCGACCTGCCGGATGCGGGCGTCGAGCTCCGTGCGCGGCACGGCGCTGCCGTGGTCGGGGAACCTCCCGCCGGGCCAGGGCAGCTCCCACTCCCGCCCGAAGCCCGCGGCGCGCAGCCCGCGGTTGCGGGCCTTCGAGCGCGCCCAATCCCCCAGGCCCAGCAGGTCGAGCTCCGCGATCGCCCGCGGGGTCAGGCCGTCGCCGCAGGTCTTGTCGCGCGGGAAGACCTGCGCGTCGGCCAGGACGACGTCGTGCCCGGCGCGGGCCGCCCAGGCGGCGGCCGAGGAGCCCGCCGGCCCCGCGCCGACCACCAGGACGTCGGTCGCGGACGGCGCGGGCACGGGGGTCACCGCCCCAGTGTCCCTGGTCGGGACGTCGGGGCGAGCACCCGCTCAGTCCTCCTGCTGCGGCCCCCGGGCGCGGACCTCCTCGACAGCGGTCATCGCGGCCCGCAGCTCGCTCAGCCAGGCGTCGGCGTTGCGACCCACCAGCCGCACCGCCCACGCGAGGGCCTCGGACCGGGAGCGGGCCACCCCGGCGTCCACGAGCGTGTCGAGCACCAGGCGCTCGGGCTGGCGCAGCCGGGTCATGACCGGCACCGAGGCGTGCGTGAACAGCCGTCGCGTCCCGCCGCAGACGGCGCCCCAGGCCACCGAGCGGCCGTACCGCTGCTGCGCGGCGTCGGCGACGGCCATGCGCTCGCGGCGGGTCTCCTCCCGGAAGCGCTCGATGCGCCCGGTCCGCGCCGCGTCGACGTCCCCCTCGCCCGCCTCGGGTTCGACCAGGGTGCCGACGACGGTGATCTCGTCCCGGTCGACGGTGAGCTCCACCGGCCCGGTGAACCAGCCGTCCGGCAGACGTCCGGCGAACCAGCCGGCGAGCTCGGTGCGATCCACCGGCGGCGGCGCCTCCGCCCCGCGGCCGCGGCCTCCCCTGCCGCGGCCGGCGCCGAGCCCTCCAGCGGCGAAGGGGAACTGGTCGGGAGAACGGTGTCCACGCATGCTGACCTCCAGCGGGCGACGTGTTGATTACACGCTTGCACGGTAATTCGCCCTCACCGATCCGAGGACCCTCGCGGCTACGCCCTCAGCGGACGGGCACCCGTGGTGGTCCGCCCGCTGCAGGGCGGGATCCGCCAGGCACCGGAGGTGAACGACTCGCCGCAGGCCACAGCTCTGCACAAGCGACACGCCGAAGGATCGGCAATGTATGACCCTGGCGACCCGTGGTGGTAGTGGCCGTGTCGGCGGACATTGCAGCTGACGCAGCCGCGTCGATCGCGCGCCAGGGAGGCCGCCATGATCCGCTCCATCCACCGCCCGCTCGTCGCCCTCCTCACCTCGGCCGTGGCCGTGGTGATGGCACCCGCCCCGGCGCACGCCGCGCCGTACTGCGGGATCACGTGGGGGTCGACGGCGAAGACCGCGACCACGGGGGACCGCGAGATGGTCCACGACGTCCGGGCCGGTCGCCACCAGTGCTTCGACCGCCTCGTCATCGACCTGAACGGCCAGGACACCCGGTTCGGCAGCTACGACGTCAGCTACGTGGCAGGCGTCCGCGAGGACGGCTCCGGCCGGTCGGTGCCGGTCCGCGGCGCGGCCGACCTGCAGGTCGTGATCGGCGCACCCGCCTACGACGAGCACGGCGACGCCACCTACGCGCCGCCCAGCCGCACGGAGGTCGTGGACGTCTCCGGCTACACGACCTTCCGCCAGGTCGCGTGGGCCGGTTCCTTCGAGGGCCGCACGACCCTGGCCCTCGGGGTGCGCGCCCGGCTGCCGTTCCGCGTGTTCGTGCTGCCGGGCGTCGCGGCGTCCGGCGAGGGCCCGCGCATGGTCGTCGACGTCGCCCACCGCTGGTAGGAGCACCCGGCGGCGGCCGGACGGGTCACCCGCGCTCGGCGGGACCGCCCGTCCGGTCGTCGCCGTCGCGCCGCGGCGGCTCGATGGCCAGCGGCGCCCTGCGCAGCGTGTCCAGCAGCTCCTGACCCGGCTGCGGGCGGGGCCGGTCCAGCTCCGAGATGTCGTCGGGGACCTGGATCGCCGGCTCCTGGTCGGCCGGGTCGAAGCTGCGCGGCAGCTTCCTGAGGTGCCCGCTCATCGACCTCACCAGCAGGGCCGTGGCGATCAGCAGCAGCACGATGAGCAGCAGCCCCAGCGGGCCGGCCTTGCCGACGTCCTCGGGCATCTGGTCGCCGGCAGCGGCGAGAATCGTGGTCATCGGACGGTCACCTCACTGCGGATGCCGGCGAACAGGTCGTCCTCCGGGGTGGCGGTGTCGACCAGGGAGCGGGCCAGCTCGTAGTCCTCGGTCGGCCACACCTCCTGCTGGGTCTCCACGGGGCAGGCGAACCAGCGGCCCAGCGGATCGATCTGGGTGGCGTGCGCGATCAACGCCGCGTCCCGCACCGGGAAGTGCTCCGCGCACGGCACCCGGGTCGTGACCCGGTGGGAGATGTCGTGCGCCGGGTCCCAGTTGGCCAGCCACTCCGCGTAGGGCGACTCGGCGCCGGTCGCGAGGATCGCCTCGTGCAGCGCCTTCGTGCGGGGCAGCGTGAAGCTCATGTGGTAGTAGAGCTTGCTCGGCTGCCAGGGCTCGCCGAGCTCCGGGTAGCGGTCGGGATCGCCGGCCGCCTCGAAGGCGTGCACCGAGATCTCGTGGGTCTTGATGTGGTCCGGGTGCGGGTAGCCACCACGCTCGTCGTAGGTGGTGATCACCTGCGGCTTGAACCGGCGGATCAGCGCGACGAGGGGTGCTGCGGCCTCCTCGACCGGGACCAGCGCGAAGCAGCCCTCGGGCAGCGGCGGCAGCGGATCGCCCTCGGGCAGGCCGGAGTCGACGAAGCCGAGGAACTCCTGCTCGATCCCGAGGATCTCGCGGGCGCGCTCCATCTCCTCCGCGCGGATCTGCGGCAGCCGCTCCCACACCTCGGGGCGGTCCATGGCCGGGTTCAGCACCGAGCCCCGCTCCCCACCGGTGGCGGTCGCGACCATCACGCGAACGCCCTCGGCGACGTACTTCGCCATCGTGGCGGCACCCTTGCTCGACTCGTCGTCGGGATGTGCGTGCACGGCGAGCAGGCGCAGCTGGTCGGGTTGGGTCACCCGCACAGTGTCCCTCGCCGGGCCGCGGTGATGACGGATGCCTCCGAGGTGTGGCCCATCCCTCGCCGGAGACCACCCGGACGGGCGCCCCGGAGGGCCGGTTCCGTGCCGGTACGGGACCGTTCCGCTGCCCGGCACACGCGCCGGATCCATGCACCGCGCCGATCGGCGGTGTTAGCTTGGCCGGATCGACCAGCGGCGGCCCACCCGGGCCGCCACCCACGACGTTCCAGGAGTTCTCCCCCGTGTCCACCCCCACTGACGAGCAGGACCAGGGCATCTGGCTGACCCAGGAGGCCCACGACCGGCTCAAGGCCGAGCTCGACCAGCTGGTGGCGAACCGTCCGGCGATGTCCGCGGAGATCAACGCCCGCCGCGAGGAGGGCGACCTCAAGGAGAACGGTGGCTACCACGCCGCCAAGGACGAGCAGGGCAAGCAGGAAGCGCGCATCCGCCAGCTCACCGACCTGCTCCGCAAGTCGCACGTGGGTGAGCCCCCGACGAAGGTCACCGACGCCGGCGTCGGCACCGTCATCACCATCCGGTTCGAGGGCGACGACGACACCGAGAAGTTCCTGCTCGGTTCCCGCGAGATCGCGGGCACGACCGACCTGACCGTCTACTCCCCCGAGTCGGCGCTGGGTGCGGCGATCATGGGCGCGAAGCCGGGCAAGAAGGTGACGTACCAGACCCCCAACGGGAAGGACATCACCGTCGAGGTCGTCGGCATCGAGCCGTTCGTCCCCTGACCGCTCGGGTGACCGCGCCGCGCGCCCGCTCCCGGCGAGCGGAGAACACCGGCTTCCCGTGCGTGCACTGCAGCGCACCGGTGCCGGCCAACAGCGACGGGCACTACCGGAACCACTGCCCGTACTGCCTGTGGTCCCTGCACGTCGACGAGCTGCCGGGCGACCGGGCCAGCGGGTGCCGGCAGCCCATGGAGCCGATCGGGCTGGTGGAGAAGTCGGGCAAGGGCTGGCAGGTGGTGCACCGCTGCACGGCGTGCGGCCACCGCCAGCCCAACCGGCTGGTCCGCGACGGCGACGCCCCGGACGACCTGGACCTGGTCCTCTCGCTCCCCTGGCTCTGACCCGCGGCCGCTCGCTCTGCGGGTGCTGCTCGTGCTCTGCGGGCCTGCAGGACCCGCACAGCACGAGGACGGCCCGCAGAGCGCGAACCTGCTCGCGCCGGCTCAGGCCCTGCGCGCGGGGTCGGTGATCCCGTCCCGGCAGGCCAGCCCCTCGACGTCCCACCCGGCCCGGGTGGCTCCGGCGAGGTAGGCGGCCTCGAGGAAGTCCGACACCGCGGCCCTGGGGTCGTCGGCGGCGCGCGCCGTGTCGTAGGGCAGGACGGCGAGGTGGCTGGCGCCGCGCTCCAGCCACGTCGCGCCGGCGGGCAGCTCGGCGTCGGCCAGCCCGGCGGGCTCCGGCGACGTGTAGGAGTAGAACGCCGGGTCGGGGTAGGTCGGGTCGCCGAACCAGAACCCCGAGCTGACCACCTCGCGGGAGTAGGCCTCCCGGGTCACCGGATCGGTGCCCTCGGCCGGTGGAACCACCCGGTCGGAGAAGCGGGTGACGGCGATGTCGAACGTGTGCCAGAAGTGGTGCACCGGGCTGGTCTTGCCGGAGAAGTGGCCCGCGAACTCCTCCAGGACGACGTTGACCTGGCTGAGCACCTGCCAGTAGCGGGTCACCGCCGCCGGGTCGTAGCTCGCGTGCTCGGTGTCCTGCGCGAAGGGCCGGTCGGCGTCGGGCAGGTCGAACGGGCGCGCCCCGGAGATGTCGACGCCCGAGACGCCGACGGCGGCCAGGGCGTCCTGCAGCTCCCGGTGGAACGACGCCACCGACCGCCCGACCATGCCGAAGGAGGCGCGCCGCCCGTCGACGGCGCTCACGTCGACGCGGTGGTCGAGCAGGTCCAGGTCGATGGTGAACGTCGGGTCCAGACCCATGGGCCGGGTCGTGATCCCCCGGCCGGTCAGGTGGAAGGGCACGTTCCACCAGTGGTTGCGCCGCGGGCTGGCCAGCAGCCGCACCCGGCCGACCACCTGCGCGAACCGGTGGACCGTGGCCAGGGTGTCCGACCACCCCGCGTAGGGGATCGGCGGGAACAGCTCCATCGGGTACCTCCTGGGAGTGCGCCGGGTGCCCGGCGCGGCGTCGGGTGCGTCGGTCGGTCCGCGACGGGGTCAGGCGACCGGCGCCAGCCCCCGACGGCGCAGCAGCGGGCCCGGGTCGGCGTCGCGTCCGCGCACCGCCCGGAAGGCGACGAGCGGGTCCACCGAGCCGCCGACGGCGAGGAGCCGCTCGCGGAAGACGTCCCCGTTCTCCCGGCGGAGACCGCCGTTCTCCCGGAACCACTCCACGGTGTCGGCGTCCAGGACCTCCGACCAGATGTAGGAGTAGTAACCAGCCGAGTAGCCCCCGGCGAAGACGTGCTGGAAGTAGGTCGTCCGGTAGCGCGGCGGCACCAGCTCCGAGGCCACCCCGGCCTCGCGGAGGGCACGGGCCTCGAACTCCACCGGGTCGCCGATCTCGGTCTCGGGCGTGATGCGGTGCCAGGCCTGGTCGAGCAGGGTGGCGGCCAGGTACTCCAGCGTGCCGAACCCCTCGCCCCAGAGCTGGGCGGCGTCGATCGCGTCGACCACCTGCTGCGGCAGCGGCTCGTCGGTCTCCACGTGCCGGGCGTAGTGCCGCAGCACCTCCGGCCAGAGCGCCCACATCTCGTTCACCTGGCTGGGGAACTCGACGAAGTCGCGCGGCACGCTGGTGCCGGAGAACCGCGGGAAGGTGACCGCCGAGCTCAGGCCGTGCAGCGCGTGCCCGAACTCGTGGAAGAGGGTGTTGACCTCGTCGAGGGTCAGCAGCGTGGGCCGACCCTCGGGTGCCCGCGAGACGTTCAGGTTGTTCACGACCACGGGCTTCGTCCCCAGCAGGGCCGACTGCCGGACGAACGAGCTCATCCAGGCCCCGCCGCGCTTGCCCTCGCGGGCGAAGAAGTCGCCGAGGTAGAGCCCGACCTCGGCGCCGTCGGCGTCGCTGACCTCCCAGACCCGGACGTCGGGGTGGTAGCCGGCGAGGTCGGGGCGGGGGGTGAACCGGTAGCCGTAGAGCAGCTCGGCTGCGTGGAAGACGCCGTCGACCAGCACGCGGTCCAGCTCGAAGTACGGCCGCAGGGCCGCCGTGTCGACGGCGTAGCGCTCGGCCCGCACCCGCTCGCTGTAGTACGCCCAGTCCCAGGCGGCCAGCTCCACGCCGTCCTCCGCGGCCGCATCGCGGAGCACCGCCGCCTCGTCCTCGGCGTTGGCCACCGACGCCGGGACCATGGAGCCCAGCATCCCGTCGACAGCCGCGGTGGTGGCCGCGGTCTGGTCGGCGAGGACCAGCTCGGCGTGCGAGCCGAAGCCGAGCAGCCGGGCCCGCTCCGCCCGTGCCCGGGCGATCCGCTCGGCGACCGGGCGGTTGTCGTGCTCTCCCCCGGCGGCGCGGGTCGTCGACGCCTCGAACACCCGGCGGCGCAGCTCCCGGTCGCGGAGCTTGGCCAGCAGCGGCTGACCGGTGGGCAGCACCAGGGTGAGCAGGAAGCCGTCGAGGCCGCGGTCGGCGGCGGCGCGCCGGGCGGCGGCCACCTCCTCCTCGCCGAGCCCGTCGAGCTCAGCGGCGTCGGCCACCTGCACGGCAGCGGCCTCGGTCGCCAGCTGGAGGTTCTGCCCGAACGTCGTAGACAGCTCCGACAGCTCCTGGTTGAGCTCGCTCAGGCGGGCCCGGCCCGCGTCGTCCAGCCGGGCGCCGGCGAGCACGAAGTCGAGGTGGTACCGCTCGACCAGCCGCAGCGATTCCGCGTCGAGGCCTGCGGTCTCCCGGGCGGCGTGCACGGCGTCGACCCGGGCGAACAGCGCCGGGTCCAGGCGCAGCGCGTCGTCGTGCGCGGCGGCGAGCGGGGCGATCTCCCGCTCGATCTCGCGCAGCCGCGGGGTGGCCACCGACGAGGAGAGGTTGCCGAACACCGACCAGGCGCGGTCGAGCAGGGCACCCGACCGCTCCAGGGCCACGATCGTGTTCTCGAACGTCGGTGCCTCGGCGGAGTCCACGATGCCGGCGACCTCGCGCCGCTGGGCGGCCATCCCCGCCAGGAGCGCCTCGCGGCAGTGCTCAAGGGTGATGTCGGCGAAGGCGGGCAGCCGGAACGGCAGCTCCGACGGCGCAGCGAGGGGGTTGTCGTCGGAGAGGGCGTCAGCGGTGCTCATCGCCGTCCATCCTGCGCCCCGGGGCGGGACCGGCGCGCGCCGGTCCCGCCCGCGGGGTCCGTCGTCAGCGGCCCGCGGTGCGGCGGTAGGTCCGCACCGCCAGCGGCACGAAGACGGCCAGGAAGATCGCAACCCAGATGAACACGTAGAGCACCGGGTTCTGCAGCGCCCACCCGGTGGGCTCCGGCGCCCCCGGGACCACGTTGCCGAACAGCTCCCGGGCGCCCTGGACCACCGCGGACACCGGGTTCCACTCCGCGAACGTCTTGAGGGCCGACGGGAAGTTGTCGATCGGCACGAACGTGTTGGCGATGAAGGTGATCGGGAAGATCACGATGAAGCTGGCGTTGTTCACCACCTCCGGCGTCCGGACCAGCAGCCCGACGAACGCCATCACCCACGACATCGCGTAGGCGAAGGCCAGCAGCAGGAGGACGCCGAGAACCGCTTCCCCGACGGAGGTGTGGATGCGCCACCCCACCACGAAGCCGGTGATCATCATGACGGCGATCGTCAGGACGTTGAGAAGCAGATCGGCGACCGTCCGACCGACCAGCACCGCCGAGCGGGCCATGGGCAGCGAGCGGAAGCGGTCGATCAGGCCCTTCTGCAGGTCCTCGGCCAGGCTGGCACCGGTGATCGTGCTGCCGAAGACCACGGTCTGGGCGAAGATCCCGGGCAGCAGGAACTCGGCGTAGCTGAGACCGCCGGGCACGGGGATCGCGCTGCCGAAGACGTAGCGGAACAGCAGCACGAACATGATCGGCGACAGCGTCGCGAAGACGATCAGGTCGGGCACCCGCTTGACCTTGATCAGGTTCCGCCGGGTGATGGTGAGGCTGTCGGAGACGGCCATGGCCAGCGCGGTCATCGGGTTCCTCCTGCGGCGGGTGCCGGCTCGGCCTGGGTGTCGCCCCGGGTCACCGCGTCGTCAGCGGCGTGCCCGGTCAGGGTGAGGAAGACGTCGTCGAGATCGGGACGGCGCAGCCCGACGTCGAGCACCTCGGCACCGCTGCCCTCGAGCAGCCGGAGCGACTCGGCGAGCACCTCGGTGCCGCCGTGCACCGGGAGGCTCAGCCGCCGGGTCTGCTCGTCGATCCGCGCGTCCTCGACGGCGAGCGGACGCAGCCGCTTCGCCACCTCCGGCAGGTCCAGCGCCCGGCTGAGGGTGAACTCCAGCCGCTGACCACCGACCTGCGCCTTGAGGTCGTCAGCCGTTCCCCGCGCGATGACCCGGCCCCGGTCGATGACGACCATGCGGTCGGCCAGCCGGTCGGCCTCCTCCAGGTACTGGGTCGTGAGCAGGATCGTCGTCCCGCCGTCGGCCAGCTCGGCGATGAACTCCCACATCGCCAGCCGGCTGCGCGGATCGAGGCCGGTGGTCGGCTCGTCGAGGAAGAGGATGCGCGGGCGGTTGATCAGCGAGGCGGCGATGTCCAGCCGCCGGCGCATGCCTCCCGAGTAGGTCTTGGCCGGCCGGTCGGCGGCGCCGGAGAGGTCGAACCGCTCCAGCAGCTCACCGGCGCGCGACCGCGCCTCCGCCTTGGGCAGGTGGTAGAGCCGGCCGACCATCTCGAGGTTCTCGAAGCCGGTCAGGTACTCGTCCACGGCGGCGTACTGGCCGGTGAGCCCGATCGCCGCGCGCACCGCATCGGCGTCGCGGACCACGTCCAGGCCCACCACCTCGGCGCGGCCGGCATCGGCGAGGAGCAACGTGGTGAGGATCCGCACCACCGTCGTCTTCCCCGCGCCGTTGGGGCCGAGGAGCCCCAGCACCGAGCCCTCGGTCACGGTGAGGTCCACTCCGTCGAGGGCGGTGGTCGCGCCGAAGCGCTTTGCCAGCCCCTCGACCACGATCGCGTCGGTCATGACGGCCACGCTAGGGGTGGCCGGTGATAATTCCCGACCGCTTTTCGCGATCGGCGGGAAGCGGAGGTGGATTCCAGGTGCACGGGAGACAGGACGGCGCCGGTCCCGGGAACTCATCGGTCCCGCCGTGGATCACTCCGGCGTGACGGCGTAGCCCGCGCTGCGCAGCGCCGCGATGACCTCGCCGGCGTGCACCGGGCCCCGGGTCTCCAGCACGACGAAGATCTCGACCTCCCCGACGCCCAGCCGCGTCGTCGTTCGCTCGTGCTCGACCTCCAGCACGTTGGCGCCGACGGCGGCCAGCTCGGCCAGGACGGCGGCCAGCGACCCGGGCCGGTCGGGCACCCGCAGGCGCAGCGACAGGTAGCGCCCCGCCGCCGACATGCCGTGCTGGACGACCTTGAGCAGCAGCACCGGGTCGATGTTGCCGCCGGAGACCACCGCGACGACCGGCGCCGGGAACGCCGTGGGGTCGGCGAGCACCGCGGCCACCGCGGCGACGCCGGCCGGCTCGACGACGAGCTTGGCCCGCTCCAGGCAGAACAGCAGCGCCCGGGAGAGGTCCTCCTCGCTGACCGTGCGCACCTCGTCGACCAGGCCCTGCACGTGGGCGAACGAGAGGTCCGAGGGCTTCGGGACGGCGATCCCGTCGGCCATCGTGCTCATCGACGTCAGCGCCACGGGCCGGCCCGCGGCCAGCGAACCGGGCAGCGCAGCCGCCGTCTCCGCCTGCACCGCGACGACCCGGACGTCGGGACGGCGTTCCTTGACCACCGCGGCGATCCCGGAGACCAGTCCCCCGCCACCCGCGCACACCACCACCGTGGCGACCTCGGGGCACTGCTCCAGCACCTCGAGCCCGACGGTGCCCTGGCCGGCGATGACGTCGGGGTGGTCGAACGGGTGGATGAACACCGCGCCGGTGCGCTCGGCGTGCTCGGCGGCGGCCAGCAGCGGCTCGGCGAGCGACTGCCCGGACATCTCGACCCGGGCGCCGTAGCCCTCGGTGGCCGCGAGCTTGGGCAGCGGCGCGCTCTCGGGCATGTAGACCGTCGCCTCGGCGCCGAGCAGCCGGGCGGCCAGCGCCACGCCCTGCGCGTGGTTGCCGGCGCTCGCGGCGACCACGCCCCGCGCGCGCTCGGCGTCGCTCAGCCGCGAGATGCGGGTGTAGGCGCCGCGGATCTTGAACGAGCCGGTGCGCTGGAGGTTCTCGCACTTGAGCCACACCGGTCCGCCGACCCGGTCGGCCAGCGCTCCGGAGTACTCGAGGGGGGTGCGGCGGACGACGCCGGCGATCAACGCCGCCGCCGCCTCGACGTCGGCACCGCTGACGAGGGGGACACCACCGGGAGCGACCACGCCGCGATCTTCGCAGCAGCCGGTGCCGAGGACCGTCCGGCACGCGCGCGACCGTCGTACCGTGGCGGGGGTGACGGAGACTCCCGCACCCGCTTCCCCTTCCCCCGCACCCACGACCCTGGGCGAGCTGCGCGCCTCCGGGGCCACCGTCCGGCCCGTCAAGGCCGAGATCCGCGCGAACCTGCTGGCCCGTCTCGCCGCCGGCGAGCCCTCGCTGCCGGGCATGGTCGGCTTCGAGGACACCGTCCTGCCCGAGGTGGAGCGGGCCCTCATCGCCGGCCACGACCTGGTGCTCCTCGGGGAGCGCGGCCAGGGCAAGACCCGGCTGATCCGCACCCTTGTCGGCCTGCTCGACGAGTGGACGCCGGTGCTCGTCGGCAGCGAGCTCAACGAGCACCCGCTGGCGCCGGTCAGCGTGTGGGCGCACCGGCAGATCGCCGAGCACGGCGACGCCACCCCGGTGGGCTGGCTGCACCGCAGCGACCGCTTCGGGGAGAAGCTGGCGACGCCGGACACCAGCGTCGGCGACCTGATCGGCGACGTCGACCCGATCAAGGTCGCCGAGGGCCGCACGCTGGGCGACCCGGAGACCGTGCACTACGGGCTCGTGCCGCGCACCAACCGCGGCATCTTCAGCGTCAACGAGCTGCCCGACCTGGCCGAGCGGATCCAGGTGGCGCTGCTCAACGTTCTGGAGGAGCGCGACATCCAGATCCGCGGGTACCGCGTGCGGCTGCCCCTGGACCTGCTGCTGGTGGCCAGCGCCAACCCCGAGGACTACACGAACCGCGGCCGGATCATCACCCCGCTCAAGGACCGGTTCGGCGCCGAGGTGCGCACCCACTACCCGATCGAGCTCGCCGACGAGATCCGGCTGCTGCAGCAGGAGGCGGCGGTCAGCTGGCCGACCGCGTTCGGCGCCGACCACCTCGCCCGGCCGGTCGTGCCCTCCCACCTGGTGGAGATCGTCGCCCGGTTCACCCGCCTCGTGCGCGAGTCCAGCCACGTCGACCAGCGTTCGGGCGTCAGCGCCCGCTTCGCCATCGCCGGTCTGGAGACCGTCGCCGCCTCCGCCGTCCGCCGGGCCGCGGTCGCCGGGGAGACCCGGCCGGTCGCGCGGGTGGTCGACCTGCCGGCGATCGTCCCGGCCAGCCGCGGCAAGGTGGAGTTCGCCGACGCCGGCAGCGACCCGGACGACGACCGCGAGCTGGAGATCCTCGACCACCTGCTGCGCCAGGCCACGGCCCAGACCTTCCGCGCCCGGTGCGCGGGCCTGGACCTGACCGGGCTGCAGGAGCACTTCACCGGCGGGGAGACCGTCGAGTCCGGCGAGCTGGTGCCGGCGCCGGCGCTGCTCGGTCAGCTGGGCACGGTCCCCAAGCTCGCCGAGCTGCTGGGCCGGCTCGGGGTGCCCGAGGGCGACCAGTCCGCCGAGCAGGCCGCGGCGGCGGTGGAGTTCGCCCTGGAGGGCCTGCACCTCACCCGCCGGCTGGCGAAGGACACCGACGGCGGCCGCACGGTCTACGGGGCCTGACGATGGCGCACCGCGCCCCGAAGGGCTACCGGTACGGGCGGTGGCAGGGCGGGCCGGACCCGCTCGCGCCGCCCTACGACCTGGGCAACGCGGTCGACGAGATCGGCGACTCGGTCCTCGGCGGCAGCGGCGTGCGGGAGGCGCTGCGCGAGCTGCTGCGCCGGGGTGCCGAGGGTCGCCGCGGCCTGGACGAGCTGCGCCGCGCGGTGCGCGACCGGCTGCGCAAGGCGCGCACCGCCGGCCGCATGGACGGCACGCTGCAGGAGGTGCGCGAGCTGCTCGACCGCGCCGTCGAGGCCGAGCGGCGGGAGCTGTTCCCCGACCCGGACGACATGGCCCGGCTCAAGGAGGCCGAGCTCGACGCCCTGCCGGACGACACCGCGGGCGCCGTCCGGTCGCTCAAGGAGTACGACTGGCGCTCGGCGGAGGCCCGGCAGGCCTACGAGCAGATCCAGGACCTGCTCCGCCGGGAGGTGCTCGACAGCTCCTTCGCCTCCATGAAGCAGGCGCTGGAGAACAGCTCGCCCGAGGACCTGCAGGCGGTCAAGGACATGGTCGCCGACCTGTCACGGCTGGTCGACGCGCACAACCGGGGCGAGGACACCGACCAGCAGTTCGCCGACTTCATGGCGCAGCACGGCCAGTTCTTCCCCGACCAGCCCAAGACGGTCGAGGAGCTCATCGACTCGCTGGCCCGCCGCGCCGCCGCCCAGGAGCGGATGATGGCCGGCCTCTCCGCCGAGCAGCGGGCCGAGCTGGGCGAGCTGATGGCCCAGACGATGGAGGACATGGGGCTGGCCAGCGAGATGGCGCACCTGTCCGACGCCCTGCGCCAGGCCCGGCCCGACCTGCCGTGGGGCCAGCGCGGCCAGGTGCCCGACGGCGAGCCCTCCCTCGGCCTCGGCGACGCGACCAGCGCCGTCGCGGAGCTCGCCGACCTGGAGGCGCTGTCCAACCAGCTCTCCCAGGGCTACGCGGGCGCCTCGCTGGCCGACGTCGACGAGGAGCTGCTGGAGCGCGCGCTCGGCCGGTCCGCGGCCGACGACCTGGCAGCGCTGCGCCAGCTGGAACGGGAGCTGGAGCGGCAGGGCTACCTGAACCGCACCGACGGCAAGCTCGAGCTCTCCCCCAAGGCGGTCCGCCGGCTGGGCGCCACCGCCCTGCGCCGGGTGTTCGCCCAGCTGGACGCCACCGGCCGGGGCGAGCACGACGTCGCCGACGCCGGGGCCGCCGGCGAGCTGACCGGCAGCTCGCGGGAGTGGCGGTTCGGTGACGAGCAGCCCCTGGACGTCGTCCGCACCGTGAAGAACGCCGTCCTGAGGACGGCGCACGAGCCGCGCGGCGAGCACGAGCGCCGGGTGCGCATCGCCGTCGACGACTTCGAGGTCGTGGAGACCGAGCGGCGCACCGGCGCGGCCGTCGCCCTGCTGGTCGACCTCTCCTACTCGATGGCGCTGCGCGGCACCTGGGGCGCGGCCAAGTCGACGGCGATGGCCCTGCACTCGCTGGTGACGACGAAGTTCCCGCAGGACGCCATCGAGATCATCGGCTTCTCCTCCACCGCGCAGGTGCTGGCACCGGCGACCCTCGCCGAGCTGAGCGTCGACACCCTGCAGGGCACCAACCTGCAGCACGGCCTGATGCTCGCGCGGCGGTTCCTCGCCAGGCACCGGGACGCCGAGCCGGTGGTGCTGGTGGTCACCGACGGCGAGCCGACCGCCCACCTGGAGGACGACGGGACGCCGTTCTTCTGCTGGCCGCCGATGCCCGAGACGATCGCGCGCACCGTTGCCGAGGTGGAACGGGTCGCCCGCTCCGGCGCGACGGTCAACGTGTTCGCGCTGGACCCCGACCCGGGGCTGGTCCACTTCGTGCACGACCTCACCCAGCGGGCGGGCGGGCGGGTCTTCCAGCCCGACGCCGACCGGCTGGGCGAGTACGTCGTCGCGGACTACCTCAGGACCCGCCGGGGACGGCGGGCCCGCTAGTCGCCGGGCAGGGGGTGGGAGCCGCTGGAGCTGATGCCCGGGATCTGGCCGGCGCGGAAGGCGTTCACGAACAACCGGTGGTCCTCCTGCGTGCGCAGCGCGTAGGAGCGGGCGAACTCGACCAGATCGGCCACGAACTCCGCCCGCCGGTCGCCGATCAGCGCGGTGATCGCCTCCTCGGTCTGGAACGGCACCAGCGTGTGGTCGCTGTCCGCGTCGCCGACGCAGTGCAGCTTCGCCGTCGCGCGGCCCAGCTGGGCCATGACCGGGGCGATCTCCTCGGGCTCGGTGAGGTCCTCCCAGTCCAGGTCGACCTCGTAGGGCGAGAGCTCGGCGACGACGAACCCGCGGCCGTCGATCTCGGTGTAGCCCAGGAACTGCGAGGCGTTGGCCTGCAGCGCCCGCTGGCTCAGCGCCGTCCGGTGGCCCTCGTTCTCGAAGTAGGACCGGATCTCCGGATCGGTGACCACCCGGCTGGGCGCCGGCACGTTGCCCTGCTTCAGCGACAGGACGACGTCGTTCTCCAGCGCCTGGTCGTACCCCTCCAGCAGCACGTTGTAGGCGGGCAGCCCGGCGCTGCCGATGCCGAAGCCGCCGGTGCCGATCACGTCCTTGACGTCGTAGGTGACCTCCCGCCGGCGCTGGCCCCTCGGGACGGTCTCCCGGTAGCGCTCCAGCGCGGCGAGCACGCGGTCGCGCTCGGCGTCGTCCAGCCGGCGGTTGCGCGAGCGGTCGGCGAACCGCCGCTGGAAGTCCTCGACCACCGTCATCCGGTCCAGCAGGGCCGACCTGCTGCGGGCGGTGGTCTTCAGGATGACGTGGCGCACCGCCCCCTCCGTGTTGCCGGCGAGCAGCGCGAACGAGCGGTCGTCGTCCGACCGCGTGAAGGCCTCGACCTGGTCGAGGTAGGACTCCAGGTACGTGCCCAGCAGGTCGCCGATGACGTCGTCGCCGAGCGCCTTCCGCCAGGCCAGGAGCGCGAAGCTGGCGGCGAACCGGCGCAGGTCCCAGCTGACGTGCCCGAGGTAGGCCTCGTCGAAGTCGTTGACGTCGAAGACGATGCGGCCGGCGCTGTCCATGTAGGTGCCGAAGTTCTCCGCGTGCAGGTCACCCTGGATCCACACGCGCGACGTCCGCTCGTCGCTCCAGCGGTCCTCGAGCGTCGCCATGTCCGCGTAGAACAGGGGTGCGCTCCCCCGGTAGAAGGCGAACGGATCGGCCGCCATCTTCCGGAACTTGGTGCGAAAGGCGGCGGCGTCGGCGTCCATGAGCTCGCCTAACGCCTCGACCAGCACGTCGACGATCTGCCGGGTGCGCTGGTCGTCGATCGTGTCGGAGGTCACACCGTCGAGGGAGGAGGCCACAGCTTGCACCGTAGGCGGCCGATAACGTCAGTGGTGCCACTGAGGCAACGAGCACCAGGGCGCCGAGCAGGGACGGAGGCACGATGATGCGTACCGACACCGCCCGACGACTCGCGCCCTACGCCGCCTACGGCGGTGGCAGCGTGACCATCGCCGGAGCCGCCCTGGTGGCCCTCCTCCGCGAGGAGGCCCGCGCCGCGCGCCGCAAGGTCGAGGCCCGGACGACCAAGCTGGACCCGCCGTCGGGGGACGGCGTCTACGGACGCGGCCGCGCCAAGCCGATCGTGCTCACGGTGCTGGGCGACTCCAGCGCCGTCGGGCTCGGCGTCACCCGCGCGTCGGAGACCCCCGGCGTGCTCGTCGCCGCCGGGCTGGCGGAGCTCGCCGAGCACCCGGTCCGGCTGGTCCGCCTCGCCGTCTCCGGGGCCCGCGCCCGCGACCTCGAGGCGCAGGTCGACCGGGCCCTCGCCGAGAAGCCGACCGTCGCGCTGATCATGATCGGCGCCAACGACGTCACCAGCCGCACCCCCACCGCCGTCTCGGTCGGGCACCTCACCGACGCCGTCCGCCGGCTCACCGCGGCCGGCTGCGAGGTCGTCGTCGGCACCTGCCCGGACCTGGGCACGATCCGCCCGATCGCCCAGCCGCTGCGCACCCTGGCCCGCCGGTGGAGCCGGCAGATGGCCGCCGCGCAGACCATCGCGGTCGTCGAGGCCGGCGGTCGCACGGTGTCCCTCGGCTCGCTGCTGGGCCCGGCCTTCGCGTCCGACCACGGCATGTTCAGCAACGACGAGTTCCACCCCAGCGCGTTCGGCTACGCGGCGGCCGCGGCGGTGCTGCTGCCGGCGGTCGCCGACGCCGTCGGCGTGTGGCCCACCCCGGCCGGCCGGGGGCTGCGCGCGCTGCGCGGCGAGTCGGTCCGGCCCGTCGCCCGGGCCGCCGCCCGGGCCGCGAACCGTCCCGGCACCGAGGTGCAGGGCACCGAGGTCGCCGGCTCCGACACCGGCCCCCGCGGCGCCTGGGCGCTGCTGCGCCGGCCGCGGCCCACCGACGTGCCCACGCCCGAGGAGGCCGAGCGGGCCGAGACCGGGTCGGAGCCCTCCGACGCCCGCTAGGGCGTGACGCGGAGCACACCCGCCCGCTCCTGGCTCTCCGGCGGGATGCGCCAGAGCTACTGCGGGGTACGTTCCGGGATGACCGCCGTCCGGCGACCCGTGTCGGACCCCCTCATCGTGGAGGACCCATGCCCGAAGCCGTCATCGTCTCGACCGCGCGCTCGCCCATCGGCCGCGCGTTCAAGGGTTCGCTCAAGGACATGCGTCCCGACGACCTGGCCGCCGCCGTCGTCCGCGCCGCCCTGGACAAGGTGCCCGCCCTCGACCCGACCGACATCGACGACCTGATGCTCGGCTGCGGCCTCCCCGGTGGCGAGCAGGGCCACAACATGGGCCGCGTCGTCAGCGTGCTGCTGGGCATGGACCACCTGCCCGGCACGACGATCACCCGCTACTGCTCCTCGTCGCTGCAGACCACCCGCATGGCCCTGCACGCCATCAAGGCCGGCGAGGGCGACGTCTTCATCTCCGCCGGTGTGGAGACCGTGTCCCGGTTCGTGAAGGGCAACAGCGACTCGCTGCCCGACACCCAGAACCCGTTCTTCGCCGACGCGCAGGCCCGCGGCGCCAAGATCGCCGAGAGCGGCGCCGACTCGTGGACCGACCCCCGCCAGGACGGTCAGGTCCCCGACATCTACATCGCCATGGGCCAGACCGCCGAGAACCTGGCGCTGCTCAAGGGCGTCTCCCGCCAGGAGATGGACGAGTTCGCCGTCCGCAGCCAGAACCTCGCCGAGGAGTCGATCAACAACGGCTTCTGGGAGCGGGAGATCACCCCGATCACCCTCCCGGACGGCACCGTCGTCACCAAGGACGACGGCCCGCGGCCCGGCACCACGCTCGAGGGCATCTCCGGCCTGAAGCCGGTGTTCCGCCCCGACGGCCGGGTCACCGCCGGCAACGCCTGCCCGCTCAACGACGGCGCCTCCGCCGTGGTGATCATGAGCGACACCAAGGCCGAGCAGCTGGGCCTCACCCCGCTGGCCCGCGTGGTCTCCACCGCGGTCACCGGCCTCTCGCCGGAGATCATGGGCTACGGCCCGGTGGACGCCTCGCGCCTGGCGCTGAAGCGGGCCGGCATGACGATCGACGACATCGACCTGGTCGAGATCAACGAGGCCTTCGCCGCGCAGGTCATCCCGAGCTACCGGGACCTGGGCATCGACATCGACAAGCTGAACGTGCACGGCGGCGCCATCGCCGTCGGGCACCCTTTCGGCAGCACCGGCGCCCGGATCACCGGCACGCTGATCAACGGCCTGCAGACCCGGGACAAGACCTTCGGCCTGGAGACCATGTGCGTCGGTGGCGGCATGGGCATGGCGATGGTGCTCGAGCGCCTCAGCTGATGCGCTGACCGGCACCACCACATGACAGTGGCCCGGCCCCCTCGCGGGGACCGGGCCACTGTTCGTCCTACGGCCCCGTCCCGGGCCCCACCCTGAGCGTGCGAAGGGTGGGGAGGACGGGGTCCTTCGATCAGTCGTCCTGGAGGTAGGACAGCAGGCGCAGGATCTCCAGGTACAGCCAGACGACCGTGACCAGCAGGCCGAAGGCGATGTACCAGGCGAACTTCGCCGGGGCGCCGCGACGGATGGCCTCGTCGGCCATGTCGAAGTCGAGCAGCAGCGAGAACGCCGCCACACCGATCACGACGAGGCTGAAGATGATGGCCAGCGGGCCACCGTCACGCAGGCCCAGCCCACCCTCGACGAAGAAGCCGGCGACCAGGTTGGCCACGATCAGCACGAGCACGCCGATGAGCGCGCCCATCATCCAGCGGGTGAACTTCGGGGTGACGCGGATGGCACCGGTCTTGTAGATGACCAGCATGCCGGCGAAGACACCGAAGGTGCCGATCACCGCCTGCACCACGATGCCGGGGTAGATCGAGTTGAAGGCCTCGCTGATGGCACCGAGGGCCACGCCGTACAGGGCGCCGTAGGCGAGCGTCGCGGCCGGGTTGGCGATCTGCTTGAAGCTGATCACCAGGCCGAGCACGAACGCCACCAGCACCGCGGGGAGCGCGAGCCCCCAGGCGGCGTTGCCGGGCATCGCCCAGACGGCCGCGGCGGCGAGGACGGTCACCAGGAACGAGATGCCGGTCTTGGTGACGACGTCGTCCATCGTCATGTACCGCGTCGCCGGGGTCGTGCCGTAGGGCGACGGGGCGGCGTACTGGTCCTGCGGGGCCGGGGCACCGTACTGGTCGGGGGCGCCGTACTGGCCGGGAGCGCCGTACTGCGGCGCGCCGTACTGGGGCGCGTTGCCCCAACCGGCGTACTGCTGGCCGGGGCCGGCGTTGTTCCCGAACCCTCGGCTGAACGCCGGGTTCTTACTGGGCATCGTCATCTCCTCGAGAGGACTCCTGGGTCGTGGAGCCAACTTCGTGCACTCCACTCGGTCTGGTCAACGCCCGACACGCCGAAAGCGTTCCGGACCGGGCCGAGTTCCCCCGAGCGGACCACTGCCGCGCACCCGCGCGTCCACCTGCGCACTCACGGTCGCGGGTCGGTGCGCTGCCAGCGCCGCTCGTCCCGGCGGGCGCCCTGCGCCGCGCGGCACCTCCGGCACACCAGCTGCACCTCCTCGGCGTGCCGCCCGGACTCGGGCTGCACGTCGGGCCACGGCACGTGCGGGAAGCGGGTCAGCCGCGACCGGCTGAGCGAGAGCCCGCACGCGGTCTCGTTGCGGCCCCGCTCCCAGGCGTGCACCTCGCCGGAGGGGTAGCGGATCCCGTCGTCCGGATCGGTCCACTGCCCCGTCGCCGCCACCGCCCTGCCCGCCACGGGACCGGGCGTACCCAGCGCGGGGCGGGTACGCCCGTTCCCGGCGGGATCAGCGATCGGCGGTGGCCAGCTCCGGCGCGGCGTGCCGGCCGGTCGACGCCTTCTCCAGCGCCGCGCCCTCGACGTCGAGCACCGGCAGCCAGGACAGCCAGCGGGGCAGCCACCAGGCGCGGTGCCCGAGCAGCGCCAGCGCCGCGGGCACCAGCACCATCCGCACCACGAACGCGTCGAAGAGGATGCCGGCGGCCAGCGCGAAGGCGATCGACTTGATCGTCGCCTCGCCCGCGGGCACGAACCCGGCGAACACCGAGAACATGATCAGCGCCGCCGCGACCACGACCGGGGCCGCCTGGCGGAAGCCAGTGCGGATCGCGTCGAGCGGGGCGGCACCGTGGCTGTGCGCCTCGTGCATCCGGGAGACCAGGAAGATCTGGTAGTCCATCGCCAGGCCGAACAGGATCCCGATCACCAGGATGGGCGTCAGGCTGATCAGCGGGCCGGTGGTGTCCAGGTTGACCGCGTCGGCCAGCCAGCCCCACTGGAACACGGCGACGGTGGCACCCAGCGAGGCGCCGACGGTGAGGACGAAGCCCAGCACGCCGACCAGCGGCACCAGCACGGAGCGGAAGACCAGCACCAGCAGGACCAGCGCCAGGCCGACGACCAGTCCCAGGTACACCGGCAGCGCCTCGTCCAGGCTCTGAGCGACGTCCACGCTGACCGCGGTCGCCCCGGTGACGGAGGCCTCGACGCCGCCGTCGAGGTCGGCCAGCTCGGCGCGCAGGTCGGCGACCAGCTGCTCGGTGTCCGGGTCGGTGGGACCGGACTCGGGGATGACGCTGAGCAGGGCGGCGGTGCCGTCGGCGTTCGGGGTCGGCGGGGTGACGGTGACGACGTCGTCGAGCTCGCCGATCGCGCCGGTCACGCCGGCAGCGACCTCGGCCGCGCCCTCGCCCTCGAACAGGACGGCGAGCGGGCCGTTGAACCCGGGGCCGAAGCCGTCGGAGAGGAGCTGCTCGGCCCGGGCCTGGGTGCTGTCGGCGGCCGGCATCTGGATCAGCGTCGTCTGCATCGAGAAGAACGGGATGGCCAGCACCCCGAGCGCCACGATCGACGCCAGCAGGCTGGGGACGCGGTGGCGGGCGACGGTGTCGGCCCAGCCAGCGAGGAAGCCCCGACCGGCCGGCGCGCCGCCGGGAGCGGCGGCGCGCTGCTTGCGCGGCAGCGCCCGGCGGCCGAAGAAGCTCAGCGCGGCCGGCACCAGGGTCAGCGCGACCAGGACGGCGACGACGATGGTGGCGGCGGCCGCGACACCCATCTGGGTCAGGAACGGGATGCCGACGACGAACAGGCCGGCCAGCGCGATGACCACGGTCAGCCCGGCGGTGACCACGGCCGATCCGGCGGTGCCCACGGCGGTGGCGATCGCGGTGCCGATGTCGGCGCCCTCGCGGAGCTCCTGCCGGTAGCGCGTGATGATGAACAGCGCGTAGTCGATGCCGACGGCCAGGCCGAGCATCGCGGCGAGCGTCGGCGTGGTCGAGGACAGGTCGGTGAAGCCGGTGGCGATGGTGACGCCGAGGACGCCGATGCCGACCCCGACGAGCGCCGTCAGCAGGTTCATGCCCGCGACGGCCAGGGCGCCGTAGGTGACGGCGAGGACGAGCAGCGCGATGACGACGCCGACCGCCTCGGCCGGGCCACCGACGTGCGGCGGCTCCTGGGTCGCCTCGCCGGCGGCCTCGACGGTGAAGCCGCTGTCCCGCGCGCCGTCGACGGCCTCGAGCAGCGCCTCCTGCTGGGCGGGGGTCACCTCGCCGGGCGCCGCGTCGTAGGTGACCGTGCTGTAGGCGGTGTCCTGCTCGCGGTTGACCGAGGGCGCCGCCGGGTCCAGCGGGTTCGTGGCCGAGACGACGCCCGGCAGCTCCCCGAGCTCGGCGACCAGCTCGCCGATCGCGGTCGCGCCCTCCGGCGTCGTCAGCGTCTGACCTTCCGGGGCGACGACGACCACGCGCGCGGTCGCCCCCTCGCCGCCGGCACCGAACTCGTCGCCGATGCGGTCCAGCGCGACGGTCGACTCCTGCCCGGGGATGGAGAAGCTGCTCGACGTCTCACCGGCCAGGGTCGCGGCGCCGGCGCCGCCCGCGACGAGGACCGCCAGCCAGACGAGGACGACGGGGAGCCGGCGCCGGTGCGAGAACGCGCCGAGTCGGGAAAGAACGAGAGCCATGCTGATCAGGCCTCCACCTGGTCGGAGCTGGGAAGAGCGGCGGGACGGCCGTGGCCGAGCGCGTCGAAGCAGGTGGCGGCGACGTGCGCCCGCCACGCGGTGGTCTGGTCGTCCTGCTCGGCCGCCAGGGTGAGGACGGCGAGGGCGCCGAGGGCACCGATGACCCGCACGACCCGCTCGGGCGCGGTGGTGGCGGGATCGACGCAGAAGGCCTCGAGGACGGCGGCCTCCGGGGACGCGTCCTCGGCGATCGCGCCGCCGTCGGCCCGGGTCACCGGGGCGATCAGCAGGGCCACGAGCCCAGGGTGCGCCAGGGCGGCGTCGAGCACGACCGCGACGCCGAGGTGGTCCCGCTCCCGGCCCGCGGGCAGGTGCTGCACGGCCTCGAGGACCCGGCGGGCGACGGTGTCGACCTGCGCCACCACGCCGTCGCGCAGCGCGTCCTTGCTCGGGAAGTGGTGCAGCAGCCCCGCCTTGGACAGGCCCACGGCGTCCGCGATGTCCTGCAACGAGGTCTTGACGTACCCCTGGCGGGCGAACAGCGCGGCGGCTCGATCGAGGATGCCCTCGTCGATCTGCTGCCGGAACGGTCGTGCCACGGAGGAGAGGTTACGCACGACCGACCGTATCGGTCGGTTTTCCGGACGATCGGGTCGGTGCGCTTGGTCACACGGGCTCGTTGGCCTGCTGTCCGACCGCGTCGGGACCGTGAGACTTCACGGCCTGCTGCTACACCGCATTTGCGCTGCTCAGCTCCTCCAGCAGGTACAGGGTCGCAGGCATCAGGGGCTGGACGACGCTGCTCCCGAACCCGTGGTCGTCTCGAGTGAGCGCGGCGGTCAGCGGCATCAGCGCGACGGCGTCCTCCCCCACCACCAGGGTGGCGTCGGGATTGGCGTCCGGCAGCTGCGCGGCCCATGCGGTCACCAACGCAGTCACGTCAGGCCAACGAGCGGGGGCCAGCAGGTCGTCGGTCCCAAGCAGGTTCACCGCGAGAAGCTGGGCGAACGTCAACGCAGCGCCGGCGCCGATGCGGTCGGCGTACTCGTCCAGCCGTGCACGGCTGATGTGGAGCACCTTCCATGCTCGCGCGCGGGGCACGGCCACGTTGCGGGCGCGGTCGACGAGCTCCCGCTGCACGGCGTCGAGGTCGGGGTCGTCTCCTTCGTCTGCTGCGAGCACACCGCTCAGGCTGTCGAGCTCAGCGCCGTCCACCCACGCCACGGGTGGATAGGCGCAGGTCGGCGCGGGGCAGTCCGCGACCGGGCCGATCTCCTTGGTCGGCTGCGGTGGGGGCTCGATGCCGGCCAACCTGGTCCGTAGCTGCGGGAGCACCGTGCCGCGAACGACGGCGATCACATGGTCGGCGACGACCGGGACATCGCTCTCGGTCGGGATGGTCCACCAGTGGTCGTGGGGCGGATCCATCAGGTGTCCGATCCGCTCCGACCAACCTTGGAGGTCCGGTTCGACGGCGTACATCGAGGATGCGGTGGGCTGGGCGGGGAGCCAGCCGTGGCGGTCGCGGGCGTCCTGCCACCCGCGGGCGCTGTGAAAGGCCACATTCGCGGTGAACCGCATGGTGCCGTCCCAGCTGTCCTTCTGGAAGCCGAGCAGCGCATAGTCGCCATCCTCGTTCGGCAGCCGGAAGTTCTGCCCGGAGCCACGCATGCCCAGGTCGCGCAGGGCGGGCGCGATACGGCCCTTCACCATCTCCTCGAACAGCCTCGGCGCGTTCACGGCAGGCAGTGTGCTCGTGCGCGATCGGTCTGATCCGGCAACCCGCCGACAAGCCGCTCGACCTCGGCCAGCGCGGTCGAAGCGCGGACCTCCTGTCACTGCTGTCGACGGGGAGATCACGTCTCGTGGCGGCTGATGCAGAGTGCCCCCGGTCGGATTCGAACCGACACTCGAACCCTTTTAAGGGGTCTGCCTCTGCCGATTGGGCTACGGGGGCGCGGTGCGCAGGCTATCGGCCCCGGGCCTTACGGTGACCGCGCCGCCCGATCCGCCTCCCGGAGGACCCGTTGCCGACGAGAACACCGCCCCAGCTGCCCGCGGGCGTGATGCGCGCCGTCGTCCGCACCCTCGTGCGACCGGTGCTCGGGCCGCGCGTGCCGGTGGGCGTGCAGCGGCGCTGGCTGGACGCGGTCAGCGCCACCACCCCGCCCGCGGCGGGCGTCGACCGCCGGGCCGGGGAGCTGGGTGGCCGGCCGGTCGAGGTCATGGTGCCGGAGGCGACGCCGTCGACCGGTGCGGTGCTGTACCTGCACGGGGGCGGCTTCACCACCGGCTCCGCGGCGACGCACCGGACGCTCGCCACCCACCTCGCGGCCTCCTCGGGTGCGACCGTGCACCTGCTCGACTACCGGCTTGCTCCCGAGCACCCGTTCCCCGCCGCGCTCGACGACGTCCTGGCCGCCTACCGCGAGCTGCGGGGGCGGACCGACCGACCGGAGCGGACGGTCCTCGCCGGGGACTCGGCGGGTGGCTGGCTGGCGCTGACCGCAGCGCTGCGGCTGCGCGACGAGGGCAGCCCGCTCCCGGCGGCGGTGGCCCTGATCTCCCCGCTGCTCGAGCTCTCCGGCGACGACCGGCGCCCCGACCGGGTCGACCCGATGCTGCAGCCGGCCTGGCTCGCCCGCTGCGCCGCCGACTTCGCACCCGGGCGCGACCTGCGCTCACCGGAGCTCAGCCCGCTGGCCGCCGATCTGACCGGGCTACCGCCGCTGGTGGTGCAGGTGGGTGGCGACGAGATCCTGCTCGAGGAGTCGGTGCGGCTGGCGGGGCTGGCCCGCGCTGCCGGTGTGCCGGTCGACCTGCGCCGGTTCGACCGGATGTGGCACGTCTTCCAGGTGTCGGCCGGCTCGGTGCGCGAGTCGACGGCCGCCGTCATCGCGCTGGGCGAGACGCTGGCGGCGCACCTATCGGCGCACTGATCGCACCGGCCGCCAGCTCGGTCGCCCGGCTCAGGACGGCGTCGAGCATCGGCTCGGTGAGCCGGCCGGTGAACGTGTTCTGCTGGCTGACGTGGTAGCTGCCCAGCAGGGTCAGCGGCCCGCGCGGGCCCTCCAGCGCCACCTCCACACCGTGCCCGAAGGTCGGCCGCGGCCGGGGCACGCCGTAGCCCGCGGCGGCGAGCACCGGCCACAGCGCGGTCCAGCCGAAGCCGCCCAGCACCACGATCACGCGGAGCCGCGGCAGCAGCTCGAGCTCGCGCGCCAGCCACGGCGAGCAGGTGTCCCGCTCCTCCGGCGTCGGCGCGTTCTGGGGCGGGGCGCAGCGCACCGCGGCGGCGACCCGGACGTCGGTGAGCTCCAGCCCGTCGCCGATGTGGGTCGAGGTCGGCTGGTTGGCCAGCCCCGCCCGCCACAGCGCGGCGAAGATCCAGTCACCGCTGCGGTCGCCGGTGAAGACCCGCCCGGTCCGGTTGCCGCCGTGCGCCGCCGGGGCCAGGCCGACGACGGCGATCCGCGCGTCGGCGGGCCCCAGGCCCGGCACCGGTCGCCCCCAGTAGTCCTCGTCCCGGAACGACGCCCGCTTCACCCGGGCCACCTCCTCGCGCCAGGTGACCAGGCGGGGGCAGGCGTAGCAGTTCGAGACACGGGCGTCGAGGACCGGGAGCTCGCGGACGGCGCGGGCAGCGCGTGCCACGCCCGCCGGTGTGCGGGTGACCGGGGACCGGAACTCGTCGTCGGAGAGCACGGCCCAGTGGACCACCCCGCCGCACGCCACCTGGGTGCGGCCGTCGGCACCGCCGCACGAGATTCCCCCTTCGTGGGGGTTCGCCCGCGTTCCCCGGTCCCTACGCTCGGACGAGGTCAGCGACCCAGCCGGACGGCGGGAGGCGCCGCACGGACGAGGGGTGTGCCTGGATGAGCGCGACGGCGGATGTCTCCAGCGACGAGCTGCAGCTCGCCCTGGGCACGGACACGGGGCCCGGCCCCCTGACCGCGGCGCCCGTGCTCCCGTCCCGGACCGCCGGGTTCGCGATCGGCCGGGCGCTCCCGGGCATGCCCGGTGCGACCGTCGTCTCCGACCACGAGGACCTCGACGCGCTGGCCGAGGCCTGGGACGCCCTCTGGCGGAGCATGCCCACCGCCACCGCCTTCCAGGCGCACGCGTGGAGCGCGGCCTGGGCCCGGGCGTACGTGCCCGCCGGGCGGCTGGCCGTCGTCACGGTGTGGGACGGCGACAGGCTCGTCGCGGCGGCGCCGCTGCACCGGGTGCGCCGCGGCGCGGTGCCCGTGCTGGCTCCCCTCGGTGGTGCGCTGAGCGATTCCGACGACGTCCTGCTCGACCCGCGGGTCCCGGACGCCGGTCCGCGCCTCGCCTCCGCGCTGGCCCGGCTCCGTGGATGGCGCGTCCTCGACCTGCCGGAGGTGCTGCCGGGCTCCGCCGCGCAGGAATGGGCACGGAGCTGGCCGGGCCGGGCCCGCCGCACACCCTCCTCGCTCAACCTCCAGCTCCCGGTGCTGCCGCAGGACGACCTGCTCGCGCGGCTCCCGTCCCGGACCGCCTCCACGCTGCGGCGGAAGATCAAGAAGATCGACAAGCTGGCCATCGAGCGGACCGAGCTCTCCGCAGCGGGCGTGCCGGCGGCGGTCGAGGAGCTGATCCGGCTGCACGAGGCCCAGTGGGCCGGTCGACGGGGCAACCCGGAGCACCTCACCGAGCGGTTCCGCACGTTTCTCGTCGACGCCCTGTCGGCCATGGTCGACCGCGGCCAGGCGGTCGTCGTGGAGTACCGCCTGGAGGGGCGGCTGATGGCGAGCGAGGTCGACCTGGTCGGGCACCGGCAGCTGGCCTACTACCTCGCGGGGATCAGCCCGGAGCTCCGCGAGCACATCGACACCTCGGTGCTGCTGGTCAGCGGCGCCCAGGACCTCGCGCGACGGCTGGACCGGGACGAGTACTCGTTCCTCCGGGGCGACGAGGACTACAAGCTCCGGTGGCGCCCGGACCACGTGACCGCCGAGCGCGTGCTGCTGGCGCGTCCGGGACTCCTCGGCTCGGCCGGTTACCTCCCCGCGGCCACCGCCATCTCAGCGGTCCTGGCCTTCGCCCGCCGGGTGCTGGACGGCCGGGCGCGGGAACTCGCCCGCACCGTCATGCACTGGATCCGGCAGGTCCGGGCCGCTCGCTGAGCGGAGCGCCCGGATCCCGTCAGCCGCGCGCGAGGCGCAGGGCGATGCCGTCGAGGATGTCGTGCTCGCTGACGGTCACCTCGGGCAGACCGAACTCGTCCATCAGGACCCGCAGGATCAGCGCCCCGGCGCCGATGACGTCGACCCGGCCGGGATGCATGACCGGTTCGGCGGCCCGGCGCTCCCGGGTGGCCGCCAGCAGCTCGGCGGAGACCCGCCGCACGTCCGCGACCGGGATGCGCGACCCGTGGATGGCGTCGGAGTCGTAACCGGGCAGCTCCAGCGCGAGGGCGGCCACGGTGGTGACCGAGCCGGCCAGCCCGACCAGGCCCGCGGTCTCCCCCACCGGCACCTCGGCGCGGACCGTGGCCAGCGCGGCGCGGACGTCCCGCTCGGTCAGCGCGATCTGCTCGGCCGTCGGCGGGTCGTCGCGCAGGTGCCGCTCGGTGAGCCGCACGCAGCCGATGTCGACCGAGCGGGCGGCCCGCACGCCGTCGGCGTCGCCCAGCACGAACTCGGTGGAGCCGCCGCCGATGTCGACGACGAGCCAGGGCGCCTGCGCCGGCTCCAGGCCGTGCGCCGCGGCTGCCGCCGCGAGGGAGCCCGTCGCCCCGAGGAACGACAGCTCCGCCTCCTCCCGCCCGGTCACGACGTCGGGGGTGCGGCCCAGGGTCGCCCGCACCATGCCCTCGAAGTCCGCGCGGTTGGCGGCGTCCCGGGTGGCGCTGGTGGCCACCATCCGCACCCGCTCGGCACCCAGCTCGCGGGCCTGCGCCGCGTACTCGGCGAGCACGACGCGGGTGCGCTCGATCGCCTCGGGTGCCAGCCGGCCGCTGGCGTCGACGCCCTGGCCGAGCCGCACGACCTCCATCCGGCGCAGCAGGTCGGTGTGCCCGCCCCGCGCCGGGACGTCGGCGACGAGCAGGCGGATGGAGTTGGTGCCGCAGTCGATGGCCGCGACCCGGGTCACGCCTCGGCTCCTTCGTCGGCTCGACCCCGACCTCGTTCCGCTCCTCGGTCGCCGGCGCTCCCTGCGATGCTCGCTCGGGCGTCGTCCTCGGCAGGGCCGCCGGGGAGGGCGCACGGCCCCTTCGCCCACCACTCCCCCATCTCCTCGACCGCGCGGTCACCGATCGGGTTCACGCCCGGGCCGGCCGCCAGCGCGTGCCCGGCCAGCGCGTGCAGGCACTTGACCCGGTCGGGCATCCCGCCGGCGGTGGCGCGCGTGGGCAGCACGTCCTTGGCGTCGCGGGTGGCCAGGTACGCCTCGTGCGCCGCCCGGTAGCCGTCGGCGAGCTCCGGGTTCGTCGCCAGCTCGTCCTGCCACTCCCGCATGCGGCCCGCGGACTCCAGCCGGCTGGCGGCGGCGGACGCGCGGGGGCAGGTCAGGTAGTAGAGCGTGGGGAACGGGGTGCCGTCCTCCAGGCGCGGCGCGGTCTCCACGACGTCGGGCTGACCGCACGGGCAGCGGTGCGCGACGCCGGTGAGCGCGCGCGGGGCGCGACCGAGCTGGCGCTCGACGGTCTCCCGGTCCTCGGGGCCGACAGGCTCGCTCACTCGTCCGCTCCTCCGTCCGCGTCGGCGACCGACGCCATCAGCCCCTCGTACCAGGGCAGCGGCTCGGGCTCCTCGGTCGCCTCGGCCAGCGTGCCCGCGTCGCCCTCGACCGCCTCGCCGTCGACGACGATCACCAGCCGGTCACCGGGCAGCACGTAGGCCAGCCGCTCGCGCGCCTCCCGCTCGACGTAGGCGGGATCGGTCTGGCGGTCCAGCTGCTCGCGCAGCTCAGCGGCGCGCTGGTCCAGCGCCTCGCCCTCCGCGGCCAGCCGGGCCAGCTCGGCCTGGCCGGCCAGGTACTGCCGGACCGGGCCGGCCAGGGTGAGCGCGAGCAGCAGCACGAGCCCGACCAGCAGCACGGCCCGGCCGGTGACCAGCGGCCGGCGCCGCGCCGAGGCGGAGGGCCGGCGCTCGGGACGGCGGTCGGTGCGCCGCTGCCCGGGACGGCTGGAGGCTCCCGAGCGCAGGCCGGAGGGCACCGGCCGGGTGGAGTGCACCCGGGGCACCCGGCCGGTGGCGCGGCGACCACCCTCGGCCGGGGAGCCCCCCCGCCGCCCCCGAACGCTGCTCATCCGCTCCCGATCAGACCTTCAGCCGCGGGAAGGCCGACGCCCCGGCGTAGCGGGCGGCGTCGTCGAGCTCCTCCTCGATGCGCAGCAGCTGGTTGTACTTGGCCACGCGCTCGCTGCGGGCGGGGGCACCGGTCTTGATCTGCCCGCAGTCGGTGGCGACGGCGAGGTCGGCGATCGTGGTGTCCTCGGTCTCGCCCGAGCGGTGGCTCATCATGCTGCGGTAGCCGCTGCGGTGGGCCAGGTTGACCGCGTCGAGGGTCTCGGTGAGCGTGCCGATCTGGTTCACCTTGACCAGCAGGGCGTTGGCCGCACCCTGGGCGATGCCGTCGGCCAGCCGCGCGGGGTTGGTGACGAACAGGTCGTCGCCCACGAGCTGCACGCGGTCACCGAGGGCCTGGGT
This sequence comes from Blastococcus sp. TBT05-19, assembly GCF_003319095.1. Taxonomy (GTDB): domain Bacteria; phylum Actinomycetota; class Actinomycetes; order Mycobacteriales; family Geodermatophilaceae; genus Blastococcus. The sequence goes on along the minus strand of NZ_QOHI01000001.1, from coordinate 551,772 downwards.
CAGGGAGACCCAGCCGTCCCAGTCGCCCTCGTCGAGGGGGTCCTCGATCGAGACGATGGGGTAGGCGTCGACCAGACCGGTGTAGTACTCGGCCATCTCGGCCGCCGAGAGCTGCTTGCCCTCGAAGGTGTAGGAGCCGCCCTCGTGGAACTCGGTGGCGGCGACGTCGAGGGCGAAGGCGATGTCGGTGCCCACGGAGTAGCCGGCCTGCTCGACCGCGCGGGTGATGAGGTCCAGCGCCGCCCGGTTGCTCGACAGGTTCGGCGCGAAGCCGCCCTCGTCACCCAGCCCGGTCGACAGGCCCTCCTTCTTCAGGACGGCCTTGAGCGCGTGGTAGGTCTCGGTACCCATGGCCAGCGCCTCGGCGAAGGTCGCGGCGCCGATCGGGGCGATCATGAACTCCTGCACGTCGACGTTGCTGTCGGCGTGGGCGCCACCGTTGAGGATGTTCATCATCGGCACGGGCAGCAGGTGCGCCGAGGGGCCGCCGACGTAGCGGAACAGCGGCAGGCCGGTGGAGTCCGCGGCGGCCCGGGCGACGGCGAGGCTGACGCCGAGGATGGCGTTGGCACCCAGGCGCGACTTGTCCGGCGTGCCGTCGAGGTCGATGAGCCGCTGGTCGACCAGCCGCTGCTCGGTGGCCTCGTAGCCGACGAGCTCGGGGCCGATGACGTCGAGGACGCCGTCGACGGCCTTGGTCACGCCCTTGCCGCCGTAGCGCTCACCTCCGTCCCGCAGCTCGACCGCCTCGAAGGCGCCCGTCGAGGCACCGCTGGGCACGGCGGCCCGGGCGATGGTCCCGTCGTCGAGGGCGACCTCGACCTCCACGGTGGGGTTTCCGCGCGAGTCCAGGATCTCCCGCGCGCCTACGGCATCGATGCTCGGCACGGGGGGCAGCCTAGCCAGCCTTCGCCGCTGCTTCCGCGTCCAGTTCCCCGGCGTAGCGGCGCACGGCCTCCCGCAACGCGTCCTCGACGTCCCAACCACGGCCCTCAGCAGCCGCGACGACGGCGAGCAGCCGCTCCCCCAGCTCCTCGGGGCTGCGCGCGGAGAGGTCGGCCGCTGCGGGTGTCGCGAGGCCGGCCCTCCCCGCCCGGCGCACCAGCGCCGCGCCCCAGGAGGCGGCCGGCTGCGACCGGGACACGCCCTCGGTGGGCGAGCGCCGCTGCTTCTCGGCCTTCTTGATCTCCTCCCACCCCGCCTCGACCTGGGCGACATCGCGCGGGCCGGCGTCGCCGAACACGTGCGGGTGCCGGCGCACGAGCTTGTCGACCAGGTCCCCGGCGACGTCGTCGACGTCGAAGCGGCGGTCCGCCCCGGCCTCGGCGGCGACGCGGGCGTGGAAGACGACCTGCAGCAGGACGTCGCCAAGCTCCTCGCGCATACCGACCGGGTCGTCGTCGACGATCGCGTCGTAGGCCTCGTGCGCCTCCTCCAGCAGGTAGCCGCGCAGCGAGGAGTGCGTCTGCTCGGCGTCCCAGGGGCAGCCCCCGGGCGACCGGAGCCGGTCCATGACGGCGACGACGTCGAGCAGCCGGGCCCCGGCCGGCTCGGGCGCACCCTCGTCGGCCGGGAGGGCGTCCGCCTCCGCACCGGCGACGAGCAGCACCACGTCGCCGTCCAGCGCTCCGGCAGCGGCGAGGTCGGGGACCGCCGCGACCTCCAGGCCGTCGGCCCGCAGCACCTCGGCGGTCGCGGCGGCGCCGGGCAGCGCGGCCAGCGGCGCTCCGGAGGAGACCGCCCGCCACCCGGCGGGGCCGAGCAGTCCGGGGAGTCGGGGGCTGACGGTGACGGCGAGCGCTACGGGCACCCGGTCAGTCTGCCGCGCCGGCCGCCGGGTCCGCGGTGGCGTCGTCGAGGAGGTCGACGACGCCACCCTCCACCGGAGCCAGCCGGCCCTCGGCGTCGCGCAGCTCGTACCGCGGGTTCACGGTCACGCCCAGGTCCTCGCGCACCGCCCGCACCAGCTCGCCCCCGGCGGCGTCGGCGGGGCCGGCGGCCTCCTCCTCCAGCTGTGCGCGGGTCTCCGCGAAGGAGGGGACCTCGGTCGAGACCAGGAGGCCGACGACCACCCCACCCACCTCCGGGACGGGGAGCGTGAACCCGCTGCCGGGCGGGGTCATCTGCAGCTGCTCGGCCAGCAGCGGCGGGATCTCCTCGATCCGCTGGGAGCGCAGCTCGGGGAGCGTGTACTGCCCGGGGTACCGGGCGGCGAGCTCGGCGTACCGCCCCGGGGCCGCGGTCAGCTCGGCGAGCAGTGCGTCCGCGGTGGCCTGGTCCGGCACGGTGACGTAGCCGAACTCGAGGGTCGCCAGGTTCGACCGCACCTCCTCGTAGCGCGCCCGCAGCGCCTCCTCCTCCAGCGCGCCGGCCTCGCCCTCGCGGGCGGCCAGCTCGCGCCGCACCAGCTGCTGGCGCACCGTCGCGCGCACGTCGGCGCGCCCGATGCCCTGCTGCGCGGCCAGCGCCTCGTACGCGGCGTCGGGATCGTCGTCGCCCAGCAGCTCGTCGATCCGCCGGGAGACGTCGGCGTCGTCGACGTCCACGTCGTACCGCTCGGCCGCCGCGGCGTAGACCTCCTGGTCGACCAGGGTGCCGAGCACGCGTTGCGTCAGCTCGTCCTCCCGCCCCTCGGCCCAGGCGGCGATGCCGTCGTCGGCCAGCCGCTCGCGGACCGCGGCCTCCAGCTCGGTCACCGTGATCCGCTCGTCGCCGACGTAGGCCGCGACGTCAGGGGCCGAGCGGCAGCCGGCGAGGATCGGCAGGGCGGCGGCCACGAGCAGGACGGCGGCCCGGGTGCGGGGAGGTCGACGCGTCAGCACGCCGGGAGACTCCCACACCCCCTGTGACCCACGACGCACCCAGGGCCGAAATGGCCATGTCGGCCCTGGGCGTCAGGCGGCGATGGCACCCGGCCGCCTTCCGCGCCACGGTCCGCTCCTCGCTCGCTGGCGCTCGCTGCGATGCTCCCGCGGCGGTCAGGCGGCGACGGGCTGGTCGAGGACCGCCTTCAGCACCGAGTGCAGGTTCTCCAGCAGGGCGACGTCGCGCAGCGGGGTCCGGCGGTCGGGGCCGACCGGCATCTTCAGCACGATCGTCTCCACCGCGGCCTTGTACGAGGCGCCGTCGGCCAGCCGGGCCAGCCGCATCTGCTTGGACTCCGGCAGGTCGACCGGACCCACCCGGATGGTGCGCCCCTGCAGCGACACCTCGGTGATGCCGAGCGCCCGCATCGCCACCCGGAACCGGGCGACGGCGAGCAGGTTGAGCACCGGCGCCGGGGGCGCGCCGTACCGGTCGGTCAGCTCGTCGAGCACCGCCTGGGCCTGGTCGTCGTCGGAGATGGCGGCGACCTTGCGGTAGGCCTCCATGCGCAGCCGCTCGCCGGGCACGTAGTCGTGCGGCAGGTGCGCGTCCACCGGCAGGTCGACCCGCACCTCGACCGGCTCGGCGGGGGCGTCCTCGCCGGTGACCTGGGCGCGGTAGTCGGCGACGGCCTCGCCGACCAGCCGCACGTAGAGGTCGAAGCCGACGCCGGCGATGTGCCCGGACTGCTCGCCGCCCAGCAGGTTGCCCGACCCCCGGATCTCCAGGTCCTTCATCGCCACGGCCATGCCGGCGCCGAGGTCGGTGTTGTTGGCGATCGTGGTCAGCCGGTCCACCGAGGTCTCGGTGAGCGTGCGCGTCGGGTCGTAGGTGAAGTAGGCGTAGGCCCGCTCCCGCCCACGGCCGACGCGCCCGCGGATCTGGTGCAGCTGGGAGAGACCGAAGGTGTCGGCCCGGTCGACGATCAGGGTGTTGGCGTTCGGGATGTCCAGGCCGGACTCGACGATCGTGGTCGCGACCAGGACGTCGTACTCCTTCTCCCAGAAGCCGACCATCACCCGCTCGAGCTCCGCCTCGCTCATCTGGCCGTGCCCGACGACGACCCGCGCCTCGGGGACCAGGTGCCGGATCTTGGCCGCGGCCTTGTCGATGGACTGAACCCGGTTGTGGATCACGAAGACCTGACCGTCGCGGAGCAGCTCCCGGCGGACCGCGGCGGCCATCTGCTTGTCCGCCCAGGCGCCCACGTAGGTCAGCACCGGGTGCCGCTCCTCGGGCGGGGTGAGGATCGTCGACATCTCGCGGATGCCGGTCAGCGACATCTCGAGCGTGCGCGGGATCGGCGTGGCCGACATCGACAGGACGTCGACCGCCGTCCGCATCGTCTTGAGGTACTCCTTGTGCTCGACGCCGAAGCGCTGCTCCTCGTCGACGATGACCAGGCCGAGGTCCTTCCAGCGGGTCGTCGGCTGCAGCAGCCGGTGGGTGCCGACCAGGATGTCGACCTCCCCGGCGGCGAGCTGGCGCAGGATCTCGGTCGTCTCCTTGTCCGACTGGAACCGGGAGAGCACCTTCACCGTCACCGGGAACTGGGCGACCCGCTCGGAGAAGGTCTTGAAGTGCTGGTTGGCCAGCAGCGTCGTCGGCACCAGGACGGCGACCTGCTTGCCGTCCTGCACCGCCTTGAACGCCGCGCGGATCGCGATCTCGGTCTTCCCGTAGCCGACGTCGCCGCAGATGATCCGGTCCATCGGCACCGGGTTCTGCATGTCCGCCTTGACCTCGTCGATCGCGGCCAGCTGGTCGGGGGTCTCCTGGAAGGGGAACGCGTCCTCGAGCTCGCGCTGCCAGACCGTGTCCGGCCCGAACGCGTGGCCCTTGCTGGCCATGCGCGCCGAGTAGAGCCGGATCAGCTCACCGGCGATCTGCTTGACCGCCTTGCGGGCCTTGGCCTTGGTGTTCTTCCAGTCGGCGCCGCCGAGCTTGGACAGCGCCGGTGCCTCACCGCCCACGTAGCGGGTGAGCTGGTCGAGGGAGTCGGTGGGGACGAACAGCCGGTCCGGCGGCTGGTTCCGGCGCGACGCCGCGTACTCGACGATCAGGTAGTCGCGCTGGCCGCCGTTGACGGTGCGGCTGACCATCTCGATGTACCGGCCGATGCCGTGCTGCTCGTGGACGACGAGGTCGCCCGGCTGCAGCTGCACCAGGTCGACGGCGTTGCGCCGGCGGGCGGGCATCTTCGTGGCGTCGCGCATCGAGGTGCCGCGCTGGCCGGTGAGGTCCTGCTCGGTGAGCAGCGCGAGGCCGATGCCCGGGAAGGCGAAGCCCGCCTCCAGGTTGCCCTGGGTGACGTGGGTCAGGGCCTTGTCCGGCGCCCGGGCGATGTCCGGCACCAGGCGGGCGCCGAGCTCGGCCTCCATGAACTGGTCCGCGGCGCGCTGGGCCGGACCGGGGCCGGCGAAGGTGACGACGACCCGCCACCCCTGGCGGTGCCAGTCACGCATCTTCCGCACGGCGGCCACCTGGTCGCCGTGGAACCGCTCGACGGGGGCGGCGTCGAGGGTGACCTGGCGCTCGTCGTCCTCGGCCTGGAGCGTGAAGGCGCCGGTGGTCCACCACGGCAGGCCGCGGGAGCGGGCCGCGGTCTCGACGTCGGCGAGGTCGCGGAACGACGACGCCCCCAGGTCCAGCGGGGCCTCCCCCGCCTCCGCGGCCATCGCCCAGGACGCGGCGAGGAACTCCTCGGCGGTGCGGACCAGGTCCGCGGCCCGGCTGCGCACCCGCTCGGGGTCGGCGACCAGCACGTGCGTGCCGGCGGGCACGAGGTCGGTGAGCAGCTGCATCGCCGCGCCGCCGATGAGGGCCGGGGTCAGCGACTCCATGCCCTCCACGGCGATGCCCTCGGCCAGCTTGCCCAGGACCTCGATCAGGCCGGGGTGCTCGACCGCCAGGGTCGCCGCGCGGGCGCGCACCTCCTCGGTGAGCAGCAGCTCGCGGCACGGCGGGGCCCACAGCCGCTCCGGCCGGTCGTCCAGCGAGCGCTGGTCGGCGGCGGAGAAGTAGCGCAGCTCGTCGACCTCGTCGCCCCAGAACTCCACCCGCACCGGATGGGGCTCGGTGGGCGGGAAGACGTCGAGCAGTCCGCCGCGGACGGCGAACTCGCCGCGCTTCTCGACCAGCTCGACGCGGGTGTAGGCGGCGTCGGAGAGGGCGCGGGCGATGTCGTCGAGGTCGGCGGAGTCGCCGGACCTGAGCTCGACGGGCACCAGGTCACCCAGACCGGGCGCCAGCGGCTGCAGCACGCTGCGGACGGGGGCGACCAGGACGTCGATCGTGCCGTTGGCACCCGGGTGGGTCAGGTCGCGCAGCACGGCCAGCCGGCGTCCGACGGTGTCGGCACGGGGGCTGAGCCGCTCGTGCGGCAGCGTCTCCCACGCGGGGAAGGTCTCGATCCGCCGCTGCGGGAGGAAGCAGCGCAGCAGGTCGGCGGCCGCGTCGGCGTCCCGCTCGCCCGCGGTGACCAGCAGGACCGGCACGCCCTCGCCGCCGCCCGCCGCGGCCAGCGCCGCGGCGACCAGCGGCTGCACGGCCGGCGGCGCGGTGACCGCGAGCTCGGTGTTGCCCGCCGCGGCGACCACGCGGGCCATCGCGGGGTCGGTGAGGACGACGTCGAGCACGCCGCGCAGGGTCACGCTTCTCTACTCCTGAGGTTCGACCGGCCTCGCACGTGCCGCCGAGTGCGGCAGGGGCCGGTCTCCCAGCATAAGGACCCCGCTGCCCCCCACGACTCGCTCGCTCGCCGCGGGCCCCTGCAGCGGGGCCGGTGATCAGGAGGTCAGGACGCGGGCGCCGCGGCCCACGGGCGCCTCGGCGTCGATGGCCGCCAGCGCCTTGCGCAGGATCGTGCTCGAGGTGTGCATCGTGTACGGGAAGTAGTGCACCCGGACGCCCACCTCGGCGAAGTCGCGCTCGAGCTTCTCGCCCTTGGCGGTGCCCCGCCAGTCGTCGCCCTTGAAGATCACGTCGAAGCGGACCTCGCGCCAGGTGTCGACCTTGTCCGGGACGACCTCCGCGTGCACGGCGTCGACGAAGCGCAGGTTGCTCACGATCTCCATGCGCTCGGCGAGCGGGATCACCGGCGCGCGGCCCTTGGTCAGCAGCAGCATCTCGTCGGAGACCACGCCGGCGATCAGCCGGTCGCAGTGCTCGGCGGCGTGCTTGAGGATGTTCAGGTGCCCGACGTGGAACAGGTCGTAGGCACCGGGCGCGTAGCCGATGACCGTCATGGGATCCCCCGATCCTCCCGTGGTCCGCACTCCCCGGTCGGGAGCGCTCGCCTGATCACGCTGGGTCACGCGAGGAACGGCATCCATGGCGCTCCGCAGCGGCGACGCCCGGAAAGTTAATCGAGAACGGTCACGCTTGGTGACCGTCGCGGGATACTTCACCCCTTCGGGGGCCGGGGCCGCCGGCACGGCCGGGAGCGCCCCCCTCGCAGGGGTGAGGCGCCCCTCCGCACCGGCCTCGGCGCGCTGACCTGCGGATATCGTCGGAATTCCGACTGGGGGACGCGACCCGAGGGCGCCCTTCCGGGCCTCGCTCGGTCGCGCGGGCAGGCAAGGGACGACATGGAACTGAGCGACTACGTCGCCGCGGTGCGGCGACACTGGGTCATCTGGGTCGGCGCGACGCTGACCGGCGCGCTCGCGGGGCTCCTCGTGTTCGCCGTGACACCCGCGACCTACTCGGCGAGCGCCACCGTCTTCGTCTCGGTCTCGCCCTCGATCCCCAACAGCGCCTCGTTCGTGCAGCAGCGGGTGAAGAGCTACCCCGACATCGTGACCAGCGAGGCCGTGCTCGCCCCGGTCCGGGAGGAGCTCGGGCTCGACGTGCCGCTGGCCGAGCTCCGGACCCGGGTGTCGGCGACCAACCCGGCGGACACCACGCAGCTGCACGTCACCGTCAGCGGTCCGGACGCGGTCGAGGCGGCCGCCATCGCGAACGAGGTGGCCGACCTCTTCACCGACGTCGTCGAGACCCTGGAGACCCCGTCGTCGGGTGACCAGCCGGTGCGCCTCAGCGTCGTCGATCCCGCCGTGGCCCCGACCTCGCCGTCGTCCCCCGTGCTGCTCTACCTGCTGGTGCTCGGCGTCGTCGCCGGGCTCTTCGCCGGCCTGGCGGCCGCGGTCGTCAGGAGCCGGGTGGACTCGACGCTGCACACCGAGGACGACGTCCGCCGCGCCTGGGGCGAGGACGCCGGGGACACCGAGGTCCTCGTGCAGCCCTCCGGTCGCCGCCGCCGCAGCGCCCTGACCGGGCAGGCGGCCGGCACGCTCGCCCGGCGGCTCGAGCTGCACGCCGAGAAGCAGCCGGTGCGGATCGCGGTCCTCTCCCCTGCGCCCGCGGACGAGCAGGCGTCCCGCGCCTTCGCCGAGCAGGTCACCGAGGTGCTCGGCGGCCGCGGCCTGACGGCCGCCGTGACCGAGTCCCTCACCGGCGCGGTCGGGAACGACGGTCCGCGGATCCGTCTGGACCTCGCCGACCCGCTGATGCCGCTGCGCTCCTGGAAGCAGGTGGCCGAGCGCCACGACGGCGTCGTCCTGGTCGTGACGAGCGGCCGGGTCGACGACCGGGAGCTCCGCGAGATGCGCACCATCCTGGGCTCGGCGGGGATCACCCCGCTCGCCATCGCCCTGGTGCCGCGGGGTCGGGGCCGCCGTTCCCCGCACGACGACGCGGACGTCGCGCAGCCGGTCCTGCCGACGCCGCCGAGGCCGACCCCGGTCGCGACGACCGGCAAGCCGGTCGCGATGAACGGCGCCCGGCGCGGCTGAGCCGACGCACGGCACGCACCGACGGGCCGGCCGGGACCGCGGTCCCGGCCGGCCCGTCGGCGTTCCCGGGGCCGTCGGCCGGACCTGGTCCCTGTGACGACGCCCTGTCGACGGCGGGTCAGGTGGCGGTCGCGATCCCGCGGGGCAGTCGCCAGGGTGGCTTCAGGGCTGTGCGTCCGCCGCCTCGCCGTCGCGACGCCAGCGTCCAACGAAGAAGGTCCTGATCAGGAGCACCGCGGTCAGCGTGACCGCCCATCCGATGACGAAGCCCGTCCATCCGAGCGACAGCAGCCACGGGAGGTTCACGACTCCACTGACCAGGCCGTGCGTCGCGAGGGAGGGCGCACGAGGTAGTCGGGCCCCCACCCCTCGACGGTTCGGCTGCTCCCCCTCGCCCTGGTGCCGGGCCATGTCCACGGTGTCCACCCTGCCGTCAGCCGTGCCGTCGCCACCATGCTGCTGGGTCGCTGACCAGGGGTGCGCGGAGCGCACCGCCCTGTCATCCGATCGAGGACGGACGCGCGACCGTGCTCAGGGGGTTGCTCGCGCGGTGTCTCCTCGGGGCGCGCTCCGAGGAAGGGTCAGCCGGTGAGCGCAGCAGGCCGCGGTCGGCGGGCGGGCAACGCCGGCCCGGCACCGCTCTCCGGGGGCTGCTCGGCGAGGCGGCGACGGGAGCCACCCTCGGCCAGCAGCGAGATGGCCAGGAAGGCGAGGAAGTCGGGGGTCGCGTCGAACAACCCGCTCTCGAGCACGCTGCGGCCGAGCAGGAAGACCAGTGCTCCGAGGAACAGCGCCCGGGACTCCCGTGGGGCCCGGAGCGCTCCGCGCACGGTCCACAGGGCCCAGGCCGAGGCCACGAGGAGACCCACCAGTCCGACCTGCACGAGCAGGGAGACCCAGCTGCTGTCCAGCGGCTGCTCGTCCCAGTACTGACCCTTGACCGGGATGATCTTGACCGACATGCCGCCACCGAAGAAGAGCTGCCAGTTGTCGTCGGCCCACGTGGTCGCGGCGTCCCAGGCGATGAACCGCGACTCCACCGTGCTGGTGCCGTCGCCGTCGCGCTCGAGGAAGGCGGTCAGCGCATCGGTGCTGAGCGCCGCGACGGTGGCGGCAGCTGCCAGCAGCAGTCCGCTGACGACCAGGCCGACGCGGGCACGCCGCACGTGCAGCGCCATGATCACCAGGGCGGGCACGAGCATGAGCAGCGCCGTCCGCGAGCCGGTGAACCACAGGACGCCGAGCGCCACCACGGCGATCCCCGCCATGGGGACGCCACTGGCCCCCAGCGCGATCCGCCACGCGGCGTACAGCACCACGAGGCAGGCGAGCAGCGCGAGCTCGTTGGGGGCCAGCTGCGGAAAACCCCCGGCCAGCCGGCCCGAGGAGAGGCTCGGCAGGCCGCTGACCGCCGCCACCCCGCCGATCCCCGCGGAGGACCACGCCAGGGCGGCGAAGAACTGGGTGCCGGTGTAGCAGCGCAGGAGCAGCACGACGGTGAGCGCGACGATGGTCACGCGCACCGCGATGACCCCGCCGGCGACCAGCGGTCCGTGGGTCAACGCCCCGAGCACCGAGGCGGCGAGCAGCAGTCCCAGCGCCCAGAGCGTGCCCGTCCCCAGGCGGAGGGCGACGCGCCGGGTACCGAAGTAGGCCAGGACGAGCGCCGCCACGCTGAGCAGGCCCTTGGCCGCGACGACCGGGTCCACCGAGCCGGTGAAGTAGGTGCCGCGCCGCCAGCCCACGGTCGTGAGGACCAGCAGCAGCATGCAGACCAGCAGGCGGCCGGGGACCGCCGTCTCCCGCACCCGCGCGGTCACGCCGGGACCTCGTCCCGGGCGGGCCGGCGGGCCGGCCGGCCGGCACCTCGCCGGACCAGCGGGACGACGACGGACTGGCGGACGGCGAGCGCGGTCAGCGCCGGGCCGGCGGCGAGCACGAACGGCGCCCAGGCCACCGCGTGCGGCGCGACGAGCACCAGCGCGGCGACACCGCCGAGGGAGACCAGCTCGACGGCGCGCAGCGCGAGGACCCGGCGCTGCTCGCCGTGCACCGAGGACAGCGACGCGTAGGGCAGCAGCAGCGCCGCGCAGGCGGCGTACACGGTCCAGCCGGCGACGGCCGCCACGGGCACGTCGTACCCGCCGCCGGTCAGCGCGGGCCCGAGCCACGGCAGCGCGGCCAGTGCCGCGACCCCGAGCGTGGCGATCCCCGCCACGAGGCCCAGTGACGCCCGGTCGGCCACCCGCAGGCTGTCCGGCAGCGGCCGGTCGCGCAGGCCGACGAAGTGCGGCAGCAGGAACGAGGCGATGCCCGCCACGAGCGTGAGCATCGGCGCGGTGTAGACGCGGGCGGCCTCCAGCGGCCCGTAGGCCAGCGCGCCGACCGTCCCCACGAGCAGCAGCCGCAGCAGCGTCAGCGAGCCCGGACGGACGGTCTGGGCGGCCGCCCGCCACACGCCGAAGTCGGCGACGGTGCGCAGGCCCGGACGGCGCCACGGCCCGGCCGGCCGTTCGGCCGCGGGCAGCAGCCACCAGGCGACCACGGCTGCCGAGACCTGCCCGGCCAGCAGCGCGACGACGAACGAGCTGAGCGTCACCCCACCGGCCAGGCCGCACAGCACCAGCGCCGCCAGCGCGCCGACCAGGCTCGTGGCGTCCACCACCGGCAGAGCGCTGTACCGGCCGGTGGCCATCAGCAGCCGGCGCAGGGTGTCCTCGACGACGAACGCGGCGCACGCGGGGGCCAGCAGGAGCCCTGCCCAGACCGGCACCGCGTCCGTGACCAGCGCGGCCAGCGCCCCGGCCAGGCCGGCGGCGGCGGACACGAGGACGGTCCAGACGTGCAGGCCGGCGCGCACCGCGCGGTCGTGCCGGTCCAGCACCGTCAGGGAGTCACCGACCATCCCGCTGCACACCGCGGTGACCAGCACGAGCGCGCCGTAGACCAGGGAGAACACCGCCAGCCCGCCTGCGCCGAGCAACCGGGCGGCGGCGACCTGCAGGGTCAGCCCGGCCAGCGCCATCGTGGCCTGGCCGATGACGGCGGTGGTCGCCCGACGGCGCAGCAGGCCGGTCAGGGACGAGAGCACGGAGGGCACGTCCGGTCCGCCTGTCAGCGTCCGGGAGCGGGCAGGGGGCGGCGGATGCGCACGCCGTGCCGGACGAGCCGCGCCAGGATGTGCGCGCGGGTGTCGCGGGGGCTCACGTAGCAGCGCGGCAGGGTGTGCCGGTCCCCGGGCACGTAGTCGCCGGTGACGCAGGCGTTGTCGTACCCGGCCGCGCGCACGGCGTCGGCGGCCGCGGCGTCGTAGGACCCGTACGGGTAGCAGAAACCCGGCACCTCGGCCTGGAGCACGTCCTCGAGCAGCCGCCGGCTGTCCCCCACCTCGGCGGCGAGCGTCGCCGGGGCGGCACCGGCGAGCCGAGCGTGGGTCATCGTGTGGCTGCCGACCTCGTGCCCGGCGGCCGCCGCCGCGCGCACCTGGTCGGCGGTCATGATCGGGAACTGCGGGCCGGTGTCCCACGAGTTCGTGGCGCCCATGTGGCCGGCGACCACGTAGACGGTGGCCGTCATGCCGTGCCGTGCCAGGACCGGCACGGCGGTGGTGAGGAAGTCCGCGAAACCGTCGTCGAAGGTCAGGCCGACGAGGCCGGCGGCCTGCCCGCGGTCGACGGCGTGCAGCAGCTCGGTCTGCGAGACGCCGCGCAGACCGAGCCGGCGCAGCAGCCCCAGGTGCCGGTCGAGCCGGTCGGGGTGCACCCGGATCGCGTGCGGATCGGGCTCGGACGAGGCGCTGATCGAGTGGTACATCAGCACCGCCGGGGCGGAGACCCGGCTGACGACGGCGCTCATGCCGCGGCCCCCGATCCGGTGGCCGGCGCGAGCAGCTCCCGGGACGCCGGCAGGGGCGCGTGGAGCGCGGCGACGGCGTCGACCAGCTCGGCGGCGTACCGATCGGGCGCCGAGCGCCGCCGGGCCACGGCGGCGTCGGCGAGGGCGGCCTCGCGGAAGCGGGGCCAGTCGGCGGCCACGCGGGCGATCGCGTCGGCCCAGGCGCCGGCGTCGCCGGCGGGGACGGCCTGGGCGCCGGCGTAGCCGGCCGCGGCCTCCCGCAGGCCGCTGTGGTCGCTGACCACCAGCGGCCGGGCGGCGAGGACCGCCTCCACCGCGGTGTTGCCGAACGACTCGTCGCCCACCGCGGGCACGAGCACGACGTCGGCGCGGGCCAGGTCGGGCCAGACGTCGGCGTGGAAACCGAGGAACTCCACCCGGTCCCCGAGGCCGGCGTCGGCCACGCTCGCGCGCAGCTCCTCGGCGAACCACTCGTAGCCCGGGAAGACGTCGCCGACGACGGTCAGGCGGGCGTCCACGCCGCGGCGGGTGAGCTCGGCCAGCGCGGCGACGGCCACCTGCGGGCCCTTGCGGGGGTTGAGCCGGCCGACGAACAGCAGGCGCACCGGGCCGTCGAGGCCCTCCCGGGCCGGGGCGACCTCCGCGGGCCCGCGCACGGCGTTGTGCACGACGGTCGCGCGCCGGCGCAGTCGCGGCGCCACCTCGGTGAGGACGTCGAGGGTGAACCGGCTGTTGGCCACCACGCGGTCGGCCAGGGCCGGGCACAGCGCCATCCCCCGGCGCAGCAGCCGCGGAGCGGACTGCTCGGCCTCGTGCACGTGGCAGATCGAGCGCCGGCCGGCCAGCCGGGCCAGCAGCGGCCAGGACGGCAGGGTGAGGGTGCTGACGTAGACACCCGCCGCGCCGTGCCGGCGCAGCAGCCGCAGCGCGGGCACCAGGCCGCGGACGGCATCGGCGAGCAGCCGGAGGGCACCGCGCGGCCGCAGCGCGGAGTTGCGCAGCACGGGCATCGGGCACAGCTCGACGGCCACCCCTCGGGCCTCGAGCTCCGCGACCAGCGGGCCGGGGCCGGGCAGGACGACGGTCACCGCGAAGCGGCCGGCCAGCGCGGTCGCCGACTCCAGCAGCATCCGGTCGGCCCCGTACAGCTCCGACCCCGGGTGCACCACCAGCAGCGGCGGGCGGTCCTCCTGGCCGGTCATCGGGGCAGTCGGTCCATCTCGCGGAACCACTTGACCAGCGCGAGGGCGAGGAAGAGCCCCTCGGCCAGGCCGAGGGCCGCGTAGACCGGGACGAAGACCGACGTCGCGCCGAAGAGCACGAAGGCGAGCGCCAGGACGCCGTAGTCGGTCGGCAGCGCCAGGACCGAGCGGGCGATGCCCACCTGCTGCGTGGGGCCCTGGGCGCGCGTGGCGGCGCCGTGCTGGGCGCGCAGCGCCTCGTTCAGCATCATCGCGAAGAAGATCACGACGTCGACGAAGCAGAACCCGAGCGGGATGAGCAGCACGGCCGGGTCGACGTCGGTGAAGCGGTACAGGCCGATCGCCACGGCCAGGTGCAGGCCGGCGACCTTGGCGGCGTCGACCATGTGGTCGAGCCACTCCCCCGCCGGCGAACCGCCACCGCGCAGGCGGGCGAGCTGGCCGTCGGCGGCGTCGAGGCCGTAGCCGAGGACCAGGCAGGCGGCGACGGTCAGCCCCATCGGAACCGACGGCGGCACGAGCGCGAGCAGCGCGATGCCGGTGGCGGTGAACGCGGCGCTGACGGCGGTCACCGCGTTGGGGGTCAGCCCCGCGCCGAACGCGAGCGCGGCGAAGAACCGGCCGAGCGGCCGGTTCACGAAGCGCGAGTACAGCGGCGCCCCGGCCGAACCCTTCTGGGCGGCCGACAGCCGCTGGAGCGTGGCCCGCAGCCCCTCGGGGTCCGCCGGGCGCGGTGCGGGAGCGGCAGCCGTTCCCGGCCACGCCTCCTCGACCTCGGCGAGGGCGTTCCCCGAGCCGTCCACTGTGGCCTCCCGTGCTGTGCCTGACCGGTCCGACGGCATGCGGCCGCGCGGGACGCACGGTCGCTGGTCGTCGCTCCGACCAGCATCTACGCGTCCGGGAGGCATGGGGAGGGCTGGCCGGACGCCCTCACCCCCACGGGTCACCCGGTCGGGCGTCGTCCTCCCGTGGCGCCGGCGGACAGCACCGTGCCGCGGACAGCACGGTGCCGCGGACAGCACAGTGCCGGGCCGGCCACGGGGGCCGGCCCGGCACGGGGCTCGTCGTGCGGGTCAGCGCACGGCGGTGGCGGTGATCCCCTCGAACCGCACGCCGACCGGGCCGGTCGCGCTGCCCGACAGGTAGGCCGCGATCCCGATCCCGCCGGGCGCCTGGAGCTCGGCGGCGGTGTCGGTGCGGACCAGGGTCGGGGTGGCCGGCTCGGCCGTGCCGCCCTGCCACACCGTGAGGGCCAGGTCCGTCGTGCCGCTGCCGGTCACGCGGAACCGGACCTCCAGCGGCATGCCGGCGGTGTAGGTGACGCCGCGGAGCGTGGTCACCGGGCCGAGGATGGTCTCCACCCCGGCGACCTCGCGGATGATCGCCACGCCGACGCTGCCGTCGGGCAGCACCCGGAGCCGGGCGTTGTACTGGGCGGTCCCGACCCGGCGCCCCGTCACGAAGGCGTAGGCACCGGTGCCGGTGGCCGGCACCGCCGAGAACGACACCGTGGTGCGGACGTCGACGGCGGCGGCGGAGACCCCGCCGAGGTAGGAACCCGTGTTGTTGCCCGGGTTGACCGTCAGCACCGCCCCGCCGTCCACGGCCGCCTGGCGCGAGGCGCCCGCCGCCGAGGTCCAGGCCCCGCCCAGGTCGGCGGTCCCCAGGCCGCCGGTCACCGCCCGCTCGAAGGCGTCGGCCGCGACCTGCACGGCCGGCTCCTCCACCGGCGGGGCGGCCGGCGAGGTCACGGTGACCGTCCGGGTGGTGGTCGCCGTGGCCCCCTCGTCGTCGGTCACCGTCAACCGCACGGTGTAGGTGCCCGCCGCCGCGTAGGTGTGGGTGGCGGTGGCACCGGTGGCCGACGACCCGTTCCCGAAGTCCCAGTCGGCACGGGCGACGCGGCCGTCGGTGTCGGCGGAACCCGCGGCGTCGACGGCGACCGCGAGGTCCGTGGCCTCCGCGGTGAAGGTGGCCGTGGGAGCCAGGTTGGTGTGCGGCCCCGCGCCGACCAGGCCGACCCGGAAGCCGGTGAACCGCACCGCGGTGGCCGCGATGTTGCTGCTCGGGCGGTAGGCCGCGAGACCCACCGACCCGGGCGCCTGCAGTGCCGCGGTCGTGTCCGTCCGCGACAGCTGCGGCTGCGCGGGCTCCGGCTGGCCGGCCGCCCACACCGACGCGGTGATGGCGGTGGTCCCGCTGCCCGAGACCTGCACCCGGGTCGCCAGGGCGGTGCCCGGCGTCCAGGTCAGCCCCGGCACCGTGACCTCCCCGCCGGGGAACGCCTCGACGCCCCCGGCCTGCCGGTACAGGGCCAGGTGCACCGCACCCGCGGCATCGACCCGGACCCGGACCCGGTACTCGTCACCGGCAGCCGTGCGCCGGCCGGTCACGTAGGCCCACGTGCCGCTGGTGCCGGTCGGCGCGGCGCCGAGCGTGACGGTGCTCCGGATGTCCGCGCTCGTGGTGCTCACGCCGGCCAGGTGCGACGCCGTGTTGTTGCCGGCGCCGGGCAGGCCCAGCTCGGCGACGCCGTCGGTGACCGACTGCCGCGGAGCACCGACGAGCGCCGTCCACGCGCCACCGACGTCCGCCGTGCCCAGGCCACCGGTGACCGAGCGGCCGAAGGTGTCCTTGGCGATCGGGGCGGTCGGGATCGGCGCGGTGACGGTGACCTCCTGGGAGGTGGTCGCCGTGGCGCCCTCGTCGTCGGTGACCGTGAGCGTCACGGTGTAGGTGCCGGCCGTGGCGAACACGTGCGTCGCGGTGACCCCGGTGGCGTCGGCGGAGCCGTCACCCCAGTTCCAGGAGTGGGTGGCCACGGTGCCGTCGGCGTCGTCGCTGGCCGAGCCGTCGACCGCCACGTCCAGGTCGCGGCCGGTGGCGGTGAACGCCGCCGTCGGAGCCTGGTTGACCCGCGCGGGAGCCACGGTGACCAGCGTCTTCGCCGTCGTGGTGGTGCCCTTGTCGTCGGTCACGGCGAGCGTGACGACGTAGCGGCCCGCGGCGGCGTACGTGTGCGACGCCGTCGCACCGGTGCCCTTCTCCCCGTCGCCGAAGTCCCAGGCGTAGGAGGCGACCGAGCCGTCGCTGTCGGTCGAGCCGCGGGCGTCGAGCGCCGCGGTCAGACCGGTGGCGGTGGCGGCGATGCGGGCGGTCGGCGGCATGTTCCCGGCCACGGCGACCCCGCCGGCGGCGGCGTGCGCGGCCACCTGCTGGGCCGAGAGCGCGGTGCCGTAGAGGGCCACCTCGTCCATGCGCCCGGTGAACGTGCTCACGCCGGCGACGGCCTTGTCGGCCCCGACCCGGAAGTAGCCGTTGTAGGACTGCCCGGTCGTCACATCGGTGCGCGAGGCGACGCGGACGCCGTCCACGTAGAGCGCGATGCCCGAGGAGCTCATCGTGGCGGCCACGTGGTGCCATGCCCCGTCGGTGACCCGGACGGTGCTGGTGACCGACCGGATCTCGCTGGAGAGCCCGAACCACGTCGGCACCCTGACGGCGAAGGAGACCCGGCCGTCGTTCTGCAGGTACACCTGCCGGTCGAAGGTCGAGCTGGTGCCCGTGGCCTTGTTGCCGAAGCCCATGATCCGGCCACCCGACGTCGACGACGTCTGGATCCACGCCTCCTGGGTGAAGGTGTTCGGCGCGGCGGTGGTGCCCCGTGTGGCCAGGGACGCCGTCGAGCTGCCGTTGAAGGAGTAGGCGGTGTCGCCCGGCACGGCCCCGGCCTGGTTGCGGGTGACGCCCGCGCCGACCGTCATCGGACGGCTGCCGATCGCGTCGACGGCGTTGCCCGAGACCTCACCGAGGCGCCAGTGGTTGGACGCACCGTCGGCACGCACCGTGTCGGCGTAGGGCCGGGTCTCGCCACCGGTCGCCGCGGCGACCGAGACGGCCACCCAGGGCGTCGCGACGGTGTTGCCGAACGGGTCGGTCGCGGTGACGCGGTAGCGCAGGTCGCCGCTGACGCCGGCGTCGCCGGCGGACATGGCCGGCCGGTTCCACCAGGTCGAGGCCTGGACGGTCTCGGCGACCGGCAGGGCCTGACCCTCGCGCTCGACGCGGTAGACCAGGTTCGCGTTGTCCTGGTCCGACGTCGCGGTCCAGCTCACCGTGACCCGGCCGGGCGCCGGCGAGATCGCGGTCGCGGTGAAGCCCTCGCGCGCCGGGCCCACCGCGTTCGGTGCGCTGTCGGGCAGCGCGAAGCGCACCAGGCCCTGCTGCCCGACGCCGTTGACCCTCGGGAACTCACCGCCGTAGACGACGTAGCGGTCGTTGCCGGTGACCGACCAGCCGGCCTGGTACTGCTTGGTGTAGTCGCCCGGCGTCAGCGTCGGGAACCAGGGCAGCAGCGACGGCGCCGGCTGCCCGCGGAAGTTGGCGTTGGCCATGGTCTTGGTCCCGACGGTGCCCGTGGCGCCCAGCGTGAAGGCGACGCCGAAGCGGTGCGTGCGCGGGTTCTGCTCCGGGAAGCCACCGATCTGGCTGCAGTCGTGGCTGTGGCTGGCCACGTAGACGACCCCGCCGGTCGAGTAGTTCGAGTAGGAGTCGCCTCGGCAGTCGTTGATCGCCACGATGGCGCCGCCGTCGGCCTGGACGACGAACGAGCCCTCGAGGTTGCCCGGGCCGTAGTAGTCGTAGGCGGTGCCGATGACCAGGTCACCGGACGTGGTCAGGCTGTGCACCGCGGAGTTGACGCCCTGGTTGGTCAGCCGCTGGTTGATCGCGAACGGCT
This sequence comes from Blastococcus sp. TBT05-19, assembly GCF_003319095.1. Taxonomy (GTDB): domain Bacteria; phylum Actinomycetota; class Actinomycetes; order Mycobacteriales; family Geodermatophilaceae; genus Blastococcus. The sequence continues at coordinate 533,317 of NZ_QOHI01000001.1, read as the reverse complement.
TCGTGGCACCGGAGACCGGGTCCAGCGCGGCCACGCCGGTGGCCTTGACGCCGTTCATGCTGTCGAAGCGCCCGCCGGCGATGACCTGCCCCGTGCCGGCGACGGTCAGGGCGAGGACGGCGTCGCTGGTCTTGGCGTTGCCCTCGGGGTTGTTCGGCAGCCGGTTCCCGGCGGTGGAACCCACGCCGGGCACCGGGGCCCAGGGCAGCAGGCTGCCGTCGGCGGCCTTGACCGCGGCCAGCCGGCTGCGGCTGACGCTGCCGACGGCGGTGATGCTGCCGCCCAGGTACACGGTGTCGTTCGTGGCCGCGAGGGCGGCGACCTGGCTCTGCACGGCCGGGGCGAAGCCGGCGACGAGGGCGCCGGTCGCGGTGTCGAAGGCGGCGACGCGACGGCGGGTCTGGCCGTCGACGGCGGTGAAGTCACCGGCGACGTACACCCGGGAGCCGTCGGGCGAGGCCGCGACGGCCAGCACCTGGCCGTTGAGGTCGTGCGCGAAGGAGGTGATGAGCTCACCGGTGCGGATGTCGTAGGCGAGCAGGTTCGCCCGCGGCGTCTCGCCGGTCCCCACGGGCGCTCCCGCGGGCCGGGCGCTCGTGAACTTGCCACCCACGTACACGGTGTTGCCGACGACGGCCTGCGCCCACACGACACCGTTGATCTGCACCGTGGGCAGGGCGTCGGCGGCGACGGTGGTCGGCGTCGCGGCCGACGGGGTCAGCGGCGCGGAGTCCGCCTGGGCGACGCCGGGCAGGAGCGCCAGGCTGCCGGCCGCCAGCAGGAGGCTGACGGAGCCCGCGACGAGGCGGGCGGGCGCGCGCCGAGGCGCGTTCGAAGACGTGGACATGCGGTTCCCCCGTGTGCCAGGACCCGAGAGCGGCGGCCTCCCCCTGGATGCCGTCGTCGAGTACCGAGAGTGACGATCGCAGGTGCGGACCGTTCTGCCGATCGCCTGATCAGGTGATGAGCTGCGGTTTCCTCCCTCACAGGGAGGGGGCCCGTGACCAGCTGTGATCGGTCGATCGCACCGCGCTGATGCGGTGCGCGACGTCGAGCTGGGTGCGAGGTGCCGGGTCGCGTCGGGCGACCCGGCACCCCGGCTCACTGGGTGGCGGTCACCTGCAGGTCGTCGAACCGGACGGCGACGGGAGTGGTGGAGCTGCCGGACAGGTAGGCCGCCAGACCCACCGAGCCCGCCGCCTGCAGCACCGCCGTGGTGTCGGTGCGCACCAGCGTCGGCGCGGTCGGCCGGGTCGTCCCGGACCGCCAGACCGTGAGCTCCAGGTTCGTCGTGCCCGTGCCGGCCACCCGCAGGTGCACGTGCAGCGGCAGGTCGGCGGTGTACGTCAGCCCCGGCAGGGTGACGAAGCCCAGCGTCGTCTCCACACCGCCGACCTCGCGCACCAGGGACACCCCGACCTCGCCGCCGGGAAGCACCCGGACGCGGGCGTTGTACATCGCGGTGCCCACCCGCCGGCCGGTCACGAAGGCGTAGGCCCCGGTGCCGTTGGTCGGCACGCGGGAGAACGACACCGTCGTCCGGACGTCGACCGCGGTCTGCGACACCGACGCCAGGTGCGAGCCCGCGTTGTTGCCGGGCCCCACCGTCAGCACCGCGGCGCCGCCGGTGACCGCCTGCCGCGCGGCCCCCACGAGGGTCGTCCACGCACCACCGGTGTCGGCCGTGCCGAGGCCGCCGGTGCTCGACCGCTCGAACGTGTCCGCGGCGAGCACCTGCGGCTGCGGCTCCCCCGCCGCCGCCACCGTCACCGGACGCGTGGTCGTGGCGGTCGCGCCGTCGTCGTCGGTCACCGTGAGGGTCACGGTGTACGTGCCCGCAGCCGCGTAGGTGTGCGACGCCGTCGGCCCCGTACCCGCCGGCGTGCCGTCGCCCCAGTTCCAGGCGTACGAGGACACGGTGCCGTCGGGGTCGGTCGAGGTGGAGGCGTCCACCGCCACGGCCAGGTCCGCCGGGGTCGCGGTGAACGCCGCGACGGGCGCCTGGTTGGCCGGCGGCTCCTCCACGGGCGGATCCTCCGCGGGCGGCTCCTCGACCGGCGGCTGGGACGCGCCGACCGCCGTGACCGTCAGCGGCCCGAAGCGCACGGAGGTGGCTGCCGTGGAGTTGCCCGGTCGGTAGGCCCCGATGCCCACGCCGCCGGGGCCCTGCAGCGCCGCGGTCGTGTCCGTCCGGGTCAGCTGCGCCGCCGTCGGCTCCGGCTGGCCGGAGAGCCACACGGACCCGTCGACGGTGGTGGTGCCGGTGCCCGAGACCTGCACCCGGAGCTCCAGGGTCTTCCCCGGCGTCCAGGTCACGCCCGGCACGAGCACCTCGCCACCGGGGAAGGACTCGACGCCGCCGGTCGTCCGGGACAGCGCCAGCCACACCCGGCCGTCCGCGGCCACCCGCGACCGCACGGTGTAGTCCTGCCCGCTGCCGACCCGACGGCCGATGACGTACACGTAGGTGCCGTTCCCGGTCGGGGTGGACGTCAGCGTGAACGACGTCCGGAGATCGGCGCTCGTGGTGCTGACCGAGCCGAGGTAGGCGCCGGTGTCGTTGCCGGCGGCGGGCAGGGTCAGCACCGCGGCACCGCCGCTGACCGACTGGCGCGAGGCACCGATCGCGGCCGTCCACGCGCCGCCGAGGTCGGCGGTACCCAGCCCACCGGTCACCGACCGGGCGAAGCTGTCGCTGGCCACCGGCGGGGTGGCGCCCGGGGCGGTCACCACGACCGCCCGGGTCACGGTGGAGACCGCGCCGTCGTCGTCGGTCACCGTCAGCGCCACCTGGTAGGTCCCGGCGGTCGCATAGGTGTGGGACGCCGTGGCGCCGGAACCGTTCGGCGTCGAGTCGCCCCAGGCCCAGCTGTAGGAGGCGATCGTGCCGTCGGTGTCGGTGGAGCTCCGGGCGTCCACCGCGGCGCTCAGGCCGGACGACGTCGAGGTGAACGCCGCCGTCGGCGGCTTGTTGGCCGGAGCCACCACCGCGACCTGCCGCTCGGTGGTGCCCGTCGCACCGGCAGCGTCGGTGACGGTCAGGCGGACGGTGTAGGTGCCGCCGCTCGCGTACGTGCGGGTCGCGGTGGCCCCGGTGGCGGTGGTCCCGTCACCGAAGTCCCACGCGTACCGGCTGAGGGAACCACCGTCGGGGTCGGCGGAGAGCCGGCCGTCGAACGACCCGGTCAGCCCCTGCACGCTGGAGCTGAACGACGCCGTCGGGGCGAGGTTCGTGCTCGTCCCGGTCGTGCCGATCGCGTGGTGGCGGGCCACCTGCTCGGCGCTGAGGATGGTGGGGTAGACGGCGACCTCGTCGATGAGGCCGTTGAAGTAGGGCGCCCCGGACCAGGTGCGGTCGCCACCGATCCGCCAGTAACCGGTGAGGTAGTCCTGCGCCATGACGACGTCGGTCCGGCTGGCGACCAGTCGGCCGTCGACGAACAGCTGCATCCCCGTCGTCCCCAGGGTGGCCACGACGTGGTGCCACTGCCCGTCGTTGTAGGCGGTCGGCGTGACGAGCTCGGCGCCGAAGCCGGGGTACACACCGAAGTGCAGCCTGCCGGACGGGTCCAGGAAGATCATCCGGTCGTGGTTGTTGCTGAGCCCGGTGCGCTGGTCGCCGAAGCCGACGATCCGGCCGCCGGCGGTGCTGCGGGTCTCGAACCAGGCCTCGACCGAGAAGGTGTGCGGTCCGCGGCGCGGGGTCTGCGTCGAGAGGAAGCCACCGACGCCGTCGAACCACGTGGAGCCGTCCGCGTCACCGCGCAGCGCTCCGGACCAGTTGTGGCGGACGTCGCCGCTGCCGACGAGGTCGTCGATGCCGGTCAGGTCGGAGCGGGCGGTGCCGGAGCGCTCGCCGAGCGACCAGTGGTCGGTCGCCCCGTCCGTGGCCACCGCCGAGGCGTAGGCCCGGGCCGGCGTGGGACCGGACGAGGTGCCCGACCCGGTGCCGATGGCGGCCTCGTTGCCGAAGGGGTCGGTCACGGTGACCCGGTAGGTGTGCGCTCCGGCGGCGGCCGTGCGGTCGGTCCACGCGACGGGTGCCACCCGCCACCACAGCGACGACCGGGCGAAGGTGGCCACCGGCTGGGCACCGTTGTCCCGGTACACCCGGTAGGTGAGCACGCGGTTGTCCTGGTCGGTGGCGCCCTGCCAGCTCACGCGCAGCCCCCCGCTGGTCGCGGTGACGCCCACCCCCGGGGTGACCTCCGGACCGACGGCGTTCGGCGCGATCGAGGGGACGGCGAAGCGGACCAGGCCCTGCTGCGCCTTGCTGTTCACCCGCGGGAACTCTCCGGCGTACACGACGTACTGCCCGTTGCCCGAGACGCTCCAGCCCGCCTGGTACTGGCCGGTGACGCTCCCCTGGGACAGGAGCGGGAACCAGTTGAGCAACGCGGACGTCGGCTGCCCGGTGAAGTTCTGGTTGCGCTGGGTGCTCGGGCCGACCCGGCCGGCCGCGGCGGCGCTCATCGCCGTGGCGCGCTTCTCGACCTTCGGGTCCTGCTCCGGGTAGCCGCCGATGTTCACGCAGCTGTGCGCGTGCGACGCGATGTAGAGCACGCCGTTGGCCGGGAAGCTCGAGTAGCTGTCACCGCGGCAGTCGGCGATCCAGCGCACCCGGCCGTTGGCGGCGTCGACGGCGAAGGAGCCCTCGAGGTTGCCCGGCCCGTAGTAGTCGTACCCGGTCCCGTAGACGGTGGCGCCGTCGGTGGAGAGGCTCCAGACGGCGGAGTTGACGCCCTGGTTCGTGATGAGCCGGTTGATCTCGAAGGTCCGCGTCGCGCCGGTGGTCGGGTCGAGCGCCGTGACACCCGTGGCCTTGACGCCGTTCATCGTGTCGAAGCGCCCGGCGACCACGACCTGGCTGCCGCCACCGGTCACCACGAGGGCCTTGACGTCGTTGCTGGTCGCGGTGCTCCCCGGCTTGCTCGGGTCGGTCGGGTTGCGGTTGCCGCTGGTGGGGCCGATCCCCGGCACCGGGGCCCAGGGCAGCAGGCCGCCGTCGGACGCGCGGACCGCGGCCAGCCGGGTGCGGCTGACCCCGCCGACGGCGGTGAGGTTGCCACCGAGGTAGACCGTGGTGCCGGTGGCCGCGATGGCCGCGACCTGACCGTTGACGGTCGGCCGGAAACTGTCCACCAGGGCGCCGGTGCGCGTGTCGTAGGCGGCGATCCGGTTGCGGGGCTGCCCGTCGGCGACGGTGAAGTCACCGCCGACGTAGATCCTTGTGCCGTCCGGCGACGCCGCCACGCTGACCGCCTGGGCGTTGAGGCTCGGCGCGAAGGAGGTGACGAGCGCGCCGGTGCGGATGTCGTAGGCCAGCAGGTTGTTCCGCACGGTCTCGGCGGTGCCGGCCGGCGCCCCGGCGGGCCGGGCCCGGGTGAAGGAGCCGGCGACGTAGACGGTGTCCCCGACGACGACCTGAGCCCACGCCACGCCGTCGATCTGCACGGTGGGCAGCGCGTCGGCCGAGACCGTCACGGGGTCGGTGGCCGTCGCGGGCTGCGGAGCGGAGTCCGCCCGCGCCGTCGGGACGGTCAGCGCCCAGCTGCCGGCCGCGAGCACCATGGCCACCATCGCCGCCATGGCGCGCGTGCGCGCACCAGTCCCTGCATCCCGCATGAGAGCCCCCGCTCAAGTTCCAGTACGCGCCCGTTCCCTCGGAACGGACGCTGGACACTCTGCGTGACCATCGGGGCCTGGAACAAGGGTGAGGGGACACCCGATCCGGTGACGAGCAGGGGTCATGTCCCTCGTGCTGGTGAGAGCGGCTCACTCTGCGTGACCGTCCGCATCAGCGCTGCGGCTGCCGGCGGCGGCCCGCCCCGGGTCCGGACGCACGACGACCCGCCACCGCGGGAGCGGTGGCGGGTCGTCGTGCGCGAGCGATCCGGCGGGATCAGCCCGCCCGGCCGGTGAAGAGGAGTAGCGGCGCGCCGGCCTGGTAACCGACCTCGACGGTGATCAGGTCCCGGGCGTCGGTCGGCACGCTGAAGACGTAGACGCCCTCGCCCGACGCACCGGGGTCGACCATGCCGGTGAAGGGCCGGCGCGAGGGGTCGTCCAGCGGCGAGGCCGGCGTCCGGTCGGCACCGTGGGACAGGTTGACCGCGACGCCGTCGAGCGACACGGCCTCGCTCGTGCCGTTCTCGATGCGCACCGTCAGACGGAGTGCCGGACCGGCGATGTTCCCCGGGCCGACGGCAGTGCCCTCGATCGCCTCCACCGAGGCGATGGTGGCGACGATCCCGTTGCCCACGGCGGCCGGGGCGTCGATGGCGACCTCCGGCAGGGACGGCGGCGGCTCGTCGACGTCCTCGGTGGGCCCCGTGGGGGTGGGGGTCGGTGGCGGGGGTGCGATCGAGGTCTCGGGCGCACCCGAGGTCGACGCGGCCGCCGACTCGTCGGCGGCGGCGACGGCGCCGTCCCCGTTGCCGGGGCGGGTGACCAGGAGTGCCACGAGCGCCAGCAGGGCCACGAGCACTGCCGCGCCGATGGCGATCTGCCGGCGGCGCCGTGGCGCGGACGGCTCGTGCCCGGTGCGCGCCGCGTCGACCTGCTCGGACCTGCGACTCCAGCGGCTCACTGCTGCGCTCCCCGGAACGGGACCACGTCGGGACGCGTGGCGACGGGGTGGGCGGCGCCGACCTCCGGGGCCGGGCGCGGGAACGGCACCGGCGCCGGCGCATAGGTCGGTTCCGGGAACCGGCGACCCGAGGGACGGCGGCTCGGCACGTGCCGGCCGGCCAGCCGACGGGCCAGCTGCTCGTAGCCGGCGGCGACGTCGTCCCAGTCGTAGCCCTTCGCGAGCTCGCGGGCCCGCACCCCGGAGCGGCGGACCTGCTCCGGGTCGGCCTCGGCGGCGTCGACGAGCGCCGCGACGTCGGCGGGGCTGCCGAAGAACCGGCCCGAGTCCTCGATGACCTCGCGGTTGAAGTCGACGTCGTAGGCCAGGACGGCGGTGCCGGCACCGATCGCGCGCAGGAGCGAGGGGTTGGTGCCACCGACCGAGTGACCGTGCAGGTAGGTGTAGGCGTGCGCGTACAGCTGGTCCAGCTGGTCCTGGTCCCAGACGCCGCCGAGGAAGCGCACGCGGTCGTCGGCCAGCCCGTGCACCCGGGCGGTGTACGCGTCGGAGTACGGCGCCGAGCCCACGACGACGAGCGGCTTGGTGGCGCCGCTGCGGCGGTAGCCGTCGACGATGACGTCGACGTGGTTCTCCGGCTCGAAGCGGGCGACGGCCAGGTGGTAGCCGCCCGGGGTCAGGCCGAGCTCGGCGAGCTTGCCGGTGCCCGGGGAGATCACCGGCGCGCCGTAGGTCAGCAGGGTGGTGGGCACCCCGAACTCCGACCGGTAGTAGTCGGCGATGCCCTGGGCGTCGGCGATGAGCGCGTCGGACCAGCGCACGGCCAGCGCCTCGGCCACGCGGTAGTAGCGCTGGCCGACCGGGCCCCACTTGGCCCGCTTCCACTCGAGGCCGTCGACGTGCGTCGCGACCGGGATGCGCGCGGCCCGCAGGGCCGGCAGGAGCGGGGAGTTGGCGGCGTTGAAGACGAAGGCCGCATCGGCGCGGTGGGTCAGCAGGTGCCCGACCGAGAGCGCCGAGTGGCTCAGCGTCTCCAGCGAGCGCTTGCGCGCGGCGGGGAGGTGGACGAGGTCCATGCCCAGGTGCCGCGCGGGGCGCTCCTGGCCCGGAGCCGTGCGGCAGTACACGGTCACCCGGTGGCCCCGGTCGGCGAGCCGCCGGCCCACCTCCTCGACGGCGGTCTCGAAGCCGCCGTACCGAGCGGGTACTCCGCGCGTGCCGACCATGGCGATCCGCATGACCCCTCCATCCGTGTCCGGGAGCGCACGTCCCGGACACCTGGGAGGTGCCGGCGCAACGCCGTCTGACCAGGAGCTTCACCCATCAGATGGGCTGCGGGGACCGTTCCGCGGGGCCGCGTGACCCCTGCGAGTGACGCCCGGGAGGGGGAGGTCAGTACGCCCCGGAGCTGGAGAGCACGGCCCGGCCGGTCTTCCAGAGGATGAGCACGTCCAGCGCCAGCGACCAGTTCTCCACGTAGCGCAGGTCGAGCCGGACGGACTCCTCCCACGAGAGGTCGCTGCGTCCCGAGATCTGCCACAGGCCGGTCAGTCCCGGCTTCACCAGCAGGCGCCGGCTGACCGACGTGTCGTAGCGCGCGACCTCGGCGGGCAGCGGCGGACGAGGGCCCACCAGCGACATGGAGCCGCCGAGGACGTTGAGCAGCTGGGGCAGCTCGTCCAGGGACAGCCGCCGGAGCAGCCGGCCGACGGGGGTGACCCGGGGGTCGGCCCGCAGCTTGAAGAGCAGGCCGTCGGAGATGTTGTCCCCGCGCAGGGAGTCGAGCTGCCGTTCGGCGTCGACGACCATGCTGCGGAACTTGAGCATGGTGAACGTGCGCCCGCCCAGCCCCACCCGCTCCTGGCGGTAGAGCACGGGGCCAGGGCTGCTCAGCCGGACCGCCGCGGCGACGGTCAGGAGCACCGGGGCCAGCACGAGCAGCGCCAGCGCGGCCGCCGCGCGGTCGAAGCCGCCCTTGACGACCCGCCGCCAGCCCTCGAAGCACGGCTGCTCGACGGACAGCAGCGGCAGGCCCTCGAAGGGGCGGATGTGCAGCCGGGGGCCGGCCACCTCGATGAGGCCGGGGGCCACGAGCAGCTCGATGCCGGTGCCCTCGAGCTGCCAGGACAGCTGGCGGAGGTACTGCGCGGCGGTCTCGCTGGCCGAGGTGACGGCGATGGTGTCCGCGTCGTGCAGGTCGGCGAGCAGCAGCACGTCGTCGAGGCCGCCGACGGGCACGCCGGCCCGCTCGGCGACCCGCACCCGGTCGGCAGGGGTGACGGCCGCCGCGACCACGTCCAGCCCGGCGTACTGCTCGCGCTGCAGCCGGCCGACGAGCTCCAGCACCGCGCCACCTCGGCCGACGACGACGACCTTCTTGGTGCACTGCCCCTGGGCGCGCAGCCTGCGCAGCCGGGTGCGGGCCACGTACCGGCCCAGCAGCGTCGCGCCGGTGAGCAGCGGGATGGCCACGACGACCAGCGCGCGGCTGAGGTCGAGCGCGGCGGCGTAGGACAGGAAGCTGGCGAGCGCCAGCAGCAGGAAGCCGGCGCGGGCGACGCGGCGGTACTCGTCGCTCCCGGTGCCGTACACCCGCTCCGCGTAGGCGCCGGTGGAGCCGAGGAGGACCGGCCAGGCCACCACGAGCGCGAGCGCGGCCCACAGCAGCACGGTGCGCGGGCCGACGGGAGCGTCCTGGCCCAGCAGCACGGCGGCGCCTGCCGCGGCGGCCATCAGCGTCTCCGCCCCGGCCAGCGCGACGGTGTAGGACCGCACCCACGCGGGGGCCGAGCGCCGGACGAGGGGGCGTGGCCGTGGCAGCGACGGAGCGGTCGATCCACCGGGTGCCCCCGGCAGGATCACCGCCCCCGTACTCGCCTGCTGGCGGTCCAGAAGCATTGCGCGTCCCCCCGAACGATATTACGCAGCGTAACTACTCGAACACCCGGACTGGAGTCCCAGGGCTCTGAGCAGCCACTTCGTGCCGCGCAGTCGTGCTGATCAGCGGCCACACTCACAGAGAGTCAGGGCGAGCGTCAACACGGAGCGTCACGGGTTCACCCGATCGGACCGTGCGGGGGCAGTCAGCTGCGGGGGTGCACCTGGTTCTGCGCGGCCTCGAGACCGTCGGTCAGCAGGAGCTCGGTGGCGTCGGCCGCCTCGACGAGCAGCAGGTCCAGCTCCTTGCGCTCGGTCCCGGAGAAGTCCTTGAGGACGAAGTCCGCCGGGTCCTGCCGGCCGGGCGGTCGCCCGATGCCGACGCGCACCCGCAGGTAGTCCTTGGTGCCGGCGGACCGGCTGATGGAGCGCAGGCCGTTGTGCCCGCCCTCGCCCCCGCCGCGCTTGAGCCGGACGGCGGAGAAGGGGATGTCGAGCTCGTCGTGGATGACGACCAGCTGCTCGGGCGGCAGCTTGTGGTAGTCGAGCAGCCCGCGGACCGGGCTGCCGGACTCGTTCATGTAGGTGAGCGGCTGGGCCAGCACGACCCGGCGTCCCGCGAGCCGCCCCTCGCCCGAGACGGCCCGCGCGCGGGCGCCCTTGCCGGGCGCGAGCCTGATGCCGGCCCGGCGGGCCAGCTCCTCGAGCACCATCGCTCCGACGTTGTGCCGGTTGCCGGCGTACCCCGGCCCCGGGTTCCCCAGCCCGACGACCAGGAAGGGCCCCTCGGGCGGCGGGGACGCCGCAGGGGCGCCGGCGGTGCCGGCGCCCCTGGGGGTCGTGCTCTCGGTCAGCGGGTGCCTCAGGCGTCGTCGGCGGACTTCTCCGCCGAGTCCATCGACTCGCCGCTGCCCTGGTCCTGCGGCTCGGGGACGACGTCGCCCTCGCCGGCGCCCTCGGCGGCCTCGTCGGACTCCTCGCGCTCGATGCCGGCCTCGGCCTCGGCCTCGGCGAGCTCGGCCTCCAGCGCCTCGGCGGTCGGGGCGGCCATCAGGTTGACGACGAGCGCCTCGGGGTCGGTGACCAGCGTGGCGCCCTCCGGCAGCTCCAGCGAACCGGCGGTGACGCCCTCGCCGACGCCGCGGCCGGTGACGTCGACCTCGATCGACTCGGGGATCGCGGTGGCCAGCGCCTCGATGGAGACGGTGTTGAGCTCGATGCTCACCAGCACGTCGGCGGTGGTCTCGCCGGTGGTGAGGACGGGGACGTCGACGGTGACCTTCTCGCCGCGGCGGACGATGACCAGGTCGACGTGCTCGTGGATGCGGGTCAGCGGGTCGCGCTGCACGGCCTTGGTCAGCGCGAGCTGCTCCTTGCCGTCGAGGACGACGGTGAGCAGCACGTTGGAACCGCCGTTGCGCAGCGCCGCGGCGAACTCGCGGGCGGGCAGCGACAGGTGGACGACGTCCTGGCCGTGCCCGTAGAGGACGCCCGGGACGCGGCCGGCGCGGCGGGTGCGACGAGCGCTGCCCTTGCCGAACTCGGTGCGGATCTCGGCGTCGAGGCGGAAGTCAGCCACGGTGATGTGCTCCTAGCGAAGAGGGTCTGCGTGCGTGCCGGCGACCGGGCGCAACGCACCCTCAGCGGGCACACGCACGTCGATCACGGAACGCAGGAGCGCTCCCTCGCCGGGCAACGGGAGACACGATACGCGACCCGGCCGAGGGTCCGGCCGAGCGGGGGGCCGGAGGCTCCCCCGAGGACGGACGGGCGAGCAACTCCGCGAAGCGGGTTCCGCCGAGCGGGGGGCCGGAGGCTCCCCCGAGGCGGGACGGGAGCTCGCTCGTCGCAGCAGGGGACGGCACGTGGCCGCGATGCGATCCGGAGGATCGCAGTGTTACGACTCGCCGCCGAACAGGCTGGTCACCGAGCCGTCCTCGAAGACGGCCTTGATCGCCTGCGCCAGCAGCGGGGCGATGGAGAGCACGGTGAGCTTGTCGAACTGCCGGGCCGGCTCGATGGGCAGCGTGTTGGTGACCAGCACCTCGCTGACCCGGCTGTTCTTCAGCCGGTCGACGGCGGGGCCGGAGAGCACCCCGTGGGTCGCGGCGATGACGACGTCCGTGGCGCCCTCGGCGAACAGCGTGTCGGCGGCCTTCACGATCGTGCCGCCGGTGTCGATCATGTCGTCGACCAGGATGCAGACGCGGCCCTCGACCTCGCCGACGACGCGGTTGGCGACGACCTCGTTGGGCCGCAGCGGGTCACGGGTCTTGTGGATGAAGGCCAGCGGCGTGCCGCCGAGCTTGTCGCTCCACCGCTCCGACACCCGGACGCGACCGGCATCGGGCGAGACGACGGTGAGGTCGCAGTGCCCCCACTTGCGCTTGACCTCGTCGATGAGCAGGTTCATGGCGAAGAGGTGGTCGACCGGACCGTCGAAGAAGCCCTGGATCTGCGCGGTGTGCAGGTCGACGGCCATGAGCCGGTCGGCGCCCGCGGTCTTGAACAGGTCGGCGACCAGGCGGGCCGAGATGGGCTCGCGGCCGCGGTGCTTCTTGTCCTGGCGGGCGTAGGGGAAGAACGGCGCGACGACGGTGATCCGCTTGGCCGAGGCGCGCTTGAGCGCGTCGACCATGATCAGCTGCTCCATCAGCCAGGTGTTGATCGGCGCCGTGTGGCTCTGCACCACGAAGGCGTCGCACCCGCGCACCGACTCCTCGAACCGGACGAACAGCTCGCCGTTGGCGAACTCGTACGACGCGGTGGGGGTCGGCGTGACGCCGAGGTGACCGGCGATCTCGTCGGTCAGCGCCGGGTAGGCCCGACCGGAGAAGAGCATCAGGCTCTTGTTCGTCGTCTGCCGGATCGCACTCATCGGCTTCGCGTATCCCTAGCTGTCGGTGTCCGCTCGGGAGGGACCGGACGACTCCTCCCGAAGTGCCCCGGCCCGGTTCTCGGCTGCTTCCGCGGCCTGCGCAGCAGGCGTTCCGGGCCGTCGGCGACGGACCCAGCCTGCCACATTGCGCTGGGCCGCCCGAGCGACGCCCATCGCCCCGGGGGGCACGTCGGAGGTGATGACGGAGCCCGCGGCGGTGTACGCGCCGTCCCCGACCGTGACCGGCGCCACGAGCATGGTGTCCGAGCCCACCCGGACGTGGTCGCCGATCATGGTGCGGTGCTTGGCGACGCCGTCGTAGTTGACGAACACCGTGGCGGCCCCGATGTTGCTCCCGGTGCCGATCGTCGCGTCGCCGACGTAGGACAGGTGCGGGACCTTGGACCCCTCCCCCACCTGCACGTTCTTCGTCTCGACGAACGCCCCGACCTTCGCCCCCCGGCCGAGGTCGGTGCCCGGGCGGAGGTAGCTGAACGGACCCACGGTCGCCCCCGGTCCGATCGCGGCGCCGAGGCAGTGCGAGCGCACGACCGACGCACCGTCGGCCACCGTGCAGTCGACCAGGGTGGTGTCGGGGCCCACGTGGGCAGCGTCACCCACCGACGTCGCCCCCTGGAGGTGCGTGCCGGGCTCGAGGACGGCGTCCCGGCCGACGGTCACGGTGACGTCGACCCACGTGGTGAGGGGGTCGACGACGGTGACGCCGCTGCGCATGAGGTCGTCCAGCACGCGGTCGTTGAGGGTGCGACGGCGGGCGGCGAGCTCGACCCGGTCGTTGCAGCCGAGCACGTCGTCGGGGTCCTCGGCGATGACGCCGCCGACCCGGGCGCCGTCCCCGACGAGCAGGGCCAGGACGTCGGTGAAGTAGAGCTCGCCCTGGTCGTTGTCGGCGTCGATCCGGCCGAGCGCGGACCGGACGGCGGCGGCGTCGCCCACGTAGACGCCCGCGTTGATCTCGCGGATGGCCCGCTGCTCGTCGGTGGCGTCGCGCTGCTCGACGATCGCGCGCACGGAACCGTCGGCGTCCCGGACGATGCGGCCGAGCCCGGTGGGGTCCTCGACCTCGGCGGTGAGCACGGTGAGCGCGTTCTCCCGGCTGCGGTGCTCCTCCACCAGGCGGGCGACCGTCGAGGCCCGCAGCAGCGGGGCGTCGCCGTTGACCAGCAGGACCGGCCCGGTGAGATCGGGCACCGCGGCCAGGGCGACGGCGGCGGCGTGACCGGAGCCGCGCTGCTCCTCCTGCACCACGGGGAGGGCGTCCGGCGCGACGGCGGCGAGGTGCTCCCGGACGAGCTCCCGCCCGGCGCCCACCACGACGACGGTCACCCCGGCGCCCAGCGGGGCGGCCGCGGCGAGCACGTGCCCGAGCATGCTGCGGCCGCCGAGCGGGTGCAGGACCTTCGGCGTGGCCGACCGCATGCGGGTGCCCTGCCCGGCGGCGAGGACGACGACGGCGGCGACCGTCGGCGCGTCGGGGACGGGGTCCGGCTGGGCGTGGGTCACGGAACTCCTCGGTCGGCGTCGGCGCGGTGCTCGCTGGGGGACTCGGACTCGAACCGAGACTGCACGGCTCCAAAGGCCGGCGGGCTGCCGATTACCCCATCCCCCATCCCCGGGCCCGCGGGAGCCCGGGAGCGCCGCTGCGTGCCGGCGCTCCCCGCGAGCCTAGGGCCCGACGCGGAGGCGGGACACCTGCCCGGCTGACGGGTGCCCGCGCCGGTCGACCGGGCCGGGTCGCCGGGCGCCCTACGGGGGCGTAGGTTACGGCCACGTAGCCGGGCCCGACGTGCGCCCGCCGTTCCCCCCGTCGGTCGCCCCCGGAGGCCCCTTGTCCGCTCCTGCCCGTACCCGGCCCATGTCCCCGCCGCGCCAGGCCGCGCCCCACGAGGGGCTGCCGGCCAACGCGATCGGCCGGCGCAAGAGCGTGCTCGAGATCGTGACGCTCTACGTCATCGTGATCGTGCCGTTCCTCGCCCTCGCGGCGATCGTCCCGGCGGTGTGGGGGTGGGGCCTGTCCTGGCTGGACGTCGGCCTCGCGATCGGCTTCTACTTCTTCACCCTGCTCGGCGTGACGGTCGGCTACCACCGCTACTTCACGCACGGCTCGTTCAAGGCCAAGCGGCCGCTGCGCCTGGGCCTGGCGGTCGCGGGCTCCATGGCCATCCAGGGCCCGGTCGTGCAGTGGGTGGCCGACCACCGCCGGCACCACGCCTTCTCCGACCGCGACGGCGACCCGCACTCCCCGTGGCGCTACGGCACGGACCTCCGCGCGCTGCTCAAGGGCATGTTCCACGCACACCTCGGCTGGCTGTTCGAGCGGCGGAAGACCAGCATGGAGCGCTACGCGCCGGACCTGCTGAAGGACTCCGCCCTCGTCCGCACCGACCAGATGTTCGTCGTCTGGGCGGGCATCAGCCTCTTCCTGCCCGCGGTCATCGGCGGTCTGGTGACGACGAGCTGGGCCGGTGCCCTGTCGGCGTTCTTCTGGGCCGGGCTGGTGCGCATCGCGGTGCTGCACCACGTCACCTGGTCGATCAACTCGGTGTGCCACGTCGTCGGCGAGCGGCCGTTCGTCTCCCCCGGCCGTGACCGCGCGACCAACTTCTGGCCGCTGGCGATCCTCAGCGCCGGCGAGTCCTGGCACAACCTGCACCACGCCGACCCGACCTGCGCGCGGCACGGCGTGCTGCGCGGCCAGATCGACATCAGCGCCCGGGTCATCTGGGCCTTCGAGAAGCTCGGCTGGGCCTGGCACGTCAAGTGGCCGGACCCGGTCCGGCTGGCGGCCAAGCGGCGCACGCCCGCGCCCGCCGCGAGCTGAGCACCTCCGCGCACGACGAGCGGCCGGTGGGAGCAGGTGCTCCCGCCGGCCGCTCGCGCGTGCGCATGTCCCGGACCGAGCGGCGGCGCCAGCTGCTCGACGTGGGCCGCGGCGTCTTCGCCAGCAAGGGCTTCGACGCGACGTCGGTGGAGGAGATCGCCGCCCGCGCGGAGGTGAGCAAGCCGGTCGTCTACGAGCACTTCGGTGGCAAGGAGGGCCTGCACGCCGACGTCGTCGACCGGGAGATGCAGCGCCTGCTCGGCCGCTTCACCACGGCGCTCTCCGAGCCCGGGCACCCCCGCGAGCTGCTCGAGCGGGCCGCCCTGGTCCTCCTGGACTACATCGAGGAGGACACCGACGGCTTCCGCGTCCTCACGCGGGACGCGCCGGTCACCAGCGGCGCCGGTCCGTTCGGGTCGCTCATCGGCGAGGTGGCCCGCAAGGTCGAGCACATCCTGGGCGCCCACGTCGCCGCGCGCGGGGCCGACCCGCAGCTGGCCGGGCTCTACAGCCAGGCGCTGGTCGGCATGGTCGCGCTCACCGGCCAGTGGTGGCTGGACACCCGCTCACCGGGCAAGCACGAGGTGGCCGCGCACCTGGTGGCGCTGGCCTACGACGGGCTCTCCCACCTGGGTCCGACGCCGCCGGTCCGGCCCTAGGGGACCAGCCGGGCGCCGGGCACCGGCCCGCTGACGGCGCGCACCGTGCGGAAGACGCCGACCCCGGCGAGCTCCGCGGCCAGCCGCACCGCGGCCGTCTCGTCGGGTGCCAGGGCCGCGACGGTCGGCCCGGAGCCGCTCACCAGCGCGGCGAGCGCCCCCGCGTCCGTCGCCGCCCGCAGCGCGCGGCGGAGGTCGGGGCGCAGGGTGAGCGCCGGTGGCTGCAGGTCGTTGGTGAGCGCGGCCGCCAGCGGTGCCGCCTCGCCCGCGCGCAGCGCCGCGATCACCGGGTCCGCGGGCGAGGGCCCGGCGGCCGCCGGCAGCGCTCCGGCCGCGCGCATGCGGTCCAGCTCGCCGTAGACGGCGGGGGTCGAGAGCCCCTCCCCCGCGATCCCGAGCACCCAGTGCGACCGGCTCCGGGCGAGCACCGGGGTCACCTGCTCCCCCCGGCCGGTTCCCAGCGCCGCCCCGCCCACGAGGCTGAAGGGCACGTCGCTGCCGAGCCGGGCCGCGAGCCCCAGCAGGTCCTCGCGGGAGGCCCTCGTCCCCCACAGGGCGTCCAGGGCCACCAGCGCGGCCGCGGCGTCCGCGCTGCCCCCGGCGAGCCCCGCGGCCACCGGGATGCTCTTCGCGACGTCGAGCGCGGCGTCGGCGGCGACGCCCGCGTGCTCGGCGAGCAGCTCGGCCGCGCGCCAGACGAGGTTGGTGCGGTCCCCGGGCACCAGGCCCGGACCGGCGGCCACCCCGGTGCCCTCGCCGGACACGGTCAGCGAGAGCCCCTCCCCGGGACGCGCGCTGACGGTGTCGAACAGCGAGACCGCCAGGTAGACCGTGTGCAGCTCGTGGAAGCCGTCGTCCCGCAGCGGCCCGACGCCGAGGTGCACGTTGACCTTGGCCGGTGCCCGGGCGACGACGACGCCGGTCACGGCAGCACCGGGTCGGTGGCCGCCAGCCGCGCGAAGTCGGCGACCGACAGCTGCTCGCCCCGGGTGGAGGGCTCGATCCCCGCGGCCCGGAGCCGCGTCTCGGCCGCCGCCGGGCTCCCGGCCCAGCGGGCGAGCGCGGCCCGCAGGCTCTTGCGGCGCATCGCGAAGGCGGCGTCCGCGACGGCGAAGGTGGCCTGCCGGTCGCCCGGTGGCGGTGGGCGGCGGACGAGCGAGACCAGGCCGGAGTCCACGTTCGGCTCGGGCCAGAACACCCGTCGTCCCACGTTGCCGGCGCGGCGCACCTCGCCGTACCAGGACGCCTTCACCGACGGGATGCCGTACACGCCGGACCCGGGAGCGGCCGCGAGGCGCTCGGCGACCTCGGCCTGCACGAGCACCAGGGCCCGGTCCAGCGTCGGCAGCAGCTCGAGCATGTTCAGCAGAACCGGGACGGCGATGTTGTACGGGAGGTTGGCCACCATCGCCGTCGGCGGCGGGCCGGGCAGCTCGGTCACCCGCAGCGCGTCGGCCTCGACGACGGTCAGCCGGTCGGCGAGGTCGGGACGGCGGGCCGCGACCGTCTCCGGCAGGAGCGCGGCCAGCCGTGGGTCGATCTCCACGGCGGTGACGTGCGCGGCGGCGGGGAGCAGCCCCAGGGTCAGCGATCCGAGGCCGGGCCCGATCTCCAGGACGACGTCGTCGGGACGCAGCCCGGCGGTGCGCACGATCCGCCGGATCGTGTTCGCGTCGTGCAGGAAGTTCTGCCCGAGGGTCTTCGTGGGACGCAGATCGAGCTGCTGGGCCAGCTCGCGGATCGCGGCCGGGCCCAGCAGCCCGTCGGTCTGCTCAGGTGTGGTGCTCAGGGGGATCCGATCAGCCGAACAGGCGGGGCCCGCAGTGCGGCCACTGGCCGGCGCCGGAGCGCTGGTACAGCAGCTGCGCGCGGTAGGTCTGCTCGTCGGCCGACGCGGCGGCCGGGTCGCCGGTGCCGCCCACGGCGTTCCAGGTGCTCTGCGAGAACTGGTACATGCCGCGGTACTTGCCCGTGCCGCTGACGGCGTTCGGGCGGCCACCGGACTCGCACTTGGCCAGCGCGGCCCAGTTCAGCCCGTCGGCGGTCGGCGAGTTGGCCGGCTTGGCCTTGGTGCCCACGGTGACGTGCTCGTCGACCGGCTGGCGGGTGACCGAGCTGCTGAGCTTCTCGCGCCCGGTCTCGCGGCCGTCCACGACGGTGACGCGCCAGGTGGTGGTCTGCTCGCCGTCGACGCCCGGCTGGGTGACCTCCTCGTCGCCCTGGAACGCGGCGTCGTCCTTGGTCTCGACGGTGCCGTGCGGGATGGCGGTGGTCTCGGTGACGTCACCGATCTGCACCCGGAAGACCTGGAGCCGCATGCGGTGCAGCAGGCCCTGCTCGAGCCGCAGGCTCGTGCGGTCGGTCTCGCTCAGCGCGATGCCCTGCTCGGCGAGCAGGTCACCGGCGGTGGCGGCGGTGGTGACGACGAGCCGCTCCTGGCCGTCGACCCTGAGCACGACCTCCTTGGGGGTGGTGATGGTCAGCTGCATGCCCTCGAGCGGCAGGCGCTCGGCGCGGCTGGCGGAGACCACGAGCCCCTCGGCGCGCAGGCCGAGCTGGTCCAGCGCGTCCTCGACGGAGAGCGCGGTGACGTAGACCTCGCGGGAGACGCCGTCGATCGTGAGGGTCAGCGGGCGGGCCCGGTTCAGCACCACTGCGTCGCCGTCGCCGACCGGGGCGTCGGGCGACGGGAGGACCACGTCGTACGCGGCCGGCTCCAGCCCCTCGTCCTCCAGCACCTCGCCCACGGTGTCGGCGTAGGTGCCGACGTCGCGGGTCTGCCCGTCGACGGTGAGCGTCACGGACTTCTGGGCGATGAAGTAGGCCAGCGTCCCGCCCACGAGTCCGAGGAGGACCAGGGCGAAGAGGCTGAGCTGAAGCGAGCGGCGCACGGCACTTCCAGGGGTCACAGAACCCGGGCAGGAGAGCGTCCGGGCCGCTGGGGAGCGGCACGGCCACCGGTGCAGACGCGGGCGGCGGCCGTCCGGGACCGAGGTGCCGGACCGCTGGGTGCCACCCGGGTCATCCTCCACCCCGGCTGATCGGTCACGACACGATAACGAACACTCCGCGCGTGACAACGGTGCACGACGAGTGAAGCAGGACTCGTCGGTCGCGCTCCGGGGGCGCGCCGACACCGTGTGTTACGGGCGTGCCGTGTGGGGCCCCTGTGGCGAGCGATCGGTGCACGGGGCGGCCGTGAGGAACGCCACGGTGTGGCCCGGCCGCGCCAGGGGCAGGACCGCCCCCCGGTCAGCCCGCGAGGGCGGGGGCCGCCGACCGCACGGGGCGCAGCCAGGTCACGAGGAAGACGGTGACCGCGAGGCCCGCGGCGAGCGCGGAGAACCCGCCGGCCACCAGGGCGACGGGCAGCACGTCGAGGCCCCCGCCGGGGCGGTCGCCGAGGTCGAGGCCGGCCCGCAGGAGCAGCGTGCCCAGCGGCAGCAGCGCGGCGATGCTGGCGGCCGCGGTCGCCAGGTGGGCCGTCCACGTGCGCAGCGCCTCGTCCACCGGCACGTCGGCACCCGCGGCCGGCATCGGGCGCAGCAGTGCGCGCAGCAGCGCGATCTCCGCGGTCAGCCAGGCGACCACCGGCACCGCGACGACGATCGGGGCCACCGCGCCGCCGAGGTCCCCGGCGTCCCACATCAGGCCCGCGGCGAGCAGCACGCCCGCGACCACCGCCCGCATGCTCCACACGAGCCACGCCGAGATCTGCTCACCCTGGCCGGGGCGCCGCGCCGGGGAGGAGAGGGCCCAGCGCGGGCGCGGCCGGGTGGCCTCGGCCAGCAGGACGCCGGCCAGGAGGCCCACCGCGAGCGCCGGGATCCAGAGGAAGACCGACGCCTCGGCGAACAGGACGACGCTGGCGACGATGCCCGCGACGCCGAGCAGCAGGCCCAGCCCGCGCCACCGGCGCCCGTGGGCGGCCTGGCGGCGCAGGGTGTCCACGCCCTCGGGCGTCGGATCGGCCAGCTCGACGGCCGCTCCGGCGACGGCCCGGCGAGCGGCCGCCAGACCCCACGCACGGGCGAGGAGCACCCCGGGCACCAGCAGGGCGACGAAGAGCACAACGGCGATGAGACGGCCCACGACCCCAGTGTCCCCCGGTTCCCTGTGAGGCGGCGGCTGAAGGGTCGTCCTCCTACCGCCAGGCGCCGAAGACGCGCTCGGCGTTCGCCGTGAGGGTGTCGCAGAGCTCGGTCAGCTCGATCCCCGTCACCTCGGCCAGCGCCCGCACGGTGTGCGGCACGAGGCGGGAGGCGTTGGGCCGGCCGCGGTGGGGCACCGGCGTCAGGAACGGCGCGTCGGTCTCCACCAGCAGCTGCCCGGCCGGGGTGAGGGCCGCGGCCTCGCGCAGGTAGGCCGCGTTGCCGAAGGTCATGGTGCCGGCGAAGGAGAGCACGTAGCCCCGCTCGACGCAGGCCTTCGCGAAGACGGCGTCGCCGGAGAAGCAGTGGAACACCGTGTGCTCCGGAGCGCCCTCGTCCTCGAGCACGCGGAGGATCTCGTCGTGCGCGTCGCGGTCGTGGATGACCAGGGCGATGCCGTGCTCCTTGGCGATCCGGATGTGGGCCCGGAACGACGCCTCCTGGGCGGCCCACCCCTCCTCGCCGGTGCGGAAGCGGTCCAGCCCGGTCTCCCCCACCGCCCGCACCCGTGGCAGCGCGGCGAGCCGGTCGATCTCGGCCAGGGCGTCGTCGTCGGCACCGCCGGCGCCGGCCTCGTTGGGGTGGACCGCCACGGCGGCCAGCACGCCGGCGTGCCGGGCGGCCAGCGCGGCCGACCAGCGCGACGACGCGACGTCCACACCGACCTGCACGAGCCGGGTCACGTTCACCGCGGCGGCGGCGGCGATCTCGGCGTCGACGGCGTCGTCGGAGGCCCACTCGCCGTGCTCGCCGTCCGCCGGCCGCTCCCCGAGGACGATGTCCAGGTGGGTGTGGCTGTCCAGCACCGGCGCCGGCAGCGGCTCGGGGGACGGCGGCGGCTCGCCGCGCCGGTTGGCCCGCGAGGACGCCGACCGGCTCACGCGCTGCCCTCCAGGCGGGCCAGCTCGTCGGCGACCACGGACTCGTCGAGCTTCTTGAAGATCGGCGTCGGCGCGGCCAGCGGGGTGCCCGACGGCAGCGGCCGGGAGGCCCAGACGGCCTGGGCGTCGCCGTAGTCGCCGGTGATGATCGGGTACGGGGAGCCGTCGTCGAGGTCCTCGGTCTCCACGATCTGCGGCGCCGGCGACCACACGCCCGTGCCGCCCAGCGCCTCGTGCACCTTCTGCGCGGAGTGCGGGAGGAACGGAGTGAGCAGCGTGTTGCAGTCGCTGATCGCCTGCAGGGCGGTGTGCAGCACGGTGTCCCGGCGGGCCGGGTCCTCCTTGAGCTTCCACGGCGCCTGGTCCGAGAGGTACTTGTTCGCCTCCGACACCACGCGCATCGCCTCGGTGGCGGCGGCCTTCTGCCGGTTGCGGGCCAGCAGGTCGCCGACGGGCCCGAACGCGTTCTTCGTCGTCTCCAGCAGCGCGCGGTCGGCGTCGGTGAGGTCGCCCGGGGTGGGCACCGCGCCGACGTTCTTCGCGGCCATCGAGATGCTGCGGTTGACCAGGTTGCCCCAGCCCGCGACGAGCTCGTCGTTGTTGCGCCGGCGGAACTGCTCCCAGGTGAAGTCGGTGTCCTGGTTCTCCGGCCCGGCGACGGCGATGAAGTAGCGCAGCGCGTCGGCGTCGTACCGGGCGAGGAAGTCCCGCACGTAGATGACGATCTGGCGGCTGCTGGAGAACTTCTTGCCCTCCATGGTCAGGAACTCGCTGGAGACCACCTCGGTGGGCAGGTTGAGCCGGCCGAGGGAGCCCGCGGACCCGCCCTTGTCACCCTCGCCGTTGTAGCCGAGCAGCTGGGCGGGCCAGATCTCGGAGTGGAAGACGATGTTGTCCTTGCCCATGAAGTAGTAGGCGTCCGCGTCCGGCGTCTGCCACCACTGCCGCCAGGCCTCGGGGTCACCGGAGCGGCGGGCCCACTCGATCGACGCCGACAGGTAGCCGACCACCGCGTCGAACCACACGTAGATCCGCTTGTCGTTCCGGTCGCGCCAGCCGTCCAGGGGCACCTTGACGCCCCAGTCGATGTCGCGGGTGTAGCTGCGCGGCTTGAGGTCCTCGAGCAGGTTCACGCTGAAGTTGAGGACGTTGGGCCGCCAGCTGTTGCGGGTGGCCAGCCAGTCGCCCAGCGCGCGGGTGAACGCCGGCAGGTCGAGGAAGTAGTGCTCGCTCTCGACGAACTTCGGCGTCTCGCCGTTGATCTTGCTGACCGGGTTGACCAGGTCGGTCGGGTCGAGCTGGTTGCCGCAGTTGTCGCACTGGTCGCCGCGGGCGCCGTCGTAGCCGCAGATCGGGCAGGTGCCCTCGATGTAGCGGTCGGGCAGGGTGCGGCCGGTCGAGGGGCTGATCGCGCCGAGCGTCGTCTTCGGGAAGACGTACCCGTTCTTCAGCAGGCCGAGGAAGATCTCCTGGCTGGTCTTCGCGTGGTTGACCGTCGTCGTGCGGGTGAAGAGGTCGTAGCTCAGCCCGAGGCTGGCCAGGTCGTCCACGATGATCCGGTTGTTGCGGTCGGCGATCTCGCGGGGCGTGATGCCCTCGGCGTCGGCGGCGACCGTGATCGGGGTGCCGTGCTCGTCGGTGCCGCTGACCATGAGGACCCTGTCCCCGGCCATGCGGTGGTACCGGCTGAAGACGTCGGAGGGGACGCCGAACCCGGAGACGTGCCCGATGTGCCGCGGCCCGTTCGCGTAGGGCCAGGCGACTGCGGTCAGGATGTGCCGATCACTCACGGCACGAGACTAGTGAAGGTGACCGAGCCGCGAGCATCGCAGGGAGCGCCGGCGACCGAGGAGCGGAACGGCGCAGGCACCGGACGGACCGTGGCGGGGTGTCCCGTGCGGGCCGACCGCGCCCCGGTCAGGGGTGGTAGACGACGCTCGACGCGGGGTTCTCGGCGCCGGGCTGCACGGGCGAGAGGAGCGCGACGGCGCCGAGGCCCAGAGCGATGACGCCGAGGGTGGCGGTGCACAGCACGCGGTGGACGACCACCGGGTCCGGACCCGGGCGGCGGGTGCGCAGCCGCGGCCCCTGGGCCACCCAGCGACGGGCGGTGGGGGCGTCGGCCAGCAGCAGCTTGGCGACGGGGACGGCGACCGCGCCGGCGAAGGCCACCGGCACCGGCAGGCCGAAGGTCAGCGCCTCCGGGACCGGCCAGACGACGGCGACCGCACCGACCAGCGCCACGACGAACAGCTCGACCGACGAGGTGAGCACCAGCAGCCGCCGGTTGCACCCGTCGATCATCGCCGCGCCGCCACCGGCCGCCAGCACGATCCAGGCCGCCAGCGCGAGCAGGCCACCGAGGATCAGCAGACCGGCCGGGCGGGTCGCCGACGCCAGGACGTCGTCGATCCCGTCGAGCCCCGCGGCCAGCAGGCCCACGGCCTGCACGATCGCGACGAGCCCGGCCACCAGCGCGGGGACCGGGACGCGGCGCAGGGCCTGACCGGCGTCCGCCTGCGACGTGGCGTCGGCCGTCCGCGGGGTGCGGAGGTACGGCGACGCGACGGTGTCGCGGACGTCGAGGACGCTGATGGCCACGTGCTGTTCTCCTTGACCGGAGGGTGCTGTCTCCGATCAGGACGGCGCGTGCGGGCAGGTGCTGTAGGCCCGGCGGCGGATCTCCCCCGTCCGGGCGAACGATCAGCCCTTCCGCGCGGCGTTCGCGGCCGCGGCGTCCTCCCGTCCGCCCGCGGTCGCGAACCGGCTCTTCCGGCGGCTGTAGCCGACGTACAGGAGAGCGCCGACCACCATCCAGAGGGCGAACCGCAACCAGGTCTCCCCTGGCAGGTTCAGCATCAGCCAGACGCAGGCCAGCGCGGAGACGATCGGCAGCACCGGCATCAGCGGGACCCGGAAGGCGCGCGGGAGGTCCGGTCGGGTCCGCCGCAGCACGATCACGCCGATGGAGACGAGCACGAAGGCGAACAGCGTGCCGATGTTCACCAGGTTGGCGAGCTCCTCGAGCGGCACGACCGCGGCGAGGATCGCGACGAAGACCCCGGTGCCGATGGTGATCTTGTAGGGGGTCCCGTAGCGCGGGTGCACCGACGCCAGGCCCGCGGGCAGCAGGCGGTCGCGGCTCATGGCGAACAGCACCCGCGACTGCCCGAGCATCAGGATCATCACGACCGACGTCAGGCCGGCGAGCGCGCCGATCGAGATGATGGTCGCGAAGACGGGCAGCCCGACGTCGGAGAAGGCCGCCGCCAGGGGCGCGTCGGCGCTGAGCTCGCTGTACCGCTGCATGCCCACCACGACGAGCGACACCGCGACGTAGAGGATCGTGCAGATCGCCAGCGAGCCCAGGATGCCGCGGGGCAGGTCGCGCCCGGGGTTCTTCGTCTCCTCGGCCGCGGTGGCCACGATGTCGAAGCCGATGAAGGCGAAGAACACGACGGCGGCACCGGCCATCACGCCGCCCCAGCCGAACGTGCCCTGGCTGAAGCCGAACAGCGTCTGGACCAGCGGCGCGTCCCAGCCGCTCGCGCCGGCCTCGGCCGGCTGGGCCGGCGGGACGAACGGGCTGTAGTTGGCCGCCTTCACGAAGAAGAGCCCCACCCCGATGACCAGCAGCACGATGGCCACCTTGATCACCACGATGACCGCCGTCACCCGCGACGAGAGCTTGATGCCCAGGACGAGGACGGCGGTCATCACCGCGACGATCACGATCGCCGGGATGTTGAACCTCGCCGTCTCCCCGGCGATCGACTCCGGCAGCGGCATCCCGACGTCGGCGAGCAGCTGGTTCAGGTACCCCGACCAGCCGACGGCGACGGTGGCCGCGCCCAGCGCGAGCTCGAGCACCAGGTCCCACCCGATGATCCAGGCGATGAACTCGCCGAACGTCGCGTAGGAGAACGTGTAGGCCGACCCGGCGACCGGGACGGTGGAGGCGAACTCGGCGTAGCAGAGCGCCGCCAGCCCGCAGACCACGCCGGCGATGACGAAGGAGATGGCGACGGCCGGCCCCGACTGGTCGCGGGCCACCACACCGGTGAGCACGAAGATGCCGGTGCCGATGATCACACCGACGCCGAAGACCGCGAGGTCCAGGCCGGACAGGTGCTTCTTGAGCCGGTGCTCCGGCTCGTCGGTGTCACGGATGGAGTCCTCGACGGACTTGATCCGCCGCGTACCTGCCGCCACGGTGCCTCCTCGCAGGTCGAGGGCCCGACGGTCCGGCAGCCCCTCCCCGCAGGTTCGCACGGGTCGCTGCCCGCCGCACGCCTACGCTGCACCAGCCCGAGGACCGATCCAGGAGGGGCCGCCATGACCACCGGTGAGACACCCCGCGCCGCGCCGCTCGACCTGCCGTCGGAAGCGCCCCTGAGCGGGCCTCCCACGCTGCGCCCGCGCCCGGCCGGCCGTCAGGGCCGCACCCCCACCAGGCGTCCCGACGTCGACGTCGTCGTCGACTGCGCGGTCTACGTCGACGGCCGCCGGCAGGAGGCGGTGGCGCCGGAGGACGCGCTGGCGATGGCCGAGGAACGCGGCGGCTTCGTGTGGCTGGGGCTGTTCGCGCCGACCGAGGAGGAGCTGGGCGCGATCGGCGAGCGGTACGACCTGCACCCGCTCGCCGTCGAGGACGCCGTGTACGCCCACCAGCGGCCCAAGCTCGAGCGCTACGACGACGCGCTGTTCATGGTGCTCAAGACGGCGACCTACGTGGAGCACGAGGAGCTGACGGCCACCAGCGAGGTGGTCGACACCGGCGAGGTGATGGTGTTCCTCGGCGAGCGGTACGTGATCACCGTGCGGCACGGGGAGCACAACCACCTGGCCGACCTGCGGCAGCGGCTCGAGGACCAGCGGGACCTGCTCTGCCTGGGCAGCTCCTCGGTGCTCTACGCCGTCGCCGACCTCGTCGTCGACACCTTCGTGGAGGTGGCCGGCGCGGTCGAGGAGGACGTCGACGAGCTGGAGGCGTCGGTGTTCAGCCCCGACCGCACTGACGACATCGGGCGGCTGTACCAGCTCAAGCGCGAGCTCATGGCGCTGCGGCGCGCGGTCTCCCCGCTGGAGGTGCCGCTGCAGAAGCTGGCCGAGCGGCCGATCGACGTCGTCCCGGACGCCATCCGCTCGTACTTCCGCGACGTGATGGACCACGCGATCCGGGTGCGCGACCAGGTCAACGGGCTCGACGAGCTGCTGACCTCGATCCTGCAGGCATCGCTGGCGCGGACCTCGATGGCCGACAACGAGGACATGCGGAAGATCTCGGCCTACGCCGGCATCATCGCCGTCCCGACCGCGATCGCCGGGATCTACGGCATGAACTTCGAGCACATGCCGGAGCTGGAGTGGCGCTTCGGCTACCTCATGGTGTGGCTGGTCATCATCGGCTCCTGCTTCTTCCTCTACCGCGGCTTCAAGCGCAACGGCTGGCTCTGAGGGCTTTGCGGCGGCGCGGCTGTGCGCTGATCGGGGTGACAGCGACTCCATCACCCCGATCCGCGCACACCGGCGGACACGGGCTGTGGACGACGTCAGCAAGCCGGCGGTCCGATCGGGCACCGTGCCCACGTGCCGCCCGTCGCCGTC
Organism: Blastococcus sp. TBT05-19; assembly: GCF_003319095.1. GTDB lineage: Bacteria > Actinomycetota > Actinomycetes > Mycobacteriales > Geodermatophilaceae > Blastococcus. The sequence goes on along the minus strand of NZ_QOHI01000001.1, from coordinate 506,833 downwards.
GTGCCGTCGTCGTTGCGGCTGGGCGTGTTCCGCGGCAGCGTCGCCGTCGCGCGCGGTCTGCTCACCCCTGACCAGCTGCGAGGTCCAGCATGGCGCCGGCTGTTCTCGGACGTCTACGTCCACGTCGACCGGCCGGTCTCCCACCTGCTCCTGGCGCGCGTCGCCGCTGCGATGGTGGTCCCGGGCTCGGTGGTCACCGGACGCAGCGCCGCCGTGCTGTGGGGCGTCGACATGGCAACCACCGACGACGAGGTGGAGCTGACCGTCCCGCCGGACCGGTTCCCCCGTCGGGTCCGCGGCATCCGCGTCCGACGGTCCGCACTACCGGTGGAGCAGGTGGGACGCCGGCACGAGGTCCCTGTCACGTCGCCGGCCGCCACGGCGGTGCGGCTGGCCGCCGCCCTCGACCTGGACGACGGCGTCGTCGCGGTCGATCGGCTGGTGGCGGCCCGGCTCGCCGCCCTGGAAGAGGTCCGCAGGCTCGCCGAGGCGGCTCGGGGACCGGGCTCCGCGCGTGCCCGCCGCGTGTGCGCGCTCGCCGACGGACTGGCCGGGTCGCCCCAGGAGACCCGCCTCCGGTTGCTCGTCGCGCGCAGCTCCCTGCCGCCGCCGGTCGCCCAGTTCACGGTGCGCGACGAGCGCGGGTTCGTCGCGCGGGTCGACTTCGCCTGGCCAGGACACCGCGTCGCTCTGGAGTACGACGGCCTGTGGCACGCGGAGCCCGGCCAGTTCGCCCACGACCGCCGACGGCTCAACCGGCTGCACGCAGCGGGTTGGCGGGTCTTCTTCGTGACGGCCGCGGACCTCCACGACCCGGAGCGGCTGATCGTCCGGCTGGCCGCGTTCCTCAGCGCCGCCGGTGTGCGGTGATCGGGGTGATGGCCGCTCCGCCACCCCGATCAGCGCACAGTGCCGCGACGGGGGCTACGAGCCCTTCGCGGCGACGACGGCGTCGAACACGGTGCGCTTGGGCAGCCCGGTCCGGGTGACGACGGCGCGGATGGCGTCCTTGCGGGTCGCGCCGGCGGCCTCCTCGGCGGCGACGGCGGCAGCGAGCTCGGCACCGGTCAGCGACACCACCCGCTCCGGGGCCCCCGCCACCACCAGGGTGATCTCGCCCTTCACGCCCTCGGCCGCCCACGCGGCGAGCTCCGCCAGGCCACCGCGCCGGATCTCCTCGTAGGTCTTGGTCAGCTCGCGGCACACGGCGGCCGGCCGGTCGTCCCCGAGCACCGCGGCGGCGTCGGTCAGCGCGTCGGCCAGCCGGTGCGGCGACTCGAAGAACACCATCGTGCGGCGCTCGTCGGCCAGCGCCGTGAAGGTCGACCGCCGCTCCCCCGACCGCCGGGGCAGGAAGCCCTCGAAGCAGAACCGGTCGACCGGCAGCCCCGACACCGCCAGCGCCGTGGTGACGGCGGAGGGCCCGGGCACCGAGGTGACGTCGAACCCGGCCTCGATCGCCGCCCGCACCAGCGTGTAGCCGGGGTCGGACACCGACGGCATGCCCGCGTCGGTGAGCAGCAGGACGGTCGCGCCCGAGGCCAGCGCGTCGAGCAGCCCGGGCAACCGCGCCTGCTCCACCGACTCGTGGAACGTGACCACCCGGCCGGTGAACGTGACCTCGAGGTCGGCGGCGAGCCGGTGCAGCCGCCGGGTGTCCTCCACGGCCAGCACGTCGGCCGTCGCCATCACCGCGCGCAGCCGGGGGCCGACGTCCCCGGGCTGCCCCAGGGGCGCTCCGCCCAGCACCAGCCGTCCGCTCACGACGCCGAGCCTGTCACGACGGGCCGTGCGACCGGTCCACATACCCTGACGGCATGGCGGTGCTGGCTCCCGAACGGGTCGAACCAGCACCCGCACCCCGCCGCCGGCTGCGCGCACCGGGACGGCGCCTCGAGGTCGTGCCGCCGCTGCCCGCGGACCGCCGCACGTCGTGGATCATCTCCGCCGTCCTCGGCGTGCTCGCCCTGGTCGTCCGCCTGTGGGGCATCAGCTACCCGAAGGGCCTGCTGTTCGACGAGGCGTACTACCCGCCGCAGGCCGAGCAGCTGCTGACCTGGGGCCACGAGTACAACCGCGGCTACTCCTTCATCGTCCACCCGCCGCTGGGCAAGTGGTTCATCGCGCTCGGCGAGCTCGTGTTCGGCAGGGACTCGTTCGGCTGGCGGTTCCCCTCGGCCGTCGCGGGGACGATCGCCGTCGTCCTGCTGTTCCGGCTCACCCGCCGGCTCACGGGCTCGACCCTGGTCGGGCTGTTCGCCGGGGTCCTGATGCTGGCCGACGGCTTCCAGTTCACGCTCTCGCGGATCGGCCTGCTCGACATCTTCCTGCAGGTGCTCGTGCTCGCCGCGGTCTCCTGCCTGGTGGTCGACCGCGACCTGGTCCGCGCCCGCATCCGCGCGTCCAGCCAGGTCGGCGCGCACGGGTTCCGGCTCGGCCCGCGCGGCTGGCGGATCGCAGGGGGCCTGCTGCTCGGCGCGGCCTGCGCGGTGAAGTGGAGCGGGATCTGGTTCCTGGCGTTCTTCGCGGTCCTGAGCCTGTTCTGGGACCGCGCGGCCTGGCGGGAGGCCGGCGTCCCCCGCCCCACCCGGACGGCGGCCCGCCGCGGTCTGCCCGGCGCGCTGTGGGCGCTGGCCGTCGTCCCGGTGCTGACCTACCTGGCCAGCTTCACCGGCTGGTTCCTGGGCGAGACGTCGCAGGGCAAGGCCTGGGCCCAGCAGAACCCCGACACCGCCTTCCCGTGGGTCCCCGACGCGCTGCGCTCGCTGTGGCACCAGCACGCCGAGTGGCTCCGCTTCCACAACGGGCTGTCCAGCCCGCACCCGTGGGAGTCCGGGCCGTGGTCGTGGCTGGTCAACGGCCGACCCATCCTGCTGTGGAACCCGCAGGGCATCACCGACTCGAACGGCGAGCAGGTGATCCGCTACATCCTCATGGTCGGGACGCCGACGCTCTGGCTGGCGTTCGCCCCGGCGCTGCTCTGGCTGGTCTGGCGCACCGTGGCCCGCCGGGACCCCGCGGCGCTGGTGGCGGGCGTCGGCATCGGGGCCGGGTGGCTCACCTGGTTCCTGAACACCGACCGGACGATGTTCATCTTCTACATGGCCCCGGCGCTGCCGTTCTTCATCGTGGCGGTCGCGCTCGTCCTGCAGGACGTCGTCGGGCGGGCGGACGCGTCGTGGCTGCGCCGGCGCATCGGCCTGGGTGCGGCATGCCTGTACGTGGCGGTGGTGGCCGCGACGTTCGTCTTCTTCTGGCCGGTGCTCACCGGGGAGCCGCTGTCCAACGCGGAGTGGTCGCGCCGCATGTGGTTCCCGTCCTGGTTCTAGCCGCCACCCGCCGCCTACGGTGACGGCGAACGGTTCTGCTGCCGGGAGGACGACGATGACCGCGCCGCACGTGCTCACGGAGACCGACGGCGACGTCTGGCGGATCACGCTGGACCGCCCCGACACGGGCAACGCGCTCACCCCGCAGCTGGCGGCGGAGTTCGCCGGCGCGCTGGCCGCCCGTCCGGAGCAGACCCGGGCGGTCCTGATCCTGGCGAACGGCCCGCGGTTCTGCGTGGGCGGCGACGTGCACTCGTTCGCCGGCGCCGAGGACCCCGGCGCGCACGTCGGCCGGCTCGCGCACGACTGGCACGAGGCGGTCCGCCGAGTGCTCTCCTGCCCGGTGCCGGTGGTCGCCGGGGTCCAGGGAGCGGTGGCGGGCGCGGCGATCGGGCTGATGGGCGCATGCGATCTCGTCGTCTGCGGCCGCACCACGAAGATCCGCCCGGCCTACGGGGCGCTGGGCTTCTCCCCCGACGGCGGCACGTCCTGGGCGCTGGCCCGCGCTCTGGGCGCGCCCCGCGCGCTGGACCTGGTGCTCACGAACAAGGCCCTCACCGCGGCCGAGGCGCACCTCACCGGCCTGGTCGCCCGCCTGGTGGAGGACGAGGAGCTGCGGGACGTCGCCGTCGCGACGGCGCACGCCCTCGCGGCCGGGCCGGTCCGCGCCATGGTGCGCACCCGGGCGCTGCTGCGGCGCGCGGCCACCCGCTCGTTCGAGGAGCAGCTGGACGAGGAGGCCCGGCTGATCGCGGAGTCGGCGGCCGACCCGGAGGGCCGGGAGGGCGTGCGGGCGTTCGTGGAGAAGCGGCAGCCGGACTTCCGCAACGCCCGCTGACCGGGCGCGGGAACGACGAAGGCCGGACCCGATCGGGTCCGGCCTTCGTCGTGCTGGGTGGAGCTGAGGGGAGTTGAACCCCTGACCCCCTCGATGCGAACGAGGTGCGCTACCGGACTGCGCCACAGCCCCTTGCGAGAAGAGAGTCTATCGGTCCCGCTCCCCGGCGCCACCACCGGGGCGGCGCCGGGAAGGCCATCAGCCGTTGACGACGCGGGCGGGGCGGTACTCGTCGATGTCCGCGAAACCGATGTCGTCGTCGTCCAGCCCGACCACCGCGCTGTTCTGCCAGCCGGCCGGCGCCGGGGTGCGCGCCGCCACGACCCGGCCCGGGCGCAGGGCGTGCACCGGCGCCAGGGGCACGCTCGGGTGCGGGAGACCCTGCTGCGCGACCGTCTCGTGCAGCTCGGCCGGCGGGGCGGTCCGCTGGACGGGCGCCGGCGCCGGACGGGCGGCGGGACGGGCCTGCATCGCCGCACGGGCCGCGACGCGGGCGGCACGGCGGGCGGCCATCCGCTCGCGGCGGGCCACCTTCCGCAGCACCAGCACGTAGCCGACGGTGGCCAGGCCGGCCACGAGCGTGGCCACCCACAGCCACGGGGTCAGCAGCAGCGCACCGGCCAGCGAGGCCAGCGTCGCCAGCACCAGGCCGCCGAGCGCCCGGCGGCGCAGCGCGTGCACGTCCACCTTCAGCTCACCGGTGGTGCGCAGGACGTCGCGGTCGATCTCGACCCGCTCCGTCTCGGCGTGCCGCACGGTCTCCGCCGACCGCCGCCGCTGCAGCGTGCGGCCGGCGTCGGCAGCCGTCGTCCGGCCGCCCTCCGCGTCGCCGCGGGTCACCACCATGGGCACCAGCACGACGAACCACAGCACGACCAGCGCGGCCAAGAGCACGCCCGATCCCATTCGGAACACCACCTGTCACATCAGTCACTCGCCAGGCGAGGCTAAGCAGCGACGACGGTGCGATCCGGGAGGCGCGCGGGCGTGTCGTGGAGAGTTGTGGGACCGGTGTGACGACGGACGGCGTGTCGCCTCCGAGCACCGCAGCGCCCCCCTCCCCTGCGTGCTATGCCGCCGGGTCGATCAGCCGCCGGGTCGACCCGGCGACATCTCCCGCCAGCGGGTCAGCACGCCGCGGGGCAGGTCCTCGGCCAGCAGCGCGTACGCCAGGTGGTCGCGCCAGTCGCCATCGATGTCGAGGTAGCGGCGCAGCAGCCCCTCGCGCTGGAAGCCCAGCCGCTCGACCAGCCGCTGGCTGGGCAGGTTCTCCGGCCGGATGTCGGCCTGCAGCCGGTGCAGCCCGACCGGCCCGAACGCGTGGTCGCAGACGAGCGCCACGGCCAGCGACGCGATCCCCCGCCCCGCCACCGAGCGGTCGATCCAGTAGCCGAGGTACCCGGTGCGCAGCGCGCCCCGCACGATGTTGTCCACCGTCACCTGCCCGGCCAGCCGCCCGTCCACCCGGACGGCGAACGGCAGCGACGTACCGAGGCGGGCCCGGCGCGCGACGGTCCGCCGCATCGCCCGGTAGGCGGCCGGGGCGTGCCGCGGCACCCACGGCACGGGGGCCGTCGGCTCCCACGGGCTCAGCCAGCTCTCGTTGGCCACCCGCAACCGGCTCCACTCCGCGGCGTCGCGCCGGCGCAGCGGGTGCAGCTCCACCGGCCCCGAGGTCAGCCGGGCGGGCCAGCCGGGGTGCAGCAGAGGATCGGTCACGGGCCCGGGGTCAGCCGCCGAGCAGCAGCGGCATGACGGTGACCAGCCCGCCCGCGGCCACCTCGGTGACGTCCTCGTCGATCACGATGAGGCAGTTCGCCCGTGCCATCCGCGCCAGCAGGGCGTCGGTGGCCTCGCCCACGGGCTCGACGACGTACCCGCCGTCGGGGTGCCGCATGACGGTGCCGTGCAGGTACTGGCGGTAGCCCAGCGGCGAGAGCAGCTGCTGGCCCGAGATCGCCTGCACCGTGCGGCGGAACAGCTGGCGCTTGCCGAGCATCAGCCGGATCGCGGGGCGGACGAACACCTCGAAGGAGACCAGCGCCGCGACCGGCTCTCCCGGCACGCAGATGACCGGGATGTCGTCCCGCCCGAGCTGGCCGAACCCCTGCGCGGGGCCGGGGTGCATGGCGACCTGCCGGAAGCGCATCTCGCCGAGCTGGGCCAGCGCCTCCTGCACCACGTCGAACCCGCCGCTGGCGACGGTGCCCGAGATGAGCACCAGGTCGCTGCGCAGCAGCTGGCTCTCCAGCACCTCCGCGAGGCGCCGGGGGTCCGCGGGCAGGATGCCGGAGCGGTAGGCGTCGGCCCCGGCGTCACGGGCGGCGGCGGCCAGCGCGTAGCTGTTCACGTCGACGACCTGGCCCGGCGCCGGGGTGGCGCTGACGTCGACCAGCTCGGTGCCGGCGCTGAGCACGACCACCCGGGGCCGCGGCCGCACGAGCACGCGCTCCCGGCCGACGGCGGCGAGCAGGCTGATCTGGGCCGGGCCGATCGGCGTGCCCACCTGGACCGCGGGGTCACCGGGAGCGACGTCGTCACCGGTCCGGCGCACGTAGCTCCCGGCCGGCGGACCGGCCTGCACCGCCACGCGGGCAGCGCCCCGATCGGTCCAGACGGCGGGGACGACGACGTCGGCGCCGGCCGGCAGCATCGCCCCGGCGGACACCTTGAGCGCCAGGCCCGGGCCGATCGCCGCGGGCACGTCGACCCCGGCCACGCTCTCCCCCACGACCGCCAGCTCGACCGGCCGGCGCACCGAGGCGGTCGCGACGTCCTCGGCACGAGCCGCGTAGCCCTCCAGCGCCGCCTGGTCGAACGCCGGCAGCGCGCGGGAGCTGACGACGTCCTCGGCGCAGAGCAGCCCCTGCGCGTCGAGGACGGCGAGTTCGATCGGGTCCGGCTGCGGCACCGCGCCGAGGATCTCGTCGAGGTGCCGCTCCACGGTGCGCACCATCGGCGAGGCGTCGGAGCGCCCGTCGGCCGGCAGCGGGACCGGCCCGGTGAGCGCGGGCTTCGGGGGCACGGGCGTCGAGCCGCGCGCCCCCACGGGCCCGGTGCGCTGCGGTGGCGCCATGGGCATGTCGACCTGGGCGGTGTCCCGGTGGGTCCGGGACCCCCCGCCGCCGCTGTTGCCGCTGTCGCTCTGCCCCGACATCCTCACCACCGTCGTCCTGCGGCGCGCTCGCGCCGCCGTGCGATCGTGCCCCGCCGGACGCCGCTCAGGACGACGACGCGCCCTCGGCGGGCAGCTCGGTGACGAAGTCGCGCAGCCAGCCGCGCAGCGCCGGGCCGAGATCGTCGCGCTCGGCGGCCAGCCGGATGACGGCCTTGAGGTAGTCGAGCTTGTCGCCGGTGTCGTAGCGGCGGCCGTCGAAGACGACGCCGTGCACGGGCTCGCCGCGCTCCACGAGGGTGGCCAGCGCGTCGGTCAGCTGGATCTCGCCGCCGCGGCCGGGCGCGGTCTCGCGGAGGACGTCGAAGACCTCCGGGGCCAGCACGTAGCGGCCGATGATGGCCAGGCTGCTGGGCGCCTCCTCGACCGGGGGCTTCTCGACCAGCCCGGTGACGGCGACGACGTCGCTGCCCTCCGAGCCCGGGTCGATCGCGACGGCGCCGTACTTGTCGATGTTCTCCATGCCGACGTCGAGCAGCGCGATGACCGAACCGCCGTGCTCGGCCTGGACGGCGAGCATCTGCTCCAGCAGGTGGTCGCGGGCGTCGATGAGGTCGTCGCCGAGCAGGACGGCGAAGGGCTCGTCGCCGACGAAGGCCGCGGCCTGCAGCACCGCGTGGCCCAGCCCGCGGGCCTCGCCCTGCCGGACGAAGTGCACCTGCGCGACGTCGGTGGACTCGCGCACGGCGGCCAGCCGGCCGGCGTCGCCCTTCTTCTCCAGGGCGGCCTCGAGCTCGGGGGTGCGGTCGAAGAAGTCCTCGATGGCGGCCTTGCCGCGGCCGGTGACCATGAGCACCTCGCCCAGGCCGGCGCGCGCGGCCTCCTCGACGATGTACTGGAGCGCGGGTCGGTCGACGACCGGGAGCAGCTCCTTGGGCACGGCCTTGGTGGCCGGCAGGAAGCGGGTACCCATGCCCGCGACGGGGATGACCGCCTTCCGCGCCGGACGGGTCTTCGGGTTCGACATGCGGGCAGCCTAGCCAGCGCGCGCCGGTGAGCAGCGCGAGCGCTGGCAGGCGCTACCCGCCGGTCACTGCCACAGTGGGCGGATCCTCACCCCCCGATGAAGTGGGAGGGATCGTGTCCCCCGAGATCGTCACCATCCTGGCGCTGGTCGTGATCTTCGCGATCGCCACGTTCCTCCCGATCAACATGGGGGCCCTGGCGTTCGTCGCCGCCTTCGTGGTCGGCACCCTGTCGGTCGGGCTGACCACCGACGACATCCTGGGCGGGTTCCCGGCCGGGCTCGTGCTCACGCTGATCGGCGTCACGTACCTGTTCGCCATCGCGCAGAACAACGGGACCGTCGACCTGCTGGTGCGCGGCGCCGTCCGGCTGGTCGGCGGCCACGTGGCGGCGATCCCGTGGGTCATGTTCTTCGTGACCGCGCTGCTCACCGCCATCGGGGCGCTCTCCCCCGCGGCGGTCGCGATCATCGCGCCGATCGCGCTGACGTTCGCCGCCCGGCACGGGATCAGCCCGCTGCTGATGGGCATGATGGTCATCCACGGCGCGCAGGGCGGCGGGTTCTCCCCGCTCAGCGTCTACGGCGTGACGGTGAACGACATCGTCGACGAGGAGGGGCTGCCGGGCAGCCCGCTGACGGTGTTCCTCGGCAGCCTCGGGTTCAACATCGCGATCGCCCTGGTCCTGTTCTTCGTCCTGGGCGGTCGCCGGTTGATGGGCCGGAAGGTCGCCGCCGAGGGCGTGCCGCACACCGAGCACGCGCACGGCACCCTGGTCCGCGGCCACGGCGCGGCCCCCGGCCCGGCGGTCGGCGGGGACGACGACGAGCACGTGCACCCCGACGTCGCGCAGCCGGTGCGCTTCGAGCAGATCCTCACGCTGGTGGGGCTGGCGGTCGTCGCCGTCCTCGCCCTGGCCTTCGACCTGGACATCGGCTTCGTCTCGATCACCGTGGCGGTCGTGCTGGCGCTGTTCTCGGCGCAGCAGCACAAGGGGGCGGTGACCCAGATCAGCTGGAGCACGATCCTGCTGATCGCCGGCGTGCTCACGTTCGTGTTCGTGCTGCAGGAGGCGGGCACGATCGACTACGTCGGCGACGCCGTCATCGCCCTCGGCGCGCCCCTGCTGATCGCCCTGCTGCTGGCCTACATCGGCGGCGTGGTGTCGGCGTTCGCGTCGTCGACGGCGATCATCGGCGTCGCCATCTCGCTCGCGGTGCCGTTCCTGCTCGCCGGGGAGATCGGCGCCGTGGGTGTGGTCGTGGCCCTGTCGGTGGCCTCGACGATCGTCGACGTGAGCCCGTTCTCCACGAACGGCGCCCTGGTGCTGGCCAACGCGCAGGACGTGGACCGCGACCGCTTCTACAAGCAGATCCTGGCCTATGCCGGGATCGTCGTGACCATCGGACCGCTGCTCGCGTGGCTGGTGTTCGTCGTCCCCGGCTGGCTGTAGGTGAGGATCACCCCATGACCGGACCTCTCGACGGCGTCCTCGTCGTGGACCTGACGCGCGCGCTCGCCGGACCGCACGCCGCGATGATGCTCGGCGACCTCGGCGCGCGGGTGATCAAGGTGGAGAACCCCGGCAGCGGTGACGACACCCGCGGCTGGGGCCCGCCGTTCGTCCAACCCGAGGGGGCGGATCGCGAGTCGACGTACTTCCTGTCGACGAACAAGAACAAGGAGTCGATCACCCTCGACCTCAAGGACGAGGCCGACAAGCGCGTGCTCACCGAGCTGCTGCGCCGCACCGACGTGCTCATGGAGAACTTCCGGCCGGGCACGCTGGCCCGGCTCGGGTTCGGCACCGACGTCCTCGCCGAGCTCAACCCGCGGCTGGTGACGCTGGCGATCAGCGGCTTCGGCCACGACGGCCCCGAGGGCGGCCGCGCCGGCTACGACCAGATCGCCCAGGGCGAGGGCGGGCTGATGTCGCTCACCGGCTCGGGCCCCGAGGACCCGCAGCGGGTCGGCGTCCCGATCGGGGACCTGCTGGCCGGCATGTACGGCGCCTACGGCGTGCTCGCCGCGCTGATGGAGCGCGAGCGCACCGGCCGCGGCCAGGTGGTGCGCACCTCGCTGCTGGCCGCCATCGTCGGCGTGCACGCGTTCCAGGGGACGGCGTGGACGGTGGCCGGGAAGGTCGGGCACGCCCAGGGCAACCACCACCCCTCGATCGCGCCGTACGGCCTGTTCCGCTGCTCCGGCGGCAGCGTGCAGCTGTCCTGCGGGTCCGAGGGGTTGTGGCGCAAGCTCTGCGCGGAGTTCGGCTTCGATCCCGAGGCACCCGGCATGGCCACCAACGGTGAGCGGGTGGACCACCGGCAGCAGGTCATCGAGCTCCTCGAGGGCGCGTTCGCCACCATCGACCCGGAGGACCTGCTCGCCCGGCTCGCCGCCGCCGGGATCCCCGCCGGGAAGGTGCGCACCGTCGACGAGGTCTACGGCTGGGACCAGACGCTGTCGCAGGGCCTGCTGGTCGACGTCGAGCACGCCACCCTCGGCCGGCTCCAGCTCCCCGGCCCGCCGCTGCGGTTCTTCGCACCCGGTCCGGACGGCGAGACCGAGACCACCCGTCGCGACCACGCCGCTCCCCCGGTGCTGGGCGCCGACGGCGACGCGATCCGCGCCTGGCTCGCCCAGACCGAGGAGGACACCGCCCCGTGAGCGCACCGACCGACCGGCCGGCCCGGCTCGACGCCCGCGGGCTGCGCGACCTGGTGCTGGACGCGGGCTCCTGGCAGTCGTGGGACTCCCCCGTCCCGCCGCGCGAGGTGGGCGAGAGCTACGCCCGCGAGCTGGCGGCCGCGGCTGAGAAGACGCGGCAGGACGAATCGATCATCACCGGCGAGGGGCTGCTGCGCGGCCGTCGCGTCGCCGTCGTCGCCGGCGAGTTCGGCTTCCTCGCCGGCTCCATCGGGGTGGCCGCCGCCGAGCGGCTGATCTCCGCGGTCGAGCGGGCCACCGACGAGGGGCTGCCGCTGCTCGCGGCGCCGGTGTCGGGCGGCACCCGCATGCAGGAGGGCACCGTCGCCTTCCTGCAGATGATCGGCATCACCGCGGCGATCGCCCGGCACAAGGAGGCCGGGCTCCCCTACCTGGTCTACCTGCGCAACCCCACGTTCGGCGGCGTGCTCGCGTCGTGGGGCTCCCTCGGCCACGTGACCATCGCCGAGCCCGGTGCCTCGATCGGCTTCCTCGGCCCGCGGGTGTTCGAGGCGCTGTACGGCGAGCCGTTCCCGGCCGGCGTGCAGACCGCCGAGCACATGGCCGAGCGGGGCCTGATCGACGCCGTCGTCCCGCACGAGGAGATCGCCGAGGTCGCCGACCGGGCGCTGCGGGTGCTGGCCGCGCGGCAGACCTGGCACCACGACGTCGCCGGCGCCGAGCGCCCGACCGCGGAGGACGGCGCCGACGGCACCGACCCCGACGACGGGCGCAGCGCCTGGGACGTGGTGACCGCGTCGCGGCGGGAGGACCGGCCCGGCGTGCGGCGGCTGCTGCGCACCGCGGCGACCGACGTCGTCGGGCTGTCGGGCACCGGCGCCGGTGAGAAGGACCCGGGCCTGCTGCTGGCGCTGGCCCGCTTCGGCGGGGCGCCGTGCGTGGTGCTGGGCCAGGACCGGCGCGGGCAGTCGATGTCGGCGCCGCTGGGCCCGGCGGCGCTGCGCGAGGCCCGGCGCGGGATGCACCTCGCCGAGCAGCTGCGCCTCCCGCTGGTCACGCTGATCGACACCCCCGGCGCCGCGCTCTCCCGCGAGGCCGAGGAGGGCGGGCTCGCCGGCGAGATCGCCCGCTGCCTGCACGACCTGGTGGTGCTCCGGGCCCCGACGCTGGCGGTGCTGCTCGGGCAGGGCACCGGCGGTGGCGCCCTGGCCCTCGTGCCGGCCGACCGGGTGCTGGCCGCGGCCAACGGGTGGCTGGGCCCGCTGCCGCCGGAGGGCGCCTCGGCGATCGTGCACCGCACCGTCGACCGGGCCGACGAGATGGCCGCGGGCCAGGGCGTGCGGGCGACCGACCTGTGGCGCGCCGGCATCGTGGACCGCGTGGTGCCCGAGCGTCCCGACGCCGCCGACGAGCCGACCGAGTTCTGCCTGCGGCTGGGCCGGGTGCTCGGCGAGGAGCTCGCCGGGCTGCTGGGCCGCGACGACACCGAGCGCTTCCGCACGCGGCTGCACCGGTACCGCCACCTCGGCCGCTGAGCGCGGCCGGAGGGCGGTCGTCAGACGACGGCGGGCCGCCGCCGGCGGGTGAGCACGACGACGTAGGAGGTGAGGGCGATGGCCATCGCGACCACCCAGGCCGCCCGCTCGAAGCGCGCCGGGTAGAGGACGTCGTGCAGGTAGTGGGAGATGAAGCTGCCCTCGTAGGGCACCCCGCCGGCGGCCTCGATCAGCCACTTCTCCAGCGTGGTGAGCGGGCACGTGTAGCTCGCCAGCGTCACGTAGGCCGAGTAGACGGTCGCGGCGATGCTCGGCCAGAGCCAGGCCAGCCGGCGGAGCCCCAGGAACCCGCCCAGCACGATGTAGGCCAGGAAGGCCAGGTGCACGACGACGACCGCCGTCGCGGCCACCGACGCCAGCGCGCTCGCCACGTCGGCAGCATAGGGCCGAGGGGCGTCGTCCGCGGTTAGATGTGGCGTGGCCTCACCCGCGGTCCGGACCCTCGAGCCCGTCGCGCCGCCGGTGAGGTCGGCCCGGCGGTTCCTCGTCCTCCTGTGCGGGCTCGTGGTGCTCGCCCGCGCGACCTACGCGCTGAGGCCGCTGCGGAACGACGAGGGCGGCTACCTCCTCACCGCGCGCCAGTGGCACACCGGCGGGGAGTTCCTCTACGGCGACTACTTCGTCGACCGGCCCCCGCTCCTCGTGCTCCTCTTCCGGATCGCGGCGCTCACCGAGTGGGACCAGGCCATCCGCGTGCTCGCCATCCCCTTCGTCCTCGGGTTCGTCCTCGCCGGCTGGCGTGCGGGCACCCTGCTGGGCGGCCCGGCCGGTGGCCGGTGGGCCGCCGTGGTCGCCGCGGGGTTCGCGTGCTCCCCGGCGCTGGCGGCGGAGCAGGCGGACGGCGAGCTGTTCGGCGCCGCGCTGGTGATGACGTCGTTCGCCCTCGCCCTGTCCGCGTGGCACGCCCGCTCGGCGACGTCCCGGTTCGGCTGGGCCGTCGCCGCCGGTGCGTCCGCCGCGGCCGCCCCCCTGGTGAAGCAGAGCCTGCTGGAGGGTCTGCTCCTCCTCGCCGGCCTGGTGCTGGCCGGGTGGTGGGGACGGGCCGCGGACCGTCCCCGCGCCCGCCAGGTCGGAGCCGGCGGCCTCCTCGGTGCGCTGCTCCCCGCCGCGCTCGTCGGGCTGTGGCTGGCGGCTGCCCGGATCCGGCCGGCCGATGCCTGGTACGAGCTCGTCGGCTCCCGCGGGATCGCGTTCGACGTCCTCTGGTCGACCAGTCCCGACGACAACCTGGAGAGGGTGGGGTTGCTGCTGGTCCTGGGCTCCGTGACCGGCTTGCTGCCGGTCGTGGCCACGTGGCTGCTCACCGGGCGCCGCGGTCCGCGGCGGGGATCGGCCGAGGCGGTGCTGATCACCCTCCTCCTCGTGGCCGGGCTCGGAGGGATCGCGTCGGGGGGCGCCTACTGGCCCCCCTACCTGCTGCAGCTCGTCCCGGCCGCCGTCCTCGCCGTCGGTGCGCTGGCTCCGCAGCCGGACCGCGCGGGTGCGTGGATGCGTCGCTGCTGCCGCCTCGTCGCGGGGGCCGCCGTCGTCGGCACCCTGGTCTCCGGCGTCGTCCACGCCACCGTCCCGTCGGCCTGGGCCGCCCAGCGCACCGGCGAGTGGCTGGCCGCCTCGAAGTCGGCGGACGACACGGGCTTCGTGGTCTACGGCCTGCCGTCGGTCCTGGAGACCGCGGACATGCCGTCGCCCTACCCCCACCTGTGGAGCGCGGCGATGCGCACGGTCGACCCCGACCAGGACCGGCTGCGGGCCACCCTCGGCGGGCCCGCGGCGCCGTCGTGGGTCGTCCAGGTCAACGGGCTGGACGCGTGGGGCATCGACGAGGGCGGGCAGCTGCGGGACCTGCTGCGCGAGCGCTACCGGGCCGTCGCCGAGGTCTGCGGCCACCGGGTGTGGCTGCGGGTGGACCTGACCCGCGAGCTGGCGCCGCCGCCGTCCTGCTGACGGGCCGGGGTCAGCGCCGGAACAGCATGAGGTGGTAGCCGCAGGAGGCGCCCCGGCCGGATGCCACGTGGGCGAGCCGGTACTCCCGCGCGTCCGGGTGGTCGTGGATCGCCTGGTCGGTCGGGTAGAGGCCGACGAAGCGCCCGGCCTCCCGGCTCACGAGCACGAGGACGTCCGGGTCGCGCTCGTGCACGAGGTCCGCCCGCTCGCGGAACGGGATCCGGCCGGTCTCCTGGATGAGCGGCTCGTTCAGGAAGAAGTTGTCGACGACGGTCCGTCCGGCGCGGGCCGGCACGAGCCCGGCGTCGGAGACGGCGAACGACGTGCCCGGGGGCGTCGTCCGCAGCCAGTCGACGGCCGACTCCCGAGCACCGCCCTTGCAGTCGGTGTAGCGCTCCTGCATGGCGTGCACGCTCCGGACGTCACCGGGCGGGAGCGCCAGCACCACCAGCGCGGCGACGACGACCGGCACGGCGGCGGCCACGGTGCCGCCCCGCCGGCGGAGCGCCGTGACGCCGTAGCCGACGACGACCGCCGCCAGCACCGCGATCAGCGGCCAGACCGGCATGAAGAACCGGCTGTAGGCGTTCGCGCTGTCGAGGGTGCCGATCGACCCCAGCCCGTACACGAGGGGCGGGACCGCCAGGAGCCGGCCCCTGCCGGTGAGCAGCAGCGCGCCGACCGCCGCCAGCACCGTGGGCACCAGGGCCTGGTCGAGGAACTTGGTGAGCACGACGAGCCCGTCGCCGGCGCCGGACTTGTAGAGCACCGAGTTGGGCAGCCAGTGCCCGTACACCTGGAGCCGGACGACCTCGAGCGCGAGCTGCGAGGCGAGCGGGATGCCCCCGAGCAGCAGGGCCCGTCGCCACGCGCGCCGACGGGTGGCGGCCCGGAGGAGACCGGGGACCTCCCCCAGGGCCACCACGGCGGCCGCGACGGCGAGGCCCTCCGGGCGCAGCCACGGCAGCACGGCGAAGGCCAGGGCGGCGCGGAGGACCCTGCCGCCGTCCCGGCGGGCGACCTCGAGCGTGCCCGCGGTGACGGCGAGCGCCACCAGCAGCGTCTCCAGCCCGCCGACCGCCCACAGGGCGAAGGGCGCGCTGCAGGCGGTCACCACCGAGGCGATCCGGGCAGCGGTCTCCCCCACCACGGGGCGGCCGGCGACGTAGACGAGCACCACGCAGCCCAGGCCGCCCGCCACGCCCAGGACGCGGGCCGCTCCGGTGGCCGTCCAGCCGGCCCACGACGCCAGTGCCTCCACGGCGACGAGCAACGGGTTGCTGAACCCCTCGGCGCGCGGACCGCCCGGGTTCCACACGAAGCCCTCGCCCGCGGCGAGGTTCTCGGCGTAGCGGACCGAGATCCACGCGTCGTCGGTCAGGAAGCCCCGGAAGATCCAGCACAGCGCCAGGTGGACGACCGCGGCGAGCCCCACGACGGCCCACCCCGGACCGGGCCACGCGCGGGGTGCCGGGTGGGACGGCGAGATCCCCTCGGCCGGTAGGCTGACCGTCCCCACACAGCGCTCCGTCCCGGGCGGCCCCGATGGTGATTCGGACGACGACGTGTACTGGCCGACGATTCAGAGAAGATAGCCGCGCATGGACGAAGTCGCCGCCGGTGGCCCTCGCGAGCGCCCTGCCTACGGCATGGCCGTCGCCGTGGCCGTCGTGTCGGGTGTCGTGGCGGTCGTCTGCGCCCTGGTCCTGGGCCAGCCGCTGCGCGACCCGGACGGGTTCCTCGGACCGACCTACGTGCGGCTGCCCCTGATCGCGGCGATGCTGCTCGCCGCCGACATCCTGCCGCGCGCCGTGCGCCGCGCCGGTTCGCCCCGGGGGATCCCGGCGCAGATCCGCGACGTCGCCCGGGAACGCTGGCCCTGGCGCCGGCTCCGTCCCGTCCTGATCGGGCTCGCGGCCTTCTACGTCACCTACGTCGCGTACCGGAACCTCAAGAACTACCTGCCGCAGCTGCGGCCCGACCTGGTCGACGCGGAGCTCGCGGGGACGGACCGGTGGATCACCGGAGGTGTCGCGCCCGCCGAGGTGCTGCACGCCCTGCTCGGCACCGGCGCCGCCGCGCACGTCCTGTCCTGGGTCTACCTGGCGTTCCTGGTCTTCGTCCCGGCCTCCCTGGGCCTCGCCCTCGTCCTGCAGGGCCGGGCCGGGCACGCCTCCTGGTACGTCACGGCGCTGTGCCTGAACTGGGCCCTCGGGACCGCCAGCTACTACGTCCTGCCGTCGATGGGCCCGATCTACGCCCAGCCGGCCCTGTTCTGGGACCTCCCCGAGACCGGCGTCTCCCGGCTGCAGGACAGCCTGCTCACGTCCCGCTGGATCGTGCTCGGCGACCCGGACGGCACCGATCGGCTCAACAGCATCGCCGCCTTCGCGTCGCTGCACACGTCGATCATCCTCACCGCCGCGCTCATCGCGCAGTTCGTGGTCGCCTCGGTCGCGATCCGCGCGGCGCTCTGGGCCTTCTTCGCGTTGACCGCCCTCGCGACCATCTACTTCGGCTGGCACTACCTGCTCGACGACGTCGCCGGGCTGGCGATCGCGGTCGTCGCGGTCCTGCTCGCCGCCTGGGGCACGGGGCAGTTCCGCCGCCGTCGGACACCCGTGCCGGTGCCCGACGGCAGCGCGGTGCCCGTGGCGCGCGAGCGGCGACGGCGCTCCGGCCGCCGTCCGGAGGCAGCTCCGTCCCCGTCCTGACGTGCCGCCCGCCCGCCGCCGATCAGGTCGCGGGCTGCTCCGGGAACACGTACCGCCGGTAGGTAAGGAAGCGGAAGAGGCTGCCCAGCGCGAGGCCGATGACGTTCGCCGACACGTTGTCGGCGAACGGGCTCCGCAGGTCGAGGACGTAGCGGGAGAACGCGAGGCAGGCGAGGGAGATCACGAGCGCGACGGTGCTGAGCGCCATGTACAGCGAGTACTCCCGCGCGACGCTGCCCCGGGGCCGGTCCCGGTAGGTCCAGAACCGGTTGCCGACGTAGGCGACGCTGGTGCCGGCGACGAGGGAGATCGTCTTGGCGAGCAGCGGCTGGTCGTCCAGCAGGCCGTGCTCGCCCAGGTGGACCAGGGCGTTGTACAGACCGACGTCGACGGCGACGCCGAACGTGCCGGCCGCCATGAACCCCGACGCCTCCCGGCCCAGGGCCCGCCCGCGGTCTCCCAGTGCCACCGTCCGCGGGCTCACACCGGCTGCCGGGTCCTGGTGGGCCGCGGTGCGGTGAGCGCGGGATCCCAGGGCATCGGCCGATGGTACCGAGATCGGTCGAGGTCAGCCGCCCGGAGATCGCCCCCTGGGACGTCCGCGGCGCCCGGCCGGGGTCGAGGATGCACCGCATGCCCCCAGCACCGCCGTTCGCCCTGACGGCCGCCCGGTCCCGGACGCACCTCGTCGACCGGTTGGGCGCGCGGCTGCGGAGGGTGGGGCTCGACGGCGTCCTCGGCGACCTCGACCGCGCAGCGGTTCGGTGCCCGGTCCCGGGCGAGGCCGCCGGGGAAGGCCTCACCTGGGACGAGCGGGACCGGCACGACCCCACGTGGTGGCCGCAGGGGGTGGCGAGCACCCGGTCCGGCCGCGTGCTGCTCGTGAGCTGGTACGCCCGGCGCGGCCGGCGGCTGCGCAGCCCGGGCACCCGGATCTCGGTCGTCGACCGCACGCACCCGGAGGGGCCCCGCTACCGGCACGTCCGGCTGGTCGTGCCGCGCCGGCGTCCGTGGCGCCTCGCCTACGGTGCCGTGCGCGTGCACGCAGGGGGCATCGCCGTCCAGGGCGACCTCCTCCTGGTCGCCGACACCCTCGTCGGCGTGCGCGTGTTCCGCCTCGCGGACGTGATGGCGGTGCGGCGCGACACCTCCTCCGCCGGGTCCGACGACCTCGTGCTCCCCCAGCTCACGGCATTCCGGGTCCCGCTGCGCGCGGGACGCCGTCGGCTGCGCCACTCCTTCCTGTCCACCGGGGAGGTGGACGGCCGGCCGACCCTGGTCGTCGGGGAGTACCGGCGCAAGGACGACCGCCCGCCCCGGCTCGCGCGCTACCCCCTGGACCCCCGCACGGGCCTCCCGGCCGTCGACGGGCACGGCCGGTGCGCTCCGCTCGAGGTCCACGAGGACCAGCCCCGCCGCATGCAGGGGGTGGCCGTGCACGGCTCCTCGTGGTTCCTCACGGCGAGCAACGGCGAGGGGGCCGCGGGCGACCTCTACGCCGGCGCCCCGGGCGCGTGGCACCGCAGGCGCGGGGTGCTGCCGGCGGGGCCGGAGGACCTGGCCTGGTCCCGGCCCGGCGAGGAGCTCTGGTGCGTCTCCGAGTGGCCCGGGCAGCGGTGGGTCTTCCCCGTCGCTCCGGACCACCGCTGACGACGGGCGGTTCACGCGGGAGCTTCTGGGCACTCCCGGGCCTGGCGTCGCACCGGACGAGGCCCGTCGGGCCGGAGGAGGTGGCGATGCAGGGGTCGGTATCGACCGCGGAAGCGGGCACGTCGCCGGCGGCGGACGCCGGGACCGGGGACCGCGCGCCGCGCGGAGCCCTCGACGGAGCACCGGGACCGGCACGCCTCGCGTGGGCGCGGCTCGTCCGTGCCGTGCTCTGGCCGCTGGCGGCGGGGTCGCTGCTGCACCTCGCGGTGCGCTCCTCCACGGGGAGCGCCTCGGACCTGGCGATCCTCTGGCGCAGCGGTGCCAGCCTGGTCGACGGCGGGCCGCTGTACGACGCCGGGCTGGAGTTCATCTACCCCCCGCTGGCCGGCTGGCTCGTCGCGCCGCTGGGTCTGCTGCCGTTCCGGAGCGCGGTGGTCGTCGTCGTCCTGGCCGGGCTGGCCGCCGTGGTCGCCGCGACGGTGCTGGTGCTCCGCCTGGTCGGCATCCCCCCGACGTCCCCCGTCCTGCCCGGCGTGCTGCTGGTCCTCGCCCACAGCCGGCCGCTGGTCGGCCTGCTGGACCAGGGCAACGTCGACACCTTCCTCCTGCTCGCCGAGGCCGGAGTCATCGCGCTGCTCGTGGCTCGCCGGGACATCGCGGCCCGGGTCCTGCTCGGCGCCGTCTGCGCGGTCAAGCCGACGCTGGCCCCGGCCCTGGTCGCGCTCGTCGTCCTGGGGCGGGGACGGGCGCTGGTCGCCGCCGTCACCAGCGGGGTGGTGCTGACCGTCGTCGGGCTGCTGACCGTGCCGGACCGCGGGGTGTTCGTCAGCGACGTCCTTCCGCTGCTGGCAGGGGGCAACCGTCCCGAGCTGGCTCCCTTCAACCGGTCCCTCCACGGCGCCGCCGTCCAGCTCGGGCTGCCGCCGGCGCTGGACCTGGTCCTGCGGATCGCGGCGTTCGGCCTCGCGTGCTGGGTGGCGTGGCGGCGGCGGTCAGGCCCGCAGGCCCCGCTGGAGGTCGTGCCGCTGCTGATGCTGGGCACGATGCTGGCGTCGTCGTTCTCGTGGGCCAACTACGGCATCTACCTGCTGCCGCTCCTGGTGACCGCGGTCCGGGCCGACAGCCTGGTGCGCAGCTGGCCGGCGTGGGCGGGGGTCTACCTGTTCGCCACCACCGACGCCTGGCACGTGGACGGCCTCACCGGACTGCCCGACACGCTCCTGCGCCTCCTGCCGCTGGCGGGCTGGCTGCTCCTGCTCGGCGCCTGCGCCGGAACCGCGCACCGCTCGACGGCGGCCGCGCCGCTCCGCTGGTCCCGCCTCCGACGGCGCCGCGCCACTCCCTCCTGACACCCCCGTGCGGTAGACACCGTGCGGGTCGCGAACGCGACCGGCACGCACCGACGGAGGCCCCCGGCGATGAGCACCCCGACCGAGCAGGACGCGACGCACGCCGCCGACAGCCACGACCTGATCCGGGTGGTCGGCGCGCGCCAGAACAACCTCAAGGACGTCAGCGTCGACATCCCGAAGCGCCGGCTCACCGTGTTCACCGGCGTCTCCGGCTCGGGCAAGAGCTCGCTGGTCTTCGGCACGATCGCCGCCGAGTCCCAGCGGATGATCAACGAGACCTACAGCGCGTTCCTGCAGGGCTTCATGCCCTCGCTCGCGCGGCCCGAGGTCGACGTCCTCGAGGGCCTGACGACGGCGATCATCGTCGACCAGGAGCGGATGGGCGCCAACCCGCGGTCCACCGTCGGCACCGCCACCGACGTGAACGCGATGCTGCGCATCCTGTTCAGCCGGCTCGGCGACCCGCACATCGGCCCGCCGACCGCCTTCGCCTTCAACGTGCCGACCCGCAAGGCCAGCGGGGTCATGAGCACCGAGAAGGGCGGCCGCGTCGAGAAGAACGTGGTGAAGGAGGCCGTCTACCAGGGCGGCATGTGCCCGCGGTGCGAGGGCATGGGCTCGGTGACCGACATCGACCTGACCGCCCTGTACGACGACACGAAGTCCCTGTCCGACGGCGCCCTGACCGTGCCGGGCTACAGCATGGACGGCTGGTACGGCCGGCTCTTCGCCGGCGCGGGCCTGCCCATGGACACCCCCATCGGGCAGTACACGAAGAAGCAGCTGGACACGCTGCTGCACGCCGAGCCCACCAAGATCAAGGTCGAGGGCATCAACCTCACCTACGAGGGGCTGATCCCCAGGATCCAGAAGTCGATGCTCTCCAAGGACGTCGAGGCGATGCAGCCGCACGTCCGCCGCTTCGTGGAGCGGGCCGTCACCTTCACCGCCTGCCCCGACTGCGAGGGCACCCGGCTCTCCGCCGAGGCGCGGTCCTCGCGGATCCGCGGGAAGAACATCGCCGAGCTGTGCCAGATGCAGATCAGCGACCTCTCCGCCTGGCTCCGCGACCTCGACGAGCCCTCGGTCGCACCGCTGCTCGCCGGTCTGCAGCACACCCTGGACTCGTTCGTCGGGATCGGGCTCGGCTACCTGTCCCTCGACCGCCCGGCCGGCACCCTGTCCGGCGGCGAGGCGCAGCGCACGAAGATGATCCGCCACCTGGGCTCGTCGCTGACCGACGTCACCTACGTGTTCGACGAGCCCACCATCGGGCTGCACCCGCACGACATCGAGCGGATGAACGACCTCCTGCTCCGGTTGCGCGACAAGGGCAACACCGTGCTGGTGGTCGAGCACAAGCCCGAGACGATCGTCATCGCCGACCACGTCGTCGACCTCGGGCCGCGCGCCGGCACCGACGGCGGCCAGGTGGTGTTCGAGGGCACCGTGGAGGAGCTGTGGCGCAGCGACACGCTCACCGGCCGGCACCTCGGCGACCGGGTGGCGCTGAAGCAGGACCTGCGCACGCCCACCGGCGCCCTGGAGATCCGCGGGGCGAACCAGAACAACCTCAGGGACGTCGACGTCGACGTGCCGACCGGCGTGCTCACCGTCGTGACCGGCGTCGCCGGCTCCGGGAAGAGCTCGCTGATCCACGGCAACCTCGCCGCGCGGGAGGACGTCGTGGTCGTGGACCAGGGCGCGATCAAGGGCTCCCGGCGCTCGAACCCGGCCACCTACACCGGCCTGCTCGAGCCCATCCGCAAGGCGTTCGCCAAGGCCAACGGAGTGAAGCCCGCCCTGTTCAGCGCCAACTCCGAGGGCGCGTGCCCGAGCTGCAACGGCGCCGGCGTCATCTACACCGAGCTGGGCGTGATGGCCACGGTCGAGTCGCCCTGCGAGGAGTGCGAGGGCAGGCGCTTCCAGGCCTCGGTCCTGGAGTACACGCTCGGCGGGAAGAACATCGCCGAGGTGCTCGCGATGTCGGTGACCGAGGCCGAGGCCTTCTTCGGCGCCGGCGAGGCACGCACCCCGGCCGCGCACGCGATCCTCGACCGGCTGGCCGACGTCGGGCTCGGCTACCTCACCCTGGGCCAGCCGCTGACCACGCTGTCGGGCGGTGAGCGCCAGCGGATCAAGCTGGCCACCCGGATGGCGGACAAGGGCGGGGTCTACGTCCTCGACGAGCCCACCACCGGCCTGCACCTGGCCGACGTGGAGAACCTGCTGGGCCTGCTCGACCGGCTGGTCGACTCCGGCAAGTCCGTGATCGTCATCGAGCACCACCAGGCGGTCATGGCGCACGCCGACCGCATCATCGACGTGGGTCCCGGGGCCGGCCACGACGGCGGCCGGATCGTCTTCCAGGGCACTCCGGCCGAGCTGGTCGCCGCCCGCTCCACCCTGACCGGCGAGCACCTCGCGGAGTACGTCGGCGGCTGACCCGGCTCAGCCGGCCGGGCGTGTGCGCAGCGGTCAGGCCGCCTGGAACGAGCGCCGAGAGAGCCCCACCCCGTAGCCGTCGAGGGTCGTGACGACCGGCGCGGTGGGATCGGTCGCCGCGCCGAGCGTCACGAAAAGCGGGGTGAAGTGCTCCACGGTGGGGTGGGCGTAGGGCATGCCGGGGGCGGCGGTGCGGAAGCGGGCGAGCTCGTCGACGTCGCCACGGGCGAGGGCGTCGGCCGCCCAGGCGTCGAAGTCCGCCGACCAGCCGGGCACCACGTTCCGGGTGAACATCTCGCGGGTCAGGAACGGCAGGCCGTGGGTCATGTGCCCGGAACCCACGACCAGCACGCCCTCCTCGCGCAGCGGACGCAGCCGCTCACCGAGCGCCAGGAGCGCGTCGGTGTCCTCGGTGGGCAGGCTCAGCTGGAGCACCGGCACGTCGGCGGCCGGGTACATGATCTTCAGCGGCACCCAGGCGCCGTGGTCCAGCCCGCGGCGGGTGTGCTGGTGCACCTGCTCGGTGGCCGGCATGAGCCCGGTCACCTGACGCGCGAGCTCGCCGGCGTCGGGGGTGTCGTAGCGGAACGAGTGGTACAGCGGGTCGAAGCCACCGAAGTCGTAGACCAGCTCGCTGGGCCGGTCGGCGCTGACCGACAGCGGGGCGGACTCCCAGTGCGCCGACACGACCAGGATGGCCTTCGGCTTCGGCAGCGACCGCGCCCAGGCGTGCAGCGGGTCGAGCCACGCGGTGCTCTGGAAGGGCATCGGCCCACCGCCGTGCGAGAGGTAGAGGCTCGGCAGGGCGCCGTCACCCGGCGACCAGGCCTGGTGAGGCTGCTCGGCCTCGAGGGTCGCCACCCGCCGGAGGTGGGCGGCGAAGGGGTGGTCGGCCGGGATGCGGGCGTCGGCGAGCGCGGTCGAGGTCGGCTGGATCCCTGCGTGCGCCATGACGCTGCTCCTCCGGGTGACAGATGGTTGTCGGTACAACTTCCAGTCTGCACCATGAAAGTTGTAAGGACAACCATCGTGGACGAGGATGGGGCCGTGGACGCACCCTGGCTCGACCGGAAGCAGCTGCGCGCATGGGTCCGGCTGGTCGGCGTGCTCGAGCTCCTCCCCGGCGTGCTCGACGCGCAGCTGCGCCGCGACGCCGACGTCACGCACTTCGAGTACTACGTCCTGGCGGTCCTGTCCGAGTCCCCCGACCGCACCCTGCGGATGACCGAGCTGGCCCGGCACACGAACGCCACCCTCCCGCGGCTCTCGCACGTGGTCAGCCGGCTGGAGAGCCGGGACCTGGTCGAGCGCTTCCCCTGCCCGGAGGACCGGCGGGCGACCAATGCCCGGCTCACCGACGCCGGGTGGTCGAAGGTCCAGGAGGCCGCTCCCGGGCATGCGGTCACCGTCCGGGAGCACGTCGTCGACGCGCTCACCGACGAGCAGGTCGACCAGCTGGCGGCCATCGGCGACGCCGTCCTCGCCCGGCTCGATCCCACGGGGGCGATGGCCGAGATCTACACGCGCTACGACGGGGAGCCGCCCGCACGGGACTGATGCCCCGGCACGGGCGCGTCACCCGGTGCGGGCGCTCCCCCGACCCGGTGCGTGACGGACCCCCCGCCCATGACGCATCATTGGCAGTCGACGGGGCTGAGTGCCAGCCCCGCGTTCCTCCGCTCGACCAGGGAGCCACCGCAGTGCCCACGTACCAGTACGCCTGCACCAACCCCGACACCAAGCACCAGTTCGAGGTCGTGCAGTCCTTCACCGACGAGCCGGTGAGCGAGTGCCCCGAGTGCGGCGCCGCCGTCCGCAAGGTCTACGGCTCGGTGGGCGTGGTCTTCAAGGGGTCGGGCTTCTACCGCACCGACAGCCGCAAGAGCAGCAGCTCCTCGGACACCCCGAGCTCCTCGTCCACGACGAAGGAGAGCTCCTCCGCCCCGGCCGCGAAGGACAGCTCGTCGGCCAGCAGCTCGACGTCCTCGTCGTCGGGCTCGTCCACCGGCAGCGCGGCCAAGGCCGCCGGCTGACCTCGTTCCACAGCCACCGGCCCTCTCCACAGATCCGGCCGCGCCCGCTCGGGTAGCCCCCGCGACGGGGAGGGTCGGCGCATGCTCCGCCTGCGCCGACCCCGGTTCCCCGCGCTGCTCGCCCGCCGGCTCGCCGCGGGCCTGCTGGCGGCACTGGCGCTCGCTCTCGCGCTGCGCCCGGATCCCGCGCCGGCCGACCCCGCGTCCACCGACCGCCCGGTCGTCGTGGCCACGTCGGACCTGCCCGCCGGGACCCGCCTGTCGGCCGAGCACCTGGCCGTCGTCCCCCTGCCGGAGGGCGCCGTCCCGGCCGGGGTCGTCGACCGCACCGAGCTGCTGCACCACCAGGTCCTCGCCGCCGCCGTCCGCCGAGGCGAGCCGCTGACCGACGCGCGACTGGTCGGCGCCGGCCTCACCACGCTGCTCCCCACCGGCCAGGTCGCCGCACCGGTCAGGCTCGCCGACCTCGCCGTCACCGCGCTGGTCCGCCCCGGCGACCGGGTCGACGTCCTGGCCACGGGGACCGGCACCGGCGCGACGGAACGGGTGGCGTCCGGCGCCCTGGTCCTGGCGGCGCCGGGTCACGCCGGGGACGACGAGGCCGGCGCCGGCCTGCTGCTGCTCGCCGTCGACGAGGGCACCGCCACCCGGCTGGCGACCGCCTCGGCGGGAGCCACCCTCACCATCAGCCTGCCGCCACCCTGACCGGTCGCGCGGTCCGGCGGCCGATGTGGCTGGATGGTCGGGTGCTCAAGGGATTCAAGGACTTCCTCTTCCGCGGCAACGTGGTCGACCTCGCCGTCGCGGTCGTCATCGGCTCGGCGTTCACCGCGCTGGTGAACACGTTCGCCAGCTCGTTCCTGACGCCGCTGATCGGGGTGCTCGGGGGCGGCGGCGAGCTGGGCGGGGTCGTCGAGGTGAACGGGCAGGAGTTCACCTGGGGCGCCTTCCTCAGCCAGCTGATCACCTTCGTGCTGACCGCCGCGGTGCTCTACTTCGTCGTCGTCATGCCCCTGCACCGCCTGCTCGCGCGGCGGGTGCAGGGCGAGGAGCCCGGCCCGGTCGCGCCCACGGAGGTCGAGCTCCTGATCGAGATCCGCGACCTGCTCCGCGCCCAATCCGGAACGAGCGGGAACGGCCCCGTCCAGGGCCCCTGACGAGCTGGAACGGCCCTCCTGCAGGGCCCCGCCGCGAGCCCGCGAGCGGTGGGGAGCAGGAGGGTCCTTTCAGTCGCTGCCCCAGTGCGGCGGCCGGTCCTCGAGGTAGCGCCGGTCGGTCTCGGACCCCTCGACCGGCCGCTCCCCCCAGCCGACGTCGCTGTCGTCGGCCGCCCGGTCCAGCCGCAGCGGCTGCGCCGGCGGCGGCGCGGGCGCCTCGGCGGGCAGCGGCTGACCGAGCCCCTCGAGCACCTCGCCGGCCGGGAGCGACGCGAGCAGCGAGCCGGGCACCGCGAGCTTGCTGCCGCGCGTGCCCGACCCGATCACCACCAGGTCGGCGGCCGCCACGACGGCGTCGACGAGCACCGGCCAGCCGGCGGGCAGGCCCACCGGCGTGATGCCGCCGTAGGCCATCCCGGACTCGGCGACCGCGACGTCCTGCGGGGCGAACGACGCCTTGCGCGCGCCGAGGTGCCGACGCACGAGCCCGTTCACGTCGGCGCGGGTGGTGGCGGGCACCAGGCACGCGGCCATGGTGGTCTCCCCCGCCCGCCGGGCCGCGATCACCACGCAGTTGGCCGACGCCGCGAGCGGCACCCCGTAGGCCTCGGTGAAGGCGGCGGTGTCGGCCAGGTCGTCGTCGATCTCGGCCACCCACGCCGGGCCGGGCAGGGCCTGCAGCGCCTCGGCCACCGGGGCCGCGAGCAGGTCCGGGCGGTCGGTGGCCGGCAGCCAGGTCAGCGAACCGAGAGCGGGTGCGGCGGGGTCGGGCATGCCCCGATCCTGCGGCACGCCGTCGGACGGCCGCAGCCCGGCCCGTGGCCGGATCGCGACGAAGGCCGTCCGGTATCCGGCTGTCGGCGGGCAGGACCTCCCGTCAGGATGAGGCGCATGATCGGTCAACTCCACTCCGTCGTGATCGACGCGCCCGACGCGCACGCCCTGGCCGGCTTCTACGCCGAGCTGCTCGGCATGGAGATCAGCAAGGGCGGCCCCGGCGACGACTGGGTCGTCGTCTCCGGGGCCGGCTACCGGCTCGCGTTCCAGCAGGCGCCGGACCTGCAGCCTCCGGACTGGCCGGACCCCTCCCGGCCGCAGCAGTTCCACCTCGACATCCGCGTCCCCGACATCGAGGAGGCCGAGCCGAAGGTGCTGGCGCTCGGCGCCCGCTCGCTGCCCGGTGGTGGCGGCGACTTCCGCGTCTACGCCGACCCGGTGGGCCACCCGTTCTGCCTGGTCTGGGACGCGTGACCGCCGACCGTCCGCCGGTCGACCTCACGGCCGCCGGCGCGTTCGTCGCCGCGATGCAGTTCCAGGTCGGCGAGGCCACCGGCACCCGGGTCACCGGGCACGTCGACCTGGGACCCGACCAGCACACGCCGTGGGGCGTGGTCCACGGCGGGCTCTACTGCTCCGTCGTCGAGTCCGCCGCCAGCATCGGCGCCAGCCTCGCGGTGCAGGACCACGGCCAGTTCGCCGTCGGCGTCAACAACAACACCGACTTCCTCCGCAGCATGACCAGCGGCCGGGTCGACGTCGTCGCCGAGCCGGTCCAGCAGGGCCGCACCCAGCAGCTCTGGCAGGTCCAGCTCACCCGGGGTGACGGCAAGCTGGTCGCGCGCGGGCAGGTGCGGCTGCAGAACGTGCCGCTGCCCGGCTAGCGCAGGACGGCGGGGTCGAGGACCACCTGGAACAGGGCGCGCGGGTCCTGGAGCGTCGCGGGCGGCCGGGCGGCCGCCCGCGGCACCACCCGGTCCCAGCGCGCGAAGCGCCGGTGCGGCAGCAGCTCCCGCCCCTGGAACAGGTAGTCCCCCACGACCTCGCCCAGGAGCAGCCCGGCCCCGTGCTCGATCGGGAGCGCCACCGGGTCACCGGGCCGCACCTCGTCGAGGAACGCGGAGAGCTGGCGCAGGTCCTTCGCCGGTCGGCGGCCGGAGATCTCCTTGGCCAGGGCCCGCAGCTCCGCCGGGTTCATGCCCTGCGCGTCGACGTCGATCCCCGACTGCGTGCCGAGCCCCACCACGCCGGCCGCGAGGCAGGCGCCCAGCTCGTTGTGGTTGCGCGGCCGGGCCACCCACACCCGCACGCCCTCGGGCGCGGGTGCCGGCGGCAGGTCGTCCGGGCCGGGCCAGAGGTAGGGCAGGTCGTCGGGCTCCGGTCCGAAGAGCTCGGTGAACCGGGCGCGGTAGAACTCCGGGTCCTTCGCCAGCAGGTTCGACCGGTGCGAGAGGTGCAGCTCCTCGTTCCCGATCCAGGAGGGCAGCAGCCCCGCCTCGGCCAGCTCCGACTGCGGCCGGTCGACGACGTCGGGCGCGAACTCGCCGATCTGCGTCTCGGTGCTGTCGGCGAACCCGCGCTCGCGCCACACCCGGGCCATCGCCAGCCCGTAGGCCACGAGCGCCGGGGTGCGTCCCTTCCACATGAGCACCGCAGGGTGGCTGGCCCAGCCGTAGTCGGGCAGCTCGATCGCCCGCAGGATCTGCAGGGTCTCCACCCGCTGCTTGCCCAGTCGCGGGGAGTCCAGGAGCCGGGCGCTCTCCACGAAGTCGGGAACCGGCACGAAGGTCTGCATCGCGGCGGTTCCTGCCCTGTCCCGCGGGAGGTCAACCTTCGAGCTGCCGCAGCGCCTGCTCCCAGCGCTCCCGCCGTTCGTCGTCGTCCTGGTCCCACCAGGCGGGGCCCCGCTCCCCCAGCCCGGTCTTGGCCAGCTGCACCCGGGCGCGGGCGGCGGCCACGGCGTCGTCGTCCCCCTTGGCGGTGCGCACGCCGGACCGGGCCACGCCCAGGTGGTGCAGCAGCCGGGCCCGGACGTCGTCGGGCAGGGCCGGGTCGGCGGTGCGCCAGCGGCGCCCGTCGACGACGATCCAGCGGCCGTCCTCGGTGTGCTCGACCTCGCGGGTCATGCCGCCAGGCGCGCGGCCAGCTCAGGCAGGACGACGCCCAGCGGGGCGTCGACCCGGACGTCGGCCTTGGCGTCGCCGCGCGTGGGGCCGACGTTCACGATCGCGACCGGGATGCCGAGCTTCGCCGCGCGCAGCACGAACCGGTAGCCGCTCATGACGGTCAGGGAGGAGCCGAGCACGACGAGGCTGCCTGCCCCCTCGACCAGCGAGAAGCAGAGGTCGACCCGGTCGCGGGGCACCGTCTCGCCGAAGAAGACGACGTCGGGCTTGAGCGGGCCGGCGCCGCAGGCCAGGCAGTCGACCATCACGAAGCCGTCGAGCACCTCGTCGGGGAGCTCCGCGTCGCCGTCGGGGTTGATCTCCTCGACCCGCGGGCCGAAGTCGGGGTTGACCGCCTGCAGCCGCGCGTCGAGCTCGGCGCGCCCGGCGACGTCCCCGCACCCGAGGCACACGGTGCGGTCCAGGCCGCCGTGCAGCTCCAGGACGTCGCGGGCGCCGCCGGCCTGGTGCAGCCCGTCGACGTTCTGGGTGATGACGCCGCCGAGCAGCCCCGCGGCCTGCAGCGAGGCGATGGCGCGGTGCCCGGCGTTCGGGCGGGCGTCGCGCATCTGCCGCCAGCCCACGAAGCTGCGCGCCCAGTACCGGTGCCGGCCGCGCGGGTCGCGGGTGAAGGTCTGGTAGGTCATCGGGGTGTGCCGGCGCAGGCTGCCGGTGGCCCCGCGGTAGTCCGGGATGCCCGAGTCGGTGGACAGGCCGGCACCGGAGAGCACCAGCGCGTCGCCGTCGGAGACGAGGTCGGCCAGCGCGTCGAGCGCGGCACCGGTCCCCGGGACGGCGGGAGGAGCGACGGTCACGCGTCCATGGTCCCTGCCGGGCGCCACTCCTGCCGCCGCTGGATCGGGGGCGGCGATCCACAGGTGACCCTCCGGCAGTTCAGGAGACGACCAGAACCCATATCCTCTGCCGGGACGTGAGGGGAGGCGGGGGTCGTGCCCGATCTGAAGTTGGACACGCAGGAGCTCCGGGAGACCGGCGCCGCGCTGCGCCTGCTCGCGGGAGAGCTGCGCG
This sequence comes from Blastococcus sp. TBT05-19, assembly GCF_003319095.1. GTDB lineage: Bacteria > Actinomycetota > Actinomycetes > Mycobacteriales > Geodermatophilaceae > Blastococcus. Next base: position 477,037 of record NZ_QOHI01000001.1, on the reverse strand, counting down.
ACGCGGAGAACATCGTCGAGGACTACTCCGACGCGGTCGGGCACCGGCGCCTCGCCGACACGCTGGACGAGATGCAGGGCTCCTGGGACGACCGCCGCAACGACCTCCGCGACGGCATCGACGGCCTCGGTGAGGTCGTCGAGGAGGCCGGCAAGGCCTTCGAGGACATCGAGCAGCACCTGGTCGCTGCCCTGAGGGGCGAGTGATGGGCCGGCCTCGCGACTGGTCACCCGTGGATTGGAGCAGCGATCCGACCCCGGGGGATCCCGACCGGGTCGCCGACCTGGCCCTGCGCTACCGCCGCACCGCCGAGGCGGTGGCGACGGCGTCGGCGAACCTCGGGCGCATCGCCGACGGCACCGCCTACCAGGGCAAGGGTGGCGAGGCCCTGCGCGAGCGCACCCGTGACCTGTCGGAGCAGGTCGGCCGGCTGCAGACCCGGTACGCCGCCGCCGCGGAGGCCCTGGAGGGCTACCACCCGGAGCAGCACGCCGCCCAGGTCACCGCCGACGCCGCCCTGTCCCGCGCCCGCCAGGCACGCGACCTGGAGGAGTCCGCCCAGCGCAGCCTGGACCGGCTGGGGAACACCCCCACGGTCGCCGGGGAGCCCGAGGACCCGACCGTCACCGCTGCCCGCAACGCGGCACAGCGCGACCTCGAGCACGCCTCCTCGGAGCTGCAGCGGGCGAAGAACGACGTCCAGCGAGCGCACGACGACCAGCACGCGGCCGCGAACCGCGCCGCGGGCCTGCTGCAGGAGGCGATCGACGGCGACGGGCTGAACGACAGCTGGAAGGACAACGCCCTCGGCGTCGTCAAGAGCCTCGCCAACATCGCCAGTGCGCTCGCCGCGATCACCGGGATCCTGGCGCTCGTGCTGTGCTGGGTGCCCGTGGTGGGTCAAGTCCTGGCCGCGGCCACCCTGCTCCTGACGGCGGCCTCGCTGCTCCTCAACGTGGGGCTGCAGCTCAGCGGGAAGGACCGCCTGGACCAGATCAAGTCCGACCTGCTGGGGCTCGCGCTGTTCGGGTTCGGCCGGGTGCTCGCCAGCGGCGCCAAGCTGACCGCGATGGCCACCCGTGGCCGTGCGTTCACCCGCGCCCGGGCGCTCGTGAGCGGCAACTCCCGGGCGCGCCGGGACGGCGCCTTCCAGCTCATCGGTGGCCGGATGCGCGCGCCCCAGCGGGCGCACGGGGACCGGGGCTACCTCGGCAACCTCACCGACGGCCTGGCGGAGGGCGTGAGGGCTCCGCGGGCGGTGGTGGCCGACGCGCTCTCCGCGCTGCGTCACCCGCGGACGACGTGGACCGCCGGGTGGACCGAGACGCGCGCCGCCTTCGCGGGCGGGAACTGGCAGGCGGTCGGGAACTACGTCGACGTCGGGCCCGAGATCCGCGCGCTGACCGGGATCAGGCAGCAGGTCTGGAACGGCGAGCTGGCTGCGGGGGCGGTGCTGACCGGAGGCCAGAGCGCCGGCGCGGTCGGTGCGAACCTGTGGGCTGCTCGTCGCGACGGCGGGGAGGTGTGGGGACTCGTGGCCGGCGACAACCCCCCGCCGGCGCACGTCGACGCGCCGGCGTCCCAGCTCCCCGAGGGCTTCGAGGTGCCGTCGTCGAGCATCCCGAGCACCCCGGCCGCCCCATGACGCGAGCGGGCACCGAGGTGCGGCTGCGCAGCGGCGGCGGGCGCGAGCCGAGGGCGGTCGCCGCGACCGTGACCGCCCGGGCGGGGGAGGTCGTGCTCGACACCAGTGCCGGGCAGCGCGTCCTGCGCGTCGGTGAGGACGTGGAGACGGTGGTCTGGTCCGCGACCGAGGGCGGAGCAGGCGTCGCCGCGTTCCTCGGCCGGGACCAGCAGCCGGTCGCCGTGCTCGACCTCGCCGACTGGACACCCCCCGAGGTCGACCTGTCCGACCGCAGCCGCGGCGGGCTGGAGGACCCGGTCGAGTGGACCGGGCTCCAGGAGCTGGCCGCCGCCGCCGGCCTGCCCGTGGTGCGCAGGAAGGTCACCGCACCGGTGGACGTGCGGCCCGGGAGCACCCGCAGGTCGTCCGCCTGGTGGGTGAGCATCGCGATGTACGTCTCGGCGGTGCTGTGGCTGCTGACCTCCTACGTCCTGGCCCCCCTGGTGGGGCTGCCGGACCTGGCCCCCGCCACCCTCGCCCTGACGACCGCCTGCGCCCTCGTGCTCGCCGTCGAGCAGCTCCTGCGGCGTCGGCGCGGACGCCACCTGCCGGCGGGGGACGAGATCACGCCCCGCCCCTCCGTGCCGACCACCCGCCTGTTCCGCCGGACCGCCCGCCTCGTCCTGACCGGGCCCGCGGGACCGGCGGAGACGCTGGTCGTCCGCGACGCCACCCGCCTCCAGTTCCGGGTCGACGGCCCGTCCTCCCCGCTCGGGGTGCAGAAGGCACTGGTCGTCACCCCACCCGGCGCGGACCGGCCCGAGCGGCTCGACCTCGTCGACGGTCTCGGCCGCCAGGTGGTCCGGCTGCCGTGGGACCAGTGGTTCGGCGAGGACGCCGGCCGGCTCGAGGCCTTCCGGCAGCGCGGCATCCCCGTGGAACGGACCTCCGGCGAGGGCCTGGGCCCGGTGGCGGGCGAGATCCTCCTGCGCCCTCGCTCGGAGCGCGTGTACCTGCAGAACTTCGAGCCGCCGGGCGGCCTCGGCGTCATCCGCGACGGCCAGCTGAACGTGGGCGTCACGATCGCCCCGCTCGCCGGCGTCGCCTGGGGCTACGAGTCCCGGGCGACCCTCGTGCTGGGGCTGCTCAACGCCACCTTCCTCTGGGGACCGGTCCTCCTGCGCGGGCTGGCCCGCGTGCTGGACGCCCCCCGGTGACGTCGTTCACCACCCGGCTGGCGCTGCCTCGCGGCTGGTACGAGCTGGAGCGCGACGACCCCGATGCCTGGATCGCCCGGCTCCTCGACCACGAGCTCCGCGACGCCGACGAGGCCGAGCGCCAGGCCGTCGCCGACGAGCTGGTCGACCTGACCTACCTCGACGACGTCACCGGTTCGGTCGAGACGCTGGTCCACCTGGACCCCGAGGCGCCGCGGGTACGCGCCTTGCTGCTGACCTACCCGACCCGGCGGCGCTCCTGGCTGCGACGGGGGCCGGCCGCGTTCGCCTCCTCCTCCCGCCGGGCGATGGCACGCACCGGCGCGCCCGTGGAGGAGACCCGGACCCGGCTGACCGGCGCGCCGGCGGTGCGGCTGCGCGGAACCGCGCGCGACGAGCTCGACCGGCTCACCGAGCAGGTGCTGCACGTCGTGGTGCCGCCCGGCGCCCCCGGGGCGGTCGTGCTGCGCGTGCAGTGGCCCGCGGGACGGCCCGACGCCGCCGAGCTGGCCGCCACGGCCGACGCCATCGCCCGGGACGCACTCGTGGAGGTGTGGTGACCACCGTTCCCACCCAGCTCGGCCTCGTCGTCCCCGACGACTGGTGGCGGTTGCCGCTGACCGACGACGCCGTCCTGCGCCGGGCCGTGGACGGCGCCGTGGAGCGCCAGTTCCGCGGCATCGACAACCAGCCCGTGCTCCGCCGGGAGACCGCCCAGGCCCTGCTCGACCAGGCGCGGCACGCACGGGCGGGCGGTGGCGTGGACATGTACGTGAGCCTCGAGCCGGTGGCCGGTGTCCCGATCGGGATGAGCCTCGTCGTCAGCCTCCTCCCCCTGCCGCCCGACCTCCCGTCCCTGGAGGCGGTGGCCCGGGACATGGACGACGAGAAGGCCCGCCCCGCACTGGTCGAGCTCGGCTCCGGCCGCTGCGTGCGGCGCCAGCGCGTGGACAGCCTGGGCACCTCCGAGCTGGGCGTGGACCCCACCCGTGAGGTGCTGCTCGTCGACTACACGTTCATGGGCCCGGCGGGAACCCTGCTGCTGCTCAGCTTCTCCAGCCCGCTGGTGGCGGTGGCCGACGCACTGGCGGTGCTGTTCGAGGCGGTCGCCGACACGGTCCGGTGGTCGGCATGACCCGCGTCCAGGTCTCGCTCCCCGCCGCCCCCTGGGTGCCGGTGCCGCTGGAGGGCGACCTCAGGGAGTGGGCGGTGCGGACGGCCGAGGAGCTCTGCGCCGGGAAGGAGCGGCCGGAGGACCTGGCCGAGCAGCTGGCCACGATCGCCCAGCACCTGCAGCCCCTGGAGCCGCTCGCCTTCGCCGTGCTGGTGCCGGAGACCCGGCCGCAGGCGATCGCCGGCGTGCTCGTCGTCCACCAGGTCGCCTGCGGCGAGGACCCCGGAGCGGTGCTGGCCGACCTCGCCGCCGAGTCGGCGACCGACATCGTGCCGCCCGAGCTCGGTCGCGTGGACCTGCCGCTCGGCCCCGCCGCCCGGCGGCACGGGGTCACCGCGGCCGCCGACGGCACCATCGCGGAGACCGTGGAGCACGTCGTCCCGCTGGGGAGCGGCACGGGACTGCGGATCGACCTCTCGTGGGGGGCCGTCGAGCACGGCGAGGAGCTCGTCGCCCTGGCCGACGCGGCAGCCGCCGGCCTGCAGCTGGTCGACGACTGACGTCACCAGGTCGGGACGGCGCCGTCCCGCTGGATGAACTCGAGCCGGTTGCCCACCGGGTCGGCGGCGTAGAACCGGCGGTGACCGGGGAAGCCGTCCTCGTCCCAGCTCACCTCGACCCCGGCGCCGGTCAGCGCCGCGGCCAGCCCGTCGAGGTCCTGCACCCGGATGCCCGGGTGCGCCTTGCGGGCGGGGCGGAAGTCCTGCTCCACGCCGAGGTGCAACTCGAGGGTGTCGGCTCGGACCCAGAGCCCGCCACGCGCGGCCAGCGCCGGCGGCTTGGTCAGCTCGAGCATGCCGAGCAGCCCGACGTAGAACTCGCGGCAGCGGTCCTCGGCGCCCGGCGGGATGGCGACCATGACGTGGTGCAGCCCGTAGCCGTACGGCGACGTGTGATCGGGCCCGTAACCCTGCTCGGAGGTCACCACCTGCGGCGGTCCCGGCCCTCCTACTTGAAGGCGTCCTTGACCTTCTCGCCGGCCTGCTTGAGCTTGCTCGTCGCCTGCTCGCCCCTGCCCTCGGCCTCGAGGTCCGGGTTGTCGGTGGCCCGGCCGGCGAGCTCCTTGCCCTTGCCTGCGAGCTGGTCGATCCGGTGGCTGATCTTGTCCTCGGCGCTCATGGCGGCAGCACTACCCCGAAGGCCCGATCCCGATGCATCGCCGCTGGTCAGCCCGCCGGAACGGCCGGATCGGCCGGCTGGGGGAACAGCCGGCGCAGCACGTCGGACAGCGTGACGACGCCCGTGACCGCACCGGCGTCGGTGACCACGGCGAGATGGTTGCGGGTCTCCCGCATCGCCTTGAGCGCCGCGTGCACGGTGGTGCCGGCCTCGAGGGCGAACACCGGCCGTGCGAACGGCGCCGCCGGCGCCGACTCCGCCGCGGTGAGGGTGTCCCGGACGTGCACGACGCCGGTGATCTCCTCGCCCTCGACGGCGCCCAGCAGGATGCGCAGGTGCCCCGACGACTGGGTCAGCGCCCGCACCTCGCCGACGGTCGCCGCCGCGGGCACGCCCGTCGGCCGCGAGGCCGGTCCGACCATGTCCCGCACGGTGAGCCGCTCCAGCTCCAGCACGCCGGCGATCTGCGTGGAGAAGCTGGCGTCCAGCGCGCCGACGTTGGCCGAGTGCTCCACCAGGTGGCGCAGCGCCTGAGGGGTGTGACCGACGGCGAGCTCGTCGACCGGCTCGACGCCGACGGCGCGGACCAGCCGGTTGGCCGCGGCGTTCAGCATCCGCAGCAGCGGCCGGAAGAGCAGCATGAAGCCGCGCATCGGCACGGCGAGCAGGGTGGCCGAGCGCTCGGGGTGGGCGATGGCCCACGACTTGGGCGCCATCTCCCCCACCACCAGGTGGATGAACGTGACGACCAGCAGGGCCAGGACGAACCCGACGACGTCGGCGGCGACCAGCGGCAGACCCCACGACTCGAACAGCGGGGTGAGCCAGTGGTGCACCGCCGGCTTGCTGATCGCACCGAGCGCCAGCGTGGCCGCGGTGATGCCCAGCTGGGACCCGGCCAGGAGCAGCGTCAGCTCGGCGGAGTTGCGCAGCGCGGCCCGGGCGGCGCGGCTATCGGGCGCGGCCTCCTCCAGCCGGTGCCGCTTCGCGGCGAGCGCGGCGAACTCCACGGCCACGAAGAACGCCGACAGCGCGACGATCACGACGGTGGCGGCGACGACCACCCACGGGTTGTCGCTCATCGAGCCTCCTCCTCGCCGGTGTCGGCGGGCATGCGGTCGGGCAGCTCGAGGCGCACCCGGGAGGGCACGTGCCGCTCGACGGCGAGCACGTGCACGTGCAGCTGGCGCGGGGCGGGTTCGTCGGCGAGGACCAGGTCGCCCGGGTCCGGTGGCAGCTCGATGGCCAGCGAGGTGCCCGGCGGGGGCAGGCTGCCCGCAGCGGCGATGACCAGGCCGGCGATCGTCTCGTAGTGCCCGCGCGGCAGGTCCACGCCCAGCGAGCGCTCGACCTCGTCGACGTGCACGTCCCCGGGCATCTCCCACACGCCGTCGTTCTCGACCGGCTCGTACTCCGGGTTGTCGGCGTCGTGCTCGTCGGTGATCTCGCCGACCAGCTCCTCGGCGAGGTCCTCGAGCGTGATCACCCCGGCGAAGCCGCCGTACTCGTCCAGGACGCAGGCGAACTGGTTCTCGGTCTCGGTCAGCTGCGACAGGGCGTCGGGCAGCGAGGTGAAGGTGGAGACGACGAGGGGTTCGCGGGCGATCGCGGTCACCCTCGCGCTGTCGGGCTGCGTCGTCGTCAGCACGTCGGCGAGGTGGACGACGCCGACGACGTCGCCGGTACCCGCCTCCATCACCGGGTAGCGGGAGTGCCCGCTGGCCATCAGCTCGCGGAGGTGCCCGACGGTGTCGGTCTCGGTGACGGTGCCGACCCGCGGGCGCGGGATCATCGCGTGCTCGACGTCGCGCTGCGGGAAGTCCAGGATGCGGTCGACCATGATCGACAGCTCGGCGGGCAAATCACCGCTCTCCCGGGACTCCTCGACGATGTGCTCGAGGTCGCGGGCGGTGGCGGCGTGCTCCACGTCGTGCACGGGTTCGATCCGCAGCGCCTTGAGCAGCAGGTTGGACGACTGGTCGAACACCCAGACCAGCCAGCCGAACACCTTCAGGTAGGCCACGGTGGAGACGGCCAGCCACCGGGCGACCGGCTCCGGGCGGGAGATCGCCAGGTTCTTCGGGAAGAGCTCGCCGAACAGCATCTGGACGACCGTGGAGAACAGCAGCGCGAGCACCGCACCGATGCCGATCCCGACCGCCGTGGGGATGCCGACCCCGCCCAGCAGGGAACCCAGCGACTGCCCGATCAGCGGTTCGGCGACGTAGCCGACCAGCAGCCCGGTGACGGTGATGCCCAGCTGGGCGCCGGACAGCATGAAGGACGTGCGCCGGGTGACGCCCAGCGCGCGCTTGGCCGCTGCGTCACCCGCTTCGGCGCGGGCCCCGAGGCTGGCCCGGTCGACCGCCATGTAGGCGAACTCCTGGGCCACGAAGTACCCGGTCAGCGCGGTGATCCCGAGGACCACCAGCACCCCGAGCAGCAGGGAGAGAACTTCGGTCACCGGCCACGCACCGCCTCGACGAACGGGACGTGCGTGGCCTGGGGACTGTGATAGGGACTCATGGCTCTCTTCGGTGCGGCGGTTCGGGGCAGGTCGCTCCCCGGGGCTCAACGACGCGGCACCGCCCGGCGTTCCGCCCCACCCGGACGGGCGACCACCCGGGACGACGCATCTACGCTGGGCCGGGAGACGACCCGGTCGTCCACGAGGAGATCACAGCCCCATGTCGAACGGAACCGAGCAGCCCGCGGACCCGGTCGTGCGGCCGGCTCCGCACCGCTGGCTCTGGTACGCCCTGGGCGGCGGGCTGCCCGAGCGGCACCGCGGCTGGGTGCTGTTCGACACGACCACCCGCACCTGGGGGCTGCGGCACGTGGTGCGGATGCTCGTGCAGATGGCGGTCCCGATCGCGCTGGTCATGGTCTTCCTGCCGGCCCCGCTCGGACTGCGCGCGGCCGTCGTCGGCGGCGGGATCTTCCTCGGGCTCATCTACTCCCTGGCCTACATGCCCGAGACCACCGAGACCCGGGTGATGAAGGCCGGCTACCCGCCGGGCACCGCCACCGCCGTGCGCGATCGGGCCGGCCAGCAGCGCGACCTCAAGGACAGCGAGCGCCGCCGGGCCGCCGCGGCCAAGCGCGCCGCCCGCTACCGCGAGCGCGCCGGCCGCTGACCCGTCCTCACGCCGACGGCTCTCCCGCGGCGGGTAAGGACGACACCGCCGCGAGGGGGGCGTGGACCGCGGGCGCGCCCGGGACGATCTCGTCGACCGGCTCCGCGGGGGCGTCGTCCCGGGCTGCGGCGTAGGCCGCGCTCAGCCGCCGGTAGGCGGGGCTGGCCAGCGCCCCCAGGACGGCGAGGACCCCGATCAACCCGGTGATGACGAAGACCAGGGCGATGCCGCGGACCGGGCCGGTGCCGAACCACCCGCCGATCCCCCCCGCCCCGGCGCCGTCGGTCATGAACGGGATGACGACGAACTGCGTGAGCGGAGCCATGAGGAATGCGGTCAGCGGTGAGGCCGCCTGCTCCACGCTCTGGGCGAAGCCGAACACCCGGCCCTGCCGCTCGTAGGGCACCACCCGCTGCAGCACGGTCTGCTCGGCCGCCTCGGCGAAGGGCATCACGGTCATGAACAGCGCCATCGCCACGGTGAGCGTGAGGATCGAGGACGCCAGCGGGAACAGCATCGTGCCGGTCCACATGACCAGGTTGACCAGCAGCAGCACCCGGATCGGCCGGGATCCCAGGCCGACGCGGGCCACCAGCAGACCGCCGACGATCAGCAGCGCGGAGAGCGCGCCCCACAGCAGACCCCAGGCCTGCACGGACATCAGCGACAGGCCGTAGGGGTCCATCAGCGCCATGAAGGCGCCGCCGAGGAAGTTGTTGAAGCAGCTGAAGAGGATCAGCGGCAGCAGGCCGGGCACCCCGCGGACCAGCAGGATCGTGCCGCGCAGGTCCACGCCCGATCTCGCCACCGCCTCGTCCGTGCCGTCCGCGGTCGACGCCCCGACGTCCCCCGGAACCCGCACCCCGGCCAGGTGGACGACCGACAGCACCAGGACGGCCAGGGTGAGCGCGAGGACGGAGGGCATGCCGCCGAAGGCGACGAGCAGGCCGCTGATCACCGACGTGACCAGCATGGACAGCCCGGTCGCGGACCCGACGAGCCCGTTGGCCCGGTCCCGCCGGTCCTCGGGGACGAGCAGCGTGACCAGGGTCGGCAGCGCGATCATGCGCGGGTTGCCGGCGATCACACCGGCCATGAGCAGGACGACGAACACCCACAGTGGCACGCTGGCCGCCGTCCGGAACGCCTCTGCCGGGGTGAGCAGGTACACCGCGAACGCCGCGGAGTAGAACGCGATCGAGGCGACCGCCGAGCCCTGCATCACGGCGTGCTTGCGGTGGTGGTCGACCAGGCTGCCGAACCAGATGCCGGTTCCGGCCGTCGCCACCAGGAAGATGCCGGCGATCATGCCGGTGGCGAACACCGACCCGGTCTCCAGGAAGATCCAGAAGGTGACGGCGAACCAGACGGTGTAGTTCACGACCGACACCAGCAGGTTGTTCACCAGCAGGTGCGCGAAGACCCGCTCGGGTCCCGAGCGCAGATCGAGCGCGGGTGCGCGGTCGGCCACGGTGTCCTCCTCCGTCGGCACCGGAGCGCTCAGGCGGGTGCCCGGCGCGGGTGCCGTCTGCAAGTGCAGACCGCGCAGGCGACGCCGGCTCATCGGTGCCCGGCGGACATCTTCGACGGCCGGTTCCGGGTGGTGCCCCCGGCAGGATTCGAACCTGCGACACACGGTTTAGGAAACCGATGCTCTATCCCCTGAGCTACGGGGGCCACGGCGCGCGGACTGCCGCGCCGGACCGACGGGTCAGAGGCTATCGGGCGTCGCGGCGGAAGCTCCGGCGCACCCGACGCGTGGGGCCGGTGACGGCGCGGACCGATCGCCAGGGGTTACGGTTCGCAGGCGTACGTCTCCCTCCGGCAACGGCGCCGGGGATCGACGGAAGGGTGGACGAGGATCGATGGACACGACGGTGGTGGACGTCCCCGAGAAGGGGCGCTTCGAGATCCGGGTCGACGAGCGCGTGGTCGGGCTGGCCAGCTATCACGTGGACAACGGCCAGATGACGCTCCCGCACACGGAGATCGACCCCAGCATGGGCGGTCGCGGTCTCGGCAAGGTCCTGATCGCCGGCGTCCTCTCCGCGGCGCGCGAGCGCGGCCTCACGGTGCTCCCCTACTGCTCCTTCATCCGGCACTACATCCAGCAGCATCCGGCCGACGTCGACCTCGTGGCCGCCCCGGACCGGAAGCACTTCGGCCTGGAGACCGCCGACCGCTGACCGGCGCCCCCGCAGGCGGCCACCTAGGCTGCGCGGATGCCCGAGGGCCACACCCTGAACCGCCTGGCGCGGGACCAGACCCTGCTGTTCGCCGGACGCCCGGTGCACGTCACCAGCCCCCAGGGCCGGTTCGACGCCGGTGCCGCGCTGCTCGACGGCCGGGTGCTGGACGAGGTGTTCTCCTACGGCAAGCACCTCTTCGCCCGCTTCGGCGGTGACCACCTGCACGTGCACCTGGGGCTGTACGGCACGTACACGACGGGGACCGGTACGCCACCCCCGGCGAAGGGCGCCCTGCGCATGCGCTGGGAGGCCGACGGTGCCGACGGCGCGGGCGTCTGGACCGATCTGCGCGGTCCCACCGCCTGCGAGGTGCTGAGCACCCCGGAGGTCGACCGCATCCTCGACCGGCTCGGACCCGACCCGCTGCGCCCCCGCGCCGACGGTACGCCCGCACTCCGCCGGATCAGCGGCAGCCGGACGGCGATCGGCGCGCTGCTCATGGACCAGTCGGTGCTGGCCGGCGTCGGCAACGTCTACCGGGCCGAGCTGCTCTTCCGGCACGCCGTGTCGCCGTTCCGGCCGGGCCGGCAGGTCGACGCCGAGCTGTGGGCGCGGATGTGGCCGGACCTGGTCACGCTGATGAGGTCGGGCGTCCGGATGGGCCGCATCGTCACGACCCGGCCCGAGGACCGCTCGCGGCGTTCCGGCGCCGTCCGGCGGGACGACGCGCACTACGTCTACCGCCGCACCGGGTTGCCCTGCCGGGTGTGCGGCACCGAGGTGCAGACCCAGGTCATGGTGGGCCGGAACCTCTACTGGTGCCCGGTCTGCCAGGCCGTCTGACCCCCGGCGCGCTCCCAGGAAACACGTGTACGTTCGCCGCCGATGAGACTGGCATCACGGTGGGTCGTGGGGGCGCTCGCCTCGGTCACGATGCTGCTCGGCTCCCCCGGGACCGCCGCGGCGGCTCCTGCCGAGCGTTCCGGCCCGCTCAGCACCGTGGGCTACGACGTCTCGCACCCGCAGTGCGGCACGGAGCTGCCCACCCCCGGTGCCTTCGCCGTCATCGGGGTGAACGGTGGGCTGGCCACCCGCGCCAACCCGTGCCTGGCCGCGCAGCTGGAGTGGGCGGACGGGTCGTCCGGCACGGTCCCCGGCCAGCCCGCCGTGCAGCTCTACCTGAACACCGCCAACCCCGGCGAGCTGCGCGACCAGGTCACCACCTGGCCCTCGGCGGGGAGCACGCCCTACGGCCGCTGCGACGGCGACAACTCGAAGGCCTGCTCCTGGCAGTACGGCTGGGAGCGCGCCCGGACCAGCGTCGAGTCGTTCTTCCGGCCCGCGGCCCGGGCCGCGGGCCTCGACAGCCGGCCCGCCGGGTACACGTGGTGGCTGGACGTCGAGACCATGAACACCTGGCAGTCCGGGTCCACCGAGGCCCGCGCCCGCAACCGGGCCACCCTCGAGGGGATGACCGAGTACCTGACCGACCGGGACGGCGAGGTCGGCCTCTACTCGACCGGCTACCAGTGGGGCCGGATCGTCGGCGAGGTGCCCGCCAACAGCCCGCTGGGCGACCTGCCCAGCTGGCTGGCGGGCGCCCTGACCCTGCGCCAGGCGGTGGCCCTGTGCGACGAGCCGGCCCTGGTGCCGCGCGGCGAGGTCGAGCTCACCCAGTACGTGCCGGACGACCTCGACCTCGACCACGCCTGCGGCTAGATCGCGCCCTTCTCCGGGTCGCCCGCCGGAACCGCCGCCAGGTAGCGGACGTCGAGCGGCGCGGCCAGCTTGTCGCCGATCGAGGCGCCCAGGGTGGTCAGCGCCTCGGCTTTGCCGTGCACCTTCAGCGCCTCCCGGCTCTCCCAGCGCTCGACCATCACGAAGACGCCGTCGGCCTCGTGCAGGGCGTACCGCTCGCACCCGGGCTCGGCGTGGACCTGCGGGACGGCGGCCAGCAGCGCCTCCCGGACGGCGTCCACCGCATCGGGCCGGGGCGTGATGGTGGCGACGACGACGACGGACACGGGGGCCTCCTGGAGCGACGGTGCGGACGGATCCGGACGGCCAACCCTGGTGGAGCGGCCCCGGCCGCGTCAGGATGCCAGTCGTGGCCGACGAGAGCGTTCCCCCTCCCCCGTCGGCCGAGCACCCGCTGCGGGTCGCCGTCGTCGGCGCCGGCCCGGCGGGCATCTTCGCCGCCGACGCCCTCACGCGGCAGAGCGAGATCCCCGTCGCCGTCGACCTGATCGACCGGCTGCCCACGCCGTTCGGCCTGGTGCGGCACGGCATCGCCCCCGACCACCCGAAGATGCGCGCCATCCGGGACACGCTGCACCGCAGCCTCGACCACCCGCTGGTGCGGTTCGTCGGCAACGTCGAGGTCGGCACCGACATCACCCTCGACGAGCTGCGGCACCACGTCGACGCCGTCGTCTACACCTACGGCGCGGCGCTGGACCGCCACCTGGGCATCGAGGGCGAGGACCTGCCCGGCAGCCTCGCCGCCACCGACGTCGTCTCCTGGTACTGCGGGCACCCCGACGCCGACCGGGCCGGCGTGGAGGCCGCACTGGCCGGGGTCCGGTCGGTGGTGGTGATCGGGGTCGGCAACGTGGCGCTGGACGTCGGCCGGGTGCTGGCCCGCACGCCCGAGGAGCTCGAGCCCACGGACATGCCGCAGCACGTGCTCGACGCGCTCGCCGCGACGGAGGTCGAGGAGGTCACCGTGCTGGGCCGCCGCGGCCCGGCCCAGGCCACCTTCACCACCCAGGAGCTGCGCGAGCTCGGGGAGCTCGCGCGGGCCACCGTGCTGGTCGACCCCGCCGAGCTGGTCCTGGACGCCGACGCCGAGGAGCGCGCCGCGGCCGACCGCGGCGTCGCCCGCAACCTCGCGGTGCTGCGCGAGTGGTCCCAGCACCGGCCGGAGCCGGGGCACGCGCGGCTGAGGCTGCGCTTCTACCGGCGCCCGGTGCGGCTGCTGGGCGAGGACCGGGTCACCGGGGTGGAGGTGGAGCGCACCGCCGTCGACGGCGACGGAAGGGCGATGGGCACCGGCGAGCTCGAGGTGATCCCTGCCGACCTGGTCGTGCGGTCGGTCGGCTACCTCGGCACCCCGCTGCCGGGGCTGCCGGTGGACGAGCGGTCGGGCACGGTGCCGAACGAGGCCGGGCGGGTGCTGCGCGACGGCCGCCCCTCACCCGGCGAGTACGTGGCCGGGTGGATCAAGCGCGGGCCGTCCGGGGTCGTCGGCCACAACAAGCACGACGCGCGGGAGACCGTCGCCGGGCTGCTCGCCGACGCCGGGGACGGGACGCTGCGCGTGCGCGGGCCGGTCGACGACCTGGTGCGCACGCTGCAGGCCCGGGGTGCGGAGCCGGTGCTGCTGGAGGACTGGCGCGCGATCGACGCCGCCGAGCAGGCCCTCGGCGCGACCAGGGGCCGGGCCCGCACGACGCTGCACGAGCGGGAGACCCTGCTGGCGGCGGTCCGGGCGGCGGCCGGGCGCTAGGCCACCGCGGCGAGCAGCGCCGCGGCCTCCTCGACCGACGACGCCGCGACGAAGCGGATCTTCTTCTCGGTGTCCGGCTCCAGGTGCAGCGGCCGCCCATCCGGGTCGAGCGCCGCGCCCCCGGCCGCCAGCAGCACCGCCAGCCCACCGGCGACGTCGTGCACGTGCGTGCCGCTGCGGTCGAGGTCGTGCCAGGCGGCGGCCGCGCCGTCGGCGACCAGGCACAGGTCGACGGCGGTGCAGCCGGTCACCCGCACCCGCCGTGCGGTCGAGGGCACCGACACGGTCCGCCCGGAGGGCCCGCTCGGGACGACGACGGTGCTGCCCGGCCGCGGCGAGATCGGCACGCCGTCCCGCTCCGCGCCGACGCCGTCGACCCCGGTCCAGCGGCGCCCGGAGGCGAGGTCGGCGACCAGCCCGGCCACCGGCACGCCGTTGTGCACCAGCGCCGCCGAGAAGGCCCACGGCGGGAGCCCGGCGGAGAAGTTGCCGGTGCCGTCCAGCGGGTCGAGCACGATCCACGGCGCGCCGCGGCCGACGGGGCTGTCGCTGCGTTCCTCGCTGAGCACGGTCACGCCGAGGCCTGCCAGCGCCTCGACCGCCGCCGCGTGCGCGGCCTCGTCGGCGGCCAGCAGGGGGCTGCCGTCGTCCTTGGTGCGCTCCTCGCCGCTGTCGCGGGTCAGGCCGACGGCGATCTCCACCCGGCTGGCCGCCAGCGCCGCCAGGTGGCGGAACCGGTCGGGCAGCGGGGCGTCGGGTCCTGGCCCGGCGACCTCGCGCCACCGGTCGGTGCTCCCGTGCCGCACCCGCTCGCAGCCCCAGCCGGCGGCCAGCGCGAGCACCGCCGGGTGCTCGAGCGGCACCGCGGAGCGCCGCAGCAGCACGGCCTCGGCGAACCCCTCGGGGTGCCACTGCCGGCGCACCAGGGCGGCCTGCCCCTCGCCCACCAGGACCCGCAGCCGCGGGTCGTGCACCGCGGGCGCCAGCGCGGCCGGCGACAGGCCGAGGGCCATCGCCGCCCCGCGCACGTCGGCGCCGCTCACCGCCACCCGCAGGTCGGGGTCGTCCTCCGGTCGGCGGCGCAGGAACCAGCGCTCAGCCACTGTTGCGCAGCGCGGTCGCGATCCCGTTGATCGTCAGCTGGATGTTGCGGCTGGTCAGCTCGTCGTCCTCCCCGCCGCGGCGACGGCGCAGCATCTCGACCTGCAGGTGGTGCAGCGGCTCCAGGTAGGGGAAGCGGTTGCGGATCGAGCGCGCCAGCGAGGGGTTGTCGGCGAGCAGCTGGTCGTCGCCGGTGACCGCGAGCGTCATCCGGCAGGTCCGCTCGTGCTCGGCGGTGATCTGGTCGAACACCCGGGCCCGCAGCTCCTCGTCGGGCACCAGCTCGGCGTACCGCGCGGCCAGTTCCAGGTCGGTCTTGGCCAGCACCATGCCCATGTTGGACAGCACCGTGCGGAAGAACGGCCAGCGCCGGTGCAGGTCGCGCAGCCGCTCCAGCCGCTCCTCGGAGTCGCCGACCCACTCCTCGAGCGCCGATCCGGTGCCGTACCAGCCGGGCAGCATGATCCGGGTCTGCGACCAGCTGAACACCCACGGGATCGCCCGCAGGTCGGCGATGGAGTCCCCCTTCTTGCGCGAGGGCGGCCGGCTGCCGATGTTGAGCTCGGCCAGCTCGCCGATGGGGGTGGCGGCGCGGAACCACTCCACGAAACCCGGCGTCTCGTGCACCAGCTGCCCGTAGGCGCGCTGGGCGCAGGCGGCGAGCTCGTCGAGCAGCGCGTAGGCCTCGTCGGCGTCGTCCCCGAGCCCCTCGACGTCCAGCAGCGTGGACTCGAGCGTGGCCGCGACCAGCGCCTCCAGGTTGCGCCGGGCGAGGTCCGGGTCGGCGTACTTGGCGGCGATCACCTCGCCCTGCTCGGTGATCCGCAGCGCCCCGGCGACCGCACCGGGCGGCTGGGCGCGGATCGCCTCGTAGCTGGGGCCCCCACCCCGGCCGACGGTGCCGCCGCGGCCGTGGAACAGGCGCAGCCGCACGTTCTCGCGGCGGGCCAGCTCCACCAGGTCCAGCTCGGCCCGGTACAGCGCCCAGTTGGCGGCGAGGTAGCCGCCGTCCTTGTTGCTGTCGGAGTAGCCGAGCATGACCTCCTGCACGTCGCCGCGGTTGGCCAGCAGCGCCCGGTACAGCGGCTGGTCCAGCACCGCGCCGAGCGTGCGGGCGGCGGCCTTGAGGTCGTCGATCGTCTCGAACAGCGGCGAGATGCCGACCGGGCAGGTGGGGCCGTCGTCGCCGGCCGGGTCGAGGAGGCCGACCTCCTTGAGCAGGACGGCGACCTCGAGGACGTCGCTCACCGACTCGCACATGCTGATCACGTAGTTCGGGATGGTCCGGGGCCCGAGCAGCGCGACCCGCTCGGCGGCGGCGACCAGCACGTCGAGCTCCGTGCGGGCCTCCTCCGACAGCTCGGCGTCGGGGCGGACCAGCGGACGGCGCAGCGAAAGCTCCCCCGCCAGCAGCTCGACCCGGGCCGCCTCGTCCAGCGACGCGTAGTCCTCGCAGACGCCGGCCCACGCCAGCAGCTCGCCGACCACCTGCTCGTGCACCGACGAGTTCTGCCGCAGGTCCAGGCCGCACAGGTGGAAGCCGAAGACCTCCACCGCCTCGCGCAGCCGCAGCAGGCGGTCGTCGGCCAGGGAGGCGGCGCCGTGGCTGCGCAGCGACGCGTCGACGACGTCGAGGTCCGCGCGCAGCTCGTCGGGGCTGCCGTAGGCCGGCAGCGCCGGTCCGGTGCCGGCCTCCCCCGGCGCGGAGCCCAGGACCAGCCGGGCGGTGGCCGCCAGCCGGCCGGAGATGCCGGTCAGCGCGCGGCGGTAGGGCTCGTCGGCGCGGAACGGCGAGTCGTCGCGCGAGGCGTCGGCCAGGGAGTACAGCTGCGGGGTCGGCGTCACGAGCCGGTCGGACATCGACAGCTCGCTGCGCAGCTCGGTCAGCTCCGCGAGGTGGTGGGTCAGCGCGGTCTCGGCCTGCCGGCTGGTGGCCCGGCGCAGCGCCTCGGCGGTGACGAAGGGGTTGCCGTCGCGGTCGCCGCCGATCCAGGAGCCGGGCAGCAGCATCGGCCGGCGCAGCAGACCGGCCCCGGGCCAGCGCTGCTCCACCGCCCGCCGGAGCTCGGCGTTGAGGGCGGGCACGACCTCGAACAGCGACAGCTCGTAGTAGCGCAGCGCCTCGTCGATCTCGTCCTGCAACCGCAGCCGGGACAGCCGCAGCAGCGCCGTCTGCCAGAGGGTGAGCACCGAGCGCCACAGCTGGTCGGACCACGTCTCGTCGACGTCGTCGCCGGCGCGGTCCCGCTGCCGGATCAGCCGGGTGATCTGGCGCTGCACCTGGAAGACGGTCCGGCGGCGGGTCTCGGTGGGGTGCGCGGTGACGACCGGGCAGACCAGCGCGCCGGCGAGCTCGCGGGCGACGTCGTCGGCGGCCAGGTCGGCCTCGTCGAGCAGCGCGAAGGTGGCGGCCAGGCTGCCCAGCTGGGGCGCGGAGCCGGCGCGGCGGTGGTGCCGGCGGCGGCGCTCGTGGTGGATGTCCTCGGCCAGGTTGGCCAGCACCGAGAAGTGGCTGAACGCGCGGATCACGTGGTTGGCGGCGCGCACGTCCAGCTCGGCCAGGCGCCGGGACAGCTCCACCCGGTCGACCTCCGAGCGGCGGATGCGGAAGGCCTCGACGCGGGTGGACTCGACCAGCTCCAGCACGTCGGCGCCGGCCTGCTCGCCGATCACCTCGCCGAGGACGCGCCCCAGCAGCCGGATGTCCTCGCGCAGGGGTGTGTCGTCGGCGCGGTCGTCCGGTGAGCCCTCCCCGGTGCGGTGGCGGAGGTCGGCGACGTCGACTGTGGCTTCGGACACCGCCCGAGTATCGGGGACGCACGTGACGGACTCATGTCGTGAGCGCGCCGTCGACGATCGTCGCGGCTCGCTGCCGCGCTACCGCGGCGACCGCCGCGCTGCAGCGCGGCGGCGGTGCCGGTACCGCGGCACCGGTCGCCGTCAATCGCGCTCGAGCTCCTGCAGGCACTGGGCGGCGAGGGAGTCGCCGGCCTCGGCGCCGAGGCGGAACTGCTCGACGGCGCCCTCGAGGTCACCGCGGTCGGCCAGGAGCACCGCCAGGTTCTGGTGGCAGTAGGTGTCCCCCGCGGCGATCCCGCTGCGGTAGGCCTCCTCGGCCGCCTCCTCGTCGCCGAGCTCCTCGCGGTAGAGGTTGCCCAGCGGCAGCCAGGCCACCTGCTCGCCCAGCTTCGCGCCGCGCTCCAGCACCGAGCGGGCCTCGACGGCGCGGCCGGTCTCGCGCAGCAGGTGGGCGAGGTCGGCGCGGGCGGCCGGGAAGTGGTGCTGGCCGGCGCGCAGGTCCTCCTCCAGCGACGGGTCGAGCGTCGAGCACCAGCGCCAGCAGGCGACGACGGCCTTCGCCTCCTCGTCACCGGCGGCCGCGAACTCCTCGGCCACGGCCATGGCCTGGTCGCGCTCGCCCTGCTCGCGGAGCAGGAAGGCCAGCTGCAGGCCGCCCTCCAGGTCACCCGCGGCGGCGGCGCCCCGGTAGGCGCGCATGGCGCCGGCGAGGTCGCCGAGGTCCTCGAGCACCAGCCCGAGGTTGCGCCAGGCGTCGGCCTCGCCGCCGCGCAGCGCGACCTCGTAGGCGTCGACCGCCTCCTCCCACCGGTTCTGCGCGGCGAGGGAGTTGCCGAGGTTGAAGGCCGCCATGCTGTCGCCGAGCTCGAAGGCGCGGCGGAAGCACGTCTCGGCGTCCCCCTGCCGGCCGGCGTCGGCCAGGTCGCAGCCGAGGTCGATCAGCGCGGCGGCGTCCTCGGAGGCCAGCAGCCGCCGCATGCGCGCATCGAGGTCCTCGGTCATGCCGACGATGATCGCGGCGCGGAGGCCCGTTCCGCGCCCCTCCGCGCCTCCACCTCACCCCAAGGGATCGCCCCGGGGCCGATCGGTCACCCGGTGAGCTGGCCCGGGGCCCCGATCAGCTCCCGAACGCCTCCCGCCAGGCGGGCAGCAGCGACGTCCGCGTCCACTCCAGGTAGGGCTCCTGCTGGTCCCCGCCGATCTGCACCAGGGCCAGGTGCGTGAACCCGGCGTCGGCGTACTCGCGCGCCGCGTCGATGACCGCGCCGACGTCGTCACCGCACGGGATCGAGCCCTCGACGTCCTCCTCGCGGACGAACTGGCTGGCCCCGTCGAAGGCCGCCGTGCCGGGCAGCTCGGCGTTGACCTTCCAGCCGAGGCCGAACCAGCGGAAGAGGGTGTGCGCCCGGGTGACGGCGGCGGCCTTGTCGGTGCCGAAGCTGATCGGCATCTGGGCGACCTTCGGCTTCCCGGCGCCGCCGGCCGCCTCGAACCCCTCCACCAGCTCGGCCAGCGGATCGGTCGCCACGAGGACGTCGGCCAGCTCGCCGGCGATCCTCGCCGCCTGCTTCCCACCGGCGGCGAAGCCGATCGGCACCCGCTTCTCCGGCAGGTCCCAGAGCTTGGCCGACTCGACGTCGAAGTGCTGGCCCCGGAAGTTGGTGTAGCCCTCGCCGTCGAACAGCTCCCGGATGATCTGCAGGGCCTCGACGACCATCTCGTGGCGGACGTCCGCCGGCGGCCAGCCCTGCCCGACCACGTGCTCGTTGAGGTTCTCCCCCGCGCCCAGCCCGAGGGTGAAGCGTCCCTCGGAGAGGATCTGCAGCGTCGCGGCCTGCTGGGCGACGACCGCCGGGTGGTAGCGGAAGGTCGGGCAGGTCACGTAGGTCATCAGCGGGATCCGGCTGGTCGCCTGGGCGACCGCGCCGAGGGTCACCCAGGCGTTCGGCGAGTGCCCCATCTCGTCCAGCCACGGGAAGTAGTGGTCACTGCTCACCGCGAAGTCGAAGCCGACCTCCTCGGCTCCCACCACGTGGCCGACGAGGTCCCTCGGCCCGGCCTGCTCGGTCATCATCGTGTAGCCCAGCTGCATCGCCATGCAGCCGCGCTACCCGGGAGGCGGCGGGCCAATCAGCGCTCGGCCTTCATCGCCTCCCGCATCGTCACCTTGCCGCTGGTGCGCAGCAGCGCCCCGGCGTAGACCCGCCCACCGAGCCGCACGACCAGCACGACCGCGGCGACCATCAGCGCGGCCGAGAGCACGAGCTCCCAGGCCGCCACGCTGCCCGAGGCCTGCCGCACCGGCATCACCATCGGCGAGAGCCCGGGCACGTAGGAGGTGATGACCGCCAGCGTCCCCTCCGGCTCCGCCGCGGCCTGGATGCCGACGACGAAGGCCACGACCAGCACCATGATCGTGGGCATCACGACGGTGTTGAGGTCCTCCTGCCGGCTGACCAGCGAGGCGGTGACGGCGAAGATCGCGGCGTAGAAGGCGTAGGCCAGCACGAACCAGGCGACGACGGCGACGGCGGTGCCGATCAGCTCGCCGGGGATGTCGATGATGTCCAGCGCCAGCGAGCCGGCGACCCCGATGACGACGATCAGCACGATCTGCGCGAGGCCGAGCAGCCCCAGGCCGATGATCTTCCCGGCCAGCAGCTGCCACGGCCGCATCGTCGCCAGCAGCAGCTCGACCACCCGGCTGGACTTCTCCTCCACCACGCCCTGGGCGACGAACTGGCCGAAGAGGATCAGCAGGCCGTACAGCAGCGAGACGCCGATGATCGCCATGCCGACGCGCTGCCCGTCCTGGTCGGCGTCCGGGTCCAGCGCCGTCACCCCGACCTGGGGCACGTCGAGGGCGCTGATCCCCGCGGCCGCGAGCTGGTCGGCCACCGCCAGCTGCGCCACCGCGCCCTGCACGACCGTCTGCAGCGCGCCGTCGGGCGACTGCTCGACCAGCAGCTCGGGCTCGCCGGCCCCGTCGGCCACGAGCACGCCGTCGACGTCGCCGTCCTCGATCGCGGTGCGCGCGGCGGACTCGTCATCGATGCCGACCACGGTGACGTCGACGTCGAGCGCCTCGCCCTGCGCCTCGAGGGCCTCACCGAGCTCGACGCTGCCGCCGACCAGCCCGATCCGGGTGGAGTCGCCGCCCGAACCGAGCGCGACCTGCATGCCCATGGCGCCCAGCAGCACCACGAGGATGACGACGGAGCTGATGATGAAGTTCTTGTCCCGGATGCGGGCGGAGATCTCGCGGGCGGCGACGAGCCGCACGAGCCCCGCACTCCCCGGGGTCCGCGGCTCGCTCCCCGCCCTCGGTTCGCTCCCGCGGGGCTTTCCGCTCCTCGCTCGTTCCTCGCTGCGATGCTCACGCCCCTGTCCGCTCACGCCGCCACCTCCTGGGAGGCCGGGGCCGCCACCGCCCCGCGGAACAGCTCGACCAGCGTCGGCTGCTGCCAGGCGAAGTGCGTGACCCGCCCGGTGCGCACCGCGGCGGCGAGGACGGTCTGGTCGTCGGTGTCGCCGGCGAGCTCGAGGACCGTGTCGCCGGCCTGCTCGGACACCACACGGACGCCGGGGAGCGACGCGGCCCACTGCGGTGCGGCATCGGGGACGACCACGCGGAGCAGCCGGCCGGCCTCGCGCCGGCGCAGCTCCTCCACGGTGCCGGTGGCGACCATGCGGCCGCGGGCGAGGATGCCGACGGAGTCGCAGAGCCGCTCCACCAGGTCGAGCTGGTGGCTGGAGAAGACCACCGGGACACCGGCCCGGGCCTGGTCCAGCAGCGCCTCGGCCAGGGAGTCGACGCCGATGGGGTCCAGCCCGGAGAACGGCTCGTCGAGGATGAGCACCTCCGGCCCGCTCACCAGCGCGGCGGCCAACTGCACCCGCTGCTGGTTGCCCAGCGACAGCTTCTCGACGGGGTCGTTGCGGCGCTCGCCCAGGCCGAGGCGGTCCACCCACTCGGCGGAGGCGCGGGAGGCCGCGGCGGCATCCATGCCGTGCAGCCGGCCGAAGTAGGCGACCTGCTCGCCGACCTTCATCTTCGGGTAGAGGCCGCGTTCCTCCGGCATGTACCCGATGCGGCGCCGCGCGCCCTGGTCCAGGGCCCGCCCCTGCCAGCGCACCTCGCCCTCGTCGGGGCGGACGAGGCCCATGGCGATGCGCATGGTCGTCGTCTTGCCGGCGCCGTTCGAGCCGCAGAACCCGAACATCGAACCGGGCCGGACGGCGAAGCTCACGCCGTCCAGGACCTGGTTCGCCGCGAAGCTCTTGCGCAGCGCGTCGAACTCGAGCACCTGTCCTCCTGCCGTCGTCCCCCGTGCGGGAGAACCGTAGCGGTGCTCACGAACTCTCCGGTACCGCTTCCCCGTCCGCGCGCTCCGTGCCGTGCCGCCGCTCCATGACCGTCGACGCGGGCGCGAAGCCGAAGCGCTCGTACAGGCCGCCGGCGTCGTCGGTGTGCAGCAGCCACCGGAAGCCGGCGCCCGGTCCCCGCTCGACCATCTCCTCGACCAGGCGCACCCCGAGACCGCGGCCGCGGTGCGCGGGCAGCACGAACACGTCGCCGAGGTAGGCGAACCCCACGCCGTCGGAGACCGCCCGCGCGAAGCCGACCGTCGCACCCGTGCCCTGCTCGTAGCAGGCCACCACCCGCCAGGAGGCGGCGAGCTGCCGGTCGAAGTCGGCGCGCGACCGCCACCTGCCCCAGTACACGTGCTCGGACAGGAACGCCCACACCGCGTCCACGTCGACCCGCGCGAGGTCGTCGTCGAACTCGTACCCGTCGGACCGCGCCACGGGCGCCCACGCTAGCGACGCCGTGTCGCGCCGGGATGCCCGGTGCGGTGTCATCGGACCATGAGCGAGCGCAACGGCATCGCCGAGCCGCCGTCCGGGGTCGGGCTGGAGGAGCTGCGCGCGGCCGCGGCCGGCTGCCGGGCGTGCGAGCTGTGGCAGGACACGACCCAGACCGTGTTCGGCGAGGGCCCCGGCACGGCGCGGGTCGTGCTCGTGGGCGAGCAACCCGGCGACCAGGAGGACCGGAAGGGCGAGCCGTTCGTGGGTCCCGCCGGACGGCTGCTGGACAAGGCGCTGGCCGAGGCCGGCATCGAGCGGCGGGACAGCTACATCACCAACTCGGTCAAGCACTTCTCGCACACGGTGAAGGGCAAGCGGCGCATCCACCAGACGCCTCGGCCCGAGCACCTGCGGGCCTGCCGCCCGTGGCTGGACGCCGAGCTCGCCCTCCTGCAGCCCGAGGTCGTGGTGGCCCTGGGCGCGACGGCGGCCAAGTCGCTCATCGCGCCGTCGTTCCGGATCACCCAGGACCACGGCCGGCTGATGCCGTGGACGCCGCCGGGCGCACCCGCACCCACCGAGGACGACGACGAGGACGCCGCGCACCAGACGTGGATCCTCGCGACCACGCACCCCTCGGCCATCCTGCGCACGCCCGACGAGGCCCGCGACGCCGCCTACGCCGCGCTGGTAGCCGACCTCGCGGTGGTCGCGCACGCCCTCGCCTGACGACCGCAGCGATGTGCAGCGGTGGCGGGCTCCCCGCCCTGGAACGCGCCCTGACCGCACATCACCGGGCCGGCGGGGTCTCCACGGTCGACCGGGAGGCGCGGAACAGCCAGAACGAGGGCACCAGCAGCGCGACGGCGACCATCGCGAGCACCACCACGACCCCGCCGGACACCATCGCGGCGGTCACGCCCGCCGCACTCGCCAGGGCCCCGGCGCGCAGGTCGCCCAGCCGCGGGCCTCCGGCGACGACGACGATGAACACGCCCTGCATGCGGCCGCGCATCTCGTCGGGGGCGGCGAGCTGCAGCATCGAGGAGCGGAGCACGGCGCTCACCATGTCGCCGGCGCCCGCGATCGCGAGGAACAGGACGGCCAGCCACAGCGACTGCGCCAGCCCGAAGCCGATGGTCGCGACGCCCCACACGGCGATCGCCCCGAGCACGGCGGCGCCCTGCCGGTCGATCCGCGACACCCAGCCCGACGTCAGCCCCATGACCAGGGCACCGATCGAGACCCCGGCGAACAGCCAGCCCAGGGCGTTGGGCGAGCCGGCGAACCGGCCCTCGGACAGCTCCGGGAAGACGGCGTTGGGCCAGGCGAAGAGCATCGCGATGATGTCGACGACGAAGGTCATCAGCAGCACCGGCTGCGTGCGCAGGAAGGTGAAGCCCTCCCCCACGCCCCGGACCGCCGCCCCCAGCTTCAGCTTCACCACGCGGCCGCCCGGCGGGAGCGGGGGCAGCCCGCGCAGGAGCAGCGCCGCGGCGAGGAAGCCCAGGGCGTCGATGACGTAGGCCAGGAAGAGCTCGCCCTGGCTGATCAGCACGCCGGCGAGCAGCGGCCCGGCGATCACGCCCGCCTGCCGCACCGTCATCGCCAGGGCGTTCGCCGCCGGCACCAGCTCGGTCCCGACCAGCGCCGGGATCGCGGCGCTGCGGGCCGGCTGGTTGACCGCCGCGAACCCGGACACGAAGGCGGTCAGCACCCACAGCAGCACCAGGTCGCCCCCACCGGGGAGCAGCGCCTGGAGCGCGAGCAGCGCGCTGGTGACCGCGGCCCCGGTCGAGGTGACCAGCATCAGCTTCCGGCGGTCCATGACGTCGGCGATCGCGCCGCCGAGCAGCCCGAACACCACCAGCGGCACCAGCGCGACGACCGAGGTGAGACCGACGTAGAGCGAGTTGCCGGTGAGCGCGTAGACCTGGAACGGGACGGCGACCAGCGTCATCTGCTGGCCGATCATCGTGGCCGCGACACCGCCGAAGAGCCGGCGGAAGGCGGGGATCCGCAGCGGCGTGGTGTCCAGGGCCAGGCCGCGGCGCTTCCGCACCGGCTCCGGGACCGGCTCCTCGACCCCGCGACCCGCCTGCTCCGCGTCGACCGGGTCGACCGGGTCCTCCTTCACGGTGTCATCGGTTCGCTCGCGCGGACCGCTCCGCTCCTCGCTCGTCCCTCGCTGCGATGCTCACGCTCCTGCTCGCTCACGGGGCGAGCCGCTGGACGATCCAGCCGCCGCCCTCCGCGTCATCCCGGACGAAGCGCAGCCGGTCGTGCAGCCGGTCGCCGCCGCCCTGCCAGAACTCCACCCGCTCCGGCACCACGCGGTAACCGCCCCACGCGGCCGGCCGGGGCAGCTTGCCCTCGAGGGTCTGCTCGTCGAGCAGCCGCACGCGCCCGGCCAGCTCCTCCCGCGAATCGACGACGGTCGACTGCAGCGAGGCCGCCGCGGCCAGCTGCGCCCCGCGCGGTCGCGGGTCCCACAGGGCGTCGGAGGCGGCGTCCCCGATCCGCTCGACCCGGCCGGCCACCCGCACCTGCCGCTGCATCGGGTGCCACGGGAAGACCAGGGCCGCGCGGGGGTTCACCGCGAGCTGGGCGCCCTTGGCCGACGCGTAGCTCGTGCCGAACACCAGGCCGTCGGGGCCGTACCCCTTCATCAGCACGATGCGGGCGTCGGGCGCCCCGTCGGCGTCGGCCGTGGCGACGACGACGGCGTTGGGCTCCGGGATCCCCGCGGCCACCGCGTCGCCGAACCACCGGTCGAACTGCTCCAGCCAGGTGGGCGCGAGGTCCTCCTCGGCGAAGCGTCCGGCGTCGTAGTCGCGGCGCATGCTGGCGAGGTCCGGCAGGTCAGGCACACGCCCATGCTGACACCGCGGCGCGGACCCCCGTGTGCCGGGCAGCCGGGGACCGCCTAGGGTCGGCAGGCAATCGTGCGGCTCTCCAGCGCGCACGTGGTCCCGCGCGCAGAGGAGCATGCGAGATGGCCGACGACTTCGTACCCGGCCTGGAAGGCATCATCGCCTTCGAGACCGAGATCGCCGAACCGGACAAGGACGGCGGTTCCCTCCGCTACCGCGGGGTCGACATCGAGGACCTGGTCGGCAAGGTCACGTTCGGCAACGTCTGGGCCCTGCTGGTCGACGGCAAGTTCGGCCCGGGCCTCCCGCCGGCCGAGCCGTTCCCGATCCCGGTGCACAGCGGCGACGTGCGCGTCGACGTCCAGGCGGCCCTGGCGATGCTGGCCCCCTTCTGGGGCTACCGCCCGCTGCTGGACATCTCCGCCGAGGAGGCCCGCGACCAGCTGGCCCGCGCCGCCGTCATGGCGCTGTCCTACGTCGCCCAGTCCGCCCGCGGCATCGGCACCCCCGCGGTGCCGCAGTCCCGGGTCGACGAGGCCGCCACGATCGTCGAGCGCTTCATGGTCCGCTGGCGCGGCGAGCCCGACCCCCGCCACGTCGCCGCCGTCGACGCGTACTGGACGTCGGCCGCCGAGCACGGCATGAACGCCTCCACCTTCACCGCCCGCGTCATCGCCTCCACCGGCGCCGACGTCGCCGCCGCCATGTCCGGTGCGATCGGGGCCATGTCCGGCCCGCTGCACGGCGGCGCCCCCTCTCGCGTGCTGCACATGCTCGACGAGGTCGAGAAGACCGGCGACGCCGAGAAGTACGTGAAGGACCTGCTCGACCGCAAGGAGCGGTTGATGGGCTTCGGCCACCGGGTCTACCGCGCCGAGGACCCCCGCGCCCGCGTGCTCCGCCGCTCCGCCCAGGAGCTCGGCGCCCCGCGCTTCGAGGCCGCCCTCGCCCTGGAGAACGCCGCCCTCAAGGAGCTGCGCGAGCGGCGTCCCGACCGGCCGGTGGAGACCAACGTCGAGTTCTGGGCGGCCATCGTCCTGGACTTCGCCGAGGTCCCGAGCCACATGTTCACCTCGATGTTCACCTGCGCCCGCACCGCCGGCTGGTGCGCGCACATCCTCGAGCAGAAGGAGACCGGCCGCCTCGTGCGCCCGTCGGCCCGCTACGTCGGTCCCGACTCGCGCAAGCCCGAGGCCGTCGAGGGCTGGGACACCATCAAGACCAAGGCCACGACCTCGCCGGCCTAGCCGCTCCGCCATCGACGACGACGGCCCGGTCCGCACCGCGACCCGGGCCGTCGGCGTCCGCCGTCCGCTCCCTCCCCACCCTGGAAGGCACCGCCCCGGATGAGCATCACGATCCCCGCCGAGCTCCTGCCTGCGGACGGCCGGTTCGGGTGCGGTCCCTCCAAGGTGCGCCCCGAGGCGCTGCGGGCGCTGGCGGCCGACGGCGCCGCGATCATGGGGACCTCGCACCGGCAGGCGCCGGTGAAGAACCTCGTCCGGCAGGTGCGCGAGGGCCTCACCCAGCTGTTCGACCTGCCCGCCGGATACGAGGTCGTGCTCGGCAACGGCGGGACGACGGCCTTCTGGGACGCCGCCCTGCTCGGCCTGATCCGCGACCGCGCCGCCTTCGGCACCTACGGCGAGTTCTCGGCCAAGTTC
This sequence comes from Blastococcus sp. TBT05-19, assembly GCF_003319095.1. Lineage (GTDB taxonomy): Bacteria > Actinomycetota > Actinomycetes > Mycobacteriales > Geodermatophilaceae > Blastococcus. The sequence continues at coordinate 449,823 of NZ_QOHI01000001.1, read as the reverse complement.
GCCTCCGGCGCCAAGGAGGCCCCCTTCCTCGGCGACCCGGTGGTCGTGACCGCGGAGCCCGGCTCGCTGGCGCTGCCCACCGCGACCCCCGGGGTTGACGCCTACGCCTGGGCGCACAACGAGACCTCGACCGGTGTCATGGCGCCCATCGCGCGGCCGGCCGGCACCGACGACGCGCTCGTGCTCGTCGACGCCACCTCCGGTGCCGGTGGTCTCCCCGTCGACGTCTCGCAGACCGACGTCTACTACTTCGCGCCGCAGAAGTCCTTCGCCGCCGACGGCGGTCTGTGGGTGGCCCTGATGTCGGGCGACGCCCTCGAGCGCGTCGCCGAGATCAAGGCGTCCGGCCGCTGGATCCCGGGCTTCCTGGACCTGTCGATCGCCGTCGACAACTCCACCAAGGACCAGACGTACAACACCCCGGCCGTCGCGACGCTCTTCCTGCTGGCCGACCAGATCCAGTGGATGCTCGGCCTCGGCGGGCTCTCCGGCGCCGTGGCCCGCAGCCGCGAGTCCTCGAGCCGGCTCTACCGCTGGGCGCAGGAGTCGGAGTACGCGACGCCGTTCGTCGCCGACCCCGACCACCGCAGCTACGTGGTCGGCACGATCGACTTCGCCGACTCGGTGGACGCCGCCGCGCTGGCGACGATTCTGCGCGCCAACGGCGTCGTCGACGTCGAGCCCTACCGCAAGCTGGGCCGCAACCAGCTGCGCGTGGGCATGTTCCCCGCGGTCGACCCCGACGACGTGAGCGCGCTGACCGCCTGCATCGACCACGTGGTCGAGCGGCTCTGAAGCACAGGACCTCGTCCCGGGACCGGGAACGCGGCTCGTGTGGTCAAGTGCAGTCAACCGGTAGGAGGTGAGCGTGGGCCCGGAAGACCCGTCGGGACCTGCTGGTGGCGACCTGTTCGCCGCTGGGGGCGAGGCGGGCCGGATCATGGCCGCCTACGATTGGGCGAGCACGCCTGTCGGCCCCGTGAGCACCTGGCCGGCGAGCCTCCGCTTCGCCGTCCGCACGGTGCTGGTCTCGAAGTTCCCCATGGTCCTGACCTGGGGCGACCAGTACCTGCAGTTCTACAACGACGCCTACGCCCCGCTGATCGGCGCCAAGCACCCGGCCATCGGCCAGGACATCCGGCAGACGCTGGCAGAGGGCTGGGACGCCCTCGGCCCGCCCATCGCGAAGGCCATGGAGACGCTCGATGCGTCCTGGCTGCCGGGGTTGCTGCTCCCCCTGGAGCGGTCCGGTTACCTGGAGGAGGCCTACTTCACGGTCTCCCACGCGCCTGCCTTCGGCGACGACGGCCGGGTCGCCGGCATGCACGCCGTCTGCACGGAGGTGACCGGTGAGCTGCTGGCCGCCCGCCGCCAGCAGCTGCTGCACGACCTGGCCACCGTCGGCGCCCAGCTCGGGGACGAGCAGCAGATCGTGACGGCGATGTGCGCCGCCCTGGCCGGTGACGCGCTGGACGTGCCGTTCGCGGCCGTGTATCTCTCCGCCGCCGACGGGACCTACCGCCGGGCGGCCACCATCGGCGTCGACGGCGACCTGCTGCCGGCCGAGGTGAGCGACCCCGGCGCGCTGGTCTCCGGTGTGGAGCTGCTCGGCGTGAGCGGCGGCCCGTTCGGCGGCCGGGTCACCGAGGCCGTCGTCCTGCCGCTGCGCGCCGCCCGTGACGCCCACCCGGTCGGCATGCTGGTGGCCGGCAAGTCGCCGAACCGCGCCCTGGACGCCGAGTACTCCACCTTCCACGAGCTGATGGCCGGCCAGTTCGCCGCCGCCGTGGCCAACGCCCGGGCGTTCGAGGCCGAGCGGCTGCGCGCCGAGTCGCTGGCGGAGCTGGACCGCGCGAAGACCACGTTCTTCTCCGACGTCAGCCACGAGCTGCGGACGCCGCTGACCCTGCTGCTCGGCCCGATCGGCGACGTCCTGGACGACCCCGCCCAGCCGGTCGGCAGCGACGCCCGGGAGCAGCTGGCGCTCGCGATGCGCAACGGACGGCGGCTGCAGCGCCTGGTCAACGACCTGCTGGACTTCGCCAGCATCGAGGCCGGGCGGGCGACGCCGATCCGCGTGCGCACCGACGTCGCCACCTTCACCGCGGAGCTGGCCGGCATCTTCCGCTCCGCCGCCGAGCGCGCCGGGTTGCGGCTGACCGTGGACTGCCCACCGCTGCCGCAGCCGGCGTTCGTCGACCCCCGCATGTGGGAGAAGATCGTCGTCAACCTGCTGGCCAACGCGGTGAAGTACACCTTCGTCGGCGGTATCGACGTCACCCTGCGCGCGGACGCCGACGGGTTCGCCCTCGCCGTCACCGACACCGGCGTCGGCATCATCGCCGCGGAGCTGCCGCACCTGTTCCAACGCTTCCACCGGGTGACCGGCGCCGCGGCGCGCACCCGCGAGGGCTCGGGCATCGGCCTGGCCATGGTGCAGGAGCTGGCCGCGCTGCACGGCGGCACGGCCGCGGTGGTCAGCGAACCCGGCCAGGGCAGCACGTTCACCATCACGCTCCCCTACGGCACCCCCGACGCCGAGCCGGCCGCACCGGGCGCCACGCCCTCCGAGGCCGCCCGCGGCGAGGCGGCGAGCTGGGAGGACGACACCACCCGGCCGCACGGCGAGTTCGCCGGCGCAGCGGGCGTGCTCGTCGTCGACGACAACGCCGACATGCGCGCCTACCTCGCCCGGCTGCTGGGCCCGCACTGGTCGGTGCGGACGACGGCCAACGGCGAGGAGGCGCTCGCGGCGGTCGCCGAGCGGCGCCCGGACCTGGTGCTGACCGACATGATGATGCCGCGGATCGACGGCTTCGAGCTGCTGCGCGCCCTGCGCGCGGACCCGGCCACCCGGGCCATCCCGGTCATCATGCTGACCGCGCGGGCCGGCCAGGAGGCCTCGGTGGAGGGCCTGGAGGCCGGCGCCGACGACTACCTCGCCAAGCCGTTCCAGGCCGCCGAGCTGCTCGCGCGGGTGCGCATCTCCCTGGACCGGGCCGCGGGCCGCACCCCCGCCCCGGCCGAGCCGGCGCCGGTCGCCGCTCCCCCGGTGGTGCCGCCCACCGCTCCGGTGGCCGTGGCCCCGGCACCGGCACCGGAGAAGCCCGCGGCAGCCGTCGCGCCGGTCGTCGGCGAGGGCGAGCACCGTGCGCAGTGGCAGCTGCCGTCGGACCCCGCGTCCATCCCGGTGGTCCGCCGCCGGCTCCGGGCGCTGCTGCACGTGGCCGGCGTGGACGACGACCAGGCCTACGACCTGCTGCTGGCCGCCTGCGAGGCGGCGAGCAACGCCGTCGAGCACGCCCAGGACCCGTCGGAGCCGGTGATCGAGGTCGCCGCCCGGGTCGGTGACGACCTGGTGGAGATCACCGTCCGCGACCACGGCCAGTGGCGCGAACGGGTGCCGAGCATGGATCGAGGCCGGGGCTCGACCCTCATGAGCGCCTTCGCGGACGTCACCGCGACGCCCAGCCCCGAGGGGACGCTGGTGCGGATCAGCTCACCCCGGCTGCGCCGGCGCTCCGGTACCTGACCGCGGCTCAGCGCAGCAGCCAGGTGTCCTTGCTGCCGCCGCCGGGCACCCCGGGCCGCGCCGGGCCGTCGTCCGGTGCCACCCGGGTCAGCGCCAGGGGCAGCGTGGTCGTCGTCGGGCCGGACACGGAGAAGATCCGCAGGTCGACCGGCCGCGGACGCAGCTCGCCGTCCACCAGGGTCGGCGCGGTCGAGGGCTCCAGCGGCTCGCGCGCGACGAAGCGGTGCGGCGCCGCGGTGATCTCCGCCCGGAGCGCCTCGAGCTCGGCGCGCGAGCAGGCCGGCCCGTGCACGACGCGGCGGCCGCCGTACCCGGCGACCTCCTCGACGTCGAGACCGGCGAGGCGGCCGCGCACCGCGGCCCATGCGGCCGGGTCGGCCAGCACCCAGGTCTCCGCGGAGTCCAGCAGCGGCTCCTCGCCCAGGTAGAACCGGATCATCGCCGGCACCCAGGCGTAGCCCGCGGCGTCGTCGGCAACCCCGTTGCCCGGCACGTTGGCCAGGCCCAGGCGGCCGGCCCGCACCGCCTCGGTGAGCGCGACGTCCAGCGGCAGGTTGGCACCGGTCCGGTAGGCGCCGAGCGAGGAGTCGTCGAAGCGCCGGTAGAGGACGTCGACGGGCACCCGCTCGCCGTCGATGACGGCCTCGAGCCCGCCGTCGCCCCGGGGGTGCAGGTCCCCGGCGCGCACGAGCGGCACGTCGAGGGCCGCGGCGAGCACCTGGTGCTCGAACCACGCGCCGTCGGTCTCCCCCTGGGTCAGGACGGCGACGCGCGCCGGTCCGGAGCACGCCGGGGGCGCGGCGGCGGCGAGCGCGGCGGCCAGCAGCGGAACGGCGTCCGCCGGGTCGACCACCGGCCGGCCGACGTGCGGGAACAGCTCCGGTGCGGCCGTGCGGGCGCTGTCCCGGTTGGCCAGCGCGTACCCGATGCCCGAGGGCACCCGCAGGTTGTCCTTGGCCACCACCCAGCGCCCGTCGGGCGTGCGGACGACGTCGGTGCCGGCGACCGCCGCCCGGCGCTGACCGGGCCAGGCCATGGCGACGGCGTCCGGGTCCCGGCCGGGGCTGTGCGCCACGGCCCAGTCGGGCAGGACGCCGGCGCGCACGATCTCCGCGGCGCGGTCGGTGTCACCGCGACGCCGCCCGGCGGGCCGGTAGGCGTCGGCGAGGAACGCGTCGAGGGCGCGGTGCCGCTGGGCCACCCCGGCCGACAGGGTCGCCCAGGTCGACGCGCCGACCAGCCGCGGGACCGGGTCCATGGGCACCGGCCGCAGCTCCTGCCGGCCGTCCACCCACAGCGAGACGCTGACCCCGAGCGCGCGGCGGCGGGCGGCCAGGTCGTCCGCGGCCAGCACCAGCCGGTCGCGGCCCACCGTCTCCAGGGCAGCCGCCAGCTCCACCCACCCGCTGCGCAGCCGGCCCTCCGGACCGACGGCCTCGTCGGTGCGGACAGGGGGGTAACCGGCGAAGAGTTCTCCGCTCACAGCCAGCGATCGAACCAGGCGGCCAGCCGCTGGCCCAGGTCGACCAGCGCCTCGCGGCCCACGATGGCGTGCCCCTCACCGGCGAAGAGCAGCAGATCGCTGCACGCACCGCGTGCCTGCAGCGCCTGGTGCGCCTGCACCGACTCGGCGACCGGCACGTTGGTGTCGCGGTCCCCGTGGGCCAGCAGCACCGGTGCAGCGAGCCGGTCCAGGGTGGTCATCGGGGAGATCGAAGCCAGCAGGTCCCGGTCGGTCACGGGGTCGCCGTACTCGGTCACCGACGCCGCGGCCATCCACGGCTCGGTGCCGGCGAAGAAGGTGCGCAGGTCGCTCATCCCGGCGAGCGAGGCGCCCGCGGCGAACAGCTCCGGCCACCGGGTCAACGCCACCAGGGTCAGGTAGCCGCCGTAGGACCAGCCGTGCGCGCCGACCCGGCCGGGCGCCGCGATGCCGGCGGTGACCAGCTCGTCGACGGTGGTGCGGACGTCGTCGAACGACGCCTCGCGCGCGGCCCCGTCGTCCGCGGTCATGAACGCGCGGCCGAAGCCGCCGGATCCGCGCACGTTGGGCGCGAAGACGGTGAGGCCGGCCGCGACCATGGACTGGGTGATCGGCGACCAGTCGGGGCGCGTCTGCCCCTCGGGGCCGCCGTGGAAGCTGACCACCGTGCGGTTGGGACCGCCGCGCCCGGGCGGCGTGTACAGCCACCCGGAGAGGCGCAGGCCGTCGGGCGCGACGTACTCGTGCAGCACGGGCTCCACCAGCAGCGCGGGGTCGGGCCGCCCGGGGGTGCAGCTCAGCAGCTCCGGCGCGCGCCGCGCGTCGAACGGGAGCCGCCACAGCCCCCGGGGGGACCGCGGGCCGCTGAGCTCGGCGACGATCGCGTCCTGGCCGGGCAGCAGGGCCCAGCCGGTCAGCACCGAGCCCGGGAGCGGCACGGTGCGCAGCAGCCCGCCGTCGGCGAGGTCGTGCACGCAGAGCTCGCTGGTGCCCTCGACGTTCCACAGCGCGAGGACCGTGCCGTCGGAGCGGACCGCGTAGCCGTCGAGGTCGGCCTCGGGGCGGTGGAGGACCCGGCGGCCGGGCGAGGGCACGCCGTCGGCGTCCACCGGCACCTCCACGAGAGCGGCGCGGTCGGTGAACGGCGGACCGGGCAGCGAGGCACGGAGGTACACCGATCGGCCGTCGTCGGAGAACCGCCCGTCCTCCGACGCGATCCCACCGGGCTGGTCGAGCCGCACGGCCCGGCGCTGCAGGCCGGTGGCGACGTCGATGACGACGACGTGCCGGAAGGCCCGCGGGCCCCGGCGGGCGAGCACGGTGCGGTGGTCGGGCGAGACGGCCGTGACCGACAGGAAGCCGCCGGAGGCGAGGGTGCGCAGCTCGCCGCTGACGACGTCGACGAGCACGACGTCGGCGTCCGGCCCGGAGCCCGGCGCGATCGAGCAGGCGTAGTGGCGCAGACCGGCCCAGACGCCGGCGAAGACGGTGGCCCGCGGATCGGCGCCGGCGAGCACCCGGTGCCCGGTCCCGTCGGGCCGGACCGCGTGCAGCTCGGCGCAGATGGACCCGCCCGGGCTCACCAGGTAGGTCAGCCAGGCGCCGTCGGGCGACCAGGAGACGGAGATGACCTCCTCCCCCGGCTCGGACAGGACCGCGGGTGCGGCGGTGCCGTCGAGGTCGGCCAGCTCCAGCCTCGGCAAGCCGGAGCGGTCGGAGACGTAGGCGATGCGCGCGCCGTCCGGGGACGGCGCCGGGCACCAGGCACCGGCGGCCCCGGCGATCGCGGCGACGGCGGCGCGGACGGACGCGGGCAGCGTCTCGGGCGGGACGAGGGCCTCGAGTGCCGGCATCGCGCCCCGCGGCGACCCGGTCGTGAGCCCTGCGGGCACGGCCGTGCGCCGGGAGGTCACCGGGCTGGCCATCGCGCCTCCTCGGCTCGGGCTCGGAGCCCCACTCTGCGGGGAGCTCGTTGCGAACATGTGTCACGCCTGTCATCGGCGTGCGAACACCTCGTCCGCACCCCCCACCGGAGGGATCCCGGCTCCGTCCCGGAGCGCGCCACGCCGGGTCGCCTGCGGGCGGCGCCCGCCGCGCCCGGATAACCTCGGGGACCGGGCTCCCTCCCGGGTCCCCCGTCGGCTGGTAGGAGGTCGCCCATGCGCACGCTGCGCCTCGTGGCCCTCTCCGAGGACGGCCAGAGCCTGGTCCTGGTGGCGGACGGCCCGGACGGCTCCGACGGCGAGAAGTTCGCGCTCCCCATCGACGACCGCGTCCGCGCGGCCGCCCGGGGCGACGCCCGCCGGCTGATCCAGATCGACGTCGACAGCGGCACCGAGCTCCCCCCGCGGGTGATCCAGCAGCGCATCCGCGCGGGCGAGACCCCCGAGCAGGTGGCCGCCTCCTCGGGCGCCCGGGTCGAGCGGATCATGCGGTTCGCCCACCCGGTGATCCAGGAGCGCGAGCGGGTGGCCGACCAGGCCCGCGAGGCCCGTGTCCGGCTCTCCGACGGCGGGCCGGGTGTCGCCCTGCAGCAGTTCATGGTCGAACGGCTGCGGCTGATCGGCACCGACATCGAGGCCGTCCGGTGGGACGCCTTCCGCGGTGACGACGGCAGCTGGGTCGCCACCGGCGCGTGGCGGGCCGGTGAGAAGTCCGGCACCACCCGCTGGCGCTTCGACCTCCCCACCCGCACGGTGACCCCGATCGACGCCGCGACCACCGACTTCGCGGAGGGCACCCGGCTCGTGCGGGTGGTCCCCGAGGTGGCGCCGGCGCCCCGCAGCCGCCCGGTGTCCGTGGTGCCCGAGCCCGAGCCCGAGCCGGAGCCCGAGGCCCCCGCACGGGTCGACCCGGACCAGGAGGAGCACGTCCGCGACGTGCACGCCCCCGACGGCTCCCCCGAGGACGACGACATGGCCGCCCTCCTCGACGAGGTCGCGGAGCACGACACCGTGGTCCTCGGCCGCACCGGTGAGGACGGCGACGAGGACCCCCGCGCCCGGATCCCCGCGTGGGAGGACATCGTCTTCGGGGTCCGCCGCAACCGCTGAGCCCGGAACAGCGCGCCTCCCCCGGTAGTTGACCGGGTATGAGCGCTTCGGTGTCGATGCCCCTCGGGGGCGTCCAGGTCGGGTCCTACGACAGCTACGAGCAGGCGCAGGCCGCGGTCGACCACCTCTCCGACGAGAAGTTCGCCGTCGAGCACGTGACGATCATCGGCACCGACCTGCGGATGATCGAGAAGGTGACCGGCCGGCTCACGATGGGCCGGGCGCTGGCCGCCGGGGCGGCCGGCGGCGCGTGGTGGGGTCTGTTCGTCGGCCTGCTGCTCGGCATCTTCGCCGAGGACGGCGGCAACTGGCTCGGCTCGGTGCTCACCGGTCTGCTGATCGGTCTGGCCTTCGGGGCGGCGTTCGGTGGCATGGGCTACGCCGCTACGCGGGGCAAGCGCGACTTCACGAGCACCAGCACCATCACCGCCAGCCGGTACGACGTGATGTGCCAGCCGGCGCACGCCGAGGAGGCCCGCGCGATCCTCGCCCGCTTCTCCCTGCGCGGCTGACCTAGCGCAGCGTCGCGAAGGCGACGGCCGCCGCCGCGGCCACCCCGAGCGAGTCCACCCCGGGCCGCATCGGGATGCGGGCCCGCACGGTGGCCGCCCGCTGGGCCTCGGGGGTGAGCCCCGGGCCCTCCGCGCCGAGGAGCACCGCGGTGCGCGGGTGGGCGACCGGGTCGACGTCGCCGAGGTCGACCGCGTCGGGGGCCGGGGTGAGCGCCACGGTCGTGTACCCGGCGTCGTGCAACCGGCCGAGGTCGGCCGGCCAGTCGGGCAGGACGGCGACGGGCAGCGCCAGGACGTGCCCCATCGAGACGCGGACCGACCGCCGGTAGAACGGGTCCGCGCAGCGCGGGTCGAGCAGCAGCCCGTCGATGCCCAGCGCGAGCGCCGAGCGCGCGATCGAGCCCAGGTTCTCCGCGTCGTTGAGCCCCTCGAGCACGGCGAGCCGGCGCGGTGCCGCGGGATCCGGTCCGGTCAGCAGCTCGTCGAGCTCGACGGGCGGCCGCCGGTCGGCCGACGCGATCACGCCCCGGGTGAGCCGGAAGCCGATCACCTCCGACAGCACCCACTTGTCCGCCTCGTAGGCCGGCACGTCGTCGGGCAGGTCCAGCGCGGCGACCCGGCCGGGCACGCCGAAGACCGCCCGCACCCGGTAGGGCGAGGCGAGCAGCCGCTCCACGGCGGACACGCCCTCGACGATCACCGGCCCGCTCCCCCGCGGCGCCCCCTCCGGCCGGTCGCCGGCCTTGAGGTCGCGGAAGTCGGCGACCCGCGGGTCGGCGGGGTCGGTGATGACGACGGGGACGGGCACGCCGGAATTGTGCCGGGGCCCCGCTCCCCCTCCGGCGGGGGCCGGTCGTTCAAGCGCGCGGCCCGGAGTGCCGATGCCCCCGCCATGCCAGGAGAGCGGGCGCGGGTCCCGGAGGTCGGAGCCGGGTGGGGCGTCTTCACCAGGCTGGCCTGCGGCATGGCCGCGCTCGGCGTGTGCGTCGGCGCCGTCTTCCCGTACTTCGCCGAGCTGCTGCAGGTGCCGGCCGAGTACACCCGCGCGCCTGCGTTCCGCATCGCCTGCCTCGGCGCCGGACTGGTGCTGGGCGGCGCCAACTGGCTGCTCACCCGCCGGGTGATCGGCACCCGGCTGCGGCTGCTGGCCACCCGCCTGACCGACGTGGCCGAGACCGTGGGCTCGTCGCTGGCGGCCGGCTCCTCGGCACCCCTGCCCCGGGCCGACCTGACGCTCCCGGTCGGCGCTCCCGACGACCTGGCCCGCACGGCGTCCGCGTTCAACGCGATGCTCGCCGCACTCGACCGGGAACGCCGCTTCCGCTCGGTCGTGCACTCCACCAGTGACGTCATCCTGCTGATCGACCCCACCGGGGAGATCTCGTTCGTCTCGGACTCGGTGCGCGACCTGCTCGGGTGGCCGGCCGAGGACCTCCTCGGCGCTCCTCCCCAGCACCTCATCCACTCCGACGACCTGCCGCTGCTCGTGGGCGAGGGCGGTACCGGGTTCGACCTCTCCTCCGACGGGCTGCCGCAGGTCCTCGTCCTGCGCGTCCGGCACCGCGACGGCGGCTGGCGGTACCTGGAGGTCACCAGCTCCGACCGCCGGGCCGACCCGGTGATCGGCGCGGTCCTGCTGACCGCCCGCGACGTCACCGAGCGCATGGAGCTGCAGCGGCAGCTCACCCACCAGGCCACCCACGACGAGCTGACCTCGCTGCCCAACCGGGCCGCCGCGCTGGCCCACGGCACCGAGCTGCTGGACGCACGGCGGGGCGAGGACCAGGTGGCGGTGGTGCTCCTGGACCTCGACCGGTTCAAGGAGGTCAACGACACGCTCGGCCACGGCTACGGCGACCGCCTGCTCGCCCAGGTGGGGCCGCGGCTGCGCCCGCTGGTCCGCGACGTCGATCTGGTCGCCCGGCTCGGTGGTGACGAGTTCCTGCTGGTGCTGCCCGAGATGTGCCCGACCGGGGCGCGGGCGGTGGCCGAGCGGATCCGTGCCGCCCTGGGCGAGCCGTTCCTGGTCGACGGTCTGGTGCTCGACGTCGACGCGAGCCTCGGCGTCGCGGTGTCCGACGACGGCCCGACCGACATCGACGCGCTCCTGCGCCGGGCCGACATCGCCATGTACACCGCCAAGGAGCGGCAGAGCGGCGTCGAGGTCTACGACCCGGCCGCGGACGGCCACGACCGCAGCCGGCTGGTGCTGCTCACCGAGTTCCGCCGCGCGCTGGCCGAGGGGCACCTCGTGCTGCACTACCAGCCGCAGGTGTCGCTGGAGACCGGCTCGGTCGTGGGCGTCGAGGCACTGGTGCGCTGGGTGCACGCCGACCGCGGCCTGCTCTCCCCCGCCGAGTTCCTGCCCGCCGTCGAGCGGACCGGCCTGATCGAGCCGCTCACCGACCGGGTGCTGGACCTCGCGCTGGCCCAGGCCCGCGCGTGGGCCGACCAGGGGCTCGTCGTCCCGGTCGCGGTGAACCTCTCCGCGCGATCGGTCCACCTGCCCGGGCTCCCCGACCGCGTGCTCAGCCGGCTGGCGGACCACGGGGTGCCGGCCGGGCTCCTGCGGCTGGAGCTGACCGAGAGCGCCCTGCTCGCCGAGCCGGAGGCCGCCCAGCTCGTGCTCGAGCGGCTGCACGCCGCCGGTGTGCGGCTGTCCATCGACGACTTCGGCACCGGCTACTCGTCGATGGGCCACCTGAAGCTGCTGCCGGTGGACGAGCTGAAGATCGACCGCAGCTACATCGCCGAGATGACCGGGTCGGCCGGCGACGCCGCACTCGTGCGCTCCGTCGTCGACCTCGGGCGGGAGCTGGGCCTCACGGTGGTCGCCGAGGGCGTCGAGGACCCGGCCACGGCCGAAGCGCTCGCCGACCTGCGGTGCGACGTCGCGCAGGGCTACCTGTTCAGCCGCCCGCTGCCAGCCGACGAGCTCACCGGCTGGCTCACCGGGCAGCACGCGCGAGCGGTCGCCGCCGGACGCTGACCCGAGCGGGCGCGCAGCGGTGCGAGCCCGCAGTATCGAGCGGTGACCGACCCGGTGGACGCCCCCGTGACCGTGGTGGGGGCCGGCATCGCCGGGATCTCCTGCGCCCGAGCCGTGGCCGCGGGCGGCATCGACGTCCGCGTGCTCGACAGGGGACGCCGGCCCGGCGGCCGGATGAGCTCGCGCTCGATGCACGACCGCCCGGTCGACCTCGGCGCCTCCTACCTCACCGCCCGTGCCGGCACGCCCTTCGCCGCCGTGGTCGCCGACTGGGTCGACCGGGGCCTCGCCCGGCCCTGGACGGCCACCTTCGCCGTCGCAGGGCCGGACGGTCTCCGGCGGACGACCACCGGCCCGCTGCGCTACGGAGCACCCGCCGGGCTGCGCAGCCTCGTCGAGGACCTCGCGACCGGCCTGCCGGTCTCCTCCTCGGTCGCCGTGCGCGAGGTGGCACCGGGGCCGGTCGTGGACGGCATCCCCGTGCCCGCGGTGGCGCTGGCCATGCCCGGCCCCCAGGCCGCCCGCCTGCTCGACTCGGCGAGCGCCCTGGCCCGCGAGGCCGCCGCCGAGCAGTGGCGCCCGGTGCTGGCCGTCGTCCTCGGCTGGTCCGGGCGCCGGTGGCCGGCCGACCTGCACGGTGCCTTCGTGCACGACTCGCCCGTGCTGGAGTGGATCGCCGACGACGGCGACCGGCGGGGCGACGGCGCACCGGTGCTCGTGGCCCACACGACGCCCGAGGTGGCGGCGCGGCACCTGGACGATCCGGACGCCGCCGTCCCCGCGGTGGTGGACGCCGTCCGGTCGGTGCTCGGCATCGACGCCGACCCCGGATGGACGGCGGTGCACCGCTGGTCCTTCGCCAAGCCAGCGGCGCCGCGCGAGGAGCAGTTCGGGCTGGTCGACGGCATCGGCCTGTGCGGCGACGGGTGGCACGCCCCGTCGCGGGTGGAGAGCGCCTGGGCATCCGGCGCCGCGCTCGGCCGGGCCCTGGCCGAGGCGGTCCGGGACCAACGACCCCGTTGACGGCGGGCGACGAACTCACCTAGCGTTGAGTTCATCGCCCGTTGAGTTGCGAGGAGCGCGTCATGGACGCCGTCGCCGTCACCGATCTCGTCGTCGATCGCGGGAGGCGCCGGGTGCTCCCGGGGCTGACCTTCACCGTCCCCGCCGGCCAGGTGACGGGGCTCCTGGGACCGAGCGGTAGCGGCAAGAGCACGCTGATGCGGGCCGTCGTCGGCGTGCAGCGGGTGACCTCGGGCTCGGTGACCGTCCTCGGCGCCCCGGCCGGCTCCCCCGGTCTGCGGCACCGCGTGGGCTACGTGACGCAGGCGCCCAGCGTCTACGCCGACCTCACCGTCCGGGAGAACGCCCGCTACTTCGCGGCCTTGTACGGGAGGAGCTCCCGCGAGGCCGACGCGGCCGTCGCCGACGTGGGCCTGGGCGACGCCGCGGGCCGGCTGGTCGGCGACCTCTCCGGCGGCCAGCGCGGCCGCGCCTCCCTCGCCTGCGCCCTGGTCGGCGAGCCGGAGGTGCTGGTGCTCGACGAGCCGACCGTGGGACTGGACCCGGTGCTGCGGGTGGAGCTCTGGGAACGGTTCCACGCCCTGGCCCGCGCCGGGACGACGCTGCTCGTGTCCAGCCACGTGATGGACGAGGCCGCGCGGTGCGACCGGCTGCTGCTCCTGCGCGAGGGCGCCCTGCTGGCCGACACCACGCCGGCGGAGCTGCGCGCCGACGGCCGGTCCGACGACCTCGAGGAGGCGTTCCTGAACGTCGTCCGCGCGTCCGGGCGGGAGGCGGTCCGATGAGCACCACGACGCACCTGAGCCCGCGGCTGACCACCACGACGGCGGTGCGGGTGCTGCGCCAGCTCCGGCACGACCACCGCACCGTCGCGATGCTGCTCGTGCTGCCGAGCCTGCTGCTGGGGCTGCTGCACCTGCTGTGGGAGGACCTGCCCGCGGTCCCCGGTCAGCCCGGCACCTTCGACCGGGTCGGCCTGACGATGCTCGGCGTCTTCCCCTTCGTCGTGATGTTCCTGGTCACCAGCATCGCGATGCTGCGGGAGCGCACCTCCGGCACGCTCGAGCGGCTGCTCACCACCCCGCTGTCCCGGCTGGACCTGCTGCTCGGCTACGGCCTCGCCTTCGGGCTCGCGGCGGCCCTGCAGGCGGTCGTCACGGTCACGGTGGCCACCACGCTGTACGACCTGGACGTCGCGGGATCGGTCTGGCTGGTGGTGCTCATCGCCGTCGTCGACGCGGTGCTGGGCGTCGCGCTGGGGCTGCTGGCCAGCGCCTTCGCCCGCAGCGAGTTCCAGGCCGTCCAGTTCATGCCGGTGATCGTGCTGCCGCAGTTCTTCCTGTGCGGACTGCTCGTGCCGCGCGAGCAGATGGCCGGCTGGCTGCAGGCGATCAGCGACGCGCTCCCCCTGACCTACGCGGTCGACGCCCTGCGGGAGGTCGGGCGCTCGGCGGAGGCGACGGGCACGATGTGGACCGACGTCGGCGTCGTCGCCGGCGCCGCCCCGCTCGCCCTCGCGCTGGCGGCGGCGACCCTGCGGAGGAGGACCGACTGAGCACTGCCGAGCAGCCGCGACGGCGGACCGGGCGGCGTCCCGGGAGCCCGGACACCCGGGACGCCGTCCTGACCGCTGCCCGCGAGACGTTCGCCGAGCGCGGGTTCGACGGCGCCACGATCCGCTCGATCGCCACCGCCGCCGGCGTGGACCCGGCGCTGGTCCACCACTACTTCGGCAGCAAGGACAAGCTGTTCCTGGCCGCGATCCAGGCCCCCGCCGACCCCGCGGAGCTGCTCCCGGAGGTGCTGGCCGGGGGTCCCGACGACCTCGGCCGCAACGTCGTGCGGTTGCTGCTGCGGGTGTGGGACGGCCCGATGCAGCCGGCGGCGCTGGCGCTGGTGCGGTCGGCCGTGGGCAACGAGTGGACGGCGAAGCTGCTGCGCGAGTTCCTGGTCACCCAGGTGCTGCGCCGCGTCGTCGGCACCCTCGACCTGCCGGCACCCGAGCGGGAGGCGCGCGGCGCCCTCGTGGCCTCCCAGCTCATCGGCCTGGTCATGGGCCGCTACGTGCTGCAGGTCGACCCGCTCGCCACGGCGACGCCGGAGTGGCTCGTCGCGCACATCGGGCCCACGGTGCAGCGCTACCTCACCGGCGACGTCCGGCCGCCGTCGGCGGGCTGACCCCGGTCACGCCTCGGCGGGGACGGCCGCTGCGTGGTCGGGCAGGACGCCGGTGCGGTGCCGCTGGCGCAGCCGGTAGTACGCCAGGCCGACGAGCGCGATCGCGCCGATGAAGAGGGCCGCGCCCCACTGCAGGTACCAGTGGTAGGGCTCGGTGGCGTTGTAGACCTCCCGCCGCGGCCAGCCGAGGTTGATCGCCATCCCGGCGCCCCAGAGCACCGCCAGCACGTTGACCGGCAGCCCCCAGCGGCCGAGCGAGAAGTGCGCGCGCCCGGCGCTCTCCTCGGGTGCGGGCCAGCGGCCGCGGAGCCGGCTGATCAGCATCGGCACCGTGACCAGCAGGTAGGCCAGGTAGATCATCACGACGGCGATGCTCGTGATGACCGTGAAGATCTGCGGCTGCCGGATGTTGATCAGCAGGATGCCGATCGAGAACAGCCCGATGACGACGGCGGGCACGACGGGGGTCTTGAACCGCGGGTGCACCCTGGCCAGCCGCGACGAGCCGGGCAGGTTGTTGTCCCGGGCCATCCCGAACATCATGCGGATCGTGGCCGTGTGCACCGCCAGGCAGCAGACGGTGATCGCGACGACGATCGCCAGCAGGAAGATCCGGCCGATGCCGCTGCCCGCCGCCTGCAGCAGCACGTGCTGCAGCCCGCCGGTGCTCGAGGAGAGCTGCGGGTCCCGGATGTCCTCGGCCGCCATGAGGCCGAACAGCAGGATCAGGCCACCGAGGACGAACGAGGCGGTGATGGCCCGGATGATCGCCCGGGGCGCGGTCCTGCGGGCGTCGACGGTCTCCTCCCCCAGGGAGCTGGCGGTGTCGAACCCGTACATCACGTAGCCCGACGCCAGGGCCGCGATCAGGAAGGCCCCCAGGTAGCCCAGGTCCTGGCCCTGCCCCGCACCCGCCGTGTCGAGGACGACGTCGGGTCCGCGGTTCGCGTTGACCGCGAGCAGCACGATGATGAGCACCGCGGCGACGAGCTCGATGAACACGCCGGTGCTGTTGATCCGCGCCATGAGCTTCACGCCGAAGACGTTCACCAGCGTGGTGAAGACGATCAGCGCGCTGCCCAGGATCACGGCGTTGACCGCGTAGTCGTACGGGCCGGTGCCGTCGCCGACGACCTGGAAGCCGGACCAGAGCTGCGGCAGCGTGATCTGGTAGGCCAGCACGGTCGCCGACAGCGTCACGATCGACGCCGTCAGCATCATCCAGCCGGCCATCCAGGCGGTGGTGCGGTTGCCCAGGCGCTTCGTCCAGTTGTAGAGCGAGCCCGCGACGGGGTAGCGCGCCGCCAGCTCGGCGAAGCACAGCGCGACCATGAGCTGGCCGACGAAGACCATCGGCCAGGACCAGACGTAGGCCGGCCCCCCGGCGCCGAAGCCGAAGTAGAAGAGCTGGAACGTGCCGGTGAGGATCGAGATGTAGCTGACGCCGGCCGCGAAGCTGGCGAACCGGCCGAGGCTGCGGTCCAGCTGCTGGCGGTACCCGAAGCCGGCGAGGGGATCGCCCTCGTGCTGACGGTCCGGGACCACTCCGGCGCTCATCGGGCGGTCCGGGCGAGCTGCCGGCTCTGCGCGACCAGGCGGCCGGTGGAGTCCCAGATCCGGTAGTCCTCGTCGGTCCAGCCGCCGGCGATCTCGCTCGCCCGGGCCTCGACCAGGCACCAGCCCGGCGCGGGCAGCCCCCGCACGAGCACCTGCAGCTGCACCGTCGGCGCCCAGCCCATCTTGCCGGTGGCGAAGCTGGTCGGCGGCAGGACGTCGGCGAACAGCAGCAGCGACACCGGGTCCGCCGGGCGCCCGTCGGCCAGCCGCACCCAGGCGCGCAGCACCGGCTCCTCCGAGGGCTGCCCGAGCGCCCACATAGCCGTCGCCGGGTCGAGCCGGCTGTGCACGTGCTGGGTGATGCCGGGCAGCGTGATCGGCACCGCGGCGAGGTGCGCGTTGGCCGCCATGTCGAGGCACTCGTCCGGGCCGGGCACCTCGGGCATCGGCACCGAGTACTCCGACGCCGCGTCGGTGAGCGTCGCCGTCGTCGCCTGCACGGTGATGAGCGGGCCGCCGTCGTCGGCGAGCGTGACCAGCGAGTGCGCGAGGGTGCGCCCGGCCGGGCCCGGCGTCACCTCGAGCGTCGCGGGGCCGCCGGCACCGGCGCGCAGGTAGCTGGCCGACATCGCGACCGGGTGCTCGTGCGGGCTCTCCAGCACCGCGGCGCGTCCGGCCACCGAGAGCAGGTAACCGCCGTTGAGGATGCCGTTGCCGACGTCCCAGGTGGGGTCGAGGTCGGCCAGCAGCGCCGGCCCCTCGGCACGGCGGACGGCGGTGGCGAGGTCGAAGGCGCTCTGCTGATCGTTCTGCGGCACGGCGCACAGGGTGCCAGGGTGGGATTCCATGGAGTACACGCACCTCGGAAGCAGCGGCCTGACCGTCTCCCGGCTCTGCCTGGGGACCATGAACTTCGGCTGGAAGACCGAGGAGGCCGACTCGCACGCGATCATGGACCGGGCGCTGGCCGACGGCGTGAACTTCTTCGACACGGCGAACGTCTACGGCTTCGACGCCGGCAAGGGGCGCACCGAGGAGGTCCTCGGCAGCTGGTTCGCCCAGGGCGGCGACCGCCGGGACAAGACCGTGCTGGCCACCAAGGTCTACGGCGGGATGTCGGACTGGCCCAACGACACCTTCCTGTCGGCCCGCAACATCGTCCGCGCCTGCGAGGGATCGCTGCGCCGCATGGGCACCGACTGGATCGACCTGTACCAGTTCCACCACGTCGACCTCGAGACGCCGTGGGACGAGATCTGGCAGGCCTGCGAGACGCTCGTGGCCCAGGGCAAGGTGCTCTACGTCGGGTCCTCCAACCACGCCGCCTGGCAGATCGTCGAGGGCAACGCGGTCGCCGCCCGGCGCAACTTCACCGGGCTGGTCAGCGAGCAGTCGCACTACAACCTGCTCACCCGGCACGTGGAGCTGGAGGTGCTCCCCGCCGCGCAGCACTCCGGCGTCGGCATCCTGCCGTGGAGCCCGCTGGCCGGCGGCCTGCTCGCCGGCGTCCTGGAGAAGGGAGAGGGCACCCGGCGCACCGAGGACCGGCAGCAGAAGCGGGTGGAGCAGCACCGGACGGCGCTGGAGGCCTGGGAGGCGCTGTGCCGGGAGCTCGGGCACGCGCCGGCCGACGTCGGGCTGGCCTGGCTGCTGCACCAGCCGGCCGTGACCGCGCCGATCGTCGGGCCGCGCACGATGGAGCAGCTCGAGGGCGGCTTCCGGGCGCTGGAGATCGAGCTGGACGACGCCACGCTGACCCGGCTCGACGAGATCTTCCCCGGCTACCGGCCCGCACCCGTGGAGTACGCCTGGTGAGGGGCCAAGATGGCCATTTTGGCCCTAGGTGACGGGCCAGGAGGTCACGACCTCGTAGGGGGCCCTGCCGCCCAGCCGGCTCTCCAGCAGCTGCACCTCCGTCACCGGCCACGCGGGTCCGCGGTAGCCGGCGAGCCGGTCGGTCAGCGTGGCGTCGGCGGGGCGCCCGGGCTTCCAGCGGCCGAGGGTCAGGTGCGGCTGGAAGGCACGGTTCTCCCCCGGCAGCCCGAACTCCCGCGCGGCCCGGGCCAGCCGGCCGGCCAGCTCGTCCA
The DNA here is from genome assembly GCF_003319095.1 of Blastococcus sp. TBT05-19. Taxonomy (GTDB): domain Bacteria; phylum Actinomycetota; class Actinomycetes; order Mycobacteriales; family Geodermatophilaceae; genus Blastococcus. Next base: position 431,409 of record NZ_QOHI01000001.1, on the reverse strand, counting down.
GCGGGGCGACGTCGCCGTCGATGCCGGCCCAGGCGACCTGGGGGCGGCGGGCCGAGCCGAACCGCCCGCTGCCGGCCAGCCGCAGGACCATCGGCGGTGCCGCGGACACGGCCGGTCCGGCCGCGGCGACCAGCTCGGGCACGAGCTCCTCGGGCACCTCGGCGAGGAAGAGCAGCGTCAGGTGCCAGCGCTCCCGCCTGCCCCACCGCGGAGCGCCGGGCAGGTCGCGCAGCGGGGTCAGCGCCTCGCCCAGGTGCTGCCGCGCCTCCTCGGGCGGGACGACCGCGAAGAACAGCCGGCGGGTGCTCAGGCCGGCACCTGGAGCCCGGCGGCGCGCAGGGCGGCGACCACCCGGAGCCGCTCGACGTCGCGGGGGCGCCCCTCGGGTACGACCGCGAGCCGGGTGGGCACGCCGAGGATCGCGGCGGCCTCGATCAGCACGTCGTCGTAGGCCGCCTGCACCGCGCGGCGCCGGGCCATCGGTGCCCCGGCGGGGGCGAACGCCACCGAGCGCCCGAGCCGGCGCAGGTCGGCGGCGACGTCCTCGAGCGGGCGGCTGGTGGGCACGGGGTGCCGCACGGCGCGGCGGCGGGCCGACCACGCGGACAGCCGGCGGGCGGCAGGCCCCGCCCCGGCCACGATGCCGGCGAAGGCGGCCAGCAGCGCTCCGAGCTCGACCAGCGCGGTGGCCATGGCGCCCCCTGGGCGGGTGTGGGAACCGGCGGAGGCGACGGTACCCGCGGCTCAGACCGACTGCTGGCCCGGCGCCTTCCCGGCGATCTGCTCCTGCGCCGCGCGCAGCTCCGGTGCCGGCACCACGTCCCGGCGGGCACCCACCCGCAGCCGGACGCGCAGCGGTGAGCGCTGCAGCCGCAGCGCGACGGGGCGGTGCCGGGCGAGGAACGCGGCCGCACCGAGCCCGGCGACGACGCAGACCGCCCCGCCGAGGATCAGCCCCCACGGCGCACCGAGGTGCTCGGAGATCCACCCCACGAGCGGGGCCCCGACCGGGGTGCCGCCCATGAAGCACATGAAGTAGAGCGCCATCACCCGGCCGCGCATCTGCGGGTCGACGCCGAGCTGCACGAAGCTGTTGTTGGCCACGCTGAACACGAGCGCGGCCGCGCCGGTCGGCACCAGCAGCAGGGCGAAGCTCAGGTAGGTGGGCATCAGCCCGGAGACGACGGTCAGCAGCCCGAACACCACCGCGGAGCCGACCAGGAAGCGCTGCCGCGGCCGGACGCTGCGCCGGGTGGAGAGCAGCGCTCCGGACAGCGAGCCGACGGCGAAGGCCGTGGAGAGCAGCCCGAACGCCTCGGCGCCCAGGTCGAAGGTCTCGCGGGCCATCAGCGCGATGGTGACCTGGTAGTTGAAGCCGAAGGTGCCGATCACGAAGGCCAGGGTCATCGCGAGCACCAGATCCGGGTGGGCCCAGGTGTAGGCCAGCCCCTCCCGCAGCTGCCCGCGCCCGCGCGCGACCGGCTTGCTCGGCTCCAGCTCGTCGGCGCGCATCCCGGCCAGGGCGGTGATCGTGAAGGCGAAGCTCACCGCGTTGAGGAAGAACGCCGGTGCGGTGTCACCGCCGGCCGCCGCGATCAGCAGGCCCGCGAGCGAGGGACCGATCAGCCGCGCCCCGTTGAAGATGGTCGAGTTCAGGCTCACGGCGTTGGCGAGCAGCGCCGGGCCGACCATCTCCGAGACGAACGCCTGGCGCACGGGCGCGTCGACGGCGGAGACCGCGCCCAGGCTCCCGGCCAGCACGAACACGTGCCAGAGGGCGACCGCTCCGGTGGCCACCAGGATGCCCAGGACCAGCGAGAGGAGCCCCATCAGCACCTGGGTGATCAGCAGCAGGCGGCGCTTGGGATAGCGATCGGCCAGCACGCCGCCGTACATGCTGAGGAGCAGCGAGGGGCCGAACTGCAGCGCCGTGATCAGGCCGAGGGCGATGCCGCTGTCGTCGGACAGCTGCAGGACCAGCCAGTCCTGGCCGATGCGCTGCATCCAGGTGCCGGTCAGGCTGAGCAGGTTGGCGGAGGCGTAGCGGCGGTAGTTGCGCACCCGGAGCGCCCGGAACATGCCGTTCCCGGACGCCGTCTGCTGGTCAGTGCTCGTGCAGGTCACCCACCACTGGCCAGCTTGTCCATGATCTCGGCGGCCTCGCGCAGCACGGTGCGCTCCTCCGCGGTGAGCTCCTGCAGCCGGCCGGCCAGCCACGCCTCGCGCGCCCGCGCCTCGGCCGAGAGCATCTCCTCGGCCGCGGGCGTCAGCTCGATGACGACCTGCCGACCGTCGGTCGGGTGCGGGGTGCGCGTGACCAGGCCCTTGCTCTCCAGCGCGACCACGACCCGGGTCATCGACGGCGGCTGCACACGCTCGTGGGCCGCCAGCTCCCCCGGGCTCATCGGCCCGTGCCGCTTGAGCGTCGACAGCGCCGCGAGGTGGGTGAGCGTGACCGAGGTGTCCACCCGCTGGTTGCGCAGCCGCCGGGAGAACCGCATGACGGCCAGCCGCAGCTCGTGCGAGAGCGCGGCCGTGTCGAGCGTCGTGCGGCCCACGATCATTAGCCTAACTCAGTAGTCGGGTCAGAAGAGCTGCTGCAGCGGCTCCAGCGCGAAGTACACCAGGAACATCACGGCCACGACCCACATCAGCGGGTGGATCTCGCGGCGCCGTCCGACCGCCACGCGCAGCAGCACGAAGCTGACGACACCGGCGCCGATGCCGTTGGTGATCGAGTACGTGAACGGCATGAGGGCGATGGTCAGGAAGGCCGGGATGACCAGCGACATGTCGTCCCAGGCGAGGTGCCTGATCTGGCTGATCATCAGCGCGCCGACGATGACCAGCGCAGGAGCGGCCGCCTCGGAGGGGACGACGGCGACCAGCGGGGTGAAGAACACCGCGACCAGGAACAGCAGGCCGGTGACGACGCTGGCCAGCCCGGTGCGGGCGCCGTCGGCCACCCCGGCGGTGCTCTCGATGTAGGTCGTGTTCGACGAGATGCTGCCCGCGCCACCCGCGGCCGCGGCCAGCGAGTCGACCAGCAGGACCGGCTGGGACTTCGGCAGGTTGCGCTTCTCGTCGAGCATGCCGCCCTCGGCGCCGACGGCGGTCACCGTGCCGACGGTGTCGAAGAAGTCGGCGATCATGATCGAGAAGACGATGAGCAGGGCGGCGACGATGCCGATCCGCTCGAAGCCGCCGAAGAGCGAGAAGTTGCCCAGCAGCGAGAAGTCCGGGCTGCCGACGACGTCGTCGGGCAGAGCGGGCACCTGCAGCGCCCAGCCGCGCTCGTTCTCGCCGTCGGGACCGAAGCGGGGACCGACCTCCGCGATCGCCTCGACGATGATCGCCACCACCGTCGTCGCCACGATGCCGATGAGCAGGGCGCCCTTGACCTTGCGGACGACCAGCAGGCTGCTGAGCAGCAGGCCGATGACGAAGACGAGCATCGGCCAGCCGGCCAGCTGGCCCCCGACGCCGAAGCTGATCAGCGGGTTGCCGGGCCGGATGACGCCCGCGTCGGCCAGCCCGATGATGGCGAGGAAGAAGCCGATGCCGACGGCGATCGCCGTCTTCAGCTGGGCCGGGATCGCCTCGAACACGGCCCTGCGGAAGCCGGTGAGCACCAGGACGGTGATCAGCAGGCCCTCGAGGACGACGAGGCCCATGACCTCGGGCCAGGACAGCTGCGTGGCGGCGAAGACGGCGACCAGCGCGTTGATGCCCAGGCCGGTGGCGAGCGCGAACGGGTAGCGGCCGACCACGCCCATGAGGATCGTCAGCAGGCCGGCGAGCAGGGCCGTCACCGCGGCGATGGAGCCGAACGGGAGCACCGTGCCCTCGACGTCGGCACCCGGCGTGCCGTCGGGGCCCGCGATGCTGGTCAGGATGATCGGGTTGAGCACCACGATGTAGGCCATCGTGAAGAAGGTCGTGACCCCGCCGCGGAGCTCGCGGCTCATCGTCGAGCGACGGGCGCTGATCTCGAAGTACCGGTCCAGCCCGTTCTTCGGCTTGGTCCGCGGCCCCTCGCTGCGGCGCGGGGTGGCGACGCCGGCCGACACGTCGGCCGGGGTGCCGCCGTCGGCGACGGGGGCGCTCGAGGCGCCGGCACCGCCGGGGTTGCTGGACTTCTGGGGCATGCGGACTCTCCGGGGCGGTGCGGACGACCAACGAGCGGCGACAGCCTTCCACACGCCGCGGGCGGTCAGGTCCGCCTGTGACCCACCCGCAATCTAGGGTTCCCCTGTGCCCGGTCCCTGGAAGCAGGCCCCACCCCCGCTGCAGGTCGACACCGCCCGTGTCGTCCTCGCCGGGATGGCGGTGTGGGCGGTGGCGCTGGTCGTCCTGCTGTTCCTGGGCGACCGGGTGGACCGCATGTGGACCTGGACCTGCGTCGCCGCGCTGGTGCTCGCCCTGCTGGGCCTGTGGATCATGCGGCTGCAGGGCCAGTCGCGCTCGCGCTCCCGCGACCGGACGTGATGCGGCCGGGGGCTGCGCAACGGCTCCCGGAACATCTGTGGGCAAGCCTCTGAGCTGGGGATTCATGCTGCCGATCCGGTGATAGTCGGCTAAGATTCGTACATGTGTTCGACCAGCCCAGCGGCTCTTGAGGCGGCTCTCGACGAGCTGTCCGCCGAGCGGCTGGAGGGCATGTTCGGGCCGCAGTTGTTGGAGCGGGAGGCGCAGCTGATCGTCGCGGCGAACCGATTGGCGGCCGAACTGGCGAGGACGACGCGGCAGTGCGAGCTGGCCGGGGCGGCCGAGGTCGATGGCAAGGCCTCGATGAAGGCGTGGCTACGCGGGCACACCCGGTTCTCGGCGTCAGCGGCGAACACGCTGGTCACCACGGGGCGGACGCTGGAAGCGCTGCCGGCGATGGCGTCGGCATTTGCCTCAGGGGCGATCGGTGCCGAAGCGGTCGCCGCCATCGCGCCGGTGGCGGCACCGGAGAACGTGGCAGCCGCCCAGGACCAGGGCGTGGACCTCGCCGAGATCGACCAGCTCCTCACCGACGTCGCCCGCACCCGGTTCCACCCCGAACTGCGCAAGGCCGTCGCCCACTACCTGGACCGCCTCGACCCCGACGGGTCCGAGCCCGACCCGACCGACCGGCGCTCGCTCACGCTGTCGAAGCACTCCGACGGCAGCCTGTCCTTCCGCGGAGATCTCGATGCGGTCGGTGGGGAGAAGTTCCAGGCGGCGCTGGAGTCGATCGTCCAGGCCTCTCGTCCGGCCGGTGACACCCGTACCCGCGCCCAGCAGCAGGCCGACGCCCTCGTCCAGCTCTGCGACAACCAGCTCGCCGCAGGCACCCTGCCGGTCCTGCGCAGCCAGAAGCCGCACGTGATCGTGACCGTCCCCATCGAGGACCTGATCAACCCCGAGACCGGCCCCGGTGCCGCGAAGCTCGGCTTCGGCGCCACCATCTCCGCGGCCCGCGCCCGGTGGTTGTCCTGCGACGGCACCGTCACCCGCATCGTCGTCGGTCCGGAAGGTCAACCGCTGGAACTGGGGCGCTCCCACCGGCTGTTCACCCACCACCTGCGCCGGGCGGTCGAGGTCCGCGACGGGCACTGCATCTTCGCCGGCTGCGATGCCCCCGCCCACTGGTGCGACGTCCACCACGTCATCCACTGGGCAGACGGCGGCGAGACCTGCCTCGACAACGCGGCGCTGCTCTGCGAACGCCACCACACGAAGGTGCACCACGGGTTCCGGATCGAGCGAACACCCGACGGCCGATGGCACACCTGGCGACCGGACGGATCAGAGATCCTCGTGCTGCCCCGCATCACCGCCGGACCGGTGACCACCCGCGCCGGCTGACGCGGGGGCGCGGTCAGTCGGTGAGGACGTCGAAGTCCGAGGTGTCGTAGCGCGCGGAGTTGACCACCTCGGTGTCGTCGGTGGGGACCAGCGTCGCCTGGCTGTGCGCGCCGCAGCCGTAGTCGGCGGTGACCACGCGGCCGTCGGCGGGTGCGTACGCGTTGCCGCACGCCCCCAGCACCTGACGCAGCGACCCCGCCAGCGGGAGGTAGAAGCCGCAGGTCGCGCACGGGCCGGGCGCCTGCCGCGCCATGGGCGCGGACGGTCCGAACTCCCCCGCCGTCCAGCGGCCGACGACGTCGGACCGGCCGTCGCGGGACATCACGCGCTCACGGCCCAGGCCGAGCTCCGAGGCGACGACCCGCCCCTCGGGGTCCTCGGCCGAGTCGTCGTCCACCGTGTAGGCGGGAGCCAGCCGGATGTCGTCCTCGGTGGAGGGCAGCACGTCGCCGACCGACAGGTCGCCGGGGCGCAGCCGCTCGTGCCACGGCACCCAGGCCGGCGCCAGGATCGCCTGGTCACCGGGTAGTAGGACCACCTCGTCGACGGTGATCCGGTCGGCGCCGGGAACGCGGGCGAGGGTGACCGCCCAGTGCCAGCCGACGTAGCCGGGCAGCGTGCTGGCGAACGTGTGGGTGACCACCTCGCCCAGCTCGGGACCGGCGGTGGGCTCCGGCGCGGCGCCGAGGTGCTCGCCCACGAGGGTGGCGTCGCCGGCCGTCTCGACGGCGGCCTCGCGGGCCGGCTCGACCGCGGCGGTCAGCGGGGAGTCCACGGCGGATGCGGGCCTGGCGGCGGCGGGGGACTCGGACACGCCCCCCATTGTGGCGGACGCGGGGGTGGCGACGGGACATCGGCGTCCTTCCCGGTGGGACACGGCGCCCGGACCTGCCACCCAGGCAGGTGCGGCACCATGGACCCGTGTCCGCCTCTCGCCGTCCGCCCGGTGCGCCCCGGCGGTCACGGCTGGGCGGACGCCGGTCGGCCTCTGGACCCGAGCGGGCGGACACGACGCCGCTCGGCGTCCCGCGGCCGCAGACCCGGCCGATGCCGTCGGCGGCCGCCCAGCCGCCGGGCGACGACCGGCCCACCACGGCGATCCCGACACCGGATCCCGTCGCCGCGCCTCCGCTGCCGGGTGGCCCGAAGGTCACCGTCACCCGCGTGGCCGCCGCCCGCAGCCGGCAGCTCACCGTGGCCGCCGCCCGTCGGGTCCGCGCCGCCAGCCGGGCCGACGGCGCCGGGGAGAGCGGGCTCACCCAGCTGCTCTGGGTCAACGCCCTGCACATGGCCGGCGACGCGATGATCGCCGTCTCGCTGGCCGGCACGCTGTTCTTCGCCGCGACCACCGACGCCCAGCGCGGCAACGTCGCCCTCTACCTGCTGGTGACGATGGCCCCCTTCGCCGTCGTCGCCCCGGTCATCGGCCCCGCGCTGGACCGGCTGCAGCGCGGTCGCCGGTGGGCCATCGCCGCCTGCCACCTCGGCCGCGCCGCGCTGGCGCTGGTGATGGCCGCGCACTTCGACGACCTGTGGCTCTACCCGGCGGCGCTCGGCGTGCTGGTGCTGTCCAAGGCGCACAACGTGCTGCGCGCGGCGGTGGTCCCCCGCGTCCTGCCCGGCGCGATGTCGCTCACCTCGGCCAACGCCCGGCTGTCGGTCTTCGGGCTGGCCACCGCCGGCGTCGCGGGGGCGCTCGCTGCCGGGATCGCCGCGACCGTCGGCTTCGACTGGGAGCTGTGGGCCACCGCCGCGGTGTTCGTCACCGGCGGGGTGCTCGCCCTCCGGCTGCCGCGGCACGTGGACGTGCCCACCGGCGAGGAGCCGGCCGACGTCCTCAGCACCGCCGAGATCCGGGTGCCCGGCAAGCGGCGGCAGGTGAGCCCGCACGTCGTCCTCGCGCTCCGGGCCAACGCGGCCCTGCGCGGGCTGGGCGGCTTCCTCACCATCTTCTCGGCGTTCCTGGTGCAGGCGACCTTCGCCGACGGCTGGGAGGCGACGCTCGCGCTCGGCGCGCTGGCCGCCGCGGCGGGGATCGGCAGCTTCGCCGGCACCGCGGTCGGCTCGCGGCTGCACTCCGCCGCACCCGACACGCTGGTGCTCTACTCCGCCACCGCGGCCACCGTCGTCACCGTCCTCGCCGCGATCTTCTACGGCTTCTGGATGGCCGTGCTGGTCGCCGGCATCTCCGCCGTCGCCAACGCCATCGGCAAGGTCTCGCTGGACGCGATCATCCAGCGCGAGGTGCCCGACCGGCTGCGGGCCTCGGCGTTCGCGCGCTCGGAGACGATGCTGCAGCTGGCCTGGGTGGTCGGCGGCGCGCTGGGCATCGCACTCCCCCCGACCGGCTGGCTGGGCTTCACCGTCGCCGCGGCGCTGCTCGCCGTCGCCGTCGGGCTGGTGCTCTGGACGCTGTACCGCGGCCGCTCGGTCGCGCCGACGACGGGGTCCGCGGAGCCACCGACCGCGCCGGTGGGACCGTCGTGGTCGTGAGAAGACCCGCGCCCGTCCTGCTCGCCCTCGGTCTCGCCGGTTCCCTGGCCGGCTGCGCCGGGGAGCCCGAGGGGCCCGGCGAGGTGCGCGCGCAGGCCGGGAGCCAGGACGTCGCCGCCCGCGCCACCCAGTTCTGCCTCGGCGGCGACCCGCAGCGGTACGAGGTCACGCCGCCGATCGTCGAGGTCTCCCCCGACACGACCATCTCGCTCACCGTGCCCGAGTCCGTCGCGGAGCGCGGCTGGCAGGTCCAGGTGTTCGACGACCAGCTGCAGGAGGTGATCGGCGAGGTCGACGTGCCCGAGGGCACGGAGACGTTCGCCGAGATCAACTCCTCCGACGTCGTCCCGCCGGCCTTCTACCTCGTGGTCGTCGAGGACAAGGGCGGCGACTGCGGCGAGTGGACCGGCGCCTGGCCGGTCGGATTCCTCCGCGCCGGCGGCTGAGCCGGCCCTACCCCTCGAGGTCTCCCGCGACGGCGCGCAGCACGGTGGCGACCTTGCGGGCGTGACCGCGCTCGGGGTGCCGGCCGTGGCGCAGCCCCTCGGAGACGTCGTCGAGCAGCTTGATCAGGTCCTCGATGATCGGGACCAGCTCGTCGGGCTTCTTCCGGCCGGCGGCCGCGACCGACGCCGACACCGACGGCAGCGGGTCGAGCAGCCGGACCTGCAGCGCCTGGTCGCCCCGGCGGCCGGCGACGATGCCGAACTCCACCCGCTGGCCGGGCTTGAGGTCCGTGCCGGCCGGGAGCGCGTCCTTGTGCACGAAGACGTCGGGCCCGTCCTCGCGGGAGAGGAAGCCGAAGCCCTTCTCCGCGTTGAACCACTTCACTCTGCCGGTGGGCACGGTGGATCCCTCAGTTCCTCGATGACGCGGCCTGCGGCCGGTGACGACGGCGGCTCGGAACCGCACGGTGCACAGGTTAACCGCCTGCGCCTCCCGCCCGGACCTGCCTTTTCGGGCGCGTCCCTACCCCGACCCCGCGCCCGTCACCCCGGACGCCTCCGACCGCGCTGACCGCGGGCGTCGTCGTCCTCAGCTGACCTCCGCGGCCGGCACGATGTCCAGCCGGCCCAGCAGCTGCAGGAAGACGACGGCGAAGTCGTTGGTCGCCACGTCGCGCGCCACCTGGACCCAGTCGACCTGCTCCCGCAGCGCCCGGGCGACCGGCAGCATCCGGGAGAAGTTGCAGTAGTGCTCGTCCAGGGCCATCAGCTTGGTGACGAGGATGTCGGTCGGGTCGAGCACCGGCATGTGCACCGACAGGACCGGCAGCACCTCGGCCCGCTCGACCAGGTCGATCTCCGTGGGTCGGCCGCAGGTGCGCCACAGCACGTCGATGAACACGTCGTCGCGCACCACCTTGAGCAGCCAGTCCTCCGCCGGGTCGACGACCTGCAGGCCGGCGTCGGCCAGGGCCTTGGCGGCGCGCTCGGCCTCGGCCGCGGGCACGAGGAAGTCGGCGTCGTGCTCGGGCTCGGGGGCGCCGCGGACCCAGGCGGCGTACCCGCCGCAGAGCGCGAAGGGCACCTCGCCCTGCTTGAGCGCCACGGCGGTGCGCTTGAGCAGGTCACGCACCTGGTCACGGGGAGAGGGCTGCACGGGGGCTCGCTACCCGGTCGCACCGTCCGCACGCGCGGTGCGGGGTAGATCCGGTGGTCGGCGGGGCACAGGGTGGTCGTGCGCATCGCGACCTTCAACATCCTGCACGGGCGTTCGCTGGACGACGGCCGGGTCGACGTCGACCGGCTGGCCGCGGCGGTGAAGAGCCTGGACGCCGACGTGCTGGGCCTGCAGGAGGTCGACCGGGACCAGCCGCGGTCCATGGGTGCGGATCTGACCGCGGTCGCGGCCGAGGCGATGGGCGCGGAGCACTCCCAGTTCGTCGCGGCGATCTCCGGGACCCCGGGCGGCACCTGGATGGCCGCGACCGGCGAGGAGCAGCCCGGGTCGGCGAGCTACGGGATCTCGCTGCTGTCGCGCTACCCCGTCGTCTCCTGGCGGGTGGTGCGCCTGGCCCCGCTGAACGCGCGGGTGCCGCTGTGGTCGCCGGACAGCCGCCGGCCCTTCCTGCTCCACGACGAGCCGCGGGTCGCCGTCGCCGCCGTGCTGGACGGGCCGTTCGGGCAGTTCACCGTCTGCAACACCCACCTGACGTTCGTCCCGCGGTGGAACGGCCGTCAGCTGCGCACGCTGGTCCGCTCGCTGGAGGGGACGCCGGAGCCGCTGGTGCTCATGGGCGACCTGAACATGCAGCGCAAGGCGGCCGCCCGGCACAGCGGGCTGGAGCCGATCGCCTCGGCGGTCACCTTCCCCGCGCCGCGTCCCACGCGGCAGCTGGACCACGTGCTGGTCCGCGGGAAGCTGCGGGCCGCGGGGCCCGCGGAGGCCGTGCGGTTGCCGCTGTCGGACCACCGGGCGCTCGTGGTCGAGGTCGACGCGGGCTGAGTGCTCCGACGGGTCGCGCGGTGGCGCCGGTCACGCCATCATTCCCGCATGGCCGCCAGCGGAACAGCCCGCATCCTGTCGCTCGTCGCCACCATCGTCCGGGTGGCGTGCGCCGTCATCGCCGGGGTGATCGTGGTCCACGCGCTGTTCGTGCTGTTCGAGGCCAACCCGGAGAACGGCCTCGTGTCCTTCGCCGCGAGCTGGCGGGACTCCTTCGGCTGGTTCACCCGGGACCTCTTCACGCCGTCGGACCCGAAGATCGCCGAGGCGATCAACGCCGGTCTGGCCGCGCTGATCTGGGTCGTGGTGGGGAGCCTGCTCTCCAAGCTCATCGTCCGGCTCGCGCCCGAGGGGTCGTCCAAGAAGGCCGACGCCTGAGGCGTCGTCGGCGGCCGCGGACGGGCCGCCGACGACCGCTCCCCGGAGGGGGCGCCTCAGCGCCTGCGGTTCTCCGGCAGCTGCACACCGGCGCGGTTGGGCTTGTCGGTGGGGTGCGCGTAGAGCAGGTGCTCTGCCGGCAGCGGGAAGGCGTGGTCCTGGCCGAACGGCGACAGGGGGCCGGCCACCGACGCGGAGAGCTCGGTCAGCGGCGGGCCGCCGTCCTCGGACTCGCCCCAGGTGGGCTCCACCAGGTGCGCGTGCTTCTCGTTGCGCTTGGCCATGACGCCTCCGTGTGCTGTGCCGTGCGCACCGAGCGGTGCGCTGTCGCCGTCCATCTTCGCGCGTCGGTCCCGGCTCCCGCACGCCACCGCCCCGTGCGGAGGAGACGGGATCGCGATCAGCCGCGCCGGGGGACCGTGCGCGCGCCGTAGACCGTCGCCGCGTCCTCGGGGGTCAGCAGCCACTCCGCGCCGCCGAGCGGGGCCGCCTGCACGGTCGCCCCGTCCAGCGCCTGCACCGCCCGGGTCCGCCAGACCGCGGTGCTCAGCAGCCGCAGGTGCACCTCGTCCTCGCCGCCGGAGGGCTCGAAGGAGAGGACCGCGGGCCCGGCCACCCGCAGCGTGCCGGTCCGCCAGGACGTCCCGGCCAGCCGCTGCCGCCACCGGCGGGTGCGCAGCAGGGCTCCGGCCCCGACGACGACGGCGGCGGCTCCGGCCAGCACGAGCGCGAGGACGCCGACGCCCGCGCCGGGCAGCCGCCCGCCCCCGTCACCGGCCACCGACACGGCGGCCACCCCGAGCAGGACCCCGAGGACGACGGCGATGACGCCACCGCCCAGCCAGCGCAGCGCCCCCACCTGGTGGGCGGCCAGGGCGGTGCGGGTCGCGGGGTTCTCACTCGCGGGGTGCATCCGCCCATGCTGGCGCACCGCACCGCCGCGTGCGGCGACGTAGCGTGGAGCGGATGTCCACGGAAGCCCCTGCGACGCTCGCCGCCTGGTTGCGCACCCGCAGCGACGAGCAGTTGAGCGCGTTGCTGGCGGCCCGGCCCGACGTCGCCCGCCCCGCCCCCTCCGACGTCGTCGCCCTGGCCAGCCGCCTGGCGGTGCCGGTCTCGGTGGACCGCGCGCTCGACGAGCTCGACGCCGCGACCCTCCAGGTGCTCGACGTCGTGCTGCTCGCCCCCACCGACGGCGTGGCGCCCGACGAGCTGGTCGCGGCACTCCCCGAGGTGCCCGACGAGGTGCTCACCGCCGCGGTCGAGATCCTGACCACCCGGGCGCTGCTGTGGGGTGACGACGTCCTGCACGCCCCGGACCCGGTGCGCCGCTCGGTCCGCCACCCCGCCGGCCTGGGCCGCCGCGCCCTCGACCTGCGCCTGCAGCTGCCCGCCGACCTCCCGGCGGCGCTGGGCGAGCTCGCGCCCGAGGAGCGCGGCGTGCTGGAGCGGTTGGCCGGCGACCGCCCGGTGGGCCACCTGCCCGACGTCCCGGGCAACGGCGCGGCCTCCCCCGCGCGGCGGCTGCTGCAGCGCGGCCTGCTCGCCCGGATCGACGCGCTGAACGTCGAGCTCCCCCGCGAGATCGGCGTCCTGCTGCGCGGCGACCAGCCCTACGGGCCGCCGCGGACCCGCCCGGAGCCCGCGCCGGCCCGCCGGGACCCGGAGGTCGTGGACCGGCAGGCCGCGGGCGCCGCCCTGGAGTCGGTCGGCCGCGTCGCGGAGCTGCTGACGCTGCTCGAGGAGGAGCCCGCCGGGCTGCTGCGCAGCGGCGGCGTGGGCGTGCGCGACCAGAAGCGGGTGGCGAAGGCGCTCAAGGTGACCGAGCCCGACGCCGCCTGGCTGATGGAGCTCGCCTTCGTCGGCGGGCTGCTCGACGTCGGTGGCCCGCACCGCGACGAGTGGCTGCCCACCCGCGCCTACGACGTCTGGCGGGAGCAGGACCTCGCCGACCGCTGGGCCGTGCTCGTGAGCGGCTGGCTGGACGGCGTCCGGCTGCCCTCGCTGGTCGGCGTGCGGGACGTCGCCGGGAAGTCGGCCAACGCCCTGTCCCCCGACCTGGTGCGGCACACCGCGCCGGCCATCCGCCGCTCGGCGCTGGCGGTGCTCGCCGAGCTGCCCGCCGGCTGCGGCCTCGCGCCCGACGAGCTCACCGCGCTGCTGCGCTGGCGCACCCCCCGTCGGGCGGACCGCCTGGCGCCGGTCCCGGACATGCTGGCCGAGGCGGCCCGGCTCGGCGTGCTGGTCTCCGGCGCGCTCTCCACCGGCGGGCGCGGCCTGCTGGCGTCCGGGGAGGACGGCGCCGCCGACGGCGTGCGGGGGCTGCTGCCCGCGCCGGTCGACCACGTGCTCGCCCAGCCCGACCTCTCCCTGATCGCGCCCGGCCCGCTGGTCGCCGAGCTGTCCGACACCCTGTCCGTCGTCGCCGACGTCGAGTCCTCCGGCGGCGCGACGGTGTTCCGGGTCTCGGAGGCGAGCGTGCGCCGGGCGCTGGACGTCGGCTGGTCGGCGTCGGACCTGCACGACTTCTTCGCCAAGGCCTCGCGCACGCCGGTGCCGCAGGCCCTCGACTACCTGGTCGACGACGTCGCCCGGCAGCACGGCCGGCTGCGGGTGGGGTCGATCGAGTCCTACGTGCGCTCCGACGACCACGGGCTGCTCTCCCAGGTGCTCAGCGACCGGCGGACCACTCCCGCCGAGCTGCGCCGGCTCGCGCCCGGGGTGCTGGTCAGCGGCCTGGGTGCCGACGAGGTGCTGACCGTGCTGCGCGAGGCGGGTTACGCGCCGGCCGGGGAGAACCCGGGCGGCGCCGTCCTCACCCGGCCGCCGGCCCGGCCGCGCGCCGCCGGCCGGCGGATCGGGACCGAGCCCTCCCCCGCCGCCCGTCCGCTGACCACCGACGAGCGGGCCGCCGTGGTGCGGGAGGTGCGCGCCGGTGACGCCGCGCTGGCCGCCCGCCGCGGGGAGGCGGTGCGCCAGGTCCCCGGGGTGACGACGGCGTCGACGCTGGAGCTGCTGTCGAAGGCCGTCCGCGAGGGCGTGCCGGTGTGGCTGGGCTACGTCGACGCCCAGGGCAGCGGCAGCCAGCGGGTGGTGCAGCCGGTGTCGCTCGTCGGCGGGTTCCTGCAGGGCTACGACGAGCGCCGCGGGGAGAACCGCACCTTCGCGGTGCACCGGATCACCTCGGTGGCCCTGGTCGAGGAGGACGGCGCCACCGGTTGAGCGCCGCCGGCGGGCTGGTCCTGTCGGCAGGCCGGCCTACGGTGCCGGCGTGACCGAGACGTTCTCCGCCGTCCTGTGGGAGCACGACGGGTCGATGGCGTGGCACTTCGTCACCTTGCCGCCGGAGCTGGCCGACGACGTCCGCGAGGTCGGCGCCGGTGCCCGCGCCGGGTTCGGCTCGGTGCGGGTGACCGCCACGATCGGGGGCACGACGTGGCAGACGTCGCTGTTCCCGGAGGCGAGGACCCGCTCCTACGTGCTGCCGGTCAAGAAGCCGGTGCGGACCGCCGAGGGGCTCCGGGCCGGGGACCGGGTGCAGGTGCAGCTGGTCGTCACGCTGGACCCGGCACCGCGTACCGGCGGCGGACCACCCACACGGTCCGGGCGATGACGACGGCGGCGTAGAGGCCGATCAGCACCGGGCCCTCCGGGCCGAGGTCGGGGTCGTCCATCCCGGCCGCGCGCACGACGAGCACCTGGACGACGGCCAGCAGCACGAGCGTCGCCGCCCCGAGCCACCACATGTCCTCGGCCAGCAGCCGTCGCAGCCGGCCGAGGTGCTCCGGCTGCTTCCAGTGCTCGGGGTTCGGGATGGTGAGGTGCTCGACGCCGATCCGCTCGAGGAACCGCACCAGGCCCGCGAACAGGGCCGCGGTACCCAGCCCGAGCGCGGCGAAGGTCCAGAGCGCGGCGGACCGGCTGCTCCACGCATCGGCCTCGCCGCCGGCACCGAAGTGGGTCGGCACGCGCTCCGGGAGCCGGACGAATGCCCAGCCCCAGGCCGCGGCGAACAGGGCGACCGCCCCGGCGAACCACCTCGACGCGCTGGTCATGCCCGGAATCTAGCGACGGGCTCGGGCATGCTGCCCCGCGTGACGTCACCGAGCATCCAGGAACGGCTCGCCCCGCAGCTCACCTGCTTCGGCTGCGGGCCGGCCAACGAGCGCGGCCTGCGGCTGCGCAGCTTCCCCGGGGACGACGGCGTGACCGCGCAGTTCACCCCGTGGCCGGAGCACGACAACGGCCTGGGCTACCTCAACGGCGGGATCATCTCCGCGCTGCTCGACTGCCACAGCGCCGCCGCCGTGATGCACGAGGCCGAGGTGCGCGGCATCGCGCCCCTCCCCGGGGCCGACCTGGCCTACGTCACCGCCGGCCTCGACGTCCGGTTCCTGCGGCCGGCGCCGCTGGCCGAGCCCGTGTCGCTGCTCGCGGTGGTCAGCGCCGCCTCCGAGGCGCAGATGACCGTGGACGTGCAGCTGCGCTGGGACGGCAAGCCGCGGGCCGCGGCGACGGCGCTCTGGAAGCGCTGGCGCCCCCGCACCTGATCCGCGCGAGGGAAGGGGACGTCGTCCCGCGGCGTTACCGTGGACAGTCCGGCGCGTGCCCTGCCGCCTCGTCATCCCCGAACGAAGGATCCTCCGCCTTGAGCGACGGCCCCCTGATCGTGCAGTCGGACAAGACCCTGCTCCTCGAGGTCGACCACCCGCTGGCCCGTGAGTGCCGCGCGGCGATCGCGCCGTTCGCGGAGCTGGAGCGCTCCCCCGAGCACGTGCACACCTACCGGGTCACGCCGCTCGCGCTGTGGAACGCCCGCGCCGCCGGCCACGACGCCGAGCAGGTCGTCGACGCGCTGGTCCGCTACTCCCGCTACCCGGTACCGCACGCGCTGCTGGTCGACGTCGCCGACACGATGGACCGCTTCGGCCGGCTCACCCTGGCCAACAACCCGGTGCACGGGCTGGTGCTGACCAGCACCGACCGCGCGGTGCTGGAGGAGGTCGTCCGGTCGAAGAAGGTCGCCCCGATGCTGGGCGCCCGCATCGACGGCGACTCGGTCGTCGTCCACCCCTCGGAGCGCGGCCGGCTCAAGCAGGCGCTGCTGAAGATCGGCTGGCCGGCCGAGGACCTCGCCGGCTACGTCGACGGGCAGGCGCACCCGATCTTCCTGGAGCAGGCGGACTGGAAGCTGCGCGACTACCAGCAGGAGGCCGTCGAGGGCTTCTGGGCCGGCGGCTCGGGCGTCGTCGTCCTCCCCTGCGGCGCGGGCAAGACGCTCGTGGGCGCCGCGGCGATGGCCGAGGCCAAGGCGACCACGTTGATCCTGGTCACCAACACCGTCTCCGGCCGCCAGTGGAAGCGCGAGCTCATCGCCCGCACCACGCTGACCGAGGACGAGATCGGCGAGTACTCCGGCGAGCGCAAGGAGATCCGCCCGGTCACCATCGCGACCTACCAGGTGATCACCACCCGCCGGAAGGGCGAGTACCGGCACCTGGACCTGTTCGACGCGCAGGACTGGGGCCTGATCGTCTACGACGAGGTGCACCTGCTGCCCGCGCCGATCTTCCGGCTCACCGCCGACCTGCAGTCCCGCCGCCGGCTCGGCCTCACCGCCACCCTGGTGCGCGAGGACGGCCGGGAGGACGACGTCTTCTCCCTCATCGGGCCGAAGCGCTACGACGCGCCGTGGAAGGACATCGAGGCGCAGGGCTACATCGCGCCGGCCGAGTGCGTCGAGGTGCGGGTCGCGCTCGACGACGAGGAGCGCATGACCTACGCCGTCGCCGAGCCCGAGGAGCGGTACCGGATCGCGGCCACCGCGCACTCGAAGCTGCCGGTGATCCGCCGCGTGCTCGAGCGCCACCCCGACGAGCAGAAGCTCGTCATCGGGGCCTACCTCGACCAGCTCGAGGAGCTCGGTGCCGCGCTCGACGCCCCGGTCATCCAGGGCTCGACGACGAACAAGGAGCGCGAGCGGCTGTTCGACGCGTTCCGCACCGGCGAGATCAAGACGCTCGTCGTCTCCAAGGTCGCGAACTTCTCCATCGACCTGCCCGAGGCCGCCGTCGCCGTGCAGGTGTCGGGCACGTTCGGGTCGCGCCAGGAGGAGGCGCAGCGGCTCGGCCGGGTGCTCCGCCCCAAGGCCGACGGCCGGCAGGCGCACTTCTACACCGTGGTCAGCCGCGACACCCTGGACAGCGAGTACGCCGCCCACCGGCAGCGGTTCCTCGCCGAGCAGGGTTACGCGTACACGATCGTCGACGCCGCCGACCTGGCCGGACCGGGCGAGGTCAACGGCCCGGACTGGGTGGACGAGCCCGCCGACTGAGCGTCCCGGCGCACGGTGCTGCGGGTCGATCTTGATCCCGCACCCCCGGGTGCCGATAACCGCGCCGTGGATCTGCTGCCCCCGCTGCTCACCGTCCTGGCGGCCGCCGTGCTCGGCCTCGGGATCGGGGTGGTGCGCATGGCCCGGGCCAGGAAGCGGCGGGCCAGGCTCTCCGAGGGCGCCGCGGCCACCTGCCGCGCTCGGCTGGGGGTGGGTTCGGCGCCGCTCCGAGCGGGCCGGTTGCGGTTCTCCGGTGCCCAGGCCACCTGGCACGACCGGCGCGATGACGTCGCGGTCGACCTGACCGGCGCGCGGCTCCTCGCGGTCCGCACCGATCCGCGCGGTGGCTTCGGGGACGACGTCGAGCTGCGCCTCTCCGTTCCCCCGCGGACGGCCCTCCGGCTGGCGCTGCAGCAGGACGACGCCGCCACGCTCGTCACCCTGCTGGCAGAGGCGGACGGCCCCCCGGCGCCCGTGGCCCCCGGGGTGGACCGGTGGCAGCGGAGCAGGTGGGCGATGGCGACCATCGCCCTCGCCGCGGCATGGGTCCTCACCTGGACCTACCTCGTCCTGGGCGGGGAGACGGTCACCGCGACCGTGACCGACGTGCACCCCGAGTACGACTCCTGCGACGTCAGCTGGACCCGCGACGGCCGGACGCACGAGTCCGAGGTCGACTGCGACGGCGAACCGGCCGGGTCGGCCCTCGCGGTCTGGGCCATGGCGCCGCCGTTCACCGACGCCGCCGTGGACCCCGAGATGACCGTGATCATGGTGCCCCTGTTCGGTGGGCTGTTCGCCGCGCCAGGAGCCTGGCGCCTGGTCCGCGACCGCCGACGGCGGCTGCGGCCCGACGAGGCACCCGAGCCGGTGCTCCGCCTCCCGGTGGACCGGGAGCTGCCGGCGCTGTCCGAGGACGAGCTGGTGCCGGCCCGCGACGAGCAGCCGAGCTCCCTCGTCGCCCGCCTGGCGCCCCACGCGCTGCGCCAGGTGGCGGAGGACGGGTGGGAGGAGCTCCGCCGGCCCCTGGGCGCAGGCAGCCCGGTGGCTCCACGCCACGTCGGCCTCCGCCTGCTCGCGCCGGTCGCCGTGCTCCTCCTGGTGCTCGCGGTCACCGCTCCCTGGCCGTACCGGTGGTACGTGCTGGCGACCGGCACGACGGGGACCGCCACCGGCACGGTGACCGAGGCCGACCCCGTCGAGGGGACGGGCCCGTTGCCCGACGACGTGCAGGTGCGCTACCTGGCTCCCGGCGGATCGGTCCACCTCGCGGACGTGGCGACGGGCCGGTTGCCCGACGCCGGCGAGACGGTGACGGTCGAGTACGCCGTGGACGATCCGGGACAGGCCCGCCTGACGGGTTCCGACGACAGCCTCGGCCTGGGTGCTGCGGCCGGCGTCGTCGGCGTGCTGCTGGCGGCGGCCTGGGCCGGCCTGCGCTGCCGGCAGATGCTGACCAGGGTGCGCGCGGTGCAGCGCATCCGCACCCAGGACCCTCGCCCCGCCGTCGGCCTGCTGACCGCCGATGCGCAGGGCGACCCGGTCGCGCTCGTCTGCGACCCGGTGGTCAGCCCTGCCCGCTTCCTCGCCGTGCCGTTGGTGACGCCGCTCCCGCAGGGCACGGCGGCGGCCTTCGCCGGCGGGCCGAAGGTGGCGCTCACCGCCCGTGGACGGCTCGCCGACGGGGAGCTCGTGGTCCTCGAGGTGGCGGGACGGGGAGCGCTGCTGCCCGCCGGACCCGCCACGCTGCCCGACGCGTCGTCCCTGCTGCTCCTCCTCGACAGCGCCGGCAGCTTCGCCCGGTTCGCGGCAGGCCCCGACGGGGACGACGGCGAGGCGGGCGAGCCGGTCCGCTGAGCTGCCGGCGGGCGCGCGGGGCCGATGGGATCTGCGTGACCGGCGGGGTGACGAGCCGGTCCCCCACGGCATGAGGATCCCCACAGGCGCCACCTCTTGACGGCGGGAAAGCGCAGGTCAGCGACCTGCGCTTGGCTCCTATACGTCGTCACCGCCCGGGCACGCGGCAGGGGACCGGTTGGGCGTGTTGCCCCTCCGCCGGTGAAGATGGACCCCGTCATGGGGAGTGCATTGCGAGCGGAAGCCACGAGCCCGCAGACCACCAGCCGTCCGCTCCGCGCATGGCAGCAGGCCGCGCTCGGCCAGTACGAGGAGCAGTCCCCCAAGGACTTCCTCGTCACCGCTACGCCCGGCGCCGGGAAGACGACGTTCGCGCTGACGCTGGCCGCCCGGCTGCTGTCCCGCCGCGAGGTCGCCCGCGTCGTCGTCGTCGCCCCCACCGACCACCTGCGCCTGCAGTGGGCCGAGGCCGCCGACGCGATGGGCATCGTGCTCGACCCGAACCTGACCAACGCCGTCGGACCGGTCCGCGCCGGCACCCAGGGCTACGTGACCACCTACGCGCAGGTCGCCGGCAAGCCGATGCTGCACGCGGCCCGCGCCACCGCCGTCAAGTCGCTGGTGATCCTGGACGAGGTGCACCACGCCGGTGACGGCCTCTCCTGGGGCGAGGCGGTCGAGGAGGCCTACGGCATGGCCGCCCGCCGGCTCTGCCTGACCGGGACCCCGTTCCGCACGAAGCCCGACGAGCGCATCCCCTTCGTCCGGTACGAGGAGGACACCTTCGAGGGCGAGGCCGGTGGTCTGGTCAGCCGCGCCGACTACACCTACGGCTACAAGGAGGCGCTGGCCGACAACGTCGTCCGTCCCGTCGTCTTCGCCGCCTACACCGGCACCTCGCGCTGGCGGAACTCCGCCGGCGAGGTCGTCGCCGCCTCGCTGTCGGAGGCCGGCACGAAGTCGGTCGAGATGCAGGCCTGGCGCACCGCGCTCGATCCCAAGGGCCAGTGGGTGCCGCACGTCATCGCCGCGATGGACGACCGGATCACGCACCTGCGCGAGGAAGGCGGCATGCCCGACGCCGCCGGCCTGATCCTCGCCAGCGACCAGGACGACGCCCGCGCCTACGCGAAGATCGTCCGCCGGGTCACCGGCAAGGCCGCCGAGCTGATCCTCTCCGACGACCCCAAGGCGTCGAAGAAGATCGAGCGCTTCGCCACCGGGTCCGCGCGCATCGCCGTCTGCGTCCGCATGATCTCCGAGGGCGTCGACGTCCCGCGCGCCGCCGTCCTGGCCTGGATGACCTCCTACCGGACGCCGCTGTTCTTCGCCCAGGCCGTCGGCCGCGTGGTCCGCTCCCGGTCGCCGCACGAGTCGGCCACCGTGTTCCTCCCCGCCGTGCGCCCGCTGCTCTCGCTGGCCGCCTCGATGGAGGAGCAGCGCAACCACGTCATGCCGCCGCCGAAGTCGCAGCCCGACGAGGAGCTCGGGGCGCTCGACCTGCCCCCGCGCGAGCCGCGGGAGGGCGAGATGAAGCAGTGGGAGGCCCTGGAGGCCGACGCCCGCTTCGCGCACGTGCTGCACAGCGGGACCGCGCACACCGGCGAGGGCACCGGACCGGCGGTGGTCGTCGGCGAGGAGGACGAGGAGTTCCTGGGCATCCCGGGCCTGCTCACCCCCGCGCAGACGGCGGAGCTGCTGGCCAAGCGGGACGACGAGCTGCGGCTGCGCATCGCCGCGAGCCACCGGGCGGACGCCGACGACTTCATGGTCGTCGAGGACCACCCCGACGAGGACGACGCCGGCCGCTCGTGGCGGGATGCCGCCGAGCTGCGCCGGGAGATCAACCGGCTGGTCAACCGGGTCGCGGCGCGCACCGCGCAGCCGCAGGCCGTCGTGCACACGCAGCTGCGGCAGTCGGTACCCGGGCCGCCGTCGGCGTCGGCGTCGGTGGACGTGCTGCGTGCCCGCCGGGAGCGCCTCCGCACGATGCTCTGAGCGGAGCGTTACCGCGTCCCCGGTCGCCGTCCGGCGGATACTCGGAGGATCCGCTTCGCGCCTCGGCGCTGCCCGAACCCGTCGTCCCCGAACAGAGCGAAGAGGCCCGACAAGAAGGCGCCCGGCTCGAGCGTCTCGCGGGCCCACTCCTCCGCGACGCGGGCGATCCGCGGGTCGGGATGCCGCTCACCCCGCCGCGCCAGGCGGAGCACCGTGCGCCGTTCCTTCCACGAGAGGTCGTACCAGCCGTAGACGCCCATCGGATCAGCTCTCCACGAGCAGGCCCCGCTGGGCCGCGATGGCGACGGCCTCGGTGCGGCCGTTCGCGCCGAGCTTGGCCAGGATGTTGCTCACGTGCACGCTCGCGGTCTTCTCGCTGATGAAGAGCTCCGCGCCGATCTGCCGGTTGGTGCGCCCCTGCGCCAGGAGAGCCAGCACCGACTGCTCGCGCGGGGTGAGCACCGCCGACGGGTCGACCGCCCGCACTCCCCCGACGTCCAGCCGGCCCCGCCGCACCAGCGCCTCCACGGCCTCCCGCAACGGCCGCGCCCCCAGCCGGACGGCGACCTCGTGGGCCAGCCGGGCCTGCTCCGCCGCGCCTGCGCGATCGTTGACGCTCAGCAGCGCCGCGGCCAGCCGCAGCCGTGACCGGGCCTGCTCGTACACGTGCCCGAAGCCGAACGCCTCGACCGCCGTGCGCCACAGCTCCGGCGCGGCCTCCCCCCGGAGCCGGGCCGCCTCGGCCGCGACCCGCGCCTGCCAGGCCGTCGCCTCGACGCCCATCGTGTCGCCGTAGCCGCGCCGGTAGACCTCCACCGCCTCCCGAGCGGTGCCGACGAGCCCCTCCCCGGCGTGCACCCACCGCTCCGCACCCGGCGTGTCGCCGCCCCGGCGCGCCGCGTCCGCGGCGTCGGCCAGCGCGGCGAGCGCCGTGCCCACCAGGCGCAGCACGCCGAGGTGGTCGTCCTCCCACTCCTGCCGCAGCCGTTCGCAGGCGGCGAGCGCGACGTCGAGGGCCGCCTGCGCGTCGCCCTCCCACGCGGCCAGGTCGATCTCCGAAGCGGCCGTGACCAGGTCGAGCAGGATGTGCGCGCGCAGTCGCGGGAGGAGGCCCCGCGCCCACTCGACCCGCTGCCGCGCGGCGGGATCGCCGCGGCCCACCAGCACGAGCAGACCGTCGGCCCGCACGTGGGCGGCCATCTCCGGCACGCGGGCCAGCAGGTCGGCCTCGGCGAGGCTGCCGTCCCAGTCGCCGGTCATGTAGAGCGCCGTCACCTGCAGGTGCCGCAGCTCCGCCGCGTAGTACGACCAGTCGGCCCCCAGCTCGTGCGCGCGCCTGGTGCCGCGCCGCGTCCAGCCCAGCGACTCCTCGATGCGCCCGGCCTCGAAGGCCACCGTGGCCAGGTTGTAGAGCACCCGGATCTCGACCTCGGCGTTCCCCGACCGGCGCGCCCGGGTCAGCGCCTCGGCGAGCCGGGCCCGCACCTCGACCGGATCGGCGCCCGGGCGTGCCCGCACCTGCGTGACCGCGATGTCGGACCAGGCGCCGTCGAAGCCCAGCGCATCTGCCGCGGCGAGGGCCTCCTCGGCGGCGGCCTCGGCCTCCTCCATCGCGCCGACCGAGTAGCTCATCCGCGCATGCGTCGCCGCGGCCCAGGTGCGCACCTTCGACGGCGGCTGCGCGGCCACCAGCGCCATCGCCGCCGAGCTCTCGCGGTGGGCGCCGGCCACGTCCTCGACCCGCACCATGGCCTGCGCGAGCGTGTAGTGCACCTGCGCCCGGGCCACGGCGTCGCCGTCGGGACCCAGGAGCTCCAGCGCAGCCCGGAGGAGCGCCACGGCGCGGTGCAGCTCCCCCACCATCCGCGCCGCGGCCGCCGTCTCCAGCAGGAGCGCGACCTGACCGCGGCCGGCACGGTCGGCGGCGTCGGGCACCGCCGGCCAGAGCGCCAGCGCCCCCTCCAGGTGCTGCAGCTGCTCGGCCGGAGCACCGACGCAGCAGGCCGCCTCGGCCGCCTCGAGCGAGGCGCTCAGAGCACCGGGGAGGTCGTTGCTCTCGCGGGCGTGGTGCGCCCGTTCGGCCGCCGTGCCGGCTCCGGGCTCGGCGGTCAGGTGCGCGGCGATCGCCGCGTGCAACCGCACCCGCTCGCCCGGCAGCAGGTCGGCCAGGACGGCCTCGCGCAGCAGGGCGTGCCGGAAGCGGTAGCGCCCGTCCTCGGAGACGACCAGCAGGTGGTGGTGCACCACCTCGGTCAGCGCCTCGTCCAGCTCGCCGCCGGTCAGCTCGCCCACGGCCGCCACCAGCTCGTGGCGCACCCGGCGCCCGGCGACGGCCGCGATGCGCAGCACCTGCTGCGCGGCCGGGGAGCGCTGCTCGACCCGGGCCAGCAGGACGTCGGTCAGCCCCAGCGGCAGCGCCTCGCCGTGCAGGCCGGCGGCGAGCAGCTCCTCGGCGTAGAAGGCGTTGCCCTCGGCGCGCGCCACGACGTCCTCGACGACCCGATCGGAGACGCTCCCGGCGAGACCGCGGACCAGCTCCCCCACCGCGGCGTCGGGCAGGGGCGCGACCTCGATGCGCTCGACACCGGGCAGACGCACCAGCTCGGCCAGCAGCGGGCGCAGCGGGTGGCGGCGGTGCAGGTCGTCGGAGCGGTAGGAGGCGACGACGGCCACCGGCGCGTCGACCAGCCGGGCCAGGAGGTAGCGCAGCAGGTCGCGGCTGGACCGGTCGGCCCAGTGCACGTCCTCGAGCACGAGCAGCAGCGGGGCCGTCGACGCCAGCTCGCAGAGCAGCGCCGCCACGGACTCGAACAGCTGGAGGCGACCGTCGTCGACCGGCTGGGGCGCGGCGCGGTGCGGCAGCGGCCGGCTCAGGTCCCGGCCCTCCGGCAGCACCTGGACGGCCGGGGCGGCCACGGGCCGGCCGGCGAGCAGGGCCGCCAGCGCCGGGTCCGCCGCCGCGGTCGGCGCCAGCTGGGGGTCGGCGCCGACGGGGCGCAGCAGGTCGACGAAGGGCAGGTAAGGCAGGCCGACGTCGCCCAGGTCGACGCAGTGCCCGGTGAGGACCCGCACGCCGCGCTCGGTCGCGCGACGGCTCAGCTCGTCGAGCAGCCGGGTCTTGCCGACCCCGGCGTCCCCGGCGAGCAGTGCTGCCGACGCCCGCCCGGCAGCCACCCGCTCGACGTGCGCGAGCAGACGGCCGAGCTCCTCGGCCCGGCCGACGAGCGGCCCCTCGTCCCATCGCGTCACGGGTGGGATCGTGGCACGGACCTGCGACGACCCCGCGTCGCCGGACACCCGCCCCGGTGCGCTCAGCGCGAACGCCGGCGCAGGCGGATCCGCGGGCGCTGCGTGCCGCGGCCGCTCCGGCTGAGCTGCTGCAGCTGCTCGCGCCGGTAGGTGAGCTCGGCGTCGAGCGCGGGGCTGCTGTAGTGGTAGGGCGACATGACCGCTCCCTCTCGTCGTGGTGCCGGGTACGAGGGAGACGTTCGGCCTGAGGGGTGGGGGCCGGCATCGGTCGACCGGGCAGTCCTGGGCGCCCTCGTCGCCCTGAGGGGCCTCAGACGCACCCCTTTCGGGGGACACCGCCCCCTGAGCCAGGTTCCCGGCGCGACCGGCGGGGCACGGTTCGGCCCGCGGCGACCGCCGCCGGTCCGACGTGCCCCCGGGCAGCGGGACCGCGAGGAAGGGAGTTCGCAATGCGGCTCGGAACTGCCATCGTCCTGCTCGCGCTGGGCGCCATCCTGACCTTCGCCCTGCGCGTCGACGTGAGCGGCGTCGACCTCCAGGTGGTCGGCTGGATCCTCATGATCGTCGGTGCGCTGGGCATCGTGCTCGAGCTGGCCGTGTGGGGCCCGCGCCAGCGGCGCGTGACCCGCACGGACGCCTACGGCGACCCCGCCGGTGCTCCGGTCCGCCGCAGCACCACGGAGGAGACCTACTGAGCGCACCCGCTCGGCACGACGCAGGGCCCCCGTCAGCGTCGACGGGGGCCCTGCGTCGTCTCAGGTGAGCTCGGTCCCCTTGGTCTCCTTCAGCGTGAGGATCACGCCGAACGCCACCGCGGCGGCCACGGCCACGTAGATGAAGAACACGAGCGGGCGACCGGCGTCGGACAGCGCGGTGATGACCAGCGGTGCGGTGCCGCCGAAGACCGCGACCGTGAGGTTGTACCAGGCACCGATGCCGGTGGCCCGGAGCTCGGTCGGGAACAGCTCGCTCATGATCGCCGGCGCGATCGAGGCCATCAGGGCGTAGAGCCCCAGCCCCACGCAGAAGACGACGATCAGCGAGGCCAGGTTGTCCTGCACCAGGAACGACAGCGGCACGATGAGCACCGCCATCGCCCCCGACCAGATGAGCAGCTGGGGCTTGCGCCCGATGCGGTCGGAGAGCTTGCCGAACGGGTAGCAGAGCGCCACGAACAGCGCCGTGCCGATCGACAGCGCGATGAAGACGTCGGTCTTGTCCGCGTCGCGGAAGCTGATCGCGAACGGCGTCAGCGCGCTGAAGAACGTGTAGTACGACAGCGTCGAGAGCAGCGTGAACGCGCAGAGCTGGAGGACGGCCCGGGGGTGGTGCTTGATCGTCTGCAGCAGCGGGTTCTTGGTGGCCCGCGCCTTCTCCGCGTTCTCCTCGAACTGCTCGGTCTCCACCAGCGAGCGGCGCAACCACATGCCGATGAACCCGAGCAGGCCACCGATGAAGAACGCGATCCGCCAGCCGTAGGACTGGAGCTGGTCGTCGGTGAGGACCGTCGTCAGCAGCACGCCCAGCAGCGAGGCTGCCAGCAGCGCGGAGCCCGTGGAGATGTAGAAGAACGCCGAGTAGCGGCCGCGGTGGGCCGGCGGCGCGATCTCGCCGAGGTACGCCGAGGCGTTGGAGACCTCGCCGCCCAGCGACATGCCCTGCGCGATGCGGGCGAGCAGCAGCAGGATCGGTGCGAACCAGCCGACCTGCTCGTAGGTCGGCAGGAGCGCGATGACCATCGATCCGCCGGCCATCAGCAGGATCGTCAGCAGCATCCCGGCCTTGCGGCCCTTGAGGTCGGCGAACCGGCCGAGCAGCAGCCCGCCCAGCGGCCGGAAGAAGAAGGCCAGCGCGTAGGTCGACGTCGCGCCGATCAGGGCCAGCGCCTCGTTCTCCGAGGGGAAGAACTGCCCCGCGAAGAAGACGACGAAGGTCGCGTAGACCGTCCAGTCGAACCACTCGACCGCGTTGCCGATGCTGGCGGAGACCAGCGTCTTGACCGGGAGCTTGTGCTCCTCCTCCGCCGTCTGCTCGTGCCGTACCGCGCCCGCCATGGTGCCCCCCTCGGTCGTGCGGTCGTGACCGGCCTCACGCTAGGCCCGTCACCCCTGAGCGGCACCTCGGCGGGCGGACGCGCGAGAGCCCCCGCCCGGAGGGGCGGGGGCTCTGCGAGGAGCGAGGTCCGGACCGGATGACGGCCGCCTCGCGGCGGAGAGCACAACACGGCTCCAGGCCCCCGACCGAGGTCGGGGCGGTAGTCCGTGAAGGCGATAACCAAATGGCACCCGGGGGCACGATGCACCCGGCCCGGACACGGCCCACAGTACGCCGCGGGACACCGGTCTGTCGTCGTGCCGAGGCTCACTCCGAGCTCAGTTGAGACCGCGCTGGTCCTGCTTCAGGGCGGTGTCCACGGTCAGCGCGGAGGCGATCACCATGCTCGCCAGCGGTTCCGGCAGCCGGAAGTGCACGAGGACGACGTAGCGGTCGGCCGTGGTGAACAGCGTGCGGACCAGCCCCTCCCAGGTCTTCGTGATCCGGGCGACCTCGGTGCCCGCGGCGTCCAGGACGGCGAAGTCCCAGGCCCGCCAGTTCTCCGCCTGGATGCTGCCCACCACCTGGCCGCCGGCCAGCAGGTCGAAGCGGATCTTCCCGAAGACGTTGGCCTGCACGATCTCGCCCAGCGGGGCGCCGTCGGGTCGCTGCACGAGGACCCGCGACCTCACGAACTTGGCCGGGCGGGTGAGCACGAGGACCGGGCCGCGGGCGTCGCGCACCTCGAGGTGGTGGGTGAGGAACTGGTCGAGGCTGGAGAGCAGCCGCACCGCCTTCTTCGCCGCCGACTGGCCCACCTGGACGACCGCGCCGATCTGCCGCCCCTGGCCGTCGAACACCGCGTACTCGTTCGTGAGCTCGACGAGCTTGGTCTTCTGCGAGACGACGAGCACCGGCTGGTCGTAGAGGGACGTGCCGCCGGGGGCCGGCGGCGGGCCGGCCTGCTGCTGCACGTGCTCGGTCCAGACCTGCCCGTCCCACCAGCGGGCGGCCGGGGCCCCGGCCGGATCGGGGTACCAGCCGGGCGGCGGCGGGGGGTGGCTCACGGCCGCCAAGCTAGCGCCCGGCGCGTGCCAGACTCCGGCGCATGGCCGAGCTGTCCGCCGTCGAGGCGAGGGTGCTGTCCGCCGTCGACGAGCAGTGGGCGGTGACCCGGCTCTGCGAGCTCGTCGCCGTCCCGTCGGTGGGCGGCACGCCGGCCGAGAGCGAGGCCCAGCACCTGGTCGCCGACCGGCTCGAGGAGCTCGGCTGCGCGGTCGACCGCTGGTCCATCGACCTCGCCGCGGCCGCCACGGCCGCCGACGCCCCCGGCCAGGAGGTCGACCGCACCGAGGCCTGGGGCGTCGTCGGCACCGTGCCGGGCGCCGAGGACGGAACGCCGGCACTGGTGCTCTCCGGCCACACCGACGTCGTCCCGCCCGGGGACCGGTCGCTCTGGCCCGCCGACCCGTTCGTCCCGCGGATCGCCGACGGCGCGGTGCACGGCCGCGGGACCTGCGACATGAAGGCAGGCGTCGTCGCCGCGCTCACCGCCGTCCGGGCACTGGGGACGGCGGGCGTGCGACTGGCCCGGCCGCTGGCGCTGCACGCGGTGGTCGGCGAGGAGGACGGCGGGCTGGGCGCGTGGGCCACCCTGCGCCGGGGGCACACCGGTGACGTCTGCGTCATCCCCGAGCCGACGGCGCAGTCGGTGATGACCGCGCACGCGGGGGCGCTCACCTTCCGGCTGGAGGTGTCGGGCCTGGCCGCGCACGGCGCGCTGCGCCACCGCGGGGTGAGCGCGATCGAGCTGTTCGGCTCCCTGCACGAGGGCCTGCGGGCGTTCGAGGCCGAGCGGCAGCGGGACGCCGATCCGCGCTTCGGGGACGCCCCCTTCCCCTACGGCCTCTCGATCGGCCGGCTGGAGGCCGGCGACTGGGCGAGCTCGGTGCCCGACCGGCTGGTCGCCGAGGGCCGCTACGGGGTGCGGCTCGGCGAGCCGGTGGAGGTGGCCCGAGCCGCGCTGGAGGCCCGCCTCGCCGAGCTCTGCGCCGGGCACCCCTGGTTGTCCGAGCACCCGGCGCGGCTGACCTGGACCGGCGGCGCCTTCGCCAGCGGGGAACTCCCGGCCGGGCACCCGCTGCTGCCCGCGGTGCGCACCGCCGTGGTGGACGCCGGCGGTCCCGATCCGGCGGAGCGGGCGCTCACCGCGGGCACGGACCTGCGTCTCTACTCCGCCGCGGGCATCCCGACGCTGCACTACGGCCCGGGCGACCTGGAGCTGGCGCACGGCCCGCTGGAACGGGTGCCGGTCGCCGAGCTGGTCACCGCCGCCCGGGCGCTGGCGCTGCTGGCCGTGCGCACCTGCGGGGTCCGGTGAGCACGCTGGTCGGCTTCGACGCCTGGGCGGCGCTGGCCGGCGACTCCCCCACCTCCCGCACCGAGTGGGCCGCCCTCGTCGCCGCCTGGAGCGAGCCGCACCGCCGGTACCACGACCTGGCGCACCTGGCCGCCGTCCTGGGCGTGGCCGGGGAGCTGGCCACCGACGCTCCCGACCGCGACGCCGTCCTGCTGGCCGCCTGGTACCACGACGTCGTCTACGACCCGCAGCGCTCGGACAACGAGGAGGTCAGCGCCGCCCGCGCCCGCGCCGGGCTGCGCGGGCTGGTGCCCGACGACCGGGTCGAGGAGGTCGTGCGCCTGGTGCTGCTCACCGCCACCCACGACCCGGAGGACGACGACGCGAACGGCGCGGTGCTCTGCGACGCCGATCTGGCGGTGCTCGCGGGACCGCCGGATGCCTACGCCGTCTACGCCTCTGCCGTCCGCGCCGAGTACGGGCATCTCTCCGACGAGGTGTTCACCGCCGGGCGGATCGCCGTCCTGGAGCAGCTGCTCGCGCTCCCCCGGCTCTACCGGCTGCCGGCGGTCGCCGACTGGGAGCCGCGGGCGCGGGCGAACCTGGCCGCCGAGCTCAGCCTGCTCCGGTCGCGCGCTTCTTCCGACGCAGACCGGCCGCTCGCAGACGGCTGAGCAGCTCCCGCGCGCCGACCGGCTCGGCACCGGCCGCGACGGCGATGTCGTACAGGTCCTCGGGGACGTCGTAGTGATCGCCCTGGAACGCCCGGCGCGGGATGCCGAGCTCGGTCTCGACGAAGGCGTGCAGCTCCGCGTAGGAGACGTCGCTGACCAGGTGCGACCACTTCCGCCCCCGCCACGGCCACACGGGACTGTCGATCAGCACGACCACCGTGCCAGTCTGCCCGCCATGGCGCACGAGCACCCGCGGGTCCGGATCTCGCCGATCTTCCGCACCACCGACCTGCAGCGCGCCCTCGACCACTACGCGGCGCTCGGGTGCGCCGTCAGCCGGCACGACGACGGGTACGGCTTCGCCGCGCGCGCGGGCGTGGAGATCCATCTCGAGCTCGTCGAGCACATGGACCCGGCGCTCTCGCCGGGCGGGGCCTACCTGCACGTGCCCGATGCCGACGCCCTCTTCGCCGAGTGGGCCGCGATCGACCGGACCGGCGCACCGGTGGACACCGACTACGGACTGCGCGAGGGCTGGCACATCGACCCGGACGGCAACCTGCTCCGATTCGGCTCACCGCTACCGTCTGGGGCGTGACTGGGGAGATCCGCTGGGGCATCGTCGGGCCGGGACGCATCGCCGAGAGCGTGATGCCGGACTTCGGCGTCACCCCGGACGCGCGGCCGGTCGCCGTCGCCTCGCGGTCGCAGCAGCGGGCCGACGCCTTCGCCGAGCGGCACGGCCTGGAGCGCGCCCACGGCTCGTACGCGTCGATCGTCGAGGACCCCGACGTCGACGTCCTCTACCTCGCCACGCCGCACCCCCAGCACCACGCGATCGCGATGGCCGCGCTGCGGGCCGGCAAGGCGCTGCTGGTGGAGAAGTCGTTCACCGCGACGACCGCCGGGGCGACCGAGGTGGTCGACCTGGCGCGGGAGACCGGCACCTTCGTGATGGAGGCGATGTGGACCCGCTTCCAGCCCGCCGTCGTCGCGATGCGGGAGCTGATCGCCGACGGCGCCATCGGCGAGGTGCGCTCGGTGCAGGCCGATCTCGGCGTCGCCCGCGAGTACGACCCGGCCGACCGGCTCTTCGCCCTCGAGCTGGGCGGTGGCGCGCTGCTGGACCTCGGCGTCTACGTCGTCTCCTTCGCGCAGATGCTCCTGGGGACGCCGGACCGCGTCGTCGCCACCGGGTCGCTGTTCCCCTCGGGGGCCGACGCGGAGGCCGCGATCCTGCTCGGCTACGACGACGGCCGGAACGCTGCGCTCACGACGTCGCTGCGGTACGCGCTGCCCGGCGCGGCACGGGTCGTCGGGACGACGGGCTGGATCGACGTCCTCCCCCGCTTCCACCACCCGCGGACGATCGTGCTGCACCGCACCGGTGCGGAGCCGGAGGAGATCACCCGGCCGCAGACCGGCGCCGGGTACGCGCACGAGCTGATCGAGGTCACCGAGTGCCTGCGCGCGGGCCGGACGGAGAGCGCGGTCATGCCGCTGGCCGACACCCTCGCGGTGCAGGACGTGCTCGGCCAGGCGGCCGAGCAGCTCGGGGTGCGGCACACCGAGGCGGTCGGCGTCCTCTGATGAGCCCGGGCGGGTGAATCCGCTGTAGCCGACGCCCCTCCCTGCCGAAGACGACAGGAGGAGCCGCACTCCGCGGCACGCGTTCGGAGGAGCACTCGTCCCATGGCACTTCTCGAGGGGCTGGCCGTCGCGGCCGCCAAGATCGCCGGTGCGAGCACCGTGGCGAAGGCCGCTGCCGGCCTGGGCATCGCCGCGGCGAGCGTGACGGGTGCCGGAGCCGCCGGCGCGCTGCCCGACCCGGTGCAGGACACCGTGGCCGGCGCCGTGGAGACGGTCACCCCCTTCGACCTGCCGTCGTCCGGGGACGAGACCCCCGCGGACGACGTCGTCGAGATCGAGGACCCGGTCGACGAGGTCGCCGACGACGACGCCCCCGAGGACACGACCGGGGACGACACCACCGAGGACGTCGTGACCGAGGAGCCCGCCGACGACGACGGCACGGCGGACCAGGGCAAGCAGCACGGCCTGGAGAACGCCCTCGAGCACGCGAACGAGAACGCGCAGGCGACGCTGCAGGCCAACCTGGCCCGCCAGCAGCAGCACGACGCCGACAAGGCCGCCCGCGACGCCGCCAGGGAGCAGGAGAAGGCGGCACGGGACGCCGAGCGCGCTGCCCGCGACGCCGAGGAGGCCGCCCGCGACGCCGCCGAGGACGCCGCTGACGACGCCGCCGACGCCGCCGAGGACGCCGCCGGCCACCCCGGCCAGGGCTCCGGCAAGAAGAACTGACCTACCCGGGCTGCGCCGCGGCCGGCCAGGCGGCACCGGTCGCCTGGTCGGCCGTGGGCACGCGGGTCGGCGTCCCCCCGGCCCGGCGGACCGCCTCGGCGAACCGGACCGCGTCGATCACCGCGGCGCAGCCGGGGTCGTTGTTGAAGTAGACGAGCACGTCCTCGTCGCCGTAGGTGGTGGCGATCCGGTCGGCCCACAGCTGCAGCGTCTCGGCGCGGTAGCCCCACTGCTCGAAGCCGTGGTGGAAGCGCAGGTAGCCCCAGTCGGCGGTGCGCCACAGCGGAGCGACCGGCTGCTCGTCCCGGTCGGCCCAGCACAGCGCGGCGCCGTAGCGCTCCAGCAGCGCCCGGATGTCGTCGGTCCACCACGACTCGTGCCGCGGCTCGACCGCCACGCGCGTGCCGCCGGGGAACTGCGCCAGGCAGTCGCGCAGCAGGTCGGCGTCCGCCTTCAGCGTCGGGGGCAGCTGCAGCAGGATCGTGTCGAGCTTGGTCTCCAGCCCCTCCGCGCGACCCATCAGCCGGGCCACCGGCTCCTCCGGTTCGCGCAGCCGCTTGATGTGGGTGAGGAACCGGCTGGCCTTCACCGCCCACCGGAAGTCGTCGGGAGTGCGGTCCTTCCACTTGACGAACGTCTCGCGCTCGGGCAGCCGGTAGAAGGCGTTGTTGCTCTCCACGGTCGCGAAGTGCTCGACGTAGTGCTCCAGCCACAGCCGCTGCGGGAGCTTCTGCGGGTAGAAGGCGCCGCGCCAGTCGCGGTACTGCCATCCCGAGGTCCCGATGATCACGGCCACCGGGTCCGCCTACCCGGCCCGTCCGCCGCTGACGCACCCCCGCTCTGCCGGCTCTTTCCCGACGTCGCCGACGAGATCGGACCGGCAACGTCGGGAGGACGCCGGCAAGGTCGCGTCAGCGCCGGAAAAGCCGACAGGGGCGGCCCGCTCGGAAGCGGACCGCCCCTGTCGGGCAGTGCTGGTGCTACGGGTAGGACGGACTCAGAAGTCCATGCCGCCCATGCCGCCCATGTCGCCGCCGCCGGCAGCGGCCGCGGAGGCCTTCTCCGGCTTGTCGGCGATGACGGCCTCGGTGGTGAGGAAGAGCGCCGCGATGGAGGCGGCGTTCTGCAGCGCGGAGCGGGTCACCTTGGCGGGGTCGATGATCCCGGCCGCGACCAGGTCCACGTACTCGCCGGTGGCGGCGTTGAGGCCGTGCCCGGTCTCGGAGTTGCGGACCTTCTCCGCCACGACGCCGCCCTCGAGGCCGGCGTTGACGGCGATCTGCTTCAGCGGGGCCTCGAGCGCGACGCGCACGATGTTGGCACCGGTCGCCTCGTCACCCTCGAGCTCGAGCTTCTCGAACGCGACGGCCGTGGCCTGCGCGAGAGCGACGCCACCACCGGCGACGATGCCCTCCTCGACGGCGGCCTTGGCGTTGCGCACCGCGTCCTCGATGCGGTGCTTGCGCTCCTTGAGCTCGACCTCGGTCGCGGCACCCGCCTTGATGACGGCGACGCCACCGGCCAGCTTGGCCAGGCGCTCCTGCAGCTTCTCGCGGTCGTAGTCGGAGTCCGACTTCTCGATCTCGGCGCGGATCTGGTTGACGCGACCCTGGATCTGGTCGGCGTCGCCGGAGCCCTCGACGATCGTGGTCTCGTCCTTGGTGACGACGACCTTGCGGGCGCGGCCCAGCAGCTCGACGCCGGCGCTCTCGAGCTTGAGGCCGACCTCCTCGCTGATGACCTGGCCACCGGTGAGGATGGCGATGTCGCCGAGCATGGCCTTGCGGCGGTCACCGAAGCCCGGGGCCTTGACGGCGACGGACTTGAAGGTGCCACGGATCTTGTTCACGACCAGGGTCGCGAGGGCCTCGCCCTCGACGTCCTCGGCGATGATCGCCAGGGACTTGCCGCCCTGCATGACCTTCTCCAGCAGCGGGAGCAGGTCCTTGACCGAGCTGATCTTCGAGTTCACGACGAGCACGTACGGGTCGTCGAGGACGGCCTCCATGCGCTCGGCGTCGGTCACGAAGTAGGGCGAGATGTAGCCCTTGTCGAAGCGCATGCCCTCGGTGAGCTCGAGCTCGAGGCCGAAGGTGTTGCTCTCCTCGACGGTGATGACACCTTCCTTGCCGACCTTGTCCATGGCCTCGGCGATGAGCTCACCGATGGCGGGGTCAGCGGCGGAGATCGAGGCGGTGGCGGCGATCTGCTCCTTGGTCTCGACGTCCTTGGCGGTCGAGAGCAGGTACTCGCTGACCGAGGCGACGGCCTTCTCGATGCCCTTCTTCAGGGCCATCGGGTTGGCGCCGGCGGCGACGTTGCGCAGACCCTCGCGCACGAGCGCCTGGGCGAGCACGGTGGCGGTGGTGGTGCCGTCACCCGCGACGTCGTCGGTCTTCTTCGCGACCTCCTTGACGAGCTCGGCCCCGATCTTCTCCCACGGGTCCTCGAGCTCGATCTCCTTGGCGATGCTCACGCCGTCGTTGGTGATCGTGGGGGCGCCCCACTTCTTCTCCAGCACGACGTTCCGGCCCTTGGGACCGAGGGTCACCTTGACGGCGTCGGCGAGGGTGTTCATGCCCCGCTCGAGGCCGCGGCGCGCCTCTTCCTCGAAGGCGATCATCTTGGCCATGTGGTGATGTCCTCCATGCATTGATCGCTGCACGGCCGGGGTGGTGCCCGCGACGGACGACACCGGGGTGACGCGGACTCCCTTGCGTCCGCGCGCCGGTGCCTCACCGTTCCGACCTGATTGGCACTCGGGAGCCCCGAGTGCCAGAAACGAGTCTGGCACTCGACCCCGGCGAGTGCAAGAACGGGGTGGTCACCACCGCCCGGCCGGGTGCCCCCGGACGCGCGGAGGCCCGGCTCCCCGAGCGGGGAACCGGGCCTCCGGTGAACTGCTGGGTGGTCCTCAGGCGCCGCGGACGGCGTCGGCCTGCGGGCCCTTCGAGCCCTGGACGACCTCGAACTCGACCCGCTGCCCCTCGTCGAGGGACTTGTAGCCGTCCATCTGGATGGCCGAGTAGTGGACGAAGACGTCCTGCCCGCCGTCGACGGCGATGAAGCCGAAGCCCTTCTCGGCGTTGAACCACTTCACGGTGCCCTGTGCCACGTGTGCTCCCACGTTCGTGCGTACGGACGGTTCCTCTGGATCGGGGAACCGGGCCTAGCTCTTCCGCCCGTCGAACACGAACATGGAACTGGAACCGCGCGCGAAGGTACAGCAGGAAAGGCCTGGTGGAACCACAACTTCGCCGGATCGATACCCGGATCGGGCGACGTGTCGCCCTACCCGCCCGGGCCGCGCGTCAGCCGATCAGGCCGGCGGCCCGCGCGGACTTCAGCGACGGCTCGACCCGGTGCGTGGGGCCGACGACCGGCTCCAGCGGGTCGAGGGTCTTGAGGCCCTCGCCGGTGTTGAGGACGACGGTCTCCTTGGCCGGGTCGAGCTGCCCGCCCTCGACCAGCTTCCGCAGCACCGCGACGGTCACGCCGCCGGCGGTCTCGGCGAAGACGCCGGTGGTGCGCGCCAGGTCGCGGATGCCCTGGACGATCTCGTCGTCACCGACGCGGGCGACCGAGCCACCGGTGCGCCGGATCGCGTCGAGCGCGTACGGGCCGTCGGCCGGGTTGCCGATGTTCAACGACTTGGCGATGCCCGTGGGCTTCACCGGCTTGACGACGTCCCAGCCGTTGTCGAAGGCGGTCGCGATCGGGTCGCAGCCGGCGGACTGGGCGCCGAAGATCGTCCACTCGGTCGCCTCGACGATGCCCGCGGCGGTCAGCTCGCGGAACGCCTTGTCCACCTTGGTGAGCAGCGAGCCCGACGCCATCGGGATGACGACCTGGGCCGGGATGCGCCAGCCGAGCTGCTCGGCGATCTCGTAGCCCATCGTCTTGGAGCCCTCGGCGTAGTAGGGCCGCACGTTCTGGTTGACGAAGGCGGTGTCCTCGAACTCGTCGGTCTCGGCGAGCTCGCTGGTCAGCCGGTTGACGTCGTCGTAGGAGCCGTCGACGGCGACGAGCGTCTGGCCGTAGACCGCCGACTGCACGACCTTGCCCGGCTCGAGATCGCTCGGGATGAAGACGTAGGAGGGCAGGCCGACGCGGGCGGCGTGCGCGGCCACCGAGTTGGCCAGGTTGCCGGTGGAGGCGGCGGCGATCTTCGTGTAGCCCAGCCCCTTGGCGGCGGTGGCCGCGAGGCTCACCACGCGGTCCTTGAAGGAGTGGGTCGGGTTCGCCGAGTCGTCCTTGACCCACAGCCCGCCGGTGAGCCCGAGCTCCTCGGCCAGCCGGTCGGCGCGCACCAGCGGCGTCATGCCCGGGTCGAGGGAGACGCGGGACGCCGGGTCCTGGCCCACCGGGAGCAGGGCGACGTAGCGCCAGATGTTCTGCGGGCCGGACTCGATCTGCTCGCGGGTGACGGCCTTCATCACCTCGGGGTCGTAATCGACCTCCAGCGGCCCGAAGCACTCGGCGCAGGCGTGCTCGGCGATCAGGCCGAAGGTTGCGCCGCAGTTTCGGCAGACGAGCCCGCGGGCCGGACACGGCGGAACGGGCCCGCCGGCGCTGGAGTCGGCCTGGACGGATCCGGGAGCGGTCAGAGTCATGCGACGACTACCTCCTCATCTTCCCCGCGTCGGGCCGTCGAGCCGCGCAGGACGGAATTGGCACCTCCCGCTGCGCGAGCGCAGTCGGCGGTTGCCGGGGCTTCATCGGGCCGTGTCCCTCTGCCCCTCTGGATGAGTGAACGCCCGCACTCTACCCAGTCGCGGACGACCGGCGGCGGCCGGACAGGATGGCCTGGTGAGCACGCGCGTCGTCTACACCGACCTCGACGGGACGATGGTGGGCCCGCGGGGCTCTTTCTGGCACACGGCGGGGCGGGAGCTCACCGACGGACCGGCCGGCGCCCTCCTCGACCTGCACCGCGCGGGCGTCGCGCTGGTGCTCGTGAGCGGCCGCACCTACGAGCAGGTGATCGAGGCGGCGCGCATCTTCGCCGCCGACGGCGCGATCGCCGAGCTGGGCGCCACCATCGGCTGGGGTGCCGGGCGCACGCCGCACCGGCTGCGCGGCGAGCTGCCGGAGGAGTACGGCGAAAGGACGCCGATGGACGTGATGGCGGAGATCGACGTCGTCGAGGAGCTGATCGCCGCGCACCCCGGCCGGCTGGAGTGGCACGCCCCCTGGCACACCACGCACGAGACCGACGCCCTGCTGCGCGGCCGGGTCGACCCGCTGTCGGTCGACGCCTGGCTGGCCGAGCAGGGCGCCGGCTGGCTGACGCTCAAGGACAACGGTGCGATGCCGGCGGCGTCGTGGATGGGGCTGGACGACGACGCCGCACCGCCGCGGGTCTACCACCTGATGCCGCGCGGCATCTCCAAGGGCGCGGCGATCGCCTGGGACCTGGAGCGCCGCGGCCTCGCCCCCGACGACGCCATCGCGATCGGCGACAGCGTCAGCGACCTGGACATGGCACCTGCGGTCGGCCGGCTGTTCATCACCGCGAACGGGGCCGCCGTCGACGGCATGACCGGGTTGGTGGACGCCGTCCCCAACGCCATCGCGACCGAGGGCGCGATGGGCGAGGGCTGGGCGCAGGCCGTCCGCGCCTCGCTCTGACATCGCGGTCCTCCGGACCGCACCGCGGCCAGGCGTCCGATCAGGGACGCGCCCCCCGGCCACGTTCCTTGATCGAGGCGATGACCTCGGTCTTGGCCTCGGCGTAGTCGTTCATGTCCGCCCAGTCCTGGGCGACCAGGGCCCGCTTGGTGCGCTCGTAGAGGACGCGGTCCTCGGCGTCGGCGCGCAGGCGGTCGCGGAACAGCAGGTAGTCGTCCACGCGCCCGTCACCGACCTCCAGCACATGCACGTGGACGTCGCAGGCAGCCGTCCTCACCAAGCGGTGACCGGGCTCCCGGACGCGGAGTTCGTAGCCGGCCGCCAAGAGCTGGTCGAGGTAGTCCTCCTCGGCCGTGATGTCCTCGACCGTGACGAGGACATCGATGATCGGCTTCGCCGCGAGCCCGGGCACCGAGGTCGAGCCGATGTGCTCGATCCGGACAGCGGCTGGACCGAGCGCCTCACGGATGCTCCGTTCCTGCCCGGCGTACGCCTGGCGCCACCGCGGGTCGTGCTCCACCAGGACGAGGGCGCGCTTCTCGAGGCCACCCACCATGTCGACCGTCGTCACGTCCGGCCGGCGGGCCGGGCGTGACGCCGTCACGACGTGACGTCGCGGCGGGCGAAGTGGCGGAAGCCGAGCGCGGTGAAGATCGCGACGTAGACCAGCGACTGGATCACGCCGCGGAACATGTCGCCGGAGTCGATCGGCGTCAGCAGCAGATCGGTCCAGGCGAACTCCTCCGCCGTCGGGAACCAGTCGCGGATCGAGCCCAGCTGCTCCACCTGGTCGAGGATCGCGAAGACCACCATCGTGAACACCGCGCCTCCGACCGCGGCCAGCGGCGCGTCGGTGATCGTGGAGAACCAGAAGGCCAGCGCACCGACGACGAGCAGGTGGACGGCGAGGTAGCCGAGCATCCCGGCCAGTCGCAGCATGCCGTCGCCCTGGTCGAGGGTCACCCCGACCGGTGTCCGGATGTCGTCGAACCCGAAGGCCAGACCACCGGCGACCACCGCCACCGTCGCGAGCGTCAGCAGCGCCGCCACGGACTGGACGAGCGCGGCGAACCACTTCTGCCGGAGCAGCCGCATGCGGGGCACCGGCGTGGCCAGCGCGTAGCGCAGGGATCCCCACTGGGCCTCGGTCGCCACCGTGTCGCCGAAGAACAGCGCGTACACGACGACCAGGAAGAACCCGGTGGTCGCGAACAGCACGAACAGCGTGAAGTTCAGCCCGCTGGAGGTCGCGACGTCGACCAGGTTGATCCGGTTGTTCTCCGCCGCCTCCTCGCTCGCGCCCAGCTTGAGGGCGCCGATGAGGACCAGCGGCAGGGCGGTCATCAGCACGAAGACGCCGAGGGTCCGGCGGCGCTTGAACTGCCGGCGGAGCTCCACCGACAGCCGCAGGGTGCGCTCGGGCCGGTAGCCCGAGACCGCCCCGGTCGGCTGGACGTGGTCGGTGCTGGTCATCGGCTCGACTCCGGACTCGATCCGCTCCTCGGTCGCTGGCGCTCCCTGCGATGCTCCCTCGCCCGTCGTTCTCGCGAAGCTCATGACTCCCCCACCAGGGCGAGGAACGCGTCCTCGAGCCGTCGTCGTGGCGTGAACTGGTCGACGGCGATGCCCGCGGCGACCAGGGCCTGCAGCGCATCGGACCGGCGCGCGCCCTCCAGCTCCGCGACCAGCCCCTCGTCGGTGCGGGCCGCGGTCACCCCGGGCACCGCGTCGAGCACGGCGATCGCCCGGTCGGTGTCGGCGTCGTCGGCCAGGCCGACCAGCACCGATCCGCCGGTGCCGACGATCTCCTCCACCGTGCCCTGCACGATCTTCTGGCCCTTCGCCATGACCACGACGTGGCTGCAGGTCTGCTCGATCTCGCTGAGCAGGTGGCTGGAGACGATGACCGTGCGACCGGTGGCGGCGTAGTCGCGCAGCACCTCGCGCATGGCGTGGATCTGCGGCGGGTCCAGCCCGTTGGTCGGCTCGTCGAGCACCAGCAGGTCGGGCAGGCCGAGCATCGCCTGGGCGATGGCGACCCGCTGGCGCATGCCCTGGCTGTAGCGGCGCACCGGGCGGTCGAGCGCCGAGCCGAGCCCGGCGACGGCGATCGCCTCCTCCATGTGCGCGTCCTCGGGCGGACGGCCCGTGGCGGCCCAGTACAGCGTGAGGTTGTCGCGGCCGGACAGGTGCGGCTGCAGGCCCGTGCCCTCGACGAACGAACCGAGCCGCGAGAGCACCGGGGCGCCGGGTCCGGCCGCGTGCCCGAAGATGCTGATCCGCCCCTCGGTCGGCTTGATCAGGCCCATGAGCATCCGCAGCGACGTCGTCTTGCCGGCGCCGTTCGGCCCCAGCAGCCCGAGCACCTGACCCCGACGGACCTCGAAGGAGAGGTCCCGGACGGCGACGAAGCCGTCCTTGTAGGCCTTGGTCACGCCCTCGAAGCGCAGCGGCACGTCCTCGCCATCGGGGTCGGCGGCCGACAGCTGCCGCCGCCGGCGTGCGCCCCACGCCTTCGCGGCCAGCCAGCCGAGCAGCCCCAGGGCGGCGAGCACGCCGAGCAGCACCCACCAGCGCACCGAGCCGCCGGAGCCCTCCGACTCCCCGCCGACCTCGGGGACGGCGAGGTCGACACCCTCGGCGGAGGCGAGCCCGACCGAGTAGGCGCCGGCCTCGGTGGGCAGCGCGTAGCCCTGGTCGGTCGAGGAGACGACGACCCGCATGGTGTGGCCGGTCTCGAACCGGTGCACGATCGCCGGCAGGGTGACGGTGACCTCGGTCGGAGCGGCCGGGTCGGCGGAGACGCCGGTCAGGGCGATCGGCGCGACCAGCCCGCTGGGCAGCGTCATGCCCCCGTCCGGACCGACGTCGTAGAGCTTGGCGAACAGCGTCGCCGAGCCGGTGGGGGCGGCCACCTGCAGGTCGACGGTCGAGGCGCCGACCACCTCGACCGGGGCGTCCAGCGGCGCGCTGTCGAAGGCCGCGAACTGGCCGGGGATCTCCAGCGTCGTCCCGCCCAGGGCCGCGGTGAGCGCACCGAGACCGGGCACGGTGGTCAGCGCGGCGGGCGTGCCACCGGCGGGGTTGACCACCGGTTGCAGAGGGCCTTCGATGCGCACCTCGCGGCGGGTGGCCGGCTGCTCG
The DNA here is from genome assembly GCF_003319095.1 of Blastococcus sp. TBT05-19. Classification (GTDB taxonomy): domain Bacteria; phylum Actinomycetota; class Actinomycetes; order Mycobacteriales; family Geodermatophilaceae; genus Blastococcus. The sequence goes on along the minus strand of NZ_QOHI01000001.1, from coordinate 390,653 downwards.
CCGTCCAGGCCCGGGTAGCCGTCGGCGACGATCGTGCGGCTGCCGCCCTGCACGCGGCCGAGCGTGCTGCCGATGCCGGTGGGCGCCGGGTACTCGAAGCCGGTGCCGGGGTCCTCGCCCTCGCCACGGAGGTGCCAGTCGAACCAGGCCGCCACCTGCTCGCGCAGCGCCTCGGTCTGGTCGTCCGACGCCTGCGAGTCGTGGCCGCCCTCGTACCAGACCACCTTGACCGGCGTCCCGTTCGCGGCGATGCCGCGGGCGTTGGCGTCGGCCTGACCGAGCCCGAACAGCGAGTCCCGGGTGCCCTGGATCAGCAGCGTCGGCGCCTCGATGCGGTCGAGCACGCCGGCCGGGCTGCTGCGGTCGAGCACCGCGGCGACCTCGGGCGTGAGCGTGCCCGCCTCGGCGGCGGCCTGGTAGGCGGCGCAGATGTCGGCGCGGAACCGGCCGCAGGTGAGCAGCTGCTCCACCGCCTCCGGGTTCTGCGCGGCGCGCTCGAGGAGCTCCGGCGGGATGGAGCCCATGGCCCGTCCACCGGACGGCGCGGCGTCGGCGCCGGTCTCCGCGACGTCGCCGCCCTCGTCTTCGTCCCCCGCCGGCGCGCCGAAGGCGCCGAGCAGGCCACCGGCCGGCGAGGCGCCGATGCCGAAGAAGATCCCGGCCCACAGCCGCTTGTAGACGCCGGCGTCGGTCGTCTGCGGGGTGACGGCGACGGTCTCGGCGTCCGGGGCGCCGGTCTGCGACGGGAAGAGCGCGGTGGTGAGCGAGTTCCAGGTGATCTGCGGCGCGATGGCGTCGACGCGGTCGTCGTAGGCCGCGCCCAGCAGCGCCAGCCCGCCACCGTAGGAGCCGCCCGCCACACCCACCCGGGGGTCACCGTCGCCGTCGAGCTGCACGTCGTCCCGCTCGGCCAGCAGGTCCAGCAGCGTGGAGAGGTCGGCGATCTCGTAGCGCGGGTCGTTCAGCCCGATCTGGCCGGTGCTCTCCCCGAACCCGCGGGCGGAGAAGGTGAGGACCACGTACCCGCGCTCGGCGAGCGCGGTGGCGTCGGCGGCCACCGACCGCTTGCTGCCGCCGAACCCGTGGGCCAGCACGACGGCCGGAGCCGGCTCGTCGCTGTCCGGCAGGTACAGGGTGGTGTCGAGCTCCACCGCGTCCGCGCCCGTCCCGGAGGGGACGCGCGCCTCCTCGGTCCGGACGTCGGCGGCGGCCGCCGGGGTCGCGAGCGCGAGGGTGGCTGAGGACAGGAGGACGGCGAGCAGGGCGGCGAGCGCAGCGCGTCCACCCGCACGCACGGGCCCACGGAGGGAACGCACGAACCGGCCAACGGCCGGGACGCCGCGCGTGTTCCGCGCGGCTCCCGACGTCGTCGTCAGGGCGTCCAGTTACCGGTGGCGACGATGACCAGGCCCGGGGCCGGCACGTCGCTGACCTCGAAGAACCGGGCGGCGGGGCCGGCCAGCTCGGGGAACTGGGCCTTGAGGGCCTCGGCCGCCTGGCGCTGGGCCTCGTCGCCCTCGGTGTAGAACACCGTGGTGGTGGCCACCGGGGTGCCCTCGTAGGCGCCGACGCCCGGGGACTCCCAGCCGCCGGCGACGACGGCGGAGGAGATCTTCCCGGCGAGGCCGGTCACCGACGTGGCGTTGAGGACGGTGACCGGGGCCTTGGCGTCCGTGGCGACCTCGGGCTCCAGGGAGATCGGCTCGTTGGCCAGCGGCGGGAGCTCGGTCGTCGGGATCGCGGGCGCGGCGACGGTCGTCGGGGCGGCCGGCGTCTGCGCGCCGGCATCCTGGGCCGGGGGCTGCGTCACGGTGTAGACGCCGAGGACGGCGAGCGCGACGACCGCCATGGCGATCAGGCTCTTGAGGACCAGACGGGGCTTGCGCTCCTCCTCGTCCTCGAAGACGACCTCGGGGGTGCCGTTCTTCTTGGCGGCCCGCCGGCGGGCGGAGTCGGCGGCCTGGCGCTCGGCGCGGTAGGCGGCGCGACCGGTCCGGACCGGGCCGCTGACCGGCCCGCGGACGGCGGCCGGAGCCCCGTCGGAGTCGAGCTCGAGGTCGTCGGCGTACTCGTCCTCGTAGGCCTCGTCGTAGTCGTCGTACTCGTCGACGTCGGCGAAGCGCTTCGCGACGACGTTCCGCTCGGGGATCGCGGTCGTCATCGGCGGCACCAGGGCCTGCGGCAGGTCCAGGTCGGTGCCGAGGTCGAAGGCGGGGCGCGCGGGGGCCTCGGAGCGGGAGGGCTTGGTCCAGTCGCCGTAGGACGACGCCGGGGCGCCGGCCGGCGTGGTCTGGCGCGGGACGCGGGGCACCAGGGGCGCCGGACGGAGGCCGCGGCCGGGCCCGGTGCTGGCCAGCGACTCGTCCTCCACCCAGGAACCGGAGCGCGTCAGCGACGGCGCGGCGGCCTTGGCGGCGGAGTGGACGGGCTTCGGCAGCAGCGGCTCACCCGCGGACACCGGTCCCATGACGTCGACCGGTCGCGCGGACGCGCCCAGCTCGATCCGCGGCTCGGCGGCCGGGACGGGACGGGCGGGGGCCACCGGCGGCCGCGGGGCCGGCGCGCCACCGGGGCGGGCGCCGACGGGGACCGGGGGCAGCGGCAGGCGGGAGCGCGAGCCCTGCGGCGCGCGCTCGGCCGGCGGAGCGCCGAGCAGGACGTCGCGGCGACCGGATCGATCACGGTCCCGGGTGGTCGGGTGATCGCTCATCCCCACCGGAGGACGCGCGCTCTCCGGGGCATCGGTCCTGCGCCGCCCAGCGGCTGCAGGAGCGTTCCCCTGGTCCAGTCCGTCACTGCCTGACGCGGCGTGCCTGCCCACGGTGAGCAAATCTAATCCATGTAATTCGCCTTGCCCAGGACCTGAGACGAACGGGTTCTCTGCCGCGCCGTGCGGAGGCGTCGGAGCCGCGCCACGAGGAGCGGATCGGCGGCCAGCGCCTCGGGGCGCTCGACCAGGGCGTTGAGCGCCTGGTAGTACCGGGTGGGCGTGGTGTCGAAGAGGTCGCGGATCGCCGTCTCCTTGGCTCCTGCCCGCCGCCACCACTGCCGCTCGAAGCCGAGCATCTCGTGCTCCCGGCGGGTCAGTTCCACCGCGCCCACCTGCGCGGACGTCTCCCCTGACCCGTCGGCCCGGGGCGGGGAGACCACGGGGGCTGGGTCGCTGCTCATCGTCGAATCCGTCTCTGCCGTGCCCGCCGCCGGGGTGTTCCGGACGGCTCGTCGCCGACCGTAGCCCCGCCCACCGACAGTTCCGGACCAGCGCCCCGGCGGGTCCTCCGAGGCGCCGTCAGGGGGTCACGACGACGGGATCCCGTGACGTCCGTCGCGCACCGGCCCGGGCGTGTCGCAGCATGTCGGCGGTGAACACGGCCAGCGCCACCCACACGATCACGAAACCGGCCAGGCGGGCGGGCGGCATCGGCTCGTCGTAGACGAAGACACCGATCGCCAGCTGCATCAGCGGCGTCAGGTACTGCAGCAGGCCCACCGTCGACAGCGGGATGCGGCGGGCCGCGGTGGCGAAGAGCAGCAGCGGCACCGCCGTCGCGACGCCGGAGCTCATGAGCAGCAGCGCGTGCCCGGCGCCGGCGTTGGCGAAGGTCCCCTCCCCGCCGCCGTGCAGCACGCCCAGCGTCACCGCGGCCGGAACGGCGACCAGCGCCGTCTCCAGGAACAGCCCCGGCGCCGCCTCGACCGCCACCAGCTTCTTCATGACCCCGTAGAGGCCGAAGGTCGCGGCCAGGCTCAGCGCGATCCAGGGCGGCCGCCCGTAGTCCAGCGTCAGGACGAGCACGGCGACGGCGGCGACCCCGACGGCCACCCACTGCAGCGGCCGCAGCCGCTCGGAGAAGACGACGACGCCGAGCAGCACGCTGACCAGCGGGTTGATGAAGTACCCGAGCGAGGTCTCCACGACCTGCCCCGAGTTCACGCCGTAGACGAAGATCAGCCAGTTCGCCGCGATGAGCACCGCCGCGCCGGCCAGCACCAGCAGCGAGCGGGGGTTCCGGGCGGCCGCGCGGACGTGCCCCCAGCGGCGCACCACGGTGAGCAGGATGCCGACGAAGAGCAGCGACCAGAGCACCCGGTGGGCGACGATCTCCAGCCCGCCGGCCGGCTCCAGCAGCGGGAAGTAGAGGGGGAACAGTCCCCACAGCGCGTAGGCGCCGAGCCCGGAGAACACCCCCAGGCGACGCTCGTCCACTGCCGCACCGTACGCCGGGCCGCCCGCGCCGCCGCACGCAACCGGATCGGCCTACCGTCGGAGCGTGAGCAGCGTGCGGCCCGGTCCCCTCCGGTGGATCTGGTACGCCCTCGGTGGAGGTCTCCCCCACCGCTTCTCCCCGTGGGTGCTCGAGGACACCACCCGCCGTTCCTGGGTGTGGCGGCACCTCGCCCGCGCCGTCGTCCAGCTGAGCCCGCTGGTGCTGGTCTGCCTGCTCGTGGTGCCCGTGCCGCTGGCCTACCGGGCGTCGGCCGCCCTCGGCGGGCTGCTGCTCGGTCTGCTGTTCTCGATGGCCTACATGGTCGAGACGATCGAGCACCGCGTGGCGAAGGCCGGCTACGAGCCGGGCACGGCGGCGCGGATCCGCGCGGAGCGGGTCGAGCGCCGGCGCCTGGAACGGCTCTCGCCCTACCGGCGCGACGGCGCCGGCAGCTTCGACTGAGCCGACGAGGGGACTCGAACCCCTAACCGCCCGATTACAAGTCGGGTGCGCTACCAATTGCGCCACGCCGGCGGGACACAGGGAGAAGTCCCGGGACGAGTCTAGGGACAGCGCGGGGGCCGCTCCGCGAACCCGCCTCCTCACCCGGCCGCGGTGCGTCGTCACCTCATCGGGCGCAGTCGCCGCCGCGGGCGGGTGCGCGGGCGCAGCGCCCAGGAAGATCGGCGCCGCCGAGACCCTGAGGAGCTCCCGTGGACGCTGTCGTCGTCGTGCTGGTCGTCATCGCGGTGGTGCTGGTCGGAGCTGCCGGCCTGTACTTCCACCTCACCCGCCCTGATTCGGGCGTCATGCAGCGGCAGAAGCTCACGCCACGGGCCATCGCGACGTTGTCCGCGATCGGCGTCGTGGTGCTCCTGGTCATCCAGCTCGCCCGGGGTTCCGAGTCGCCCGTCGTGGTCCAGGTGCTGTTCGCCGTCGGCTTCGGCGTCGTCCTGGCGACGACGTTCGCGCTGGTGGAGTCGAAGCGCAGGCGGAGGTCGAGCCGGCGGTGATCACCGCCCCGGCCCCCGCCTCTCCGCGTCAGAGCCGGGGATCGACGGGCTCGGACTCCAGCGCCAGGACGGCGAAGACGCACTCGTGGACCCGCCACGCCGGCTCACCGCGCGCCAGCCGCTCGAGCGCCTCGATGCCGAGCGCGTACTCCCGGAGGGCGAGCCCGCGCTTGCGGCCGAGCGATCGCTCGCGCAGCCGCTCCAGGTGCTGCGGCTCGGTGTAGTCCAGGCCGTAGATGAGCCGCAGGTACTCCCGCCCGCGCACCTTCAGCCCGGGCTGGACCACCCCGCGCCGGCCGCGGGTCAGGTTCGCGGCGGGCTTCACCACCATGCCCTCCCCGCCCTGGGCGGTCATCTCCTCCCACCACGCCGTCGCCGCCGCCTCGCTCGTCGGGTCGGTGACGTCGACCGAGAGAGAGCGGGTGCCCCGGACCAGCTCGGGGTCGGCCGCGGCCAGCCGGTCGGCGAGGGCCAGGTGCCAGGCGTGCGGCCGGTCGGAGTGGGTCGCCCCGGCGGTCGCGAGGAGCTGGAAGGGCGCGAAGGACACGCCGTCGAGCCCCTCCGTGGGCCAGCAGTACCTCCGGTAGACCTCCGTGAAGGCACCGGCGTCGGCGACCCGGCGCTCCTGGCGGTCGAGCAGCTCCCTCACGTCCAGGCCCCGGTCGGCCGCCTGCCGCAGGGCGTCGACGGCGGCCGGCAGCGCCGTCCGGGCGGCGGCACCGACGGCGGCGTACTGGTTGCGGATCAGGTCGCCTGCCTTGGCCGACCACGGGAGCAGCTCGGCGTCGAGCAGCAGCCGGTCGGTGCCCAGCTCCTCGAACAGCCCGGCCTTCTCGGCGGCCGTGGAGAGCCGGGTCAGGAAGGCGGCGGTGAGGTCGGCGCCGAAGAAGGAGCGGCCGGTGCGGGTGTGCAGCACACCGGAGCCGTCCCGGCGGACGAGCGCGACCGCCCGGGACCCCATGTGCTTCTCCTGGCAGACGACCTCGGCCACCCCCTCACCCCGGTAGTAGGCGAACGCCTCCGCCGGGTGCTCGAGCAGACCCGGTCGCGTGGACGTGGCCGAGGGACTCATGGTCGGCGGCAGGTACACCAGCTGCTCGGGCGCGACGGCGAACCGGCTCATCACCTCGATCGCCGCGGCGGCGTTCTCCTCGCGCACGGTGACCCGGCCGGCCAGCGACGTCTCCACGACCCGCTTGCCGAGCACGTCGTCGACGTCGAGCACGTCGTCGCGCCGCCCGGGCACGGCGGCCGGCGCCGCGTCGCCCTCCGGGAGGAACGGGCGGGCCGGCTCGTAGTACGTCTGCGCCGCCGGGACGCTCACCAGCTCGCGCTCGGGATAGCGCAGCGCGGTGAGCCGGCCGCCGAACACGCAGCCGGTGTCCAGGCACAGGGTGTTGTTGACCCACTCCGGCGTCGGCACCGGCGTGTGCCCGTAGAGAACCATCGCGCGGCCGCGGTACTCCGTGGCCCACGGGTAGCGCACCGGCAGCCCGAACTCGTCGGTCTCACCGGTCGTCTCCCCGTAGAGCGCGAAGCTCCGCACGCGGGCGCTGGAGCGGCCCTGCAGCGACTCCTTGAGCCCGGCGTGCGCCACGACCAGCGCCCCGCCGTCGAGCACGTAGTGGCTGACCAGCCCGTGGCAGAACTCCTCGACCTCCCGGCGGAAGTCGGCGTCCTCCGTCTCCAGCTGGGCCAGGGTCCGCTCGAGACCGTGGGTGATCTGCACGTTCCGCCCGCGCAGGGCGCGCACCAGCTTGTTCTCGTGGTTGCCCGGCACGCACAGCGCGTGCCCCGCGCCGACCATGCCCATGACCAGGCGGAGCACGCCCGGGGCGTCCGGCCCCCGGTCCACGAGGTCGCCGACGAAGACCGCTCGCCGCCCGGCCGGGTGCTCGGCGTCCACGGGCCGCCCCCGCTCGTCGCGGCGCAGCTCGTACCCGAGCTCGCCGAGCAGCTCCTCCAGCTCCGCGCGGCAGCCGTGCACGTCGCCGATCACGTCGAAGGGCCCGGTGTCCTCGCGCCGGTCGTTGTACTGCTTCTCGTAGGTGATGACGGCGCGGTCGATCTCCTCGGTGCCGTCGAGCACGTGCACCTTGCGGAAGCCCTCGCGGGCCAGCCCGCGCAGCCCGCGCCGGAGGTCGGCCCGCTGCCGGCGGATGACCCCGGCGGCGATGTCGCGGTCCGGGCGCTCCGCGTTGCGGGCCAAGCACTCGCCCTCCGGCACGTCGAGGACGATCGCGACGGGCAGCACGTCGTGCTCGCGCGCCAGCCGCACGAGGGAGGCGCGGTCCTCGGCCTTCACGTTGGTGGCGTCGACGACGGTGAGCCGGCCGCCGCGGAGGCGGACGCCGGCGATGTGGTGCAGCAGCGCGAAGGCCTCCGGGGTCGCCGACTGGTCGTTCTCGTCGTCGGCGACCAGACCGCGGCAGACGTCGCTGCTGAGCACCTGCGTGGCGGCGAAGTGCCGGCGCGCGAAGGTGCTCTTGCCCGAGCCGCTGACCCCGATCAGCACGACCAGGCACAGGTCCGGGACGACGACGGCGCGTTCCTCGGTGCTCATGCCGCCACCTCCGTCGTGGCGCCGCGGGTGAACACGGCCATCTGCGACGGGGTGCCGACGACCGGGTCCTCGTCGCCGACACCGAGCAGCCGCACCGCGTAGCCGTACCGCTCCCCGACGGTCCCGGCCCAGTCGGCGAACTGCTGCCGGGTCCACTCGAACCGGTGGTCCCGGTGCCGGAAGGCGCCGGCGGGCAGGCTCTCGTACCGCACGTTGAACTCCACGTTGGGCGTCGTGACGACGACCGTCGTCGGGACGGCGGCACCGAAGACGGCGTGCTCGAGCGCGGGCAGCCGGTCGAGGTCGAGGTGCTCGATGACCTCCATGAGCACCGCGGCGTCGTACCCCCGCAGCCGGGCGTCGGTGTAGGTCAGCCCGCTCTGCAGCAGCCGGATCCGTGCCTGCTGCCGCTCCGGCAGCCGGTCCAGCCGGAGCCGGCGGGCGGCCACCTCCAGCGCCCGGGCACTGACGTCGACGCCCAGGATCTCGGTGAAGGTGCGGTCGGCCAGCAGAGCGGGGAGCAGGGCACCGGCTCCGCAGCCGAGGTCGATGACCCGCTGCGCGCCCGCGGAGCGCAGGGCCGCCAGCACCGCACCGTGCCGCTGCAGCGCCAGGGGTACCGGCCGGTCGGCGGCCTCCTCGACGTCCCCGTCCGCGGGCCCGCCGACGGCGGCGACCGGCGGGGCGAGCGCGTCGTCGAGCGCCTCGGCGTCGTCGACCTCGGCGAGCCGCTCGATCGCCCGGCGGGTCAGCGACGCACGGTGCCGCAGGTACCGGCGCGTGATGAGGTCGCGTTCCGGGTGCGCGGCCAGCCAGCCGCTGCCCGCGCGCAGGAGCTTCTCGATCTCGTCGGCGTCGACCCAGTAGTGCTTGGCGTCGTCGAGCACCGGGAGCGCGACGTAGAGGTGGTTGAGCGCGTCGGCGACCCGCAGCTCACCGCTCAGCCGCAGCTCCACGTACCGCGAGTCGCCCCACTCCGGCCTGGTGTCGTCCAGCGGTACAGCGGTCGCCTCGACCCTCCACCCCAGCGGCGCGAAGAACCGGTGCACCATCTCCGGGCCGCCGCTGCAGGACAGGGCGGGGATGTGCACCTCCAGCGGCAGGGCGACGTCGACCAGCTCCGGACGCTCCTTGCTCACCCCCCGGCGGGCGCTGGAGAACACCTTGCCCAGCGCAACGGAGAGCAGGCTCGACGCCGCGTACGGACGGTCGTTGACGTACTGGGCGAGCGCCGCCCCCTCGGTGCCGCCGGCACGTGCGGTGCGCACCAGGCCGATGGGGTCGACCTCGAGCAGCAGCGCGACGGTGCACCGGTGCTCGTCCGCCTCCGGGTAGAAGACGTGCGCGGTGCCGGTCGAGACCGAGGTCTGCTGCGCCCGCGCCGGGTTCTTGTGCAGCAGGAAGCCGAGGTCCGTGGCGGGCACGTGCGTGGTGGACAGGGTGAGGAGCACGCCGAAGTGTCACCGAGCCGCGGGGCGCCGTCGACCACTTTCCCGCGTGTCCTCCGGGGAGGTCAGGCGGCTTCGGTCTCCGCACCGGGGGTCGCCCTCGGCGGCTCGATCCGCACGAAGCCCGCCGGGTCGGCGCTGGCCAGCGGTCCGGCGGCCATCCACCGGGCGAAGCCGGAGGGGTCGCGCCGCTCCAGCTCGTCCAGGACGTGCGCCCGGCGGGTGACGAGGGCCTGCCGCGCGGCGGGCGAGAGCCGGCCCTGCAGGGAGGAACCGGTCCGCAACCACTCCTCGGCCAGGTCTCCGGTGGTCAGCGCGTCCACCGACCGCACCGGGTGCGGGCGGACGCCCGCACCCGGGAGCTGGACCGACAGATCGGCCAGGACCGCGCGGGTGCGGCGCTCGCGCAGCCAGCGGTTCGCTCCCCAGCAGGCGCCGGCCACACCGACCAGCAGCACCGCCGCCCCGCCGCCGGCGAGCAGCGCGGTCCCGCTCAGCACCAGCAGCGCCAGCACGGTGACGGCCGTCGCCAGGAAGGCCGACTCGACGACCGAGCGGCCGCGCGGCTGCGTCGACTCGCGGGCCACACCGGCCGCGATGCAGCCGGCCATGACCCCGGAGACGAGCACGGCGACCAGCCCCGGGCCGCGCAGCGCGATGCCGCCGACCACCGAGAGGGCGGCGACGAGGACCAGACCGAGACCGGCCAGGAACCGGGACAAGGGACCACGGACGGGCACGAGCAGCCTCCACGGCGGACGGAGCGACCGGCGGACCGCTCCGCCGGACGGGCACTACCCGGTCGTGGGCCGTGTTGCACACGACGACACCGGGTGATCGGCCGCGCCCCCGCCGGCAGGCAGGATCTGGCGCCGTGGGGTCCTCCGTGGTCGACGTCGACGTCCGGCTCGCCGTCGTCCTGGTGGTCCTGACCGCGCTCGCCGTCGTCGCCGGCCGGCTCTCGGGCCTCGGGGAGGACCGCGGCGTCCTCGTGGCCGCCGTCCGCGCCACCGTCCAGCTGGCGGCGGTGTCCGCCGTGCTGCTCGTCGTCGTCCGGTCGCTGTGGCTCTCGGCGGCGTTCGTGCTGCTCATGGTCTCCGTCGCCACGGCCACCGCCGCCGGCCGGACGACCGGCCGGCCGCTGCGCTCTCCCGGAGCGGCCCGGCGGCTGCTCGCGACCGCGCTCCCGGTCGTCGGCGGGGCGGCTCCCGTCGTCGCCCTCGTCCTGGCCTCCGGGACCGTGCCGATGCGGGGCGAGGCCGTCATCCCCATCGCCGGGATCCTGATCGGCGGCGCCATGAGCGCCACCTCGCTGGCCGGCCATCGGCTGCGCGACGAGCTGGAGACCCGCTCGGGCGAGGTGGAGGCCGCCCTCGCCCTGGGGCTGCTCCGCCGCGACGCCGTCCTCCTGGTCGCCCGCCCCGTGGCCGGCACCGCCCTGATCGCGCCGCTGGACCAGACCCGCACCGTCGGGCTGGTCACCCTGCCCGGCGCCTTCGTCGGCGTGCTGCTCGGCGGCGGCACGCCGCTGGAGGCCGGCGCCGCCCAGCTGCTCGTGCTCATCGGCCTGCTGGCTGCCGAGGTGCTCGCCGTCTGGGCCGTCACGGAGCTCGTGGCCCGCGGCCGGCTGCTCCCCGTGCCGCGCTAGGACCGCCGTCCAGCGAACTCACAGCCTTCCTCCAGCGGCGGGCCAGTGCCGCGGCGGAGAGTGGTACCGACGGCGCGGCCGGGTGGCTGCGCCAGGAGAGGATCGGACCCGTGAGCGAGCACCCGCACCCCGGATCGGGGCAGCAGTACGGCTGGCAGCCCCCGCAGCCGGCCGGCCACCAGCCGACCGTCCAGCACACGGCGCAGCAGCCGGCCGTGCAGACGACCGGTCAGCCCACCCCGCCACCGACCTACCCCGGCTACGGCGGCTTCCCGACTCCGCCGTCGTCCCAGCCGGAGCGGACGTCGGGCCGTGGCGGGCGGCTGCGCATCGGGCTGGTCGGCCTGGTCGCCGGCGCGCTCATCGGCGGCGGCGCCGGGGCGGGCGTGGCGACCCTGGCCGACGGGTCGGGCGCGTCGTCCAGCTCCTCGGCCCCCGCGCAGAGCGTGACGATCGAGAACCCGGAGCGGGCCACCACCGCGACCGCGGCAGCCGCCAAGGCCGCCCCCAGCGTGGTCACCGTCTACGTGGCCAGCGGCTCGGGCGCCGGCAGCGGCTCCGGCGTCGTCCTCACCGCCGACGGCTACGTGCTCACCAACAACCACGTGGTCGCCGAGGGCGGGAACGGCGGCAGCGTCCAGGTGCGGACGGCGGACGGCACGCTCTACGACGCCGAGATCGTCGGCACCGACCCGGCGTTCGACCTCGCGGTGCTGCGGCTCGAGGACGCCGAGGACCTCACCCCGGCGACCTTCGCCGACTCCGACGAGGTGGAGATCGGCGACGTCGCCGTGGCCATCGGCGCCCCGCTCGGCCTGTCGAACACCGTCACCGACGGCATCATCAGCGCCACCGACCGCGCGGTGGCCACCGGTTCGACCCAGGACGACGCCACGGTCCTCGACGCCATCCAGACCGACGCCGCCATCAACCCCGGCAACTCCGGTGGGGCGCTCGTCGACGGCGCCGGCGAGGTCATCGGCATCAACACCGCGATCGCGACCGTGGCCTCGGGGTTGCCCGGCGGGCAGTCGCAGAGCGGCAACATCGGCGTCGGGTTCGCCATCCCCGGCAACACCGCCCAGCGCGTGGCCCAGGAGATCATCGAGACCGGCAGCGCCACCCGCGCGTTCCTCGGGGTCAGCGCCCGCACCGCGGCCGACGACGAGAACCGCGAGGTCGGCACCGGGGCGCAGATCGAGACGGTGGAGCCTGGCAGCGCCGCCGAGGAGGCCGGCCTGCAGCGGGGCGACGTCGTCACCGCCGTGGGCGACCGCCCGGTGACCACCTCGACCGAGCTGACCGCGGCCGTCCGCAGCCTGGCACCGGGCGAGACCGTCGAGCTCACCGTGCGCCGGGGGGCGGACAGCCGCACCGTCGACGTCACCCTGGGCGAGACCAGCTGAGACCCGGAGCAGCCGCCCCGGCCCGGCTCCCTACGCTGGGCCGGGTGGCCGCTCCCCGCCTGACCGCGCCCCTGGCCGGGTCCCTCGACGACCCGGCCCGCGCGCGCGACCTCGCCCGCATGAAACGACTGGCGACCGGGCTCTTCGGTCTCGCCGCCGCCGTCTTCCTCGGCTGCGTCCTGCTGGGCGAGGAGGCAGGCGCCTGGGTCGGCTACGTGCGGGCCACGGCCGAGGCCTCGATGGTCGGTGCGCTGGCCGACTGGTTCGCCGTCACCGCGCTGTTCCGGCACCCGCTGCGGCTGCCGATCCCGCACACGGCGATCATCCCGCGCAAGAAGGACCAGATCGGCGAGAGCCTGGGCGCGTTCGTCCAGGAGAACTTCCTGACCCGCGCCGTCATCGAGGAGAAGCTCGCCACGATCGACGTCCCGGGCCGGCTGGGCGGTTTCCTGGCCGCACCGGGGCGGGCCGAGCGCCTGGGCGGGGACGCCTCGAAGATCCTCACCGCCGTGACCGAGCTGCTCAGGGACGAGGACGTGCAGCCCGCCGTCGCCGCGCTGGTCGACCGCAAGCTGCACGACACGCCCGCCGCTCCGGGCCTGGCCCGGGTGCTGGAGCTGGTGGTCGACGGCGACCGGCACCAGGAGGTGCTGTCGGCGGCGCTGCGGCTGATGGCCCGCTTCCTGGACGAGAACCGGCTGGTGTTCCGCGCCCAGCTGGGCGACGCCTCCCCCGCCTGGGTGCCCGACTGGGTGGACGACCGGGTGTTCGACCGCGCCTTCGCCGGCATCCACCGGTTCATCGCCGAGGTCGGCGACGACCCGCGGCACGAGCTGCGCCGCTCCTACGACGCGCGCCTGCGGGCCTACGTGCACGCGCTGCGCACCGACCCGGAGACGGCGGAGCGGGTCGAGGAGTTCAAGAAGGAGGTGCTCGAGCACCCCGCCATCCGCGACTGGTCCGGTTCGCTGTGGACCACCGCGAAGAACGCGCTGCTCGCCGCGGCGGCCGACCCCACCTCGCCGCTGCGGGGCCGGGTGACGGCGCTGATCACCGACGGCGCGAAGCTGCTGCAGACCGACCCCACGGTGCGCGAGCTGGTGCAGCGGCACAGCCGCCGCGCGGTGGGCTACGCCGTCGAGCGGTTCTCCGGGGACCTCGCGGACCTGGTGAGCAGCACCGTCGCCCGCTGGGACACCGAGGAGACCAGCCGGCGCATCGAGCTCCAGGTGGGCCGGGACCTGCAGTGGATCCGGGTCAACGGCACCGTCGTCGGCGGCCTCGCCGGCCTGGTGATCTACACGGTGGCGCAGATCCTGTCGTGAGGAGCGGGGGCCCGGAGGGCCCCCCGACGAACGACATGGCGCGCCCTGCGAGGGCCGCCGCCGAGTGGGCCCGAAGGGTCCGCGAGAAGGTGGCGGAACGGCTCAGATCACGCGGGGACGGCTCATGGCCGCGGTGCGCTGCGCAGCATCGCAACCTGGTACAGCGCGATGCCCGCGGCGACGCTGACGTTGAGCGACTCGGTGTCGCGCCCGATCGGGATGCGCACGACGACGTCGCACTTCTCCCGGACCAGTCGCGACAGACCCGTGCCCTCGGCGCCCACGACGAGCGCCACCGGGTCGGCGAAGCCGTCGTACTCGTGCAGGTCGACGTCGCCGTCGCCGGCCAGGCCCACGGTCTGCAGGCCGGCGTCCTGGTAGGCGGTGAGCGCGCGCGGCAGGTTGACCGCGCGGGCCACCCGCAGCCGCGCCGCGGCACCGGCGCTGGTGCGCCAGGCCGAGGCGGTCATGCCGACCGCGCGGCGCTGCGGGACCACGACGCCGTGGGCGTCGAACGCGGCGGCCGAGCGCACGACGGCGCCCAGGTTGCGCGGGTCGGTGACCCCGTCCATCGCGACGATCAGCGGGGCCCGGCCAGAGTCCTGGGCGATGGCCAGCAGGTCGTCGGGGTGCGCGTAGTCGTAGGGCGGGACCTGCAGGCCGATGCCCTGGTGCAGCGCACCCTGGGACATGCGGTCGAACTCGCCCTTGCCCACCTCGAGCAGCGGCAGGCCGCGGTCCGCGGCCAGGCCGAGCGCCTCGGTGATGCGCTCGTCGGCGCCGGGCCGGGTCGTGTCACCGGTGACGACGTAGAGCGCCGTCGCGGGGATGCGGGCGCGCAGCGCCTCGACCACCGGGTTGCGGCCGAGCAGCAGCTCCGGCTGCTCCTCCGAGCGCTGCCGGGCCCGCGCGCGGTCGGCGCGCTGCCGGGCCTCGGCGGCGGCCCGGCGCTGCGCCGGGTGCCCCGTGCGCGCCTCGGCGGGCGGGGTCGCCCCGCGCCCGGCGAGCGAGCGCCGGTTCTTGCCGCCCGTCCCTGCGGTGGCGGTCTTCTTGCCTGCACCGTCGCTACGGCCTCGGCGCTGGCTGTTGCCGGCCATCAGCGGCTCAGCTCCCATCGGGTTCCTTGCGGGGTGTCCTCGACCGAGAGGCCGAGGGCGGCGAGCTGGTCGCGGATCGCGTCCGCCGCCGCGAAGTCCTTGCGCGCACGGGCGGCCTGGCGCTGCTCGAGCGCCAGCGCCACCAGCCCGTCGGTGGCCCGGGCCAGCCGCTCGTCGGAGCCGCCGGCCGTGGCCCACTGCGGGTCCAGGGGGTCCAGACCCAGCACGCCGAGCATGGCCCGTACCGCGCCGAGCGCGGCCGAGACCGCGGCGTCGTCGCCGTCGGCGAGCGCCGTGTTGCCCTGCCGCACCGCCTCGTGGACGACGGCGATCGCCGCCGGCGTGCCCAGGTCGTCGTCCAGCGCCGCGCGGAAGTCCCCGGGCAGCTCCTGCTCGCCGTCGGACCCGACCCGCTCGACGGCGCGCTTGACGAAGGACTCGATCCGGCGGAAGGCCTGTCCGGCCTCCTCCAGCGCCGCGT
The DNA here is from genome assembly GCF_003319095.1 of Blastococcus sp. TBT05-19. GTDB lineage: Bacteria > Actinomycetota > Actinomycetes > Mycobacteriales > Geodermatophilaceae > Blastococcus. The sequence goes on along the minus strand of NZ_QOHI01000001.1, from coordinate 375,464 downwards.
CGGTGAACTCGATCGTCGACCGGTAGTGCGGGGCGACCAGGTAGTAGCGGAGCTCGATCGGGCGTACCTGCTGCACGACCTCGTCGACCAGCGCGGTGTTGCCCATCGACTTGCTCATCTTCTCGCCGCCGAGGGTGACCCAGCCGTTGTGCATCCAGTACTGCGCGAAGTCCTCGCCCGCGGCGCGCGACTGGGCCTGCTCGTTCTCGTGGTGCGGGAAGCGCAGGTCCAGGCCGCCGCCGTGGATGTCGAAGGCGTCGCCGAGGTAGCGCCCGGCCATCGCCGAGCACTCCAGGTGCCAGCCGGGACGGCCGCGGCCCCACGGCGTCGGCCAGGAGGCGGTGTCCGGCTCGCCGGGCTTGGAGCCCTTCCACAGCGCGAAGTCGCGGGGGTCGCGCTTGCGCTCGTCGGTGTCGGTGTCGGCCGCCGGCTCCAGGTTCTCCAGCCGCTGGCCGGTGAGGGCGCCGTACTCGGGGAAGGAGCGCACGTCGAAGTAGACGTCGCCGTCGACGGCGTAGGCGTGGCCGCGCTCGATCAGCCGCTCCATGAGCGTGATCATCTCCGGCACGTGCCCGGTGGCTCGCGGTTCGTAGGTGGGCGGCAGGACGCCGAGGACGTCGTAGGCGCGGGTGCAGGCGCGCTCGTTCTCGTACGCCCAGGCCCACCACGGGACACCGTGCTCGGCGGCCTTGGTGAGGATCTTGTCGTCGATGTCGGTGACGTTGCGGACGTAGGTGACGTCGAGCCCGCCCGCGGCCAGCCAGCGGCGCAGCACGTCGAAGGAGACCGCCGCCCGGATGTGCCCGACGTGCGGCCGGCCCTGCACCGTCAGACCGCAGACGTAGACGGACGCCTGACCGGCACGCAGGGGCGTGAAGTCGCGGACCGCGCGGGCGGCCGTGTCGTACAGGCGGAGGCTCACTGGGGGGAGTCTACGGAGCCCCGGGCCCCTCTCGTACCGCCTCCGCGGCGGTCTCCCCCGTCCGGACCACCAGCGCGGTGGCCACGGCGGCCCGACCCTCTCCCCGGCCGGTGAGCCCGAGGCCGTCGGTCGTGGTGGCGGTCACGCTGACGGGCGCCCCGAGCGCCGCCGACAGCGCCGCCTCGGCCTCGCCCCGGCGGGGGCCCAGCTTGGGGGTCGAGGCGACCAGCTGCACGGAGGCGTTGCCCACCCGCCAGCCGGCGGCGTCGAGCACCTCGCGCACGTGCACCAGGACGTCGGCACCGCGGGCGCCGGCCCAGCGCGGGTCGTCGGTGCCCAGCAGCCCGCCGATGTCGCCGAGGCCCGCGGCGGAGAGGACCGCGTCGGTGATCGCGTGGGCGACGATGTCGCCGTCGGAGTGCCCGGCGCAGCCGTCGACGCCCGGCCACTCCAGCCCGGCCAGCCAGCACGGGCGGCCGGCCTCGATCGGGTGCACGTCGGTGCCGACGCCGACCCGCGGCAGCTCGGGGGTGGTCACCGGGTCACCGTGCCATCGACGGTCACCGCGAGCCCGGCCAGGGTGAGGTCGTGCGGCACGGTGACCTTGGCCGAGCGCTCGTCCCCGGCGACGGTGTCCACCCGCACGCCCGAGGCGCGCACCACGGCGGCGTCGTCGGTCAGCTCGGCACCCTCCGGCAGCGCCGCGTAGGCCCGCTCGAGCACGTCCCGGGCGAAGCCCTGCGGGGTCTGCACCCGGCGGAGCGGGGCACGCGGGACCGCGTCGACGACGGCGCCGTCGTCGTCGACGAGCACGGTCGTGTCGACGACCGGGAGCACGGGCACGACCGCCGGGGCGCCGGCGGCGATCGCGGCGAGCACCCGGGCGACGACGTCGGGCGGGGTGAGCGGGCGCGCCGCGTCGTGCACGAGGACGACGTCGGCGGCGGGGTGGGCGGGGTCGGACAGCGCGGCGAGGCCGGCGCGGACCGAGGCGGTGCGCGTCGCCCCGCCGTCCACGATCCGGACCGCGGCGGGCAGGACGGCGGCGAAGGCCTCGCGCTCGGCGGCGGGGACGGTCACCACGACCTCGGCGACACCTCCGTCGAGCAGCCCGTCGACGGCCCAGCACACGAGCGGCCGACCGGCGAGCGGGACGAGCGCCTTCGGGCGGTCGGCCCCCAGACGCGAACCACTCCCGGCCGCTGCGACGATCGCGACAGCGTGCACGGGAGTGGTCCGGTTGGTTCTGGAGGAGTGCTGAGTGCTCAGCTGGCGAGGACCTCGTCGAGCAGGATCTCGGCCTTGTCCTCGTTGGTGCCCTCGGCGAGCGCGAGCTCGCTGACCAGGATCTGGCGGGCCTTGGAGAGCATCCGCTTCTCGCCGGCCGAGAGGCCCCGGTCCTTGTCGCGGCGCCAGAGGTCGCGGACGACCTCGGCGACCTTGTTCACGTCACCGGAGGCCAGCTTCTCGAGGTTGGCCTTGTAGCGGCGCGACCAGTTGGTCGGCTCCTCGGTGTGCGGTGCGCGCAGCACCTCGAAGACCTTGTCCAGGCCTTCCTGGCCGACGACGTCGCGGACGCCGACGATCTCTGCGTTGTCAGCCGGAACCCGGACGGTGAGGTCGCCCTGGGCGACCTTCAGCACGAGGTAGGCCTTCTGCTCGCCCTTGACGGTGCGCTGCTCGATCGCCTCGATCAGAGCGGCACCGTGATGCGGATAGACGACGGTCTCGCCGACAGTGAAGCCCATGTGAATGTGACCCCTTTCGCTCCCTCTAGGTTAGCACGGGAGACTGACCAACGGATCGGGCCCGGGCAGTAAATCTGCAGGTCAGAGCCTTGATGCATTGGCCTCAGGGGGTTGACAGAGCGTGATTGATGTGCCTCCGGAGGCAGCGCGGCCGCCGTCGCTGGTGCGCTCGCTGGCCCTCGCGACGCACCCGGGACCGGCCGTCGCGGTGACCACCGTCGCCACCCTCCTCGCCGTGGCGTCGGGCACCCCGGCCGGCCGCACCGCACTGGTCCTCGCGGCCGTCCTCGCAGGTCAGGCGTCCATCGGCTGGAGCAACGACTGGCTCGACGCCGACCGCGACCGCGCCGTCGCCCGCGCCGACAAGCCGGTGGTCCAGGGCGCCGTGAGCCCGGCGCTGCTGCGCCGTGCGGCGCTCGTCTCCGCCGCTCTGGCGGTCCTCCTCTCGCTGCTGCTCGGCGCGGTGCCCGGGCTGCTCCTCCTGCTCCTCGTCGCCAGCGGGTGGGCCTACAACGCCGGGCTCAAGCGCACGATTTGGTCCTTCGCGGGCTACGTGGTCGGTTTCGGCGCCCTCCCGGCCGGCGTGGTGGCCGCCGCCCCCGGCGCCGCGACGGCTCCCTGGTGGCTGGTCGCGGCCGGAGCGGCGCTCGGTGGCGCAGCCCACCTCGCCAACGTCGCCCCCGACCTGGAGGACGACCTCGCGACCGGCGTCCGGGGCCTCCCCCACCGGCTCGGCGCCTCGATCTCGGCGGCGTCCGGCGCGGTCCTGCTGGCCGCCGCCTCGCTGGTCCTGGTCCTCGGCCCGGACGGCCCGCCGACGGCCGCCGGGTACGCGGCGCTGGTCCTGGCCGTGCCGGCCGCGGTCGTGGCCGGCCTCGCGGGCCGGCCCGCCTTCCGCCGGCTGGCCTTCCCCGCGGTCATGCTGCTGACCGTCCTGGACGTCGTGCTGCTGCTCGCCGGGGGCTCGGGGCTGGCCTGACCGGGCCGGGCGCGCGACCTGCCGCCGCTCCCTGCGGGCGGGCCGAGCGGGCGACCGATACGCTCGGGTCGTCTCCGCGCCACCGATCCCCGGTGGCCGGCACGGTCCTGCTGGAGGTCGACAGCTGTGAACCGCGCTCTGCGCGCCGCCACCATGGGCGTTCTGCTCCTCTCCCCGATCGCGCTCTCCGCGTGCAGCGCCGGGCGGGTCACGCAGACCGCCACGCAGGAGCGCGACAAGGTCGGGGCCATGGCCGCCGTCGGCGACATCACGCTCCGGATGGCGAACCTCGAGTACCCCGAGGGCGGTCGCTACGAGGCCGGTGACGACGCCACCCTGATGCTGGCCATCGCCAACAGCGGCGCCGAGGCCGACACCCTGACCGGCATCACGGGCGAGGGCTTCGGCGAGGCGGAGATCAGCACCGGCGCCGCCAGCCCCTCCACCAGCAGCGCACCGACGACGGCGCCCTCGACCGGGAGCACGGCGTCGGCATCGGACGAGCTCGAGATCCCGGCCCGTTCCTCGGTCTTCGTCGGCGGTGACGGCGCGGCCACCATCACGCTGACCGACCTCGACGAGCCCCTGACCACGGGCCAGTACGTCGAGCTGGTGCTCACCTTCGAGAACGCCGGCGAGGTCACCATGCTGGTGCCCGTCGGCAACCCGGACCGCGAGCTCGAGCGGGGCGAGGCCTTCGACTTCCACGAGGAGCACGGCGAGGCCACCAGCGAAGAGGGCGCAGAGGACGAGCACCACGAGGGCGGGGAGTGATCTCCCGCTGAGCCGCTCCACCTGAGCACCGCCGCGAGGGCGGCCCCGCCACGGGGCCGCCCTCGCGCGTTCCCGCCGGATTTGTCGGTGGCCCCGGTTAGCGTCGGTGGCGTGCCGCCCGCAGGAGTGAAGTCCGCCCGCCCCGCCCACCGCTGCACCGAGTGCGGCTACGCCTCGGCCAAGTGGGTCGGGCGCTGCCCGGAGTGCCAGGCCTGGGGCACCCTGCAGGAGACCGGCGCCCCCACGACGGGCCTGCGCGCCGTGTCGGCCGGGCAGGTCACCTCCCCGGCGCTGCCGATCGCCCAGGTCGAGCTCGCGGGCGCCCGCGCCGTCCCCACCGGCATCGCGGAGTTCGACCGCGTCCTCGGCGGTGGGCTCGTGCCGGGCGCGGTGCTGCTGGTCGCCGGCGAGCCCGGCGTGGGCAAGTCCACCCTGCTGCTCGAGGTGGCCCAGCGGGTGGCGGCGAGCAACGGCCCGGCGCTCGTCGTCTCCGGCGAGGAGTCGGCCGGCCAGGTGCGGCTGCGGGCCGAGCGGATCGGTGCGCTGCACGACCAGCTGTACCTCGCGGCCGAGACCGAGCTGTCGGCCGTGCTCGCGCACGTCGAGGCGGTCAAGCCCTCCCTCCTGGTCCTCGACAGCGTCCAGACCGTGCGCTCCCCCGCCGCCGAGGGCACCGACGGCGGGTCCACCCAGGTGCGGGCGGTGGCGTCGGCGCTCACCGGCGTGGCCAAGAGCCGCGGCATGACCACCATCCTCGTCGGGCACGTGACGAAGGACGGCGCCATCGCCGGCCCGCGCACCCTCGAGCACCTCGTCGACGTCGTCATCTCCTTCGACGGCGAGCGCCACTCGACCCTGCGGATGGTGCGGGCCACCAAGAACCGCTTCGGACCCGCCGACGAGATCGGCTGCTTCGAGATCGGTGACCGCGGCGTGGTCGGGGTACCGGACCCGTCCGCCCTCTTCGTCTCCCGCCGCGCCGACCCCGTCCCGGGCAGCTGCGTCACGGTCACCCTCGAAGGCAGCCGCCCGCTGCTGGCCGAGGTGCAGGCGCTGGTGGCGAGCTCCGGCGGCGGCGGTTCGCCGCGCCGGGCGGTCAGCGGCCTGGACGGCCAGCGGGTCGCCATGGTCAACGCCGTGGTGGAGCGCCGCGGCCGGGTGAAGCTCGCCGACGCCGACGTCTTCGCCGCCTCCGTGGGCGGGGTGCGGATCGCCGAACCGGCCGCCGACCTCGCCCTCGCCCTCGCGATCGCCTCGGCGGCCAAGGACACCCCGCTCCCGGCCGGCATGGTCGCGCTCGGCGAGGTGGGCCTGTCCGGGGAGATCCGCCGGGTCGGCGGAACCGGCCGCCGGCTGGCCGAGGCCGCCCGCCAGGGCTACCGCACCGCGCTGGTCCCGCCCGACGCCGGCTCCGCTCCGGCCGGGATGCGGCTCATCGAGGTCCCCGACCTCGGCGCCGCTTTCCACCGCCTGTTCTGAGCCCGTAGGGTCTCGCAACGCCTCGTCGCACCCCGAGGCGATCCTCGCGTCGGTCCGGGCACGTAGACTCGGCCGCCGCACCACTCGACCGTCAGGAGCGCTCGTGCCCGCCGCCGTGGACCCCGAGATCGCCCTGCGCGAACTCCTGGGGCGCATCGCCCCCGGCACGGCGCTGCGCGACGGCCTGGAGCGGATCCTCGCCGGTCGGACCGGCGCGCTGATCGTGCTCGGCTACGACCGCGTGGTCGAGTCCATCTGCACCGGCGGCTTCGCCCTGGACGTGGCGCTCTCGGCCACCCGGCTGCGCGAGCTGGCCAAGATGGACGGCGCGGTGATCGTCTCCTACGACGGCACCCGCATCGTCCGGGCCGGTGTCCACCTGATGCCCGACCCGACGGTCCCCACCGAGGAGTCCGGCACCCGGCACCGCACCGCCGAGCGGGTGGCGATCCAGTCCGGCTTCCCGGTCATCTCGGTCAGCCAGTCGATGCACATCATCAGCGTCTACGTGGCCGGCCGCCGGTACACCCTCGAGCACCCGACGACGATCCTGGCGCGGGCGAACCAGGCGCTCGCGGCGCTCGAGCGCTACAAGCTCCGCCTGGACGAGGTGGCCAGCACGCTCTCCGCCCTGGAGATCGAGGACCTGGTCACCGTCCGCGACGCCATGAGCGTCAGCCAGCGCCTCGAGATGGTCCGCCGCATCGCCGACGAGATCGAGGGCTTCGTGGTGGAGCTCGGCACCGACGGCCGGCTGCTCGCGCTGCAGCTGGACGAGATGCTGGCCGGCGTCGAGGAGGACCGCGGCCTGCTGGTCCAGGACTACATGCCCTCCGGCGGCCGCCGTCCGCGCACCATCGACCAGGTCCTCACCGATCTGCGGGCGCTGAGCGCCACCGAGCTGCTCGACCTGTCCGCCGTCGCCCGCTGCTACGGGCTGCCGACGTCGCCGGACGCCCTGGACTCCCCCGTGAGCCCGCGTGGCTACCGCCTGCTGGCCCGGGTGCCCCGGCTGCCCGCCGGCATCATCGACCGCCTCGTCGAGCACTTCGGCGGGCTGCAGAAGCTGCTGGCCGCGACCATCGAGGACCTGCTGGCCGTCGAGGGCGTCGGCGAGGCCCGTGCCCGCGGCATCCGCGAGGGCCTGTCCCGCCTCGCCGAGACCTCGATCCTCGACCGCTACAGCTAGCCCTGCTGCAGGGTGAGCGGGGCGTCCGCCGACACCTTCGTGTCCAGCCGGCCGCGCAGCAGGTAGTTCCCCGGGGCGGGCGCGGCCCGGGGTGCGGTGCAGGTGGGCTCGCTGGTCAGGCCACCCCAGACGACGTCGATCACCACGACCTCGCCCGGCGCGAGCGTGCGCGGCTCGTCGCTGCTCTCGGGGAAGCAGTCGTTGCTCCCCCACACCCGGGTGCCCCCGGCGCCGACCAGCACCAGTTCCTGCAGCTCCTTGTCCAGGGCCCGGACGCACGGGACGCTGCCTGCGTTGCCGACGGCCAGCTGGAAGGTCGGCTTGCTGCCCACGGCCACCTGACCGGGGGTGCGCACCTCGAGCACCAGGACGTCGTCACCGCACGGCCCACCGGCCTGGGGAGCCTGCGGAGCGGCCGCGGCGGGAGTGCTGGGGGCCGCTGCGGGCGAGCTGGGCGCCTCCGGGGTGCGCACGGCGGCCACGGACGGGACCACGCGGTCCAGGGCGGGCAGCTCCGTGGGGCCGGCGGGTGTCGCCGTCGCCTCGCCGCCGCCGGCCTGCCGGTCGAGCAGCCACACGGTGCCCCACGTCAGCCCGCCGACGACCGCGAGCAGGAGCACCAGCACGACCAGCCGCCGTCGCCAGTAGACGGCTGCGGGCAGCGGGCCCACCGGGTGCAACACGCCCGGAACGGTAATCGGCGGCGTCGCCGTCGTCCCCCTCGGCACGCCGCACCGGACCGACGGCAGACTGGGTGGCCGTGACGCCCGCGCCCCCTGCCGAACCCGCCGGTGAGGCGATCGTCGACTGGTACGCGACCGCCGCCCGCGACCTGCCGTGGCGCACGCCCGGGGTGGACGCCTGGGCCGTGCTGGTCAGCGAGGTGATGCTGCAGCAGACGCCGGTCGCCCGGGTCGAGCCGGTCTGGCGCGAGTGGATGGCCCGCTGGCCCCGCCCGGCCGATCTCGCGGCCACGCCGCCGGGCGAGGTGATCCGCGCCTGGGGCAAGCTCGGCTACCCGCGACGGGCGCTGCGGCTGCGGGAGGCGGCCGTGGCCGTGACCGAACGGCACGACGGCGTCGTCCCGGCCGACGTGGCCGCCCTGGAGGCCCTGCCGGGGATCGGGACCTACACCGCCCGCGCGGTGGCCTGCTTCGGCTACGGGCAACGCCAGCCGGTCGTCGACACCAACGTGCGGCGGGTCGTGGCGCGGCTGGTGCACGGGCGCGCGGAGGCCGGGAACGCCCGCGCCTCCGACCTCTCCGACATCGCTGCGCTCGCCCCGGAGGACGACGAGCGGGCGGTGCGGTTCTCCGTGGCCGTGATGGAGCTCGGCGCCCTGGTCTGCGTCGCCCGGACGCCCCGGTGCGGCGCCTGCCCGGTGCGGGACCGCTGCGCGTGGCGGCAGGCCGGCTCCCCCGCGCACGACGGCCCGCCGCGCCGGGTGCAGAAGTTCGCCGGCACCGACCGCCAGGTGCGCGGCCGGCTGCTCGACGTGCTCCGCGCTGCGCACGAGCCGGTGGACGCCGCCGCGCTGGACGCGGCGTGGGACGACGCCGTCCAGCGCTCCCGCTGCCTGGACTCGCTGCTCACCGACGGCCTGGTCGAGCAGACGGCCGACGGGCGCTTCCGGCTGCCGTCCTGAGACGACGGAGGCCGCCCCACCCGAACCGGGTGGAGCGGCCTCCGCAGGGCCTGGGAGCCCTTACTTCTTGGTGAACGAGGGACCCTCGCCCTCCTCGCCGTCGGCGCCCGAGAGCGCCACCGGCGGGGTGTCGGGCAGGTCGAGGGGCTTGGCCTCGCCGCGGAAGGTGAACTTCTGCGCGGGACCCTCGGCGTCGTCGACGTCCACGACAACGATCTGACCGCCGGTCAGCTCGCCGTAGAGGATCTTCTCGCTCAACGCGTCCTCGATCTCGCGCTGGATGGTCCGGCGCAGAGGCCGGGCACCCAGGACGGGGTCGAAGCCGCGGGCCGCCAGCAGCTTCTTCGCCGCCGGGGTCACCTCGATCGCCATGTCCTTGTTCTTCAGCTGCGTCTCGAGGCGACCCAGCATGAGATCCACGATGTGGATGATCTCGTTCTCGGTCAGCTGGTGGAACACGACGATGTCGTCGATGCGGTTGAGGAACTCCGGCCGGAAGTGCTGCTTCAGCTCCTCGTTGACCTTGAGCTTCATCCGCTCGTAGTTGCTCGTGTTGTCGTTTCCGGCCTGGAACCCGAGCCCCACGGCCTTCGAGATGTCCCGCGTACCGAGGTTGGTCGTGAGGATCAGGATCGTGTTCTTGAAGTCCACGATCCGGCCCTGACCGTCGGTGAGCCGGCCGTCCTCCAGCACCTGCAGGAGCGTGTTGAACACGTCCGCGTGCGCCTTCTCGATCTCGTCGAAGAGGACCACCGAGAACGGCTTGCGCCGCACCTTCTCGGTGAGCTGGCCACCCTCGTCGTAACCGACGTAGCCGGGAGGGGCACCGACCAGGCGCGACACGGTGAACTTGTCGTGGAACTCGCCCATGTCGATCTGGATCAGCGCGTCGTCCTCACCGAAGAGGAACTGCGCGAGCGCCTTGGCCAGCTCGGTCTTACCGACACCCGAGGGGCCGGCGAAGATGAACGAGCCACCGGGACGGCGCGGGTCCTTGAGGCCCGCCCGCGTGCGCCGGATCGCCTGGCTGACGCTCTTGATGGCCTCTTCCTGGCCGATGATCCGCTTGTGGAGCTCGTCCTCCATGCGGAGCAGCCGGGAGGTCTCCTCCTCGGTGAGCTTGAAGACGGGGATGCCGGTCCAGTTGGCGAGGACCTCGGCGATCTGCTCCTCGTCCACCTCGGCGACGACGTCCATGTCGCCGGCCTTCCACTGCTTCTCGCGCTCGGCCTTCTCGCCCAGCAGCTGCTTCTCGGTGTCGCGCAGCGCAGCGGCCTTCTCGAAGTCCTGGGCGTCGATCGCCGACTCCTTCTCGCGGCGGACGCCGGCGATCTTGTCGTCGAACTCGCGCAGGTCCGGCGGCGCGGTCATCCGCTTGATCCGCATCCGGGCGCCGGCCTCGTCGATCAGGTCGATCGCCTTGTCCGGCAGGAAGCGGTCGGAGATGTACCGGTCGGCCAGCGTCGCGGCGGCGACGAGGGCGCCGTCGGTGATGCTGATCCGGTGGTGCGCCTCGTAGCGGTCGCGCAGGCCCTTCAGGATCTCCACGGTGTGGGCGAGGGTCGGCTCGCTGACCTGGATGGGCTGGAAGCGGCGCTCGAGCGCGGCGTCCTTCTCCAGGTGCTTGCGGTACTCGTCCAGCGTGGTGGCGCCGATGGTCTGCAGCTCGCCGCGGGCGAGCATCGGCTTGAGGATGCTGGCCGCGTCGATCGCGCCCTCGGCGGCACCCGCCCCGACGAGGGTGTGGATCTCGTCGATGAACAGGATGATGTCGCCGCGGGTGCGGATCTCCTTGAGGACCTTCTTCAGCCGCTCCTCGAAGTCACCGCGGTAGCGGGAACCGGCGACGAGGGCGCCCAGGTCGAGGGTGTAGAGCTGCTTGTCCTTCAGCGTCTCGGGCACCTCACCCTTGACGATGGCCTGCGCCAGCCCCTCGACGGCGGCGGTCTTGCCGACGCCGGGCTCGCCGATGAGGACCGGGTTGTTCTTGGTGCGGCGCGAGAGCACCTGCATGACCCGCTCGATCTCCTTGGCCCGCCCGATGACCGGGTCGAGCTTCTGGTCACGCGCGGCCTGGGTCAGGTTGCGGCCGAACTGGTCGAGGACCAGCGAGGTCGAGGGGGTGCCCTCGGCCGGGCCGCCGGCAGCGGCCGGCTCCTTGCCCTGGTAGCCGCTCAGCAGCTGGATGACCTGCTGGCGGACGCGGTTGAGGTCGGCGCCCAGCTTCACGAGGACCTGGGCGGCGACGCCCTCGCCCTCGCGGATCAGGCCGAGCAGGATGTGCTCGGTGCCGATGTAGTTGTGGCCGAGCTGCAGCGCCTCGCGCAGCGACAGCTCGAGGACCTTCTTCGCCCGCGGGGTGAAGGGGATGTGACCGGACGGCGCCTGCTGGCCCTGCCCGATGATCTCCTCGACCTGCTGGCGGACGCCCTCGAGCGAGATGCCGAGGGACTCCAGTGCCTTGGCAGCGACGCCCTCACCCTCGTGGATCAGGCCCAGGAGGATGTGCTCGGTGCCGATGTAGTTGTGGTTGAGCATCCGGGCCTCTTCTTGGGCCAGGACGACGACTCGACGGGCTCGGTCGGTGAACCGTTCGAACATCTGCTGCTTCTCCTCTGACCGGCTGGTCCGGCACTGCTCTCCCCGGAGATGGGGAGAGGCACCCGACGTCCGTCGGCGCGCGGGGGCACCGGTCTTTCCACTGTAGTCGCGGACCACGCCGTCCCGTCGCTGCGCGGCGGGTCCGGTGGGTGGCTGCTCGTTCCAACTCGCGCCTGCCGAGCGGTGTTCCACCCCCGTTACGCCGTCAGCGGACGCGGCGCGCCGCCCCGGGAACGCCGGAGGCCCGGCTCCCATCAGGGAACCGGGCCACCGGAACGTGCTGGAACGGCCCCCTCGCAGGGTCCCGGCGCGAGCGGAGCGAGTGCCGGGGGGCGAGCAGAAGGACCTCGTCCCTCTCAGCCCTCGCAAGCTCGGGCCGAGCCTCCGGACGAGGCCGTCAGTGCGCGGCCTCGTAGGCCTCGACGACGCCGGCCGGGATGCGGCCGCGGTCGCTCACCGCGTGGCCGTTCTTGCGGGCCCAGTCGCGGATGGCGCCGGCCTGCTCGCGGTCCATGCGACCGCCGGTCGCACGCGAGCGCCCGCCGCCGGAGGCGCGGTTGCCGCTGCCGCGGCCGACCTTGCGCGCCGCCGAGACGTAACGGGCGAAGGCGTCACGCATCTCCGTGGCGTTCTTCTCCGCCAGGTCGATCTCGTACGAGGTCCCGTCCAGCGAGAAGCTGACGGTCTCGTCGGCCGGGAGATTCTCGTCGAGGTCGTCGCTCAGGATGACCTGGACCTTGCGCGCCATTCGTTCCTCGCTTTTCGCAGCGACCCGGAGGCCGATCGAACAATCGCACCCGACGGGTGTGAATCGATTAAAGCACGAGTCAGTTGCATTCGAGACATTGCATCCCGGGTGTTCTGCTCTTTTGTGATGAGCGATCAGGAACTAATTGGTCTCACCAGCGGGAACAGGATGGTCTCGCGGATTCCCAGTCCGGTCAGCGTCATCATCAACCGGTCCATGCCCATACCGACGCCACCGGTGGGCGGCATCCCGTACTCCAGCGCCTCGAGGAAGTCCTCGTCCAGCGCCATCGCCTCGGGGTCGCCGGCCGCCGCGAGCAGCGCCTGCTGGGTGAAGCGCTCCCGCTGGACCACCGGGTCGACGAGCTCGGAGTAGCCGGTCCCCCGCTCGATCCCGCCGATGTACAGGTCCCACTTCTCCGCCACACCGGGCTCGGAGCGGTGCGCCCGCGTCAGCGGGGACGTGTCCACGGGGTAATCCATGACGAACGTGGGCTCCTGCAGGGACGGCTGCACGAGGGCCTCGAAGATCTCCTCGACCACCTTGCCGTGGATCCAGGCCGGGTCGACGCCGATGTCGTGCCGCTCGGCGAACGCGCGCAGCTGCTCGATCGGCGTCTGCGGCGTCACGGTCTCCCCCACCGCCTCGCTGACCAGGTCGAAGAGCTTCACCTGACGCCATTCGCCGGAAAGGTCCACCTCGGTGCCGTCGTGGTGCCGCGCGACGTGGTCGCCGAACAGCGCCGCGCAGCTCTCCTGGACCAGTTCCCGGGTGATGACGGCGACGTCGGAGTAATCGGCGTAGGCCACGTAGAACTCCAGCATCGCGAACTCCGGTGAGTGCGTGCTGTCGGCACCCTCGTTGCGGAAGTTGCGGTTGATCTCGAACACCCGGTCCAGGCCACCGACGATGCAGCGCTTGAGGAACAACTCCGGGGCGATGCGCAGGTAGAGGTCGAGATCGAACGCATTCATGTGCGTGCGGAACGGTCGCGCGGCGGCGCCGCCGTGCACCGTCTGCAGCATCGGCGTCTCGACCTCGATGAAGTCCCGCCGGCCCAGACCGGCCCGCAGCGTCGACATGACCGCGGCCCGCTGGCGCACGGTCCTCCGCGCCTCGTCGCGGACGATCAGGTCGACGTAGCGCCGCCGGACCCGCAGCTCCTCGCTCATCGGCTTGTGCGCCACCGGCAGCGGGCGCAGCGACTTGGCGGCGAGCTGCCAGGAGTCGGCGAAGACCGAGAGCTCGCCGCGGCGCGACGTCCCGACCTCGCCCTCCACGAACACGTGGTCACCGAGGTCGACGTCGGCCTTCCACGCCGCCAGGGCGTCCTCGCCGACGCGGTCGCGCGACAGCATCACCTGCAGCTCGGCGTCGCCCTCGCGCAGCGTCGCGAAGGCCAGCTTGCCGGTGTTGCGGGAGAAGATGACCCGGCCGGTGACGCCGACCCGCCGGCCGGTCATCGTGTCCGGCTCGAGGTCGGGGTGCTCGGCGCGGACCTCGGCCAGCGTCGTCGTCCGCGGCACCGAGACCGGGTACGGGTCGGTGCCGGACCCGCGCAGCCGGTCGAGCTTCGCGCGGCGGACGCGCATCTGCTCGGGCAGCTCCTCGCTGAGGTCGTCGCCGTCGACGGGGCCGTTCGGTCCTTCGCTCACGGGGGGAAAGCGTACGGGCGGGTCAGCGCGGGGCTTGCGCCCGATGCCGCTGGAAGGCCAGCCGCAGCCCGTGCACGGTCAGGTCGGGCTCCTGCTCGCCGATCGACGCGCAGCTGTCGACGACCACCGGGGCCAGCCCGCCGGTGGCCACGACGACCGGCGCGGATCCGAACTGGGCGACCAGCTCGGCGGCGATCCGGGCGACCAGGCCGTCGACGAGACCGGCGAAGCCGAGCACCAGACCGGACTGCAGCGCGGCGACGGTGTTCTTGCCGATCGCGTGCGGCGGGCAGGTCAGCTCGACCGAGCGCAGCTGGGCGGCCCGGCTGGCCAGCGCGTCGAGGCTGACCTCCACGCCGGGGGCCAGCGCACCGCCGAGGAACTGCCCGTCGGGCCCGACGGCGTCGACGTTGGTGGAGGTCCCAAAGTCGACGACGACCACCGGACGGGCGCGACCGTCGGGGCCGCGGCCGTGCAGCTCGTGCGCGGCCAGCGCGGTGACGACGCGGTCGGCGCCGACCTCGCGCGGGTTGTCCACGTGCAGCGGCACCCCGGTGCGCACGCCCGGCCCGATGAGCACCACCGGGACGTCGAGGGAGTCCAGCAGCAGACGCAGCGACGGCAGCAGCGCGGGCACCGTCGAGCAGGCCGCGACGCCGGTGACCTCGGTGTCGCGCAGCAGGCCGCGCCAGACCATGCGGAGCTCGTCGGCCGTGGCGCGGGCCGCGGTGGTGACCCGCCAGGACCCGACCCGCCGCTCGCCGTCGAAGGTGGCGAGGACGGTCTGGCTGTTGCCGACGTCGACGGTCAGCAGCACGGCTCACCCCGCCGTCTCCGGGCCAAAATGGCCATTTTGGCCCGGGTGGTCACCGGATCGGGACGCCGAGGTCGCTGCGCTGCTGGTCGGGAGCGCCGGGCACCGGGGCCGACGGGTCCCCGCCGAGCTCCACGACGCGGTTGTCGCCGTCGACGTGCACGACCTTCGGGATGTAGCTCTTGGCCTCGGTCTCGTCCATCAGGCCGTAGCTGATGAGGATGACCATGTCGCCGGGGTGCACCAGGTGCGCGGCGGCGCCGTTGATCCCGATGACGCCGCTGCCGCGCTCGCCGGGGATCACGTAGGTCTCCAGGCGCGCGCCGTTGGTGATGTCGACGATGGCGACCTGCTCGCCGGGGATCAGGTCGGCGGCGTCGAGCAGGTCCTCGTCGACGGTCACCGAGCCGACGTAGTGCAGGTCGGCCTGGGTCACCGTGGCGCGGTGGATCTTGGACTTGAGCATCGTGCGCATCATCGGTCTGCTCCCAGCTGGATCGCGATGTTGTCGAGGAGTCGGGTGCTGCCGGCGCGCACGGCGACGAGCAGGCGGGCGGGACCGGCGGTGGGCGCCGGCCCCAGGTCGGTATCGGTGAGTTCCAGGTAGTCCTGGACCAGGTCGGGGTGCTCGGCGAGCACCGCACCCGCCGCCGCGAGGACGGCGCCGGGCCCGTGCGGGCCGGCGGCGGCCCCGGCCCGCAGCGCGGCGGAGACCGCGGCGGCGGTGGCCCGCTGCTCCGGCGAGAGGTAGCGGTTGCGGCTGGACAGCGCCATGCCGTCGTCCTCGCGGACCGTCGGCACGCCGACGACCTCGACGCCCAGCGCCAGCTCGCGGGCCATGCCCTGGATCAGGGTCAGCTGCTGGTAGTCCTTCTCGCCGAAGAGGGCGAGGTCGGGCCGGGCCAGGCCGAACAGCTTGGCGACGACGGTGAGCACGCCGGCGAAGTGGCCGGGCCGCACCGCGCCTTCGAGCACCGCGCCCAGCGGCCCGGGGTCGACCGTGACGCCCAGCGCGCCGTCGGGGTAGACCTCCTCCACCGGCGGGTGGAAGACGACGTCGGCACCCTCCTCGGCGAGCGCGGCGAGATCGGCGTCCCAGGTGCGGGGGTAGCGGTCGAAGTCCTCGCCCGGGCCGAACTGCGTGGGGTTGACGAAGACCGACACGACGACGCTGCCGGCGCGCTCGCGGGCGGCCCGGACCAGCGTCCGGTGCCCCTCGTGCAGCGCCCCCATCGTGGGGACCAGCGCGACCGGCCCGGGCAGCGCGGCGACCAGCCGGCGCAGCTCGGCGACGGACTCGGCGACCGCGGGACGGGTCATCGTGCTCACCGCGAGTCCGCCGGGGAGGTCCGCGAGCCGTCGAGCAGGTCGAGCAGCGGAGCACCCTCGTGCCGCTTGAGCCTGCCGGAGGCGAGCGCCCGCTCCGTGGTGCGCCGGGCCATCGCGACGTAGGCCGCGACCGCTCCGGGCGCCCGCTCGGCCAGGGTGTCCAGGTGGGCGCCGACGGTGCCGACGTCGCCGCGGCTGACCGGGCCGGTGAGCCCGCGGTCGCCCCGGCGCAGCCCGTTGTCGAGGGCGGCGGTGAGCAACGGCGCCAGGACCCGCGCGGGGTCGCCGACGCCGGCGGTGCGGAGCAGGTCCGCGGCCTCGGCCACGAGCGTGACCAGGTGGTTCGCGCCGGTGACGAGTGCCGCGTGGTACAGCCCGCGGTCGGCCTCGTCGACGAAGAACGGCTCGCCGCCCATCTCCAGCACCAGGGTCTCGGCGACCGGCCGGTGCTCCGGGCGGCTGGTGACGCCGAAGGGGACGCCCTCGAGCCGGTCGGCGTCCTCGGGGGCGCCGGAGAAGGTCATGGCTGGGTGCAGGGCCAGCGTGAGCACCCCGGCCTCGGCGGCGGGGGCGAGCACGGCCAGGCCGTGCGCCCCGGAGGTGTGGAAGGTCAGCTGGCCGGCGCGCCAGGCACCGGTCTCGGCGAGGCCGGCGACCAGACCGGGCAGCGTGTCGTCCGGAACGGCCAGCACGACCAGGTCCGACGCCGCGACGACGGCGTCGGCGGGCACGAGGGGGACGCCGGGCAGGAGCCGGGCGGCGCGCTCCGCGGAGGCGGCGGAGAGGCCGGAGGCAGCGACGACGTCGTGGCCGGCGGCGGTGAGAGCGGCACCGAGGACGGCGCCGACGCGGCCGGCGCCGATGATCCCCACGCGCAGCCGCGCGGGTGCGTCGGAGGCCGGTGCGAGACCGGGGGCTCGGGTCCTGCGGGCAGCAGGCATCGGTGCACCTCTCGTTCCAGTCCCGTTCGGGTACCGGACGTCGGTCGCGGCCACGGGTGGCCGCGGGGTGGTCGTGCGGGTCGAGCTCCGGAACGGCGCCCACTGCAACCGGTGTGTCACGCGGGCGGCGTGCCGATGGCGAGTGTGGAACCGCTCCGCGGCGTCCGCAACGCCTGGGCCCTGTGCCTTAGCTCACCCGGGTGCACCCGCCGCGCGGGGCCCGCCCTACCGTGACCACCGGACACCGACTGAGGAGGCACCGTGCGCACGTTCGAGGGACGCACCGCCCTGGTCACCGGCGGCAGCCGGGGCATCGGGCTCGGTATCGCGAGGAGCCTGGTCGACCGCGGGGCCCGGGTGGTCCTGACCGCCCGGAAGCCCGACGCGCTGGCCGAGGCGGTCGCCGAGCTCGGCGGCCCGGAGGTCGCGGTCGCCGTCCCCGGCAACGCCGGCGACCCGGAGCACCGCGCCGAGGCCGTGCGCACCGCGGTGGAGACCTTCGGCAGCCTCGACGTCCTCGTGGGCAACGTCGGCATCAACCCGGCGTACGGGCCGCTCATGGACCTGGAGCTCGACGCCTTCCGCAAGATCCTGGACACCAACGTGGTCTCCGCGCTCGGCCTGGTGCAGGAGGCCTGGCGGGCGTGGATGGCCGAGCACGGCGGCTCGGTGCTGTTCGTGGCCTCGGTGGCCGGGCTGCGCTCCTCGCAGGAGATCGGCGCCTACGGCGTGAGCAAGGCGGCGCTGATCAACCTGACCACCCAGCTGGCCGTGGAGCTGGCCCCGAAGGTCCGCGTGAACGCGGTCGCCCCGGCGGTGGTCAAGACCCGCTTCGCCGGCGCGCTGTTCGAGGGCCGCGAGGCCGAGGTGGCGCAGGCGTACCCGATGGCACGGCTGGGGACGCCGGAGGACATCGGCGAGGCCGCGGCCTACCTGCTGGGCGAGGGTGCCGGCTGGGTCACCGGCCAGACCCTGGTCATCGACGGCGGAGGGCTCTCGCGCGGCCCCAGGTGACTACTCGCGGCCGAGCACCCGGGCGAGCACGTCGTCGGACTCGCCGTCCTCGCGGTAGCGGCGACGGCGACGTCCGCCCGACGACGGGGTGACGCCGTTCTCGGCCAGGATCCGCGCCAGGTCCTCGGAGGTGTCGGGCCCGGCCGACGTGGGCGTCCAGGACGGCGTGGCGGCCGGGCGCTCGGTGGTGGGCGCGGCCTCCGGGGCGGGCGTCCAGGACGGCGGCTCGTCGGTGCGCCGCCGTCGGAGCACGTCGTCCGCGGGCGGAGCCGGCGGCGGGTCCAGCAGCGAGCGGGAGGACAGCCAGTCCACCGGGGTCTGCGGCCGCTCCGGGACGTGCGGCATCACCGGTGACGGCGTGACGACGGGCGAGGCCACCGTGTGCGGCGCCCGGTCCTCGACCGGGCGCGGCGACCAGGCACCCAGGTACGGGTCGGACTCGTGGGCGGCCGCCCGGGCGTGCCGGTCGAACGCCGGGGGGACGTCCCGCACCGGCTCGGCCGGGCGGGCCGGCTCTGCGGAGTAGCGCACGTCGGACAGGTAGCTCGGCAGCGGCTCGTAGGCCGGGGGCTGCTGGCGGGCGGGGGCCGGCGGCGGCGAGGGCACGACGGTCGGAGGTGCCGGCACCGGCGGAGGCGGCGCCGGGGCGGCCGTCGGCTGGACGGCGGGGAACGACGTGGTGGGCGGCACCGGCTCGTACGACGACGCCCACGACTGCCCGCCGAGCACCTGCTCGAACTGCTGGGTGCGCGGCGGCTCGTCCAGCCGGATCGCCGGCCATCCCCCGGTGAGCTCGCGCGGCGGGGTGTCGTCGCTCCAGCCGGCCGCGCCGTCCAGGGTGCGCGACGGGCCGTCGATCCGCGGCGCCTCACCCGGGAGCCTGCTGGCCTGGGTGCGCATGACGATCCGCTCGACCAGCATCTCGCTGGACAGCTGCTCGGCGAGCTCGGCGCGCAGCCGTCCCATGTCCTCGCGCAGCGCCCCGATCTGCCCGAGGTCCCCGCGCAGCGAGGCCAGCCCGGCGACGTCGTCCCGGAGCGCCGCCACCCGCGCGATCTCCTCGCGCAGCCCCGACAGCGAGGCGAGCTCGCCGCGCAGCGCGGAGACGCGGGCCACCTCGTCGCGCAGCCCGGACAGCGAGGCGATCTCCCCGCGCAGCGCGTCGAGCTCCTCGCGCATCGAGTCCTCGGCCTCGCGGCGCAGCTCGTTCTCCAGCTCCAGCTCGTACTCACGGCGGGCGGCGACCTCGCGGTCGAGCTCCAGCTCGTAGGCCCGGCGCAGGTCCGCCTCGCGTGCCGCGGCGCGGACGCGGTCGGCGCCGCGGCGGCCGGCGGCGAAGGTGGCGAGGACGAACGCCCAGGCCACGGCCACGAAGGCGAGCCGCAGCAGCTGCGGGTTGCTGGTCAGGAAGACGACCAGCGTGGCCACGCCGGCGAGCACGAAGCCACCGGCCTGCATCAGCACGCGGCTGTCAGGGAGGACGGGTCCGCGGGCGACGTCGTCGTCCTCGCGGCGGGGCATGGGGTCCAGCGTAGCGACGAGCGGCGCTCACGGGGAGCATCCGCGCCCGTGCCCACAGTCGCCGTCGCGGTCCGGGTGCGACAGTGGGCCGGTGAACCTCTCGCTGCTGGACTGGCGGCGCCGCGTCGCCGCGCTGCACGCCGACGTCCGGAGCTGCGCCGATCCCGAGCAGGGGTGGCAGCGGTGGCGGGCGGGCCGCGACGAGCTGTTCGCCGCCCATCCGGCGTCACCGCTGGACGAGCAGGCGCGCGCCGGGTTCACCGGGTTGCCGATGGCGCCCTACGACCCGGCGCTGCGCTTCGACGCGCTGCTCGAGGCCGCGGAGCCGCTGCGCCTGGAGGTGCCCACCGCCGCCGACGGCGTCGTGCCCCTCGAACGGATCGGGGCCGTGGAGCTGCCCGGCGTGGGCCGGCTGGACGTGTGGTGGGTGGCCCTCTACGGCGGGGGCGTCTTCCTGCCGCTGCGCGACGGCACCGCCGGCGGGACGACCTACGGCGGCGGGCGCTACCTGCTCGACACCGTCAAGGGTGCCGACCTCGGCGGGGACGACGGCAGGCTCGTCGTCGACCTCAACTTCGCCTACCACCCGTCGTGCGCCTACGACCCGCGGTGGTCCTGCCCCCTGGCCCCGGAGGGCAACCGGGTGGGGACGCCGGTCGCCGCCGGGGAGCAGCTGCCCCCCGGCGGCTGGTACTGACCGGGCTCAGTCGGCCTGCTGGACCGATCCGTCGGTGGTGAAGACCAGACCGAGGGAGACCTCGCCCTGCTGGATGGCCGCCTTGGTCAGCGGGCCACCGGCGTCGAACTCCTGGAAGCCCGCGAAGCTCAGACCGTAGGTCTCCTCGAGGCCCAGCTGGCAGAACGGCCGCGTCGGGCACTCACCCGGACCGCCGAGCACGAGCGATCCGTCGCCGCACGCGTCGGCCAGCTCCGACAGGGTGCTGACGCCGAGCTCGTCGGCGAACTCCTGGGTGACGGCGAAGGCGTTCTGGTTGGCCGCCTCGGAGGGCTCGCCGAAGACCAGCCCGGCCTCCTCGGCGAGCGGCGTCAGGGCCGCCACCGTCTCGTCGACGTCGCTGGACGCCACCTGGTTGGCGTCGTCACCCTCGAGGAACTCGGTGACCGTCGCGAGGTAGTCCGGGTGCACCTGGATCTCACCGCGCTGCACGGCGGGGAGGTAGAGCTCGCGGTTGCCGGTGGGCTGCACGGTCGCGGTGAACCCGGCCGCCTCCAGCACGTCGGCGTAGATGTTGGCCAGGATCGTCGGCTCGGAGAAGTTGCCGCCGCCGATCACGATCGTGCCGCTGCCCTTCTCCAGGGCCGCGGTGTCGATGTTCTCCTCGACCCAGGCCGCGGCGGCGTCCTCGGGGCTCTGCCGCTCGACGTCGACGGCGACGTTGAGAGCGCCCAGCTCCTCGAGGGAGAGCGCCTGCGACACCGCGTCCAGCGCCGGCACGAGAGCCGGGTTGGCCTCGGCGGCGGCGGCGTTGACCGCCGGGATGAGGTTGTCGGCGTTCTGCAGGCCTTCGTCGTCGGCGAGGACGACGAGCTGGTCGCCGGGGACCGGCGCGCAGGCGTCGCCGGAGGCCTGGGTGGTGTCGGCACCCCCGCCGGTGCCGGAGGACCCCGACTCACCGCAGGCGGTGGTGACCAGGGCGGCCAGGGCGAGAGGAACGATGTACCGGGTGCGCGCGCGCATGACCCCGCCTTCTGTGTCCCGTGGCCGCATCCCGGCCACGCGTGTCTGGCGGGTGGACCCCGCGACGACCATGCAACTCCGCGGATCGGTGGTGCGCAATCGGTCGGGGAGGCCGTTAGCGATCCGTGACCTCAGAGCGGGACGCCGCTGGCCGTGGGCTCGGGCACCGGGGTGGCGCGCCGGGCGCGCAGGAACGGAAGCCGCTTGTCCCCGGGGACGACCGCCCAGGTGAGGGCCACCAGCAGCAGCTCGGTCAGCACGGCGAGCGCGGCGACCAGGACGGCGCCGGCGAGCACCGTCCCGTAGTTCTGCTGCGCGAACCCCAGGGTGATGATCCGGCCCAGCCCGCCGCCGGCGACCAGGGCGGCCAGGGTGGCCGTCGCCACCACCTGCACCGCCGCGGTGCGGACGCCGGTCATCACCAGCGGCGCGGCGAGCGGCAGCTCGGCGCGGAGCAGCACCTGGCGGCCTCCCATGCCCATCGCCCGGGACGCCTCGACGACGTCGGGGTCGACCGACCGGAAGCCCACGTAGGTGTTGGTCAGGATCGGCGGGACGGCGAACACCGCGAGCGCGATGGTGGTGGCCGTCGGGCCGAAGCCGATCGGGGTGACCGCGAAGAGGGTCAGCAGCGCGAGGGTGGGCACTGCCCGCGAGACGTTGGACAGGGCCACGGTGAACGCACCACCCCGGCCGGTGTGGCCCAGCACCGCTCCCACCGGCAGCGCGATCAGCATCGCCACGAGCACCGCGACCCCGGAGATCCGGAGGTGCTCGGTGAGCAGGTCGAGGATCCCGCCCGGGCGGGACCAGTTGAACGGGTCGTTGAGGTAGCGGAACGCCTCCTCCCAGCGGTTCACGCCCCCACCCCCCGGCTCATGCCGCGGCCCGTCGCGTCCACGGCGTGAGCAGCCGCTCGGCCCCCGCCAGCAGGAGGTCGGCCAGGAGTGCCAGCAGCACGCAGCCCAGCGTCCCGACGACGATCGGGGCCCGGTAGAAGTTGGCGTTGAACCCGCCGGTGATGAGCTGCCCCAGACCGCCGTGCCCGACGATCACACCCACGGTGGCCAGCGCGACCGTGGAGACGGTGGCGATCCGCAGCCCGGCCATGATCGCCGGCACCGCCAGGGGCAGCTCGACCTGCCAGAAGAGCCGGCCGGCCCCGTACCCCATGCCGCGGGCGGCCTCGCGCACCTCGGCGGGGACGGCCTGCAGGCCGGCGAGGAAGTTGCGCACCAGGATGACCAGGGAGTAGAGCACCAGGCCGATGAGGACCGTCGTGGTGGTGAGCCCGGTGATCGGCGCGACGAAGGCGAACATCGCCAGCGACGGGATCGTGTAGACGAGGGTGGACAGCCCCAGCACGGGCCCCGCGAGCCAGCGGCTCCGCCGGGCCAGCACCGCCAGCGGCAGCGCCAGCAGGGCACCGAGGACGACGGCGCCGACCGTCAGCCTGACGTGCTCGCCGAGGTAGCCCATGATGGTGTCCCAGTTGGACGTCACGTAGGACGGGTCGAACCACGGGTTCGGCGCCGCATCGACCGCGAGCAGCTCGCCGCTCGCCGCGCTCAGCACGGGGCGCGTACCAGGAAGGCCACCTCGTGGACGCTACTGCTTCTCCTGGCCGGTCCGCAGCCTCCGCCGAGGAGATCCGGCTGGAGGGCGTCAGCAAGGTCTACGCCGACGGCACGGTGGGCGTCGCCGAGCTGGACCTGACCTTCACCGCGGGTGAGCTGACCGTGCTGGTCGGGCCGTCCGGCTGCGGCAAGACGACCACGATGAAGATGGTCAACCGCATCATCGAGCCGACGACCGGCCGGATCCTGCTCGGCGGCGAGGACGTCACCGGGGTCGACCCGGTGCAGCTGCGCCGCCGGATCGGCTACGTGATCCAGAACGTCGGCCTCTTCCCGCACCAGACGATCCGGGCCAACATCGGCACGGTGCCGCGACTGCTCGGCTGGGACCGGGCGCGCACCCGCGACCGCGTGCAGGAGCTGCTCGCCCTCGTGGGCCTCGACCCCGACGTCCACGCCGACCGCTACCCGCACCAGCTCTCCGGCGGCCAGCGCCAGCGGGCCGGCGTCGCCCGGGCGCTCGCGGCGGACCCGCCCGTGCTGCTCATGGACGAGCCGTTCTCCGCCGTCGACCCGGTCGTGCGGGAGCGGCTGCAGACGGAGTTCCTGCGGCTGCAGGAGACGGTGCGCAAGACCATCGTGTTCGTCACCCACGACATCGAGGAGGCCGTGCGCATCGGCGACCGGATCGCGGTGATGAGCAGCGGCGGCCACGTGGAGCAGTTCGCGCCCCCCGCCGAGCTGCTGGGCCGGCCGGCCAACGACTTCGTGGCCGACTTCGTCGGCGTCGACCGGGGCCTCAAGCGGCTCGCCGTCACCGGCATCGACGTCGCCGACCTCGAGCACCCGCCGGTGGTCCGGGTGGACGACGGGCTGGCCGAGGCACGGGCCGCCCTGGTGCGGGCCGGGGCCCGCTGGGCCGTCGTCCTCGACGACCGGCAGGACCTGCACGGGTGGCTGTCGGTGGAGCGCGCCTCGGGCAGCGGCACGGTGCGCGACGCCTGCCGGCGGATGGAGGCCTGGGTGCCGGTCGGCGCGTCGCTGAAGACGGCGTTCTCGACCATGCTCCAGCTCGAGGCCGGCTGGGTCGCCGTCCTGGACGGGGACCGGTTCCTCGGGGTGCTGACCCCCGAGTCGCTGCACGCCGCCCTGCGCCGGTCGGTCGAGGGCTCGGTGCCCGAGACCGCCGGCGCCGCGCACACCTAGGAGCGGTCCTCCAGCAACGGCCCGGCCACCCGGTAGCGGGCGCAGACGAACGCGCCGTTCACGGCCGACTCGACCAGCTCCAGGTCCAGCCGCCGGGGCAGCAGCGGCCGTCCCGCGCCGAGGGTGACCGGGGCGACCGAGACGACCACCTCGTCGAGCAGTCCGGCTTCCGCGAACTGGCCGGCGAGGTCTCCCCCGCCGACCACCCACAGGCCCCTGCCGCCGGCGGCGGCGGTCATCTCGGCGTGCACCGTGCGCACGTCCCCGGAGGCGAACCGGACGTCCGCGCCCGTCGCCGAGGGCAGCTCCCGGGAGGTCATCACCCACGACGGCAGGGTGTACGGCCATTTCCCGTCCTCGTGCGCGAGCACCCACTCGTAGGTGGTCGAGCCCATCACGACCGCCCCGACGCCGGACATGAAGTCGTCGAAACCGAACGGCCCGCTCGCCTCGTTCGGCTGCCGGAGCAGCCAGTCGAGGGAGTCGTCAGGATCGGCGATGAACCCGTCGAGGGTGGTGGCGGTGTAGTAGGTCAGCACGGTGGTCCTCCCGTGGTCTCGCCGCGGCGGGCGCGGACCCAGTCGATGGGGTCGCCGGTGTCGATCTCGCGACCGGCGGCGCGGAGCAGGTGCCGCACGAGCTGCCGCCGGTGCGCCGAGTACGTCAGCACGTGCGCCACGACGCTGCTGAGCACAAAGCTCTCCGGCGGCTCGCACAGCGCGTCGATCAGCCGGTCGTCCCAGCCGCCGCGCCGGTCGACGTCGCGCACCACCGCCAGCCAGCGCGGCGCCGCGGCGTCGTGCCGTTCGAGCAGCCGGGCCGGTGAGGGGTCGTCGTCGCGCCGCGGGAGGTCGTGGCCCTCGATCGAGGCGAGCCAGACCTCGACGGTGGACACCAGGTGGTCGAGCACCGCCTGCACCGACTCCTCGGGCCCGTCCCAGGGCAGCACGACCGCCCCGGGCAGCCGGGTCGCGCGGAACTCCTCGTCGCTCAACCCCTTCGCGACCTCGATCAGGTGCCGCGCGTCGTCCAGACCGTGCGCCACCAGCTGCTCGGTGAGCGGGTTCATGGCGTGCTCCGTGCTCTGCACCCACAGCGAGGTGGGCGGGTGGAAGTGGATCCCGTTGGGCGCCGGGAGCCAGTGCCCGGTCGTCTCGTCGACCGTGCTGGGCGCCCGGCCGAAGGCGCGGGTGAACGCGCGGCTGAACCCCTCGACGGACTCGTAGCCCGCCGTCCAGGCGACGTCGGTGACGCTGCTGCCCCGGCGCAGCTCCCAGGCGGCGCGCTCGAGCATCACCCGCCGCCGCATGGCCACCGGCGGCTCGCCCGCGTCGCGGGTGAGCACCCGGGTGAGGTGGAACGGCGAGGCGTAGGCGTCGCCGGCCATGTCGGAGAGGGTGCGGTTGTCCTCGTCGAGCACCGCGTCGAGCAGCTCGCGCAGGCGGTCTCGTCCGGTCATGCGGTCAGTCTGGTGCGCCCCGGCCGCGGAGTGCTTGACCGTTCTTGCCCCGCTCAGCGGGCGGGCCGGTCCTCGCCGTCGGAGGGGGTGGGAGGAACGCGGCACGCGGCCTCCAGCAGCAGCGCGGCCGCGACCAGGGCCGCCGAGCAGGCCAGCCCGATCCCCGCGACCACCGTGTCGTCACCGGCCGCCGCGAGCCGCCCGGCGGCCGGCGCGACGTGCAGCAGCACACCGCCCCAGATCCCGGCGAGGACCGCACCCAGGTACGCGCTGGCCTGGGCCAGGACGGCCAGCCGGGCCACGAGCATCGGCTCGACGGGACGCAGCAGGGCCGCGCGGCCGTCCACCGTCGTGGGCCCGCGCCCGGCGCGGGCCTCCCGCTCGGCGGTCAGCCGGTACCGGAGCGTCCTGGCGCCGAGCGCCTCGGCGAGGGCGAGCAGGGCCAGCGGCGTGGGCTGCCACCAGCGCAGCGCGGGCAGGTCCCCGTACCAGGCGCGGACGAGCAGCCACGAGGCCACGGCCAGGCCGGCGGCGAGGGCGACCAGGTCGCGACGGCGGACGGGGGTCACGGGCGGCTCAGTGCAGGTGGTCCCAGCGCTGGACCGCGGCGACCTCCGCCGGGTCGAGCGCGGCGACCAGCTCGGAGACCGGACCCCGCCCCGGGAGGACGGCGGTGGGCTCGACGACGTCCCACGGCACGAGCACGAACGCGCGCTCGTGCGCCCGGGGGTGCGGCAGGGTCAGCTCGGGGTCGTCGGAGAGCACCGGGGCGCCGTCGTCCCCGGTCACGGCCACGACGTCGACGTCGAGGGTGCGGGCGCCCCAGCGGACCTCGCGGGTGCGGCCGGCGGCCTGCTCCAGCTCGTGCGCCCGGGCCAGCCAGCCCCGGGCGTCGCGGTCGCCCCGGACGACGGCGATGGCGTTCAGGTACGGCGGCTGCTCGACCGGCCCCCACGGCGGCGTCTCGTACAGCGTCGAGCGGGCCACGAGCACCCCGTCGTCCTTGAGCGCGGTGAGCGCGGCCCGGAGCGCGGCGGCTCGGTCGCCGAGGTTGGCCCCCAGCGACAGGACAGCTCTCGTCATCGACGCTCTCGCCGGATGCTGACGGTCACGTCGGCGAACGGCACGCCCAGCTCGGCCTCCGGCTTGTGCACGGTGATCTCCACGGCGTCGACGAGCTCGTCGGCCAGGCAGGCGTCGGCGAGCTGCTGGGCCAGGGTCTCGAGCAGGTTCACCGGCTCGCCGGTCAGGACGCGCTGCAGCTTCTGGGCCAGCTCGGCGTAGTTGACCGTCCGCGCCAGGTCGTCGCCGGCCGCGGCGGCGGAGGTGTCGAGCTCGAGGACGGCGTCGACGAGGAACAGCTGGCCGCGCTCGCGCTCGAACGCGTAGACGCCGTGGTTGGCGTGGGCGCGGATGCCGCGGACGGCGATCCGGTCAGGGGTCCGGTCACCCACGGCCTGCTCCTCTCGCTGCGCGGACTGCGGCCACGGTACGGACGGCGTCCACCGATGCCGCGGCGTCGTGCACCCGGACCCCCCACGCGCCGGCCTCGGCGGCCAGCACGGTGGTCGCCAGGGTCGCGGCGTCCCGCTGCTCGGCCGGCCGCGGGGAGCCGTCGGGCAGCGGCAGCAACCGCCCCAGGAAGGTCTTGCGGGACGCCCCGACGAGCACCGGCAGCCCGAGGCCGATCAGCCGGTCGAGGCCGGCCAGGAGCGCCCAGTTGTGCTCGGCGCGCTTGGCGAACCCCAGGCCCGGGTCGAGCACGAGCTGCGCGGGTGCCACACCGGCGGCGACGACATCCTCGACGCGGGCGGTCAGCTCGGCGCAGACCTCGGTGACGACGTCGCCGTACTGCGCCGCCGCGTACATCTCGCGGCTGTGCCCGCGCCAGTGCATCAGCACCCACGGCACCCCGGCGTCGGCCACGAGGTCGGCCATGTTCTTGTCCGCCAGCCCGCCGCTGACGTCGTTGACCAGCACCGCGCCCGCGTGCAGCGCCGCCTCGGCGACCTCGGCGCGCGTGGTGTCGACGCTGGTGCGCACCCCAGCCGCGGCGAGCTCGCGGATGACCGGCACGACCCGGCCGCACTCCTCGTCGGCGCCCACCCGGTCGGCTCCCGGGCGGGTGGACTCCCCGCCCACGTCGACGTAGTCCGCGCCGGCGGCGTGCATCGCCAGGCCGTGCGCGACGGCGGTCGCGGTGTCGGCGAAGCAACCGCCGTCGGAGAACGAGTCCGGCGTGACGTTCAGGACGCCCATGACCACGCAGTGACCCGGCCGCGGCAACGCGACCGGGGTCATCGGTGCGCCCCGCTCACCGGCCGAGCACGAGGCTCATCGCCTCGCTGCGGGTCGCCGCGTTCTCCCGGAAGATGCCGCGGACGGCGGAGGTGACGGTGGACGACCCGGGCTTGCGGATGCCGCGCATCGCCATGCAGAGGTGCTCGGCCTGGATCACGACGAGCACGCCACGGGGCTTGAGCGCGTCGGCGAGCGCGTCGGCGATCTGCCGCGTCATCCGCTCCTGCACCTGCGGGCGGCGGGCGTAGACCTCGACCAGCCGGGCCAGCTTGGACAGGCCGGTGACCCGCCCGTCGTGGCCGGGGATGTAGGCCACGTGCGCGACCCCGTGGAAGGGGACGAGGTGGTGCTCGCAGGTCGAGTACATCGGGATGTCCTTGACCAGCACGAGCTCCTGGTGGTCCTCGTCGAACGTCGTCGCGAGCACCTCGTAGGGGTCCTGCTGGAGCCCGGCGAAGGTCTCCGCGTAGGCGCGGGCGACCCGCGCCGGGGTGTCGCGCAGCCCCGGGCGGTCGGGGTCCTCCCCCACCGCGATGAGCAGCTCGCGGACGGCAGCGGCCGCCCGCTCCTGGTCGACGCCGGCGACCGGCTCGAGCAGCAGGTCCTCGGGCTCCGCCGGGATCTCGCTCACGCGACCTCCTCGCTGGCGCTCGTCGGACGTGCTCGCGAGGCTGCCCTGCCCATGGATGAGCTCGCGAGCTCGCTCATCGCTTCGCGGGGGACCCGACGTCGTCGCCGACCGGCGCGATCGCCAGCGGCGTGCTGCCGTTCTGGCCGGCCCGCTCCGACGGCGTGAGCACCGGCGGCTGCGTCGACGGCGTGCGCTTGCCGAAGCCGTTGTAGGGGGCCAGCGACGGGCGCTTGGTGACCGGCGCGCAGATGCGGGCCATGTCGTCCTTGGAGAGGGTCTCCTTCTCCATCAGCTCGAGCACCAGCTGGTCGAGGACCTCGCGGTGCTCCACCAGGATCTCCCAGGCCTCGTCGTGGGCGGCCTCGATCAGCGCCCGGATCTCGGCGTCGATGTCGGCGGCGACCGCCTCGGAGTAGTCCGGACGGCTGCCCATGTCGCGGCCCAGGAACGGCTCGCCCTCGGTGCTGCCGTACTTGACCGCACCCAGCTTGGCGCTCATGCCGTACTGGGTGACCATCGCCCGGGCCATGCCGGTGGCCTTCTCGATGTCGTTGCCGGCACCCGTGGTGGGCTCGTGGAAGACGAGCTCCTCCGCCGCCCGGCCACCGAGGGCGTAGGCGAGGGTGTCGATCATCTCCGACCGCGTCTGGGTGTACTTGTCCTCGGTCGGCAGCACGAGGGTGTGCCCGAGCGAGCGGCCGCGCGGCAGGATCGTGACCTTGTGCACCGGGTCCAGGTTGGGCAGCGCGTGCGCCACCAGGGCGTGCCCGCCCTCGTGGTAGGCGGTGACCTTCTTCTCCTTCTCGCTCATCGCCCGCGTCTTGCGCTCGGGGCCGGCGATGACCCGGTCGATCGCCTCCTCGAGGGTCTCGTCGGTGATGAGCGACCCGTTGCCGCGCGCGGTGAGCAGCGCGGCCTCGTTGAGCACGTTGGCCAGGTCGGCGCCGGTGAACCCGGGGGTGCGCCGGGCGACGGTCTCGATGTCGACGTCGGGGGCGAGCGGCTTGCCCTTGGCGTGCACGCTCAGGATCGCCTTGCGGCCGAGCAGGTCGGGACGGTCGACGGCGATCTGCCGGTCGAAACGGCCCGGGCGCAGCAGCGCCGGGTCGAGGATGTCGGGCCGGTTGCTGGCGGCGATGAGGATGACGCCGCCCTTGACGTCGAAGCCGTCCATCTCGACCAGCATCTGGTTGAGGGTCTGCTCGCGCTCGTCGTGCCCGCCGCCCATGCCGGCGCCGCGGTGACGGCCGACGGCGTCGATCTCGTCGATGAAGATGATCGCCGGCGCGTTCTCCTTGGCCTGGGAGAACAGGTCGCGGACACGGCTGGCGCCGACACCGACGAACATCTCGACGAAGTCCGAGCCGGAGATCGAGTAGAACGGCACGCCGGCCTCGCCGGCCACGGCCCGCGCCAGCAGCGTCTTACCGGTCCCGGGCGGGCCGAAGAGCAGCACGCCCTTGGGGATCTTGGCGCCGACGGCCTGGAACTTGACCGGGTTCTGCAGGAAGTCCTTGATCTCGTGCAGTTCCTCGACGGCCTCGTCGGCGCCCGCGACGTCGGCGAACGTCGTCTTCGGGGTGTCCTTGGTGACCTGCTTGGCCTTGGACTTGCCGAACTGCATGACGCCGCGGCCGCCGCCCTGCATGGAGTTGAACAGCCAGAAGAGCAGCAGCAGCAGGATCAGGAACGGCAGGAAGCTCACCAGGAGGCTGACCAGCAGGCTGTCCTGGGTGACGTTGGTGTCGAACCCCTCGGAGTCGCCCTGCTCCTCGCGGAGCAGCTCGACGATCGTGTCCTCGAAGGCGCTGGGGTACGAGGCGGTCACCTCGGTGCTGCCCTGCACCTCGTCCTCGAGGTCGAGGTCGAGGGTCTGCTCGCGGGTGTTCAGCGTCGCGGACTCGACGTTGCCGCTCTCGATCTGCTCGAGCGCGGTCGAGGTCGAGATCTCCTGGCGGTTGCCGTTCCCGCTGAAGAAGGTCGAGACCGTCAGGGCCAGGAGGATGACCAGGACGATCCAGAACCAGACGGAGCGGAAGATCTTCTTACGTTCCATACACCGATGCCGGGCGCCGGCGGAACCGGCCTGCCCGTCGACCCTCCTGTACGTGCCCGGGACGCAGCCGGCGGCCCGGGTGGGGACCCCGGCGCTCGGTGCAGCGTCGTCGCGATCGACGGTACACCGGGCAGCCTGGGCATCCCCTGCGTGCGACCTGGGAAGGTCCGCGCATCCCCCGCCCGGAGGAGAGACCCTCCGGGGTCAGCTGGAGTAGACCTCGGGCTTGAGCGTGCCGATGTAGGGCAGGTCGCGGTACCGCTCGGCGTAGTCCAGGCCGTAGCCGACGACGAACTCGTTCGGGATGTCGAAGCCGATGTACTTCACCGGCACCTCGACCTTGACCGCGTCGGGCTTGCGCAGCAGCGCGCACACCTCGAGCGAGGCCGGCGACCGGCCGCCCAGGTTCTTCAGCAGCCAGGACAGGGTCAGGCCCGAGTCGATGATGTCCTCGAGCACCAGCACGTGCTTGTCGGTGATGTCGCGGTCGAGGTCCTTGAGGATCCGCACGACGCCGGAGGAGCTGGTGGAGGAGCCGTAGGAGGAGACGGCCATGAACTCCATCTGCGTGGGCAGCTGCAGAGCCCGGGCGAAGTCGCTCATGAACAGCACGGCGCCCTTGAGCACGCCGACGAGCAGGACCTCGCGCCCGGCGTAGTCCGCCGCGATCCGGGCGGCGAGCTCGCCGATCTTCGCCTGGATCTGCTCCTCGCTGAGCAGCACGTGGTCGATGTCCGGACCGTAGCCGTGGTCGGGACCGAGGGCCCCGGGGGTGCTGGCGGGCTCCGTCGTCACGGAAGGGGCTCCTCGAGGGCTGCGGGTCCTGGATCGGCGCCGAGGAGATCCGGCGCCTGGACCACCAGAGTGCCAGACGTGCGGAGCACCCCTGCGCCGCCGGGTAGGTCGATCCGGCCCTGCCCCCGCCACCGTGTGACGAGCGCCTCGACCGCGCGGAGGTGCACCGCCTGCAGGTCGGGGACCCCGGCGGCGAGCAGCCAGCCGCGCAGCACCCGCCGGCGCAGCGCCGCCGGCAGCGGCTCCAGCGGGCGGGCCGGCAGGCTCCCGTCCCCGGACCCCAGGCGGGCCAGCTCCGCCGCGGCCAGGCCGTCCAGGGCGTCGAGGTCCTCGCGGAGCAGCTCCGCCGTCCGCGCCAGGGCCGGGGCCACCCCGCCGCCCAGCACGTCCTCCAGCAGCGGCAGCGCCTCGGCCCGCAGCCGGGCCCGCGTGTAGGCGGGGTCGTCGTTCCAGGGGTCGTCCCACACCGGCAGCCCCTGGTCGGCGCAGGCCTGCCGGGTGGTGGCTCGTCGCACGCCGAGAAGCGGGCGCCAGAACGGCGGCCGGTCCTCGACCATGCCGGCGACCGAGCGCGGCCCCGAGCCCCTTCCGAGGCCGAGCAGCACGGTCTCGGCCTGGTCGTCGAGGGTGTGGCCGAGCGCGACGCGGGCGCCGTGCTCGTCGGCCGCGCGGGTCAGCGCCGCGTAGCGCGCCTCCCGGGCGGCGCCCTCCGGTCCGCCCGCGGTGGCGACGTCCACCGGCAGCACCAGCACGGGGTCCAGACCCAGCCCGGCGAGCAGCTCCGCGGTCGCCCGCGCCCGGTCGCCGGACCCCGGCTGCAGCCGGTGGTCCACGGTGACCGCGCCGACCCGGACGCCGGCGTGCCGCGCCTCGAAGGCCAGCGCGGCGGCCAGCGCCACGGAGTCCGCTCCCCCGCTGCAGGCGGCGAGCACCGGGCGCGACGAGCCGCGCAGCCCGGACCGGACGGCGTGCCGCAGGACCGCGACGGCGGGAGGTGGCCCGCTCACCCGGCGGTCAGGCCGGGATGGCCGGGCGGCCGAGCACCCGCTCCACCCACCGCTCCGGGGCGGTGAGCTCGTCGATGCGCGGCAGGTTCTCCGGGCCGTCCCAGACGCGGTTGAAGCCCTCCATGCCGGCGAGGTCGACGACGCCGCCGACGAAGACCCGGCCGTCGGCGTACTGCTTCATCTTCTGCTCGAGTCCGAGCAGCCGGCGCAGCACGCGGTCCAGCGGTCCCCGGCCCTTGCGGCGCTGGGCGAACCGCTTGCGCAGGGTGCGCACCGACGGCACCACGTCGGGCCCGACGCCGTCCATCACGTACTCGGCGTGCCCCTCGACCAGGCTCATCACCGCGGTGACCCGGTCCAGCACCTCGCGCTGGCGGGGGTCCTGGATGAGCGCCATCAGGCCCTCGGGCTCGCGCCCGGGCTCGGTGCCGCGGACGGCGTCGAGGATGCTGCGGAACACGTCCTGCACGCGCTCGCGGAGCACGTCGGGGGCGAGGTCGGTGGCGGAGACGAACTCCGCGATCTGGGTCTCCAGGTAGCCGTGCAGCCACGGGACGCCGGTGAACTGCAGCTGGTGGGTGACCTCGTGCAGGCAGACCCACAGCCGGAAGTCCGACGGGTCGACGCCCAGTTTGCGCTCGGTGGCCACGATGTTGGGCGCCACCAGCAGGAGCCGGCCGCCGGTGCCGAAGATCTCGTACTGCCCCAGGACCCGGCTGGCGAGGAAGGCCAGCAGCCCGCCGGCCTGCAGCCCGGTGGCCCGGGAGCCGATGGCGGTGGCGAGGGCGCCGGGGCGGCTCTCCTGCTGCTCGGCGAGCTTCTCGACCAGCGGGTCGAGCAGGGTGGCCATGCCGCGGGCGTTGGCGTCGGCCCACGCCGGGCGGTCGACGACGACGACCTCGGGAACGGCGCCGCCGGGGACCGGGCTCAGGCCGGTGAGGGCCTCCACGTGCGCGACCGCGGTGGCCGCGGCCTCGTGCAGCTCGCGGACGACAGCGGCGGCCTCCTCCCGCGTCGTGCGCGGACCCGGGCTGACCAACCGCCGGGCGGTGCGTCCGGCGAGGTCCCAGTCGACCATCGAGGAGGCGCTGCTCATCGCTTCACCGTACGTGGTGACGGACTGGAACGGCCGCCCTTCAGGGGCCCGGGCCGAGCGAGCGAGGCCTGGGGGGAAGGGCGGTCCTTCTAACAGCCGCAGGCGGCGAGCTGAGCGGCGAACTCGTCCAGCGCACCTTCGGCCGCGACCTCGCCGCCGGTGGCGTCGTCGGCGACGACGGCGAAGGCCAGCAGCCTGCCGTCGGCGGTGACCGCGGTGCCGGCGAGCGCGTGCACCCCGAGCAGGGTGCCGGTCTTGGCGCGGACCGTGCCGGGTGCGGTGGCCGGGTCGTCGTCGCCGCGGTCGGCGAGGGTGCCGTCGTAGCCGGCGATGGGCAGCCCGGCGAGCAGACCCGAGGCGTTCCCCAGGCTGCCGTCGGCCGCACCGGTGACGATCGCGGTGAGCACCTCCGCGGTCACGCTGTTGGTGGCGGACAGCCCGCTGCTGTCGGAGAGGGTGACGTCGGCGACGGGGATCCCGGCCTCCTCCACCGCGTCGGTGATGGCCTGCGCCGCACCGTCGAAGGTGGCCGGCTCGTCGCGGGCGATGGCGACCTGGCGGCCGAGGGTCTCGGCGAGCACGTTGTCCGACAGGGACAGCATCTGCTCCACCTGCCTCAGGACCGGGGCCGACTGCACGATGCCGAGCGTCTTCGCACCGGCCGGCGCCTGCCCGAGGACGACGGTGGCGCCCGGGGCGCCGAGCGCGTCGGCCAGCGCCGCACCGGCGTCCAGCCCGGGCTGGCCGCTGCGCGCCGTCGCGCCGGGGCTCACCCGGGCGCCGTCGACGGCGGTGGCGGTGATCGGGGCGGCGTAGCTGGAGGGCGCATCGCCCGGACCCCAGCCGCTGGCGGTCAGCGGACCGGTGTAGAGCGAGCTGTCGACGACGACCCGGGTGACCGCCGTGCCGGCCGGCAGGGCCCCGACGACCTGGGTGGCGAGGTCCTCGACGGTGGGGGCGCCCGGGTAGGTCCGCGACGGGCTGGTGCGCGAGAGCGTCACGTCCCCGCCGCCCACGAGCACGACCTCGCCCGGGACCGCACCGCTGACGACGGTGGTCGCCAAGGTGTCAGCCGGGTCGAGCGTGGTGAGCGCTGCGACGGCGGTGAGGAGCTTGGCGGTGGACGCCGGTGTCACGGGGGCGTCGGACTGCTGGTCGAACAGCACCTCGCCGGAGGCGACGTCGACGACCTGGGCGGTCGCGCCCGAGCCGAGGGCCGAGCCGGTGACCAGCGGGGTCAGCCGGGTGGCCAGGACGTCGGCGTCGGGGACGGGCGCGTCGTCGGACAGCCCCGCGAGGACCGGGTCGACGGGTCCGAGCTCGGGGAGCCGGGCGTCGGGGACCGGCGCGGCGTCGGTGCCGGAGGCGTCGTCGCGGCCGAGGGTCACACCGAGTGCGATGCCGCCGCCGACGAGCAGCAGGACGAGGGTCACGACGGCCGTGATCATGCGGCGGCGGAACCGCCCGTAGTTCGCGGTGATGACCGTCGATCCACCCGACGAAATGCTCTCCACCCCCTATGAGGGGACCTGAGCCGACCTCGTCGTCCCCCATGGGCCAGACTACGGTCGTGCAGTTCGACGTGACGGTAGAAATCCCGAAGGGCCAGCGGAACAAGTACGAGCTGGACCATGAGACCGGACGCATCCGCTTGGACCGGATGCTGTTCACCTCCACCCGCTATCCGGCGGACTACGGCTACATCGAGAACACCCTGGGGCAGGACGGCGACCCGCTCGACGCCCTGGTGATCCTCGAGGAGCCGACGTTCCCGGGGTGCCTGGTGACCTGCCGGGCCATCGGCATGTTCCGCATGACCGACGAGGCCGGTGGGGACGACAAGGTCCTCTGCGTCCCGGCGACGGATCCGCGGGTGGCCCACCTCAAGGAGATCCACGACGTGTCGGAGTTCGACCGTCTGGAGATCCAGCACTTCTTCGAGACCTACAAGGACCTCGAGCCGGGCAAGTCGGTCGAGGGTGCCGAGTGGGTCGGCCGCGAAGAGGCCGAGGCCGAGATCAGGGCCTCGATCGAGCGCGCCAAGGAAGCATCCCCGCACCACTGATCGACCCCCGGCCCCTCGGGTCCGGACGCCGATCGCACCGACGGCGGCACGTCTCGACGACGTGCCGCCGTCCGTCGTTCCCTGACGCCGGTGGGCGACGCCGCTCCCGCTAGGTTCTCCGCGTGTCCTCGTGGCGTCCCTGGCAGCTGCGCATCGCGCCGTGGTGGATCGGGTTCCTGGTGCTGAGCGCCGTCGTCGCCGCAGGTCTCGGCCAGTGGCTCCTGTTCACGACGAC
Source organism: Blastococcus sp. TBT05-19 (assembly GCF_003319095.1). Taxonomy (GTDB): domain Bacteria; phylum Actinomycetota; class Actinomycetes; order Mycobacteriales; family Geodermatophilaceae; genus Blastococcus. Next base: position 339,978 of record NZ_QOHI01000001.1, on the reverse strand, counting down.
CGGCCTGCTCGCGCTGGGTGCGGCGATGTCCTTGCGGACGGAACGGCGCGCGCTGCGCCGCCGCCAGGGCGGGGACTGACCCCCCTGCGCCGGGAACGACGCCGGGCCCGTCCTGGTGGACGGGCCCGTCGCGTGGAGAGCCGCCTGTCGGAATCGAACCGACGACCTTCTCATTACGAGTCAGAACGAGGACGTGCCCGGGAGTGATCCCGAGTGAGCGCCCGTGCCATAACCGCAGGTCAGCTGCGCGAGGCTGTGCCTCCCCGTACCGGACCGTTCGCCCCACTCCTGCCCAGTTCGCGCCCACCGTGCGCCCACCGCCGACTGGCTCACCGGGTCTTCCGCGGAGCCGCCCACGTCCGGCACCGTCGTCCGATGGACGCGAGCGAACTCCGAGCCCTGGCACTCCTCCTCAAGCCCCACGCCGACGAGGTGCTGAGCATCTGGGCCGAGGAGGGTGTCCCCGCGGCACATCCCCAGCGGAGGTCGCCAGCGCAAGAGGTGCTGACGCCCGAGGGCTACCCGGAGTACTCCAAGTACGCCGAGATCGTCGCCGGGTGGGATGAGTGGGCGGAATGGGTGACCCGCCAGCCGGACCGCAGCGCCGATGAGGCCGCGAGGCTGCGGAACGTTGGACGCATCCTGGCCGCCGGCGTGAAAGCCCAGGATGAGAAGCCGCCTCGCCAGGCGGCCAAAGACGCCTTCACGCCGGGTGGCCCGTCTGTCGACGAGCTCGAGCGGCGGATCGTCGCCGACCGCGAGGCCGAGGCGTTCTTGCAAGCTGGGCTCGCCTGGACCCCCGAGCGCGGCCCCTCGATGCGTCACTTCGTGAACGCCTTCCGCATGCGGCTGCTCCTCCCCCCGCTCGAGGAGCCCGACCCCACAGACACGTCTCCGCCGCTCGGCTGAGACGAGGCGGGCCCGCCGCCGGGTGCAACCGACGACGGGCCCTAGATCCCCACCCCTGGGAGGGCGAGGACCATGACAGAGAACGCTATCGGCAGCGACCGACAGACTCTCCAGGTGAAGCACGAGGTCTGGTGCAACGTGAACGAGCATCAGCGAGTCGCCCTCGAGCTCGACGCGACGGTCGGCTGCGTCGGCCGCCGGATCGAGGTCCGCACGGGACTCGCGGGCTGGTGGCACCAAGAGCAGCCAGGTGACGAGCCGCGCTTCTGCGTCGACGTCGCGAGTAGCGGCAACTGGGAGCCCAGCCTGCGCGACCTGCAGGTCGTCGAGGACGCTCTGTCGGCTGTTGGAGGTACGCCCGACGACCTCCTTGGCCTCATCCTGACGGCGCAGTTCGAGATGGAGCGCGGCGCCCAGGCTGAGGAGGACCGGTGAGCATCGGGGAACTCACACGGGATGAGCGCAGCCGGCAGGTTGCTGAACTGACCGCCGAGGGCTGGTCGAGAGCGGAGGTTGCCGAACTGCTCGGCGTTGCTTGCTCGACCGTCTACGCGGACTTGGTTCGGCTGAGGGAGAGGTCAGCGCCTATCCCGCTGGACGTGTCGCCGGAGCGGGCGGCGATCGCCTTCACGGCGGACCGCGGGTGGCACGTGGTGCAAGCGCCGCCGGCTTGGTTCCTCGACCTGCTGGCGGAGGTCGACTGACCGAAGCGTCACAGTGACGAAGCGCCCCGCCCGCCTGGCTAGCGGGCGGGGCGCCTGTCGGTGGCCTTCGACCGGCGGCTACCGGACCGGGGTGCGGGGTGACGTAGCCGGGCGGCGGGTGACCTCGCCGACGCCGTCATCATGACGATCGCAGTCCGGATGAAGACGTCGTCGTCCACAGGCGGTGAAGTTATCCACCGCTTTCAGGAAAGGCCGCTGTGCAAAAGGATGTGCATAAGTGGTGGATAGTGGTGTACGCGACACTCTCGAATAACGTGACAAGCAGCCCTCGAAAGGGCACACTTAACGACGTCCCGTGGAGGACGTCTTGAGCGGGTTGGCCCCCGCTCCGCAGCAGAGCAGGGCTCGTGATCGCACCGAGACCCTGCTCTGCTTGCTTTTCGTGTCGACAAGTCGGCGTGTCGGCTCCGGATCGCACGCTTGTTCGTATAGGGTTCTGCTGCCCCGAGGTTGGACTAGCCCCCCAACCTGACGACCTCCACGACCCAAGGACCCCTGGATGCCCGGACATGCCGGGCGACTCGATGCTCGACCGCAGCGGTCAGCTCACCGGAGCCGGCCGTCCGCAGTCCCCGCACCGAGCGACGCCCATGTAGCCGCCGATCGTGCCGTCGCGCTCCAGCGTGACCTGCGGCGGTGTCGTGGCGTCGGGACCGTCCAGGGTCCACCACTGACTTCCGCACGAGCACGCGAGCAGAGGTGTCGCGGACCCCCGGCACATGCTGGTTCGCACGATCGTCCCTCCTTCACTCTCGGACGGAAGAGGAGGAAGCCATGGCTCGACGCAGCCTCGGCTCCCCGCTCGGTCCGGGGAGCACCTGGAAGACCGGGCAGAGGACGCCGCAGACCGGCCACTGGCGCGACCAGTACGGCGACGTGACGTTCTTCTCCAAGCACACCACCTTCCCGCCCTGCATTGGGCGGAAGGGCGAGTGCGCTTTCCGGACCTTCGTGGGCGCTCCCCGGCCCCTCACCACCTAGGTCCGACTTCTCGGCGGCCAGAGCTGGCAGGCCGAACGCCGTCGAGGACGTCGGGTCCCAGGAGTGCACATCGTGCACCAACAGTTCTAGTCCCCCCAAGGCGCCCCTGCGCGCTGTGAGTCGGACGAGATGGTCGGTGCGCGTGTGCCGCAGGTTGCTCAACGCGGAAGAAGGCCCCCGTCGGCTCTCCATCAGGAGACGCCGGCGGGGGCTCTTCGCTGCCTTCGAGCCCAGAGCCCAGCCACACTGAAGCCGCGCCCGGCCACCATCTGTCACCGCATCGACGGACGTGCGGGCGACGCGGTGACGGGTGAGCGTGTTGCAGTGCGCGCAAGCCTCCTGGGCTGTCGGGGGGCGCCGCTACGGTCAGCGGCAGGACCGCGACCACCCGGGTCGCGGACGAACGGGAGGTGGGCCATGTCGGCCAAGGACGATGCACAGCTGGCCGTGTTCACCGAGGTGAAGGCGATCATCGAGGCCTCGAAGGACACGCTCCCCGCCCACCGGGCGGAGATCCTGCGGAAGGCCGCGCTCGCCTACCGTCTGGCCGCTGGTGGTACGCAACCCGGCGGCAGCGTCGTCGAGAAGGGTTAGCGCGCGCCGAGGGCGACCGTTCAGCTCGGAGCAGCTGGCCCGGTCGGCTCCTCGGGCAGCGGGGCGACCCGGCCCGGGTCGGCGTCGGCCCAGGTCTGTCGCGGACCGGGCGCCGGCGGCAAGTCCGGCGGTGGCAGCACCGGTGGACCCGCCGGCCCCTGGTCCGCGACGTCGGACTCGAGCTCGCTCACGACTGCACCCCCCACACCGCGGCATCCAGCCGCACGGCGCCGGTCCCGGCTGTCCGTCGCGCCTGCACGACGATCGAGTGGGTCGTGTACGCGTCGCCGGGGATGGCGAACGGGCCCACGTACTTCGTCTCCACGGTGAACCCCACCGGCTGCACATCGCCGACTTGGACGCCGTCGACGAGGACACGGACCTCTCCGGTGGTCCCGGCCACGTCGGTGGTGCACCGAATGTCCGCCCGGGCTCTGGCGTTGACCTTGTGGAACGCCCCAGGGGTCCGGAAGACGTCGACGAAGGCGCTGTCGGTGACCGCGACCATGTCGGTGTACCGGGCTCTCGTGACGGGGATCGGCACGTAGGGCCGCGAAAGTCCCTGACCTGAGGCAGTGTCGTCGGACACGACGATCACCTGCGCGCGGTCGTAGAGTGCGAGGAACTGGTTGAAGCCGTCACCGGTGTTGTCCGGGGTGGGGTCGTAGAGCGCGAGAGCGATCGTGCCGTCTTCGCGGCGAAGCACCAGCCCCGGCTGCAGAGTGCCGTCGGGCAGCGCCGGGGTGATGCCGCCCATGTAGACCGTCGAGTCGCCGGTTGCGCCCGGCTGAGCCGCGGGCAGGCCGCGGACCCGCAGCGCACCACCGTCGACGGTGATACCGCCGCCGCCCTTGACCGTCAGCCCCTTACCGCCCGAGATGGAGGCGTTGCGCAGCAGACCGGAGCGCATGAACTTCGCGACCTCGTCCGCCGCGATCTGGCGGATCCGCTCTCCCAGACCCGGAGGTGTCCCGGCGTCCACACCCATCAGGAGGTCCACCCAGCGCTGGTGCGAGCCTCGATCAGCAGCGCCTGCGCCATCCCCTGCGGGGACGTCTCCTGCGTGATCCAGTCGCCTTCGATGTTCACCAGTGAGCCATAGCCACCCTGCGGGCGGGCCGTCATCGGCCCGCCCGCGGTGGGCGCCGCCGCCCGGCCAGGCGCCGCCAGCTGCCGGGCATAGACCGGGGACTGCACTGGGAGCGCGGTGAGCGCCTCCATCCTGCCGAGGTTCGCGAGCTCCGCAGCCACGGCCGGTCGGATCTGCTGCATACCGACAATCAGGCCCTCGCCGAGCATGTGGCCCATCCACGTCGTCTTCCGAGACGGCGAATTGATCTCCATGACCCGGTTCATGTTGGCGATGACCGCGTCCGACAGCGCCGCCGCTGCGCGGGCCGCGGCGGCGCGCTTCGCGTTGACGCCGTCGATGACGCCCTGCCCGGCGTTCGACCCGACTCCGTAGCCGGCCCCGTACGCGCCTCCACTGGCCGCCGCCACGGCCTGGCCGATGCCGTCGGCCACCCCACGGGTCGCCCCGAACACCCGGCCAGCGGTGCCGCCGACACCACGGGCGAGGTTGTTGCCGGACTGCTCGCCGAACCCGTAGGCCTTCTGTGCCGCCTCGTCGAGAGTGGCGAGGACCCCGTCCTTCATGTTGTCGAAGGCGGTGTTCGCGGCCTGCAGCTTCTCGCCCAGGCCGGGCACCCAGCTCAGGGCGGTGGCGGCCCCGGAGACGATGCCGTCCGCGACGGTCAGGAACACCATGAGGAGCAGCCGGAAGCCGTCGATCAGGAACCCGACGGCGTTGCCCACCCCGCGCTTCACCGCGTCGAAGGCCCCGTTGACGATGTCCCGGAAGGTCTCCGAGTTCTGGTACGCGTAGATCAGGCCGGCGGCCAGGGCGGCGACGGCCATGGCGACCAACAGGATGGGGTTCATCCCCATCACGAAGTTCAGCGCGGCCTGCGCGGCGGCCCACCCCTTCGTCACCGCGCTGATGGTGCGGGTGGTGGCGGCGTAGGTGCCGTAGACGACGAGGGCGGCGGCGATGGCGATGGCGATGGCCTTGACGACGGTCTCGTGGTCGCCGAGGAACCCGGTCACCTCCTCGACTGCCGGGCCGAGATTGTCGCCCAGCCACGTGAAGACGGTCAGCACCGCGGGCAGCAGCCGATCCGCCAGCGCGATCGCAGTCGTCTCGACTCCGCGCTTCAGCTCCGTCCACGCCGTGGAGGCGTTGCCGCTGAGGGTCCGGTCGAGGTGCTCGGCGGCGCCGGCGGTGTCGCCCATCACCTCGTTGCTCGACTGCAGCGCCGACAGGAACTCGGGGATCTTCGTGACCCCGATGTCTTCCAGCGGAGTGCCGAAGAGGGCGATCGCGGTGTTCGCCTGCGTCGCCGGGTCCTTGATCGACAGCAGGCCGTCGACGATCTCCGTGGTGGCGATCGCGGCCGTGTCGCCACCGGCAAGCAGCCGGTTGGCCATCTTGTCGGCGTCCAAGCCGATGGCCTGGTAGGCCTCGCTGGTGAGCTTCGACCCGTCGGTGGCCCGGATCGAGAACTCCTTGACCGCGTCACCGGCCTTGTCGATGGCGATCTCGCCGTCGGCGGATGCCCGCACCAGCAGCCCCATGGCCTGTTCGCCGGACAGGCCCATGGCGGCGAAGTAGGTGGAGTACTCGTTGGCCGCTTCCATGACCGGCTCGACCATCGCCGGGCCGGCCTTCTGAGCCGTGACGGTGAGCAGGTCGAAGGCGGCGCCAGCGTCAGCGGCCAGCCCGGTCTTCACGAGGTTCCCGGCGCTGCGTGCGGCGGCGGTCACGTCGATGTTCATCGCGGTGGCGAAGTTCAGCGCGTCCCGGGTCGCCAGCTGCAGGTCAGCCGAGGACGCCTCCCGCATCCCCTGGATCGAGCCGATCACGGCCGCAGCGGCGTCGTTCACCCCGGTCAAGGAGTCGCCGTAGCCCTTCGCGTACAGCTCTCCCGCAGACTTGCCGACCCGCTCGGACTCCTGCGCCGAGAGGCCGAGCTGAGCCGTCAGCTTGTCGTTGGCGGCCTCGACGTTCATCGCGCCGACGACACCGGCGGCGAGGCCTCCGGCGATCAGGGCCCCGGCGGCGGCGGCGAGCACCTTGCCCTTGGCGCCGAACCCCTCCAGGTCGGTCTGCGCGTCCTGCAGGCCCTGGTCGAAGGCGGAGGAGTCGAGGCCCAGGTAGCCGACGAGGGAACCGATGTTCACGCGCTCACCCCTCCCACTTCGCGTACAGGTCCAGGGCGCACAACACGTCGCGGAGGAGCGCGTCGAGGCCGTCCGTAGCGGCACTTGCTCGGAGTGCCGCACGCTGGCCCGGGGTCAGCTCCGCCGCGAGCCTCACCACCAGCAGCACCAGCGTGGCCACGAGATCGAAGCGGCCGTGCTTGCTGAGTGCCGGCAGGCGAACGTTCAAGGCGGTGCGCAGGCTTGTCGTGTCACCGCGGCGGATTCCCTCAGCGGCCGGCACCAGCAACCCACGCAGCAGTAGCCGCATGACCGACAGGTGCTTCATTCGCGCGCTCGAGAACATTAGGCGGCGTCCCCGGTCGGAGGGCTGTCGCCGGTGTCGTCCCCGCTGTCCTGGTAGCCAGCACCGGCCATCTGCTCGGCGTAGTGCGCTTCGATGGCCGCTTGCAGCGGATCATGCGCCCCGCCCACGATCTGCTGGCCGACGTTCGCCGAACGGGACTGCCAGCCGGCCTCCATGACGTCCAGCTCACGGAGCGCCGCCACCGCGGTGGCGACCTCGCCGCGGAGCAGCTCGCCAAGTCGCTCGTCCGCGGACCGGATGAGGCCGGAGTAGTCGACCGGCTCCGGCCGCTGCGCGTAGCCCGCGAGGCCGCTATCCCGCGGCTCGTTGGCCCGCAGGTAGTCAGGACCCCACTCCCTGACGGCGAGCACCATGGCAGGGTCGGAGGACTCCGCCAGAACCTGCCGGATCGAACGCCCGTTGTCGAGCATCGCCCGCGCCCGATCCCACGCCAGCGACATCTTCTGCAGCTGCACCGGGTCGTCGACCACCCGCGGCCGGCGGGATTCCGCCCACTCCCGCACCCGGCCGATGTGCTGCCGCATCTCGGCGGTGAGCGCAGTGAGCTCCTGGTCGGCGCGCTTCCGCGCCGTTTCGGCGAGCTGCTCTCGACGCTTCCCGAGCCCCTCCGGCGACAGGTCGGGGTCGGTGAAGGCCCGCGCCGCGGTGATCTCGCGGGTCAGTTCCATCTGAAGCGTCTGCATCCGCTTGGCCAGGCCCGGCAGCGCGGCTCGGGACTCCTGCACCTTCAGCCGGTCGAGGACGTGGCTCATCGACCGAACACCTCCCGCAGCTGCGGGACCGTCTGCGCTTCGGCCCAGTGACGGTCGGCCCCCCGGCCGATCGCGTAGGTCCGCCACTCCTCGACGCCCGCGGCGGCGTCCGGCAGCTCCGCTGCGCGCCGCTCGGCGACGCGACGCTGGTACTCCAGCGACCCGACCTCGATGGCGAGCACCGCCGGACCGTGCGGATCGGCGGCGCCGGCGTTCGTCGGCGGCAGGAAGTCACCGGGCTGCGGGTCCACGGCGGCGTCCCGCAGCGGGGCGCCGACCTGCTCGACCCGCTGCTCGTCGAGGGTCTCGAAGATGCCCGTGCGGTTGGAGTGGACCGGGAGCACGTCCCGGGAGTCGATCGGCATGTAGCTCTCCTGCTCTCTGGCCGCGTCGGCCAGGCGTCGGCGGGCCAGTTGGCCCAGGGGGTCGTCGAGAGGGAGCACCGCGGCCACATCAGCGGCCACCCGGGCCGGGGACGTCACGCCGCGTCCTCACGCCGCATGTAGCGGCGGAGATCGTCGATGTCGACCAGGTACCCGCGGACGCCGACGCGGCGATGCGCGACCATGCCCTGCTCGCACAGCTGCCGGACGCGCCTGGCGCTGAGTCCGACAGCAGCGCCGGCGTCCGCGGGCGACCCGGTTTCCCTCACACCGTCCATGCTTCCGGCCCCACCGGCAGCGCTTCCGAACTCGGAAACGTGCGCCTGCTCCATCAACGCCGCCAGCAGCTCCACAACCACCCCCGGGACCCGCGCCCGGCCACCTGGCGACGTCACCAGCGGCGACAGCACCGACAGCAGCCCGTCAGCGGTCTCCTGCGCGCGCCGCCCGCACAGCTCCTCCAGGGCGGTCACGCGGCCCGCCTTACCCGCGCGCGCTCACGCTCCGACAGGCCGCCCCAGCACCCCCACCGCTCGCCGGCAGCTTCCGCGTACGCCAGGCACTCCGGGCGCACCGGGCAGCGGGCGCAGCCCCCCTTGGCCAACCTCAGCAGCTCACCGTCGAACGCCCACCACGCTTCCGGCACCGCCGACTCCTCGCACGGCGCCGGCCCGCGCTCCGCCAGCGCCATCGACAGCGCGCCCCACGCGCCGTGAGCGACTGCGGGCACCGCCACGACAGGCCGGTCGGTCACGCCGTCACCGACGCTTCGACGACCTCTGGGAACCCACCCGAGGTGTTGCAGTACGTCGCGAGCGCGAGCGCGAGCGTCAGGTCCCCGTGCCCCTCGCCCTCCCGGCGCTGCACGTCGTAGGTGTCGTGGCCCGACGCCGACAGCTTCATCCGGAACGACGTCAGCTCCCGCTCTAGCACCTCACCGAGCGCCAGACCCGCCGCGATCCGCAACCGGCCCTGCTGCAGCGGCACCTGCACCGCTGAGATCAGGTCCCGCTTCGGAACGTTCCACCCAGACGCGGCCTGCCCGCCGGTGATCGTCACGCCCACCGGCCACTGCCGACCCAGCCGCCCCCGCTGGTAGGCCTGCGCGAACATTTCCATTACCCCGCTACCGACCCCGGTGCCATCCACGTACAGCACCGCGTCCGCCAAGGCGTCAGAGCCCATCAGCGCGCCCACGTCCTCGACGACCGAGTGATACGGGGTGCCGATCTGCCACCGCTGCAGATGCCTCACATGCCACTCCGCGACCAACTCCGGAAGCCGCTGCCGAGTGCGCTCCCACCCATGCCGGTCCTGCGCCTGCCGGTAGCGGTCCAGGGACTCCAGGGCACGTGAGTAGGCCAGCGGGGACCAGCCCACCGGCAACACCTCCACGCGCTCCACCACGGCCAGTGCCGAGAAGTCCTGCGCCTTCCCCAGGTCCAGCCCCACAGCGATCGACGCCACGTCACATCCCTCCGAACAACGGCTTGACGTCGGCCGTGAACGCGGCACGCACCGACTCGGTCCCGAACAGCTGGCTATCGGTGTCGGTGAACGAGCACTCGTAGTCGCTCGCGAAGACGAAGCTCCCGACCGACGCCCGCACCTCAGCGATCCGCTCGGGGGTGTACTGCGCCGACTCGTAGACGCTCACCTTGTGGCGCTCCCAGCCCGAGCCGCCGTCAGCCCACAAGGCGTGGAAGAACCCGCGCTGGCCCCACGGCGTAGACAGGCAGGCCAGCACGCCATCTGAGGCCACCATGGGCAGCACCGCGGCGAAGATGTCGTCCTCCACCCGCGCCGCCTCATCGATCACCAGCAGCTTCGCGCCGGCGAACCCACGCGACGTGCCCTCCGTTCCCGGCAAGCTGACCAGCCGCGACCCGTTCTCCAGCTCCAACGCCGTCGCCGACTCCGCCACCGTCGGCACTGGCCGGCCACACGCCCGGTACACCGCCCGGCAGCGCCGCAGCATCTCGTCCGACTGCCGTTGCGACGGGGAGATCAGCAGCACCAGCGACCCCGGGTCGTACACCGCCGTGTGAACCGCACGGATCGACACCGTCTGCGTCTTCCCGACCTGCCGGGAGCTGGCCACCAACTGACGTCGGGCACGCGACCGCAGCAGCCGGGACTGCCATGGCTCCGCTGCGAACCCCAGCCGTTTCGCGAACACCACCGGGTCCAGGGCCTGGGCCAGGTCACCCGCCAGCGCCGTCACGAGGCCAGCCCCCGCTGCTCGGCCACCAGCGCCAGCAGCCGGCCCGCTACCCGCTGCTGCACCTCCGGGTAGGGGGCGAGCTCCTCGAGGACGACGGTGCGCAGCTGGTGCCACTCGCCAGAGGACTGCAGGTTGACCACGTTGGTGGTTGGCCGCTCGTCCAGCTCGCCGGTGATCTTCGCCAGCGTCTCCACCAGGCCGCGCAGCTCACGAATGGCGGAGAGCGACAGCTGCGCCTTGCCCTCCGACTGCGCCGCGTCCAGCACCGCGGACGCCTTCCCGTACAGCGACTCAAGCCGCTGCAGCGCCGACGCCGGCCCGGCCTCCTCGCGTTCCGCGACCAACCGCGCCAGCGCCGGGCTGATGTGCGCCCTATGGCGCCCGATCGCGTCCTTACTGACGCCGTGACGGCTCGCGATGCTGCGCATGGACTGGCCGGTCACCACGGCCTCATCGATGGCCTGGCGGTCAGCGTGACCGCAGACAGTGCAGGGCATAGGCATCAGGCCACGCGCCCATCTGATCCGCTATCAGCGGACGCACCCTTGACCAGCAGAAACACAGCGTGTGGGCGCAACGTGGGCGCACGGTCGACAACCGGCGTCAGCCCCATCGCGGAGCGGATGCCCAGGACCCGAAGCGGAACAGGCACCCGGCTCCTGTGCGCGCGGGGGATCCCGCAGCCCGACGCCTGACCGGCACTCGACCGGTCCAGCGCGGAGGTGGGGGGTGTCGGCTGGGACCTGTCGGCTGGGGGTGTCGGCTCTATAAGGGTGTCGGCTGACGCCGACACCTCTGTCGGGTAGGCGTCGGGAGACGTGTCGGGTGACAGGTCCGACAGGTTCGGAGGGCTCATGCTGCGGGGGTCTCCGTTCGTACGCGGTACCAGAGGCGCTGTCGTCCGGCTCCGGTGTCGAGGTAGTCGGCGAGGCCTGTGGCGCGGAGCTTGTTGAGTTCGGTGGAGCAGGTCTGTCGGGTGAGTCCGTGGCCGTGGGTGGCGACGACGTGGTCGACGAGGACGCTGGACGGCTCGGGGGTGGTCTGGGCGTCGAGGGCGGCGAGGAGCTTGGCTGCGGCCTGGGAGAGGTCGCTGCCGGAGCCGGCGGGTACCGGGTCGGCGGCGGTTGGCTCGTCGACGCGGTACTCGAGCGGGCTGTCGAGGTCGTCGGGGTCCAGGGCGCGGACCACTCGGCGTAGACGGACGGTGCGGTCTGGGACCTCGCCACCCTGGACGTCCAGCTCGGTCAACACGGTGGTGGCTTCGGTGGCCGGGTCTGTGCCTCGGCTGATGACGGCGGCGGAGATAAGGACCCGCCCCCACTCGGCAGGGCCGGCACCGGTGATTCGGGCGGCGCCGCGGAGGTCGCGTGAGCGGTTGAAGTGGGTGACGACGACGAGGGAGGCTCCGGCGCGCTCGCACAGGTGCTGCGGGCGTTCGAGGAGCCGGCCCATGGCGTAGAGGTCTTTGCCGTCTGCTCCACCAGCCGCCAGGTAGAAGGGGTCGAGGATCACCAGCACCGGTCGGACGGCGGCCAGGTGGGCTTCCATGGCCTGCAGGTGGGCGTCGTCAGCCAGGTGTGGCGCCCGGGTGCAGATGCTGATCGGCAGGTCATCGGCTGGTACGCCGCGGCCGTTGGCGATGGCGCGCAGGCGGCGCACGACGTTGCCGTCCCCGCCTTCACCAGCGAACACCACGACGTGTCCGCTGGTGTCGACCTGGTGTTGGCCGAGCCATGGGGTGCCGGAGGCTACCGAGACTGCGAGGTCGAGGGCGTTCCACGTCTTCCCGGCCTTGGGTTCGGCGGCGTGCACGCCGTAGGCGCCTGCGGGCCAGATGCCGCGGATGAGCCAGCGGCGGGGGCCGGCGGCGTCGACGTCGCGGCACAGCTGGGCGAGGCTCCGAAACTGCAGCGCGGGGCCTGACGGCGGCTTCTCGCCCGGCGGATGGCTGGGCGGGGGAACCGGCTCGTCGGGTTGGACGAGGCGGGGTGCGGAGGCGGTCACCGGTCCACGGCCTCCACGGCGACGTGCCAGCGCAGGGCGTGCTCGGCGACGGTGAGGACGTCGTCGGCGTCCTCGATCGGGGTGCACCATCCGCGACCGTCGTGCATGTGCCGGGTGACGCCGGCTCGCTTGAACAGGGCCTTGGCCTGGGCGCGGGTGATGCCGAGGTACCAGCAGGTGCGTTTCCCGACCTGGACCTGCAGCAGCGTCTGAGGGCGGGCAGGAGTGCGGGCGATGGGGTCGCGGCGCCCGTCGTGCAGCGGGGGCAGGCGGCGGGCGGCGTCCTGGCGGCGCCTCAGCCCGGCCGGCGCGGCGAGCGCCGTGGGGCTGGGCGGTGGCCAGGTGCGAGGGGTGTTCGCGTGCTGCGGCCGGACGGCGGGCAACTCGAAGGACGGGCCCGCTGGGGGCGATACGCTCATGGTGTCTCCAGAGGTCAGGTCTGGTGGCGTGGTGGGCGATGGCCTCGGGCGGGCACCCGGGGCCTCGCTGCTGTCAGAGCCCGGATGCCGGGCGGAACGGCGTGGCCGGTCGGGTGACCGGCGTCGGCTGGTCGTGGATGCCGACCAGCTCCCGGAGTCGCGCAGACACCACGCGGTAGCGGTGGCCGACCTTCAGCACCGGGACGGGGAACTCCCCACGGCGTGCCATCTCGTACGAGGCGCTGCGGCCCATGCCGAGCACGGAGCCGGCGGTGACCAGGTCGACGACGACCGGCAGGGCGAGCACCTCGTCGGCGGTCCATGCGCGGTTCATGCCGCTGGCCGTCCAGCAAGCCAGGCATCGACTTCGTCGCGTCGGTACCGGACCATCCGCGGGCCCACTTTGATGGGGCGTGGACCGATTCCGAGCCGTGCCCAGCGCTTCAGCGTGGACAGGCTGGCTCCTGTGCGGGCTTCGAGCTCCCGACGATCGATGAGTTCCGTCTGTGCGCTCAGCACACAACTTCACCCCTTCCGGTGACGTGGTGGCACAAGAGTGCGGACAGTCTTGCGCGGTGTCAAGACGGCCCGCTATTGTGTTGCCATGACACAAAGCGACTGGCCGGGAGAGCTGGTGCGCGTGGTCGCACAGGAGGTTCAGCGCGTCCGCGGCGAGCGCCGCATGAGCGCCCAGAAGCTCGCCGACGCCACCGCCGAGCTCGGCTTGCCGATGGCTCGCTCGGTCATCGCCAACCTGGAGTCCGGGCGCCGAGAGACCGTCACGCTGCCGGAGCTGTTCGTCTTGGCGCGCGCGCTCGGCGTTCCCCCGCTGTTGCTCGTCTTCCCGGTCGGCCGCCGGGAGACGGTGGACACGCTTCCCGGCGGGCCTGCCGACACCCTAGAGGCGCTGGACTGGTTCATCGGCCAGGGGCGATTCCCGTCGCCGTACATCGGCGAAGGGGACCGCGATCCGGCGACGGGCCTGCACCAGTGGGAGGTCGACCCGGAAGAAGGGTGGGAGGAGGGAGCGGCTGCCCTGCGACTGTTCGGAGAGCACGCCCGCGCTGTCTTCGACTGGGAGAGCGCGCCTTCGGCTGTCCGCCGGACGATCCCCCGAGACGACGAGATGGCCTTCACCGAGGCGCTTGACCAGCGCCGCGGACGTGCCGAGGACGCCATCCAGCGCACCCGGGCAGAGATGCGCCGACGGGGCCTCCAGCCGCCAGCGCTGCCGGAGTACATGCACTACATCGATGAGGGGCAGTCGTGAAGGGCTCGACGTTCCGCCGCTGCGGTTGCCGCGACGAGGCCGGCAAGCTGCTCACCGCCTGCCCGCGGCTCGGCAAGGAGCGCGGTCACGGCTCCTGGTACTACCGGGCCGACGTCGGCCGCGACGCGCAGACCGGCCGCCGCCGCGAAGCGCGCAAGGGCGGATTCGTCACCAAGACCGAGGCCGACGCCGCGCTCGCCGCCGTCCTGCACGCCGCGAACACCGGCGAGCACCGCCACGACGGCCGGCAGACCGTCGGCACCTTCCTGGCCACCTGGCTCGAGGACCGCATCAGCGACGGCCTCCGCCCCTCCTCCGCCCTGATGTACCGCCGCTACGTCGAGCTGGACATCGTCCCCGCCATCGGTCACGTGCGGCTCGGCGACCTCCGCCCGGGGCACGTCGAGAAGCTGGTCCGCGACCTGCGCTCCGCCGGCCGCGGGGTGGCGACGATCCGCCGCATCCACGCCGTGCTGCGCTCCGCGCTCACCTCCGCCCGTCGGGCCCGGCTGGTGTCCTACAACGCCGCCACCGACGTCGCCCTCCCCGGCGACCGCCCCGCGAACGTTCGCCCGTGGGAACCGGCCGAGCTCGGCGCCTTCCTCGACCACGCCGCCAGCCACCGCCTCGGCGCCCTCTTCGAGGTGCTGGCGTTCACCGGCCTGCGCCGCGGCGAGGCGTGCGCGCTCCGCTGGGCCGACATCGACCTCGAGCAGGGCGTGATCCACGTCCGCACGCAGCTCGTCGAGGTCGGCGGCCAGGTCGTCGAGGGCAAGCCGAAGACGAAGTCCGGCGAGGACCGCCGCGTCGACATCGGGCAGCGCACCATCGGCGCCCTGCTCGCCCACCGGCTGACCCAGGACACCGAGCGCCTGCAGTGGGGCGAGGGCTACACCGACAACGACCGGGTGTTCGCCCGGGAGGACGGCACCGACCTCTCCCCCGGCCAGGTCACCAAGGTATTCGCCCGGCTCACCGCGAGCGCGGGCCTACGCCAGGTCCGGCTGCACGACCTCCGGCACGGCGCCGCGTCTCTGATGCTCGCCGGCGGCGTCGACGTCGCCGTGGTCTCCAAGCGCCTCGGGCACTCCTCGATCCGCGTGACGACCGACATCTACAGCCACCTGCTCGGCGGGATCGGGCGCCAGGCCGCCGACGCCGCGGAGTCGCTGGTGCCGCCCCGGGCGACCACCCCTGCGCCCACGGAGGCGCCCACGCACGTCACCGCGGCGACCACTCCGGCGCCGGATGCGCCCACATTGCGCCCACAGGCCCCCGGAAACGACTCAGCGGCCCTGCCCGCGAGGGGCAAGACCGCTGGTCAGAGGCGAGCCGCCTGTCGGAATCGAACCGACGACCTTCTCATTACGAGTGAGATGCTCTACCGACTGAGCTAAGGCGGCGAACTGCCCGCACAGCCTACGACACCGGGTCGCGGCGGCTGCGCAGGGGCAGCGGGTGTCAGGCGGGCAGGCGCAGCGCCACGGTGAGCGCCTCCAGGGCCACCTGCGGCTTCACGTTCTGCTCCAGCGCCCGGCGGCAGGCGAGGATCGCGTCGATGCGGCGCAGCGCCCCCTCGGCACCGATCCGACGGGCCAGCTCCTCGGCGTCGGACCGCCGGTCGGGGTGGTTCAGCTGCGGCGCCTCGGGGCCGGCCGCGTTCAGCACCAGCGCGTCCCGGTAGAGCCCGGCCAGGTCGACCAGCGCGCGGTCCAGCGAGTCCCGGCCGATCCGGGTGGCGCGGGACTTCTGCCGCTTCTCCAGGTCCTTGAGCTGCCCGGCCCCACCCCGGGAGGCGGCGACGCCCGGGCCCCGGGCACCCACGCCGAGGCTGTTCTTCAGCGCCTCGGTCTCGGCGCCGTCGAGGGCGCCGGTGGCCGCGTCGGTCTCCTCCTGCGCGGCACCCACCAGGTCGTCGGCGGCGTCGAGGCAGGCGGCCAGCGAGACCAGCCGCAGCGGCACGTCCAGCACCGCCTTGCGGGCCATGCGGGCGTCCTCGTCGCGGGCGAGCCGGCGAGCCCGGCCGACGTGCCCCCCGGACGCGGCGGCCGACCAGGCGGCGAGCGCGGGGTCCACGCCATCGCGGCGCACGAGCACGTCGGCGATGTCGTCGACCCGCGGCGTCCGCAAGCCCACGACGCGGCAGCGGGACCGGATCGTCACCGGCACGTCGTCGGGGTGCAGGCTCGGCGCGCAGAGCAGGAAGACCGTGCGCGGCGGCGGCTCTTCGATCATCTTGAGGACGGCGTTAGACGCCGACTCGGTCATCCGGTCCGCGTCCTCGACCAGGACCACCTGCCAGCGGCCGCCCGACGGCGCCCGGCCGGCCACCCGGATCAGCCCGCGCGCCTCGGCGGCACCGATGGAGAGCCCGTCCGGGACGATCACGTGCACGTCGGCGTGGGTGCCGGCCAGCACGGTGCGGCACTCGTGGCAGGTGCCGTCGCCGCCGTCCGGGCACTGCAGGGCGGCCGCGAAGGCGCGCGCGGCGACCGAGCGGCCGGAGCCGGGCGGGCCGGTGAAGAGCCACGAGTGCGTCATCGCCCCCGGATCGGCCACCGCGGCCCGCAGCTCGGCCACCACGGCCGGTTGCCCGATCACCTGCGCCCAGACGCCCTCGGCGCTCACGGTGGCGGTCACGGGTGGAGCTGGGGGG
The DNA here is from genome assembly GCF_003319095.1 of Blastococcus sp. TBT05-19. GTDB lineage: Bacteria > Actinomycetota > Actinomycetes > Mycobacteriales > Geodermatophilaceae > Blastococcus. The sequence goes on along the minus strand of NZ_QOHI01000001.1, from coordinate 323,475 downwards.
TCGAGCCGGTCTGCGCGTGCGGGTGCCGGGAGGCGGTCGCCAGCTCGGCGTCCTGCCGGGGCTCGGCCGCGACGGAGGCGACGGACTGGCTGAGCGTCTGCAGCGGCAGGCCCGACAGCAGCTCGGCCACGCGCACCCGGATGGCCGCGGCGGTCTCGTCGGGGCTCTGGCGGGCGTCGAGCACCAGGTACCGGTCGGGCGCGGACTCGGCCAGCGTGCGGAAGGTCTGCCGGACCCGCTGGTGGAAGTCCAGCGACTCCGACTCCAGCCGGTCGGCGACCGCACGGCCCCGCGCCCGGGCCAGCCCCACCTCGGGCGGCAGGTCGAGCAGGATCGTCAGGTCGGGCTGCAGGCCCTGGGTGGCCCAGCGGGACAGCATGCGGACGTCGTCGAGAGGGATCGTGCGGCCGGCGCCCTGGTAGGCCAGCGAGCTGTCGATGAACCGGTCGGTGATGACGACCTCGCCCGCGTCGAGCGCCGGCCGCAGGACGTCGTGGACGTGCTGCGCGCGGTCCGCGGCGTAGAGCAGGGCCTCCGACCGGGGCGCGATGCCGGTGTTCGCCCGGTCGAGCAGGATGGCCCGGATGCTCCCTCCCGACGGCGTGGCGCCCGGCTCGAAGGTCGAGCGGGCAACGAGGCCCTCGTCGGTCAGCCACGCCTGCAGCCGGCGCACCTGGGTGGACTTGCCCGCACCCTCCCCGCCCTCGAAGGCGATGAGCACCCCGCCCCCGGCCAGCCGGCGGCGGGCCGTCGTGTCGCGGCGCAGCGCGGTGACGACGTCGGCGAGCAGCGGGACCGGGCGGCCGTCGTCCATCTGCCGGTAGGCCAGCACCCCGACCCCCACGGCGATGAGCCCAGCGACGAAGAGCGCCACCCGCTCCCCGGTGACGGACAAGGCGAGAACGCCCAGGTCGACGGTGCGCCGCTCGAAGAGGCCGACGGCGAAGGGCGCGACGGCGAGGCTGATGATCAGCGCCGCCCGGACGAGGGAGTTGACCAGCGCGAACGTGCGGCCGCGCACCGAGTCCTCGACCTCGCTGCCCAGCAGCGTGAAGCCGGCGAGGTAGGCGATCCCGGCGAAGAAGCCCATGCCGACGACGAAGGCCAGCGCCATCCACAGCGCGACGCTCCACACCAGCAGCAGCACCATCACCCCGGCGCCGACGATGGCGATGCCGAAGAGACGTTGGCGGGAGAGGTCGCGGGCCACGCTCGGGCCCACGGAGATGCCGATGCCCAGGCCGACGAAGACCGCACCGAACAGCAGGCCGTAGGCGGCCGGTCCGGCGTCCAGGGAGCGGGCGAAGGCCTGGGCGGTGGCGATGACGACGCCCGCGGCCATGAAGGCCCCGCTGATCCCGACGACCAGGCCCCGGACCAGGGGCGTGTGGCCGGCGAAGGAGAAGCCGCTGACCAGGGAGCCGAAGAAGCTCTCCCCCTTCTGGTCGGCCGGACCCGAGCGCCGGCTGCCGCTGATCGACGTGAGGTTCCAGATGATCACCGCCGCGACCAGGTAGGTCAGCGCGTTGAGGTAGAGCGCGAGGTCGATCTCGTCCAGCCCGCGCACCGCCCCGCTCAGCGGACCCCCGATGACCGCGAGCAGCGAGAACATGATCGCGGCCAGCACGGGGGTGAACCCGTACGTGGTCACCAGCGAGAGCTGGTTGGCCGGCTCCAGCTGGTCCCGCCGGACCATGTTCGGGACGGCGGCGTCCTTGGCGGGGATGAAGAAGAGGCTGACCGCCTCGATCACGAACTGGGCGATGAACAGCCAGACGATGTCGTCGACCACCGGGATCGACGCGAACAGCAGGAAGCGGACGACGTGGGTGATCACCATCGTCTTGCGGCGGTCGAAGCGGTCGGCGAAGGCGCCGGCCACCGGACCGAGCACGATCGCCGGCAGCAGGCGGAACAGCAGCACCGCGCCGAGGGCGAAGTTCTGGGCGGCGAACTCGTCGAACTGCGCGGTGGCGGTCGCGGTGATGGCGAGCAGCCCGAGCCAGTCACCGAAGCTGGACAGGCTCGTGGAGTACCAGAGCCGGCGGAAGTCGCGGATCCGCAGGACCGAGCGCAGCTTGGCGACCAGGCCGACGGCGCCGGCGCCGTCCGGGTGGTCCTCGGCCGCGGCGCCGTCGTGCTCGGTCAGCGGCGGTGCGGCGTCCTGGGGCACCGGGGTACCGGCCGGCGGCAGGCCGTCGGCGGGAGACGTCGTCCCGCCCACGTCGGCAGCACCCGCCGACCCGTCGGACGGGGGTACCGGTGGCGTCGGATCGGCCGGAATCACGAGCTCCCCAGGTCGGTGGGCACCGGGACGGAGCGGGCCCCGGCCGGGCCACGGTACCGGGCCGGCGTGACGATTTCGGCCCCTCGACGCCCGGTCGGGTCAAACGGTCGCCTGCTGTTCCGCTCCCGTCCGCCGATCCCCCTAGGGTCCCTCCCGTGACCAGCAGCGACGGCGCGTGGCATCCCGGCAGCTACCTCCGCTTCGCCGGGGAGCGGGCGCGGCCCTTCGTCGAGCTGGTGGCACGGGTCGCCGCCGAGGAACCGCGGGTGGTCGTCGACCTGGGGTGCGGCGAGGGCTCGCTCACCGCCTCGCTGGCCCGGCGCTGGCCGGGGGCCCGCGTCACCGGCGTCGACTCCTCCCCCGAGATGCTGGCCGCGGCGTCGGCGTCCGCCTCCGACCGGGTCTCGTTCGAGCTGGGCGACGTCGCCGACTGGGCGCCGAGCGAACCGGTCGACGTCGTCGTCAGCAACGCCGTCCTGCACTGGGTGCCCGGCCACGCGGAGCTCATGGCGCGCTGGGCCGGCGCCCTGCCCCCGGGCGGCTGGCTCGCCGTCCAGGTGCCCGGCAACTTCCGGAACCCCACCCACGCGCTGCTGGCCGAGCTGTGCCGCTCCCCCGGGTGGGCCGACCGGCTGGCCGACGCCGGCCCCGCCCCGGACACCGTGCTGGAGCCGGCCGGGTACGCCGAGGTGCTCACCGGGGCCGGGCTCGCGGCCGACGTCTGGGAGACGACGTACCTGCACGTGCTGACCGGCACCGACCCCGTCCTGGCGTGGGTGCGCTCGACGGTGCTGCGCCCGGTGCTGGCCCGGCTGGACGACGACGACGCGGCGCGCTTCACCGAGGCGTACGCGGCGGCGCTGCGGAACGCCTACCCGGCGCGGCCCGACGGCACGACGCTGCTGCCCTTCCGGCGGGTCTTCGCCGTCGGCAGCCGCCCGCTCAGCGCGGGGTGAGCCGGTAGGCGTGCGTCCGGGCGCGCAGCGCGTCCTCCGAGCCGGTCACGGCGATCAGCCGGCGGTGACCGGGGCGGCCTTCGCCGCCGTCTTCTTCGCGGTGGTCTTCTTCGCGGCGGTCTTCTTGGCCGTCGTCTTCTTCGCGGCCTTCTTCTTCTTCGCCGGACCCGCGGCCCGGCGGTCGGCCAGCAGCTCGGCCGCGCGCTCGATGGTGATCGACTCGACGTCGTCACCCTTGCGCAGGCTGGCGTTGGTCTCGCCGTCGGTCACGTAGGGCCCGAACCGGCCCTCGCGCACGGTGACCACGCCCTGGGTGACCGGGTCGGGACCCAGCTCCTTGAGCGGGGCCTTGGCCGCGGCCCGCCCGCGCTGCTTGGGCTGGGCGAAGATCGCCAGCGCCTCGTCGAGGGTCACCGTGAACAGCCGGTCCTCGCTCTCCAGCGAGCGCGAGTCGGTGCCCTTCTTGATGTAGGGCCCGTACCGGCCGTTCAGCGCCTGGATCTCCTCGCCGTCCGGCGTGGCACCGATGGTGCGCGGCAGGGTGAGGAGCTTGAGGGCGTCCTCGATCGTGAGCGTCTCCGGCTTCATCGAGGAGAACAGGCTCGCGGTGCGCGGGGACTCCTTGCTGTCCTCGGGCACGACCGTGGTGACGTAGGGGCCGTAGCGGCCGGCCTTGACCACGATCGGGTGGCCGGACTCCGGGTCGGTGCCGAGCTCGCGGTCGCCGGACGGCGCCTCCAGCAGCTCGCGCACCTTCTCCTCGGTGAGCTCGTCGGGCGCGATGTCCTCGGGGATGCTGACGCGTCCGCCGTCCTCACCGGCCTGCAGGTAGGGGCCGTAGCGGCCGACCCGGGCCACGACGGGCTGACCGTCGGGGCTGGTGGCGCGCAGCGGGATCGAGTTCACCCCGCGGGCGTCGATCTCCTCGAGGCGCTGGCCGATGACCTGCTTGAGGCCGCCGGACTCGGCGATGGCGCCGGCGTGCCGGCCCTCGCCACCGAAGTAGAACTCGGTGAGCCAGTCGACCCGGCCCAGCGTGCCGCCGGCGATCTCGTCGAGCTCGGCCTCCAGGGAAGCGGTGAAGTCGTAGTCGACCAGCTGGGCGAAGTGCTGCTCCAGCAGGTTCGTGACGGCGAACGCGATGAAGGAGGGCACCATCGCGTTGCCCTTCTTCCAGACGTACCCGCGGTCCTGGATCGTCTGCATGATCGAGGCGAACGTCGACGGACGGCCGATGCCCAGCTCCTCCAGCCGCGCCACGAGGCTCGGCTCGGTGTAGCGCGACGGCGGCTGGGTGGTGTGGCCCTTGGCGTCCAGCGCCTGGGTGTCGAGCTGCTGCCCGCGCTCCAGGCGGGGCAGCCGGCGCTCGGCGTCGTCGCTGCCGTGGTCGTCGTCGCCGTCCTTCTGCGCACCCTCGTCGCGGGACTCGACGTAGGCGCGGAGGAACCCGGGGAAGGTGATCGTGCGCCCCGACGCGGTGAACTCGACGGCCTCGTCGGTCGCGCTGCGGCCGGCGAGGCGGACGCTCACGGTCTGGCCGACGGCGTCGGCCATCTGCGAAGCGACCGTCCGCTGCCAGATCAGCTCGTAGAGCCGGAACTCGTCGCGGGCCAGGCCGGCGGCGAGCTGGCCGGGGGTGCGGAAGCTGTCGCCGGCGGGGCGGATGGCCTCGTGCGCCTCCTGGGCGCCCTTGGACTTCTTCGCGTAGCGGCGCGCCTCGGCCGGCACGTAGGCGTCGCCGTAGAGCTCGCGGGCCTGCTGGCGGGCGGCGTTGATCGCCTCCTGCGACAGGTTCGTCGAGTCGGTGCGCATGTAGGTGATGTGGCCGTTCTCGTACAGCCGCTGGGCCACCCGCATCGTCTGCGCCGAGGACCAGCCGAGCTTGCGGCCGGCCTCCATCTGCAGCGTGGAGGTGGTGAAGGGGGCGTACGGACGACGGCGGTAGGGCTTCTCGTCGACGCGGCTGACGCTGACCTGGCGGCCCTCGAGCCGGGCGGCCAGGCCCCGGGCGCCGGCCTCGTCGAGGTGCACGACGTCGCCGGTGACGCGACCGGTGGAGGCGTCGAAGTCCTTGCCGGTGGCGACCCGGCTGTCGTCCACGCTGACCAGCTTGGCGCGGACCGTCGTCGGCTCGCCCTCGTCGGCGCCGGCGGACTTGCCGGGGACGGCGAAGGTGCCCTCCAGCGACCAGTAGTCGGCGGAGTGGAAGTTCATCCGCTCGCGCTCGCGCTCCACGACGATGCGCGTGGCCACGGACTGGACGCGGCCGGCCGACAGCTTCGGCAGGACCTTCTTCCACAGGACCGGGCTGACCTCGTAGCCGTAGAGCCGGTCGAGGATGCGGCGGGTCTCCTGCGCGTCGACCAGGTGCGTGTCGAGCTCGCGGGGGTTGGCGACGGCGCGGGCGATGGCCTCGGGGGTGATCTCGTGGAAGACCATCCGGCGCACCGGGACGCGCGGCTTGAGGGTGTCGATCAGGTGCCAGGCGATGGCCTCGCCCTCGCGGTCCTCATCTGTCGCGAGGTAGATCTCGCTGGCCTGCTTCACCAGCTGCTTGAGGCGGGTCACCTGCTGCTTGCGGTCGGGGCTGACCACGTACAGCGGCTCGAAGGAGTTGTCGACGTCGACACCGAGGCGGGCCCACGCGGCGCCCTTGTGCTCGGCCGGGACGTCGGCGGCGTTGCGCGGCAGGTCGCGGATGTGCCCGACGCTGGCCTCGACGACGTAGCCGCTGCCCAGGTAGCCGGCGATCTTGTTCGCCTTGGTCGGCGACTCGACGATGACCAGCGGCCGTCCCCCGGGCGCGGCCGCGCTCCGGCGGGTCGGCTTCTTGGCCGCGCCGTCGGTGGTCGGGTCGCTCTCGGTTCCGGTCTGCGTGGTCTTCGTAGGCACGTGACTCCTGTCGGTGGTGCTGAGGTGGTGCGGGCGCGGCGCTCGCGCCCGGGCCTGGCGACCCGGGTGCACCGGTCCCGGGGCCGGGGCCGGTCGGACGCCACCGCGGAACGCCCCTCGGCGGGCCACGGTAAGCCACCCCCGCGCCGGGGCGCCGGGGGCGACCCTCCGTGGGCGCGCCGTCACCCCGACAAACGTGGATGCTGCGCCCGTGTTCCCGGGGCGCCAAGAGCGCGTCCCGCCAAGGGGTCAGACTCACCGACCTGCGGAGTTCCTCCCGGGCCGCGGCGATCCGATCCGCGGGCGACCGCGACGTGTCGGGCGCTCACTGCGGCTCCTCGGTGAACGGCTCGGTCACCCACTCGTCCGACACGTCCCCGCGCTCGGCGAGGAACCCGCGCGGCAGGCTGCGCAGGGGCAGCAGGTCGGGGAACCGCTCGAAGACGTGCTCGGTGTGCACGGTCACCATCGAGCCGGCGTCGTCGATGGTGTTGCAGAGGAAGTCCCACGACCCGTCGGCGTGGTGCACCACCAGCCGGACCGGCTCCATGCCGCCCAGGACGAACGTCGACACGATGGACAGCTCCGGCCCCGGGGAACCCACGACGGCAGGCTAGGCCGGCGGATCAGCCGACCCGTCCGGCCAGGGACGCCTGGTCCGGCGCCGCGGCCACCTCGCCGACGACGACCGACCGCCGCTTGGAGACGACGACCGCCGCGACGATGACGGCCAGCGCGGCGACGGCGAGCCCCACGCGCAGCCCGGTGTTCGCGTCCTCCCCCACCGACAACGAGACGATGGCCGGCGCGATGAGCAGCGCGACCAGGTTCATCACCTTGATCAGGGGGTTGATGGCCGGGCCGGCGGTGTCCTTGAACGGGTCGCCCACGGTGTCGCCGATGACGGTCGCCGCGTGCGCCTCGCTGCCCTTCCCGCCGTGCTCGCCGTCCTCCACCATCTTCTTGGCGTTGTCCCAGGCGCCGCCGGAGTTGGCGAGGAAGACCGCCATCAGCGTGCCGGCGGCGATGGCGCCCACCAGGTACGCGGCCAGCGGGCCGATGCCCAGGCCGAACCCGACCGCCACGGGGGCCAGCACCGCCAGGAGCCCCGGGGTCGCCAGCTCGCGCAGCGAGTCCTTCGTGCAGATGTCGACGACGGCGCCGTAGTCCGGGCGCTCGGCGAACGTCATGATCCCGGGGCGGGTGCGGAACTGCTCCCGCACCTCGAACACGACCCGGCCGGCTGCCCGGGACACCGCGCTGATCGCCAGCCCGGAGAAGAGGAAGACCACGGCGGCGCCGAGGATCGCGCCCACCACGTTGTTCGGGTTGACCAGGCTGAAGGCGTCGCCGAGCGAGGCGCCGGCGTCGTCGAGGGCGACGGCGATCTGCGCGTTGTAGGACCCGAAGAGCGCGGTGGCGGCGAGCACCGCGGTCGCGATCGCGATGCCCTTGGTGATCGCCTTGGTGGTGTTGCCGACGGCGTCGAGGTCGGTGAGCACCCGGGCGCCGTTCTCGTCGATGTCGCCCGACATCTCCGCGATGCCCTGGGCGTTGTCGCTGACCGGGCCGAAGGTGTCCATGGAGACGATGACGCCGGCGGTGGTGAGCAGACCGCAGCCGGCCAGCGCCACGGCGTAGAGAGCAGCCCCGCCGCCGATCAGGAAGGCCCCGTAGACCGCACCGCCGATGAGCAGCGCGGCGTAGACGGCGGACTCCAGGCCGAGCGAGATGCCCGACAGGATCACCGTCGCCGGGCCGGTCAGCGAGCTGCGGCCGACGTCCTTCACCGGCTTGCGGGTGGTCTCGGTGAAGTAGCCGGTGAGCTGCTGGATGGCCGCGGCGAGCACGACCCCGACCAGCACCGAGACGAAGCCGAGCACCTGCGGGCTGACCGGCAGGTCGTCCACGTCGTCGCCCACACCGGGCAGCACGCTGAAGGAGGCGACGGCCACCAGCACCAGGGAGACGACGGCGGAGACGAAGAAGCCGCGGTTGATCGGCGCCAGGCCGCTGCCGTCGTCCGCCGAGGGCCGGGTCGCCAGGATGCCGGCGACCGAGGCGACCACCCCGATCGCGGCCACCACCAGGGGGAAGACCATGCCGACCGGGCCGAAGAAGACCTGCCCCAGGATCAGCGCGGCGACCAGGGTGACCGCGTAGGACTCGAAGAGGTCGGCGGCCATGCCCGCGCAGTCGCCGACGTTGTCGCCCACGTTGTCGGCGATCGTGGCAGCGTTGCGCGGATCGTCCTCGGGGATGCCGGCCTCGACCTTGCCCACGAGGTCGGCGCCGACGTCGGCGGCCTTGGTGAAGATGCCGCCGCCGACGCGCATGAACATGGCCAGCAGCGCGCCGCCGAAGCCGAAGCCCTCGAGCACCACCGGGGCGGTCTCGTCGAAGAGCAGCAGCGCCAGCGCTGCTCCGAACAGGCCGAGCCCGACGGTGATCATCCCGACGACCCCGCCGGTGCGGTAGGCGATGCGGAACGACGGCAGGTACCCACCGGCGTTGGCCGCGGCCGCCACCCGGACGTTGCCGCGGGTGGCCAGGGTCATCCCGATGAAGCCGACGAGCGCGGAGAAGGTCGCGCCGACGAGGAAGAACACCGCCCGGCCCACCCGGGTCCCCCAGCCGCCGTCGGCGACCGGGAGGACGAGCAGCAGCAGGAACACGATGACGGCGAAGACCGCCAGCGTCCGGAACTGCCGTCTCAGGTAGGCCGCCGCCCCCTCCTGCACCGCGCGGGCGATGTCCCGCATCTTCTCCGTGCCCTGGCCGGCGGCCGTGACGGCCCGCACCAGGTAGGCGGCGAAGACCAGGGCCGCGAGGGAGATGACGAGGATGACGGCGACCAGCGCCATCTCCCCGCCGGACAGGGAGCTGTCGGGCATGGGTCCTCCAGGCGTCGGCGGCCGCCCGGGAGGCGCCGGTGCTCCCCGGTGCGGCGGAGGTCGGCGTCCCGTCCCCGACCAGTACGGGCCGGGTCCGGAACGGCGCGAAGTGTAAGCGAGATCACACCTGCGGTGTCCGTCTCGCGCGCTCCCTTCGCGGGCCGGGTCGACGGCGCCTTGCGCGGGGGTGTGACAGTGGGGAGGTGACCACGCTCCACCCGGTCCGGTCGGCTCCCCCTCCCGGCACGGACGACCGGTCCGAGGGCGGCGCGATCGCGGTCCCGCCCGGCGGGGAGCTGCTGGAGGCCCTGCTCGCGGGAGCGGCGGAGGACGAGCAGCCGGTCACCCACGTGCACCACCTGCCGGTGCGCGAGAGCCGCACCGCCGGCTGGCCGGAGTGGGTCGAGGACGGGCTGCGCGAGCGCCTGGTCGCCCGCGGCGTCCGCGCCCCGTACTCCCACCAGATCGCCGCGGCGCAGACCGCCCGCGAGGGGCGGCACGTCGTCGTCGCCACCGGGACGGCGTCGGGGAAGTCGCTGGCCTACCAGCTCCCGGCGCTGACGAGGCTGGCCGAGGACCCGCGCGCCTGCGTGCTCTACCTGGCACCGACCAAAGCGCTGGCCCGCGACCAGCTCGCCTCGGTCGCCGAGCTGGCCGATCCCTCGGTGCGGCCGGCCGCCTACGACGGCGACACCCCGGCCGAGGAGCGCGACTGGGTCCGGCGGCACTCGCGCTGGATCGTCACCAACCCCGACATGCTGCACCGCGGGATCCTGCCGGCCCACCAGCGCTGGTCGAGCACGCTGCGCCGGGTCGCCTACGTCGTGATCGACGAGTGCCACGCCTACCGCGGGGTCTTCGGCTCGCACGTCGGCCACGTGCTGCGCCGGCTGCGGCGGATCTGCCGCCGCTACGGCGCCGAGCCGGTGTTCGTCCTGGCCTCGGCCACCGTCGCCGACCCTGCCGCGGCCGCCACCCGGCTGGTCGGCGAGGACGTCGTCGCCGTCACCGAGGACGGGTCGCCGCGCCCGGGCGCCACCTTCGCGCTGTGGGAGCCGCCGCTGACCGAGCGGACCGGTGAGCACGGGGCGCCGCTGCGCCGCTCGGCCGCCGCCGACGCCGCCGGGCTGCTCGCCGACCTGGTGGAGCGGGGCGCCCGCACGCTGGCGTTCGTCCGCTCGCGCCGCAGCGCGGAGTCGGTCGCCGACCAGGCCCGCCGGTTGCTGGCCGACCGTGGCCGGGGCGACCTGGCCCGCCGGGTGGACTCCTACCGGGGCGGCTACCTGCCCGAGGAGCGCCGCGAGCTGGAGCGGGCGCTGTCGTCGGGCGCCCTGCTCGGCGTGGCCACCACCAACGCGCTCGAGCTGGGCATCGACATCGCCGGTCTCGACGCCGTGGTCCTCGCCGGCTACCCGGGCACGCTGGCCTCGCTGTGGCAGCAGGCCGGCCGGGCCGGGCGGGCGCAGCGGGAGTCCCTGGTCGTCTTCGTCGCCCGCGACGACCCGCTGGACCACTACCTCGCCCACCACCCGCGGGCGGTGTTCGGCCGCCCGATCGAGGCCACGGTCACCGATCCGGCGAACCCGTACGTGCTGGGCCCCCAGCTGTGCTGCGCCGCCGCCGAGATGCCGCTGGTCCCTGCCGACCTGGCCGACTTCGGCGGACCGGTGGCCGAGGCGCAGATCGAGGAGCTGGTGGCCGCCGGGCAGCTGCGCCGGCGCCCGACCGGCTGGTACTGGGCCGGGCGGGGCCGGCCCGACGTGGACATCCGCGGCAGCGGCGACGAGCCGGTGGCGATCATCGAGGCCGACACCGGCCGGCTGCTGGGCACCGTCGACGGCGGGGCCGCGCACTCGACCGTGCACGAGGGCGCCCTCTACGTGCACCGCGGGGACACCTTCGTCGTCGACGAGTTCGACGTCGAGGACGCCTGCGCCGTCGTGCACCCCGACAGCCCCGACTGGACGACGGTGGCGCGCGACATCACCGACCTCGCGATCGTCTCGATCGAGCAGACCCGCGGCCTGGGCGCCGTCACCGCGCACACCGGGGTGGTCGACGTGACCAACCAGGTCGTCGCCTACCAGCGGCGGCGGCTGGGCTCCGGCGAGGTGCTGGCCGAGTTCCCGCTCGACCTGCCGCCGCGCCAGCTGCGCACCAAGGCCGTGTGGCTGACCCTGGACTCCCGCGCGGTCCAGCGGGCCGACGTGGGCGACGCGGAGCTCCCCGGCTCGCTGCACGCCGCCGAGCACGCGGCGATCGGCATCCTGCCGCTGCTGGCCACCTGCGACCGCTGGGACCTCGGCGGGCTCTCGACCGCGGTGCACCCCGACACCGGGACGGCGGCGATCTTCGTCTACGACGGGCACCCAGGCGGGGCCGGCTTCTCCGAGCGCGGGTACGCCGCACTCCGCCGGTGGCTGCAGGCGACCCGGGCGACGGTGGCCAGCTGCGAGTGCGAGAGCGGGTGCCCGTCGTGCGTGCAGTCGCCCAAGTGCGGCAACGGCAACGACCCGCTGGACAAGGCCGGCGCCGTGCGGGTGCTCGACGTCGTCCTGGACGAGCTCGCCGCCGCCGAGGCGGCCGGGCCGAACGTGGTCGCCGAGATCGAGGACGCCCCCGCTGCCCCGGACGCGGAAACCGCCGACGTCGACGAGGACGAGGACGAGCTGGTCTTCTGAGCCGCTCACGGCGGAACCGGTCCGGCCCGGGCCAGGCCGACGGCCTCGTGCTCGCCCAGCCGCCCCAGCGGAACGGCGACGCGGACCTCCACGGCGACGACCGATCCGGGCTCCACGCGGCAGCGGGTCAGCTCGGCGCCGTTGGCTCCGGCGATCTCCGCCGCGGTGGCGCACGGTTCCGGATCGCCGACGACCGCGCGCCCCGCCGCCGCCAGCGCGGCCAGGTCCGCGGCCGTGCCCGCACGGTGCCGGGCGACCACGGCGAGGCCGACCACGACCGCCGCCGCGGCGACCGTGACCAGCACAACCGACAGGGCGAGCACCCACACCGTCGCCGATCCCCGCTCGCTCCTCATCCGCCCGGCACCGCCCCCGGCTCGCGCGCGGCCACCGCGTCGGCCTCGACCGTGATCCGCCAGGGCAGCGGTCCCAGCGGCGAGATGTCGGCCGTCACCGTCACCCAGACGTCGCCGTCGGTGCTCGTGACCTCCGTGCGGGCACCCGCCGGGGCCGCGCGCCCGGCCCGGTCGACGACCGTCGCCACCTCCTCGCCGCGTGCCGCCGCCCGGGCCCCCTCCCGGGCGGCGTCGACGCAGCGGAGCTGGGCGCCCACCACCGTCACGGCCGCGACCGCGCCGACGAGCACCAGCATCAGGACGGGCAGGACGACCGCGGTCTCGGCGGTGACCATCCCGGCCTCGCCGCGCCGCACCGAGGGGCGGTGCCCCGCTCGACGGCCCACGGCTCAGGACAGCGTCGCGAGCGCCCGGTCGACCAGGTCGGTCAGCCCGGTGACGATGGAGTCGCCGGAGACGACCCGGTAGAGCACGGCGGCGAAGGCGCACGCCGCCACCGTGCCGACGGCGTACTCCGCGGTGCTCATGCCCGCCTCTCCCGCGGCCCGCAGCCGCGCCCACCGGCCGGTCGGGGGTGCGTGCTCGGGCTCGGCCGGGTCGGTGTCGGGAACGGTCGGGTCTGCGGTCATGGAGTCCTCCTCGATCGGGCCCCGGTGGGGCGGTGCACCGAGCCTCGGCGCGGAGCTGGCCGGGTCCCAGGGCTGGGCGGCATCTGTGGAGCGGGCCGCAGGCTGTGGACGCCTCACCCGAGGACGTCGCCGGCGATGCCGAGGACGAGCGGCACGACACCGAGGCAGACGAAGGCGGGGAGGAAGCAGAGCCCGAGCGGCGCCAGCACCCACACCCCGGCCCGCTGGACCTCTGCCTGCGCCTGCGCCCGGGCCGCCGAGCGCGTCTCCTCCGCCAGCGCCCGCAGCGCCGGCACCGCGGCGGCGCCTGACTCCCCCGCCCGTACGAGCGCGCGGGCGAGACCGGCGAGCTCGGCCGGCTGGTCCGCCCACGCCCGGCGGAGTTCCGCCCCCATCCGGTGCAGCCCGGCCACGCCGCGCAATCGCCGTCCGAGCGGGCCGGGCACCGCGCCGGCCACCGCGGACAGCGCTCCGGCGACCGGCAGACCGGCGGTCAGGCAGGCGGCCAGGAGCTCGCACGCGGCGGGCAGCTCCCGCAGCAGGTCCGCCCGCTCCGCGGCGGCCTCGTCGGGGGTGGCCGCCCGCAGCAGCCGCTCCCCCGCCACGGTGACGACGACGGCGGCGCTCGCGCCCGCCGCGCCACCGAGCAGGAGGCCGGCCGCGAGCCCCGCCGCCCCGGCCAGCAGCCACCGCCGACGAGGACCGGCGCTTCCGGGGACGGCGGGCTCGCGGGAGCGGGCTAGGCCGTGGACCCGCGCCCGCACGACGACGGAGCCCGGCACCCACACCACCACGGCGACGGCGAGCAGCAGCACCGGCAGCGCCGCGCTCATCGCCCGATCCTGCGGACCAGCCGGCCGGTCCAGGCGATCCCGGCGGCCTCGAGCACGACCCCGACCACCAGCAGCACCTGCCCGGTGCCGGTGCCGGTGAGCACCTGCCACGGGTCCGCGCCGACCCCGCTGCCCATCGCCAGCCCCAGCAGCGGCAGCCCGGCCAGCAGGCGTGCGCTGGCCCGCGGTCCGGCCGTGGCCACCAGGAGCTCCCGGCGACGCCGTTGCCGGGCGCGCAGGTCGTCCTCGACCGCCGACACGACGGCGGCCAGGGAGCAGCCGGTGCGGGCGCTCAACGCGACCGCCGCCGACAGCCGGTCCAGCGCCGCCGCCATCCCGTCGGCGGGGGCCTCGATCCCGTCGACGGCCGTTCCCGGGACGCGGACGGCCCGGACCAGCGCATCGGCGACGGCCCGGTCCGAGCAGTCGGCGACCGCACCGCGCACCGCTTCCTCCAGCGTCCGGCCCGCCCGCAGCTCGGCGGCGAGCGCAGCCAGGACCTCGGTGAGGGTGAGCAGCCGGGCGTCGGCGACCGCGGCCGCGCGGCGGGTCCGCCACCCGCTCGCCGCGAGGGCCGCGCAGCCGGCGGCCAGCAGCGCCACGAGGCCGGTGCTCAGCAGCGCCGCCGCGCCTCCGGCGAGCGCCGCGGCAGCGACCGGCAACGGCACCGACCGCGTCTCCGGACGGTCAGGACCGGGCACCACGCGCCGCATCCGCCGGCGGAGGACCGTGCGACCGTCCGGCCACAGCAGGACCGCTCCGGCCACCGCCAGCAGTGCCGGGGTCACGGACCGGCCAGCAGGCGCATGAGGGCGTCGGCCGCCGGGCACGGGCTCCCGTCGGCCCGCCAACCCGGCTCCACGACCACGGGGTCGCCCCGGCGGCGCAGCAGCCCGATCTCCTCCACCCGCCGTCCGGTCGGCCCCCGGCGCAGGTGCACGACCACGTCGAGGGCCGCGGCGGCCTGGCTGTGCACCGCTGCCCGGCCCAGGCCGGCGGCCACCCCGAGCGCCTCCAGCCGGGCGGGCACCTCCGACGAGCGGTTGGCGTGCAGCGTGCCGCACCCGCCGTCGTGCCCGGTGTTGAGCGCGGCGAGGAGGTCGACCACCTCCGCGCCGCGCACCTCGCCCACCACCAGCCGGTCGGGCCGCATGCGCAGGGCCTGCCGCACCAGGTCGCGCAGGCCCACCGCGCCCGCGCCCTCGACGTTGGCCGGCCGGGTCAGCAGCCGCACCACATGCGGGTGCTGAGGGGTCAGCTCGGCGGCGTCCTCGCACAGCAGCAACCGCTCGCCCGGACCGACCTCGCCGAGCAGCGCCGACAGCAACGTCGTCTTGCCCGAGCCGGTGCCCCCGGTGACCAGGAAGGCGAGCCGGCGATCGACCACGGCCCGCAGCAGCGCTCCGCTCCCGCCGGGCAGCGTGCCGTGCTCCTCCAGCTCGGCGAGCGACCGCGAGCAGCGCCGGAGCACGCGCAGCGAGAGGCAGGTCCCTCCACCGGAGACCGGCGGCAGGACCGCGTGCAGCCGGGTCCCGTCCGGGAGCCCGACGTCGACCCACGGGGCGGCGTCGTCGAGCCGGCGCCCCGCGGAGCCGGCCAGCCGGACCGCCAGCCGGCGCACCGCCTCGTCGTCGGGGAAGCCGACGTCCGGCACCCGTTCGAGCCCGGCTCCGCGGTCGACCCACACCTGGTCCGGGCCGTTGACGAGGACGTCGGTCACGCCGGGCAGCCGCAGCAGCGCCTCGAGCGGCCCGGCACCGGCGAGCTCGTCGACCGCGTCGCGCACGGCCAGCAGCACGTCGGCGTCCCCGAGCAGACCACCGGCTTCCTCGCGCACCAGCGCCGCGACCCCCGCCCGGGAGAGGGATCCCTCCTCGACGGCGAGCCGGGCCCGCACCCGGTCGAGCAGCGAGGGCGCGCTCACCCGGCGACCTCGTCGAGCACCCGGCGCGCCAGCGCCCCCAGGACCGACCGCGGTCCCGTTCCCGGTGGCTGCCCGCGTTCTCCCCGCACCATCACCGCCCGGTCGTGCGGGAGCTCCCCCACCACCGGGCAGCCGACCACCTCCGCGACGTCGTCGGGACCGAGGCCACCGGGGAAGGTCCGCACGACCAGCCGGGCCGCCGACCAGGGCGTCCCGCCCGCGGTGACCAGCAGCCGCGCCGCGGACGCCGCGCGCAGGCGGGCCGGCACCACCAGCAGCGCGAGATCGGCGTCGGCCAGCACCGTGCGGGTGCCCTCCCCTGGGCCCTCGGGCCCCGGCCGCGGGAGGTCGACGACGACCGGACGCCCGGTGCCGCGGGCGGCGTCCACGACCGCGGTGAGCGCCTCGGCGGGCACGGGTGCGGGGTGCTCGCGGTCCGCGGTGAGCAGGTGCACCCCCGCCACCTCGGGCAGGGCGGCGAGCAGCGCCTCCCCCGCCACGCGCCCGCGCAGCCCGAGCAGATCCGGCCAGCGCAGCCCTTCGGCCCGCTCGGCACCGACCAGCAGGTCCAGCCCGCCGCCCCACACGTCGGCGTCGACCAGCACGGCGCCGTCGGAGGCGGCCAGCGCCACCGCGCCGGCCACGGTGCTGGCACCCGCCCCACCGCACGCGGCGCCGACGGCCACCAGCGGCCCGCGCGCGACGGGCGTGCGGACCGCCGCAGCGGAGCGGGCCAGAAGCCACGACTCGTCGGCCGGCAGCACGGCCACCCGCTCGGCGCCCACCTCGACGGCGGCGGCCCACTCGGCGGCCGGCAGCTCCCCGGCGGTGACGACGACGACCCCCGGGCGGCGCGGCAGCGCCCGCAGCACGCCGGTGGCCAGCGCATCGGCACCGACGAGGACCAGCGGCGCGTCCCGGTAGGCCCGCCGCAGCGCCGGGCCACCGGCGGCGCGCTCGGCCTCGGTGCCGGCCGCCGCCAGCACCCTCAGCAGGTCGTCGAGCAGGTCCTCGTCGGAGCTGACGACCAGCGGGCGGGACGGCGGTGGTGAGAGCACTTCCCGAGCCCACCGCGGGACGACCGAGCACCGCCACGGCCGCGGCGCAACTGTGGATCACCCCGTCGGGTGTGGAAAGCGGTCCAGAAAGATCGCCGGCCTGCCGATCCAGCTACCGTGACTGCTGTGACGCGCTCAGCTGCGTTCTTCGACCTGGACAAGACGGTCATCGCCAAGTCCAGCGCGCTCGCGTTCGGCCGCCCCTTCTTCCAGGGCGGGCTGATCAACCGCCGCGCCGTCCTCAAGTCCGCGTACGCCCAGTTCGTCTTCTCCCTCGCGGGCGCCGACGAGCAGCAGATGGAGCGGCTGCGCGCGCAGCTCACCGCCATGGTCACCGGCTGGAACGCCGCCGTCGTGCACGAGATCGTCCGAGAGACGCTGCACGAGATCGTCGAGCCGCTGGTCTACGCCGAGGCCGCCGACCTCATCGAGGAGCACCGGGCCGCCGGCCGCGAGATCGTCATCGTCTCCAGCAGCGGAGCCGAGATGGTCGAGCCGATCGGCGAGATGCTCGGCGTCGACCGCGTCGTCGCCACCCGGCTGGTCGTCGAGGACGGCCGGTACACCGGCGACATCGAGTTCTACGCCTACGGCGAGAACAAGGCCGAGGCCGTGCGCCGGCTGGCCGCCGAGGGCGGCTACGACCTCGCCGACTGCTACGCCTACAGCGACTCCGTCACCGATCTGCCGCTGCTGGCCGTCGTCGGCCACCCCACCGCCGTAAACCCCGACCGGGGGCTGCGCAAGGCCGCCCTGCAGCGGGGCTGGCCGGTGCTGCGCTTCGAGCGCCCGGTGAGCATCCGGTCCCGCTTCTCCACGCCCTCCACGCCGGTGGTCACCGGTGCGGCGATGGGCGTCGGTGCCGCCGTCGTCGGGCTGGCCTGGTACGCCCGGCACCGCGCGACACGCGCCGGTCTGCTGGGTCCCGCCGGTCCGGCGCCGGTTCCCGGCCGCCGTCGCCGCCGCGGCGCCTGAACCCTTCCCCCGACGTGCTCACCGTCGTCGCGGCGTGGCTCGCCGTGCTGGCCGTCTGCGCCGCCGCGGCGCTGTTCGGCCACAGCGCCCGCGTCAGCGACTCCCGTTCCGCGGCCGTGCAGCGGGCCGGTCTCTTCCTCTCCCGCGGCGGGCCGTGGCTCGCCGGCCTCGCTGCTGTCGGCGGAGGCGCGGCGACCGGCGCGTGGCTGCCCGCCGCGGCGCTCGGCGCTGTCGCGGTGACCGTGGTGGCCGTCCTTGGCCTGGGCCTGGCGCCGCACTGACGGGTCAGCCGCGGAGCTTGCTCTCGCAGATCGCCAGGCCCTCGAGGGCGCCGTGCTCGGTGGCCCGGCAGCAGTGCACCAGCCACGCGGCCAGGCCCTCGGGCGTCCCCGCCGCGTAGCCGGCGAGCGCCTCGTCGTAGGCCTCGCGACCGAGGTGGGTGAACCCGACCTCCGGAACCGAGACCGCCTTCGGGTCCAGCCCGCGGGTGATGAGGGTGAGCCGGGCGGCGGCCCGCGCGACGACGCCGTCGGCCACGCCGAAGGGCGCCAGCGCGGCGATCTCGCCGTGCACGAGGGCGGCCACGATCACGGCCGGGACGGCGGTCGAGGTGCCGGTGACCAGCGAGAACAGTCCCGACAGCCGCGGCCCGGCGTGCGCACCGGGGCGGCCGAGCGCGGCCGGGTCGGCGAGGTCGGCGGCGGCCAGCACGTGCAGCCGGGCGAGCACCTGCCCCGGCGCCTTGGGCCAGGTCTCCATCATCGAGCCCAGGCCGGCCGAGACCCGCAGCGCCCCCTGCACGACCGGGTCGGTCACCGAACCGGCGCGCAGCTCGCCCAGGGGGACGTCGACCCCGTCCAGGGCCGCGGAGGCGCGCGCCCCGCGGAGCGCCGACTCGATGCTCACCCCGGCCGACTCGCGCCGCAGCACCTTGTGACCCAGCAGCCGGTCCACGCCGTGCCGGGCGTCGTGGGCGGCGTCGCGCACACCGGGGAGGTCCAGCAGCGGGGCCAGCGGGTCCGGCGTGGCCGGGCGGGCGGCGGGACGGGCGGCGCCGGGACGGACGGGGATGCTCACGCGACGACGGTACGAGGCGCCCGCTGCCCGGCGTCAGGGCCCTGTCCTACAGTGCCTCCTGCCATGGCCTCCCCCATCACGTTGCTCCTGGTCCGCCACGGGCAGAGCGAGTGGAACGCGCAGGGCCTCATGCAGGGGCAGACGGCACACGTGCCGCTCACCGCCTTCGGCCACTCCCAGGCCGAGCTCGCCGCCGCCGAGCTGGCCGGGCTGGCGCCCGGCGTCCTCATCTCCAGCGACCTGCTGCGCGCCGTGCAGACCGCCGAGCACTGCGCCCGGGCGACCGGTCTGCCGATCGCTACGACACCCGCGCTGCGGGAGCAGGGGTACGGCGTGCTGGAGGGCCGCCCGTCCCGGGAGCTGTGGGACGTCGTCGACTGGACCGACCCGTCCTGGGCGGCCGAGGGCGGCGAGAGCCTGGCCGAGCTGCACGCCCGGGTGGCGGCGTTCCTCGGTCAGCTCTGCGCCGACCCCCCGGCCGACGTGGTCGCGCTGGTCACCCACGGCGACACGATCCGCGCCGCGCAGGCCGTGGTCGCCGGGCTCGGCGCCGACGCCATGCCCGCGGTCACGCCGCACAACGGATCGGTGACCCGCCTGGAGATCTGCGACTGAGGCGTCAGCGGCGGCGCAGCAGCCCGCCGACGATGCGGCCCAGGCCGCCGGCCGCCGGCGCAGGAACGCCGCGGCCCCGTCGCATGCCGCCGCGCGGTACCGCCCGGCCCGGGCGGGCGACCCCGCGGCCGCCCCTCGCTGCGTTCCGTGCGGTGCTCTCCGCCGTGCCCATCAGTCGTCCGAGGATGCTCATGGGAACTGTGTGCCCCTGATCACGGGGACCACCCGGCCGGCCGGGTGCAGCGCGGCGTGCCGTGACGGTGCGGTCCTCCGCGCTGCCGCTCAGCCAGCACAGGTCAGCTGCCGACCTCGACCAGGTCGATGACGAACACGAGGGTGGCGTCGCCCGGGATGGGGCCCTGGCCGCGCGGGCCGTAGCCGAGCTCGCTGGGGATGGTGACCGAGCGCCGGCCGCCCTCCTTCATCCCGGTGATGCCCTGGTCGAAGCCCTCGATGACCATGCCGGAACCGAGCTGCACGGGCAGCGTCTCGTCGTTCCCCCGGCTCCACGAGGAGTCGAACTCCTCGCCGGTCTCGTAGAACGCGCCGACGTACTTCACCGCCACCGTGCTGCCCACCTCGGCCTCGGCGCCGTCCCCGACCACGACGTCCTCGATCACCAGCTCCGTGGGCGGCTCCTCGTCCGACGCCGGGACCTCCGGCGCCGTCTGGAGGTCGGTGGTGATCTCGCCCGACGAGCTCGCCGAGCCCGAGCCAGAGCCGGAGCCGGAGGACGAGCCCTCGCCCTCCCCACAGGCGCTGAGCGGGAGGAGCAGGGAGAGCGCGAGGAGCGCCCCGGGCACGGTGCGGCGGGTCATGGGCCCATCGTCCCAGAGGCCCGGCAGAGGTCAGGCGGCCCCGAGCGCGTCGGCCATCCGGTGGTGCGCCACGGCCTCGTCCGGGCGGCTCAGCCGCTCCAGGGTGCGGGCCAGCGCCCGCCGGGCCCAGCCGTTGGACGGCGCGAGCTCGACCAGCCGGGTGAGCGACTCCTCGGCCCGCACCAGTTGCGCCGACCCGTAGTACGCGCGAGCCAGCAGCTCCAGCGCCGCCTCGTTGCGCGGCTCGGCGTCGACGACCGTCTGCAGGATGCGGGCGGCCTCGACGGGCTGGCCCATGCTGAAGAACAGGTCCGCCCGGAGGAACTCCGAGTGCATGTCGAGCTCGAACGGCTGCGTCATGGCGCCTGCAACGCAGCGGACCCGCGCGGGCTTCCCGGGCTCAGTCCTCCGGCTCGGGATACCTCGCGCCCGCGGCGAGCTCGGTCCCCTCCGCGATCCGCGCACGCCGGCCGACCAGCGCGATCTCACCGTCGCCACCCACCGAGGCTCCGGGGCCGACGTCCACGCCGTCGTCCAGCACCGCGCGGGTCACCGTGGCCCCCGCCCGCACCCGCACGCCGGGCAGCAGCACCGAGTCGAGGACCGTCGCCCCCCGCTCGACGACTACGCCCGGGGAGAGCACCGACCCACGTACGTTGCCCGACACCCGGGTGCCACCGGAGAGCAGGCTGTTCTCGATCTGCCCGTCGTCCAGCACGCGGGCGGCGCTGTGCCGCCCACCGCGGGTGTGCACCGGCCACTGCGGGTCGTCGAGGTCCAGCGGCGGCTCCTCGTCGAGGAACTCGCGGTGCGTGCGCCAGTAGGACTCGATGGTGCCGACGTCGCGCCAGTAGCCGTTCAGCGGATGGGCGCGAGCCAGGCCCTCCTGGGTCTGGGCCGGCAGCAGGTGGTCGCCGAGGTCCTCCAGGCCGTCCTCGCCGACGTCGCGGCTGAGCGCCTCCAGCCGGTCCAGCGTGGGCCCGGGCGCGAAGACGAACACCTCGTTGGTCGCCGTCGTCGTCGCCGGCTCGTCGGGCTTGTAGGCGTAGCCGGTCACCCGGTCGCCGTCGACCTCGACGATGCCGTAGCGGGCGGCGTCATCGGCCTCGACCTCCGTGGTCACCATCGTCACCTCGGCGCCGGAGCCCAGGTGGGCGTCGACGACGTCGCGGTAGTCCAGCTTGTAGACGGCGTCGGCGCTGACGACGACGAGCGCGTCGGGGGCGAACTGGCGGATGAGCTCGCTCTGCCGCCACAGGCCGTCGGCCGTGCCCTCGGTGAAGCCGCCGCGCTCGCTGCCCTGGAACGGCGGAAGCATCATCAGCCCGCCGGTGGTGCGGTCGAGGTCCCACGGCCGGCCGTTGGCGAGGTGCTCGTTGACCGACTGCGGCTGGTACTGCTCCGACACCCACACGTCGGCGATCGAGGAGTGCTGGCAGTTCGACAGCGGGAAGTCGATCAGCCGGTAGACGCCGGCGAACGGGACGGCGGGCTTGGCCCGCTGCTCGGTGAGCAGTTCCAGCCGCTTGCCCTTGCCACCGGCGAGCACGAGCACGAGGACCTTCGGGAGCGCCATGGCTCCCCCGCTACCCGCCCCCGGCGGGCCACACCCTCAGGCGGGCAGATCTCCGCCGGGGCCGGCGGCCTCGGCGAGCAGCTTCTCGCGCAGGTCGGCGGGGAGCCGGTCGACGTAGACGGTGCCGTCGAGGTGGTCGACCTCGTGCTGCAGGCAGCGGGCGGCCATGCCGGTGGCCTCGATCGACATCGGGCCGCCCTGCAGGTCCACGCCGTCGACCCGCGCCCGGAACGCGCGCGGCAGCTCGGCGTAGGGACCGGGCACCGAGAGGCAGCCCTCCTCCGTGACCTCCTCCGCGGGGTCGTCGCCCACCGGGTCGAGGACGGTCAGCACCGGGTTCACCACGTAGCCGACGACGTCCTCGCCGGCGGCGTCCGGGCAGTCGATGACGAACACCCGCGCGTCGACGCCGATCTGGTTGGCCGCGAGCCCCACGCCGTCGGCGGCCTCCATGCTGGCGAACATGTCGAGGACCAGCCGGCGCAGCCCGTCGTCGAAGGCGGTGACCTCGGCGCAGCGCCGGTGCAGGACCGGGTTGCTGCCGTAGGTGACGATCGGCCGGGCGACGCCGTCGTAACGGCCGAACAGACGCATGCCCGCAGATCCTAGGGACCGGCCCCGGGGGGCTTGGCAGGATGACGGGGTGCGCCGTCCCGTCCCCGGCACCGCCGCCGGCCTGGCCGTCGGCGTGCTCGCCGACCTGCTCCTCGCCGATCCGCGGTCGCACCACCCGGTCGCGGGCTTCGGGACGGCGGCCGCGGCACTGGAGCGCCGGCTCTGGCAGGACTCGCGCCCGGCCGGTGCGGTCTTCTGGCTGGTCCTCGTCGGGGGGACGGTGGCGGGAGGGACGGCGGCCGACCGCGCCACCCGGGGTCGCCCCGCGCTGCGCACCGCCCTCACCGCGGCGGCGACCTGGGCCGTGCTCGGCGGCACGTCGCTGGGCCAGGCGGCCGACCGGATGCACGAGGCGCTCGCGGCCGGGGACCTGGCCGCCGCCCGGGCGGTCCTGCCCAGCCTCGCCGGGCGCGACCCGAGCACGCTGGACGAGGCCGGACTCGTGCGGGCCACCGTCGAGTCGGTCGCCGAGAACACCTCCGATGCCGCCGTCGCACCGCTGTTCTGGGGCGCGGTCGCCGGGCTGCCCGGATTGCTCGGCTACCGCGCGGTGAACACCCTCGACGCGATGGTCGGGTACCGGTCGGCCCGCTACGCACGGTTCGGCTGGGCCGCCGCGCGCGCCGACGACGTCGCCAACTGGGTGCCGGCCCGGCTGACGGCGGCGCTCACCGTCGCGGTCGCCCCGCTGGCCGGCGGCTCGGCGGCCGGCGCCTGGCGGACGTGGCGACGGGACGGCGCCGCGCACCCGAGCCCGAACGCCGGCCGGTGCGAGGCCGCGCTGGCCGGCGCGCTCGGCATCCGGCTGGGGGGCCGCAACGTCTACGGCGGCCGGGTCGAGGACCGTCCTCCCCTCGGCGACGGGCCGGCGCCCGCCCGCGCGGACGTCGTCCGCGCCGTCCGGTTGTCGCGGTGGGTCTGGGTCCTCGCGGGCGCCCTGGCGGTCGCCGCGACGTCCCGCCCGGCAGATGCTGCGCGCCCCAGTTCCCGGACGTAGGGTCCGCGCATCGGAGCGACCGGTCCCACGGGGCCGGGGGTCGCCCCCGTCGAGAAGCCGGCGGGAGCTGCCTGCCGTCGCACGGCACGCCTCCTCCGAGGAGCCCGGCCATGTCGTCCCCCGCGCTGTCCCGCCACCGCGTCCGCCCGGCTGCCGGCCGCCAGACCTCCGGCGCCGCGGTCCCCTCGCCCACCGCGAGCTACCGCTACGACTCCGTCGCCGGGAGCTGGTGGTGGTCCCCCGGGATGCACGACCTGCTCGGCCTCGACCCGCTGCGCGAACCGGGCACCGAGTCCTTCCTCGCCGTCCACCACCCGGGCGACGCCCCGCGGGTCATCGAGGCGGTCACCTCCGCCTGCGACAGCGGCCGGCCGTTCGCCCTGGAGACGCGGGTCCTGCACCCCACCCGCGCCCAGCGCTCGGTCGTCCTGACCGGCGAGCCGGTGCGCGACGCGACCGGGGCGGTGTGCGGCGTCGAGGGCCAGGTCTCCGACATCACCGGGTCGCGCGCTCAAGGCGCCGACGCCGTGCGCGCCCTCGAGGCGGAGGTCGCCCAGATGCGCACCGCGATGGCCAGCCGGGCGGTCATCGAGCAGGCCAAGGGCGTCCTGATGCTCCTGACCAACTGCGGCGAGCAGGCGGCCTTCGACCTGCTGGCGCACATCTCCAGCCACACGCACCGGAAGGTCCGCGACGTGGCCCAGCTCCTCACCGGGTCCGCCGCCGGGCGCACCCGGCTGCCCGACGACCTCGGCGCGATCCTGCGGGACGCCTGCCCGCCCGGGCAGCCGGTGGGCTGACGCCGCCGCGGCCCGCCGCGCAGGCCACGGTTCCTCTCCGGCAGGATCGGGGCAGTCGTGCGGCGGGCCGCGCACGGACCACCGAGGAGGGAGCCCCGATGTTCTACGTCCTCCTGAGGTTCGTCCTCCGGCCGCTGTTCTGGCTGATGTTCCGCCCGACCGTGACCGGCAAGGAGAACGTGCCGCTGGACGGCCCGGTGATCTTCGCCAGCAACCACCTGTCGTTCATCGACAGCATCGTGATCCCGACGATGGCCCCGCGCCGCGTCGGCTACCTCGCCAAGGCCGAGTACTTCACCGGCTCGGGCCTCTCCGGGTGGTTCACCCGCACGCTGTTCACCACGCTGGGCGCCCTGCCCGTGGAACGGGAGACCCATCGCGCCGCCCAGGCCGCCCTGGACACCGCGCTCGGCGTGCTGCAGTCCGGCGGCGGGTTCGGCATCTACCCCGAGGGCACCCGCTCCCGCGACGGGCGGCTCGCCCGCGGGAAGACCGGCGTCGCCTGGCTGGCGCTGACCGCGGACTGCCCCGTCGTCCCGGTGGCCGTCGCCGGGACCGACCGGGCACAGCCGGTCGGCGCCAGCTGGCCCCGGCCGGCGCGGGTGTCGGTCACCTTCGGCGCTCCGCTGACCTTCCCCGAGCACCGCGGCAAGGCCGGGAACGGCCGCGCCCGCCGCGAGGTCACCGACCGGATCATGGTGGCGATCGCCGAGCTCTCCGGGCAGGAGAAGGCGGGCTGGGACGCCCCGCGCGAGGTGGCGTGAGCGGCGCGCTGCTGGTCGCCGGCACCACCTCCGACGCCGGCAAGTCGGTGGTGACGGCGGGCATCTGCCGCTGGCTGGTGCGCCAGGGCGTGTCGGTCGCGCCGTTCAAGGCGCAGAACATGAGCAACAACTCCATGGTCACCGCCGACGGCGCCGAGATCGGCCGCGCGCAGGTGATGCAGGCCGCGGCGGCGCGGGTGGAGCCCGAGGCGCACATGAACCCGGTGCTGCTCAAGCCCGGCGGCGAGAACTCCTCCCAGGTGGTCCTGCTGGGCCGGCCGGTCGCCGACGTCACCGCGCTGTCCTACCGGCCGATGAAGGCGGCGCTGCTGGAGCAGGTGCTGGCCTCCCTCGCCGACCTGCGCTCCCGGTTCGACGTCGTCGTCTGCGAGGGCGCCGGCTCCCCCACCGAGATCAACCTGCGCGCCGACGACATCGCCAACATGGGCCTGGCCACGGCGGCGGACCTGCCGGTGGTGGTCGTCGGCGACATCGACCGCGGCGGGGTGTTCGCCGCCCTGCACGGCACGGTCGCGCTCATGCCCCCGGAGGACCAGCGGCTGGTCGCGGGCTTCCTGGTGAACAAGTTCCGCGGTGACGTGCGGCTGCTGCGCCCCGGCCTGGACCGGATCTCGGCCCTGACCGGCCGCCCGGTGCTCGGCGTCCTCCCCTGGCTCGGCGGCCTGGAGCTCGACGTCGAGGACTCCCTGGGCATCGGCGCCGACCGCGGGCCGGCCGGTCCCCCGCACGGCGAGGAGGTGCTGCGGATCTCGGTGGCCCGGGTGCCGCGGCTGTCGAACTTCACCGACCTCGACGCGCTGGCCGCCGAGCCCGGCGTCCTGGTCCGGTACGCCACCCGCCCCGAGGAGCTCGCCGACGCCGACCTGGTGGTCCTGCCCGGCACCCGGTCGACCGTCGCCGACCTGGGCTGGTTGCGCTCGACGGGGCTCGCGGACGCGGTCGCCCGCCGCGCCGCCGAGGGCGCCCCGGTCCTGGGCATCTGCGGTGGGCACCAGATGCTGGCCCGCACGATCACCGACGACGTCGAGTCCCGGGCCGGCACGGTGCCCGGCCTCGGGCTGCTGCCCGCCGACGTCCGGTTCGCGCGGGAGAAGACGCTGGCCCGGCCGGTGGGGACGGCGCTGGGTGAGCGGGTGGCCGGCTACGAGATCCACCACGGCACCGTCACCGTGGACGACGGCGCCGAGCGCTTCCTGGACGGCGCCCGGTCCGGCGCCGTCTTCGGCACCACCTGGCACGGCGCACTGGAGAACGACGGCTTCCGGCGGGCCTTCCTCGGCGAGGTCGCCCGCCTCACCGGACGACGGTTCGTGCCCGCGCCGGACACCGACTTCGCGGCGCTGCGCGAGGCGCGGCTCGACCGCCTGGGCGACCTGGTGGCCGAGCACGCCGACACCGACGCCCTGTGGCGGCTGATCGAGGGCGGGCCGCCGGCCGGCCTGCCGCTGCTGCCCCCGGGCTCGGGCCTCAGCCCTCGCTGAGCCGCGCCCGCACGTCGTCCGGCCACGGGTTGGCGCGGCCGTCGGCGACCGAGACGTAGGTGTTGCGGACGACGCAGCACACCCGCTCGCCGACGCGCACGGTGAAGCGCACCGTCACGCTGGTGCGGCCCACCTTCTCGATCTCGGCATCCACGGCGACGGTGTCGCCCCAGCGGGCGGACGAGGTCCACTCCAGGGAGCTGGCCTTGACCACCGGGTCCGCGCCCCGGGCCACCAGCTCGTCCCAGTCGAGCCCGAGGGACGCCCACCAGCCGTTGGACGCCTCGTCGGCCCACGTCAGGTAGTGGGCGTTGAAGACGACGCCCTGCTGATCGCACTCGACGTAGCGGACGGGTGAGCTCCAGACCTCAGGCACGAGGAGGAACGGTAGCGGGGGCGCCCACTACGGTCGGGGCGTGGATCCCGACACCGCCGGCCCGGACGCGCTGGAGGCCTACCGGTCGCCGTCCCAGCGGGTGCTCGACAAGGAGATCGGCTCCCTCGACACCTACTGCCGAGACTTCATCGCGCTCTCGCCGTTCGCGACCCTGGCGACGGCGTCGGCGGACGGCTGGCCCGAGGTGTCGCCGCGCGGCGGCGCGCCGGGTTTCGTGCACGTGCTCGACGAGCACCGGCTCGCGCTGCCCGACCGGCTGGGCAACAACCGGATCGACAGCCTGCGCAACCTGGCCGACAACCCGCGGGCGGCGATCATGTTCTTCGTCCCGGGCTTCGACGAGACGCTGCGGGTGTACGGCACGACCTCCGTCGTGGGCCCGGACGACCTGGACGTCGACCTCACCGAGTTCGGCAAGAAGCCGCTGTCGGTCCTGGTGCTCCAGGTGTCGAAGGCCTACTTCCAGTGCCCCAAGTCGGTCATGCGGTCGGGGCTGTGGGACCCGGAGCGCCGGGTGGACCGCTCGACCTACCCCTCGTTCGGCACGGTCCTGCGCGAGCACTGCCGGGACACCACGATCACGACCGACGACGTGGTGATGCGGGCAGCGCTGGCCGAGGAGCTCTGAGGACCGCCGGGCTGATCGGTCCCGGCGGACGCCGACCCGGTAGACGACGGGTCTAGCTGGCGCGGAGGTCCCGAGCGAGCTTCCGGTCCAGGACGGCCCGCTCGGCCATCAGGCGTACGCGTTCCCGGCGGGGTCTGCGGTCGTGCCCGAGGTAGCGGGCGTCCTCGACCAGCTGGAATGCAGCGAGCACGCTCGCCTTGACCTCACGCGCTCGCGGCACAGCGGGGCGCACGGGCTCGGCCGACGTCATGGAGACCCCCTTCTCCTGGCGGCGCCACGCGCTGCCGTGAATCCATGGTGCCCCCCTTTCGGCTTTCTCAACCCTCAGCGTGACCATTTGGTGTCGATGTGTCACGTGTGACATCCGGTGATGGATGTGTGACCCGGGACGGCCGTCGTACCGTGCCTCCCATGGCGAACCCGGGGCGGCTCGGTCGGTCGATGGCCCGCACGGCGGGCCGGTTGCTGGGGCTCGTCCGGAGCTCCCCGCGGCCCCGGCCGCGAGCGGCGTCGCCGGCCCCCGATCTCGACTACCGCCCGCGGGACGACGGCCGGCCCGATCCGGGTGAGGTCGTGTGGGCCTGGGTGCCCTACGACGAGGGCGACGGCCGGGGCAAGGACCGCCCGGTGCTGGTCATCGGCCGCCGCGGCGAGCAGCTCCTGGGCCTGATGCTGAGCAGCCAGGACCACGACCGCGACGCCGCGGACGAGGCCCGGCGCGGGCGCGTGTGGACCGAGGTCGGCAGCGGCGCCTGGGACTCCCGCGGGCGCCCGAGCGAGGTCCGGCTGGACCGGCTGCTGCTGCTGGACCCCTCGACGGTGCGGCGGGAGGGCGCCGCGCTCGACCGGGCCCGGTTCGACCGCGTGGTCGCCGAGGCGCGGCGGGTGCAGGGCTGGTGAGCCCCGCGGTCAGTCGGCGACGGACTCGTCGTGGGCGGGGCGCCGAGCGGGGCGCCGGAGGTTGTAGACGCCGACGCCGTCGCTGAGCGGCTCGAGGTCGTAGCGGTGCACCACCTTGGGCCCGCCGTGCAGGTGGACGTGCGTCACCGTCGGCAGCGGCTCGCCGTGCCGGGCCTCCCGGATCTGCACCCTCCCGTCGAGGGGCCCGCCGACGAACAGCAGCACCGAGTCCTCGGTGTCGCTCGTCGCGGCAGCCGCGTTCTCCTCGGACAGCTCCGGTCTCCTCCCGCTCGTGCGCCGGCCCACGAGAGTAGGCCGGGGAACGCCGATCGTCAGGTGCCCGCTCACCTATTCCGCCGGGGCCCGGTCGGCGCCCCAGGCCCGGCGCCCGGCATCGTGGCCGGGTGCTCGTCGTCATCTCGGGACTCCCCGGCACCGGCAAGTCGGCCGTGGCCGGCGCGTTCGCCACCCGATCGGGCTGGACCTCCGTCTCGGTCGACCCGATCGAGGACGCCCTGCTCCGTGGCGGGTTCCCGGCCTCCGAGCAGACGGGTGTGGCCGCCTACGAGGTGGCGCGGGCCGTGGTCGAGCAGAACCTCGACCTCGGGCGATCCGTCGTCGTGGACGCGGTGAACGACAGCGAGCCCGCGCGCGACACGTGGCGGGCCGCGGCTCGCGACGGGTCCGGGCTCGCGTTCGTGCTCCTGGTGCTCGAGGACGAGAGGGAGCACCGCCGGCGGCTGGAGGGACGTCGACGGACGCTGACGGACGTCCCGGAGCCCACGTGGGCGGAGGTGACCGAACGGAGCCGGACGTACGAACCGTGGCCCGGCGGGGACGTCCTGCGCGTCGACGCCGCCCGCCCGGTCGACGAGATCGTGGGTGCGCTGCTGGCCCGCTTCGCCCCGGACCACGCACGGTCAGCTCGGCCGTGACCGCCGCAGCCAGCGGGCGATCAACGGGGCGCTGAACAGCATGACGAACAGCCGCAGCACCTGGACCGCGAGGACGAAGGTCGTGTCGGCCCCGGCGTCGCGGGCGGTGGCCAGCACCGCGTAGAGACCGCCGGGTGTGGTCGCCAGGTAGCCGTCGAGCGCGCTGGCGCCGGTGACGCCGGCGAGGACGGCGCCCAGCCCGGCGCAGGCCAGGACCAGTGCCGCCATGATCGCCAGCGCCAGCGGCAGCGCCCGTCCGATGACCCGCAGGGTGTCGCGGGTGAAGCTGACGCCGACCTGCAGCCCGATCACGAGGAAGGCGGCGCTCTCGACCAGGCCGGGCACCTACGCGCCCCGCGAGAGCCCGGTGAGGTCGGCGACGGCCGCGGCGACCAGCGGCCCCAGCAGCGCCGCGACCGGCAGGCGGACCAGCCGGCCCGCGACCACCCCGACCACGGAGCAGCCGACCGTGAACGCGAGCCCCGCCGGCCAGCCGGGTCCCGCCGCCGAAGGAGCCGCCCCCGATCCGGCCGTGGCGCCGTAGACGGCGGTGGCCGCCACCGGCATCAGCAGCACGATCAACAGGACGCGCAGGTACTGCAGCACCGCGACCATGCGCTCGTCGGCGCCGAGGTCGCGGGCCATGACCACGATGCCGCTGGCGCCCCCGGCGATCATCGCGAAGGCACCGGTGACCGGGCTGATCCCGCGGTGCAGCCGGAACGCGGCACCCGCGACCAGGCTGAGGACGAGCGTCGCCACCGTCGTCAGCAGGACCGGGAGCCAGTCGGCCCCCACGGCCCGGAGCGTGTCCAGGTCGACCAGCGCGCCCATGGCGACCCCGATGACGGCCTGGCCCGCGGTGCTCCCGGCCTCGGGGACGCGCGCTCCGGTGCGGCCGGCCAGCGCGCGCACCAGCCCGGCGATCAGCCCACCGAAGAGCGCCGGCGACGGCAGCCCGGCCAACGCGACCAGCAGGCTCAGGGCGACCCCGCCGGCGACGACGACCGCGGCGTCGAGCAGCTGCGCGCCTCGCCTGCCCCGCACCCGTCCCCCGCTCCGCCGTCCGGCCGTTCCCGAGCACTCTGCCGGTGCCGCGGGAGGCCGGGCGCGAGGGGTCAGCCGCCGGTGATCCGGCGCAGCTCGGCCACGTGCGCGTCGAAGGCGGCCCGCCCGGCGGCGGTCAGGGAGAGGCTGGTGCGCAGCCGGGACGCGCGCGTGGCCTTGTGCACCCGGACGTAGCCGGCCTCCTCGAGCTGCTTGACGTGCTTGGAGAGCACCGAGTCGCTGACGCCGACCTGCTCGCGCACCGCCGAGAAGTCCATGGTGTCGACGACGGCGAGCAGACCGCAGACCTGCAGCCGGGGCGGCGCGTGCACGACCGGGTCGAACCGCGGTTGGACGGCGGTCACGACCCGGCGCGCAGCCCGGCGACGTAGATCCGGGTCACCCACCGGGAGCTCAGCCCGGCCGCGGTGCCCATGACCACGCCGACCCCGACCATGGCGCCGCGCACGTCGAGCAGGAACTCGAGCGCGCCACCCAGCGCGAGCAGCACGACGTAGCCGACGACCAGCCGGCGCAGCGCCCGCCGGACGCGGTCCTGGACCGGGCCGACCTTGCTCGCGTCCCACCAGGTGCCGGTGATCCGCTGGTAGACGGCCATCAGCCACCGCACGCCGAGCGAGAAGACCAGCAGCGCCGCCCCGATCACCCAGATGCTGTGCGACGAGTAGCTGCTGAAGAACGCGGCGACGAGCACGCCGAAGGCGACGTCCCACCACCAGGGCTGCACGAGCCGCCCCGCCAGCGCCGCGCGGTCGGTCTGCAGGGCGGCGAGCTGGGCGCGGGCCTCGGCCGCGTCGCTTTCCATGCCGGAAAGAGTGGCCGTCGCTTTCCGATCCGTCAAGTGACCGCGAAACCTGCGCGTCACCGACGCCTGCCAGAGTGGGAACGTGACCGATCTGCGCCACCACGGCGACGCCGAGCTGGCGCCGGGTCTGGTCGACCTCGCCGTGAACGTGCGCGCCGGCACCCCGCCGGCCTGGCTGCGGGCCGTGCTGCACGAGGCCGTGGACGCCAGCGCCGGCTACCCCGACCCGAGGGCCGCGCACGCCGCGGTGGCCGCCGCGCACGGGCGGGACCCCGCGGAGGTGCTGCTCACCGCAGGCGCCGCGGAGGCGTTCACGCTGCTGGCCCGCGCCGTCACCGCCCGGCACGCCGTCGTCGTGCACCCCTCCTTCACCGAGCCGGAGGCCGCGCTGCGCGCCGCCGGCCGGCCGGTCACCCGGCTGCTCCTCGACGCCGCCGACGGCTACCGGCTGGACCCGGCCGCCGTGCCGCACGACGCCGACCTGGTGGTGATCGGGAACCCGACGAACCCGACGTCGGTGCTGCACCCCGCCGGCGCCCTCGCCGCGCTGGCCCGGCCCGGGCGGGTGCTGCTCGTGGACGAGGCGTTCGCCGACACCGTGCCCGGCGAGCCCGAGTCGCTCGCCGGGCGCACGGACCTGCCCGGCCTGCTGGTCGTGCGCAGCCTGACCAAGACGTGGGGGCTGGCCGGGCTGCGGGTCGGCTACGCCCTGGGCCCGGCCGAGCTGATCGCCGCCCTGGCCGAGCAGCAGCCGCACTGGCCGGTGTCGACGCCGGCGCTGGCGGCGCTGGCCGCCTGCACCACCCCCGGGGCGCGGGCCGAGGCGGACGCGGCGGCGACCGAGCTCGTCGCCTCCCGGGCGGCGCTGCTGGACGCGCTCCCGCCGGGTGCCGTGGTGCTCGGCGAACCCCGTTCCTCGTTCGTGCTGGTCCGCGTGCCCGACGGCGAGCGGGTGCGGAGGGCCCTGCGCGACCACGGCTGGGCGGTGCGGCGGGGCGACACGTTCCCGGGGCTGTCCCCCGACCACCTGCGGATCGCCGTGCGCGATCCGGGCACCTCGCGCGCGTTCGCCGCGGCACTGGCTGAGATCCTGGCTGCCGCGCCGGTCCCGGCGTCGACCGCCCCGACCCGCGAGGAGACCGGATGACCCCGACCCCGGTCCCGCCGGAGTCCGGCGCGGTCTACCCCGTGGGCCTGCGGCTGCGCGACCGGCTCGTCGTCGTCGTCGGCGGCGGGAAGGTCGCCCACCGCCGGGTGGCCGGGCTGCTGGAGGCCCGCGCCCGGGTCACCGTCGTCAGCCCCGAGGTGACGCCCGCCCTGGAGGCGCTGGTCGGCCCCGGCGCGCTCACCTGGCAGCCCCGCCGCTACGAGCCCGGCGACCTCGAGGGCGCCTGGTACGCGGTGGCGGCCACCGACGACCCGGCCGTGAACGCCGCCGTCGCCGAGGAGGCCGAGCGCGCCCGGATCTTCTGCGCCCGCGCCGACGACCGGGCCGCCTCCAGCGTCTGGACGCCGGCGATCGGACGGCAGGGCGACCTCGTCATCGGCGTGCACGGCGGCGGCGATCCGCAGCGGGCGATCGGGGTGCGCGACGCCGTCGTCGCCGGGCTGACCGACGGCAGCATCCGCGACCGCGCCGCCCGGCCCACCCCCGGCGGCAGCGTCGTCCTCGTGGGCGGGGGCCCCGGCGACCCCGGGCTGATCACCGTGCGCGGCCGTCAGGCGCTCGCCCACGCCGAGGTCGTCGTGGCCGACCACCTCGCCCCGCAGTCGCTGCTCGCCTCGCTGCCCCCCGAGGTCGAGGTCATCGACGCCTCCAAGCTCCCCCGCGGCCGCTCCATGGCACAGGAGCAGATCAACGACCTCCTGGTCACCCACGCCCGCGCCGGCCGCCGCGTCGTCCGGCTCAAGGGCGGCGACCCCTTCGTCTACGGCCGCGGCATGGAAGAGCTCCAGGCCTGCGCGGAAGCCGGCATCCCCGTCGAGGTCGTCCCCGGCATCACCAGCGCCATCGCCGTCCCCGCCCTCGCCGGCATCCCGGTCACCCACCGCGGCCTCACCCACGAATTCGTCGTCGTCTCCGGCCACCTGCCCCCCGGCCACCCCCAGTCCCTCGTCGACTGGACCGCCCTGGCCCGGCTCCGCGGCACGGTCGTCGTCCTCATGGGCGTCGACACCGCACCGGCCATCGCCGCCACCCTCGTCGAGCACGGCCGCGCACCCGAGACCCCCGTCGCGATCGTCAGCGACGGCTCCACCCCCACCCAGCGCACCGTCCGCACCACCCTCGCCGACCTGCCCCGCACACTCACCGAGCACGACGTCCGGCCGCCCGCCGTCTGGGTCGTCGGCGAGGTGGTGGGGCTCTCGGGCTGAGCGGCGGAGCCGCTCAGATGTTGGCGCCGTCCGGCGGCGGGCCCTCGGGCAGCTGCGGGGCCATCCCGCTGCCCGACGGTTCGGGCGCGTCCATGCCGACCGTGTAGGCCGTCATCGACAGCGAGCCGTACGCGTAGCCGCCGACGAGCACGTCCACCGGTGTGCCGGTCGCGCCCGCCAACCCCGCCACGTAGAGCAGCGGCAGGAAGTGGTCCGGGGTCGGGACGGCGAGGTCGAAGTCGCGGTGCCCGTCGAGCCGGCCGGCGTTCCCCGGGTCGGTGAGCATGCACTCCTTGGCCGCCTCGTCGAACCGCTGCGCCCAGTCGAAGCCGGCGTCGGGCAGCGCGCGGCTCACCCCGCCGAGGTTGTGCACCACGTTGCCGCTGCCGATCACCAGCACGCCGCGCTCCCGCAGCGGAGCGAGCGCCGCGCCCAGCTGCAGGTGGTAGTCGAAGGACTTGAGCGCGTTGATCGACAGCTGCACGACCGGGATGTCGGCGTCGGGGAACGCGTGCCGCAGGACCGACCAGGTGCCGTGGTCGATGCCCCAGCTGTCCACGTCGGCGCCGACCCACGTGGGGTGCACGACGTCGGCCACCTCGTCGTACAGCTCCGGCAGGCCCGGTGGCTCGTACCGGACGTCGAAGAGCTCCCTCGGGAAGCCGTAGAAGTCGTGGATCGTGCGCGGCCGGGGCATCGCGGTGAGCGCCGTGGCCTGCACGTACCAGTGCGCGGACACCACGAGCACCGCCCGGGGACGGGGCACGGAGCGCCCGAACGCCCGCCAGGCCTCGGTGTAGCGGTTCCGCTCGAGGGCGTTCATCGGGTTGCCGTGGCCGAAGAACGCAGCGGGCATGACCGGCATGGCTGACCTCCCCCTCGTCGTCCCCGCCGATCATCTCCCGCCGGCCCCGGCGCGGCGCGGTCAGCCGAACCGGCCGGCGGCGTCCTCCAGCAGGACCCGGCGCTCGTCCGGGTGGCGGCGCGGGCAGGAGATGCAGGTGCTGCCGTGCGGCACCCGGTCGACCAGGCAGCAGGACGCCCGCCGCACGAACCGGCGCCCCGCGACGTCGAGGTACCGCGGCACCGGCAGCGACGGCCCGACGGCCGCGGCCAGCGGCGCCGCCAGGGCCGTCACCCGCTCGACGTCGCCGGTCGCCTGCCCGAGCAGGAGCAGCCGGTCGGCGAGGCTGTCGGTGGCGATGGCCCACAGCGACCGCTCCCCCATGCTCCCCGCCTCGGCCACCGCGGCCGTCACGGCGCCGATCGAGGCCCGCAGGTCGCCGGGCAGGTCCCCGGACCCGGGCCCCGCGGCCAGCGCGGCGATCGGCTGGAGGCCCGGCAGCAGCGAGACCGACAGGTCGGCGAGACGGGCCGACAGCGGGATGCCGGCGACCACGCCGGCCAGCGGCGGCATGAGCAGCACCGAGGACACCGAGTACCACCAGACCGTGGCCAGCACCCGGCGGTCCGTCGTCCGCAGCACGCGGGACCGGAGGGCGAGCACCTCCGCGGTCCACGCCGGATCGGCCAGCCGGACGGCCGGCACCGCGACGGCGCTCGCCGGCGCGACCAGTCCGAGCGCCCCGGCACCGGGGATCCGCCTGGCCACGGCGGCCTGGTCCGGGACGTTCACCGGGTCAGTCTGACCGGCCATCGCACGTAACCGGCCGCCCGCCGTCCAGGGGCAGACGACGGCGCCCGGAACTCCTACGGTGTGGTCCGAGCCACTCGCGTCGCCCGCTCCGAGCGACGCCGGACCTTGGAGGTAGCGGATGAGCGAGACGACCCAGGCGCACGGCCGGAGCTTCCCGCCCCCGGAGGCCCTCACCGCGCAGGCGAACGTCGGTCCCGAGGTCTACGACGAGGCCGCGCGCGACCGCCTCGCGTTCTGGGAGTCCGCCGCCCGCCGGCTCAGCTGGGACCAGGAGTGGGACACCGTCCTGGACTGGACGAATCCCCCCTTCGCCAAGTGGTTCGTCGGCGGCAAGCTGAACGTCGCCTACAACTGCCTGGACCGGCACGTCGAGGCCGGCCACGGCGAGCAGGTCGCCTACCACTGGGAGGGCGAGCCGGGCGACACCCGCACGCTCACCTACGCCCAGCTCAAGGACGAGGTCTGCAAGGCCGCGAACGCGCTCACCGAGCTCGGCGTGCAGGCCGGCGACCGGGTGGCCATCTACCTGCCGATGATCCCCGAGGCGATCATCTCGATGCTGGCCTGCGCCCGCATCGGCGCGGTGCACATGGTCGTCTTCGGCGGCTTCTCCGCCGACGCGCTGGCCAGCCGGATCACCGACGCCGGCGCCCAGGTGGTCATCACCGCCGACGGCGGCTACCGCCGCGGCGCCGCCAGCGCCCTGAAGCCCGCCGTCGACGACGCCGTGTCCCGCACCGAGGGCGTGCGCCACGTCCTGGTCGTGAAGCGCACCGAGCAGGACGTCGAGTGGTCCGAGGACCGCGACGTGTGGTGGCACGACGTCGTGGACCGGCAGTCGGCCGAGCACAGCTGCGAGTTCTTCGACGCCGAGCACCCGCTCTACATCATGTACACGTCGGGCACGACGGCGAAGCCCAAGGGCATCCTGCACACCAGCGGCGGCTACCTGACCCAGGTCGCCTACACGCACTGGGCGACCTTCGACCTCAAGCCCGAGACCGACATCTACTGGACCGCCGCCGACGTCGGCTGGGTGACCGGCCACAGCTACATCGTCTACGGGCCGCTGGCCAACCGGGCGACGAGCGTCATGTACGAGGGGACGCCGGAGACGCCGCACCGGGGCCGCTGGTTCGAGCTGATCCAGAAGTACGGCGTGACGATCCTCTACACCGCGCCCACGGTGATCCGGACCTTCATGAAGTGGGGCGAGGACGTCCCGGCCGGGTTCGACCTGTCCTCGCTGCGGCTGCTCGGTTCGGTCGGCGAGCCGATCAACCCCGAGGCGTGGCTCTGGTACCACGAGCACATCGGTGGCGGCCGCTGCCCGATCATGGACACCTGGTGGCAGACCGAGACCGGGGCGCACATGCTCACCCCGCTCCCCGGCGTCACGAAGCTGCAGCCCGGCTCCGCCCAGCACCCGTTCCCCGGCATCTCGGCCAAGGTGGTCGACGACGAGGGCAACGAGCTCGGCGACGACTCCACCGGGCTGCTGGTGCTCACCGAGCCGTGGCCGGCGATGCTCCGCACGATCTGGGGCGACGACGACCGCTACGTCGACACCTACTGGTCGCGCTTCGGCACGGAGGTCTACTTCGCCGGTGACGGCGCCAAGAAGGATGCCGACGGCAACATCTGGCTGCTCGGCCGGGTGGACGACGTCATGAACGTCTCCGGTCACCGGATCTCGACCACCGAGGTGGAGTCCTCGCTGGTGGGCCACCCGACGGTCGCCGAGGCCGCCGTCGTGGGTGCCAGCGACCCGACCACGGGCCAGGGCATCGTCGCCTTCGTCATCCTGCGCGGGAACGCGGAGGACTCCGGCGACGAGCTGGTGCAGACGCTGAAGACGCACGTGGCCAAGGACATCGGCCCGATCGCCAAGCCGCGGCAGATCATGGTCGTGCAGGAGCTGCCGAAGACCCGCTCGGGCAAGATCATGCGCCGGCTGCTGCGCGACATCGCCGAGAACCGCGAGCTGGGCGACGTCACCACGCTCACCGACTCGTCGGTGATGAACATGATCAAGGACAAGCTGCCCGCAGCCCCCTCCGAGGACTGATGGAAGGACCCCCTCGGCACCCCTTCCGGGGAGCCGAGGGGGCGCCGCCGCGCTGGATGGGGCACGATTCCCCTGACCAGCAGTGCACATCGCGAAGGAGTTGCCCACGTGGCCCACAGCGTGACGACCGGCCGGGACGACCGGTCCACCGGAGCCGCCGAGCCCTCCATCGGAACCCTCGTGCAGAGCGCGATGGCCGACGTCTCGACGCTCGTGCGCAGCGAGATCGAGCTCGCCAAGACCGAGATCACCGGCTCGGCGAAGAAGGCCGCCATCGGTGGTGGGGCGTTCGGCGCCGCCGCCGTCGTCCTCGGCTTCTCCTCGTTCTTCCTGTTCATCGCGATCGCCGAGGCGCTGACCGCGCTGGGGCTGCCGCGCTGGGTGTCCTACCTGATCGTGTGGGCGCTCCTCGTCGTCGTCGCCGTGATCGCGGCCCTCGTCGGCAAGAAGATGATCAAGAAGATCGAGAAGCCGGAGCGCACGATCGAGTCGCTGCGCGAGCTGCCCGACGTGATGCACCGCGAGGCGCCCGGCGCCCGCCACCGCGACGTCCCGGTGGTCAGCGGCGGCAAGGTCGAGCTGCACGGCAAGCAGCCGTACTCGGTCTGACCGCGTGACCGTCCCCCCGGACGGCCGCCCCGACGCGACCAGCGTCCTGCTCCCCGGGCCGTGGACCCATCGCGACATCTCGGCCAACGGCGTGCGCCTGCACGCGGCCGAGGCCGGTGAGGGTCCGCTGGTCCTGCTGCTGCACGGGTTCCCGCAGTTCTGGTGGACCTGGCGCTCGCAGCTGACCGCGCTGGCCGACGCCGGGTTCCGCGCGGTCGCCCCCGACCTGCGGGGCTACGGGGCCAGCGACAAACCGCCGCGCGGCTACGACCTGCCGACGCTCTCGGCCGACGTCGCGGCGCTGGTGCGGGCGCTCGGTGAGCGGGACGCCGTCGTCGTCGGCCACGACTGGGGCGGCCTGCTCGGCTGGACGATGGCCGCCCTGCACCCGCGCGCGGTGCGTGGGCTGGTGGTGCTGTCGATGGCGCACCCGCGCCTGCTGCGCGCGGGGATGACCGACCGGGACCAGCGCCGCGCCTTCCGCCACGCCCTCACCTTCCAGGTGCCGCGGCTGCCCGAACGCCGGCTGACCCGGGTGGACGACGACCCGGTCGCCGACCTCATGCAGCGCTGGGCCGGGCCCGAGTGGGCGCGGACGTCGGACTTCGCGTCGGCCGTCGACCGGTACCGGTCGGCGGCCCGCATCCCGCAGGCCGCGTACGGGGCGATGGAGTACTACCGCTGGGCCGGGCGGTCCCAGCTGCGCCCCGACGGCCTGCGCTACGCCCGCCGGATGGCCGCGCCCGTCACCGCGCCGACCCTCCAGCTGCACGGTGCGCTGGACACCTGCGTGCTGCCCGGGACCGCCCGCGGCTCGGGCCGCTACGTCGCCGGCGCCTACGAGTGGCGCGAGCTCCCCGGCATCGGCCACTTCCCCCAGGAAGAGGCCCCCGACCTCGTCACCCGCGCCATCGTCGAATGGGCGGCGGAGCGCAGCGGAGCCGCCTGAGGCGACCCGATGGAACGGCCCCTTCGCAGGGACCCGGCCTGAGCGCAGCGAAGGTCGGGGGGCGAAGGGGTCCTTCTACTCGCAGGGGCCGGTGTCGACCTCGGCGCGGGCCTGGCTGCCCTGCGTCGCGGCCTCGGCGACCTGCGGGCCGGTGAGCGCGTAGCCGGTCTGCGGGTCGTCGATCGCCGAGGCGAAGACGACGCCGAGCACGCTGCCGTCGGGGGCGAAGAGCGGACCACCGGAGTTGCCGGCCCGCACCTGGCCGAACAGCGCGTAGACGTCGCGCACCACGGTCCGGGTGTTGCGGAAGTCGGGTCCGCTGATCTCGCCGCGGTCGCGGACGCGCGCCGGTCCGACGAAGAAGGGACCGCCGCCGGGATAGCCCATGATGATCGCGTCGTCGCCGGTGTCGGCGGCCTCGGGCGTGAACGCCAGCGGCACCTGCGGCAGGCCCGGCACCGCCAGGACGGCGACGTCGACCTCTTCGTCGACGTAGACCGGCACCGCGTCGTACTCCTCGCCCTCGGCCAGGACGACGGGGTCGGTGACGCCGGCCAGCACGTGCGCGTTGGTCATGACGCGTTCGGGGGCGTAGACGAAGCCGGAGCCGTCGATCTGCCGCGAGCAGGAGGGCGCGACACCGCGGATCCGGACGACCGATCCCCTCACCGACTCGACGACCTGGCTGGCCTCCAGCGCCGGGTCGGGCGCGGGGACCTCGCGGGCCTCGGTCGGGGTGAGCGGGTCGAGCACGTCGGGCAGCCCGCGCCGGTCGATCGCCTCGCGGAGGTTCTGGTAGACCTGGCGCACCCCGTCGGGGACGGCGACGTCGACGGCCTGCACCAGCGCGGACTGCCGCACCTGGCTCGCGACCTGCGGGAACGGCGAGCTGGCCAGCGGCGAGGCGACCATCCAGGCGACCAGCAGCACCGAGGCCGCGGAGACCACCGCGCCGGCCACCGAGTCGACCATCTTGGCCGGTTCCCAGGTGACCCGGGAGCGGAGCGCCCGCCCGATGGCGCCGAAGAGGATCTGGCCGAGCAGGGCGCCCGCGAGGACGACGACGAGCGCGGCGAACACCCGCGTGACGCTCGATCCGTCGATCCGGTCGGCGACCGGGCCCGAGAGCTGGGCGCCGAGGACGGCGCCGCCCAGGAAGCCGAGGATCGACGTCGCCGAGACGAGCAGCCCCTGCCGGAAGCCGGAGAGCGCGAACAGCAGTGCGAGTGCGATCAGGACGAGGTCGACGAGGGACACGGCCTACCCGCTGACCGTCATCGTGCCCACCTGGCCCAGCTGGAGGTGGAACGTGCAGGTGAAGGGGTAGTCGCCCGGCGCGGTCGCCTCGAACTCGATGGTCTTCTCCTCCCCGGGGGCCAGCACGGGGATGCCGGCGTCGACGGGCTGCGGGAGCTCGTCGTCGGTGAACTCGAGGTTGTGCGTCATCTGCTCGGCGACGTTGACCAGGGTGAGGCGGACCGGCCCGGGCGCCACGGTGAACGTGGCCGGGGTGAACAGGTAGTCGTCCTGGGTCTGCAGGGTGACCTCCTGGACGCCGTCGGCACCGATGGTCACCTCGCCCAGCCCCTCGGGCGTCGACGCCGGTGGCGGCGGTTCCTCGCCCTCACAACCCACCAGCACGACCATCGCAGCGGCGATCACCGCGGCCTTCTTGGCGGGGGGCGAGGAGGTCCTTTCCGTCATCGGGGCCGAACCGTACGCGTCGGAGGCCCGTCCGGCGCGGGATCGGCGACCGTCGGCGCGGCGGCGTCGCCCGCGGGGTCGTCGTCGCCGGAGCCGGGCAGCGTGTAGGGCCGGATGGCCGAGTCCGGGAGCGGCCGCACGTCGTCGCGGTCCCAGGGCCGGGCCAGGCCGGCCGCCTCGAGGATGGCGTCGAGAAGGCCCGCGGTGAAGCCCCACACCTCCATGTCGGCGACGCAGAAGGCCGGTCCGACGTAGCCCACCGGATGGCGCAGCCGGTACCGGTTGGCCGGGTCGGCGAGCTCGGCGAGCGGCACGCGGGCCACGCGCGCCACCTCGGCCGGGTCGCCCACGCTGACCTCGTCGCCGTCGTCCCACCACCCGACGACCGGGACGACCAGCCGGTTCGACGGCGGGAGGAAGAGCTCCTGCAGGGTGGTCAGCACCCGCACGCTGTCCGGGTCGACCCCGGCCTCCTCCTGCGCCTCGCGCAGCGCCGTCCCGACCGGGAAGTCGTCGCCGGGGTCCACGCCGCCGCCGGGGAACGCCGGCTGCCCGGCGTGGCTGCGCAGGTGCGGGGACTTCTCGATCAGGAGGACGTCGGGGCCCTCGGGACCCTCGCCGAACAGGATGAGGACGGCGGAGCGGCGGGCGGTGGCGGTGGCCTGCGGCATCCGGTGGCGCAGCGGGAGCGCATCGGCCCGGTCCACCAACCGCCGGAGGTAGTCCGGCAGCCCGTCCGTGCCGGTCACAGCTGCACTCCCAGGTGCTCGGCCACCAGTCCGCGCAGCTCGTCGTAGGAGCTGATCTCACCGGCCTCGATGTGCGCGATCGACCCGTCGGCGGCGAGGAACACCGACTGCGGCAGCCCGCGCAGGCCGAGCTCGGCGGCCAGCTCCCCCTCGCCGTCGAAGGCGCTCGGGAACGTCAGGCCGGCGTCGGCGGCGAAGGAGACGCCCTGCGGCCGGCCGTCCTGCGAGTCGACGCCGAGCACGCGCAGCTGCTCACCGGCGCTCTCGGACAGCTGCTGGAACAGCGGCAGCTCCTCGCGGCAGGGCCCGCACCAGCTGGCCCAGAGGTTGAGGACCGTCGGCACCCCGGGCGCCAGCGCGAGGTCGAGCGTCCCGCCGCCGAGGCAGTCGAAGGCGAGGTCGATGGTGCCGGCGGCCGCGGCGGCGCCCTCCTGGTCCGGGCAGGGCGGCAGGTCGGTCTCCACGGCGGCCGGCTCGGGCGGGGCCGCGCCGGCGTCGGGCTCCTCGGAGCTGCAGGCGGCCAGGGCGAGCAGTGCGGTGGCGGCCAGGGCGAGGCGGCGCATCACTCGGTGTCCGACGCGGCCGGGGTCTTCACGAGCTTGCCCGCCACCTCGGGGTCGACCGGGCCGATGCCGAACGACGGGCACCACTGCGCCAGACCGCAGGCCCCGCAGGCCGCCTTCTTGGCGTGGCAGACCCGCCGCCCGTGGAAGATCACCCGGTGGCTGAAGTCGGTCCACTCCTTCTTCGGGACCAGCTGCGCGATCTCGGCCTCGACCTTGACCGGGTCCTCCTCCTCGGTCCAGCCGAACCGGCGGACCAGCCGCCCGAAGTGCGTGTCGACGGTCAGCCCGGGGACGCCGAACGCGTTGCCCAGGACGACGTTGGCGGTCTTGCGGCCCACGCCCGGCAGGGTCACCAGGTCCGCCATGCGCCCGGGCACCTCGCCGTCGAAGCGCTCGACGAGCGCCTGGGCCAGGCCCAGCGCCGAGTTCGCCTTGGCCCGGAAGAACCCGGTGGGCTTGAGGATCTCCTCGAGGTCGGCCCGGTCGGCCGCGGCCAGCGCCACCGCGTCCGGGTAGCGCGCGAAGAGGACCGGCGTCACCTTGTTCACCGTCTTGTCCGTCGTCTGCGCGGACAGGACGGTGGCGACGAGCAGCTCGAAGGCGGTGGTGAAGTCGAGCTCGCAGTGCGCGTCGGGATGGATGACGGCGAGCTCGCGGGCCATCCGGCGCGCCCGCCGCGTGCGGCCCAGCGGCGACTCGTCCGGGTCGAACGGCGACGCCCCGGTCAGGGCGGCGCGGGTCGGGCGGCGGGCACGGGCCGGGCGCGCGTAGGCCGGGGAGGACGCGGGTGCGGACACGCGGTCGAGCGTAGGCGGCCCTGCCGACGCTCTCCTGCCGTGCCATCATCGAGGACGGACCGCTTCCCCCCGGACCGACGTCGACGCAGAGGAGGACGGGATGGTCGCCCTCAGCGTGATCCTCTTCCCGCCGCTGCTCATCGCCTTCCTGCTGGTCATGGAACGCGTCGAGGAGCCCCTCCGCCGGCCGGCCGGTCCGCGCGAGGTCGACGAGTTCCTCAACACGGCGACCCCGGGTGAGGTCGACACGCTGGCCACCTCCGGCATCCGCCGCGCGCTCTTCCGCTGGCGGCGCCGCCGCCGGCGGAACCGCGGCAGCACGAACCCGCCGCTCGTCTGACGGCGAAACGGTGTGTCGGCGGTCTCTCGCCCCATCGGGGTATCCGGACGGGCACCGAACGGGTGACGGAGTGCACAGCCGCCTAGACTCGCTGCTGACACGGGCATCCCTGTGTCCGCAGACAGTGTGAGAGGACGTGCAGTGGACGAGGTGCTGGCCCAGTCGGGGCTCTTCCAGGGGCTCTCCGAGGACGCGGTGGACCCCGTCATCAGCCGTCTCGAGACGCTGACCCTGCCCCGGGGCCGGGTGGTCTTCAACGAGGGCGAGCCCGGCGACAGCCTCTACATCGTCATGACCGGCAAGATCAAGCTCTCCCGTCGGTCGCCCGACGGCCGGGAGAACGTGCTCGCGGTCATGGGCCCCTCCGACCAGTTCGGCGAGCTGTCCGTCTTCGACCCGGGCCCGCGCACCGCGACGGCGACCGCCGTCACCGACGTGAAGCTGGCGCGGATGCCGCAGAGCGTCCTGCTGCCGTGGATCGAGGCGCACCCGGAGATCGGCGAGCAGCTGCTCCGCGTGCTGGCCCGCCGCCTGCGGCGCACCAACGACTCGGTCGCCGACCTGATCTTCACCGACGTGCCCGGCCGCGTGGCCAAGGCGCTGCTGCAGATGGCCGACCGCTTCGGCAGCCGCGACAGCGACGGCCTGCGCGTGAAGCACGACCTCACGCAGGAGGAGCTGGCCCAGCTGGTCGGCGCCTCCCGCGAGACGGTGAACAAGGCGCTCGCCGACTTCGTGCACCGCGGCTGGATCCAGCTGCAGGGCAAGTCGGTCGTCGTCCTCGACGAGGAGCGCCTGCGCCGCCGCGCGCGGTGACGCCCGTCCGTTGAACGCGAGAGGCCCAGGACCGGGATGGTCCTGGGCCTCTCGCGTTCACCGCATCAGGAGGGGAGCGGGACCACGAGCCTGACGCGGGTGCCGTCGGGGAGCACCGCCCACTTGCCCTCGGGGGTCTCCTCGAACGTGGGGCTGATCGGCTCCAGCGGCGCCGGGGGCGATCCCGCGACCGCCCCCGCGACGTCCGCGAAGGCCCGCAGCTGGTCCAGGGTGTGCGAGGTCGGCGGCAGCATCGGCCGGCTGCCCGCGTGCATCTCGGCCAGCGCGTCCTCCGGTGTCAGCCAGGACGCCTCGTCCGCCTCGCCGGAGACGTCGCGCGCCTCCTGGCCGACCGGCAGCGCCGCCGCGAAGAACTTGGTGTCGTAGCGGCGCGGCTCGACCGGCGGGGTGATCCAGTGCGCGAACGGGCGCAGCAGGTCCGAGCGGAGCACCAGGCCGCGGCCGGCCAGCAGCTCGGCCAGCGACAGCTCCCGCGACAGGAGCGCCTGCC
Organism: Blastococcus sp. TBT05-19; assembly: GCF_003319095.1. Classification (GTDB taxonomy): domain Bacteria; phylum Actinomycetota; class Actinomycetes; order Mycobacteriales; family Geodermatophilaceae; genus Blastococcus. Next base: position 279,351 of record NZ_QOHI01000001.1, on the reverse strand, counting down.
GCTGCGCCTCCCAGTCGTCCCCGGAGACGTCGGGCACGACCGAGCCGTCGGGCAGCCCGGCGAGCAGGACGCCGGCCTCCTCGAAGGTCTCCCGGACGGCGGCGCAGACCAGTTGCCGGGCGGTCCGCTCGTCGCAGCCGAAGGCCGCCGCCCAGTCCGCCGGGGACGGACCGGACCAGCCGATCTCGGTGTCGCCGTCCCGCGGGTCGACGCCCCCGCCCGGGTAGGCGGTCATCCCTCCGGCGAACGGCATCCCCTTGGTGCGCCGCAGCAGGTAGACCTCGAGCCCGTGGGCGGAGTCGCGGAGCAGCAGCACGGTGGCGGCCTGCTTCGGCTCGGCCGGTGCGCCGCCCGCGGCTCCGCTCACCGGAGTTCGACGGTGAGCTCGACCTCGACGGGAGCGCCGAGCGGCAGCTCGGCCACGCCGACGGCGCTGCGGGCGTGCTGACCCGCCTCGCCGAAGATCCGGCCGAGCAGCTCGCTGGCGCCGTTGACGACCCGCGGCTGACCGGTGAAGCCCTCGGCGCTGGCCACGTAACCCACCACCCGGACGACGCGGGCGACCGAGTCCAGACCCACCAGCTCGTCGATCGCGGCGAGCGCGTTCAGCGCGCACAGCTTGGCGTCGGCCGCGGCGGCCTCGACGTCGACCGAGCCGCCGACCTTGCCGGTGCGGCGCAGCCCGCCGTCGACGAACGGCAGCTGGCCCGAGGTGAAGACCAGCGAGCCGGCGCGCACGGCCGGGACGTAGGCGGCGACCGGCGAGGCGACGGCGGGCAGCCGGATGCCGAGCTCGGCCAGCCGCGCGTGCCAGCTCTGCGCCGGAGCGGCGGGGGTGGTCATGCCGGGCGCTTGAGGTAGGCCACCAGCTGGTCGCCGTTCGGCCCCGGGAGCACGGTCACGAGTTCCCACCCGTCGACACCCCAGGAGTCGAGGATGGCCTTGGTGTTGTGGATGAGCAGCGGGATGGTCGCGTACTCCCACTTCTGGCGTGCCGTGTCGCTCATGGGCGCGACGCTACTGCAGCGGTCGGCTGCGATCACGGTCACGCCGCCCGCTGCGGGCGGGCCGACCCGCTCACCAGCTCCTACGCTGGTGCGGGTGAGCCCCGATCCCTCCTCCCCGCGCCTGCACGTGGTCACCGGCAAGGGCGGGACGGGCAAGACCACCGTCGCGGCCGCCCTCGCGCTGGCGCTGGCCGCCGACGGCCGCTCGGTGCTCCTGGTCGAGACCGAGGGGCGGCAGGGCATCGCCCAGCTCTTCGAAACCCCGCCGCTGCCCTACGAGGAGCGGCGCGTGGCCGTGGCCCGCGGCGGCGGCGAGGTCAAGGCGCTGGCGATCGACGTCGAGGAGGCGCTCCTGGACTACCTCGACATGTTCTACAACCTGCGCCGGGCCGGGCGGGCGCTGCGCAAGATGGGCGCCATCGACTTCGCCACCGCCATCGCGCCGGGCCTCCGCGACGTGCTGATCACGGGGAAGATCAAGGAGGCGGTCACCCGCCGGCACGACGGCCGCCAGGTCTACGACGCCGTCGTCGTCGACGCCCCGCCGACCGGCCGGATCACCCGGTTCCTCGGCGTCACCGGCGAGATGTCGCAGCTGGCCCGGTCCGGGCCCATCAAGACCCAGAGCGACGGCGTGATGGCCGTCCTCCGCTCGCCGCAGACCGCGGTCCACCTGGTGACGCTGCTCGAGGACATGCCCGTGCAGGAGACCGCCGACGCGATCGCCGAGCTGACCGCGGCCGGGATGCCGGTGGGCTCCGTGGTCGTGAACATGGCCGCCGAGCCGGTGCTGCCCCCCGCCGCGCTGTCCCGGGCCGCGGCCGGCGAGCTGACCGGCGCGGACCTCGCGCCCGCGCTGACCGCCGCCCACCTGTCCGGCGCCGAGCAGATCGCCGACGCGCTGGCCGCCGAGGTGGTCGAGCACGCCCGGCGGTGGGCCTCGCAGGACGCGCTGCGGGCCGAGGTGGAGGCGCTGGGCCGCCCGACGCTGGAGCTGCCGCTGCTCCCCGGAGCCGTCGACGTCGGCTGCCTGTTCGAGCTGGCCGGCCGGCTCGAGGACCACCTCGCCCCGGCGGTGGGAGCGGACAGGGGCGTGAGCATCGCAGCGAGGGACGAGCGAGGAGCGGAGCGCCCCGCGGGAGCGACCGGGGACGTGGCCCGCTGATGGCCGCTCAGACCTCGCCGAACGGGGCGCGGCCGCCGCGCCAGGCGCCGGCCATGGACCTCCAGCAGCTCATCACCGATCCCGCGACCCGCATCGTCGTGTGCTGCGGCGCCGGCGGCGTGGGCAAGACGACCAGCTCCGCTGCCCTCGCCCTGGCCGCCGCGGAGGCCGGCCGCACCGTCGTCGTCCTCACCATCGACCCCGCCCGGCGGCTGGCCCAGTCGCTCGGGCTGGAGGAGCTGGACAACGAGCCGCGGCGGGTCGACGTCCCCGGGGCACCGGGCGAGCTGCACGCGATGATGCTGGACATGAAGCGGACGTTCGACGACGTCGTGTCCGCGCACTCCACGCCCGAGCGGGCGGAGCAGATCCTGGAGAACCCCTTCTACCAGGCGCTGTCGTCGTCCTTCTCCGGCACGCAGGAGTACATGGCGATGGAGAAGCTGGGCCAGCTGCGGGCCAGCGACCAGTGGGACCTGATCATCGTGGACACCCCGCCGTCGCGGTCCGCGCTGGACTTCCTGGACGCCCCCAACCGGATGGGCCGCTTCCTCGACGGCACGATGATCCGGCTGCTGATGGCCCCGAGCCGGGCCGGCTTCAAGTTCGCCAGCGCCGGCTTCCTGCTCTTCAGCCGGATCGTCAGCAAGATCCTCGGCGGCCAGCTGCTGCGCGACATCTCCGCGTTCGTGGCCGCCCTGGACACGATGTTCGGCGGGTTCCGCGAGCGCGCGACGGCGACCTACGAGCTGCTGCGCCGCCCCGGCACCTGGTTCCTCGTGGTGGCCGCGCCCGAGCCCGACGCGCTGCGGGAGGCCTCCTACTTCGTCGACCGGCTCTCCGCCGAGGGCATGCCCCTGGCCGGTCTCGTGGTCAACCGCACGCACCCGCCGGCGACGACGGCGCTGTCGGCGACCCGGGCCGAGGGCGCCGCCGAGGCGGTCGCCGAGACCGGCGGGGAGGCCGCCGAGCTCACCGCCGCGGCGCTGCGCGTGCACGCCGGCCGGATGCAGGTGGCCGCCCGCGAGCAGCACCTCGCCGACCGCTTCACCAGCGCCCACCCGGAGGTCGCCGTGCGCACCGTGCCGGCGGCCGCGGGCGACGTCCACGACCTGGACGGGCTCCGCGTGATGGCCGAGGCGCTGACCGGTGCGGACGACGACACGCCGACGGGGACCCCCCGGACGCGGATCCTCCCCGCGCGCCGCGGCTGACCGCACCGGCGACGGGCGCGCGCGTAATACCCTGGCCGCGATGTCGGAGAACGCGCGCGTCCGGACCCGTGTGCTCGCCAAGCTCGCCATGACGATCGTCGTCGCAGGCGTGCTCCTGGCGGGCCTCCTGCTGCCCTGGGTCGGGGGGACGGGCGTCATCGCCCGCAACTCCGCGTCGCTGCTCGACGAGCTGCCCGTCGCCCTCACCGACCAGGCGCCGACCGGCCCCACCCGCGTGCTCGCGGCCGACGGTTCGCTGATCACGAACTTCTACGAGCAGAACCGCACCCCGGTCACCTCGGAGCAGATCGCCGACGTCATGAAGCAGGCGCTGGTCGACATCGAGGACTCCCGCTTCTACGACCACAACGGCCTCGACGTCCAGGGCACGATGCGCGCGCTGGTGACGAACCTGGCGGCGGGCAGCGTGCGCGAGGGCGGCTCGACGATCACCCAGCAGCTGGTGAAGCAGACCCTGCTCGAGACCGCCGACACCCAGGCCGAGCGCGACGCGGCGGTCGAGCAGGAGGGCGTCGAGGGCGTGGCGCGCAAGCTGCGCGAGGCCCGCCTGGCGATGGCGCTCGAGGAGACCTACGACAAGGACGAGATCCTCACCCGCTACCTGAACCTCGTGTACTTCGGCCAGGGCGCCTACGGGATCCAGGCCGCGGCGCAGCGGTACTTCAGCGTGAACGCGGCGGACCTGACGCTGCCGCAGGCCGCCATGCTGGCCGGACTGGTGCAGAGCCCGTTCTACGACGAGCCGATCAACAACCCGGAGAACGCGCAGATCCGGCGCAACCAGGTCCTGCAGCGGATGTTCGACCTCGGCCACATCAGCGAGCAGGAGTTCACCGAGATCTCCGCCCAGCCGGTCCAGGTCGCTCCGGGCCTGGCGCCGGCCAACGGCTGCATCGACGCCGCCCTGGGCGGCTTCTTCTGCGCCTACGCGATGCAGTACGTCACCGGGACGCTGAAGGTGTCGCAGTACGACATCGACAACGGTGGCCTGACCATCCAGACGACGCTGAACCCCCAGCTCCAGCTGACCGGCGACCAGGCGGTGCTCGACTCGTTGCCGCTCGGGGACAGCCTCGCCGGCATGTTCACCGCGATCGAGCCGGGCACCGGCCACGTGCTGGCGATGAGCGTGAACCGCCGCTACGGCTGCGACGGCCCGGAGTGCGAGTCCGTCGTGCTCAACGACGCGGCGAGCAAGGGCGCCGGATCCACCTACAAGACGTTCACCGCGGCCGCGGCGCTCGAGGCGGGCATCGGCGCCGGGACCACGATCACCACGCCGGGCGACCGCTACACGTCCCGGGTGTTCCGGGGCCCGTCCTGCGGCGCCTCCGACCGCAACGGCACCAACGAGCGCGGCATGTACTGCGTGGAGAACGTCGGCGACTACCCCGACACGCTCGACATGGTCGGCGCGCTGGTCCGCTCCTCGAACACGTACTTCGTCGCCCTGGAGGACCGGCTCGGGAGCGTGGAGGGACCCGTGCGGATGGCCGAACGGCTCGGCATGAGGTTCGACCGCCCCACCCAGAAGTCGGCGGACGAGATCGTCGAGGGGAACTTCGGCTCGTTCACCCTCGGCTCGGAGGCCACCAGCCCGCTGGACCTGGCCAACGCCTACGCCACGCTCGGCGCCGAGGGCACCCGTTGCACCCCCCTGCCGGTGGTGCAGGTGCTCGACCGCACGGGTCAGCCGCTCCCGGGTCCGGACGGTCAGCCGGTGAGCCCGGGTGACAACTGCACCCCGGAGGCCGTGTCCCCGGACATCGCGAACACGCTGAGCCAGATCCTGGTGGGTGACATCTCCACGCCGGCCGGAACCGGTACCCGCGCGGCGATCGCGGGCCACCAGATCGCCGGCAAGACCGGCACCGCCCAGGAGAACCAGTCGGTCGCCTTCGTCGGGTTCATGCCCGAGTACGCGGCCAGCGTGATGGTGTTCAACCCGAAGGAGAAGGAGACGGTCCGGGGCTTCGGCGGCAACATCCCGGCCACGATCTGGCGGAACGCCATGGCGCCCTTCCTGGCCGACAAGCAGACGTCCGCGTTCCCGCCCGCCGACCCGGGGCTGCTGAACGGCGGCCGACCCGCCCCGCGTCCGGCCCCGCAACCGGAGCCGAGGCCCGCCCCGGACACGGGCACCGCGCCGGAGCCGGCACCCGCGCCGGAACCGGTCCCCGCGCCGGAGCCGGTGCCCGCGCCTGAGCCGGCACCCGCGCCGCCCCCGACGCCCGCGCCCGGGGGCTGACGGCCCGTCCCGGGAGCCGGGGCCGTCCGCCGGCGGCGAGCGGGCTCAGCCCAGCTGGCGGCGCACCTCCGCCGCCACCCGTGAGCCCTCGGCCCGGCCGGCGACGGCCCCGTTGGCCGCGCCCATGACCTTGCCCATGTCCTTCATGCCGGAGGCGCCGGTGCGGGTGATGACGTCGGCCACGATCGCGGCCAGGTCGGCGTCCTCGAGCTGGGCCGGGAGGTAGGCCGCGAGGACCTCCCCCTCCGCCTGCTCGCGGGCGGCCTGCTCGGCCCGGCCCGCGGAGCCGAACGCCTCGGCGGCCTCGCGGCGCTTCTTCGCCTCCCGGCGGAGCACCGCCTGCACCTCGTCGTCGCTGAGCTCGCGGGCCTCCTTGCCCGCCACCTCCTCGGCGCTGACCGCGGCGAGCACCATGCGCAGCGTGGCGGTGCGCAGCTCGTCACGGGCCTTCATGGCGGTGGTCAGGTCGGCGCGCAGCTTCACCTTCAGGTCGGACACGTGCTCCAGCCTTGCACGCCGCCGCCGCGCCCCGCGCCCGTAGGCTCTCCCGCGTGCGCTGGTACACCGCCGTCCCCACCGCCGCCGTCGCCTCCGGCGCGGCCGTGACCGCCTACGCGAGCCTGTACGAGCGCACCCGCTGGACGCTGCGCCGGTTCGACGTCCCGGTGCTCGCCCCGGGCTCCGCACCGCTGCGGATCCTCCAGATCTCCGACCTGCACATGACCGCCGGGCAGCGCAGCAAGCAGGAGTGGGTCGCCGGCCTCGCCGGGCTCGAGCCGGACCTGGTGATCAACACCGGCGACAACCTGGCCGGCCACGACGCCGTCCCGGGGACGCTGCGCGCGCTGGACCCGCTCATGGACCTGCCCGGGGCCTTCGTGCTGGCCAGCAACGACTACTACGCCCCGCGGCCGAAGAACCCCCTGAAGTACTTCCGCACCGAGCACAAGCGGGTGCACGGCGACGAGCTGCCGTGGCGCGACCTGCGCGACGGGATGGCGGCGCGCGGCTGGCTCGACCTCACCAACGCCGCCGGGGAGCTGACCGTCGGCGGACGGCGGATCGTGCTCGCCGGTGTGGACGACTCGCACCTGAAGCGGGACCGCTACGACGTGGTCGCGGGGCCGGCCGATCCGGCGGCGGACCTCCGGCTGGGGCTGGCGCACTCGCCGGAGCCCCGGGTGCTCGACCGGTTCGCCGCCGACGGCTACGACCTGCTGCTCTGCGGGCACACGCACGGCGGCCAGCTGCGCATCCCGTTCTACGGCGCGCTCGTGACCAACTGCGGCATCGACCGCGCCCGGGTCCGCTGGCTGCACCGGTGGAGCGCGCCGACCCCGGCCCGTCCGGCCGGCACCTGGCTGCACATCTCGGCCGGCCTCGGCACCAGCCCCTATGCCCCGGTGCGCTTCGCCTGCCCGCCCGAGGCGACGCTGCTCACGCTGACGCCGCGACCGTCCTGACCCGCCGCCGGGCGGCGGTGGGAGGAGCGCTAGACTCGTCGGGCACCTCGGGGTGTGGCGCAGCTTGGTAGCGCGCGTCGTTCGGGACGACGAGGCCGCAGGTTCAAATCCTGTCACCCCGACCCTCGCACTCAGGGGCCGCCGGAAGGCGGCCCCTGAGTCGTTCCCGGGGTTGGACAGGTCGCGGCAGGGGCACCGTCTGCCGCGATGACCGAATGGCTGCTCCTCCTCGCCGCCGTCCTCCTGACGGTGTTCACCGGGTTCTTCGTCGCGGCGGAGTTCTCCCTCACGACCGTGGACCGGGGGCGGGCCGAGCAGGCCGCCGCCTCCGGTGACCGCCGGGGCCGCAGCGTCGTCCGCGCGCTGTCGTCGCTGTCCACCCAGCTGTCCGCCGCGCAGTTCGGCATCACGATCACCACCCTGGTCGTGGGCTACCTCGCCGAGCCGGCCATCGGCCAGCTGCTGCGCGGACCGCTGGAGTCGGCGGGTCTCACCGGCGGGTCGGTCACCGCGGTCTCCTACGGGCTGGCCATCGCGCTGGCGACCACCCTGCAGATGCTGCTGGGCGAGCTGGGGCCCAAGAACCTGGCGATCGCCAACCCGCTGGCCGTCGCCGGCGTCATCGCGCCCGGGATGCGGGCGTTCACCCGGGTCACCCGGCCGGTGGTGGGGTCGCTGCAGCGGCTGGCCAACGCGATCGTCCGGCGGCTGGGCTTCGAGCCGCGCGAGGAGCTGGACACCGCACGCGACGCCGACGAGCTCGCCGCCGTCGCCCGCCGCTCGGCGGAGGAGGGCGACCTCTCCCCCGTGGCCGCCCGCCTGCTGCAGCGCTCGCTCAAGCTCGGCGCCAAGTTCGCCACCGACGTGATGACGCCGCGCACGCAGCTGTGGACGCTGCGGGCCAGCGCCACCGCGGCCGACGTCATCGCCGCCGCGGTGGAGTCGGGCAACTCCCGCTTCCCGGTCTACGGCTCCGACCTGGACGAGGTCACCGGCGTCGTGCACGTGAAGCACGCGGTCGCCGTCCCGGAGGCCGAGCGGGGCGTGCGCACCGCCGGCGAGCTGGCCGCGCCGGTGCTCGCCGTCCCGTCGTCGATGCAGCTGGAGCGGCTGCTGGACCTGCTGCGGGACCAGGGCCTCCAGCTGGCCCTGGTGGTCGACGAGTGGGGCGCCACCCACGGCGTGGTCACCCTGGAGGACATCGTGGAGGAGCTCGTCGGGGAGATCGCGGACGAGACCGACCGGCCGCTGCGCGCGCTGCGGCGGGTGGACGCCGACACCTGGGTGCTCTCCGGGCTGCTGCGCCCCGACGAGGTGCAGGAACGAACGGGCATCGCCGTTCCCGAGGGCCGGTACGAGACGCTGGCCGGCTTCCTCACCGACCGGCTCCAGCGGCTGCCGCAGGAAGGGGACGTCGTCCCCGTCGACGGCGTCGAGCTCACCGTCGAGACGGTGCAGGGACGCCGGGTCGCCCGCGTCGTGGCCCGCCGGGTGCCCGATCCGCCGGACGACGACGCCGCCGACGCCCCTGCCACCCGCGAGGAGGTGGCGGCATGAACGTCGTGAGCCTGCTGATCCTGGTCGTCCTGCTGCTGGGCAACGCCTTCTTCGTGGCCGCGGAGTTCGCCCTGGTCTCCGCCCGCGCCGCCCAGATCGAGGCGCGGGCCGCGGACGGGTCGCCGCGGGCGGTCAAGACGCTCGCCGCGATGCGGAACGTCTCGCAGATGATGGCCGGCGCCCAGCTGGGCATCACGCTGTGCTCGCTGGGTCTGGGCGCCGTCGGCGAGCCCGCCGTGGCCCACCTGATCGAGGTCCCGCTGCACGCTGCGCACGTGCCCGACGCGCTGCTGCACCCGATCTCGCTGGCGATCGCGCTCTCGCTGGTCACCGTGCTGCACATGGTGCTCGGCGAGATGGTGCCCAAGAACATCACGCTCGCCGGTCCCGACCGGGCGGCGTTGGTCCTCGGCCCCCCGCTGGCGGTGATGGTGCGCCTGCTCAAGCCGTTCATCTGGTTCTTCAACACCATCGCGAACGGCTTCGTGCGGCTGTTCGGGGTGCAGCCGACCGACGAGGTCGCGGCCAGCTTCGACGAGACCGAGATCCGCTCGATGGTCACGCAGTCCCAGCGCGAGGGGATCCTCGGGACGGAGATGGGCGAGCTGGCCGCCGGGGCGCTCTCCTTCGAGCAGACCGACCTGTCGTCGGTGCTGCTGCCGGTGGACAAGCTGGTCACCGTGCCCCGCAGCATCACGCCGCGGGAGCTCGAGGCCACGGTGGCCGAGTTCGGCTTCAGCCGGTACCCGGTGCGCGCGGAGGACGGCGCGCTGGTGGGCTTCGTGCACGTGAAGGACGTGCTCGACGTGCCGGCCGACCGCCGCGACTCACCGGTCCCCGACCGGGACGTGCTGCCCTTCGTCGAGCTGCGTGCCGACGAGGCCCTGCCGGAGGTGCTGGCCGCCATGCGCAAGGCCGGGGCGCACCTGGGCCTGGTGGAGGGCGGGGCCGGCGGGGTGGTGGCGCTCGAGGACGTGCTGGAGCAGCTGATCGGCGACGTCCGCGACGCCGCCGCCGAGCGCCGCCGGGTGGACGAGCGCCAGGACCGCACCTCCGCCGCGGTGTCCGGCGCGGGCGCGGGAGGGCGGTGACCGGCCCTCGGCGAGGGCCGGTCACCGCCGGGGTGCCGCGTCAGGCGCGGGCGACCTTGGGCGGCACGTTCATCCGCCGCGGGTCGACCAGCGCCAGGGCCGCGATGCCGACGAGCGGCAGCAGCGTCAGCTGGACCAGGCCCGCGCCGTCCCAGCCCATGCTCCCGACCAGCCGGGCGAACAGCAGCCCGGAGAAGGCCGCCGCCACGTAGTACGTGAGCATGAAGAGGCCCGCGCCCCGCCCGACCTGCTCGGGACGGACCGCGCGCTGCATCGCCGTCGTGCAGTTGGTGAACAGCACGCCGCTGGCGAAGGCGCCCATCAGGAAGGCAAGCAGGTACTGCGCCGTCACACCGTCGGCGAACCGGTAGGCCGCCAGCGCGGTCAGCGACGAGCCGACGAAGCCCACCGCCAGCAGCAGCCGCTGGTCGTAGCGGTCGGCCAGGTAGCCCACCGGGAGGGCGGTCATCGCACCGAAGCCCACGAGCGAGGCGGCCAGCGCGATCTGGGCCGGCTCGAAGGCCAGCTCCTCGCGCAGGAACGTCGGGTAGAGCCCGAGGAACCCGTAGAAGACCAGCCCGGAGATGGCCGAGGCGATCCCGATGCCGAGGGTGCCGCGGTTCCAGGGGCTGGCGGGGATGTGCTCGTAGGACGCCGTGTCGGCCGTCCCGGAGCGTCCGGCGACCGCCTCGCTCATCCAGCGGGGCACGGTGACGAACAGGATGACGGCCATGACCAGCCCGGCGACGCCGAAGACGACGAACGGCGCCCGCCACGAGTCGGCCGACTCGGCGAAGGCCTGCCCGATGATCGGGCCGAGGAAGACACCGAGACCGAACGCGACGCCGATGAAGCCCGCGGCCAGTGCGCGCTTGTGGAAGAAGTAGGCGCCGATCACGGCGTAGATCGCGGTGGCCTGCACGCCCTCGCCGACGCCGGAGACCAGCCGGTAGACCGCCATGTCGCCGAAGCCCGCGGAGAGCGGGATCGCCAGCGTGCCGAGCGAGTACACGACGACGCTGACGACGATGATCATCTTGCGGGAGAGCCGGTCGAGCAGGTACCCGGCCGGGAGCCCGGTCAGCGCGATGCCGAGCGTGAACCCGGTGGCCAGGAGACCCGACTGGTCGAGCGAGAACCCGTACTCCTCGCGGATCTGCGGCAGGAGCGGGTAGAAGACCTGCCGGTCCATCGCGTTGAGCATGTAGGAGAGGCAGAGCACGGCGAAGCCGATCGCCACGGCCGCGGCGCCCTTCCGCGCGTCCTGGTCGACGCGCACCGGCTCGGGTGCGCTCGTGGTGGGTACTGACATGGCCGCTCCTGACGTGGTCGATCGAGTGGGGTGTCCGTCAAGCGGACAGAAGTCCGGTGTACGTATGGTCCGGATCACACAAAGCGCCGTCAAGGCCTGTTCGTGCGTCAAATGACGGCGGACGCATGGCCGCGCACGCCGTTCTGGAGGGCTCTGGCCGGCCCGCGAGGCAAGATGGAGCGGTGAGCGTCGAGCCCAGCACCGTCCCTGCCCTGTCCCCCGAGGTCACCGCCCGCTGGCAGGCCCGGTTCCGGGCACCGCGGGTCTCGCTCCCGGACTGGGCCGAGGACGCGCCGCACCGCAACCTGTACTCCTCCGACGTCAGCGGCGTCGTCGAGCAGTATGCCTGGGACCGGGAGACCGACACCCACCGGCAGGCCACCGACCGGCCCAACGGCACGCTCATCGGCACGCTGAGCCCCGACGGCGAGACGATCTGGTGGTTCGCCGACACCGACGGCGACGAGTTCGGCGTCTGGATGACCCAGCCGTTCGCCGGCGGCGAGGACACGGTGGCCGTCGCCGAGGTCGGGGCCGCCTACCCGGCGGGCCTGGAGGTCGGCCGCTCGCTGGTCGCCATCGGCCGCAGCACCGACGACGGCAGCGAGCTCTGGCTGGCGCCGCACGGCGGGACGCCGCGGGTCGTCTACCGGCACGCCGACCCGGCGTCGGTCGACGCCCTGACCCACGACGACGAGCTGCTCGTCCTCTCGCACTCGGAGAACGGCGACCCGCGCTACCCGGCCCTCCGCGTGCTCCGCACCGCCGACGACTCGGTGGTGGCCGAGAAGTGGGACGGCGAGGGCCTGGGCCTGCACGCGCTGGAGTTCGCGCCGCTGCCCGGCGACCGGCGCCTGCTGGTCGGGCACGAGCGCCGCGGCCGCGAGGAGCTCCTGATCTGGGACGTCGAGGCCGGCACCGAGACCGAGCTCGTGCTCGACCTGCCCGGTGACGTGACCGCCGGCTGGTACCCCGACGGCTCCGCGCTGCTGGTGGGCCACGACCACGCCGCGCGCAGCGAGGTCTACCGCTACGACCTGGCCACCGGCACGCTGGAGAAGCTGGACACCCCGCCGGGTGTGGTCCGCGGCGCCACCGCCCGCCCCGACGGCACCGTCGAGCTGGCCTGGTCGAACTCCGAGCTGCCCCCGGTGATCCGCCGCGCCGACGGCCCGGTGGTGCTCTCGGCGTCCGACGAGGAGCCGCCTCCGGCCTACCCGGTCGAGGACCGCTGGGTGCCCGGCCCGGGCGGGGACGTGCACGCGCTGCTGGTGCGCCCGGCCGGCGACGGGCCGCACGCCACCGCCTTCCTGGTCCACGGCGGTCCGGAGGCTGCCGACGACGACTCCTACCGCGCCCGTCGCGCCGCCTACGTCGACGCGGGCTACGCCGTCGTGCACGTGAACTACCGCGGCTCCACCGGCTACGGCTCGACCTGGCGCGACGCGCTGACCGGCCGGCCGGGGCTCACCGAGCTGGAGGACATCGGCGCGGTGTACGACGCGCTGGTCGCCGAGGGGGTCGTGGACCCGCGGCGGGCGATCCTGACCGGTGGCTCCTGGGGCGGCTTCCTCACGCTCCTCGGCCTCGGCACGCAGCCCGAGCGCTGGGCGGCCGGCATCGCCGAGGTGCCGGTGGCGGACTACCTGGCCGCCTACGAGGACGAGATGGAGGGCCTGCGGGCCTACGACCGCGCGCTGTTCGGCGGCTCACCGGAGCAGAAGCGCGACGTCTACGTGCGCTCCTCCCCCATCACCTACGTCGACGCCGTCGCCGCGCCGGTGCTGGTGGTCGCGGGCGCGAACGACCCGCGCTGCCCCATCCGGCAGATCGACAACTACCTGGGCGAGCTCGAGCGGCTGGAGAAGCCGCACGAGGTGTACCGGTTCGACGCCGGCCACGGCTCGCTGGTGATCGAGGAGACCATCCGCCAGGTCGAGGTCGCGCTCTCCTTCGCCCTGCGCCACGTGCAGCCGTAGCCCCCTCGGCTCGGGTGAGCGGTCGAGGTCAGCGCTCGTCCCGCCGGCCGGCCACCCGCGGCCGGCGGGGCGCCAGCAGCGCGTGCCGGGCGGTCTGCGCCCGCCGCCTGACCGCGCGGCGGAACGCCTCCCGGGAGCCGGCCGGGTCGCCGGGTGCGTAGGCGTACCAGCCGAACTCCTCGTCCGGCAGGTCCGGCGCGTCGTCGTCCGCACGCATCCGGTCCCGCATGCGCCGCACCACGCGCTCGGCGAGCTCGTCGTCGCGCAGCAGGGCGGCGAGGTCCCCGGGGTCCACGCCCTCGGCCGCCAGCGCCTGGGCGAGCCACTCGTTCCACCGCGGACCGAACGCCCGGACGACCCCGTCGCTGACGACGGCGTGGGCGGCGTCCACCCGCACGTCGGCGTCCAGGGCCTCGTCGAGCTCCACCATGGCGAGCAGGGTGTAGCGGTCGGGCCCGGGCCAGCCGGGCTGCGGGACGTCGGGCAGCTCGTCGGGCTCCGGCTCGTGGGTCGTCACCGCGTGATGATGCCCCGCCGGGTCACCCCTGGGCGGCGATGAGCTCCGCGATCTGGACGGTGTTGAGCGCGGCACCCTTGCGCAGGTTGTCGTTGCTCACGAACAGCACGAGGCCGTTCTCGCCGTCCTGGCGGATGCGGCCCACGTAGCTCGGGTCCTTGCCGGCCGCCTGCAGCGGGGTCGGCACGTCGACCAGCTGGACCCCGGGCGCCGACGACAGCAGCTCGGTGGCGCGCTCGACGGAGATCGGCCGGTCGAACTCGACGTTCAGCGACAGCGAGTGCCCGGTGAAGACCGGCACCCGCACGCAGGTGCCCGAGACCCGGAGGTCGGGGATGCCCAGGATCTTGCGGCTCTCGTTGCGGAGCTTCTGCTCCTCGTCGGTCTCGAACGAGCCGTCGTCGACGACGGAACCCGCCATCGGCAGCACGTTGAAGGCGATCGGCGCGACGTACTTCGCCGGGGCGGGGAACTCGACGGCGGACCCGTCGTAGGCGAGCTCGTCGGCCTTGTCGACGACGGCCTTCGCCTGCGAGTGCAGCTCCTGGACGCCGGCGATGCCCGAGCCCGACACGGCCTGGTAGGTGCTGGCGACGATGCGGACCAGCCCGGCCTCGTCGTGCAGCGGCTTGAGCACCGGCATCGCGGCCATCGTGGTGCAGTTCGGGTTGGCGATGATCCGGCCCGATGCCTTGGCGATGTCGCCCGGGTTCACCTCGCTGCACACCAGCGGGATCTCCGGGTCGCGGCGGAACGCGGAGCTGTTGTCGATCACGATGACGCCGGCCTCGGCGTACCGGGGCGCCTGCGCGCGCGAGGTGGTGGCGCCGGCGGAGAAGAGCGCCACGTCCAGCCCGCTGGGGTCGGCGGTGGCGGCGTCCTCGACGGTGATCTCGCCGTCGCCCCACGGCAGCGTGGTGCCGGCCGAGCGGGCTGAGGCGAAGAAGCGGATCGAGGCGATCGGGAGGTCGCGCTCGGCGAGGATCGAGCGCATCGCGGCCCCGACCTGGCCGGTGGCGCCGACGATGCCGACGTTCAGCGGGCGCATGCTCATCGTCCGGTCCCTCCGTAGACGACGGCCTCGACGTCGGAGCCGAGGTCGAAGGCGTCGTGCACCGCGCGGACGGCGATGTCGACTTCGGTGTCGCGGCAGACCACGGAGATGCGGATCTCCGAGGTGCTGATCAGCTCCAGGTTCACGCCGGCGTCGGCGAGCGCGCCGAAGAACTTGGCCGAGACGCCCGGGTGCGAGCGCATGCCGGCGCCCACCAGCGACACCTTGCCGATGTGCTGGTCGAACTGCACGTCGGTGTAGCCGACGGTGTTCCTGACCTTCTCCAGCGCGGCCAGGGCGGTCGGCCCGTCGCTCTTGGGGAGGGTGAACGAGATGTCGGCGAGCTTGCTGGCCCCGGCCGACACGTTCTGCACGATCATGTCGATGTTGACCTCGGCGTCGGCCAGCACGCGGAAGAGCTGCGCGGCCTCGCCGGGCCGGTCCGGCACCCCGTAGACGGTGATCTTGCCTTCGGAGCGGTCGTGCGCGACGCCCGTGATGATCGCCTGTTCCACCGGGAGGTCCTCCATCGAGCCGGCAACCGTCGTGCCGGGGAGCTGTGAGTAGGAGCTGCGGACGTGCACGGGGATGCCGTAGCGGCGGGCGTACTCGACGCAGCGGAGCATGAGCACCTTGGCGCCGGACGCGGCGAGCTCGAGCATCTCCTCGTAGGTGACGGTGTCCAGCCGCTTGGCGTTCGGGACGATGCGCGGGTCGGCGGTGAAGACGCCGTCGACGTCGGTGTAGATCTCGCAGACGTCGGCCCGGAGCGCGGCGGCGACGGCGACGGCCGTGGTGTCGGACCCGCCGCGGCCCAGCGTGGTGATGTCCTTGGTGTCCTGGCTGACGCCCTGGAAGCCGGCGACGATCACGATGGACCCCTCGTCCAGCGCCGACCGGAGCCGGCCGGGCGTGACGTCGATGATCCGGGCCTTGCCGTGGCTGCCGGTGGTGATGACGCCGGCCTGCGAGCCGGTGAAGGACCGCGCCTCGTAGCCGTGCGTGGAGATGGCGATCGCGAGCAGCGCCATCGAGATCCGCTCGCCGGCCGTGAGCAGCATGTCGAGCTCGCGACCGGGCGGGTCGTCGGTGATCTGGCTGGCCTGGTCGAGCAGCTCGTCGGTCGTGTCGCCCATGGCGGAGACGACGACGACGACGTCGTCACCGTTCTTCTTGGCGGCGACGATCCGCTCCGCGACGCGCTTCATGTGCGTGGGAGAGGCGACGGAGGAACCGCCGTACTTCTGGACGACGAGGGCCACGAGGCACAAGGCTACCGACGTACCGCGCGCGACCGGCGGTTGCGTCCGCGCGTTCCCGCAGGATGAGATCGACGGATGGACTCACCGGAGCAGTGGCTGCTCAGCGCCGAGGAGCGCGGGAACGCCGCCACCGCGATCCCTGGCTGGACCGAGGGGAACCTCGCCGAGCCGCTGCTGCACGGTGCGACCTACTTCGAGCGGCTGGTCGAGGAGGTCCGCGCGCTGGACGCCGGCGACCACCTGTTCTTCACCGACTGGCGCGGTGACCCCGACGAGCTGCTGCGCGACGGGGGGCCGACGGTGGCCGAGCTGTTCACCGAGGCGGTGAAGCGCGGCGTCTGCGTGCGCGGGCTCGTCTGGAGGTCGCACGCGGAGCAGTTGACGATGAACAAGGAGTCCAACCGTGCCCTCGACGCGGAGATCGAGCACGGCGGAGGCGAGGTGATCCTGGACCAGCGGATCCGCCGCATGGGCAGCCACCACCAGAAGATGGTGGTGCTCCGGCACGACGAGGACCCGTCCCAGGACATCGCGTTCGTCGGCGGCATCGACCTCTGCTACTCCCGGCGCGACGACGCCGACCACGGTGGGGACCCGCAGGCCCTGCGCATGGCCGCCGCGTACGGGGACACCCCGCCGTGGCACGACGTCCAGCTGCAGGTCCGCGGCCCGGCGGTGCACGTGCTCGACACGATCTTCCGCGAGCGCTGGGACGATCCGAACAGCCCCGACGAGGACCACCCCCTCGCCTGGGTCCACGACAAGCTGCACCGAGCCCGGCTGCACGCCGACCCCTTGCCGCCGCAGCTGCCGCCGCCCCCGGAGTGCGGGCCGCACGCCGTGCAGAACCTCCGGACGTATCCGGCGATCCGGCCGCCGTACGACTTCGCGCCCCGGGGCGAGCGGTCGGTCGCCCGGGGCTACACCAAGGCGATCAAGCGGGCGCGCCGGCTGATCTACCTCGAGGACCAGTACATGTGGTCGGGGGAGGTGGCCCGGCTGTTCGCCGAGGCGCTGGCCGACCACCCCGACCTGCACCTGGTGGTCGTCGTGCCGCGGGTCCCGGACCAGGACGGCGCGTTCGCCGAGCGCCCGCAGTACGTGGGCCGCTGGCAGGCGATCGAGATGTGCCAGCGGGCCGGCCAGGGGCGGGTGCACGTCTACGACGTGGAGAACCACGCCGGGACGCCGGTGTACGTGCACGCGAAGGTCTGCGTCGTCGACGACACCTGGGCCAGCGTCGGCAGCGACAACTTCAACCGGCGCTCCTGGACCCACGACAGCGAGCTGTCCAGCACGGTCCTCGACAGCACGCTGGACCCGCGGGAACCCCGCGACCCGGCGGGGACCGGGGACGGCGCCCGCACCTTCGCCCGGGACCTGCGGCTGGCCCTGGCCCGCGAGCACCTGGACCTGGACCCCGACGGCGGCGAGGACGAGCTGGTCCTCGACCCGGGGCGCTTCGTCGAGGTCCTCGAGGAGCGGGCCGCCGCCCTGGACGCCTGGCACGCCGGCGGCCGTCAGGGCCCGCGCCCGCCGGGCCGGGTGCGCCGGCACCAGGCGGAGAAGCTGCCCTGGTTCACCCGCCTGTGGGCGACGCCGGTGTACCGCCTGCTCGACGACCCCGACGGCCGCCCGCTGCGGATGCGGCTGAAGAAGGACTTCTGAGCACCCGCCCCCCGCACCTCCCGCACGGCGCCGAGGCGCGGCGGCATGCTTCGGCCGTGCCGGTACCGCGCCCCGCCGACCCCGACCGACCCGAGAGGAACACCTGTCGATGACCGTCCTGCCCTCCCCCGAGACGGACCGCTCCGCGGGGCCGGTGACCATCTTCGGGCCGGACTTCCCGTTCGCCTTCGACGACTGGATCGCCTCCCCCCGGGGTCTGGGCTCGGTGCCGGAGGAGGCGCGCGGCCGGGAGGTCGCGATCGTGGGCGCCGGGCTGTCCGGGATGGTCGCGGCGTACGAGCTGATGAGCCTCGGGCTCACGCCGGTCATCTACGAGGCCACCCGCATCGGTGGCCGGTTGCGGACCCACCGGTTCGAGGGCGCCGACGGCGTCACAGCGGAGATGGGCGGCATGCGCTTCCCGGTGTCGGGCACGTCGTTCTTCCACTACGCCGACGCCGTCGGCCTGGAGAACCGCCCCTTCCCCAACCCGCTGACCCCGGCCGCCGGCAGCACCGTCATCGACATCGGTGGTGAGACGTACTACGGCCGCTCGATCGAGGACCTGCCCGAGCTCTTCTCGACCATGTCGCAGGCCTGGGACGAGGCCCTGGAGGAGATCGGCTTCACCGAGCTCCAGGACGCGATCCGCCGTCGGGACGTGCCGCGGATCAAGGCGCTGTGGGACGAGCTGGTGGCGACGTGGGACGACCGCACGTTCTACGACTTCGTCGCCGGCGCGAAGGCCTTCGCCGGGCTGCCGTTCCGCTACCGGGAGCTGTTCGGCGTCGTCGGGTTCGGCACCGGCGGCTGGGACTCGGACTTCCCCAACTCGATGCTGGAGATCCTGCGCGTCGTCCTGACCGACTGCGACACCGACCAGCGCCTCGTCGTCGGCGGCGCCGAGCAGCTCCCCCGTGGCCTGTGGACCCTGCCGGTCCGTGCGGGGAGCCCGTGGCCGGAGGGGACGACGCTGGCCTCGCTGCACGGCGGTGCCACCCGGCCGGCCGTCTCGGCGATCGCCCGGAACGACGACGGCAGCTTCTCCGTCCGCGACCGCTGGGGCGTCAGCCGACGGCACGACGCCGTCGTGGCGACCTGCCAGAGCTGGTTGCTCACCACGCAGATCGACTGCGACGAGGCCCTGTTCTCGCAGGACATGTGGATGGCGCTGGACCGCACCCGCTACATGCAGTCGACCAAGACCTTCGTCATGGTCGACCGGCCGTTCTGGAAGGACGTCCGCACCGACACCGGCCGCGACACGATGAGCATGACGCTCACCGACCGGCTCACCCGCGGCACGTACCTGTTCGACAACGGGCCCGGGGTCCCGGCGGTCATCTGCCTGTCGTACTCGTGGATGTCGGACTCGCTCAAGATGCTGCCGCACTCGGTGGACCGCCGGGTCGAGCTGGCGCTCGGCGCCCTGGCCAAGATCTATCCCGACGTCGACATCCGGAGCCACATCGTGGGCGACCCGGCCACCGTCTCCTGGGAGGACGACCCCTACTTCCTGGGCGCCTTCAAGGGCGCGCTGCCGGGGCACTACCGCTACAACCACCGGATGTACACGCACTTCGTGCAGCGGGACCTGCCGCCGGAGCAGCGCGGCATCTTCATCGCCGGCGACGACGTGTCGTTCGCCCCGGCCTGGGCCGAGGGCGCGGTGCAGACCGCGCTGAACGCGGTGTGGGGCGTGATGCACCACCTCGGCGGCTCGACCCACCCCGACAACCCCGGCCCCGGCGACCTCTTCGACGAGCTCGCCCCGGTCGAGCTGCCCGGATGAGCGCGGCCGCCCTGCGGGTGGCGGTGCTGCAGTGCACCTCCGCCCCGTTGGACGTCGCGGGCAACCTCGAACGCCTCGACGCAGCCTGCCGCTCAGTGGCCGGCCGGGCGGACGTCCTGGTGACCCCGGAGATGTTCACGACCGGTTACGACATCGGCCGCGACGAGACCTTCCGCCTCGCCGAGCCCGCCGACGGCCCGATCGCCCGGGCGGTAGCGGAGACGACCCGGCGGACCGGGGTCGCGGTGGTCTACGGCTATCCCGAGCTCGGGTCCGCGGGGGAGGTCTACAACGCCGCCCAGCTCGTCGACGACGGCGCGGTCCGGAGCAGCCACCGCAAGCTGCACCTCTTCGGCGACCTCGACCGCGACCGGTTCACCCCCGGGCAGGAGCGGCCGCGGGTCGCCGACCTCCGCGGGCACCCGGTGGGTCTGCTCCTCTGCTACGACGTCGAGTTCCCGGAGGCGACGCGTTCGCTGGCCCTGGCCGGAGCCGGGACGGTCCTCGTGCCGACGGCGAACATGGCGGACTACGACCTCGTCCCCACCGTGCTGGTGCGGGCGCGCGCCTTCGAGAACGGCGTCTTCCTCGTGTACGCCAACTACACCGGCACCGAGGGCGGGCTCGAGTACGGCGGTCTGAGCACCGTCTGCGCGCCGGACGGCACCGTCCTGGCCCTGGCCGGGCGGGACGAGCAGCTGGACGTCGTCGAGCTGGTCGGGACCGGCAGCATGGGCTACCTCGCCGACCGTCGTCCGGACCTCTTCGGCGAGGCCTCCCCCTAGGTCGGGCCGGGGTCAGAAGCCGTCGCCGAGCGGGAACGAGACCGCCCAGCCCACCGCCACCAGCGCCACGGCGCCGACGCCGTAGAGGACCGCGGGCAGGACCGCCCCGCGGGTGCCGACGACGCCGCGGCGGAGCCGGAGGGCCGAGCGGGCGCCGAGTGCGACCAGGCCGAGCCCGGCCCAGCCCGCGATCCACGCATCGGCGACGCGGTAGAGGACGTCGTCCTCGTTCCGCAGCCGCTCCCGGTAGTCCTCCGCGAGGAAGCCGTCCCGGCCGTCGGGGGTCAGGTGGATCTCCGCTCCGGCCCCGACCGGCATCTCGTGCCAGCCCTCCTGCTCGCGGACGACGCGGAGCTGGCCGTAGTAGTGCAGCCGCGCGGTGCGGACCTCCCCGCCGTCGCCCCGGTAGGTCGCCAGCAGCTCGTCCACGCCGTAGCCGTACCGGTCCTCCTCCACCCGCTGCCGCAGCGTCAGCGCCGGGTGCGGAGCGGGATCGGAGCTCTCGATGGCCTCGACCATGCGGGTGAGCCGGCCGTCGATGAACTGGATCGGGATCACGAACACGCCGAGCATCAGCGAGAGCACGACCGCCCCGACGCAGACGCCGCGCAGGACCCGCTCGGCCCGGGGTTCCTTGGCGCCTCCGCGGGCCATGACCGTCCTCCCTGCTCGCTCGGACTCCGCCGACGGCACGCTACCCAGCCGCGCACCTTGCTCCCCCGCGAGAGTCGGTCTCTGCCCACCTCTGTGGGCAGAGGCCGACTGTCCACAGGAGGTCACGTTGCCGCCTGGCCCGAGGGGAGTCGGTCCACCATCGCCCGGTGCTCGATGTCCTCTTCGATCTGTCCGGGCTGCTGCGGCGCATCCGACGGCGAGCCGACCTCTCCCAGCGGGAGCTCGCTGACCGCACGGGCCTCCCCAAGTCCGTGATCGCCGCCGCGGAGAGCCGATCCCGGGGTTTGGACGCGCGAGCGCTGGCCGGGTGCGCGGCGGTGGCCGGTCTCCGACTGGCACTCCTGGACACCGACGGCCGCGAAGTGCACGGGATGGCGGCAGATACCGTGCGCGACGGCGCCGGCCGCCACCTTCCCGCCCACCTCGACACGGTGCTCAGCGATGACCGCGCGTGGCGGTGGGAGATCCGGCCGCACCTCCCCCGGCCGACGTACACCTTCGACCGCCGGCGGCCGGGGGACGACAGGGCCGAGCGAACTCGCGACCGGCCCGACGACCACCTCCTGCCGCAGCCCGGCGACGCGCCCTGGGAACGTGCGGCCGCCAGGCGCGCGGAGGCCCGGCGCCGGTCGGCAGAGGACCGGCAGCGGCGGTGGGAAGCGAGCCGGCTGCTCCCCCTGGACGACGGATGGTGCTGCCGCTGCCCGCCTGGGTGCGACGAGCTGGACGACTGGTCCGGCAAGCCCGTCCACGCCGAGGACTGCGCGTGCGCCTGCGACATCGGTTGACCCGCTGCTACCGTGGGAACGTGCGCGGCAGCCTCCTGCTTACCCGCCGCGGCGAGGCCCTCTCCTAGGTCGGCTTCCTCGCCGCGGGGTTCTGGCGTCTCCCGGCGTCCGCTGACCGTTCCGGAGCCCGTGCGCACTCCGCGCACGGCAGCCCGCACCAGGAGCCTCCTCATGAACGACACCCATCCGCACGCCCGCCATCCCCAGCAGCCCTCGGGGATGCCGATCCACCGCTACGCGCCGTTCACCCCCGTAGCCCTGCCCGACCGCACGTGGCCGGAGACGGTGACGACGAAGGCCCCGCGCTGGTGCGCGGTCGACCTGCGCGACGGCAACCAGGCGCTGATCGACCCAATGACGCCCGACCGCAAGCGGCGGATGTTCGAGCTCCTGGTCCGCATGGGCTACAAGGAGATCGAGGTCGGGTTCCCCGCGGCGAGCCAGACCGACTACGACTTCGTCCGGCAGCTGATCGACGACGACCTCATCCCCGGTGACGTCACCATCCAGGTGCTGACCCAGGCCCGCGACGAGCTGATCGAGCGCACCTTCGAGTCCCTGCGCGGCGCGAAGCAGGCGATCGTGCACCTCTACAACTCGACCAGCACGCTGCAGCGCCGGGTCGTCTTCGGCTCCGACCGCGCCGGCATCGTCGACATCGCCGTCCACGGCGCGCAGGTGGTGCGCAAGCTGGCCGAGCAGATGGGCGACACCGACATCCGCTTCGAGTACTCCCCCGAGTCCTTCACCGGCACCGAGCTCGACTTCGCCGTCGAGGTCTGCAACGCCGTCACCGACGTCTGGGAGCCCACCCCCGACCGGCCGACCATCCTGAACCTCCCGGCGACGGTGGAGATGGCCGAGCCGAGCGTCTACGCCGACCAGATCGAGTGGGTGCACCGGAACCTGGCCCGCCGCGACTCGGTGGTCCTGAGCCTGCACCCGCACAACGACCGCGGCACCGCCGTCGCCGCCGCCGAGCTCGGCTACCGCGCCGGCGCCGACCGCATCGAGGGCTGCCTGTTCGGCAACGGCGAGCGCACCGGCAACGTCGACCTGGTGACCCTGGGGCTGAACCTCTTCAGCCAGGGCATCGACCCGGAGATCGACTTCTCCGACATCGACGAGATCCGCCGCACCGTCGAGTACTGCAACCAGCTGGGCGTGCACGAGCGGCACCCCTACGGCGGCGACCTGGTCTACACCGCGTTCTCCGGCTCGCACCAGGACGCGATCAACAAGGGCTTCAAGGCGCTGGCCGCCGACGCCGAGGCCGCCGGGGTCCCCGTCGAGCAGCAGGCCTGGGCCGTGCCCTACCTGCCGATCGACCCCAAGGACGTCGGGCGCAGCTACGAGGCCGTGATCCGGGTGAACAGCCAGTCCGGCAAGGGCGGCGTCGCCTACATCATGAAGACCGAGAACCACCTCGACCTGCCCCGCCGGCTCCAGATCGAGTTCTCCGCGGTCATCCAGCGGCACACCGACGACGAGGGCGGCGAGGTGACCGCCGAGCAGATGTGGACCGCCTTCAGCAGCGAGTACCTGCCCGACGCGGCGGCGCCCTGGGGCCGGTTCTCGCTCACCGGCCACCGGCACACCGCGCACGGCGACCAGGTCGACGAGATGATCGTGGAGCTGGTCGACTCCGGCGTCCCGGTGACCGTCGAGGGCCGGGGCAACGGCCCGATCGCTGCGTTCGTCGACGCGCTGCACAGCCTGGACGTCGACGTCCGCGTGCTCGACTACGCCGAGCACGCGATGTCCGCCGGCGGCGACGCGCGGGCCGCGGCCTACGTGGAGTGCGCCGTGGGTGACCGCGTGCTCTGGGGCGTGGGGATCGACCCGAACATCGTCAGCGCCTCGCTGCGCGCCGTCGTCTCCGCGGTCAACCGGGCTCAGCGCTGATCGGGGCGGGGCGGGCTCAACCCGCCCCGTCCTCGCGCCGGCCCTCCCGCCGGCCCTCCCGCCGGCTCTCCCGCAGCGCGGCACCGGGCTCTTCCGGCGGCGCGTCCGCGGGCTCGTCACCCCGGTAGACCCGGTCGCCCACGCCCGCGCCGGTGTGCAGCTCGTCGACCAGCAGGCGGTCCCGCCGCACGTGCCGGCGGCGGTAGGCCACCCGGCTCACCATGTGCGCGCTGACCGGTGCGGTGAGCATCTGGAACACCGCGACCAGCAGCAGCATCCAGGTCGCCGACCAGCCCTGGAGCCGGATGGCCGCGCCCACCATGATCAGCAGCACGCCGAGCACCTGCGGCTTCGTGCCCGCGTGCATCCGGGTGAGGACGTCGGGGAAGCGCAGCAGCCCCAGCCCCGCGGTCAGGCACAGGAGAGCGCCCGAGAGCAGCAGGACGACCGCCAGCGCGTCGCGCGCCACCTCCAGGGCGCTCACCGCGCCTCCTCCCCCGCCCGGGCGGCCCGTTCCTCGGCGGCTTCCGGGAGGCCGACGTCCTGCCCGTCGTCGGCGGAGCTGAGCAGCATGCCGCCGATGTACCGGGCCACCGACACCGAGCCGACGAAGGCCAGCAGCGAGACGACGACGAGAACGGGCACGACGGTGGGGTCGCGCTCCAGCCCGGCGTGCACGGCCAGACCCGCGGCGATGATGACCAGCAGGGTGTCGGTGGCGACCACGCGGTCCAGCAGCGAGGGGCCCAGGCCCAGGCGGACGAGCGCCAGCAGCGCTCCGACGCCGAGCATCCCGTAGGCGGCCCAGTACACGACCGTCACGCCGCGCTCCTCCCTGCAGTACCCAGCGCCGCGACCTCCGCCGGGGAGCCGAACGCGCGCACCACCCGGCGCTCCTGGGTCAGCACCGATTGCCGTTGCCGCTCGACGTCGGCGTCGTCGCGCACGTGCAGGACGTGCAGCGCGAGCGTGCGCCGCTCGCGGTCCATGTCGATGACCATCGAGCCGGGCACCAGGGACAGCGACTCGGCCACGATGGTGAGGAGCAGGTCGGAGTCGGTCCGCAGCTGGACGGTGATGATCGCGCTCCGGTCGATGCCGCTGGGCCGGATCGTCTGCCAGGCCACGAGGGCTCCGGAGCTGATCAGGTCGACGACGAACCAGCCCAGGAACGACAGCGTCGGCAGCGGGCGCAGCCGGGAGCCGCCGGTCACCGGCGGCAGGGGCAGCAGGACGGTCACCGCGAGGGCGACCGCGAGCCCGCTGAGCAGGTTCGCCCAGGACCAGGTGCCCCACAGCAGGTTCCAGACCAGCACCAGCCAGATGAGCAGGGGCAGCTGGTGGCGGAACCGGTGCGCGACCGGGCCGGCGGTGTCGGTGGTGTCAGTGGTCACGGCATGTCCCCGCCGAACACCGAGGAGATGTAGGGGGTGCGGTCGAGGAGGTCCGCGGCCGCCCGGTCGGCGATCCCGTAGAGCGGACCGGCCAGCGCGGTGAGCGCGACGGTGACCGTGACCATCGCCGCGGTGGAGGCGACCATCACCTGCGGGAGCGGCCGCAGCGGCCGCTCCCGACCCTCGTCGTCGCCAGGGCCGTCCGTGGCCGGCGCGCTCGCGGTGGCCACCGCCGTGTGCCGCTCCCACGCGGCCCGCCGCGCCTCGGCCCGGTCGGCGCGCGCGGAGGCGGCCGGCAGCTTCTCCCCCGCCGGCTCCTGCTCCTCCTCGGGGCCGGGCAGCGGGTCCGGCGAGAGGTCCGGGCCGGCGTCGGCGGCCGCGGCGTCGAAGGTGTCCGCCGCCGGCGACTGCGCCGGGAGCCGCCAGAAGGCGCGGCTCCACACGCGCGAGATGGCCAGCAGGGTCAGCAGGCTGGTCACGGCCCCGCCGGCGACCAGGACGATCGGCAGCCACCCGCCGTCGGCGATCCCCGCCTCGAGCAGCCCCAGCTTCCCGATGAATCCGGAGAACGGCGGGATGCCGGCCAGGTTCATCGCCGGGACGAAGTACAGGATCGCCAGCAGCGGGGACGCCGTCGCCAGCCCGCCGAGCCGGTCCACGCCCGTCGAGCCGCCCTGGCGCTCGATCAGCCCCGCGACGAGGAACAGCGTCGTCTGGATGGCGATGTGGTGGACGACGTAGAAGATCGCGCCGGCCAGCCCCGCCGTGGACGCCAGCGAGATCCCGAACACCATGTAGCCGATGTGGCTGACCAGCGTGAAGGACAGGATCCGGCGGATGTCGGTCTGCGCCACCGCGCCGAGGATGCCGACGACCATCGTGGCGAGGGCGGCCCACATCAGCACCTCGTCCAGCGCGCCGCCGGGGAACAGCAGCGTCTGGGTGCGGATGACCGCGTAGACGCCGACCTTGGTCAGCAGCCCGGCGAACACCGCGGTGACCGGTGCGGGCGCGGTCGGGTAGCTGTCGGGCAGCCAGGCCGACAGCGGGAACACCGCCGCCTTGATGCAGAAGGCGATCAGCAGCATCGACTGCAGCAGCAGCTGGGTGCCCTCGGGCAGCTCGGCCAGGCGCCCGGCGAGCTGGGCCATGTTCACCGTGCCCGTCGCCGCGTAGACCAGCGCGATCGCGGCCAGGAACAGCACCGAGCTCAGCAGGCTCACGATGATGTAGGTGATGCCGGCCCGGATGCGCGCGGCCGAGCCGCCGAGGGTCAGCAGCACGTAGCTGGCGGTCAGCAGGATCTCGAAGCCGACGTAGAGGTTGAACAGGTCACCGGCCAGGAAGGCGTTGTCCACGCCCGCGATCAGCACCAGGAACGTCGGGTGGAAGATCGAGATCGGCGTCTCCTCGTCGCCGTCGGCCGCGCCCTGGCCGACCGCGAAGACGAGGACCCCGAGGGCGACGGTCGCGGCGACCACGAGCATGAGGGCCGAGAGCCGGTCGACGACGAGCACGACGCCCAGCGGCACCGGCCACCCGCCGACCGAGAGCGCCGCGGCTCCTTCCGCGTCGGCGAGCAGCAGCAGGGCGACGGAGACGGCGAGCACGGCGGTGAGCACCGCGACGCTCAGCGTCCGCTGCATCCGCGGGTGCCGGCCGCCGACCAGCAGGGCGGCCGCGGCCCCCAGCAGCGGCAGCAGGACCGGCAGCGGGGTGAGGACGCGGATCACCGCAGGTGCCGATCGGTCGGCGGGAGGTCGACGTCGTCGGAGGCGATGCCGGCGTAGTGCCGGGCCAGCGTCGCCTCCACCTCGTTGTCCGCCGCGAAGGTGTCGGCGTGCATGGCCGGCCGGTCCTCGGGCGCGAGGTCGTCGGGGTCGATCTCGTCGGCGTCGGTGCCCGACCGGCGGGCCACCCGGCGGTCCTCCTCGTCGACCTCGATCGCCTCCTGGCGCACCAGGCGCCAGGACCGGTAGATGATCGCCAGCACGAACGCCGCGATGCCGAAGGTGATCACGATCGCGGTCAGGATCAGGGCCTGCGGCAGCGGATCGCTCATCTCCTCGGGCTCGGCGTACCCGAGGATCGGCGCGAGGCCCGACGGCCCGCCGGTCGAGAGCAGCAGCAGGTTGGTGGCGTTGCCCAGCAGCAGGAAGCCCAGGAGGACGCGGGTCAGGCTGCGGTCGAGCAGCAGGTAGACGCCGGCCGCGTACAGGACGCCGATCGTGACGGGCAGGACGACGGTGGGGGTCATCGCAGGATCACCTCTCCGGGCACGACGTCGATGGGGTCGTGCTCGTCGACCTGGCGGTCGAGCTCCGCCCCGAGGCTGCGCAGGATGTCGAGCACCAGGCCCACCACGATCAGGTAGACGCCGATGTCGAAGAACAGCGACGTGACGAGCTTGACGTCGCCGAGCACCGGCAGCGTCGTCTCCAGGATCGCCGTCTGCAGGACGTCGGCGCCCAGCATCAGCCCGACGACGCCGGTCGTGCCGGAGAACAGCAGACCCACGCCGAGCAGCAGGCCCGGGTCCACCGGCGCGGCCTCGCCGAGCTCGTAGCGGCCGCCGGCCAGGTAGCGCAGCACCAGCGCGAGCCCGGCGACCAGCCCGCCCGCGAAGCCACCGCCGGGCTCGTTGTGCCCGCTGAACAGCAGGAACAGGGAGAAGACCAGGATCGGGTGGAAGAGCACCCGGGTGATGACCTCGAGGATGACCGAGCGCCGCTCCGGCGCCAGGGTCGCCGTGGCGGCCAGCCACTGGCCGCGGGGCGCCCGCCGGGAGCTGCGCTCCTGCCGGGCCAGCTCCACCGGGTCCAGCCGGTCGACGGCGCCGGTGCGTCGCCGGAGGAACACCAGGCTGGCCACGCCGGTGGCGGCGACGACGAGCAGCGAGATCTCGCCGAGGGTGTCCCAGGCGCGGATGTCGACCAGGGTCACGTTGACGATGTTCTGCCCGCCGCCGAACCCGTACGCGGCCTCCGGGTAGTCCACCGACACCGGGGTCGCGGTGCGCGCGCTCATGACCACGGCGCCGGCCGCGGCCATCAGCGCGCCGATGCCGACGGCGATCACGCCGCGGCCGAGCCGCTCGCGGGGCCGGTGCCGCTCGGTGATGTCCTTGGGGAGCTTGCGCAGCACCAGCACGAAGACGACCAGGGTCAGCGTCTCGACCAGGAACTGGGTGAGCGCCAGGTCCGGGGCGCCCTGCAGCGCGAAGAGCACCGCGAGGCCGTAGCCGGTCACGCCGACGACCAGGACGGCCGAGAGCCGCTGCCGGATCCGCAGCGCCAGCAGGGCGGCGATGACCACGACCGCCCCGACCAGCGCCTGGACGGGCGTGTCCCAGGCCCGCCACTCCTCCGGCCACGGCGCCCGGAACAGCAGCACCGAGCCGGGCAGGGCCAGGACGACGACCAGGATGGTGCCGAGGTAGGCCGGCAGCGAGCCGCGCTGCGTCGTCCCGGTGACCAGGACGGCGACGCGGTCGACCGCCTGCAGGGTGTTCCAGTAGCCCTCGTCGGCCGAGGCCCCGACGGCCACCCGGCGCTGCGCGCGGAAGACGGCGCTGCGGGCGAGGAACAGCAGCGCACCACCCACGACGGTGACCGCGGACAGCAGCAGCGCCGGCTGGAGGCCGTGCCACAGCGCCAGCTCCTCCGCCTTCTCCGCCACCAGCGGGAGCTCGTCGGCGTAGCCGGCGACCAGCGGCTCCAGCAGCGGGCTGGCCGGCCCGAGCACCAGCCCGGTCAGCGCGAGCGAAGCGGGTGCGGCGAGGAACAGTGCGCTGGGCGGGTGGACCAGCTCGGCCGGCTCGGTCTCCGGGAGATCGGGCTTGCGCGCGAAGGCACCCCACACGAAGCGGGCCGTGTAGGCCGCGGTGAGCACCGAGCCCAGCACCAGGCCGGTCAGCACGACGACGGCGGCCGGTCGGTCGGGCAGCCCGCCGTCCCACAGCGCCGTGAAGGCGGCCTCCTTCCCCACGAAGCCGAGCAGCGGGGGCAGGCCGGCCATCGAGGCCGCGGCCAGGGTGCCGATCACGGCCAGCGCGGGCAGCCGTCGGCCCAGCCCCGAGAGCCGACGCAGGTCGCGCACCCCGGTCGAGTGGTCGATGACGCCGACGGTGAGGAAGAGGGTGGACTTGAACAGCGCGTGCGCCAGCGTCATCGCCAGACCGGCGGCCGCCAGCTCCCGGCTGCCACCGCCGACCAGGACCATCAGGAAGCCCAGCTGGCTCACCGTGCCGAAGGCCAGCAGCAGCTTGAGGTCGTTCTGCCGCAGCGCCCGGTAGCCGCCGACCAGCATCGTGGCCAGGCCCAGACCGAGCACCAGCGGCCGCCAGCCCGGCACGTCGGCGAACCCCGGGGCCAGCCGCGCGACCAGGTAGATGCCGGCCTTCACCATCGCCGCGGCGTGCAGGTAGGCGCTGACCGGCGTCGGCGCCTCCATCGCGGCGGGCAGCCAGAAGTGGAACGGGACCATCGCCGACTTCGTGACGGCCCCGGCGAGCACGAGCACCGTGCCGGCCACCAGCAGCGGGCCGCTGCCCGGGTCCGCGACGACCTCCGACAGCAGGTAGCTGCCGCTGGTCTCGCCCAGCATGATCAGGCCGATGAGCATCGCCAGCCCGCCGGCGGTGGTGAGGACCAGCGCCTGGCTGGCCGCGCGGCGGGCCGCCAGCTTGGTGCCCGCGCCACCGATGAGCAGGTAGGAGAAGACGGTGGTGAGCTCCCAGAACACGTAGAGCAGGAACAGGTCGTCGGCGAGGACGAGGCCGAGCATCGACCCGGCGAACGCGGTGAGCGTGCCCGCGAACCGGGCGCTGCCCTCGTCCCCGGGCTCGAAGTAGCGGGCGCAGTAGAGGAGCACCAGCGCGCCGACGCCGGTGACCAGCAGCGCGAACGTCAGCGACAGCGCGTCGAGCCGGAGCGCGATCTCCAGGTCCAGCTGCGGCACCCAGGGCACGGTCTCGCGCAGGTCGCCACCGTCGCTGACGCGCCCGATCCGGGTCAGGACCCACGCGAAGCCGGCCGCGGGCACCAGGGCGAGCACGAGGAAGGCGTTCCGCCCCCACCAGCGCAGGAGGACCGGCGCGAGCACGGCCGCGAGCAGGTGGAGGAGCAGGAGTGCGAGCACGGGTCTCCGGGAGGTCAGAGGGCTTCTCGGACACCACTGACGTCGGTCGACGGCCGGCGGTTGAGAGCCAGACTACCGGCCCCCGGCCACCCACCACCGGCCGGAACGACGATCAGGAGACCTGATCGTTCCGGGTCCTCCCTCGTGGTCGACGGTGAGGGAGGACCCCGAACGGTGAGGGAGGACGCGGCGGGAGGCGGTCAGCCCTCGGCGAGCTCGGAGGCCACCAGCCAGGCCTCCTCCACCTCGGCCTTCTCCGTCTGCAGCGCCCTGAGCTGCGCGTCGAGCTCGGCCGCCTTCGCGTAGTCGGTGGCCGCCGCGGCGAGCTGGTCGTGCAGCTTCTTCTCGTCGGCGTCGAGCTTGAGCATCCGGCGCTCGAGCTTCGACGCCTCCTTCTTGGCCGCCCGCGACTCGGCGGCCGAGACCGCCGGGGCCGCCGTCGACGGCGCTCCGACTGCGCGGGTGCCGCCGTCGCCGGCCGAGGTCAGCGGCGCGCCACCCGCGGCCCGGCGCCGGAGGTACTCGTCCACCCCGCCCGGGAGCTCGGCCAGGCTGCCGTCGCCGAGCAGCGCGACCACCTTGTCGCACACCCGGTCGACGAAGTACCGGTCGTGGCTGACCACCAGCACCGTGCCGGGGAACCCGTCGAGCAGGTCCTCCAGCGCGGTGAGCGTGTCGATGTCCAGGTCGTTGGTGGGCTCGTCGAGCACCAGCACGTTCGGCTCGGCCATGAGCAGGCGCAGCAGCTGCAGCCGCCGGCGCTCGCCGCCGGAGAGGTCACCGACCGGCGTCCACTGCCGGTTGGCCGCGAACCCGAACCGCTCGGCGAGCGTCGAGGCGGAGATCTCCTGGTTGCCGATGCGGGCCAGCCGGGCGACGTCCTGCACCGCCTCCAGCACCCGCGCCTTCGGCGGCAGCTCGGTGACGTGCTGCGAGAGGTATGCCGGCGCCACGGTCTGGCCGACGACGATCCTGCCCGCGTCCGGCTTCGTCTCCCCCACCAGCAGCTTCAGCAGCGAGGTCTTGCCCGCGCCGTTGACGCCCACGATGCCGATCCGGTCGCCGGGCCCGACGTTCCAGGTCAGGTCCTTGAACAGCGTGCGCGGGCCGTCCTCGGTCGGGACGGCGTAGTCGACGTCCTCGACGTCGTAGACGGTCTTGCCGAGCCGCTTGGCGGCGAAGCCCTTGAGGGCCATCGAGTCCCGGGCGGGGGGCTCGTCGGCGATCAGCGCCTGCGCGGCCTCGATGCGGAACTTCGGCTTGCTGGTGCGCGCCGGCGGGCCCCGGCGCAGCCAGGCCAGCTCCTTGCGGACCAGGTTCAGCCGGCGCTCCTCGGTGACCGAGGCGATCCGGGCCCGCTCCGCCCGGGCCAGCGTGTACGCCGAGTAGCCGCCGTCGTAGGAGTGCACGCTTCCGTCGGCGACCTCCCACGTGGTGGTGCAGACCTCGTCGAGGAACCACCGGTCGTGGGTGACGACGACCATCCCGCCCTGGCGGGCCTTCACGTACTCCGCGAGCCAGGCCACGCCCTCGACGTCGAGGTGGTTGGTCGGCTCGTCGAGGATCAGCAGGTCCAGCGGCCGGATGAGCTGGGCGGCCAGCGCGACGCGGCGGCGCTCGCCACCGGACATCGGGGCGACCGGGGCGTCGAGGCCCAGGCGGTCGAGCTCCAGCCCGGTGAGCACCGAGCGCACGGCGGGGTCACCGGCCCACTCGTGCTCCGCGGCGAACATCGAGGAGGGGAGGACGACGTCGCGCACCGTCGTCCCGGTCGGCAGCGTGCCGGTCTGGTCGAGGACGCCCATCGCCAGGTCGCCGCGGCGGGTGACCCGGCCGGAGTCGGGCTCGTCGGCACCGGTGAGCAGCGACAGCAGCGTGCTCTTGCCCCCGCCGTTGCGCCCGACGACGCCGATCCGCTCGCCCGCGGCGACGCCCAGGGAGACGTCGTCGAGGATCACGGTCGTCCCGTGGGCCTTGTGCACCCGCTCGAGGTTGACCAGGTTGAGGGGCGCGCTCATCGGCTGCTCGGATACGTCATGAGGGCTTCAGTATCCGACCTCCGCCCTGCCGGTGACGACGGCGGGCTCGCGGACGGTCGTCCGCGGCAGCCACAGGCAGGCGATCGCGCCCAGCCCCACGACGACCGCGACGGCGAGGAACCCGGCGTCCAGCCCGCTGTGCGCGACCAGCGGCGGCACGGCGAGGTTGCCGATGATGCCGCCCAGCGCCATGGCCAGGGACATCGCCGAGACGGCGGTCGCGCGGTGGGCGGCGGTCACCCGCGTGTGCAGGACCGCGCTGAGCAGCGGCCACGCCGCCCCGTGCGCCACGTAGTGCAGGACGAACCCGGTGGCGGCGACCAGCAGCAGGTCCGGGCCGGCCAGCACGGCCAGGGACAGACCGCCCAGCACCGACAGCACCGCGCAGGCGGCCCGGGTGGAGCCGCGCAGCAGCCGGCGCATCGCCGGCGCGGCCACCGCCCCGACGGCGGCCGCGGCGAACGAGACGGCGAGGACGACGCCGTAGACCGCGGCCCCGTCGTCCCGGTCGCCGGCCAGCTCGCTGAACCGCACCGGACCGAGCAGCTCGCACGCCACCAGGCCGACCCCGCCCAGGGCGGTGAGCAGCAGCACCAGCCGCATCGGGCCGTCGGTGACCGACAGCCGCACGGCCCCGCCCACGGTCGACGGCAGCGCGCGCAGCCCGCCGGCCAGCGCGGCGCGGGCGCTGCCCTCGCGCGGCGGCCGGTCCTCGGTCAGCAGCCGGAGGACGGCGGCGATGAACACGAGGTCCAGCACGGCGGCGGCGAGGTAGGGCACCGCGAGGGCGTTCCCCCCGCCGAGCAGGCCGGGGAGGAACCCCCCGACGACGGCGCCGAGCGCGAGCCCCCCGCCGTCGGCCGCGGAGTGCTTCGCGAGCCCGGGCGCGACGTCGGCGTCCGGGTCGAGCGCGTGGACGGTGTCGACGTACCAGGCCTCGACCGGCCCGGAGTCGAGCACCCGACCCAGGCCGAGGAGAAGGACGCCGACGAGGAACCCGGCGGTGCTCGTGGCCGTGGCGTAGACGACGCAGGAGACGAGGTGCAGGACGGCGCCGGCGATCACGACCGGGCGGCGGCCGAGGACGTCGGCGAGCCCGCCGGTGGGCAGCTCGAGCAGGATCACCACCGCGCCGTGCACGGTGAACAGCAGACCGATCTCGGCGAGGGTCAGCCCGCGCGACTGCGCCAGGAGCACCATGATCGGCGTCGTCAGGCCCACCGGGAGCCAGCGCAGGGCGGTCAGCCCGACCAGCCGGCGGGTGGCGGCGCGGACGGTGACCGGCGCGCTCACGACGGCCACTCACGCAGCGGGACGACGTCGACCAGCACGCAGACCTGCTCGGTGCCGTCGGCCGGCTCCTCGACCGGGTGCTCGGCCATCCAGCGCCCGACGGTCGCGTGCAGCTCGTCGGCCAGCTCGCGCGCCTGCCCGGGCGTCAGCCGCAACGGGTAGTCGCTGAGCGAGGCGGCGTCGGTCCACTCCGGGTCGAACTGCCCTTTCTGCTCGAACCAGGCGTCGAGCACCCGGGCGTGCTGGTCGATCTCCAGCCGGGTGATCTCCTCCTGCACCTCGGCGCCGCCCTCCTGGGCCAAGAGGTCACCGGGCCGCCAGCTGGTCAGCCGGTGCCGGGCGCGCCACCAGCGCTCGCGCGCCGTGCCCTCGCCCTCGACCTCCTCGACGAAGCCGTACGCCGCGAGCTGGCGCAGGTGGTAGCTGGTCGAGCCGCTGCTCTCCCCGATGTCCCGACCCAGCCGGCTGGCCGTGGCGGGGCCGTGCAGCCGCAGCCGGCCCAGCAGCCGCGTGCGCAGCGGGTGGGCGAGCGCGCGCAGGGCGCGGACATCGGTCACCTCGACGGCGGGTTCCGGCGGCATCGGATCGGTGGGCACGCGGTCACCGTAGAGCCTGCAAAGCTTCCTTTGCAACGGACCCTTTGCATGCATCCGCTCGGGCGTCCGGTACAGAAGGAACACCGGAGGGGCGAGCAGCGCTACAGTCGCCAGTAGTTGAACTCTCAACGAGGAGGTCGGCATGCCTGCAGTGACCGTCGAGGACACCACCACCCTGCCGCGGGTCCCGCTGCCGGCTCCCCGCACCGTCCGCCGTCGCACCCGGTCGGTGACGACGGCGCCGTCGGGCTTCGAGGGCGAGGGCTTCCCGGTCCGCCGCGCGTTCGCCGGCGTCGACCTGCGGGCCCTGGACCCGTTCATCCACATGGACCAGATGGGCGAGGTCGAGTACGCGCCCGGCGAGCCCAAGGGCACCAGCTGGCACCCGCACCGCGGCTTCGAGACCGTCACCTACATCATCGACGGCGTCTTCGAGCACGCCGACTCCCACGGTGGCGGCGGCACGATCAGCAACGGCGACACGCAGTGGATGACCGCCGGCGGCGGCGTCCTGCACATCGAGCGGCCGCCGGAGCACCTCGTCGTCAGCGGCGGCCTGTTCCACGGGTTGCAGCTCTGGGTGAACCTGCCCCGCGCGCAGAAGTGGGTCGAGCCGCGCTACCAGGACCTGCGGGCGGACTCGTCGGTCCTGCTGGCCAGCCCGGACGCCGGTGCCTTCCTCCGGGTGATCGCCGGTGACGTGGCGGGCCACACCGGCCCGGGCTCCACCTACACGCCCATGGCGATGGTGCACGCCACCGTCGCCCCCGGCGCCACCCTCGACCTGCCGTGGCGGCCGGACTTCAACGCGCTGGTCTACGTGCTCTCCGGCTCCGGGTCGGTCGGCATCGACGGCGCACCGGTCAGCACCGGCCAGCTGGCGGTGCTCGGCCCCGGCGACACCGTGACGGTCAACGGAGCGGTGCGCCAGGAGTCGCGCACGCCCGCGCTGGACGTCGTCATCCTGGGCGGGCTGCCGATCCGCGAGCCGATCGCCATGTACGGGCCGTTCGTCATGAACACCCGGCAGGAGGTCCAGGACGCGTTCGCCGACTTCTCCGCGGGCCGCCTCGGATCCATCCCCGCCCAGTACGTTCCGCACAGCGACGTCCGGGGCGGCACCGATCAGCCCGAATAGGGCCAAAATGGCCATATTGGCCCTGAGGTAGGAGCTGTCATGAGCAACCTCGATCGCCGCCCGGCCGCCCGCGAGCTGGGTGGCCTGCAGCAGACCTCCACCGGGCCGGCGCTGGACCTGCTGCCGGCCAAGGAGGTCCTGC
The DNA here is from genome assembly GCF_003319095.1 of Blastococcus sp. TBT05-19. Lineage (GTDB taxonomy): Bacteria > Actinomycetota > Actinomycetes > Mycobacteriales > Geodermatophilaceae > Blastococcus. The sequence continues at coordinate 244,107 of NZ_QOHI01000001.1, read as the reverse complement.
TGGGCGAGTCCACGCGGGTGCGCCGGCTGCTGCCGACCCTGGGCCGGCGCATGGTGGGCGCGTGGGCGTTCGTCGACCACTACGGCCCCGACGACATCGCCACCGCCCCCGGCATGCAGGTGGCGCCGCACCCGCACACCGGCCTGCAGACCGTCTCCTGGCTGCTCGACGGCGAGGTGCACCACCGCGACTCCCTGGGCAGCGACGTGCTGGTGCGCCCCGGCGAGCTCGCCCTGATGACCGCCGGCCACGGCATCGCCCACTCCGAGCAGTCCCCCGCCACCCACCCCCGGTTCCTGCACGGCGCCCAGCTCTGGGTCGCGCTGCCCGACGCCGACCGCGAGGTGGCGCCGCACTTCGAGCACCACGACACGCTGCCGGGCTTCACCTCCGACGGCCTGCGCGCCACGGTCCTGATGGGCGGCCTCGCCGGCACCACCTCGCCCGGCCGCGCCTACACCCCGCTGATGGGCGCCGACCTCGACCTGACCGCCGGCGCCGACGTGGAGATCCCGCTCGAGCCGGACTTCGAGTACGCCCTGCTGGCCTCCTCGGGCTCCGCCTCGGTCGAGGACGTGGTGCTCGAGCGCGGCGCGATGCTCTACCTGGGCACCGGGCGCCGCTCGCTGCGGCTGCGCGCGCCCGAGGCGGCACGGCTGCTCCTGCTGGGCGGCGAGCCCTTCGAGGAGCGGCTGGTCATGTGGTGGAACTTCGTGGGCCGCTCCGGCGAGGAGATCGCGAGCTACGCCGAGCAGTGGAACGCCGAGGACGACAGGTTCGGCGTCGTCGTCGGGTACGACGGCGACCGGCTGTCCGCACCGCCGCTGCCCCCCGTGCCGCTCCGGGCTCGCGGGCGGGTCCGCTGATGACCGCCGACCCGGACCTGCTCCGGTTCGTCGCCGGCCAGCGCTGGGGCGTGCTGGCCACCCTGCGGCGCGACGGCCGGCCCCAGCTGTCCAATGTCGGCTACGCCTGGGACGACGGCCTGATCCGCGTCTCGGTCACCGCGGACCGCGCCAAGACCCGCAACCTGCAGCGGGACCCGCGGGTGACCCTGCACGTCTCCTCGCCGGACTTCTGGAGCTGGGTCGCCGTGGACGGCACCGCAGACCTCACCCCGATCGCGCAGGACCCGCACGACGCCACCGTCGAGGAGCTGGTCGCCTACTACCGCGGGGTGTCCGGCGAGCACGAGGACTGGGACGAGTACCGGGCGGCGATGGTCGCCGACCGCCGCCTGGTCGTCCGCTTCCGCCCCGACCACGCGTACGGGCAGCTCTCCGGCTGACGGCCGGTCAGCCGGCGGTCACCTCCATGACCGAGAACGCGGCGCCCCAGGGGTCCTGGACGACGGCGAACCGCCCGTAGGGGCTGTCCATGGGGGCCATCGTCACGGTGCCCCCGCCGCGTCCCACCCGGCTGACGGCGTCGTCGGTCGAGGCGACCGCGAAGCAGACCGACCAGCCCTTCGGCCCTCCGGTCCCGAGCCCACCGAGCCCGCCGAGCGGGTCGCCGGTGGTGGCGAAGGTGGTGTAGTCCATCTCGTCGTCGATCGGCTCCCAGCGGTAGCCGAAGACCGCGGTGTAGAACGCCCGGGCCCGCTCGGTGTCCTCCACCGCGGCCTCGTTCCAGGCGAGCGAGCCCGGCTCGCCGTACCGCCGCACGCCGGTGTGCTCGCCGGACTGCCACAGCCCGAAGCCGTTGCCCTGCGGGTCGAGGGCGATCGTCATGCTGCCCAGCGGCCCGATCTGCATGGGCTCGACCACGACCGTGCCGCCGGCCTCCCGGATCGCGGCGACCGCGGCGGCCGCGTCGTCCGTGGCGAAGTAGGTGGTCCAGCCGTTGGGGTCGGCCTCCATGCTCGGCCCGAAGCCCGCGACCGGCTCGCCGCCGAGCAGGGCGTTGAGGTAGCCGCCGTACTCGGGGTCGGGATCGGTCCAGCTCCAGCCGAACACGTCGGCGTAGAAGGCCTGGGCGGCCGGCACGTCACCGGCGCCGTAGTCGATCCAGCACGGCGTCCCGGCCGGCCAGGCCGTGTTCCGAGTGGGCATGGGGTCCTCCTCCTCGAGGTGCGGGGAGGACCACCGTGGCACCGGCCACCGACAGTTCCCAGGGGTCGTCGCGCGACCGCCGCATCAGAAGCGGCCGCCTCCCGAGCTGCGGCCACCGCCGCCGCCGAACGAGCCGCCCCCGGAGCTGCGGCCGCCGAAGCCACCGCCGCCCCCGAACCCGCCGCCGAAGCCACCGCCGAACCCGCCGGAGGACCGGCCGCCCAGCAGGATGCCGCCGAGCACCAGGCTGCCCAGGTCGACGCCGCCCCGGCGGTAGCCGCCGCCGAACCCGCCGGGCATCCCCGGTCCGTAGCCGCTGCCGGAGCTCCAGCGGCCGACGTCGTCCTGCGCCAGGTCGAGGGCGTGCCGGGCGAGCAGGCCGGCCTGGTGCGCCGACCGCAGGGCCTGCACCGGATCGGTGGCGCTCCGGTCGACCGCGGCCTCCAGGTGGCGCCTGGCCTCCGCGAGCCGGGTGCGCGCCTCGGGGCCCACCGCGCCGCGGCGGGTGTCGATGAAGTCGGTGGCCGCGGCCACCGTGGAGCGGGCGGTGAGCAGCGCCTGGTCCAGCGCGGCGGCCGCGCGGCGGGCCTGGGTCTGCGCGTCCCGCGCCGCGCCGAGCGCCTGCTCGAGCGCCTCGTCGGCGTCCTCCAGCTGCCGCAGCGCCGCGAGGGGGTCACCGGGCGATCCGTCGGCCGGCCGCAGCGCGGTGTCGGCTGCCGCGAGCGCCGACTCGGCACGGGCGATCTGCGGCTCCAGCCCGCTCCGGTCGCCTCCACGCACGAGGGCGCGGGCCTCGGCGAGGTCCTTCTCGGTCTCCGCGCGCGCGGCGGGGACGCGGCCGGCGGCGGCCTCCAGGTCGGCGGCCAGCCGGCCCACGGCGTCCAGCAGCGTCTCCGTCTGGGCCACGGCGTCCTCGGCGGCCCGGAGGTCGCCGACGGCGTCCCCTCCCCTGCCGGCCTGGAGCGCCTCGCGGGCCTCCCGGATCTCCTGGTCGGCCGCGTCCAGGCGCGCCCCGGCCTGCGCCACGTTGTCGACGACGGCCGCCACGGCCGAGCCCGCGAAGCGCTGCCGCAGCCCGGCGAGCCGCTGGTCCTCCTGCGGCAGCCGGGCGCGCAGGGCCGCGATCCGGGGCCCGAGCGCGTCCAGCACCTGCGGGGCGTTCTTCTCCAGGTCGCGCAGCTGCTGGAAGGCCGCGCTCTGCTCGTCCAGGCGCGCATCGGCGGCGCTGGTCAGCGACAGGATCTCGGCCAGCATCCGGCGGGTCGTCGGCTCGTCCTCCGGGATCTCGTCGTCCAGCTCCTGCCGGCGGGTGAAGGCCCGGGCGAGCTCGGCCCTCGACTGGTCCAGCGCGGCACCGAAGCCCGCCACCGCCTGCTCCCCGTACTGCACGCGGGCGAAGTCGAGGTCGAGCTGCGAGGTCTTCACCGCCTCGTCGAGCTCCAGCAGCGCTTCGCTGGCGCGTCCCTGCAGCTGGTCGGTCGGCACCCCCTCGTGCGGGTCGCGCTCGCGTCGCCCACCGGGAGGCAGCGCACCTCCGCGGCGGTTCCGGCGCGAACGGCTCACCAGGTAGGCACCACCGCCGACGACCGCGATGCCGCCCAGCACCAGCAGCGCCGAGCCCCCGCCGCCGGAGGAGCCGTCGCCCGGGTCACCAGCCGCGGTCCCCCCTCCGCTCAGCAGTTCGGCGAACGCGCCCACCCCGCCGGCCCAGTCGTCCTCGCCCAGGTAGGGCTCGACCTCCTCGGCCGCGCGCTCCTCCAGCTCGACCTGCGACAGCGGGGAGGCCGGCGGACGGGAGAAGCCGTACGCCCGGTCCTCGACGGCGACCGCCAGCAGGGCGTCGTTGCGGCCCAGCTGGCTGAGCTCCGCCGTGGCGCTGGCCCAGTCCTCGGCCTGCGCCCCGTCGAAGCTCGCGACGAACACCACGAACAGCTGGATCCCGTTGGCCCGCCGCAGCTCGTCGACGGCGGCGTCGACCTCGTCCTCGCGGCCGCGCAGCGCGCCCACCTCGTCGGTGACCTGGTCGGTGAGCCGGAAGGGCGGCACCGCGTACGCCGGGCCGCCGGTGAGGAGGAGCAGGGCGAGCACGCCCAGGACGACGCACGAGCGGCGCACGAAGACCTCCGCGACGGTGGGTGGGACCCCGACGACCCTACCGACGGCCGAGGGGTCCGGCCCGGTCGCCGTGGGTAGGGGTGCGAGACCCATCGACCCAGGAGGATCTGTGCCCGACCGCGACTCCGTGCCCGCCGCCGATCTCCCCGAGGGGACCGTGCGCCGGGTGGGCGACTGGGCGGTGGGCAACCGCGGGCCCGGACCCGACGGCGACGACCGCTACTTCGCGGTGTCCCGGGTGTGCCGGCACCAGCTCGCCGACCTCTCCGAGGGCACCGTGGACGCCGACGGCTGCCTCGTCTGCCCGTGGCACCAGAGCCGCTACGACGTCCGCACCGGCGAGATGGTGGAGGGGCCGCGGGGCTTCCTCGGCTACCACGGGCCGACCCCGCTCTACACCCAGCTGGTGCGGCTGGTCGGCTCGCTGGCCCGGCTGCGCGTGCGCCGGGCCACCCGCCGGGGCGACGACGTCGTCCTCGACTGAGGTCGCACCGAGCGGGCCCCCGAGGGGTCCGCGCAGGTGCGAGGGACACGCTCCGCCCACCGGGGGGCGGCTCGTGGTCGCGGTGCGATCCGGAGGATCGCGGTGCTACGTGCGCTCGATGGGCTGGTCCACGCCCTGCACGAGCGCGTCGCTCTCCAGCGCCGTCTCGACCCCGGTCCGGCCCACCGAGACGCCCTGGGTGGCCGCGACCTCCTCCGGCGACTTGGGTCGCAGCACGCCGTCGCGGACCTCCTCGGCCCAGTGGCAGCTCACCAGCCGGCCGGGGGCCAGCTCGCGCAGCACCGGCACCTCGTCGTCGCAGCGGGTCTCCTGCCGCCACGGGCACCGCGTGTGGAAGCGGCAGCCGCTGGGCGGGTTCGCCGGCGAGGGCAGGTCACCGGCGAGCAGGATCCGCTCGCGGCCGGCCTCGACCACCGGGTCGGGCACCGGCACCGCGCTCATCAGCGCCCGCGTGTAGGGGTGCAGCGGCTGCTCGTAGAGGTCGTCGGCCGGGGCCTGCTCCACCAGCGAGCCGAGGTACATGACGCCGACGACGTCGCTGATGTGCCGGACGACGGCGAGGTCGTGCGCGATGACCAGGTAGGTGAGGCCGAGCCGCTCCTGCAGCTCCTCGAGCAGGTTGACGACCTGCGCCTGCACCGAGACGTCGAGCGCCGAGACCGGCTCGTCGGCGATCAGCAGGTCCGGCTCCAGGGTGAGCGCCCGCGCGATGCCGATGCGCTGCCGCTGACCGCCGGAGAACTCGTGCGGGTACCGGCGCAGGGCCGCGGCCGGCAGGCCGACGGAGTCCAGCAGCTCCCGGATCCGGGCCGCGATGCCCGCCGTCCCACCGCCCAGCCCGTGCGCCTTGAGCGGCTCGGACAGCAGCGACTCCACGTTCTGCCGCGGGTCCAGGCTGCCCAGCGGGTCCTGGAAGACCATCTGCATGCGCCGGCGCATCTGCCGCAGCGGCTCGCCCTTGAGCGCGGCGACGTCGGTGCCGTCGAAGACCACCTGACCGGCCGTGGGCTCGACCAGGCGCAGGACCGCCCGGCCCAGCGTGGACTTGCCGCAGCCGGACTCGCCCACCAGCCCGTAGGTGGTGCCGCGGTCGATGGAGAGGTCGACGCCGTCGACGGCGCGCACGTGCCCGACGGTGCGGTCGAAGAAGACGCCCCGCTTGATCGGGAAGTGGACCTCGAGCCCCTGCACGCGCAGCAGCGGCTCGGCGGCGGGGACGGCGGTCATCGGGCGGCTCCGAGAGCGGTGGCGCCGGCCGGGGACGGCGGGTACTGGATCGGGTGCCGGCAGCGCAGCTCGCGGCCGGGGCCGTCGGGCTCGAGCGACACCGTGCTGCCGGCGACCTCGGTCAGGCAGTCGTCCTGGGCGTTGTCGCAGCGGGGCGCGAAGGCGCAGCCCTCGGCCCACGGGATGGTGTCCCGGGCCGAGCCGCGGATCGGGGTCAGCGGTGCGCCGCGGCCGCCGTCGAGACGCGGCACCGAGGCCAGCAGCCCGCCGGTGTAGGGCTGGCGCGGGCGGGCGAACAGGTCGTGCCGGTCCGCCGTCTCGATGATCTTGCCGGCGTACATGACGTGCACGCGGTCGCAGAGCCCCGCGACGACGCCGAGGTCGTGGGTGATCATCACCAGCGCCGTCCCGGTGTCGACGACGAGCTCGCGCAGCAGCTCGAGGATCTGCGCCTGGATGGTGACGTCGAGGGCCGTGGTCGGCTCGTCGGCGATGAGCAGCCGCGGGGAGCACGCCAGCGCCATGGCGATGAGCGCGCGCTGGCGCATCCCGCCGGAGAGCTGGTGCGGGTACTCCTTGAGCCGGCGGCGGGGGTCGGGGATGCCGACCTTGTCCAGCAGCCCGGTGGCCTCGTCGGTCGCCTCCTTGCGGCTCAGGTCGCGGTGCTCGAGGAGCACCTCGGTGACCTGGGTGCCGATCGGCACGGTGGGGTTCAGCGAGGAGAGCGGGTCCTGGAACACCATCGCCATGTCCGCCCCGCGGAGGCGGCGCAGCGTGGCGTCCGGGGCGCCGACCAGCTCCTGCCCCTGGAAGCGCACCGAGCCGCTCACCTCGACGCCCCGCCGGGGCAGCAGGCCCATGACGGCCAGCGAGGTGACCGACTTGCCGCAGCCGGACTCACCGACGAGGCCGACGGTCTCCCCCGGCGCGACGGTGAAGCTGACGCCGTCGACGGCGCGGGTGGGCTGCTCGCCGCGGCGGGTGAACCGCACGGCGAGCTCCTCGACCTCCAGCACCGGCTCGGCCGGCATGGCGCTCAAGGGCTGCACGGTGCTCACCTCCGGAACTTCGGGTCGAGGGCCTCGCGCAGCGACTCACCGAGCAGGGTGAAGCCGAGCGCGACGACGATGATGCACAGCGCCGGGTAGACGGCGAGCTCCGGCCGGACGGAGAGGAACGCCTGGGCGTTGGCCAGCATGGCGCCCCACTCGGGCCGGGCCAGGTCGGGGTCGCCCAGGCCCAGGAACGAGAGGGCAGCGGCCTCGATGATCGCCGTCGCCAGCGACAGGGTGCCCTGGACGATCACCGGGGAGAGCGAGTTGGGCAGCACGTGCCCGAAGACGATCCGGCCCTTCTTCACCCCCAGCGCCGTCGCGGCGAGGGCGTAGTCGCTGTTGCGCTGGGCCAGCATCGACCCGCGCAGCAGGCGGGCGAAGATCGGCACCTGGGTCACCGCGATCGCGATCATCAGCGCGTACTGGTTCTGGCCCAGCAGCACCGAGATGCTGATCGCCATCAGCAGGCTCGGGATGGACAGCACGATGTCCACGAAGCGCATGACGACGGTGTCCACCCAGCCGCCGAGACCGCCCGCCAGCACGCCGAGGGCCATGCCGACGGCGACGCCGAGCACCGTGGAGATCACGCCGATCATCAGCGACTGCCGCGAGCCCCAGATGAGCCGCGACAGCAGGTCGCGGCCGAGGTTGTCGACGCCGAGCGGGAAGCCCTCCTGCGCGCCGGGGATGAAGCCCGGCCGGATCTGCGACAGCAGCGACTGCGCCAGCGGGTCGCGCGGGGCCAGCAGCGGCGCGAACGCCGCCACCACGAGGAACACCACGACGATGACCGCGCCGATGATCGCCACCGGGTTGCGCCGGAGGCGGCGGAAGGCGCTGCGGGTCAGCGAGACCCCACCCTCGCCCTCGGGCACGGCACCGGCGCGCGCGGCCAGCTCGTCGATCCGCCGGCGGCGGACGTCGCCCATGGCGGTCATCGGGCACGCACCCGCGGGTCGAGGAGGCCGTAGGAGATGTCGACCAGCAGGTTCACGAGCACGTACACCACCGCGAGCATGAGGATGAAGCCCTGCAGCAGGGCGAAGTCGCGCGCGAAGAGCGCGTCGTAGATCGCCGAGCCGACGCCGCCGAAGGCGAACACCGTCTCGGTGAGGACGGCGCCCGACAGCAGCAGCCCGGCCTGCAGGCCGATCGTCGTCGACACCGGGAGCAGGGCGTTGCGGATGATGTGCCGGCGCCGCACGGTCGACATGGCCAGCCCCTTGGCGTTCGCCGTCCGGACGTAGTCCTCGTTGACGACGTCGAGGACCGACGCGCGGGTGATGCGGACGATGATCGCCAGCGGGATGGTGCCGAGCGCGATCGCGGGCAGGATCAGGTGCAGGACGGCGTCCCAGGCGGCGTCCCACTCCCGGGTCATCAGCCCGTCGAGCACGTAGAAGTTCGTGATGCGGGTGGCGTCCATGCGCACGTCCTGGCGCCCGGACCCGGGCAGCCAGCCCAGCTCGACGGCGAACAGCAGCCGGAGCAGGTAGGCGAGGAAGAACACCGGGATCGCTACGCCCAGCAGCGAGCCGATGACCGACGTCGAGTCCAGCCAGCTGCCGTGCCGGCGGGCGGCCAGGTAGCCCAGCGGGATGCCCACGCCGACGGCGAAGATCAGCGCGAAGACCGTCAGCTCGACCGTGCCGGGCATCCGCTCGAAGAACTCGGTGGTGACGGCACGGCCGGTGCGGGCGGAGGTGCCGAAGTCGAGCCGGACGGCGCGGCCGAGGAAGCGCAGGTACTGGACGAGGATCGGCTCGTCCAGGCCGAAGAGCTCGTTGTAGCGGGCGATGGCCTCGGGGGTGGCGCGCTCGCCGAGCGCGGCCTGGGCCGGACCGCCGGGCAGGGCGCGCAGCCAGGCGAAGAGCAGCACCGACAGGCCCAGCAGGATCGGGATCAGCTGCAGGAGCCGCCGGACGATGAAGCGGAGCACGTGCGGGGGTCAACCTTCCTGGCGAGGAAGCGGGCCGGCCGCGCCGGCGGTGGACAGCTGTCCACCACCGGCGCGGCCGGGAACCGGATCAGTCGTTCAGCGAGACCGTCGAGAAGACCTCGGCGGTGAGGGGGCTGGGCTCGAGGCCCTCGACCCGCTCGGAGACGACGAGGGCCGGCGGCGAGTGCGAGATCGGGACACCCGGCAGGTAGTCCATGATCAGGCGGTTCGCCTCCTGGTACTGCTCGGTCCGGTTGGCCGGGTCCGGCTCCTGGTCGGCCTCGGCCAGCGCGGCGAAGATCTCCGGAGCGCTGAAGGCACCGAACTCCGCGGACGCCTGGTTGTTCGACGCCTCGGCGAAGAACGTCCCGATGAAGTTGTAGGCGTCGTTGTAGTCACCGGTCCAGCCGAGCAGGTGGATGTCGGCGCCACCGGCCTGGACGGCGTTCAGGTAGTCCGGGTTCCACGGCAGCGCCGTGGGCTGGACGGTGAAGCCGGCGTCGGTCAGGTTCTGGCTGATGACCTGGAACATCGCGGCCGGGTCCGGCAGGTAGGGCCGGCTGACGTCGGTCGGGTAGAAGAACCGCAGCGTCGTGCCGGTGGCCCCGGCCTCGGCGAGCAGCGACTTGGCCTTCTCGACGTCGTACTCGTAGGTCGTCACGTCGTCGGCCCAGCCGTCGACCGTCGGCGGCATGAACTGCGTGGCCGCCTCGGCACCGTCGGGGAGCAGCGAGTTGACGATGGTCTCCCGGTCGATCGCGTGGGCGATCGCCTGGCGGACCCGCACGTCCTTGAGGGCCGGGTTGGCGCCCGAGTCCGGGACGTTCCCGCCGTTCATGCCCAGGTAGAGGATGTTGAACGGGTCGCGGACCAGGACCTGGGCACCCTCGCCCTCGAGGCTGTCGTAGTCGGCGGGAGCGACGAAGTCGTAGCCGTCGATCGAGCCGGCCTGCAGCTCCTGCCGGCGGGTGTTGCCGTCGGAGATGGTGCGGAAGATGACCTCGTCGAGCTTGGCCTTCTCGCCCCAGTAGTCGTCGTTGCGGACGATGGTGACCTCGCCGTTGCCCCGGTCCCAGCTGTCGAACTTGAAGGGGCCGGTGCCGACCGGGTGCTCCATCGCGTACTCGGAGTAGGTCAGCGAGTCCTCGCTGCCGCTCAGGTTGTCCGCGTCGTACTCCTCCAGGGCGGTGGGGCTCTGGATGGAGAAGGACGGCAGCGCGAGGGCGGAGGGGAACTTCGAGGTCACCTGGGTGAGGTTGATGACCGCGGTGTTCTCGTCGGGCGCCTCGCAGCTCTCGTAGATGCTGGGGGTGTCCGGCGTGCTGGCGAAGCCGCCGAAGACCGCCTGGTAGTAGTACGAGGCGCTCGGGCTGGTGGCCAGGCCCTCGAAGTTGTACCAGCGGTCGAAGTTGAAGCAGACCGCGTCGGCGTTGAAGTCGGTGCCGTCGTGGAACTTCACGCCCTCCTGGAGCGAGAAGGTGTACTCGAGGCCGTCCTCGCTGACCTCCCAGTCGGTGGCGAGCTCGGGCACGGGGTCCGTGCCGCCGAGCTCGTTGCCCAGGAGGCCCTCGAAGATCTGGCGGGAGACGCGGAACGTCTCGCCGTCGCTGCCGAACGCGGGGTCGAGCATGGCGGGGTCACCAGCGGCGCCGAAGACCAGCGTGCCGCCGGACTCACCGCCTCCCTCGCCGCCCTCAGCGGAGTCCCGGTCGCTGGACGCGCAGGCCGACAGAGTGACTGCGGTGAGCGCGGCCGCGGAGGCGGCGAGCGCTCGGGTGGTACGACGACGTGTCATCGCGGAAGACCTGCCTTCCCGGCTCTCGCGAGCCGGACGAGTTCCGGACGGGGGCGCTGCGGGCGGGAAAGAGTCCACAGACGTTCCCGGACCCTAGGCGGCAGTCGTCGCTCGCGGTGAGGCCCTCGCGTCCATCGACACCAACCCGTGACCTTGATCGACGACGCGCAGGTCACGGGCGTGTGCGGACCCGCCGGGCTCGTTGCCCGCCGCGCTTCCGAGTGGCGGGCGGCGGGGTCCTTCAGGCGTCGATGCGGCGGCGGCCCTCGAACGCCCGGCCCAGGGTCACCTCGTCGGCGTACTCCAGGTCGCCCCCCACCGGCAGGCCGCTCGCCAGCCGGGAGACCGCCAGCCCCATCGGACCGACCAGCCGGGCCAGGTACGCCGCCGTCGCCTCGCCCTCGAGGTTCGGGTCGGTGGCGATGATCATCTCCTTGACGGAGCCGTCCATCAGCCGCGTCATGAGCTCCTTGACCCGCAGGTCGTCGGGGCCGACGCCGTCGATCGGGCTGATCGCGCCGCCGAGCACGTGGTAGCGGCCGCGGAACTCACGGGTGCGCTCGATCGCGACGACGTCCTTGGGCTCCTCGACGACGCACAGCACGTCCTCGGTCCGGCGCGGGTCGCGGCAGATGCGGCACTGCTCGGCCTCGGCGACGTTGAAGCACGTCACGCAGAAGCGCACCGACTCCTGGACGCGGGTCAGCGCCGCCACCAGCCGGCTGACGTCGGCGGACTCGGACGACAGCAGGTGGAAGGCGATGCGCTGGGCGCTCTTGGGGCCCACGCCGGGCAGGCGACCGAGCTCGTCGATCAGGTCCTGGACGGCACCCTCGTACACGGGGCTCCTCGGTAGGGGTAGGGGTTCGGGCCGGTGCGGCCGGTCAGAAGCCGGGCAGGCCCAGGCCGCCGCCGGGGCCACCCAGGCCGCCGGCGAGCGGGCCCATGCGGCTGGCCGCCAGGTCGTCGGCCGCGCGCTTGGCGTCGCGGACCGCGGCGACGACGAGGTCCTGCAGCGTCTCGATGTCGCTCGGGTCGACGGCGGCGGGGGCGATGGTGAGCGCGGTGAGCTCGCCGTCGCCGGTCATCGTCGCGGAGACCATGCCGCCGCCGGCGGTGCCGGTGACCTCCGCGGCGGCCAGCTCCTCCTGGGCGCTGACGAGCTGCTGCTGCATCTCCTGCGCCTGCTTCATCAGCTGCGACAGGTCGGGCTGGCCTCCGGGGAACATGCCACGAGAGTAGGCCGCGGGTCCGACCTTGCCGGTCGTTTCCCGGCGATGCCGCCGCGATCGCGTCCGCAACGCCCGGAAATGCCCGGCAGCGCAGACCTCAGCTGTCGACCGGACGCGCGCCCAGCTGGGCCCTCAGCAGCTGCAGCGCGGCCTGCTCCTGGTCGACCGCCGGCTCGGGCTCGCGCTCGCCGCCGGTCTCCGCGGCGCGCTCGGCCATGAGCTCGACGGCCTCCGCGGCCTCCGCCTGGCGCGCCGCCTCGCGCGCCACCTCGGGGGAGACGGCCGGCCCGGCGGAGGAGCCGCCCCCGGCCCCCTCGACGACGGCGTCGACGCGCCAGCGCACGCCCAGCAGCTCGTTGAGCGCCTCCCGGAGGACGTCCTTGTTCAGGTCGTCGCCCAGCCGCCGTGCCAACGCCGGCGAGGAGGTCGACAGGGTCAGGACGCCGTTGGCCAGCTGGTGCACCTGGGCGTTCTTGAGCAGCGCCTCGGTCGTGCGCTTGTGCTTCTTGACCACCGACAGCAGCTCGGGCCACACCCGGCGGACGTCGGCGGTGGTGAGCTCGCCGTCGCCCCCCGCGGCCTCGGGCGGGTTGGCCGACACCACGGGAGTCGGCTCGCCGCCGCGCGGCGCGGGCGCGGACTCGGCCGCGGCCCGCGGTGGGGAGGCCGGCGGGCGGGGCTGCTCGACCCGCGCGGCGGCGGCCTGGACCGCGGCCGGCTGGGCGGCGTGCGGCCAGTCCTCGTCGTCGGTCGGCTCGGGCGGGAGCGGGATGTCGGGCTCGCCCGTGGCCACCCGAGGCTGCCGGGCCGGTGCCGCGGCGGCGGGGGCGGACGGCGCGGGCTGCGGGGCCTGCGCAGGCCTCGGGCGGCTCCCCGGCTGGGCGGTCTCCGGCCAGTCGTCGGCTGCGGGCCGCGGCTTCTCCCCCGGCCTGGCGGTCTCCGGCCAGTCGGCGGCCGGCGCGGGTGCGGACGGCGCCGCCGCGGGTGCCGGACCGCGCTGCGGGGCCTCGCTGCGCTGGGACGGGCGCACGTACTCCTTGCGCGCGCCCGCAGCTGCCGGGGGCTGCTGCTGGGCGGGCGCGGGCGGGGTAGCGGCAGGCGCCGGGGCAGGCGCAGGAGCGGCCGCCGCGGGGCGCGGCGCCTCGCGGACCTGCGTGGGCGCGGCCTGGCGCACGGGCGCCTCGGCGTGCCCGACGTCCCGGCCCGCGTGCTCACCGGCGATCGACATCCGGCGCTCGAGCCGCTCCAGCCGCTGCAGCGTGGCCACGGCCGAGCCGTCGGTGGCCGGCAGGAGCATGCGGGCGCAGACCAGCTCGAGGAGCAGCCGCGGCGCCGTCGTCCCGCGCATCTCGGTGAGGCCCTCGTGCACGGTGTCGGCCATCCGGGAGAGCGTGGCCGAACCGAGCGCCTGGGCCTGCGAGGTCATCAGGTCCAGCCGGTCGGGCGGGCAGTCCAGCAGCCCGTTGCCGCCGGCGTCGGGAACGGCATCGAGGACGATCAGGTCGCGGAGCCGGTCGAGCAGGTCGGTGGCGAACCGGCGCGGGTCGTGCCCGGCCTCCACCACGCGGTCGACGGCGCGGAACACCCCCGGGGCGTCGTGCGCGGCCATCGCGTCGATCGTCTCGTCGAGCAGGGCGTCGTCGGTGACGCCGAGCAGCCCGACGGCGCTCTTGTAGGTGACGCCCTCCGGTCCGGCACCGGCCAGCAGCTGGTCGAGGATCGACAGCGAGTCGCGGACCGAGCCGCCGCCGGCGCGCACCACCAGCGGGAAGACGGTCGCCTCGACCTGGACGCCCTCGGCGACGCAGGTCCTCTCCAGCAGCGAGCGCAGCGTCGTCGGCGGCACCAGCCGGAACGGGTAGTGGTGCGTGCGCGACCGGATGGTCGGCAGCACCTTCTCCGGCTCCGTCGTCGCGAAGACGAAGACCAGGAACTCCGGCGGCTCCTCGACGACCTTGAGCAGGGCGTTGAAGCCCTGCGTGGTCACCATGTGCGCCTCGTCGACGATGTAGACCTTGTAGCGGCTGTTCACCGGGGCGAAGAAGGCGCGTTCGCGCAGGTCGCGGGCGTCGTCGACACCGCCGTGGCTGGCCGCGTCGATCTCGATGACGTCGAGCGAGCCGGGGCCGTCGGGCGCGAGCGCCACGCAGGAGCCGCAGACGCCGCACGGCGTGGACGTCGGCCCCTGCTCGCAGTTCAGCGAGCGGGCGAGGATCCGCGCCGACGACGTCTTGCCGCAGCCGCGCGGGCCGCTGAACAGGTAGGCGTGGTTGATCCGGCCGCCGTCGACCGCGTTCACCAGCGGCGCGGTGACGTGCTCCTGCCCGACCACCTCGGCGAAGGTCGCCGGGCGGTACTTGCGGTAGAGAGCCAGTGCCACGTCGGCAGGTTACGTGGCAACGGTGACAGGCAGGTGCACCCGGCCGACGGCGAAGTGCACCCGTTGCGGGGGCCCGGACGGCCTCCCGACGGAGACACGGGCAGCGGCTCACCGCGCCAGGGGGACGGCACCTGGCCGCGGTGTCGGCCGGAGGCCCGCAGAAGACGAGGACCCCCCGCGCACCCGCCAGAGCCCGCTTATCCTTGCTGCCTTCCGGCCCTGGGGAGGTTCACAGGATGACGCCACACGAGGGGTCGGCACCACTGTAGAGGAAACACCTCGGGGCCCGGACGACTCCCCCGCTAGGCTCCCGCCGCGCTCCGTTCGCGCCGCCGGAAACCCGCACCTGGAGCGTCATGACCACCCCGAGCCCCGCTGCCTCGCGCCGCGGCTTCGCCCTCGTGGTCCTCGCCGCCCTCTGCTGGGGCACCTCGGGCTTCAGCGGCAGCGTCGTGGCCCGCTACAGCGACCTCGGGCCCCTCGACATCGCCTGGCACCGCATGGCGATCGGCGCCGTCGTCCTGCTCGCCGGGTTCGCCCTCAGCAGGCGACGGCGAAGCGACGCGGTGCCGCCGCTCACCCGGGGCACGGCGGCGCGTCTCGGGCTGGTCGCCGCCGGCCTCGCTGCCTACCAACTCGCCTACTTCGCCGCCGTCGCCACCGCCGGGGTCAGCATCGCCACGCTGGTCGCCCTCGGCCTCGCCCCGCTGCTCATCGCCCTCGGCGCCACCGCGCTCGGGCACGGTCGGCCCGACCGCGCCACCGTCGTCGCCCTCGTCGCCGCCCTGGTCGGGCTGGTCCTGCTGGTGGGCGTCTCGGCCGGCGCCGACACCGGGACGGCGGTCGTGCTCGGCGCCCTCACCGCAGTGGGCTCGGCGCTCGGCTACGCGGTCGTCACCCTGGCCGGCGGCGGCGTGCCGGCCGGCATCCCGGTGACGCTGGTCGGCTTCGCCGGCGGCGCGCTGCTGCTCACCCCGGTGGCACTGGCCGTCGGGCTCCGGTTCACCGCCGACCCGGTGGCCCTGGGGGTGCTGCTCTACCTGGGCGTCGTGCCCAGCGCGCTGGCGTACGCGATGTTCTTCACCGGGCTGCGGACGGTGCCGGGTGCGGTGGCCTCGATCGTCACGCTCCTGGAGCCGCTGTCCGCCACGGTGCTGGCGACGGCGTTCCTGGGCGAGCGGCTCTCCCCCGGCGCGCTGGCCGGAGGCGTGCTGGTGCTGGCCGCCGTCGCCGGGCTGTACGCGCACCGGCTGCGGCAGCCGGTCCCGACCGCGGGCGCCTGACCCCGCCGGGAACGCGACGGGCCCCCGGCGTGCTGCCGGGGGCCCGTCGACCTGCGGAGGATGGGAGATTCGAACTCCCGAGGGGTTGCCCCCAACCCGCTTTCCAAGCGAGCGCCATAGGCCACTAGGCGAATCCTCCAGGTACGGCGAGGATCGTACCGGGCGCCTTCCGCCGATCCGCCGGGACACCACCGGAGAGGCCGAGCGGCGCCCCGTGCGGCATCCTGCACCGCAGGGCGGTTCGCCGGGTGGCCACTGGGGAAGGCTCCTGAACTGCGGGGCACCGACGAGGAGGCAGACCATGAGCGAGCACAGCGAGGTACGACCGGACGTCGTCGAGGCGATCGTCGGTGTGCTCAAGGGCGGCGACGCCGGAGAGCTCCCGGCCGGCGCCACGGCTGAGGAGAAGACGGCCGCGAAGGACCGCTACCTGTCCGAGTTCGTCGCCGAGCGCAGCAAGCGCGACCGGCAGGCGCAGGCGTGGGAGCTGCTGCTGACCCGCAGCTACGACGAGGCACCCACCTGGGAGCGCATCTTCGACGACCTCGACCCGGGCGTGCACACCGAGCTCGGCGACCTCTACGACGCCCTCCCCGCCGGCGCGCAGGAGGAGTACGCGCGCCGGTACGGCGTGCCCTCCACCGTCTGAGCGCGGCCGTCCCCCGTCGATGACCCGTCCTGTCGTCACCGCTCCCGGTCGCCTCATCGCCGGTCGCTACCGGCTCGAGTCGCAGATCGGTGGCGGCGGGATGGGCGCGGTGTGGCTCGCCCGCGACGAGCTGCTGGGCCGCCAGGTGGCGATCAAGCAGGTGCTCTCCCCCCTGGGAGCCGACGAGCGGCAGATCGACGAGCAGCGGCAGCGCGCCCTGCGCGAGGGCCGGATCGCCGCCCGGCTCAGCCACCCGCACGCCATCTCGGTCTACGACGTCGCCGTGGAGAGCGGCGCGCCGTGGCTGGTCATGGAGTACCTGCCCTCCCGCAGCCTGTCGGCGGTACTCACCGAGGACGGGCTCCTGCGGGTGGACCAGGTGGCGCAGATCGGCGCCCAGGTCGCCGACGCGCTGGCCGCCACGCACGCCGCCGGCATCGTGCACCGCGACGTGAAGCCCGGGAACATCCTCATCGGCCAGGGCGGCCGGATCGCCGGGCTGGTCAAGATCACCGACTTCGGCATCTCGCACGCCCGCGGCGACGTCACGCTCACCCAGACCGGCCAGATCACCGGCACCCCCGCCTACCTCGCGCCCGAGGTGGCGCAGGGGCGCGAGATGACCGAGGCCAGCGACGTCTTCTCCCTCGGCGCCACGCTCTACACCTGCCTGGAGGGCGCGCCGCCCTTCGGCACGGACGACAACGCGCTGGGCATGCTGCACCGCGTGGCCGGCGGGCAGGTCAACCCGCCGCAGCGGGCCGGGTCGCTCACCGCGCCGCTGATGCGCATGCTGGCCGCCGATCCAGCCGAGCGCCCCAGCATGACCGAGGTGCGCGACCAGCTGGCGAAACTGGCGGCCGGGCGGGACGGGGACACGACCACGGTGCTGCTGGCCCGCACCGACGTCGCCACCTCCCCGGGGCGCCCGGGCACCGCCGTCTTCCCCGCCGTCGCCGTCGAGAGCACTCCGGCTCCGGCTGCCGCGGAGGAGCCGACCCCCATCCCGCCGGCCGCGCGCACGCCCGTTCCCGCCACGGCACCCGCGAAGGGGACCCCGCCGGTCGTGGCTGCCCCGCCGCCCACGACGACCGGACCGGCTGCCGAGGCGGCCGGACCGCGCCGCCGACGGCGGTGGCCGCTGGTCGCCGCCGTCCTCGGCGTGGCGCTGCTCGCCGGTCTGCTGGTGCTGCTGCTCAACCTCTCCCCCGACGACCCGGACGAGAGCTCCGCCGACCCGTCGCCGTCCAGCTCCGAGCCCGCGCCCACCAGCGAGTCCGAGCCCCCGACGACGGAGCCCGAGGCGCCGACGGAGGAGACCGAGCCCACGACGTCGGAGGTCGTCGAGGAACCCGCCGGCGACCCGCTCAGCGCGGCCAACATCACCGCGTTCCTCGAGGACTACCACCAGCAGGTCATCGCGGATCCGGCCGCCGCGTACGACCGCACCGGGCCGACGCTGCGCGCGAACATCAGCCGCGAGAACTACATCGAGTACTGGAACCAGTTCTCCGGCGTGACGCTCAGCGAGGTGCAGGCGACCGACGGGCAGACCCGGGCCACCGGCCGGCTCGAGTGGACCTACACCAACGGCGAGGTGGAGTCCGCGGTCCGCGCGTTCACGGTCATCGAGCGGGACGGCCAGCTGATCCTGGACAGCGAACTCGACCCCTGACCGGGCCCGCGGTGCAGGCCGGACCGCGCACGGATCGTGACGGGCGTCGGCACGACCGGGTGAACGCCCTCACCCGGCCGGGCGGTGGCCCGCAGGGCGCACTACTCACCGTGACGGCGGCGGGGAGGATGCACGGCGTGACCACGGCCCGGAAGCTCCTCGCCTCGCTGGCGACGATCGCCGCCGCTGCCGGCCTGATGGCCTTCGGCAGCCTCGGGGAGATCACGACCGAGAACGCCGGCATCACCCGCACGTCGTCCGCCGACCGGTAGCCGGACGCGCTCGGCCCCGGATGCAGGAACGGCGACGTCCACCAGGTCGCTGACCTGACGGACGTCGCCGTCCACGAGCGGTGGCGGTGGGATTTGAACCCACGGAGGGGGTTGCCCTCACACGCTTTCGAGGCGTGCTCCTTCGGCCGCTCGGACACGCCACCGCCGAAGAGACTACAGGCCCCGTTGACGCCGGAAGAAGGCACGTAGCAGCGCGCCGCACTCCTCGGCCCGGATGCCCCCGGTGACCTGTGGCCGGTGGTTGAGCCGGCGGTCGCGGACGACGTCCCAGAGCGATCCGGCGGCCCCCGCCTTCGGGTCGTCGGCGCCGTAGACCACGGCGTCCACCCGCGACAGGACGCTCGCGCCGGCGCACATCGTGCAGGGCTCGAGGGTGACGACGAGCGTGCAGCCGGACAGCCGCCAGCCGTCGCCGTGCACCTGCGCTGCCGCTCGCAGCGCGAGCACCTCGGCGTGCGCGGTCGGGTCGCCGCGCTTCTCCCGCTCGTTGGCGGCCTCGGCCAGCACCGTGCCGTCCGGGCCGAGGACGACGGCGCCGATCGGGGTGTCCCCCCACTCCTCGGCCGCGGCCGCCAGCTCCAGCGCCCGCCCCATCACGGCGCCCAGGTCGGCGGTCACCAGGTGCTCCCTCGGCCAGTCGGGCTCTGCCCACCGTGGTGGGCAGAGCCCGACTGCCCGAGGAACAGAGGCATCCCCGGGGTCACGACGCAGCGTCCAGGGGGAAGCCGACCAGCTCGGACAGCTCGGCCAGCGCCACCGCGGGGTCGACGACCTTGATCGTCGAGAACCCCAGCGCCCGCGCCGGCTTCAGGTTGATGCCCAGGTCGTCCAGGTAGGCGCAGTCGGCCGCCCCGATCGGCCGGCCCACGGCGTCCGAGAGCCGCTCCAGCGCGCGGCGGTAGATCTCCGGCTCGGGCTTGCGCACGCCCTCGACCGAGGACTCCACCACCGCGTCGAACAGCTCCAGCAGCTCCCCGAGCCGGCCGGTGCGCTCCATCGGCGCGACGTTGTTCGACAGCACCGCCAGGGGCAGCCCGGCCCCGCGGAGCCGGCGCACCGCGGCCACCATCGCCGGGCGGACGTCGCCGTGCAGCGCGGCCAGCACGCGGGCGGCGTCGATCCGGTGCCCTCGCGCCGCGGCCTCGGCCTCGAACGCCGCGGAGAAACCGGCGACGTCGAGCTCGTTGCGCTCGTAGCGGGCCCAGGCGTTCGTGTCGGGGTCGGTCGAGTTCAGCTGCCTGATCAGCCCCTCCGGCAGCCCGGCCTCGCGCTCGTACGCGGCGAAGGCGGTCATCGGGCTCTCGGTGATCACGCCGCCCAGGTCGAAGACGACGGCGGAGACGGTCACGCGGTCACCGCCGCGGCGAGCTCCTCGGCGAACCCGAGCCGGGTGGCGATCCGCTCCACCATCTCGTCGGCCCACAGGTCGTCGGCGGTCACGATCGGGCGCAGCTCGTCGGCGGGCAGGCCGTCGTCGGCGAACAGGTCGAGGTCACCACCGGGCCAGCCGGTCTCGTCGTCGTCGAAGGCCCCCTCGGTGTCGACGCCGATGCCGTAGCGCTCGACCACCTCGGCGGCGAGCACCCACTCCAGCATCGTGGCGTCGGAGATCAGCGCCCGCACCATGCCGCCCGGGCCGTGCCGCAGCGCCACGAAGTACAGCCGCGAGTCGAGGACGAGGACGAACGGCGGCGGCCAGCCCCCGGCACCCGGCTCCCCCAGTGCCCGCTCCAGCACCGGCAGCTCGTCACCGGCGTCCTGGGCGAGCAACCGCACCTGCCAGCGCCCGCCCTCGCGCGCGACCCGGACGGCGAACGCGGACCGGCCGTAGACGCTCCCGTCGGTCATCGCTTGCGGAGCAGGGTCAGGCCGTCGGCCAGCGGCAGCAGCACGGTCTCCCAGCGGGGGTCGGTGGCCAGCGCCGCGTTCAGCGACGCGAGGGCGGAGTCGGACTCGTCCTCGGGATCGAGCACCTGCCCCCCGCGCAGCGTGTTGTCCAGCAGGACGACGCCGTTGCCGGTCAGCCGCGGGTGCAGCTCCTCGACGTACGCGGCGTAGCCGGTCTTGTCCGCGTCGACGAAGGCCAGGTCGAAGGTCTCCTCCGCCGGCAGCTCCCGGAGCGTGGCCAGCGCGTCGCCGAGGCGCAGCTCGATCCGGTCGGCCACGCCCGCCCGCTCCCAGTACCGGCGGGCGACGGCGGTCCACTCCTCGCTGCGGTCCAGGCAGAGCAGCGACCCGTCCTCGGGCAGCCCCTCGGCGATGCACAGCGCGGAGAACCCGGTGAACGTGCCGATCTCGATGGCCCGCCGGGCGCCCAGCGCGCGGGTGAGCAGCCGCATCAGCACGCCCTGCTCGGGCGCGATCTGCATGGTGGGCGAGGCCTCGCCGCGCTCGGCCATCTCGGCGGTCTCCCGGATCAGGTCGGCCATGACGGCGTCGACGGGTTCCGAGGATGCCTGCACGTAGTCCGCCAGCTCGGCGGTGAGGAGGAACGAGCGGGGCGTCATAGCCTCTGATCATGGCCGATGCCCCCGCGTTCCCGGTCCCGACCATGCCCGCCCCGCCGGTGGGCGTCGTCGGGCTGGGCCAGCTGGGCGGCTCGCTGGCCGCCGCCCTGGTCGCCGCGGGCCGCGAGGTGAGCGGCTGGGACGTCGATCCCGCCGCGCGCGAGGCCGCGGCCGCGCGCGGGGTGCGGATCACCCGGGAGTTCAGCGGCGTCGTCGTCCTCGCCGTCCCGCTGCCGGCCATGACGACGGCGCTCGAGGGGCTGGCCGTCGACCCGGCCGCCACCGTCACCGACCTGGGCTCGGTCAAGGTGCCGGTCGTCGAGTCGCTGGGCGCGGCGTTCGGCGGCCGGTTCGTGGGCGGGCACCCGATGTGCGGCACCGAGCGCTCCGGCCACGAGGCGACCGACCCCGGGCTGTTCGCCGGCGCCCGCTGGGCGCTGTGCCTGGAGCCGGGCACCGAGCTGCCGCGCTGGCTGCGCGTCGCCGAGGTGGCGCTGGCGGTGGGCGCGGAGGTGGTGCCGGTGACCGCCGCCGAGCACGACGACGCCGTCGCTGCCATCAGCCACGTCCCGCACCTGCTGGCCGCCGCGCTCGCCGCCGCCGCGGCCGACGCCGGACCGCTCGCCCTCGCGCTGGCCGCGGGCAGCTTCCGCGACGGCACCCGGGTCATGGGCAGCGACCCCGCCTTCGTGACGGCCATGGTCGAGGGCAACGCCGGACCGACTGCCGCGGCCCTCGACCGGGTCCGGGCCCAGCTGGACCGGCCGTGGCCGGAGCTGGTGGGCGCGGGTTCCGCGGTCGCCCGGCGCTCTCCCGACCGGCGCACCGTGCGGGTGCCGCTGGACCGCTCGGCGCTGCTGGCGCTGGGGCGCGCGGGCGGGGCGGTGCACCGGCGGCTCGCGGCGTTCGTGGAGGGCTGGCTCCCCGCCTAGGTCCGTTTCGCGCCCGCGCCGACGGGCAGGGACGGGGGCATGGACGAGAACGACATCCTCTCCCGCATCCACACGCTGGTCGACGAGGAGCACAAGCTCCGCGACAGCAGCGAGCACACCGACGAGACCCGTGCCCGGATGAGCAAGCTCGAGGCCGACCTCGACCAGTGCTGGGACCTGCTCCGCCAGCGCCGAGCCAAGCGCCAGTACGGCGAGGACCCCGACGAGGCCCAGGCTCGCCCCGAGCCCCAGGTGGAGAGCTACCTGCAGTAGCGCCGGCGGGCCGCCGTCACGCCGACCGCGTGGTCGGCTGCCGGCGGCCGGTGCCGAGCAGCGCCAGCTGCCACAGCAGGCGCGACCGCGGGTCGGTGAGCTTGCGCCCGGTCACCGACTCGATCCGCCGCAGCCGGTGCATGACGGTGTTCCGGTGGCAGTAGAGCGCGTCCGCCGCCCGCGTCGGCGACCCGTCGGCGGCGAGGAACGCCTCGAGGGTGTCCAGCAGGACGCCCTGCTCGTCCTCGGGCAGCTCCAGCAGACCGCCGAGCGACTGGCCCACGAGCCGGGAGCTGATCTCGGGCGAGTTGCTCAGCAGCGCCTCGGGGAGCCGTTCGTCGATGCTCACCACGCGCCGCACCCCCGCCGGCAGGGTCCGTGCGGCGGTCTCGGCCAGGCGGTACGCCGCACCCGCGCCGGCGGCGTCGGCCACCACGTCCGAGACGCCGACGGGACCGCGGGCCACCCCGGTCAGGAGGGCCACCACGTCCGCGGGCCGGACGGCGCCCAGCACCACGAAGCCGACCTGCGCGTCGCCGCGACCGCCCCACACCGACCGCACCCCGCGCTTGAGCAGCCCGTCGGTCGGCGCGTCCAGGGCCGGGCAGCCGTCGGGGCCGGGCAGCGCCACCACGGCCATGAGCCGGCCGTCGAGCGGCATCGCCAGCAGCTCCGACGCGCTGCGCACGAAGGCGGGGTCGCCCCCGCGGCCGTCGATGAGCCCGTCCAACACCTGCTGCCGGGCCACCTCGTCCACGCCGGCCAGCCGCCGCTGCTCCTCCCGGTAGCCCTCGGCGACGGCGGCGCAGTCGGCGTCGTTCGTCCGCCACACCGAGCCGGCGACCTCCAGCAGCAGGACGTCGTGGCCGTGCGGGCTGCGCTGGGACACCGACAGCAGCCCCTCCCAGGTGACCTGGCCGCCCAGCCGGTAGGCGCGCAGCACCGCCTCCAGCGGCACGCCCTGGGCCGCCCGCCGGCGCCCCACCGCGCGGGCTCCCGCCCGCGTGCCGTCGGCGTGGTCGGTCCAGCCCGCGAGCAGCGTCTGCAGCCCGTGCTCCAGGTTGCGGCGGGTGGAGGCCCGCAGCTCCTCCTCCGGCACCAGCAGCTCGCGGTAGGCGGGCTCGCTCCGCAGCAGGACGTCGAGCATGCGGTCGGTCATGTCCTCGAGCTCGGACATCAGCAAGGGTGCGAGCTCGGCCAGACGAGCCGCGACCTCCGGTCGGAACGGATGCACGCGCTCACCTCCCCGTTCGTGACGCACAGCACAACACAGCGGCCCGATCGCTGTGCATTGCGCCCATTGTGACCGCTGACACGGGCAGGCAGTCTCAGCGGGACGTACTCGTGACCCAATCGTCGCCGTCCCGGTAGTTCCGGAAACGGCGATCTCCCCGACGCAGAGGAGCAGTGGGCCCCTTGGCGCAGCCGACCGGCAGCCAGCGAAAGACCGACACAGCGCCCACAGCCCGGCTCGAGATGACCGGGATCAACGTCGCCTTCGGCGGCGTGCTCGCCCTGACCGACGTCTCGCTCACCGTCGAGCCCGGTCAGGTGCACGGGCTCATCGGCCCCAACGGCGCAGGCAAGACGACGTTGTTCAACGTCGCCTGCGGCCTCGTCCGGCCGACCTCCGGCCGCATCGTGTGGCGCGACCGCGAGCTGACCCGGCTGCGCCCCAGCCAGCTCACCTCGCTCGGCATCGCCCGCACGCTCCAGGGTGTCGGCCTGTTCGCCGGCATGACCGTGCTGGAGAACGTGATGGTCGGCGCGCACCGCCACGCGAAGGCCGGCTTCCTGTCGGCCCTGCTGGCGCTGCCGATGTCGGACAAGGACGAGAAGCGCCTCCGCGAGCGGGCCATGCAGGCCCTCACTGAGCTCGGCGCCGAGAGCTACGCCGGCCGCTACCCGGGCAGCCTCCCGTACCCGGTGCAGAAGCGCGTCGCCCTGGCCCGCGCGCTCGTGGCCGAGCCCGACCTGCTGCTGCTCGACGAGCCCGCCAGCGGTCTGTCCGAGGACGAGATGCACGAGCTCGGCGAGCTCATCCGCTCCGTCGTCGGCCGGATGAGCGTGCTGCTGGTCGAGCACCACATGGACCTGGTCATGCGGGTCTGCGACCGGATCACCGTCCTGGACTCCGGCAAGCAGATCGCCGCCGGCACCCCGGCCGAGGTGCAGGCCGACCCCGCGGTCACCGAGGCCTACCTCGGCGACGCCGTCGACGTCGAGGCCGACGCGGCGGAGCTGACCCACACGGACGGAGGACGCCACCATGGCTGAGGCACACGGCGCCACGGCGGTCTCCGCCACCACCGGCGGCGGCACCGCGACCGGCACCCGCCTGCTCGAGGTCGAGGGCCTGACGTCGGCCTACGGACCGGTCCGCGCGCTCGACGGCGTCTCGCTGTCGGCCGAGGCCGGGCGCATCACCGCCGTCCTCGGCGCCAACGGCGCGGGCAAGACGACGCTGCTGCGCACGATCAGCGGCCTGGTCCGCCCGGTCGCCGGCCGGGTCCTGCTCGACGGCGCCGACATCACCAAGGCCCCCGTCGAGGCCATGGTGGCCAAAGGCATGGCGCACGTCCCCGAGGGCCGTGGCGTCATCGCCGAGCTGACCGTGGACGAGAACCTGCGGGTCGGCGCGCTGTTCCGCGGCAAGGTCGCCAAGTCCGAGTACGACCGGATCTACGACCTCTTCCCGCGGATCGCCGAGCGCCGCAACAACCACGCCCACACGCTCTCCGGCGGTGAGCGGCAGATGCTGGTCATCGGCCGGGCCCTGCTGGCCAAGCCGCGCATCCTGCTGCTGGACGAGCCGTCCCTGGGTCTCGCGCCGCGGATCGTCGCGCAGATCTTCGGGCTGCTGCGCCAGCTGGTCGACAGCGAGGGCCTCTCGGTCCTGCTGGTCGAGCAGAACGCCCGCAGCGCCCTGTCGGTCGCCGACGTCGGCGTCGTCCTCAACCTCGGCCGCGTGGTCGTCACCGATTCAGCGAGCGCGCTGATGGGCGACGAGGACCTCCGGCACGCCTACCTCGGTTTCTGACCCCGCCCTCCCCTCCGGTCAAGGAAGGCACACTTCGTGCAGCAGTTCGTGAACGTGACCCTCACCGGGTTGACCCAGGGCCTGATCTACGCGGCTTTCGCGCTGGCCCTGGTGCTCATCTGGCGCTCCACCCGCATCGTCAACTTCGCGCAGGGCTCCATGGCCGCTGCGACCACGTTCATCGCCCTGGCCCTCATCCAGGCCGGCTACTCCTACTGGCTCGCCCTCGTCGTCTCCCTCGCCTCGGGCTTCGTCCTCGGGGCCATCATCGAGCGGGTCATCATCCGACCGGTCGAGGGCGGCAACGAGCTCAACGCCGTCATCGTCGCCCTCGGTCTCTTCGTGGCGCTCCAGGCCCTGATCGCGATCATCTTCGGGTCGTCGTTCCAGTCCTTCCCGGCGCCGTTCGGGCTCGAGGGCTTCCAAATCGGCGGCAACCGGGTCGCGTTCACCCCGAACAGCCTCTACATCTTCGGCGCCGTCGTCGTGACGATGCTGCTGCTGGTGGCGCTGTTCCGGTTCACCCGCGTCGGGCTGGCGATGCGCGCCTCGGCCTTCAGCCAGGAGGTCTCCCGGCTGCTCGGCGTGAAGGTCGGCGGCATGCTGACCCTCGGCTGGGGCCTGGCCGCGGTCGTCGGCTCGCTCTCCGGCCTGCTGATCGCCGGCGGTGGCTTCGTCTACCCCGCCTACATGGACAGCCTGATCGTGTTCGGCTTCGTCGCCGCGATCATCGGCGGCCTGGACTCCCCGATCGGCGCCATCGTCGGCGGGCTGATCCTCGGCCTGGCGCTGAGCTACATCAGCGGCTACGCCCCGCGGGGCAGCGCGCTGGTCACCATCTCCGCCCTGGTCATCCTCATGGTCGTGCTGCTCGTGCGGCCCGGCGGTCTGTTCAGCAGCACGACGGCCCGGAGGGCATGACGATGAGCGATCTGCAGAACTCCCCCTCCACCGCCGGTCAGGTCACCGACGAGGCACCCGTCGCCGCCACCGCGGCGGCGAACGCCCCGTCCGCCGCCGCCACGACCGGCCGCACCCTCCTGCCGCAGTCCACGCTGCTCCGGCACCTGGTGCTGCTGCTCCTGGGCGCCGTCGCCGCCGTGGTGATCCTGGAGATCACCGACCCCTTCACCAACTCCCAGCTGGCGACGCTGAGCTTCTACGCCATCGCCGCCGGTGGCCTGACCGTGCTCACCGGCATGAACGGCCAGATCTCCCTGGGCCACGGTGCCCTGATGGCGGTCGGCGCCTACACCACCGCGCTGCTGCTCCAGGAGCCCGACGGGGCGCTGCCCCTGCCGCTGATCCTGCTGATCTCGGTGGTCATGGCCACCGTCGTCGGCGCGCTGGTGGGCGTGGCCGCGGCCCGGCTGCACGGGCCCTACCTCGCCGGTGCGACGCTCGCGCTCGCCGTCGGTCTCCCGGGCCTGGCCATCTACTTCCACGACTTCCTGGGCGGCGAGCAGGGCCTCCGGGTGCGCGCGCCTCGCGCCCCGGAATCCTTCGAGAGCTTCATCGGCCTGGTCTCCGGCGCCAACGCGACGAGCACGAAGTGGCTGGCCTACGTCGGCGCGATCTGCCTGCTGATCACCTACTTCCTGCTCGCCAACCTGGTGCGTAGCCGGATCGGGCGCACCTGGCGGGCGATCCGCGACCAGGACGTCGCCGCCGAGCTGGCCGGCATCAACCTCGGCGCCTGGCGCGTGCTGGCCTTCGTCGTCAGCGCCGCGGCCGCGGGTCTCGCGGGTTCCGTGCTCGCCCTCGTCGTCCGGCTCGCCGCGCCCAGCGGGTTCACGCTGGTCCTCTCGCTGTCGCTGCTCACCGCGATCGTGATCGGCGGCCTCGGCAGCCTGCTCGGCGCGCTGCTGGGCTCGGCGCTGCTGGTGTTCCTGCCGCCGTGGGTGACCGACCGCGGCATCGACTTCGGCCTGAACAACACCGAGGCCGCCCAGCTCGCCCCGTTCGTCTACGGCGTCGTGCTCATCGTGGCGATGATCTTCGCCCCGGGCGGCTTCGTCGGCACCGTCCGGCTGCGCTGGATGACCCAGAAGGCCAAGCGCGCCGCGGCAGCCCGCGCCGCGGCCGGCTCGAGCGGGGGGTGAGGACGACCCGATCCTCCGGCCCGCTCCCCCCGCTCTCCACCCCCACCCAGACCCCCGGGCACCAGCGCCCGGGCAGCATCAGAGGAGAACTGTTGTCCAGATCCTCCCGGCGCCTCGTGTCCGTCCTGGCCGCAGCCACCGTCGTCTCCACCATCGCCGCCTGTGGCGGCGGTGACAGCGGCGGCGGCGGCGGTGGTGGCGGTGGCGGTGGCGAGAACGAGGCCTCCGACATCGGCGTCACCGAGGACTCGATCAAGCTCGGTGCGCACTTCCCGCTCACCGGCGTGGCCGCTCCCGGCTACAGCGAGATCCCGACCGGCGTCCAGGCGTACTTCGACTACGTGAACGAGAACGGCGGCATCTACGACCGCCAGATCGAGTACATCTACCGCGACGACGCCTACAACCCGACGAACACCAGCACGGTGGTCAACCAGCTGGTGCTCGAGGACGAGGTCTTCGCGATCGTCGGCGGCCTCGGCACGCCGACCCACAGCGCCGTCCTCGACTTCCTCAACGCCGAGGGCGTGCCGGACCTCTTCGTCTCGTCCGGCTCCCTCCTGTGGGGCGAGGACCCGGAGACCAACCCGTACACCTTCGGCTGGCAGACCGACTACGAGAGCGAGGGGAAGATCATCGGCGAGTACATCGCCAACGAGTTCCCGGACGCCAAGGTCGGGCTCTTCCTCCAGGACGACGACTTCGGCGAGGACGGCGAGGCCGGCATCCGGGAGTACATCGACGACCAGATCGTGGCCGCCGAGCGCTACACCCCGGGCAACACCAACGTGGGCCCGCAGATCGCCGCGCTGCAGGCCGCCGGTGCCGACTTCGTCGTCGGCTTCAACGTGCCCAGCTACACGGCGCTCTCGCAGCTGACCGCCCTGCAGCTCGGCTACAAGCCGCAGTGGTTCTACTCCAACGTGGGTTCGGACCCGAACCTGGTCGGTTCGCTGCTCGGCCGCTTCTCCCAGGGCGCGGTGAGCGACGCCAGCCTGCTCGACGGCGCGCTGACCACGGGCTACCTGCCCACGGTGGACATGACCGACAACCCGTGGATCCAGCAGTTCCAGGAGATCTGGGACGCGTCCGGCCAGGAGGGTGAGCTCACCAACTACCGGGTCTACGGCATGGCGATGGCCTACACGACCGTCCAGGCCCTGCAGGCCGCCGGCCAGAACCCGACCCGTGATGGTCTGGTCGAGGCCATCGAGCAGGTCGGTGCCGACTGGGAGGGCCCGCTGTTCGCGCCCTTCCGGTACTCCGAGGAGAGCCACATGGGCACCAGCGGCATGACGATCGAGCGGATCTCGGGCAACGGTTCCGAGGAGGTCCAGCCGGTGCGCATCACCGACCTGGGCGAGGACATCTCCGAGTTCGACGGCGAGGCGACCACCCCGCCGGAGAACGGGATCCCCGAGGAGGAGGCGTACGAGGGCTGATTGAAGGACTCCCTCGCCCCCCACCGCTCGCACGCTCGCGGCGGGACCCTGCGAGGGAGCCGTTCCAGCACCTTCGGCAGCGGGCCGTCGGTCTCCTCCGGGAGCCGGCGGCCCGCTGTCGTCCGCCCAGGCCTCGAGAGCCCCTGCGCTCTGATGGTGCTGCTCGTGCCCTGGTGGCCCGGCAGGACCGGCAGAGCGCGAGGAGCACCCGCAGAGCCGGCCGCCGTGCCGACGCTTCACCGCCGAAGTGTGTGCCCAGGAGAGCCGGGTAGGAGCGCCGCCGTGGGCGCCCGGGCGGGGCGCACCCCAGAAGGGAGCGACATGGTCGGCGGTCCGGGACGCGATGCACGCACCATCCGCCGCGCGGTCGTCACCGGTGGCGCCGGCTTCCTCGGCTCCCACCTCTGCGAGCAGCTGCTGGAGCGCGGGGTCGAGGTGATCTGCCTCGACAACTTCCTCACCGGCTCACCCGAGAACGTCCGGCACCTGATGGAGCACCCCGGCTTCCGGCTGGTCCGCTGCGACGTCACCGACTTCGTGCACGTCCCGGGCGAGGTCGACCTCGTCCTGCACTTCGCCTCGCCGGCCAGCCCGATCGACTACCTGAAGATGCCGATCGAGACGCTCAAGGTGGGCAGCCTGGGCACCCTGCACACCCTGGGCCTCGCCCACGAGAAGGGCGCCCGCTACGTGCTCGCCTCCACCTCCGAGGTCTACGGCGACCCGCTGCAGCACCCGCAGACCGAGGAGTACTGGGGCAACGTCAACCCGGTCGGTCCCCGGGGCGTGTACGACGAGGCCAAGCGGTTCAGCGAGGCCATGACCACCGCGTACCGGACGTCGAAGGGCAGCGACACCGGCATCGTGCGGATCTTCAACACCTACGGCCCGCGGATGCGCGCCGACGACGGCCGCGCGATCCCCGCCTTCGTGGGTCAGGCGCTCGAGGGCCGCCCGCTCACCGTCGCCGGCGACGGGTCCCAGACCCGCTCCATCTGCTACGTCGACGACACCGTCGCGGGCATCCTGGCGATGGCCTTCTCCGACCAGCCAGGACCGATCAACATCGGCAACCCCGACGAGCTGTCGATGCTGCGGCTCGCCGAGTGGATCGTGGAGCTCACCGGCTCGTCGTCCCCGATCGACTACATCGACCTGCCCGTCGACGACCCGAAGGTCCGCCGCCCCGACACCACGCGCGCCGAGGAGCTGCTCGGCTGGCGGCCGCAGGTGCGCTCCGAGGACGGTCTCCGCCGCACGGTGGAGTGGTTCGCCGCCCAGCGCGCGGCCAGCCGGGCGCTCGCGGTCTGAACCGGCTGTGACCAGCTCCGACGTCGGCGAGTGGTCGGTGTCACACCGGTAGCGGGGCCCGTCCAACTAATCTGGTCGGCGCAGGCTCGGGGGGAGCCGCACCACCCCCCGAGTCGAACCAGAGAGCGAGCATGGGCCGCCACGCCGATCCCACCCCTGCGCGTCGCAGGGCCTCCCTGCCCGTCGTCGTCGCCGCCGTCGTCGCGGTCCTGCTGGTCGCCGGCGGGGTGACCTGGTTCCTGTCGGGCTCCGGGTCCTGCGACACCCGGCAGACCGTCGGGGTCACCGTCGCCCCCG
This sequence comes from Blastococcus sp. TBT05-19, assembly GCF_003319095.1. GTDB lineage: Bacteria > Actinomycetota > Actinomycetes > Mycobacteriales > Geodermatophilaceae > Blastococcus. The sequence continues at coordinate 214,001 of NZ_QOHI01000001.1, read as the reverse complement.
AGCTCGGATCGCTCGCCGAGGACCTGCTGGCCGAGCCGGTGGAGCTCGACGACGGGCTGTGCGCGGTCGCGGAGGTGACGGCGCAGCAGCCCCTGCAGACGGTGGGTGACCTGGCCGCGCTCGAGGCCGACGCGCTGCCCGACGTGTGGGTGCCCGACTCCTCCCTGTGGGCCGCGCGTGCCGGGAGCGCCCCCCTCGAGCCGGTGGGGTCCTTCGCCTCCTCCCCCGTGGTGCTGGCCACCAGCCAGGACGCGGTCGACGCGCTCGGCTGGAGCGACGGCGCCCCCGGCTGGGCCCAGGCCCTCGCCGGCGAGCAGCCGCTCGCCGTCCCGGACCTGGCGACCAGCGCCGAGGGTCTGGCGGCGCTGGCGGCCGTCCGAGGGGCCCTGGGCGGTGGCGAGGACGCCGACAACGCCGTCGTGCAGGCCGTCCTGGCCGCTCAGCGCGGGCCGGCGACCTCGGCCGCCGAAGGACTGGACGCCGGCCGGAGCGGCGGCGTGGACGCCCCCCTCGTCCCCGTGAGCGAGCAGGAGGTCTACAGCACCAACTCCGCCGCGGCCCAGCAGGACCAGGGCTCCTCGCTCGTGGCCGTCTACCCCACCGAGGGCAGTCCGGCGCTGGACTACCCGGTGCTGCGGATCGGCGCTCCGACGGGCGACGCGGCGACCGCGGTCGGGGCGATCGTGGACCGGCTGACGTCGGACACCGCCCGCGACGCCGCCCTGGAGGCCGGATTCCGCGACGCCGACGGCTCCGCGCCCGGGAACGCCGGCGACGCAGGCATCCGGCAGGAGGCTCCCCCGGCCCTGGCGCTGGACCCCGCGGCCGTGCAGGCGCTGCTCGGGCGGCTGTCCAGCCTGGCGTCGCCGTCGCGCATCCTGGCTGCCTTCGACGTCTCGACGTCCATGGAGGCCCCGGTCGGCGACGGCACCCGTGCCACGCTGGCCCGTGACGCCGCGAAGGCCACGCTCTCCCTGGTGCCCGGCGAGTACGCCCTGGGGCTCTGGGCGTTCGCCTACCGGCTGGAGGACGGGCAGGACTGGACGGAGCTCGTCCCCACCCGCGAGCTGGACGCCGACGTCGAGGGCCGGTCGCAGCGCGACATCCTCGACGCGCAGCTCGACACCGTCCCGGAGCGGCTGAGCCGCGGCGGCACAGGGCTGTACGACACGACGCTGGCTGCCGTGCAGGCCGCGCGGGAGGACTACGACCCGACCGCCGTCAACAGCGTCCTGGTGCTCACCGACGGCACGAACGAGGACGACGGCGACGGCCTCTCGCTGAGCGACCTCCTGAGCCGGCTGACCGAGATCTCCGACCCCGAGCGGCCGATCAAGGTCATCGGGGTCGCCCTCGGCCCGGACGCGGACCTGGCCGCGCTGGAGCAGATCGCGGAGGCGACCGGTGGCGAGGCCTACTCCGCCGTCGACCCCGCCGACCTGCAGACGGTGCTCTTCGACGCCCTCCGTCAGCGCGGCTGAAGCAGCCGGTCGAGGGCGGCCACGACCTCGGCGACGGGAATCCTCGCCAGCGCGGGGTCGAGCTCGGTGCCCCACGGATCGCCCGTGCCGTCGCCGTGCCACAGCACCACGTGCTGGGGGCGCGGCGGCGGCCCCCACAGCGCCGGCGACACCGGCCCGAACAGCACCACCGAGGGTCGCCGGTAGGCCGTGGCCAGGTGCGCGACGCCGGTGTCGCCGCAGACCACCACACGCGCCGCGGCGACCACGGCGGCGAGCTCCATCGACGTCGTCCGGCCGGCGAGCACCGCGTCCTCGCCCAGCCCGGCGGCCGCGGCGACCGACCGCGCCAGCTCCACCTCCGCCGGACCGCCGGTGATCCGCACGTCGTGGCCGGCATCGGCGAGGTGCCGGGCCACGGCGGCGAACCGGTCCGGCGGCCAGCGACGCCCGGGAAAGGCGGCCCCGGGGTGGACGACGGCGACGTCACGGACCGGCGGGGGCACGCCCGGGACGGCGAGGTCGAGCGCGTCGGGGTCGGCGGCGACACCCAGCCCTTCGGAGACCAGCCGGCACCAGCGCCGCACCTCGTGCTCGTCGGGGTACCAGGTCGGCCCGGGATAGCCGGGGCTGTCGAAGGTGAGCAGCCGGCCGGGCGCCAGGTCGGCCACGACGACGTGCGAGGCGGGCCCCTTGCCGTGCAGGTCGACCGCGAGCTCGGGTGGCGGACCGGTCCAGTCCAGGGGTTCCAGCTCGCGGGCGGGCAGCACCTCGTCGACGGCGTCGATCAGCTCGGCGAGCGGGCGCAGCGACTCGGTGGTGGCGAGCACCAGCCGGTGGTCGGGCACGGCGGCCCGCACCGCGCGGATCGCGGGCACGCCGGTGAGCAGGTCCCCGAGCCCGAGCGGCCGCAGCACCACCGCCCGCGGGGGGCCAAAATGGCCATTTCGGCCCACGTTAGACGCGGGAGCGCTCGACCAGCGCGGTCGTCGAGTGCCCGTCGAGATAGGGCAGCACGACGGCCTGCCCGCCCCAGCTCCGCAGCACCTCGGCCTCGGGCAGGTCCGCACCCGCGTAGTCGCCGCCCTTGGCCCACACGTCGGGGCGCAGCCGCTCGAGCACCGCCGACGGGGTGTCCTCGTCGAAGACGACGACGGCGTCGACGAACTCCAGCGCCTCGAGCACCCGCGCCCGGTCCGGCGCGCTGACCAGCGGCCGCGAGGGCCCCTTGAGCCGGCGGACCGAGTCGTCGGAGTTGATGCAGACCACCAGGCAGTCGCCCAGCCCGCGGGCGGCGCGCAGCGTCGCGACGTGGCCCGGGTGCAGCAGGTCGAAGCAACCCCCGGTGGCGACGACGGTGCCGCCGGCGGCGCGCACCCGCGCGATCACGCCGTCCGCGCCGGGCTCGGCGACCGCGTCCGGCGCGTCGTCGACGGCGTCCCAGGAGGTGGCGCCCCCGCGCGCGACGAACGCCGAGGCGGAGGCGACGGCGGCCGCGACCGCCTCGCCGGTGACCGCACCGTCGGCGAGCGCGAGGGCCGCCGACGCCGCGAACGAGTCGCCGGCGCCGCACGGGTCACCCCCGCTCACCGCCACCGCGGGCACGACCATGGGCGCGCCGGAGCCGTAGGAGAGGAGCGCGCCGCGGGCGCCCATGGTCACCGCGACCCCGCCGACGCCCCACCGCGCGATGAGCGCCTCCGCCCGCGCCCCGACCGCGGCCAGCCCCTCGCCCGGCACGTCGGGCACCACGCGGGCGGCCTCGGCGGCGTTCGGCGTGACCAGCCGGACGCCGCGCACCGGGTCGGCCCCGCGCGGGTGCGGGTCCCAGACCACCGGCCCGCGGGCCTCCGCCAGTGCCGCCCGGACGTCCGCCGCCGCCGTCGTGCCCCGGCCGTAGTCGGCCACGAGCACCGCCGCGGCCTCACGGATCGCGGTGACCGCCTCGGCCGGCAGCGCGCCCAGCCGGGCCATCGGGGCGCCGCTGTCCAGCCGGGCCACGGAGTGGTCGCCCACCCGCACCCGCTGCTTGACCGCGGTGCCGCCGGCCGCCGGGACCTCGATGACCCGCACGCGGCCGGCCAGCAGGGACCGCAGCCGATCGGCGTCGTCGTCGGAGTCGAACGGCGCCACGAGCACCACCTCGCGCGAGCCGGCAGCGGCGGCGATGACGGCGGCGAGCGCCGCACCTCCCGGGCGCTCCCGGCGCTCGATGTCCTCGACCACGGGCACCGGGGCGTCGGGGGTCAGGCGCGAGGCCGACCCCACGAGGTCGACGTCGAGCAACGCGTCGCCGACGACGACCAGCGGCCTCATCGGGCGGTCCCGAGCCTCGGCCCGGACGGCACCCGCGCGGGCTCGGCGAGCACCGCCTCGTCGAAGGCGGCGCAGACCAGGTGCAGCGCGACCAGGTGGCACTCCTGCACCGTCGCCGTCCACGGGGAGTCGATGCAGACGGCGTCGTCGGCGGCGCCGGCCAGCGGGTTCGGCGCGGGGCCGGTCATCGCCAGCACGGTGATGCCGCACTCGCGGGCGCGCCGGGCGGCGGCGACGGCGTTGGGCGAGCGGCCCGACGTCGACAGCAGGACCAGGACGTCGCCGGGACGGCCGTGCGCCTCGACCTGCCGGGCGAACAGCTCGTCGGCCGGGTAGTCGTTGGCGATCGCGGTGAGCGAGGACGTCTCCGCGGTGAGGCAGATCGCGGAGAACGGCGGCCGGTCGGCGCGGTAGCGGCCCACGAGCTCGGCGGTGAGGTGCTGCGCCTGGGCGGCGCTGCCCCCGTTGCCCGCGGCCAGCAGCCGGCCGCGCGACTCGGAGCAGAGCACGTCGGCCAGCAGCTTCCCCCAGCGGTCGAGGGCGTCGAGCTGGCCGTTGAGGGAGCCGAGGGCGGCGGTCAGCGAGGCGACGTGGTCGGCACCGGTCAGGTGGGTGCACGTGTCAGGCGCCGGCACCGAGGCAGCCACGTTCTCGAAGAAGGAGTGCGGGGGGATGCTCATCGGGCGACCTCCACGGGGCGACGGCGGGCGAGGACCTGCCGGTAGACGGTCTCGGTGTCGGCGACGACCCGGCTCCAGCGGTAGCGGGCGCGGGCCCGCTGCACGCCGGCGGCGCCGTAGGCGGCGCGCCGGTCGTCGTCGGACAGCAGCGCGGCGAGGACCTCGCCGAGCCGCGCGGGGTCCCGCGGGGGCACGAGGTCGCCGGTGACGCCGTCGGCGACCGAGTCCTGCAGCCCGCCGACGGCGGTGGCGACGACGGGCCGTCCGCAGGCCATGGCCTCCAGCGGGGTGATGCCGAAGGGCTCGTACCAGGGCACCGCGAGCACGACGTCGGCCGAGCGGATCCACGCCGGCACCTCGGCGCGGGCCACGGCGCCGGTGAACACCAGCCGGTCGGCCACCCCGGCCTCGGCTGCGACGGCGCGCAGCCGCCGGATCTCCGGATCGCCGTCCAGCTCGGCCTCCGGCGGTCCGCCGACGACGACGAGCTCCGCGTCGGGAAGCGCCCGCAGGGCGCGCACCGCGTCGTCCTGACCCTTGCGCTCGACGATCCGGCCGAGCACCAGCAGCCGCTGCCGGTCCGAGCGCGGCGCGACAGGTCCCCGCGGGGTGAACTCCGAGGTGTCGACGCCGCACGGCACGATCGAGACGCGGTCGCTGGTCAGGCCCAGCCGGCGCAGCTCGAACACCTCGTCGGAGCAGGTGGCCACCACGTGACTGACGTCGCGGCACAGCCCGCGCTCGAGGTCGATCCGCTCGGCGGGCGAGGTGTCGGCGTCGCCCTGGTGGCGCCGCTTCACCGAACCCAGCGCATGGAAGGTCTGCAGCACCGGGACCGGCCGCAGCAGGCTGGCCGAGGCCTCGACCGCCGCCAGCCCGCTCATCCAGAAGTGGGCGTGCACGACATCCGGCCTCGCGGCGGCCCAGCCGTGCCGGAGCACGCGGGCGAAGGCGGGCATGTGCTGGAGCAGCTCGTCCTTGGGCAGCGGCTCGGCGGGGCCGGCGGTCACGTGGACGACGTTGTAGCCGTCCTGCACCACGACCCGCTCCGGCAGCGACGCGTCGTCCCGGCGGGTGTGCACGGTGACCTCGTGCCCGCGGTGGGCGAGGCCGGCGGCCAGGGCGGCGACGTGCACGTTCTGCCCGCCGGCGTCCACGCCGCCGATGGCGGCGAGCGGGCTGGCGTGCTCGCTGACCAGGTCGATCCTCATCGGATCACCTCCTCGAGGAGGGCGTCCCAGTCGCGCAGGAAACGGCCCAGCCCGTAGCGCTCCAGGGCCGCCGCGCGGGCGGCCTTCCCCGCCAGCCTCGCCGCGTCCTCGTCGTGCACGAACTCGCGGACGGCGGCCCACAGCCGTTCGGGCCGGGTGGAGAGCACGCCGGCGTCGGCGGGCACGGCCTCCACCGCCTCCGTGGTGGCCAGGCCGACGACCGGCAGGCCCAGGTGCATGGCCTCCAGCAGCGACAGCCCGAGCGAGGTCCAGCGCACCGGGTGCACGTACACCCGGCGGCGGGCGAGCTCGGTGTGCATGGCGGCCTGCGGCGGGTCGTCGTACAGCGTGACGCGGGCGGGGTCCAGGCCGTACTGCTCGTGCAGTCCGGTCAGGCCCATGCCGAAGACGTCGACCGGCGCGGCCTGCGCCAGGCCCGGCAGCAGGTCGGCGCCCACGGTGCGGCCGCGGCGCACGGGCTCGTTGGTGACGACGGCGGCGTGCGGCAGCTCCCCGGTGTAGCGCTCCCCCGGGTCGACGATGCCGTGCTCGATGACCGTCGTCGGCGCCCGGCCGTTGTCGTAGAAGAGCTGGTTGAAGTAGGTGACGTGCGCGATCGGGATGTCGGACCGGTCGGCCAACGGGTGCCGGGTGTGCGGGACCGGCCCGTCACCCGGTTCCAGCCCCGGCGCGTTGTGCTCGAGGAAGACGGCGGGCAGGTCGCGCCCGGGCTCCCGCCCCAGCCACTCGCGGACCAGCTCGAGGTCGCGCGGGCGCTGCAGGACGACGACGTCGGCGTCCTCGGCCCGCAGCTGCTCGGGGCTCACCTCGCGCACCGACGCCGGCCAGTCCCACGTGCGGGCCCGCCCCAGCCCGTCGGGGCCGCGGTCGGCGACGACCGGCACGAGGTACTCGTGCCGGCCCTGGACGAACGCCGTCGTCCACGACCCGTGCACGTGCCAGACCAGGACCTTCACGCGCTCACCAGCTTCTCCACCGCCGCGACGACGTCTGCTGCGCTCACCGAGGTCAGGCAGGGGTGGCCGGGCACCGGGCACTCGCGGGCCCGGCTGTCGCGGCAGGGCGCCGCCTGGTCGCCCAGCAGCACGGTCGGCACGCCGTAGGGCGCCCAGCGGGCGGCCGGCACCACCGGCGAGAAGAGCGAGACGACCGGTGTCCCGACGGCGGCGGCGAGGTGCGCCGGGCCGGTGTTGCCGACGACCACGGCCGCGGCGCCGTCGAGCAGCGCGGCCATCTCCGCCAGCGAGGTGGCCCCGCCGAGGTCGACGCCGCGGGTGCCGGCGACGGCGGCGGTGAGCTCCCGCTCGCCGGGTCCGCCGGTGACCAGCACGCGGTACCCGGTGTCGGCCAGCGCCTCCACGGCCTCGGCGCAGCGCTCCGCCGGCCAGGCGCGGGCGGGCACCGAGGCGCCGGGGTGCAGCACCACGTAGCCCGGCTCGTGCCCGACCGCGGACAGCGGACGGCGGACCGCCAGCCGGCCGTCGTCGCCGTCGGGCAGCTCGAACCCCGCTGCCCGGGCGAGCGAGAGCGCCCGCTCGGGCTCGGGGAGGTCGTCGTCCACCCGGTGCCGCACGTCGAGCAGCGAGCCGGGGTAGTCGACGCTGATCGCCGAGATCCGCGGCACCCCCGCGGCGCGGAGCAGCAGGGCCAGGGGCAGCGGCGACTGGTGAAACGACGTGGAGACCACCGCCTCGTCGGGCGCCAGCGAGCGCACCCGCTCGGTGAACGCGGCGAGGTCGCCGGCGTCCACCGGTGGCGGGTCGCCGAGGATCCAGGGGCACGCCCAGGTCCAGACCTCGTCGACGCCCGGGAGCAGCTCGGCGGCCGCGGCGCCCGCCGGGCCGGCGAGGAAGACCACCCGGTCGGCGCCGTGCGCCACGGCCCGCGCCAGCGGCCCCTGGAGGAGCACGTCGCCGGCGTTGTCCAGCCGGGCGACGAGCACCGTGCGGCTCACCAGTGCCCGCCCAGCACCTCGTCGACCGCGGCCGGGAGGGTGGCGACGACGTGCGGCGCGGCCGAGACCTCCTCGCGGCGGGTGACCGGGGTGGGCACGAGGATCCCGCGCGCGCCCGCCGCCGCGGCCGCCTCCACGTCGGCGCCGATGTCACCCACCACGACGCAGCGGGCGGAGTCGACGTCGAGCTCGGCGCAGGCCGCCTTGACCATCCCGGGCGCGGGCTTGCGGCAGGCGCAGCCGTCCTCGGGCCCGTGCGGGCACACCTGGACGGTGTCGAACGGGCCGAGCAGCTCCGCCAGGCGCGCCATGCAGGCGTCGACCTGCTCCCGCGTGATGAGGCCGCGGGCGACGCCGGACTGGTTGCTGACCACGCCGATCCGCACCCCGCGGGCGCGCAGCCGGTCCAGCGCCTCCTTCGCGCCCTCGACCGGCCGGACCCACGCGGGGTCGCCGTTGTAGGGGAAATCGTGCACGAGCGTGCCGTCGCGGTCGAAGAGGACCAGGTCGGGCAGCCCGCGCCACCGCGGCACGCCCACGTGCCGGACGACCCCGCGCAGCCAGTGCCAGGTGGCCAGCGGGGGGATGAGCGCGCTGGTGATGGCCATGGTGGCCACCTCGGTGCCGGTCCGCGGGCCGGGGGCGATGCGCGCCCAGGCGAACTCCGCGGTGCCCGCTGCCCACAGCCCGGTGGCGGCCAGCGCGGCACGCGGACGCCGCGCGAGCGCCAGACCGAGGGCGGCCAGCGCGGCGGCGGTGACCGCCGTGTGCTGCGGACGGCGGCCGAGCGCGGCGTCGGCGCGCTCGCGCCAGGCGGGGCCGTGCAGCCGGCGCATCAGGACGTCGTCGGCGTTGCCGGCCTGCACGCGGACGCTGATCCAGCGGTCGGCCGGGCGGACCGGGTGGGTGATCCAGCGCTCGCCGCGCACCAGCCGCGCGCCGGTGTCCATCACCCGCAGCGCGAGGTCGGAGTCCTCGCGGAAGGCGCGGGGGTAGCGCTCGTCGAACCCGCCCACCGCGGCCAGGGCGGCGCGTCGGTAGGCGAGGTCGGCGGTGATCCAGCTGGAGGTGGCCAGCCCCGCCGTGCCCCGCTCCCAGTCGGTGGGGCGCCGGTGCTCCGGCAGCGGCACGCGGACCCGACCCTGGCTGCCGGCGACGTCGGGGGCGAGGCCGGTCAGGTCCTGCTCGAGCCGGGCGTACCAGTCGCGGTCGGTCACCACGTCGTCGTCGAGGAAGGCGATCCACTCGGTGCGCGCGGTGCGCCAGCCCAGGTTGCGGGCGCGGGCCGGGCCACCGCCGCCGGTGCGGACGACGCGGACCGGGGGGAGACCGGGCCGCTCGGGCCGCAGCGGCTCCCCGGCCGGGCGGTCGTCGACCAGGACGATCTCGGCCGGGCGCGGACCCGGGGCGGCGGCGAGCGCGTCGAGCAGCACGTCGAGCGACGGGCGCCCGATCGTGGGCACGACGACCGTCACCTGCGCGAGCATGATCGCGTCGTGCCCGGTTCGGTTCCGCCGAAACGCTACGGGCTCGAAGTGTCGGCGAAGTCCGGGCGACCTCCCGAAAACGGCGCGGGAGGCGGCTCAGTGGCGGTCGCGGGTGGCCGCGGAGACGCGCGCGAGGGCGTCGGTGACCACCCCGACGTCGTCGCCGAGCAGGGCCAGCAGGTGCGCCACCATGCCGTCGTGGGTGACGGCGGCGTCCTCGACCCGCTGCCGCCCGGCCGGCGTCAGCCGGGCGTGCAGCAGGCGCCGGTCACCCTCGCCGCGCTCGCGCACGACCAGGCCCTGCGCGACCAGCCGGCCGATCGTGCTGGTCACCCCCGGCCGGGAGAGCCCCACGGCCTCGGCGACGTCGCCCATGGAGGCCCGCTCCCCCGGCGACTCGGCGATACGGCGCAGCGCCTCGAAGCCGGTGAGCGAGAGGTCGTGGTGGCGGTGGAGCGCCGAGTCGACCCGCCGGGTGATCCGGTCGTGCACCTGCACGATGCGCGACCACGTCTCGGCGGGCCGGGGAGCTGCTCCGGGAAGAGTGGCGGCGTCCCGCGGGACACCGCGCGCGAGCGCGTCCTCGGACCGTTGCACGGGCCCGAGGTCCCCGGATCGGGGAACGCCGAAACCAGGCCGTATCGCCGGCCCGCGGCTGTCGTCAGGCGCTGTGCGGGGAGTCCCGGCCGCGCCGCTCCGCGTGCTGCCGCCCGATCACGGAGACCAGCGCACCGACGGTGCCGACGAGAGCCACGGCCGCGGCCACGAGGGAGGCCAGGGCGAGGGCGCCGCCGGCACCACCGACCGGCTGGTCCGCGGCGGCCACCTGCAGGTCCACCCCGGTGGAGACCGCGGAGTCGGCACCGACCAGGTCGAGGGTGGCGGGGCCGGCCTCGGCGGCGTCCGGGATGCGGACGTCGACGCGCACCGCGCCGTCGGGACCGGCCGTGGCCGTGGCGATCACGGTCTCGGTGCCGCGCAGCAGGATGTCGACCCGCTCGCCGGGCAGGAAGCCGGCGCCGCTCAGGGTCACGGTGCCGCCCGGGATGACCGCGTTGCCGGGCGCGGCCGAGCTGCTGACGGCGGGAGGACCGCCCGCCGTCGGCGCACCGGCGGCGTCGGAGGTACGCGTCGGTGCGTCCGGGGTGGGCCCGGGCGTCGTCGGGCGCGAGGAGCTCGAGGGCGCGCTCGGCCGCGAGCTGGTCCCGGTGGAACCGCCGTCGGACGGCGTGGCGCTCGGGCTGGTCGGCTCCACCGTGGCGGTGGGCGTCGAGGGCGGGGTCGGCGCCGGGTTGCGCACCGCCTCACAGTCCTCCGTCGTGGGCCGGGTCAGCGTCCAGTCCTCGAGCTCGTCGACGTAGGTGACGCCGGAACCGTCGCGGGCGGTGAACTCCAGCCGCGGGTCGATCGTCTCGCCGGGGGCGACGTCGCCGGTCTGCAGGAGCCCGGTGCCCTGCGGGACGAGGGTGACCTCGTCCTCACCGGCGGGCTGCCGGGTGGTGGACAGCCGGACCGTGTAGGCCGCGGTGCCGGCCACCAGCTCGACGACGATCCCGCCCGGCTGGCAGCTGGGCCCCCGGGTCACCTGGGCGTCGGGGCGCGAGGGGTCGTCGATGGCGAGCGCGGGGCCGGCCACGGCGACCGCGGCCGCCATCGCGGCCACGAGGAGACCGGTCACGACGCCGGCGGGGAGGGCGAGGCGCATGAACCGGTCCGACGTCTTCTTCGTCGGCTCGGCAGTCGGCGCAGACCTGGTGCTCAGCCCATCCCCCGTTTCGGTGCACTGGAGTTTCAGATGATGCCGGAAGTGACGCTTCGTTGCTACGCCGTTACGCGCGTGTCGTGCGGCGTGTCGCGAATTCGTTCCCGGATCGGCCGTTCCCCAACCACCGCGCGGCACCCGGCGACGTCGGTGAGATCGCGGTCACTACGGTGACCGCGTGGACGGAGCGGGTGCGGGACGGCGTCGGCAGAACGAGGTGTACCGGGCCGGGGTGTTCGGCCACTCCCCCGCGGTGCCGGTCGGGATCCGGCGGCTGCAGGAGCGGGCCAAGCGGGTGCTGGACGCCCGCGCGTACGCCTACGTGGCCGGTGGCGCCGGGGACGAGGCGACGCAGCGGGCGAACCGCGCCGCCTTCGACAGGTGGGCCGTGGTGCCCCGGGTGCTGCGCGACGCGAGCGTCCGCGACACCTCCGTGGAGCTCTTCGGCAGGCGACTGCCCGCCCCCCTCCTGCTCGGGCCGGTCGGCGCGCTGGAGCTGGTGCACGCCGAGGCCGACCTCGCCGTCGCCCGGGCCGCCGCCGCGACCGGTGTGCCGATGGTCTTCTCGAACCAGGGCTCGCGGTCCATGGAGGAGTGCGCGGCCGCGATGGGCGACGCGCCCCGCTGGTTCCAGCTCTACTGGTCGACCTCCGACGAGCTCGTCGAGAGCCTGATCGGCCGGGCCGAGGCAGCCGGCTGCGAGGCGCTGGTGGTCACCCTCGACACCACGATGCTCGGCTGGCGCCCCCGCGACCTCGACCTCGGCCACCTGCCCTTCGCGCTGGGCAAGGGCATCGCGCAGTACACCTCCGACCCGGTGTTCCGGCGCCTCGTCGAGGAGCGGGCGGCCTCGGCCGGCCCGCGGGAGCCGCAGCCCCGGCCCACTCCCGCCGCCGTGAAGGCGCTGGTCTCCATGGCGAAGGCCTGGCCCGGCTCGTTCCGCGACAACCTGCGCTCGCCGCTGCCGCGCGCCGCCGTCGAGACCTTCCTGTCGATCTACTCCCGCCCCTCGATCAGCTGGGACGACCTGGTCTGGCTGCGGTCGAGGACGCGGCTGCCGATCCTGCTCAAGGGCGTCCTGCACCCCGACGACGCCCGCCAGGCGCTCGACGCCGGCGTGGACGGCCTGGTGGTCAGCACCCACGGCGGCCGCCAGGTGGACCGCTCGATCTCCGCCCTGGATGCGCTCCCCGACGTGCTCGGCGCGGTGGCCGGGCGGGTGCCGGTGCTGCTGGACAGCGGCGTCCGCAGCGGCGCCGACGTCTTCACCGCTGTGGCCCTCGGGGCGACGGCGGTGCTGCTCGGCCGCCCCTTCGCGTGGGGGCTCGCGCTGGCCGGCGAGCAGGGCGTGCGCCAGGTGATCGAGGACGTCGTCGGCGAGTTCGACCTGACGCTGGGCCTGACCGGGCACACCGCCGTCGACCAGCTCAGCCCCGACATCCTCCGCCGGGTGGGCTGACCGACCCTGACCGTCCCGACGGACCCGGAGCTGCGATGACGAGGGAACCCACCAGCCGACGCACCTGGGACCTGCTGGTCGTCGGTGCCGGTACGGCCGGGCTGATCGGAGCGCAGACGGCGGCCGGGCTCGGCGCCCGCGTGCTGGTCGTCGAGTCCGGCGGCTTCGGGGGCGACTGCCTGTGGACCGGTTGCGCGCCGTCCAAGGCGCTGCTGGCCGCGGGCGCCGCGGCGGCCGGGGCCCGGCGGGCCGCGCGCTTCGGCGTGCACGTCGACGGCGTCCGGATCGACGGCGCGGAGGTGATGGCCGCCGTCCGGCGGGCGATCACCACGATCGAGCCCGTCGACTCCCCCGACGCGCTGCGGGCGGCCGGGGTGACCGTCGCCGTCGGCACGGCCCGGTTCACCGGCCCGCGGACGGCGGAGATCGACGGCCGGCCCGTCCGCTTCCGCCAGGCGCTGGTGGCCACCGGGTCCCGGCCGTTCATCCCCCGGATCCCCGGGCTGGAGTCGGTCGACGTGCTCACCACCGAGACGGTGTGGGAGCTCGGCACCCTCCCCGCGCGCCTGGCCGTGGTCGGGGCCGGCGCCAGCGGCTGCGAGCTGGCCCAGGCCTTCGCGCGGCTGGGCACCGAGGTCGCGCTCGTGGAGTCCGCGGACCGCATCCTGCCCGGGGAGGACCCCGCCGCCTCCGACGTCCTCCTGGCCGCGCTCCGGGCCGACGGGGTCGACGTGCGCACCGGCGCCACGGTGGACCGGGTCGGCGAGGGCCGGCTCGTGCTGGCCGACGGCACGACGGTCGGGTTCGACCGCCTGCTGCTCACGGTCGGCCGGCGGCCCCGCACCGAGGGCCTCGGCCTGGGCGCCGCCGGCGTGGACGTCGACGAGCGGGGGAACGTCGTCGTCGACGCGACGCTGACCACCACCAACCCGCGGATCCGGGCGGCCGGCGACGTCACCGGCCATCCGCCCTACACGCACGTCGCCGGGGTGCACGGCAGCCTGGCCGCGACCAACGCCGTGCTGGGCCTGCGCCGCCGGGTCGACCTCTCCGCCGTCCCCCGCGTGACCTACACCTCCCCGGAGATCGCCGCCGTGGGCGAACCCACCGGTGCCCTGGCCGACGACCGCCGGCTGGTGGAGCGGCCGCTGCGCAGCGCGGACCGCTCGGTCACCGACCAGGACGACGCCGGCTTCTCCCGCCTCGTGGTCGACAGCGGGCACCGGGTGCGGGGGGCCAACGTCGTCGGACCGCGGGCCGGCGAGGCGCTGGCCGAGCTCGTCCTCGCGGTGAGCCAGGGGCTGACGACCGGCGACCTGGCCGGGGCGATGCACGCCTATCCGACCTTCGCCGATCCGCAGTGGAACGCGGCGATCCGCGACGTGCGCCGGCGCCTGGCCGGGCCGGCGGCCCGGCGGGTCCTCACCGTGCTCGCGCTGACCCGCCGGGCGGTGCTCGCCGTCCGGCGCTGAGCCCGGTCGCCCGGGCCCCCGATCCCGGGGTGGGCGCCCCCGGCGCGGATGATGCTCCGGTGACCGCACCATCCCTGCGCGCCCAGCTGTTCCGCCGCAAGCCCGTGGCGGCGCTCGTCGCCGAGAGCGAGCAGGGCAGCGGGCTGGCCCGCCGCATGGGCCTGATCCCGCTCATGTGCCTGGGCATCGGCTCGACCATCGGGACGGGCATCTTCTTCGTGCTGAGCACCGCGGTGCCCGAGGCCGGCCCCGCCGTCGTCGTCTCGTTCGTGCTGGCCGCGATCACCGCGGCGCTGACCGCGCTCTGCTACGCGGAGCTGGCGTCGTCGATCCCGGCGGCCGGCTCCTCCTACACCTACGCGTACGCGACGCTCGGCGAGGTCGTGGCCTACGGCGTCGGCTGGTGCCTGGTGCTCGAGTACGGCGTGAGCTCCTCGGCGGTGGCCGTCGGCTGGAGCGAGTACCTGAACCAGCTGCTCGACGACACCCTCGGCGTCCGCATCCCCGACGCGCTCTCGGCCGCACCCGGCGCGGGCGGGCTGGTCAACCTGCCGGCGCTGTTCCTCGTGCTGATGTGCGCCCTGCTGCTGGTGCGCGGGGTGCGGGAGTCCGCGCGGGCGAACGTGGTCATGGTGGTCGTGAAGATCGCCGTGCTGCTGCTGTTCGCCGTCATCGCCTTCACGGCGTTCGAGCAGGGCAACTTCACGCCGTTCGCGCCCATGGGCGTCGCGGGGATCAGCATGGCGGCGTCGTCGATCTTCTTCTCCTTCATCGGCCTGGACGCCGTCTCGACCGCCGGGGAAGAGGTCAAGGACGCCCGCCGCAACCTGCCGCTGGCGATCATCGGCGCGCTCGTCGTCGTCACCGTCGTCTACCTGCTGGTGGCGTTCTCCGCGGTCGGCGCGCAGCCGGCCGAGGGCTTCGAGGGCCAGGAGGCCGGGCTCGCGGTGATCCTGCAGGACGTCACCGGGTCGAGCTGGCCGGCCATCCTGCTGGCCGCGGGCGCCGTCGTCTCGATCTTCTCCGTGACGCTGGTGACGATGTACGGCCAGACGCGGATCCTGTTCTCGATGAGCCGCGACGGCATGGTGCCGGCGTTCTTCAGCAGGGTCGACGAGCGCCGCCGGACGCCGGTGCGCGGCACGGTCGCGGTCGCGCTCTTCGTCGGCGCCCTGGCCGGGTTCGTGCCGCTGGACTTCCTCATCGACCTGACCAGCATGGGCACGCTCGTGGCGTTCACCGTCGTCTCGGTGGGCGTGATCGTGCTGCGGCGCATCGCACCCGACCTGCCTCGGGGATTCCGGGTGCCGGGCTACCCGGTCGTGCCGGTGCTCTCCATCGCCTTCTGCGCCTACCTGATCACCGGGCTGTCCGGCGTCACGTTCGCCCTCTTCGCCGGCTGGCTCGCGCTGGCCGCCGTGCTCTACGTGACGTACGCGCGGAAGAACTCGACGCTGCGGCGCGACTCCCCGGCCTCGTCTTGACGCGCACGTGTGGCCTGGGTCACAGTAGGAGCCGGGCGGGGGTAGCCGGGAACGAGTGGCTACCCACTGCTGGGTAGACCGACCAACGCGGCCAGACCGTCAGAGCCGGCCCCCCGCCCCTCTTCTTCCTCCTCCGCGCGCCCGAACCGGCCGCTCCGGGGCCTCGCCGTGTGATCATCCGGCGTTCCCGGACGGGCGACGACGAGGAGCACCATGACCACCGGCACCGAGCGGACGGCACGGCCCGGCCCTCCGACGTCCCTCCGCCCGGCATGGCCCTCGATCGTGCTCGGCGCGCTCATGGCCGCGGCCGCCCTGGCCGCGACCCTGGCTCCGGTGCGGGCGCGCGCCGCAGCGGCCGCGGCCTGCGACGTACTGGAGCGCGGAGGCTGGATCTGGCTGCTGCTGGCCGCGACCGTGCTGCTCGTCGTGGACGTGGCGGTGTCCGTCGGGCTCTGGGCGGCCTTCCGGAGGCACGGCTGGTCCGGCGTCGCGGCGGCGGTCGTGGCCGCGGTCGTGGTCCTGGGCCTCACCTCGGTCGTCTTCCTCGTGCTCACCGCGATGCCCGACGGCTACCCGACCCCGGAGGGCAGCTGCCCCGGCGGCCGGCCGCCGTGGTGGCCGGACCACCTGCCGGGCTGACGGGACGTGCGGGGGCACCGCCGCTCTGCTGGTCGAACTCGCGCTCTGCGGGCCGTGCAGGACCGGCAGAGCGCGAACAGCGCTCGTAGAGCGGCTCGGAGACACGAAGCGGCCCCGCACTTCCGTCGAAGTGCGGGGCCGCTCGGTGTCTCAACCAGACGTGCACCCGAAGGGATTCGAACCCCTAACCTTCTGATCCGTAGTCAGATGCTCTATCCGTTGAGCTACGGGTGCGTGTGTTCAGTTGTGTCGCGCGGAGGCTCCGGGATTTGAACCCGGGATGGGGATTAACCCAAACCGCATTAGCAGTGCGGCGCCATAGACCGGACTAGGCGAAGCCTCCCGGGGTCCGAGTTCCCTCGTAACCGCCGAGAAAAGAGACTACCAGCGCCCCCGAGCGCCTCCCAGCCGGGGTCTGCGTCCGCCGGTCCGGGCCGCCGAACTGCACGAACTCGTGGCCGTCAGCCGCTGATGACCACGAGTTCGTGCGGTTCAGGCGGGCACCGGCTCCCGCGGGACAGCGGCGGCCGGGGCGCGGCGGCCCGGCACCAGCGTGACGACGACGGCCGCGGCGGCACCGAGGCAGGCCAGCACGAGCGCGCCGGGGATCCCCGCCTCGGTCTCGATGAGAGCGCCACCCAGGGCGGCCCCGACGGCGGAGGCGCCCACGGTGATGGTGGACAGCCAGGTGAAGGCCTCGGTGGTCGCGTGCACCGGCGCCAGCGAGCCGACCAGCGAGTTCTGCACGGTCAGGGTCGGCGCGATCGCCGTCCCGCCCAGGAAGAGCAGCACGCCGAGCGCCCAGGGGCTGGACACCCAGGCCAGCGGCGCGAGGCCGATGGTGACGCCGAACAGCAGCCACCGGTACTGGCGGGGCAGCGAGGCGCTCATCACGCGGGCGCCGAACCACAGGCCGCCGGCCACCGAGCCGAGCGACCAGACCGCCAGCAGCACGCCGGAGATGCCCGGCGAGCCGGCGGAGTCGGCGAAGGCGGGGATGGCCACCTCGAGCGCCCCGAAGCCGAGCATCACGGCCGAGCCGCTGAGCAGCACCCGCGGCATCCCCGGGGCGAGCACGGTGGTGAACAGGCCGGTCGACGGCGCGGGTGCGGACACCCACGACCGGGCAGCGCCCCCGATGCCGAGGGCGCCGACGACGCCCAGCACGCCCGCCACCGCGACCGCCCACGCCGGCTCGGCGAGCACCGCCAGGGTGGCGACCATCGTCGGGCCGGCGACGAAGACGAGCTCGGTCGCGGTGGCGTCCAGCGCGTAGGCCGTGGACCGGGAGCGCGGGTCGGTGCGCGACCACAGCGCGCGCACGGTGCCCGACACCAGCGGCGTGCTCGCGCCGGCGAGGGCGGAGGCCGCGACGACCGCGACGTCCGGGGCGCCGCCGAGGGTGACGGCGACGAGCAGCCCGAGCAGCAGCGGGTAGAGGGCCGCCTGGGTGAGCAGGATCCGGCGCGGGCCCTTCCGGTCGGCGAGGCGGCCGAGGACCGGCGCCATCCCGGCCGACGCGATGCCCAGGCTCGCCGCCGCGAGCCCCGCGACGGCGTAGGAACCGGTCTGCTGCTGCACCATGAGCAGCAGCGCCAGCGGCACCATGGACGACGGCAGACGCCCGGCGAAGCCGGCGAGGAGGAGCACCGGGGCGGAGGGAAGCCGCCAGACGGTGAGGTAGGCACGCACGCTGGAACTCGTTTCACACTGCAGGAAAGGGAACGGTAGGGGGTCAAAGCACGTTGACCGCCTACGAGCCCCCAGAGTAGGGATTGGACGGTAGCGAGTCAATTGGACTACGACACCTACGGGTCGACGGCGGTCGAGCTGGCCATCGCCCTGGCCAACGCCGACCTCGAACCCGCCGAGGGCGTCTCGCGATTCCTGGCGGCGCACGACGAGTGGTTCACCCCCGGCACGTCGCTCGAGCTGAGCGCATCCGATGCCCGCAGGGCCGCGGACACCGCGCTGCTGGTGCGCGCCGTGGCCCTGGCCGAGTCGCAGTCCGACGTCCTCACCCGGCTCAACGAGCTGCTGGCGCAGGCCCGGCCGCGTCCGTACGCGACCGACCACGACGGCGACCTGCACCTGCACTTCGCACGGCCCGACGCACCGGCGCTCGAGCAGCTGACGACGACGGTGGCGATGGGGCTCTCCCAGGTCGTCGTCCAGCACGGCTGGCAGCGGCTGGGCGTCTGCTCGGCCGAGGGCTGCGACGACGTCTACGTCGACACCTCCCGCAACGCGAGCCGCCGGTACTGCTCCAACACCTGCGCCAGCCGCTCGACAGTCGCCGCCTACCGGGCCCGCCAGAAGTCCTGACAGCGCGGTCTTGCGGAGCTCTTGCGGTTCGCTGGAGGGGTCCGTGCGGTTGCGGGGCGAGTGTCGCGATGACGCCGGGTGCACAGGCTCCGGCAGCATCGAGAGGATCTCGCGTTGTCGAACCAGGAGAAGTCCGTCAGGAGCGGCCTCGCCGTCAAGGTCATCGCCTCGCTCGCCGCGGTGGGCGGCGCCGCCGCCATCGCCGGCCTGGGCAGCCTCGGCGCCTTCACCGACAGCACCACGCCCGTGGACCAGAGCGTCCAGTCCGGCGTCCTGTCCATCGCCCTCGACGGGGTGAACAACCCCGTCACCAGCCCCATCGCGATCGGCGCGCTGCAGCCGGGCCAGTCCTCGAGCGTCCCGTTCCTCGTGCGCAACGCCGGCACGGTGGACTGGTCCTCGGTCGCGTTCCGGTCGTGGGCCACCGTCTCCAGCCCGCTGGACACCGACCCGGTGAACGGGCTGCAGCTGACGCTCCGGTCCTGCTCCCAGGCGTGGACGGCGTCCGGCCCCGGCGCGTACACCTGCGGGGGGAAGGCGACCGACCTCTACGCCGGGCCGATCGTCACGGACAGGTCCCTGACGACGGGCGGCGCCAGCCTCCGCGCCGGGCAGGTCGACCACCTGCTGTTCACCGCGTCCCTGCCCGGGGGTGCCGGCAACAAGATGAAGCAGCTGTCGACCGAGCTCTCCTTCAGCCTGACGGCCACGCAGCGCGGCGGCACCGCCCGCTGATGGAGACGCTGGTCATCGTCGTCGTCGGCGTCCTCGTCCTCGCCCTGATCTGCATCCGGCCCTGGCTGGTCGCGCGGACGGGCGCGGTGGCGAGGCGCCGGCGGCGCGACCGCCGCTAGCGTCGGCCCGTGCGCTCTCCCCGGGACCTCGATGCGCGGCTCCACTCCTTCGTCGGGTCCCTGCCGATGACGCCGGCCGACCGCTGGCTGCGCCGCCTCTCCTCGTTCGCCGACCACGGGAAGCTCTGGTTCGTCCTCGCGCTCGTGCTGGGCGCCCGGCGCGGGCAGCTGCGCCGGGGCGCGGTGCGGGGCGTCGGTTCGATGGTCTTCTCCAGCGCGGTGGTCAACGTCGTCCTGAAGCGGGTCTTCGGCCGGGTGCGGCCGGACCTGGAGAACCTGCAGACCCACCGGCGGCTGCGGCGCGAGCCCGGCAGCCTCTCCTTCCCGAGCGGGCACTCCAGCTCGGCGGCGGCCTTCGTGACCGGTCTGGCGCTGGAGAGCCCCGCCGCCGGGGCGGCCCTGGCCCCGCTCGCCCTGGGTGTCGGCTACTCCCGGGTGCACGTCGGCGTCCACTACCCCGGTGACGTGCTCGCCGGGCTGGCGGTCGGCGGTGCGGTGGCCGCAGCCAGCCAGCACTGGTGGGCGCGCCGGCCGACGCAGCCGGCCCGCGTGCGCCCCTCCTCCGCCGCCCCGGCGCTCGCCGACGGCGCCGGGCTCGTGGTCGCCGTCAACCCGCGCTCGGGTCCCGACGACTACGACCCCGCCGACGACATCCGCCGGCTGCTCCCCCGCGCCGAGGTGGTGGAGACCAGCGCGGAGCGCGGCGTCGACGAGATCCTGCGGACGGCGGCGCGCGCGGGAGCCACGGCGCTCGGCGTGGCCGGCGGCGACGGCAGCGTCGCGGCAGCCGCCGCCGTGGCACTGGAGCACTCCCTGCCGCTGGCCGTCATCCCGGCGGGCACGCTCAACCACTTCGCCCGCGACGCCGGGCTGACCACCCCGCAGGACGCCGTCGAGGCCGTGCTGGCCGGGGAGGCGGTGAAGGTCGACGTCGCCGAGGTGAACGGGACGCCGTTCCTCAACACCTCGAGCATCGGCGCGTACCCGGAGATGGTCCGCCGCCGGGACCGCATGGCCGGGAAGCTCGGCAAGTGGCTGGCGCTGAGCCTGGCCGCCGCGCAGGTGCTGCGCACCGGGACGCCGGTGGAGCTCGAGGTGAACGGCCGGCGGCTGCGCACCTGGATCCTGTTCGTGGGCAACTGCACCTACACCCCGCGCGGGCTGGCACCGGCGTACCGGCCGCGGCTGGAGGACGGGCTGCTCGACGTCCAGTACCTGCGCGCCGACCTGCGCTTCGGGCGCACCCGCGCCGTGCTGGCCACCCTGCTCGGGGTGAGCGAGCACGCCCGCAGCTACGGCCACTTCTCCGCCGAGCAGGTGCGGGTCGTCGTGCGGTCGGGCGCCGAGCGGGTCGCCTACGACGGCGAGATGGGCGAGCCGGACACCGAATTCCTGTTCCGCAAGCGCGAGCCGCTGACCGTCTACTGCTCCCGCACCCGCTGAGGTCCCTCTCTGCGCCGCGCCCGCAGCCGGCCGATCCCCCCGAGCAGCAAGGCCAGGATCACCCCGATCGCCGCGCCGGTGGAGTTGGTGACGACGTCGATCGGCGTCGGCCGCCGCCCCGGGAGCGCCACCTGCGCGGCCTCCACGGCGAGCGAGAGCCCCACGCACAGCAGCCACACCAGGAACCGGGGAACGCGCGGCAGCGCGTAGCAGAGCAGCAACCCCAGCGGGATGAACACGAGCACGTTCGCCGTCCGCTCGACGTCGCCGGCGCGCACCCACGCCAGGCCCTCGATCGTGCGCGCCTGCTGCGCGACGGCGGTGAAGGCCGCGCCGGGCGAGGCGCCCAGGGTGAGCGACGCGAGCACCGCGAGGTAGGCCACCAGCCCCACGACGGCGACCCGACGGCTCATGGCGCCCGACGGTAGTGCGCCGGCCGGGGCGCCTCCGGAACCAGGGCGCGCGTCGGACCGGGGATTGCAAGATGGATCTTCCGGGCAGTGCACCCCGGACTCCCCAGTGACATCGAGGAAAGAGGTCACCATGCTCGTCCGCCGGATCGCTCGGCCCCTGCTCGCCACGCCCTTCATCTACGGCGGCATCAGCACGCTCCGGAAGCCGCAGGACCGCGTGCCCGGCGCCCGCCCCGTGGTGGAGAAGATCGCCGAGACCGCCGACAAGCAGCTGCCGGTCGAGGTGCCCCGGGACGTCGAGCAGTACGTCAAGGCCAACGCCGCGCTGCAGGTCGGTGCCGGCGCGCTGTTCGCCCTCGGCAAGTTCCCGCGGCTGACCTCCCTGGCGCTGGCCGGCTCGACCGTGCCGACGACGCTGGCCGGTCACCGGTTCTGGGAGGAGAGCGACCCGAAGGTCTCCTTCGAGAAGACGGCGCACTTCGTGAAGAACCTGGGCATGCTCGGCGGGCTGCTGCTGGCCGCCGTCGACACCGAGGGCAAGCCGTCGGTGGGCTACCGCGCGCGGCGCGCAGCCGTGAAGGCCGCCAACGCCACGGAGAAGAACTTCGAGAAGGCGCAGAAGCGCGCCGCGAAGGCCCAGAAGCAGGCGGAGAAGCGCCTGAAGAAGGCCTCCCGCTGAGCGCTCCGCTCCCGCCCGCGGCCGCGCTCCGGAGGATCGCCTTCCTCCTGGAGCGCGCCCGCGAGGCCAGCTACCGCGTCAGTGCCTACCGCACCGCCGCGGCGGTGGTCGACGGCCTCGACGAGGCGCAGCTCGACCTGAAGATCCGCACGAACACGCTCAAGGACCTCAAGGGCATCGGCCCGAAGACGGCGACGGCGATCGTCCAGGCGCACAAGGGCCAGGTCCCCGAGTACCTGACGACGCTGGAAGAGGCCTACGCCGACCAGCTGCCCGCGGCCGACGACGTCGCCGCCTTCCGGGCCGCGCTCAAGGGCGACCTGCACGCGCACTCCGACTGGTCCGACGGCGGCAGCCCGATCCGCGAGATGGCCGAGGCCGCGATGGCGATCGGCCACCAGTACCTGGCGCTCACCGACCACTCCCCGCGGCTGACCGTCGCCAACGGGCTGAGCCCGCAGCGGCTGGAGAAGCAGCTGGACGTCGTGGCCGAGCTGAACGCCGAGCTCGCGCCGTTCCGGATCCTCACCGGCATCGAGTGCGACATCAACCCCGACGGCAGCCTGGACCAGACCGACGAGCTGCTGGGCCGGCTCGACGTCGTCGTGGCCAGCGTGCACTCCGAGCTGCGCGCGCCCAAGGCCCAGATGACCGAGCGGATGCTCATCGCCGTCGCCAACCCGCACACCGACGTCCTCGGGCACTGCACCGGCCGGCTGGTGATCGGCCGCAAGCAGCGCAACGGCAAGCAGAAGCCGCGGCCGGAGAGCGAGTTCGACGCCGAGGCGGTGTTCACCGCCTGCGTGGAGAGCGGCACCGCGGTGGAGATCAACTCCCGGCCCGAGCGGCTCGACCCCCCGCGGCGGCTGCTGAGCCTGGCCGTGGAGCTCGGCTGCGAGTTCGCCGTCGACACCGACGCCCACGCCCCGGGGCAGCTCGACTGGCAGCACAACGGCTGCGAGCGGGCCATCGAGTGCGGCGTCCCGGTCGAGCGGGTCATCAACACCAGGAGCGCCGACGAGCTGCTGGCCTGGACGGCGGACTGAGCCGGAGAGCCGGTGCCGACCGCTTCCCAGGCCCGGCCGGCACCCGCTCGGATCAGCTGTGGGCGGCCTTCCAGGCGGCCACGGCGTCGTCCCACACCTTTCGGTCGTCGACCACGCGGAGCCCGGCGGTGGGGGCCGGGTACTCCCCGCCACCGAGCCACACGATCGTCGACGGACGGTCCGGGCACGCCGAGTCGTCGACGACCGTTCCCGCCGGCACCGCCATGGTGTCGGTCCCGTTGACCGATCGCTCCGGCACGAAGAACGTCGAGCACTTGATGACCAGGTCGTTCGCCGACGTCGACCACTTGAACAGCGCATTGGTGCCGGTGCCCTTGTCGCTGTCGTGCGGCATCGCGTGCAGCCCGATGAGCACGTGGTCCAGGGTCAGGGTCTCGCCCTCCGGGGACGTCCACGACCCGTTCGCCGACGACGGACGCTCGCTGATGCCGGTGAAGCAGGACTCCCACAGGCTGTCGTGCACCACGCCGCCGAGGGTGTAGTCGTTCTCCAGGCAGTCGTCGGCGACGTTCGACAGGTGGGTGCCGGAGATCAGGAACGAGGTCCGGTTCAGGTTCACCCCGCCCTCCTGCGGGCGGAACCCGTCCTCGACGCCGTCGCACCGCGTCCCGTGGATCTGGAGCCAGTCGAGCGCGACGACCTTCACGCAGGCCGCGTTGTAGTCGTCGTGGAAGTCCTCCCACGACAGGCCCGGGTCGATGGTCCCGCGGAGCTCACCACCGAGGATGCAGGTGCGGGCACCGGCCACCGTCGTGCCGGTGACGAACGGGTGCTTGCTCGAGGGAAAGGCCGTGGAGAGGACACCGGTCAGGTCGAAGGTGACGTCGTCGGCGGTCCTCGACTGCGACCAGGAGGTAGCCAGGACCGATCCCGCAGGCGCCGGCCTGTCGATCGTGCGACCGGCCGCGGAGCACTCCGCGTTCGACGCGACCGGCCTCGGGGGCTGCGACGTGGAGGCCGACGGCACGGATGGCGAGGGCGGCGGGGCCGCCGCGGGGACCGGCGCCGGTGCGGGAACGGCTGGAGCGAGCGCCTGGGGCGTTCCCGCGCCCTCGGGGATTCCCGGTGCGCCGGTCGCGGAGGACCCGAAGACATCGGTCGACGAGTAGGACGTCCGCTGGCCCGCCGACCGCGACACAGACGCCTCCTCGGCACCGGACACCACCGGCGCGGACACGAGGACGGTCGTCACAGCGAGGGTGAGCACTCCCAGGCCGAGCACACGGGGCGCTCGCGGGCGCCGACCGCGGACGGGGCCGACGGCCGAGTGCGGGCGGAGGGTCTCGGTGCGGGAGGGGCGGGGAGGTCCGGTGCGCCGGAGCATGAGGAGACCTTCTGGTGTGCGACGTCACGAATCGTTATCACAGCGATGTTAACCATCTGTAGCTGTGTCATGACCAGTCGTCATGGCAGTCCAGCGCCCCCCGAGTCACACGAGCCCCGCCCGTCACTTCCTGGGCGGGATCGTCACCTGAGCCGGGACGAACCGTCCGGGCACGGCTCAGTAGCCATGGTCGGCCTTCCACTGCGCCACCGCGTCGTCCCAGACGCTCTCGTCCTTGGTGACCCGCATCCCGGCGGTCTCCCCCGGGTAGTCGCCGCGACCCAGCCAGACGATGGTCGAGGGGTCGTCCTCGCACGAGGAGTCGTCGACGACCGTGCCCGGCGGCATCTCCATCGAGTCCACCCCGTTGATCGACGTCGATTCGAGCTTGAAGATCGAGCACTTGATGACCACACGACCGCCGGAGTCCGACCACTTGAAGATCGAGTTGTGCCCCTCGATCCGCTTCTCGCCCTCCTCCTGGTTGGGCGTCTCCCAGAGCCCGATGAGCATGCGGTCGAGGGTCAGCGTCTCGTCCTCCGGGGTTTCCCACTCCCGGTCGCCCCAGGGGCGCTCGGAGATCCCGGTGTGGCACTCCTCCCAGAGGTTGTCGTAGAGCAGGCCACCGATCGTGTAGTCGTTCTCCAGGCAGTCGTCGCGGACGCCCGTCAGGTACGTCCCGGAGATGTAGATGTTGGTCTCGTTGGCGTTGTCCGACGACTCCTTGACCACGATGCCGTCCTCGATGCCGTCGCACCGCAGATCGCGCACCTGCAGCCAGTCCCGCGCCTCGAGCTTGACGCAGCCGGCGTTCCACTCGTCGTGGTAGTACTGCCAGGTCTCGTCGTCGTCGACGTCGCCGACCACCGTGCCGCCGACCACGCAGGTCCGCATCGCCGGGAAGTCGTCCCCCACCTCGAACACCGAGCGGGTCGCCGGATAGGCCGTCGAGGTGACGCCGGTCAGGTCGTACGTCACGTCGTCGGGTGGGTCCTGCTCCTCCCACTGCTCGTCCAGCTGCGTGCCTGGCGGAAAGGGTGCGGTGACGATCCGCTCCTCGCCGTCGCAGGGCGGCGGACGCTCGTCCGCCGCCTCGTACCCCGTGTCGCGGACGACGAAGAAGACGACGCCGGCGATCGCCACGACGACGACCACGACCACCGCGACCAGCGGCACCATCCCGAACCGGCGGCGTGCGCGGGTCAAGAACATCGACACCTGTTCCTCTCGGGATCGCGGCCCAGGCGGACGTCAGTGCTCGGACCCTCGTCGAGCTTCCCTCGGCGGGCCCGCGTGAGCGCCAGCGTACCCGCGTCCGGCCGGCCGGCCAGCGGCTCGATCGGTCCGTCGGCACGTGCACGTCACCACGACGGGTGGCAGTCGGTGCGCAAGCCATACTCGACCGGGCACGATTGCCCAGGAGTTCGGACAACAGATCCGGGACGAGGACGGCGATGAGCGCGCCCGAGGGATCATCCCACCACCGGGGCACCGGCGAGAGGACACACGTGGCGGCACCAGAACGACTCGCACCTGCGGCAGCGGACGGCACCGGGTGGAGCGGTTCCGAGGAGGCCCTGCCGGCGCCCCTGGCTCTCGTGGTCGAGTTCTGCGCCCGGCTGCAGGAGGCCGGGGTGTCCTACTGCCACTGGAAGAGCAACGACGTCCTGCACCTGTCCGCCTCCGGAGACAACGACCTCGACCTGCTGGTCGACCGGCGGCACCTGACACGTTTCGTCGAGGTGCTCGCTGCGTGCGGGTTCAAGCAGGCGCGTCCCCAGCGCCGGCGGTTCGTGCCGGGAGTGCTGCACTTCTACGGCCTGGACCGGGCGACGGGCCGTTTCGTGCATGTCGACGCCCAGGCCCAGCTCGTCCTCGGCGACGACACCAGCAAGAACGTGCACCTGCCGATCGAGCCGGCCTACCTCGCCTCCTGCACGCAGGGGCCGCTCTTCCCC
This sequence comes from Blastococcus sp. TBT05-19, assembly GCF_003319095.1. Lineage (GTDB taxonomy): Bacteria > Actinomycetota > Actinomycetes > Mycobacteriales > Geodermatophilaceae > Blastococcus. The sequence continues at coordinate 187,990 of NZ_QOHI01000001.1, read as the reverse complement.
GTGCCCGCGCCGGAGTTCGAGCTCGCCGTGCTCGTCCTGCGCCTGGCGCTGAAACACGGCACCTGGGACGCCGCCGCGTTCGGGCTGGCACCGCTGAAGGGCACCGAGCGCCGCGAGCTCGAGTACCTGCACGCTCGCTCCGAGCCCGCCGAGCTGCGTCGCGTCGTGGAGGACCACCTCTCGCAGATCGGCTGGGACGCCTGGACGGCGCACTTCGAGGCGCTCCACCAGCAGCGGGGCCTGGTGACCCGCCTCGTCACGGGTCGCCGCGTCGTCTCCGGCGCCTCCGACCTGATGCGCCGCCGACCGGCTCTGGACACCTTCACGCGGGTCCGCCGTCGCGTCGAGTGGGGCGTGCGGCACTACGCGCTCGGTCAGCGCAACACCAAGCGCCTGATGGCCGGGGGCCGCGTCATCGCCATCGTCGGGGGTGACGGGGCGGGCAAGTCGACCCTCGTCGACAACCTGGCGGACTGGCTGAACGGACCGCTCGACAGCCGCGTGCTGCACATGGGCAAGCCGCCGCGCAGCGCGACGAACATGGCCGTGAAGGGGGCGCTGGGCCTGGCCCGCGGGGTCGGTCTCGTGCGCCGCTGGCTGCCGAACTACCCCACGGCCGCGGAGCACCAGGGCCAGTTCCCCGGCAACGCCTGGCTGCTGTGGCAGCTGGTCACCGCGTCGGACCGCCGGCGTCAGCACCGCCGTGCCCGCAGCCTGGCGGCCAAGGGCTACATCGTCGTCTGCGATCGCTTCCCGCTCGCCCAGGTCACGCTCATGGACGGCTCGCGCACCAGCTGGGTGCCGATCGAGGGGCTGTCCCCCCTGGCCCGGCGCCTCGTCGCGGCCGAGCAGCGCCAGTACGCGGCGATCACCGACCCCGACCTGCTGCTCGTGCTCCGCGTCGACCCGGAGACGGCGGTCGCGCGCAAGCAGGGCGTCGATCCGGCCGATTTCGTGCGGCCGCGGTCCGCGGAGGTCTACGCGGCCGACTGGAGCAACACCACGGCGCAGGTGCTCGACGCCTCCCGCCCGGCCGGAGAGGTCCTCGCAGAGGCGCGGGAAGCCGTCTGGGCCAACCTGTGACCGCTGGCCGGTCGTCGGGCACGCTGGTCGAGCTGGTCGGCATCCCGGGGGCCGGCAAGAGCCGGCTCGCCCAGGCCCTCACCGCCGACCTCGCCGCACGGGGCATCGTCACCCGGCAGCCGCAGGCGCCCCTCGGGCCCTCGGTGCCCACGGCCCGCAGGCTGGCCCGAAAGGCATCGGTCGCGGGGGCGGCCGTGGTCGGCTCCCCGGTCACGACGGCGCGGGTGCTGCGCGGCGCCGCCCGCGGCCAGCACGGCCTCGGCGACCTGGCCGGCCGACTGGTGCAGTGGCTCGTCGCCCAGGGTGTGCTCACGTCCGCTCCCCGCGATGAGGTCAGCGTGCTCGACGAGGGGCCGGTCCAGGCGCTCTGGTCGATGGGGCTCCGCGGCGACGTCGGGCCCGTGCTCGCCGCGCTGCAGGATCCGGCCGCCTGGCGGTCGCCCGACCTGCTCGTGGTGGTCGAGGTCCCGCCCGAAGTCGCCTTCGCCCGCCTCGCGGCGCGGCCGTCCCGGCACAGCCGGACCCAGCAGCTCCCCGCGGGCGAGCAGCTGTCCGAGCTGCAGCGTGGCGCTGACCTGCTGGACCGGCTCGCGCAGTGGTGGGCCGCCTCGGCCCCGGGCGCGCGCGAGGCCCTGCACGTCAGCGGAGCCGGGGACGCAGGAACCGGCTACACCGAGCTGCTCGACCGGATCGCCGCGCCCCCGCGCGCCTGACGCCGCCTGATCCGGCGGCCGGGCCTCCGGATCAGCCGAGCCGGTACTCGATGTGCAGGACCGGGGCTCTGGCCGCGCCACCGTCGAAGGACTCGGCGACGCGTTCCCCCGTACCGGTCACGATCAGGGCGAGGGCGTTGCCGCTCACCCAGCCGCCCCGGTTCACGATCTCCTGCACCACCGGCGACAGGTCCGTCGTCCGCTGCGCCGCCGTGCGGGCTCCGGCCGTCGGCCACGACTCGGGAACCCACGCCGCGCTCGCCGCCGTCCGCGGCCGACCGGAGATGTTCCCGGCGACGGTCGTGAAGGAGGCCGCGTCGTCCGCCGCCTGCCCCGCGACGCGGAGGCTCGCTGCAGCCGTGGACACCTCGTCCACCTGGAACTGCACGAACGCCCTGGTGATGGTCGCGCCTCGCGGCAAGGGCACCCCGGCGAAGCGCAGCCCGACCGTCTGCATCGTCGATCCGTCCACGACGAGGTTCATGTCGCCGCTGCCGAGGGTCACCCCCGACGAGCGCTCCTCCGCGTCGTCCGCGCTGGTGCGGACCGGGATGTCGAGCACGCCGGACGAGGGCGGCGGCGGTGTCGTCGGATCGGTCACCGTGACCGTCACGTCGTCGGTGGAGGTGAGCGCCCCGTCGCTGCCGGTCAGTCGCAGCACGTAGGTGCCCGCCGCGGAAAACGTCGCCGTCGTCGACGCCGAGCGTGCATCTGCGAAGGTCACGGTGCCCGGTCCGCTGTGCCTGCTCCACGCCGACGTCGTCGAACCGGACGGCGTGCCGTCGTCGGTCACCGACCCGCTGAGCGTCGCCGCGCCCGGGCGCACCACGGAGGAATCCGGCCCGGCGCTCACGGTCGGTGCGGCATTCGCCGTGCCGGTGCCCGACGCCGGGCCGTACTCGATGTGCAGGACCGGGGCCTTGGCGGCACCACCGTCGAACGACTCCGCCGTCCGCTCGCCGGTGCCGGAGACGACCAGGACCAGCGCGTTGCCGCTCGCCCAGGCGGCACCGTTGACGACCGGTTGCAGCACGGGTGCGAGGTTCGGCGTGCGCTGAGCCGTGCTCCGGGCGTCGAGCGGCCAGGCCGCCGGCTGCCAAGCGACGCTGGTGGCCGTCAGGGGCCGGGAGGTGATGTCGCCGGTCGTCGTCGTGAAGGCGGCCGCGTTGCCGGCGGTCTGCGCCCGGACCGTCAGATCGGTCGCACCGGAGTGCGCCTCGTCGGCCTGGAACTGCACCCAGGCATTGGTGATGGTCGACCCCTTCGGCACGCCGACGCCGGCGAAGCGCATCCCGGCGATCATGGGCGCAGTCGCATCCTGGCCGAGGTTGAGGTCGCCGCTGGTCAGCGTCATGCTGCCGCTGGCCTTCTGCTCGGCGTCGTCCGCCTGCGCCCGGACGGGGATCTCGAGGGTGCCGGAGCCGGGCGGGGGCGGCGAAGGGGCGGTGCCGCCGGAGAGGATCCCCGGGATGGCCACCTCGTACAGCTGCCCGTCGTTGAAGAGCGTCTGGCTCGAGTCGTTGTCCACGCCGCGGTCGACGATGTAGGCGTTCTGCCCACCCGAGCCGTTGCTCGCCGGTGCGAGGGCGAGGCCGGCCCCGCTCTTCATCGTGAACGGCAACGTGACCGTGTTCAGCAGAGCGCCGTTCAGCGCCAGCTCGTAGAGCTTGTTGCTCGTGTCGTCCAGCACGAGCACGGTGTTCCGGGAGGCGTTGAAGGCGATGCCCTCGGGGTCGCCGGCGCCGTAGGCCCCGACGTCGACCACGCGTTCGACGTAGTCGTCCCCGGCCGGCGACTGGCCGTTGAAGACGCGGTCGGGCCCCGGGTTGTAGACGAAGACCCGCTTGTTCAGCCCGTCGATGATCAGGAGCTGACCGTTGCGCGTGGCCTCGAGGTCGACGGCGACGTCCTCTGCGTCGGCCTCGGGCCCGTGGCCGAGGAAGGCGACGTCGAAGGACGTCTGCGTGTCGTCGCCGTTGCCGTAGACGCCGTCGGGGCCGGCGGCCACCTCGAACACCCGGTGCCGGTCGTCATCGGAGACGAAGAGCCGCTCGGGGAACGTGTGCCCGGACGATGCCGTGAAACGGGGACGGAACCCGACACCCGTGGGCTCGGGGGTGTAGGCCATCGTGTCCAGGCCCGTGGTCACCAGGTTCCCCCGGAGGTCGGCGACGAAGAGGTTCGTGCCGCGCCACACGCTGTTCGGGTACGCGGGTCCGGTCTCCTCCACCTCGCCGTCGCTGATGAGCAGCTGACCCGTGCGCGAGTTGTAGGTGATCCCCGACGGATCCGGGCTGGGGTGCCCCTTCGCGTCCCACGTCGAGCCCTGGCCGGTCGGGGTCTGCTTGACCAGCGTCGCAGCGACGACCCCGGCCGAGGCGGGGGCAGCCGGCAGCGCTGCCACACCGACCCCGACGAACGTGGTGACGAGCAGTGCTCGTACACGACCGATCGTCACTGACGATCCCCTGACGAGAGCGGTTGCCATGGAGATCCCCCGACGAAAGATGATGGAACCCGTCCACCTTCGACGTACGGACGCTGCGGGTCAATCTGTGGGCGCAGCGCCGGCCGACGTCACATCGTGTAGCGCAGCACCAGGACGGGAGCCTTGGCCGCCCCGCCCTCGAAGGACTCGGCCGTGCGGGTGCCCGAGCCGGTGACCAGGAGCGCCAGCGCGTTGCCCTCGGCCCACCCCGGCCGGTCCACGATCTCCTGGAGGACCGCGGCCAGATCCGGCGTCCGCTGGTTCACCCCGCGCTCCTTGAGCGTCGGCCACGGCGCCGGGGACCAGTCGACCGTGGCGGACGTCCTCGGTCGCGACGAGACGTCGAACGCGGTGGTGCTGAACGACGTCGCGCTGTCGGCGGCCTGACCGGCGACGGTCAGGCTGCTCGCTCCGGAATCGGCCTCGTCGGCCTGGAACTGGACATGGGCCTCGAGGATCGTCGCCCCCGCCGGCACCGCGACGCCGGCGAAGCGGATGCCGATCGTCTGCTGGCGGGTGCCGTCCAGCGCGAGGTTCAGGTCACCGCTGGTGGTGCCGACCGCACCGCCGGCCCGCTCCTCGGCATCGTCCAGGCCCGACGTGACCGGCACGCTCAGCGTCACGACCCCGCCGTCCGTGCCGGGGTCCGTGCCTCCGTTCCCGGGGTCCGTGCCTCCGGTGCCGGGGTCCGTGCCTCCGGTGCCGGGGTCCGCACCCCCGTCGCCCGGGCCGTCCCCGCCGTTCCCGGGTTCCGTGCCGTCCGTGCTGAACTCGATGTGCAGCACCGGGGCCCTGGCCGCGCCGCCTTCGTACGCCTCCGCGGTGCGGGTTCCCGAGCCGGTGACCACCAGGGCCAGCGCCTGCCCGTCGGACCAGCCCGTGCGGTCGACGACCTCCTGGACGACGGCCGAGAGATCGGGCGTCCGCTGAGCCGGGCCCCGCTCCTTGAGCGTCGTCCACTCCGCCGGGGCCCACTCCACACGGGCACCGGTCAGGGGGCGTGCCGAGATGTTCCCCAGAGTGGCGGTGAAGGCGGCGGCGTCGTCCGCGGCCTGCCCGGCGATCCGCAGCGTCGTCGCGCCGGAGTCCACCTCGTCGGCCTGGAACTGGACGTGGGCGGCGGTGATCGTGGCGCCTCGCGGCACCTCGACACCGGCGAACCGCATGCCGATCGTCTGCGTCCGAGTGCCGTCGACGGCCAGGTTCAGGTCACCGCTGCTGGTGTAGACGCTGCCGTTCACCCGCTCCTCCGCGTCGTCGGCGCCTGCCCGGACGGGCACGTCCACCGATCCGGACACCGGGACCGGGGCGACGACCGGCGGCTCGACCACGTCGACGGTCAGGTCGTCGGTGCCGGTGAGCTCCCCGTCGTCGGCCGTCAGCCGGAGGACGTAGGTGCCCGCCGCCGAGAAGGTGGCGGTCGTCGAGGCCGCCGACGCGTCGGCGAAGGTCGCCGTGCCCGGACCGCTCAGCTGGGTCCACCGGGCGGCGAGCGTCGACCCCGACGGCAGCCCGTCGTCGGACACCGTGCCCGCCAGGGTCGCCGGCTGATCCCGCTCCACGGAGACGTCGGGGCCGGCCGACGCGGTCGGCGCCGTGTTGGCCGGGAGCGGGGCAGCGAACTCGACGTGCAGGGCGGCCGCGTTCTGCGGGCCGCCCTCGTACGCGTCGGCGGTCCGCGTGCCGGTACCGGTGAGGACGAACGTCATCGCGTTGCCCTCTGCCCAGCCCTCGCGCGACACGATCTGCTGCACGATCGAGGTCAGGTCGGGCGTGCGCTCTTCGATCCCGCGGGCCCCGACCGTCGACCAGGGCGCCGGCTGCCAGGCCACCGAGGCCTCGGTGCGCGGACGGGACGACACGGAGCCCGCGTCGCTGGTGAAGCCCTCGGTGTCGTCGGCTGCCTCTCCCTGGACGAGCAGGTCCGCCGCGCCGGTGGTCACCTCGTCGGCGCTGAACTGGACGTGGGCGGAGGTGACCGTGGCGCCCTGCGGCACCGGGACGCCGGCGAAGCGCAGGCCGACCTGCTGGTTCGACGTGCCGTCGGTCACCAGCTCCAGGTCGTTGCCGTCGACGAACGTCTGGCGGAAGCGCCCCTCTGCGTCGTCCGAGCCGGCTCGCAGCGGCACGTCGAAGACGCCGGAGCCGTCGCTGCGCCGGACGGCGATCCTGACCTCGTCGGAGTCGACCAGCTGGCCGTCGTCAGCGGTCAGGCGGAGCACGTAGAGGCCGGGCTCGGGGAAGGAGACGGCGGTCGTCGCCGCGGAGGGGTCGGCGAAGGCCGCCTGGGCCGGACCGCTCATCGTGCGCCAGGTCGCGCTCGTCGCTCCCGGCGGGTTGGGCAGGCCGTCGTCGCTCACCGAGCCCTGCAGCGTCACGTCGGACTGCGCGATGACGGTCGCGTCGGGGCCGGCGTCCGCCGTGGGTGCCGCGTTCGGCGGAGCATCCGGTACCGGCGGGAAGTCCACGGCCAGCTCGTAGAACATGCCGTCGTTCTCGTTCGGGTCGAAGTCGTTGTCGTACCCGCGGGCGACGACGTAGAGGTTCTGCCGTCCGGATCCGTCGCTGGCCGGGGCCAGGGTCATCCCCGCCGTCTTGCGCGCGCCGACGGGTGCGATGTCGACGACGTTGAGCAGCGCACCCTGCCGGTTGACCTCGTAGATCTTCTCGCTCGCGTCGTCGAGCACGAGGATGGTGCCGCGCTGCGGCTGGTAGACCAGACCCTCCGGGTCCAGGGCACCGTGCCGGGAGACGTCGAACGAGGTGACCGTGTCGTCGCCGTCCGGGGCGAGCCCGTCGAAGACCCCGTTGTCGCCCGGGCCGTAGTCGAAGACCTCCTTGTCGGTGCCGTCGATGACCAGGACGTGCCCGTTGGCGGTCACGTCCATGTCGACGGCGACGTCCTCGGGGTCGCTGTTGCCGATCACGTCCCGGGTCGAGAACGAGGTGACGGTGTCGTCCCCGGTGCCGTGCCGGCCGTCGCCGCCCGGCTCGAAGGAGAAGATCCGGTCCTTGTCGTCGTCGGAGACGAACAGCGTGCCGTCGGCGGACCGGTAGCTGACACCCGCGGGCTCGTTGGAGTGCGGGAGCGTCGTCCCGCCGGGGAAGTCGGGGGCCTGCGTCCCGTCGAGGCTGGAGAGGAAGAGGTTCGTCCCCGCGTACAGCGCCATCTCGTCGACCTCGCCGTCGCTGATGATCAGCTGGCGGCGGACGGGGTCGTAGGTGATGCCGGAGGGGTCGGGGCTGGGACGCTCCCAGACCGAGGTGTCCCGAGCGGCCACCACCGTCGCCTCGAGCGTCGCGGCCGAGGCCGCCGTCGGCAGGACGGTCAGCGCTCCTGCCGCGAGCGCGCAGACGACGACGAGGCGGAGCAGGAAGCGAAGCGTCAAGAGAATCCCCGTGTTGTGCGCAACAGATCCGGGTCAGCGTCCGTGCCGCCGACGGATATGTCAACGCAGAGTCATCGTCGGGGCCGGATCGTCACTACGAGTAGCCGGAAGACCCCGGGAGGTTGATCTTTTCGCCTGCCTGCTCCTCGGCCGGGCACCGTCAGGGAGGATCCGGTGCGTGGACGACGAACAGGCCGACAGGATCGAGCAGCGACCGATCGCCCTCCACGTGATCACCCGGTACCAGCGCGGCGGCTCCGAGCGGCGGGTGCGCGACATCGTCCGCGCCACGCCCGACCTCCGGCACCACCTGCTGGTCGGGGCCGACTCCGACGTCGAGCTCGCGGCCGAGCAGACCGGCGCCGAGAAAGTGTCCGTGCTGCCCGCCCTGGTCCGCCGGGTGTCCCCGGTGGACGACGTCCGGGCGCTCATCGGCCTGTGGCGGCAGCTGCGGCGCGACGCCTACTCCGTGGTGGTCACCCACCAGTCGAAAGCAGGGGTGCTGGCCCGCGCGGCAGCGGCCGCCGGTGGCCCCCCTGCGGTCCACTCGCTCTCGATGGCGAGCTTCGGGCCCGGCTACGGGCGGGTGGAGAACGCCGTGTTCCGCCGGCTGGAACGCCTCCTGGGTCCCCGCACCGCGGCCTATGCCGTCGTCGGGGCCGATCTCGCCGACCGCTTCGCCGCGGTGGGCGTGCCGCGCGACCGGCTGCACGTCGTGCGCTCCGGCGTCCCGCTGCCCGGTGAGCTGTCCTCCCGGGCAGCGGCTCGAGAGCGCCTGGACGCCCGGCACGGCACCGCGCCCGGCCGGCCGCTGATCTGCTACGTGGGCAGCCTCGAGCCGCGGAAGAACCCGGTGCTCCTGGCCCGGCTGCTGCGGGACCTGCACGACCGCACGGCCACGCCGCCGGACCTGCTGGTCATCGGCGACGGGCCGCAGCGCGGCGAACTGCTCGCCGAGCTGGCCCGGCTGGGCCTGTCCGACCACGCCGTCCTGACCGGTTACCTGTCCGAACCGCGGCTCGTGCACGAGGCGCTGCGGGCCGTCGACGTCGTGCTGCTGCTCAGCGACGCCGAGGGGCTTCCCCAGGTGCTGGTCCAGGCTGCCGCCGCCGGCACCCCCTACGTGGCCTTCGACGTCGAAGGCGTCCGCGAGCTCCTGGCCCTCGGCGCCCGGGGCACCCCGGTGCCCCACGGGCGGGTGGACCTGGCTGTCGACGCCGTGGAGCACTGGCTCGGCGGTTCGCCGGAGCCGGACGTCGTGGCCGACGTGTCCAGCTGGAGCCCCGACGCCATCGAGGCGTCCTACCGGTCGGTGCTCACCGGCGTGCTCACCGCGAGCCGCCGGTCGGCGCCCCGCTGACCGGCGGCAGCGCCGGCTGCACCAGCGCTGCCAGCGCCCGGGCCGGCCGCTTCCTGCTCACGCCTCCGCCCCGCAGCGCCGCAATCAGGGCCACCGCCGCGCCGTAGGCGGCCAGCCCGGCTGCCAGGCTGACCAGCACGTGCAGGTCGGCGGTGAGCACGATCGCGCCGGCCATCGGGACGACAGCCAGCAGCGGCCACCCGTTGGCGCGGAACAGCTCCGAGCGGCCGGCCACCCGGCGCAGCAGCACCGCGTAGGCGACGAGCAGCGCGGTCTCGCAGATCACGGTCGTGATGGCCGCACCCAGGTAGGAGAAGCGGGGGATGAAGTAGAAGTTGAGCCCGATGTTGAGCACCGCCGCGGTCGCCACCGCCACCGTGCGCTCCTTCTGCCGGTCGGCGGCCGTCAGCGAGAGGCTGAACGTGTGACTCATCATGCGCACCGCGATGACCGCGATCAGCAGCTGGTAGGTGAGCACGGCCGGTGCGAACTCGGGGCCGTACAGGAAGTCGAGCGTGCGCGGCGCCAGCAGCAGTGATGCGCAGGTCACCGGGAGGGCGATGAAGGCCAGCACGCGCAACGAGAGGTTGCGCAGCCGGCCGAACTCGTCGGGCCGGTCGGGCCAGGCCCGTCCCATGCGGGGGAACACGGCCCGGTTGATGCTGCGGGCGATGACGTTGAAGTGCAGGACGAGGTTGGTGGCGGCCTGGTAGAGGCCGACCGCCGCAGGTCCGGCCAGCAGACCGAGCAGGACGGCGTCGAACCGGCCGTTGGTGAGCGTCAGGGTGTCGGACAGGGCGAACGGCGTGCTCTGCCGCAGGATCGGGCGCAGCGCGCCGCGTTCCACCCGCGGCACCGGCAGCCCGCCGAGCCGGACGCCGACGACGCCCCAGCTGATCAGAGCGCCCACGGCGCGCGATGCGGCGAAGACGACGGTGGCCGCGACCGGTCCGCCACCCGAGGCCAGCACGGCTGCCGTCCCCCCGAGGTAGGCGGCCTCCTGCAGACCGGTGATCCAGGTCTCGGTGCTGAGCCGCTCCCAGGCCCAGAACACCGCGAACTGCACCCGGGCGATGCCGTCGAACGCCATGCCGATGCCGGCGATGCCGATGGTGAGCACCGTTGCCTGCGAGGCGCCGATCGCCAGGGGCACGCCGAAGAGCAGAGCCGTGAACAGCGTGCCGAAGCCCAGCGACAGCAGCGTGCCCGCCTCGACCCACCGGCGCGCCGTGTCCGGCCGGCGGGCCACCTCCCGGGCGAGCAGCGTCGGGACGCCGTAGAAGAAGGGGAGCAGCGACGTCAGCGTCAGGGCGAACTGCACGACGCCGAGGTCCTCGGGGCCGCCGCTCCTGGCGAGGAGGACGACGACGCCGACGCCGGCGATCGCCCGGAACCCGAAGGTCAGCAGCTGGGAGGTCGAGTTCGAAACCAGCCCCTGCGTTCGCCGACCGGCGGGAGCGGTGCTGGGGGTCGGCTCAGCCGGCACTGGAGAAAGCGCTCGCCGGACGTCGTGCGAGGGCGCCGATCCCGCTGCCCGAGGTGGACGGTCCCGGCGTCTCGATCACGTCGTCGTCGGCGAAGGCGCCCGGCGCCCGGCTGTTCAGGAGGTGGACGGCGGCGAGGAGACCGAGGGTCGTCCAGAACCACCGGTAGTGCAGGATCTCGTGCGTCACCGCCGTGAGGGCGAAGGTCGCGCACAGCCCGACCAACGCCGCCGGGACCGGCACCGCGGCGGCCAGCCCGGGCGGCAACGGACGCCGGGTGATGGCCCCGGACCGGTAGGCGATCACCGCGACCAGCGCCATCAGCGCCAGCAGGCCCAGGGGGCCGCGCTCCACGAGCGTGGCCAGGTAGTCGTTGTGCGCCTCCTTGACCGTCTGGGCGGCCGATGCGCCGAGCGCCTCCTTGGTGCCGGCCGGGCCGATGCCGAACAGGTTGCCGCGCTCGTAGAGCTCGAACTGCGAGGCGAACAGGTCCACGCGCCCCTCGGCGCTGGCCTCACCACGGCCCAGCGAGTAGCGCAGCAGCGGGTTGTCGCTCTGCTGGGCCGCTGCCAGCAGCGGCTGACCGATGACGAACCAGCCGGCGGCCAGCCCGCCGGCCAGGCAGAGCGCTGTCGCGGTCGCCGCGACCATGCCGGACCGCGCGCGCACGTGCAGGAACAGCGCGACCAGGGCTCCGCCGAGCAGGGACAGCAGTGCGGCGTTGGACCCGGTCATGAGCAGCGCCAGCAGGAGGACGCCGACGGCGCCGGCGCGCGCGGAGCGCCGGGTCGGATAGCCCGCAGCCACCGCGATGAAGACCGTGACCATGAAGAAGTTGCCGGCCATGTTGGGGTGGTCGAAGAAGAGCCGGGCCCGCGCCCCGCCGCCCTCGGTCGCCCCGACGATGGGCTCGAACCCCACGGTGACCGCGGCCACGAGCAGCGCGGCCCACGCGGTGGCGCTGAGCACCCACACACGCATGAGCTGGAACAGGATCCGCGGCGTCCGGCAGACGGCGACGATGGCGGTGCACCAGAGCAGCAGGAAGATCTCCTGCGCGACCGCGATGGCGCCCTTGGTCGGCGCCAGGCTCATCAGCGCGGCCGTCAAGCCGGTCAGCACCAGACCCGCCATCGGCACGACGTAGGGGACCCGGATGAGCACCCGGTTGCGCAGCGCCCAGGCGAACACCGCGAGCAGGGCGAGAGCCATGAGCGCATCGATCGGTGCCGCGTTGCCCGGTGCCTTGGGGGCGACCAGCGGCATCGAGGCGATCGCCAGCCCCAGGACGGCGAGCACACCGGTTCCCGGCTCGGTGTCCGGCGACCTCAGGGGCCGACGACCGCCGGGCGGCTGACCGCCCTCCCACTGGTCGGCGGTATCCACCCCCCGCTTCCCTCGTGCGGCGCGGTGCGTAGCCACGACCCGGTCCTAGGACCCGGTGGCGGCGGAGGACGTCGCGTCGGGCTTGGTGCCCGGCTCGGGACGTCCGGTTCCGCCGCCGTCCGCCTTCGTGCTACCGCGCCCCTTCGCGCCGCCGTTCGCCTTCGCGCCGCCGTTCGCCCCCGTCCGGGGCACGTCCTGGCCCGCGGTGCCGGATCGGTCCGCTGCCCGCTTCCGGTAGGTGACGACGCCGATGACCGGCTGCCGGGTCAGCTGCACGTGCCGCTCGAGGTCCTCGAGCCACGTGGACCTGGTCTTCTCCGGCGCCACCACGATGACGCCGGCACCGCCGTGGGACTTGGTGGAGAGCACCAGCGCCCCGTTCGACGCACCTTCCTCGGCGGGGAGCACGTCGTGGTCGCCGTCGCCGCGGGCGAGCGCCTCGGCCAGGGGCGAGACGTCGGTCGCCGGGCCGACCTGCACGAGCTCGTAGGACCGCACCCCTGCCCTGTCGGCCGCGAGCGAGACGTAGGTGGTGAGCCGGGGGTCGTCGATGCCGGCCCCGCGGCCGGGCAGGCGCGGCAGGTGCCCGAGCAGCGGCACCCCGAAGTGACGGGCCAGGGTGTGCCCGTTCAGCGTCGGACGCCACGCCTCCAGCGCCGCCGCGATGGCGATCCCGAGCAGGAGCCCTAGGAGAGCGCCCACGGCGAGCCGGGCCGGGAGGGAGGTGTCGACGAGGCTGCCCTGCTCCGGCGCCCGGTCGATCACCTCGGGCCGCACCGTCTCGGCCAGGGTCTGCGCCAGCAGCTGGCGCTGGTCCTGGGCGCGGTTGAGCTGGTCGACCGCCTGGTCGTTGCGCAGCTCGATCGCGTCGAGCGTGGAGTCGGGGGTCAGCCCCCGCGAGATCGCCAGGCTCTCCTGGCGGGCCGCCGCGGCCGCCTCCTCCTGGATCGCGGTGACCGTCGCGGTGAGCTCGGTGATCTGCTCGTCGGTGGCTGCGAGGAGCCGCTCGGTGTCACCGAGGACGGCCTCGGTGCGCCGCTCCACGATGGCATCGGCCAGCGCGTTGGCGAGGGATGCGGACGCCGCGGGATCGGGGTCGGTGACCGCCAGCTCGAGCACTCCGGAGGTGCCGACGGGCTCGACCCGCACCCGCCCGGCGACCTCGTCGGCGTCCCGCTGCACGCCGGTCTCGGTCAGCGCGTCGCCGACCACGCCGGGGCTCGTGGCCACACCCAGCGCCGCGTCGGCCTGGCTGGTGGCCTCCTCGCCGTCGCGGGGGTCGGTGGAGCCCATGACGATGCGTGCGCTGGCCCGGTACTCGTCCTCCTGCGCCTGCGCGAGCAGGAGCGGGATGCTCAGTCCGACGAGGGTGGTCACGAGGATGAGGACCCAGTGGTACTTGAAGATGCGCTGTGCTGCCTCGGTCAGATCCACCGATGTCGTCCTGTCACGTCAGGCCATGCTGCTGGTGCAGCACGGATGTCGAAGTTCCGCCCCGTCCTGGGGTGTCGCCCGTGTGTCTCCGAGCCTGTGCGGGGCACGCGCCGTGTTCCTCGATTGGACACGACCCCGCCGGTGCTGGGAACCAGCACCGGCATCACGTCCTCACAACGGGCGTCACCGACCCGCTGCGCCCAGCACCTTGCCCACGGTACGCAGCAAGATCTTGATGTCACCCCACATCGACCAGTTCTCGATGTAGAAGTTGTCGAACTTGGCGCGGTCGGCGATCGAGGTGTCGCCGCGCAGGCCGTGGACCTGGGCCCAGCCGGTCAGACCGGCAGGCACCCGGTGCCGGGCGGTGTACCAGGGGTAGCGGCGGGCGAACTCGTCCACGAAGAACGGCCGCTCAGGTCGGGGGCCGACCAGGCTCATGTCGCCGCGCAGCACGTTCCACAGCTGGGGCAGCTCGTCCAGCGAGGAGCGCCGGAGGAACCTGCCGAAGGGGCCGACCCGGCCGTCCTCGGCGATGTTCCACTTCGTGGTCGACTCGGTGGCCGCAGCGGGGCGGAGCGAGCAGAACTTGAGGATCTCGAAGGGACGCCCGTCCAGGCCGATGCGCTGCTGGCGGAAGATCGCCGTGCCGGTCTCGTACCTGGCCATGGCCGCGCAGACGAGCATGGCCGGGGAGACGAGCAGCAGAGCGAGACCCGAGACAGCGGCGTCGAAGATCCGCTTGCCCGTCCACGCCCGCGTGCGGAAGGGTGCCCGGCGCAGGCGGATCAGCGGAACACCCCACAGGACCTCGGTGTCCTTCGTCGCGACGTGCAGCTCGTAGAGCCGGGGCACGAAGTAGATCTCGCAGTCGAGCCGGTCGCAGGCGCGCAGCAGGCTCACCATGGAGGGATCGCGCACGGAACCGTAGGTGACGATGACCATGTCGATCTGGTGGTCGACGAGGACGCGGGTGAGGTCCTCGTACCTGCCCAGCACCGGCACCGGGCGCTCGCCCTCGCCCAGCAGCGGGTCGTCCTCGACGAAGCCCGCGGGGTGCAGGCCGTACTCGGGGTGCTCGAGCAGGTTCTCGGCGAGGGTGCCGGCGACCTGGCCCGCCCCCAGCAGCAGGGTGCGCTGCTGGAGGTGGTGACGATGACGGGCCACCCGGATCCCGTGGTAGACCAGGGCCCGGCCCAGCACGGAGAGCACCACGAAGATCACCGCGGTGCCCAGCCGGGCAGTTCCCGCCCGGCCGTCCTCCAGGCCGCCGAGCACCATCACGACGGCGCCCGCGGCGATGCCCCGCCCGACGAGGGTCGGCATGTCGTTCAGGATCGAGAAGGTGAGGCGGGACCGGTAGAGCCCGGCGTGCTGGTAGAGCGCCACCACGAGCAGCAGCAGGACGAGCCCCTTGGGCTGGGCCGTGCCGGTCAGCAGGGTCGCCGCGGCGAAAGCGGCGACGTCCACGGCGAGCAGCAGCATCGCCGGCACCCAGAAGGCCCGCCGGAGCCGCTCGACCCGGCGCCGGGCGCGCTCCTCGGTGGCGGGGGGCAGCTCCGTCGCACCGACGGCCGGCACGGGCGAGGGCTGGGCCTCCACCCGGGCGTCGACGGCGAAGTTCTCCGAGAACACGGTGGGCACGACGTCGAGCTCGCTCCGGGCACCGGGGCGGCTGCTGCCCAGGTCGGCCGTCATCGGGGTCCGCCGTCACGCGGACCCTGGTGGTCCGTCCGCGGCGCCCCCGCACCCCGTCGGTCACTCATGTCGCGCTCCCCGTTCCGCTCGCCGTCGCGGCACCCCCGCCGCCGGTGCTCCGTGCCGCCTCGACCATCAGCGCCAACCCGTCCCGCAGCGAGACCTGCGGCGCGTAGCCGAACCCGTCCCGGGCGACCTGCGTGTCGGCGGCTGTGTCCTTCACGTCACCTCGGACCTTCGCGAGCCGGCGGACATCCGGTTCACCGGCGAGGTCGGAGACGATCTCGACGACCTCGTTCATCGAGGTCCGGCTGCCGCCGCCGATGTTGGCGACGCCCACGAAGTCCGAGGTCGCCGCATCGTGCAGCGCCCGCACGATGTCGCCGACGTAGGTGAAGTCGCGGGTCTGCTCACCGGTGCCGTAGAGCTCGAAGACCGAGCCTTCGAGGCCGGCGGCCACCAGCCGGCTGAACGCCATGTCGGGGCGCTGCCGGGGGCCGTAGACGGTGAAGAAGCGGAGGGAGGCGGTCGGCACGCCGAAGGCCGTGCGGTACAGCTCGCAGAGGTGCTCGGCGGCGAGCTTGGTGACGCCGTAGGGCGAGATCGGCTGCGGGCGCACCCGCTCCGACGTCGGGTACGACTCGGCGTCGCCGTACACGCTGGAGCTCGAGGCGTAGACCAGCTTCTTGAGCTCCACCGTGCGCGCCGCCTCCAGGACCGCCTGGGTGGCCAGCACGTTGTGCGACACGTACGTGCTGAAGTCCGAGCCCCAGGACGGGCGGACGCCGGGCTGCCCGGCGAGGTGGTAGACGACGTCGGCCCCATCGAAGAGCTCGATCAGCGGCTCGGTCAGCAGGTCGCCGCGCACGAGGGTGAACCGCTCGTCCGCGAGGGCGGGAGCGAGGTTGCGCTCCTTGATCGCCGTGTCGTAGTAGTCGGTGAAGCAGTCGATGCCTACCACCTCGTCGCCCCGGGCCAGCAGGTGCTCGGACAGGTGGGATCCGACAAAGCCGGCTGCCCCCGTGACGACGGACCTCACTCTTAACCTCCGCGTTGCTCACGGGCCAGTTGCCCGCCATGTGACCGTAGGTAATCACGGTTTGATCGAGGTCGTCGAACCTTGGCTTGGTCGACAAGGCCTCGCAACTGCTGCGACGCGGTGGCCACGAGCGTTACCGCCGGACGCGCGTCCGGCGAGTGCTCCACCTGTGCACCTGTTCAGAGACTCACAGTGAGCACTTGTTCCTCCGGCATGTCTAACCGAAAGAGGTAGAGGTCACGCGGATGCTGGTATTGGTGATCGTGTGGTTGACGGTGGCGCTCCCCGCCGGCGTGCTGATCGGGCAGGTGCTCCGCCACGGTGTGGCGCAGGCGCCCGCGAGCAGCGAGGTCAGCCGGCGCGGCGGCCGAGTGCGCGGTAGGCCCACCCTGCGGCGGTCCAGGCCTCGCGGTCCAGAGCGTTGCGCCCGTCGAGCACCCGCTTCTGCTTGACGACCTTGCCGAACGCCACCGGGTCGAGCTCCCGGTACTGCTTCCACTCCGTCAGGACGAGCACGGCGTCGGCGCGCTCGGCCGCCTCCTCCGCCGTGTCGGCGTAGTCCAGCTGCGGCCACAGCCGGCGGCTGTTCTCCACCGCCGCCGGGTCGGTGACACGCACGACCGCGCCCTGCAGCTGCAACTGGGCGGCGACGTTCAGCGCCGGGGAGTCGCGGATGTCGTCGCTGTCGGGCTTGAACGCCGCCCCCAGGACAGCGACCCGCTTGCCGAGCAGCGAACCGTCGCAGACCTCGCGGGCCAGCTCGACCATGCGGATCCGCCGGCGCATGTTGATGTTGTCGACCTCGCGCAGGAACGTCAGCGCCTGATCGGCACCCAGCTCGCCGGCGCGGGCCATGAACGCCCGGATGTCCTTGGGCAGGCAGCCGCCACCGAAGCCGAGCCCGGCGTTGAGGAACTTGCGCCCGATCCGGTCGTCGTAACCGATCGCGTCGGCCAGCAGCTTCACGTCCGCGCCAGTGGCCTCGCACAGCTCCGCCATCGCGTTGATGAACGAGATCTTCGTGGCCAGGAACGAGTTGGCCGCCGTCTTCACCATCTCAGCGGTCGCGTAGTCACTCTCCACCTTCGGCGTGCCGCGCTCGACGATCGTCGCGTACACCTCGTCCAGCAGGCGACGGGCCGTGTCGCCGTCGGCGCCGGCCGGGAGCCCGTACACCAGGCGGTCGGGGTGCAGCGTGTCCTGCACCGCGAACCCCTCGCGCAGGAACTCGGGGTTCCACGCCAGCAGCGCACCCGGCACCTTGCTCTCCACCAGCTCCGCGAGGCCAGCCGCGGTGCCGACCGGCACCGTGGACTTGCCGACCACGAGCTCACCGGCCGAGAGGACGTCCAGCAGCGACTCGACCGCGCCCTGCACGTAACGCATGTCGGCGGCGTACTCACCCCGCTTCTGCGGGGTCCCCACGCACACGAAGTGCACCGCAGCACCGGCCGCGTCAGCGAAGTCGGTCGAGAACCGCAGCCGCCCCGTCGCCAGCGTCCGCGCCAGCAGCTCCTCGAAGCCGGGCTCGTAGAAGGGCGCCTTGGCCTGCGACAGCAGGTCGATCTTCGGCTGATCGACATCGATGCCCACGACGTCATGACCCAGCTCCGCCATCGACGCCGCATGCACGGCACCGAGATAGCCGCAGCCGATGACCGAGATCTTCACGCGCACTCCAAGTTTTCCGGCGAGATGGCTTCCGGGGCCGACGCCCGGCTCGCACCGGTGGAGTTCGACCCTAGAACGCGGGCAGCAGGAAGGGCCAAGCCGCTGCGGGAAGTCCGCCCGGACGGGGCATCCGCTCGCCCCGGGTGCCGGGTCCTCACTCCACCGGGGGACACTCAGGATCTCCCCGCCGAGGCCCGGCCGTACATTCGACGCTTCATCGGCCATCCGGGGGCTCGGCATGCGGGACGACGTGACAAGCGGGCAGGCGCGGGATGCGCTGCTGCCCGCGCCGGCCCCGGAGGACGAGACCTCCGAGGGGAAGGCTCCCGACGGCGCCGACACCCCGCGCACGTCAGGACGACGCCGGGCCCTGCGCCGGGTGCTGATCAGCCTGGGCGTCCTCGGGCTCGTCCTCGCGCTCCTCGTCGGCGGCGGGCTCTGGTACCTGACCGACCGGTGGGCGGGCAACATCGACCGCGTCCCGGACGTCTTCGCCGACCTGGACGCCGACAGCCGGCCCGCTCCCGCGACGCCGGTGCAGGAGGCGGGCGATGACCCGGTCACCTTCCTGCTGGTCGGCTCCGACACCCGCGCCGACGTGGCCGAGGGTGAGGATCCCGACGGCCGCTCCGACGCCATCATGCTCGCGCGGTTCACCGCGGACCGTCAGCACGCCCAGCTGATCTCGATCCCGCGCGACTCGTGGGTCGACATCCCCGGGTACGGCGTGAACAAGATCAACGCCAGCTATGCGTTAGGCGGTCCGACGCTGCTCATCCAGACGGTCGAGCAGCTGACGCAGGTGCGGATCGACCACTACGTGGCGATCGACTTCGACGGGCTCATCCAGGTGACCGATGACCTCGGCGGCGTCGACGTGCGGGTCGCCGAGACCACGACCCACCAGGGGTACACCTTCGAGGAAGGCGTCAACCACCTCGACGGCGCCCAGGTGCGGCAGTACCTCCAGCAGCGCAAGAACCTGCCGGGCGGGGACTTCGACCGGGTCAAGCGCCAGCAGCAGTACCTCCGCGCGATGTTCGAGAAGCTCTTCAGCGCGGAGACGTTCACCGACCCTCAGCGGCTTGACGCGGCACTGCTCGCCGTGACCAGTGCGGTGCGCATCGACGACGCCCTGGGCAACGGGGACCTGCTGTCCCTGGCCTACTCCCTGCGCAACGTCACCCCGGACGACATCGACTACTTCACGGCCCCGGTGCTCGGCACCGGCCGCGAGGGGGCTGCCAGCGTCGTCTACCTGGACGACAGCGCGTGCGAGCGCATGTGGGGCTACCTGCAGAACGACTCACTGGCCGAGAACGCCGCGGAGTTCGAGGACGACGCGCTTCCCGACGTCCCGCGCTGACCCGGTCGGACCAGGCGAGGGGCACACCCGGCGCGAAGCGTCACCGCTGAATTCACGTCGGCGCCCCTTCTCCACCACTGCTGGAGATGGCACAGTGCAACCATGCGCGTGCCCAGCGGAGCGGTTCAGGCCTCGAGTGCGGAGCGACGGTCACAGCCCCGCGCGGCGGGCGCCCGCCACGTGCACTGGTTCCGCTACGCCGGCGCCGACCCGTTCAGCGGGTCGAGCCTGTACGCCTGCCGGTGCGGCGTGGTGCGCCCCGGCCTCTGAACGGGCGTCAGCCCCGCAGCCCGTCCCCGGCGGGTCGACCCGGAAGGGCCTCGCGCACGTCGAGCGTCTCGGCGTCGGCAGCACGGCGCAGCGCCCATTCCGCCGGGAGCACCAGGCGCGGCGCGACACCGACGAGCACGGCGAGGAGGAACGCGACGCCGGCCAGCGCCTCGCCGGACTCCTCGAGGTAGGTGGCCGTCGCAGCCCAGCCACCGGGCACCGCGGAGCTGAGCGCGGAGAGCCCGACGGAGGCCACTGCATACCCGGTAAGCGCGCCGAGGACCCGGCGGCGGTCACGGCGCTCGGTGCGACTGAGGACGAACAGCCCGGAGACGACGGCGGCAGCCGCCGTCACGCTGATCAGCACGGCTCCCTGCGTACCGACCGCTCCGGTCAGCGCCACCTTGGCGTCGACGTGCACGGTGCTGCCGGCCTTGACCGCGGCGATGCCAGCGGCCACCACGCCGACGGCCAGCCACCACGTGCGGCGCATGGTGCCCGCGCCGGCGACGGCAGCGACTGCCGCGGCCGCGAAGAGAGCTGCGACGAACAAGCGAGGCAGGGAAAAGGGGTCGTCCATGGAGAGCGCCCGGGCGAGCGGCCCGGTGCTCCCGGACAACCGGAAGCCGTAGCCGACGGTCATCAGACCGACGGCTGCCGCAGCGAGCGCGATGCCGATGGGGGGCAGCGGCACGGCGCGGCGCCGCACGGGCGCGGGAGCGGGGTGAGGGGCGAGGTCCGCGGTGGTCAGCAGGTCCGTCGATCCCGAGGTGCGGAGGTCGGCGGTCCGGATGCTCCGGCCGAGGACGACCGCCAACCCGAAGGCGAGGACGAACCACGCGACCAGTCCACCCACGACCCAGAGCCACCACACGGGGAGTTCATCGGCAGGTCGGGCGGGGAACATGACCCCGTCGCGGGAGCACCCTCCTCCCACGAGTCACTCGCGAATGTCTCAATCTCTCCTGCCCCGGGTAGAAGCCGTGCGCACTGGAGTGGTCGTCCGTTTTGGCAAGGCACGCCGAATCGGTCGGCCCTCCGCGGGTCTGGTCCTCCCGTAGGAAGAACACATGAGCGCACTGTGGCTGGTTGCAGGTTGCTGGATAGTGGCCGCGCTGCTGCTGGCCGCGGTCATCGGCCGTGCCGTGCGCATCGCCGACAAGGACGCCGCGCTCACCGCTGAGCTGAACTTCGTCGTCGACGAACACCCGCTGCCGGCGCTGACTTCCCAGGCCTTCACCGCCGCCGACTCGTACGGCTTCCCGACGCGCGGCACCCCCTGACCCTTCCGCCTGCCCGGCAAGGGGCACGGAGCCTCCGAACCCTGCTGTCTGCGCCTACCCTTCTGCCGGAGCAGAGCAGGGGGGCCCATGAACACCGACGATCAAGACGCGCAGGGCCCCGCTGAGCTCGGCCTCGACCCCAGCACGAGCGACGACACCAACCTGGGGTTCGACGACCTCGCCGAGAGCGACGACGGCGCCCCTCGTGAGCGGCATCGGCTGCGTCGAACGCTGATCGTGGTCGGCACCCTGGTGCTCGCCCTCGCCCTGGTCCTGGGGGGCGTGGCTCTCTTCCTCGTCGACCGGTACGCCGGCAACGTAGAGCGCGTCGGTGACGTCTTCGCCGATCTGGACGAGGACGCGCGACCGGCCCCGGCGACCCCGGCAGAAGAGGCCGGCGATCCGCCGCTCACGTTCCTGCTGGTCGGCTCCGACACCCGCGCCGCACCGGAACCCGGGGAGCTGCCCGGTGGCCGGTCGGACGCGATCATGCTCGTCCGCTTCACTGGGGACCGGCAGAACGCCCAGCTGATCTCCATCCCCCGGGACAGCTGGGTCGAGATCCCCGGTCGCGGCATGAACAAGATCAACGCGTCGTACGCGTTCGGCGGCCCGACCTTGCTCATCCAGACCGTGGAGCAGCTCACCCAGCTGCGGATCGACCACTACGTGGCCATCGACTTCGACGGACTGATCCAGGTGACCGACGATCTGGGTGGCGTCGACGTGGTCGTGGCCGAGACGACGACGAACGGCCCCTACACGTTCACAGCGGGCACGAACCACCTGGACGGCGAGCAGGCCCGCTATTACCTGGCCCAGCGCTACGACCTCCCGGGTGGTGACTTCGACCGCGTGAAGCGGCAGCAGCAGTACCTGCAGGCCATGTTCGGCAAGCTGATCAGCTCCGACACGTTCAGCAGCCCGACCCGGCTCGACGGTGCGCTGCGCGCGGTGACCGACGCGGTGGCGGTGGACGACGGGTTGGGCAACGCCGACATGGTGCAGCTGGCGTACTCGCTGCGCGGCGTCACGCCCGAGAGCATCGACTTCTTCACCGCGCCGGTGCTCGGGACCGGCCGGGAGGGGGCGGCCAGCGTCGTGTACCTCGACGACGTCGCCGCCGACCGGATGTGGAGCTACCTCCGCAACGATTCCCTGGGCAGGAACGCCGCCGAGTTCGCCGACGACGCCCTGCCCGAGGTCCCCCGCTAGGCCACCGAGCCGGCGGGCCGCAGCGTCATCGGCTCGGTGCGGCGCTCACTGCTCGAGAACGCGACGGGTACCGCAGCCTTCGCACAACTCGTACCTGCGCGTGTGGGGGCGCCATCGCAGGTTGAGCCAGGCTGCGCCGCGGCGGACGGCACGCGACTCCACCAAGGTCGTCGTTCCGCCGCAGATCTCGCATGGCTGGCCGGTCCCAACGGTGCGCCGTCGCCGGGTCTCCATGTGTTGACACCCTGGTACAGGTAGTCGCCGCCGTGGTGACGGGAAGATGTCGCTGACCGCTCATTTCCAGAGCTGGTCGCACCACCGCCCTCGAAGGGCTCTGGCTGTCAGCCGGCCACGTACGCCCGGAGGGCGCCGCGCCAGTCGCGCGGGCGGAGGCCGGTGGCCTCGACCTTGGCCAGGTCCAGGACGCTGTTGAGCGGTCGCGGCGCAACGCCGGACTTGTCGGCGAAATACTCGTCGGTGCTGACCCGGGTCACGTCGTCGGCCGAGCGCCCGCGGGCGCTGAACACGGCGGCGGCGACGTCGGCCCAGCTCGCCGGTTCCCCGCCGCCGGTGAGGTTGTAGGTGCCGTACGGCGCTCGCCTCTCCACCAGGTGCCGGATGCCGGCGGCGAGACCAGAGGCCAGG
Organism: Blastococcus sp. TBT05-19; assembly: GCF_003319095.1. Lineage (GTDB taxonomy): Bacteria > Actinomycetota > Actinomycetes > Mycobacteriales > Geodermatophilaceae > Blastococcus. Next base: position 165,466 of record NZ_QOHI01000001.1, on the reverse strand, counting down.
GTGAGCCGACCGATCTGGTCGTCGACGACCGACGGCGAGATTCCGCGGTCGGCGAGGCCGGCCATCGTGCGGACGAAGTTGCCGCCCTCCCCTACCACCCAGGTGGTGCGCACCAGCCAGTGCCGCTCGATCGCCGTGGCGCGGGTGTCGCCGTCGGCCTTACTGCGCCCGTAGACGCTCAGCGGCGAGGGGGGCAGATCCTCCGGGATGGGCCCGTCGTGGGTTCCGTCAAAGACGTACTCGCTGGAGAGGTGCACGAGCGCGAAGCCGTACTTCTCTGCGGCATCGGCCAGATGACCGACCGCGTCGACGTTGACCGCGCGCACCGCACCGAGATTCGCCGGGTGCTCGGCCGCATCAACCGCGGTCCAGGCGGCGGCGTTGAGGACGACGTCGACACCGGCCCAGTCGTAGGCGCGCACGGCTCCCGGATCGGTGACGTCGAGCCCAGCGCGGTCGAGCGCGACGGCGTCGGGGAGCTCGCGCTGCAGCGCCCGGCCGAGCTGGCCGCCGGCGCCGACGATGACGGCCTTCACTGCCCCTGGGCCGCGTACTGCGCCTCGACGCCGTCCTTGAGCGGGCGCCACCAGCCCTCGTTCTCGCGGTACCAGTCGATCGTGGCGGCCAGGCCGTCGCGGAACTCGGTGTACCTCGGCGTCCAGCCGAGCTCCGTGCGCAGCTTGGTGGCGTCGATGGCGTAGCGCAGGTCGTGCCCGACCCGGTCGGTCACGGAGTCGAACGCGTCGGCGGGCTGACCGGTCAGCTCGAGGATGAGCCCGAGCACCTCGCGGTTGTTCTTCTCGCCGTCGGCACCGATCAGGTAGGTCTCGCCGGAGCGGCCACGGTCGAGGATCGCGTGCACGGCGGAGTTGTGGTCCTCGACGTGGATCCAGTCGCGCACGTTCTCCCCCGCGCCGTAGAGCTTGGGGCGCAGGCCGGAGAGCACGTTGGTGATCTGCCGCGGGATGAACTTCTCGACGTGCTGGTAGGGCCCGTAGTTGTTCGAGCAGTTGCTGATCGTGGCGTGGATGCCGAACGAGCGCACCCAGGCCCGCACCAGCAGGTCGGAGCCCGCCTTGGTCGAGGAGTACGGGCTCGACGGGTTGTACGGCGTCTCGGGGGTGAACTTCGCCGGGTCGTCGAGCTCGAGGTCGCCGTACACCTCGTCGGTGGAGATGTGGTGGTAGCGCACGCCGTGCTTGCGCACGGCCTCGAGCAGCGTGAACGTGCCGACGATGTTCGTCTGCAGGAAGGGCGAGGGGTCGCGCAGCGAGTTGTCGTTGTGGCTCTCGGCGGCGAAGTGGACGACGACGTCGCTGCGGCTGACCAGCCGGTCGACGACGTCGGCGTCGGCCACGGACCCGTGCACGAACTCGACGTCGTCGCGGACGGGCGCGAGCGATGCCTCGTTGCCGGCGTAGGTGAGCGCGTCGAGGACGGTCACCTCGAACTCGGGGTGGTCGCGCAGCGTCTGGTGCACGAAGTTGGCGCCGATGAAACCGGCACCCCCGGTGACGAGCATGCGCATCGTCTGCTGACTCCTAAGCCGTGTCCCCCGGCCGGAGCGGCGCCCCGCCGGCTCCCGCGGTGCAGCGGGTCGTCGTGCAGGTCACGACGGTAGTCAACCAGCGAATGAATCGGAGCCTGCGCTACCTCCGCCGGGTGAGTCGCCGCAAGCTGCGGCGGGACTACGAAGGAGCCCGTGGTCAGCGGCCTTGCCCGAACCGCCCAGCTGGAAAATGCCCGGCGTCAGGGCTTCGCGAGTCGCACCCGGTAGTTCTTGCACATCCCTGCGTCGGTCACCCGCTCCGCGAGCTCACGACGCGCGAAGACGCGGGCCATAGCGGCGAACGCGACCGCCTCAGCTGACCGCCCTTTTGTCCGCATCGCCGTGCTGGCCGTCTGCAACTGATAGGCCAGAGTCCCCCAATAGCCCTCGAGCCAGTCGATGTCGACGACCTTGAAGCCGGCTTTCTCCGCGAGGTGCCGCCAAGCGAACTGGGTGTACCGGAAAAAGTCGTACGGCTGCTCATGCTCTTGGTAGAAGAGAGGGGCGGACAGCCACGCCTCCCCGCCCGCCTTTAGCACCCGGTTGAACTCACGCAGCACCGCGAGCGGGTCCGGCATGTGCTCGAGGACCTGGGAGGAGAACACGAGGTCGTAGGTGCCGTCCGGCACGGGAAGTGACGCGAGATCGCACACGTAGTCCAAGTGCGCATACTCTTTGTCGATCTCGCCGAAGTCCGCCGTCTCGTAACGAACGTGCGCAAACAAGTCGCGGTAGGGCGCGTCCCCGGCGCCCGCGTCGAGAACCCGGAAGTCCGGCCCGGCCCCCAACTGGGCAGCTTCTTCCGCCCAAGCACGCAGCCGCAGCCTGGATGTGTTGGGCGGTGCCGCGAGCAGCCGCCTCTTCACGTTGGCGAGCATCGGAACCCCCGTCACCTCGTAGACGGGAGCACCCTCACCGAGACAGCCGTGATCCGCAAGGCTTTCTTCACTCTCTTTGCCCAGCGTGCGCAGCTCGCTTCTTATGCCCGAGGAGGGAACTGCGCAAGCCAACGTCGCAGCTGTAGCAGGACCAGCCGCTACGCACCTGAGGCGGCCCAACTACCACCCCTGCCGCGAAGTCACCCCGCGCGGCGGCCCAACGCCCGGTAGCTCCAACCGGCATCGGTCCACGCGGTGCGGCTGAGCGCGTTGCGCCCGTCGAGCACCCGCTTCTGGCGGACGACCTTGCCGAAGGCCACCGGGTCGAGCTCCCGGTACTGCTGCCACTCGGTGAGCACGAGCACGGCGTCGGCACCCTGCGCCGCCTCCTCGGCGGTGTCGGCGTAGTCGAGCTGGGGCCAGAGCCGCCGGCTGTTCTCGACGGCTGCCGGGTCGGTGACCCGCACGACCGCGCCCTGCAGCTGGAGCTGCGCGGCGACGTTCAGCGCAGGGCTGTCGCGGATGTCGTCGCTGTTGGGCTTGAAGGCCGCGCCGAGGACGGCGACCCGCTTGCCGAGCAGCGAGCCGTCGCAGACCTCGCGTGCCAGCTCGACCATGCGGATCCGCCGGCGCATGTTGATGTTGTCGACCTCGCGCAGGAACGTCAGCGCCTGGTCGGCCCCGAGCTCACCGGCGCGCGCCATGAAGGCACGTATGTCCTTGGGGAGGCAGCCGCCACCGAAGCCGAGCCCGGCGTTGAGGAACTTGCGACCGATCCGGTCGTCGTAGCCGATGGCATCGGCGAGGAGCTTGACGTCTGCACCCGTGGCCTCGCAGAGCTCGGCCATGGCGTTGATGAAGGAGATCTTCGTGGCGAGGAAGGAGTTTGCCGCGGTCTTCACCATCTCGGCGGTGGCGTAGTCGCTCTCCACCTTCGGCGTGCCGCGCTCGACGATGCTCGAGTAGACCTCGTCGAGGAGCGCGCGGGCGGTGTCGCCGTCCTGCCCCGGCGGGAGGCCGTAGACGAGGCGGTCGGGGTGCAGGGTGTCCTGGACCGCGAAGCCCTCCCGCAGGAACTCCGGGTTCCACGCCAGCAGCGCACCGGGGACCTTGCCGCTCACGAGCTCGGCCAGGCGGGCCGCCGTGCCGACGGGCACGGTGGACTTGCCCACGACCAGCTCGCCGGGTGCGATGACGTCGACGAGCGACTCGGTGGCGGCCTCGACGTACCGGAGGTCGGCGGCGTACTCGCTGCGCTTCTGCGGGGTCCCCACGCAGAGGAAGTGGATCTGCGCGCCCTTCGCGTCGGCGAAGTCCGAGGAGAAGCGGAGCCGGCCGGACGCCAGGGTCCGGGCCAGCAGCTCCTCGAAGTCCGGCTCGTAGAACGGGGTGCGGGCGTTCGACAGCGACTCGATCTTCTGCTGGTCGACGTCGATCCCGACGACGTCGTGGCCCAGCTCGGCCATCGAGGCGGCGTGGACCGCGCCGAGGTAGCCGCAACCGATGACCGAGATCTTCACGAGCACTCCGTTCTCCGGACAGCAGCGAGGACGGCGCCCCCGCTGGCGAAGCCGACCGTAAGGCCTGGGCGTGACCGAGGACCAGTGCCAACTCCCGCATCGGGGTGACACGCGACGCGCCGCTGTCAGCGCGATCTGCTGCGAAGCCGTCGTTTGCGGTGTCCTCGCGTGGGCAACAGGGTGAACGACCAGTGACGCACGACTACTCGTACGCCCGGGGAACGCACATGACGTGGTTGGCCATCAGCGGACTCGTGTGGGTGGCGCTCGCCCTGGGCCTGGCCGTGGTCATGGGGCGAGGGATCCGTCAGGCGGACCAGCGCGAGCACGTGGCCACCTGGACGGCAGAGGTCGACGCCTACGTGCGAGCGGCCGGGCAGCGGCCGCTGGCAACCGCTGCGCCGTCGCCCCGCCGCCCCAGCAGCTGACACGCACCGTCCGGTCCTCCCGGACGGCATCCGGCTACTGCCGGGCACACGCTCCTGACCTGCTGTGATGCCTCCCGGTAGCCGCACCCCCATGGGGTGACGACGCCTCCCCCGGTCCCGCGACCCTCCGTACCGTCGGCGCATGCACCACTGAGCGGACGAGGAGAACCCCATGGCCGGCGATGACATCTCGCCCTTGAGCGCATCGCCGTCATCGGGCGCCGCCATTCGGGTCGTCGCTCCCGATGACGAAGCGACCCCCTCCGAGACCCCACCCGTCGAGACCGCGCCACATCGCAGCCGCGGCCGGAAGGTCCTGTACGCCCTGGGCGCGCTCCTCCTGGTGCTCGTGCTCCTGGTGGGCGGCGGCCTGTGGTACCTCGCCGACCGGTACGGCGGCAACATCGACCGCGTGCCCGACGTCTTCGCCGGGCTCGACGAGGACGCACGGCCGGCACCGGCCACCGCCGCCGAGGCGGCCGCGGCCGAACCCGTGACGTTCCTGCTGGTCGGCTCGGACAGCCGGGTGTCCGCCGATGAGGGCGAAGACCCCGGCGGCCGCTCCGACGCGATCATGCTGGCCCGTGTATCCGGCGACAGGCAGCACGCCCAGGTCATCTCCATCCCGCGCGACTCGTGGGTCGACATCCCCGGCCGCGGCATGAACAAGATCAACGCCGCCTACGCCTTCGGCGGCCCGACGCTGCTGATCCAGACCGTCGAGCAGCTGACGCAGGTGCGCATCGACCACTACGTGGCGATCGACTTCGAAGGGCTCATCCAGGTGACCGACGACCTCGGCGGCGTCGACGTCGTGGTCGCCGAGACGACGGAATGGGGTCCGTACACGTTCCCGGCCGGGACCAACCACCTCAACGGCGACCAGGCCCGCTGGTACCTGGGTCAGCGCTACGGCCTGCCCGGAGGCGACTTCGACCGCGTCCGCCGGCAGCAGCAGTACCTGCAGTCGATGTTCGGGAAGCTGTTCAGCACCAACACGTTCACCGACCCGGGCCGGCTCGACGCCGCGCTCCTCGCGGTCACCAGCGCGGTGTCCGTCGACGACACCCTGAGCAACGGCGACCTCCTGTCGCTCGCCTACTCCGCGCGCGGGGTGCAGCCCGACCGGATCGAGTTCTTCACGGCGCCCGTCCTGGGCACCGGGATGGAAGGTCCCGCCAGCGTCGTCTACCTGGACCGGACCGCCGCCGACCGGATGTGGTCCTACCTGCGCAGCGACTCGCTGGGGCAGAACGCGGAGGAGTTCGCCGAGGACGCCCTCCCGGACGTCCCGCGCTGAGCCGGCGGCGGGACCGGAGTCGAGCCGGGGCGCACCACCGGGCTCACCCGTCACAGATGAGCGCGGGACCCGGCGAGCCTGACCCGCGACACCGCGGACGCGACCAAGCTGCGGGCGTGTCCTTCCTCCTGGCGTCGACCTGGCTGGCCCTCCACGTCTGGGTGACCGAGCACGCCGCGCTGCTGGCGACCGTCCTCGTCGCAGGCGTGACCTTCCGCCCGCGGGTTCGCCAGCTTCAGTAGGCGCCAGATCCGCGGAGGACCGCACCGACGGTCTTCCACAGGATCATGAAGTCGAACGTCAGCGACCAGTTCTCGACGTAGCGCACGTCGATGCGCACCGAGTCGTCCCAGGACAGGTCCGAGCGACCGCTGACCTGCCAAAGGCCGGTGAGGCCCGGCTTCACCAGGAACCGCCGGTGCATGTCGAAGCCGTACCGCTCCACCTCGCTGGGCAGCGGGGGACGCGGGCCGACGAGGGACATGTCGCCGCGCAGCACGTTGAACAGCTGCGGCAGCTCGTCGAGCGAGTAGCGGCGGATGACCCGGCCGATCCGCGTGACCCGCGGGTCGCTCTTGTGCTTGAACAGCACCTCGTTGCCGTCGCTCTGCGCCGCCAGCGCGTCGACCATCCGGTCGGCGCCGACGACCATGCTGCGGAACTTGAGCATCGAGAAGGTGCGGCCGCCGCGGCCCACCCGCTCCTGCCGGAAGAAGACCGGGCCGGAGCTCGTCAGCTTGATCGCCAGGGCCAGGCCGAGGAGGACCGGGAGCAGGAAGAGGACGCCGAGCCCTGCGGCCGTCCGGTCGAACGCGACCTTGGTGAGCCGGCGGACGCCCTTGAGCTCCGGCCGCTCCATGTGCAGCAGCGGCAGCCCGCACACCGGCCGGATGCGCACCCGCGGCCCGACGATCTCGGTCACCGCCGGCGCCAGGAGGAGCTCGGCCCGCGTCTTCTCCAGCTCCCAGCCCAGCCGCCGCAGCGCGGGACCGTCGAGCTCGGGGCAGGGCAGGACGGCGACGGTGTCCACCTCGTAGCGGGCCACGACGTCGGCGACTTCGGTCAGACCACCGAGCACGGGCAGGCCGTTGAACGCGTCGGCGCCCGGGTTCTGCTGGTCGGTCGGGAGGCAGACACCGACGACGCGGTAGCCGTGGTACTTCTCCCGGTCCATCTGCTCGTCCAGGGCGGCAACCGCGTTGCGGTGGCCGACCAGCAGCGTCGTCTGCTGATAGCGACCCTGACCACGCTCGCGGTGCAGCCGCTGCCGGTTCCCGTACCGCAGGGCGAGGGTGAGCACCGTGGCCAGCGGCAGGGTGATGACGACGAAGCCCCGCGCCACCTCCAGCTGCAGCGCCCAGGACAGCGTGCCCACGCCGGCCAGGAGCATCACGGCGGCGAAGAAGACGCGCCGGAACTCGTCCGGCCCGACCCAGAGGAACCGCTCCTCGTAGCTGCGGGCCACGAGCATCGAGGCCACCCAGACCAGCGGGAGGAGCAGGACCGCCCACAGGTAGATGCTCTCGCTCGCGCTCCGCTCGGAGCCGAACCGGGCCAGGTAGCCGAAGGCCCCGGCCAGGGCCGCGGCGAGCGCGTCACCCAGCGCGATGCGGCGCACGTACTGCCCCCGCCAGGCCCGCCGCGCCAGCGTGCCTTCCCCGCGGAAGCGCGAGGCGTAGGTGGACCACCCGCGGCCGACCGCCCGCCCGTCGCCGCGGACCGAGCCCTCGCGGACCTCACTGATCGAAATAGCGCACCCCCGTGCCGCCCCCGTGACACGAACCTGCAGCTCCGAGCGTGTGCAGCTCCGGAACTTCAGCGTTCAATGACGCGCAACGTACAGGCATGACCAGGGCATACGGAACCCCCGCAACAACTGCTGTGACGAGAGACATGCGGACTCCGCACGCCTTCACACTGTGCGTCTTGGCGACGCCTCTACGGTGACGATTCCGGCGTCATGTAGGCCTCCGCCTGAAGGACGTACAGCTCCGCGTAGCGACCGCCGGCAGCCATGAGTTCCTGGTGCGTCCCTCGCTCGACCACCCGGCCGGCGTGCATCACGTAGATGAGGTCCGCCAGCCTCACGCTCGAGTACCGGTGCGAGATGAGCACCGCCGCGCGCCCGTCGAGCACACCACGGACATCGGCGAACAATTCGTGCTCTGCTCGCGGGTCCAGCGCCGCACTCGGCTCGTCGAGCACGACCAACGAGCGGTCGCGGTAGAGCGCACGGGCGAGCGCCAGGCGCTGCCACTGCCCGCCGGAGAGGTCGGCGCCTTCCTCCAGCTCGATCCCCAGCACCGTGTCGAAGCCGTGCGGGAGCCGCTCCACCGCGTCAGTGATACCTATGCGGGCGACCGTGCCCTCGACCCTGGCCCTGTCGAGCGGCACGGAAGTGTCGGAGATGGCGACGTTGTCCACGACGCTCATCTGGTACCTCAGGAAGTCCTGGAAGAGGACGCTGCTGCTCGCTCTCCGGTCATCGCCCTTCAGCTCTGTCCCGTCCCACAGGAGATGACCAGAATCCGGCTCGTAGAGGCCCGCCATGATTTTGGCGAGCGTGGTCTTGCCAGAGCCGTTCTCGCCGACGAGCGCCACGACCTGCCCCTTGGGCACGACGACGCTCACTCCCTCCAGCGCCGGCCGCTCCTGCCCCGGGTACGAGAAGGACACGTCCTCGACGAGGAGTGCAGCCGACAGGTCGTGCCGCTGCCCGATGCTGCGGCCCGGCGGGTAGTCCTGGTGGAACTCCGCGAGATCCACCAGGAACGGCGATGCCTCCATGAGCGAGCCGAACGAGCGGAACACCGTGCTCAGCTGGCCCCCCAGGATCCGGGCGGCGATGGCAGCAGCGCCCGCGTCGGGAAGGCTCAAGCGGCCCGCGGCCGTGAGCCAGACGACCACCGCCAGTGCGCCTCCCAGAGTGAGCGCCGAGGCGAGGAGGCCAGCGAGGGCGTACCGCCGACGTGTAACGACGTGCCCTGTCAGCATCCCGAGGTATCTATCGTCCTCCTGCGCATGCCGCCGCAGGAGTTCCCTCGTCGCATCGAAAGCACGCAGCTCGGCGGCAGTGGCGCGGTGGCTCAGCAGCAGTTTCAGATACCCCCGGCGTTGAGCAAGGACCGTCACACGGCGGGCGAATCCGAACTCGAGCGCGCTGGTGCGGCGAGCGAGGAGAATTGTCGGAATCCCCCCGAGCAGCAGCACCGGGAGCATCAGCGGTGCGATGGCCACCAAGGCGCCACCCATGGCGATAACGCCGATGGCGCTGCCCCCCAGCCCCAGCAGGCCGGACACCACGGCGGCCGGGCGGCTGAGGGCATTGGAGCGAACCCGCTCCAGCCGGTTGAGAAACGCATGAGACTCGTACGTGACCAGATCGGCCGAGGCACAGGCATCCAGCAAGCGCCGCCAGATGTCCTGCATGACGCGTTCTCCGAGCACTCGCTGTTGCAGCGAAAGCAGGACGGGAACGGCCGCCGACACCGCGGTGGTCACGGCGAGCAGCGCGAGCGGAAGTGCGAGGGCGGTTACCGGAGCTCGCTCGACGAGCACCGTCGTCAGGGCGAGGTGGCTGGCCAGTACCAGCCCGAGAGAGGAGAACGCACCGAGGACGGTCAGAAGTGCTGCGGCTGACGTCCCTCGACGATCCACGGTGAAGACAGTTGCAAAGGCACTCAGGAGGGGGAATTTCGCCGCGGATTGCCGACTTCGGGAGGGCGGCATAGGTCGGGACTATAGGGCTTTCGCCTAGCCTGCCGTCATGCGGCCCGAGTCCCCATCAGCGGTTTCGACCGTGCTCCGGGTCGGAGTCGTGGACCGACGGGTCATCGTCAGAGACCAGTTGCAGAAGGCGCTTTCGGCCGACAGCCGGCTCGCAGTCATGGGCAGCTTCGCCGACTGGCGGGCAGCGATCGGCCGCCGTCTCGAGGTGGATCTGTGGGTTACCTCCGAGCCGGATGGCGGCGGAACCCAGCCCCGCTTCAGCGCAGAGAGTTACGACCTTGGCGAAGTGGACGTTCTCTGCAACGCCGTCCACGCAGCGACCGGCACACGAGAAATGGCACACGGCGAGGCAGAGAAGGTCCGGCGACTGCTGTCGCCGCACGAGTACGCAGTCCTCGAGTCCACGGCCGCCGGCCTCTCCGCAACGCAGACCGCGCAGAGGCTGGGTGTGTCCGTGCGCTCGGTGGAGACCGCACGTCGACGGGCGATGGAGAAACTGGGCGCAACCTCCGGTCCGGAGGCGGTGCGAGTCGCTCACGAGATCCGCGGCAGCGGAGCTCTCGTCAGCCGGGGAGCGCAGCCCGAGGGGGGTCGATGACGGCTCCGCCCTCCGGGCAGGGACCACCGCGCCCACAGAACAGCCTCGCCGTGGTCGTCGCGGGTGGATCGCCGCTGGTCCGCTCGGCCCTCCGGGCATCGCTGCAGGCGTCCGCCGAGGGTGCGGCGACCATCTCGGACGTCGACAGCGCGGAGAAGCTGCTGAGCATGTGCAGCCGTCAGCCGCACGTGGTGCTGTCAGCCTTGGAAATCGGCGGGACGCCTTTGGTGGCCGTCCTTCCACAACTGCTGCTCGCGAGCGCACGAGTCGTGGTCGTGAGCAGTCAGGAATCCGTTTCCTTGCTGCCCGAGCTACTCCTCCGAGGAGCAACGGGCTTCCTGTCGTTGGAGGCATCTGGCCCGCAGCAGCTGTGGGACGCCGTGCGCGACGCGGCATCCGGTGGTGCGACGCTGCACCCGGCAGTTGCGATGCTCGTTCTGGAGCAATGGAGGGCGACCCGGAGCCAGCAGCAACCTCAGCTGACGGCAAAGGAGATGGAGGTGCTGCGGGCCATGATGACTGGGGCACCGGCGAAGGCCATCGCGCGCGATCTCGGGCTTTCCGTGAAGACCATCGAGACGCACCGCTCGAAGATTTTCACGAAGCTGGGCGTCCGCAGTCATGCTCAGGCCGTACAGAAGGCCTTCGAGCTGGGGCTCGCTTGATCCGGGCACTGCCCCGCCGAACACTCCGCCGTTGCCTGCCAAAAGGCGACGGCAACGGCGGAGCGTGCAGTCAGCTGATCGGGTAGCCGTTCTCGTTCGGGTCGTCGCCGAGCGTGATGGTCCCGACGCCGGGGATGGTGTAGCTCACCCCGTCGTTGGCGCCACCAGCCTTGGGAATCTGCAGCGTCATGTCGTGCAGAGAACCGATCGTGGTGATCGACGGCGCTTCGTAGTTCTCCATCGGGCACTCCCCGTTACTAGTAGGTGAGGTGACGTTAGATTGCTGACGACCGAAACACACCGGGCAACTTCCCCTAGGGTTTGCTCCCCACACGGAGGGCCGAGACGTGCCGACGGGGTGCTATGGATTTGCCACACCCGATCTGGTTGAGGTGCCAGGACTACTTCGACAGGTGGCCGACTCGTCCCCTGTTCTACGGATGACTCAGCAGCGCGGGGCATCGGTCGTGCTGCAAGACACGCTGACCGACGAGCAGACCAGCTACCCGTTGCCTCAGGCGCTCGGCGATGTGCACGTAGACCGCGCGACGCTTACGGCTCGCTTCACCAGCCCTACCCCCTTGCCCCACGACCATCTTGTCCATCCCCACATGGCCCGAGTGGCGGCCGTCGCCGCCCGCTGGTTGGGCTGGCAGGCCCTACACGCGGGTGCGTTCGAGTACGCCGGAGGAGCTTGGGGGGTGCTCGGAGAGCGCAACGCAGGCAAGAGCTCACTCATGGCGCAGTTGCACGTCCTAGGACTCCCGATCATCACAGACGACGTCGCAGTAGTGCAGGAAGGGATGGTTGTCCCCGGTCCAGGAATCGTCGACCTCCGTGAAGGCGCGGCGCAGCATTTCGGCCTGGGGGTGCCCTTGGGCGTAGTCGGCCGGCGGGCCCGCTGGCGCGTCCCTGTTCCGCCGGCTGGACCAGCCCCCCTCAGAGGCTGGATCCTGCCGACATGGGGCGAACCAGCCATCACCGCTCTACCGCTGCGCATGCGCGTCCCGCTGCTCGCCGCCAATCGGGCAGTTCCCCTGCCGCCCGTCGCGCCAGCCGATTTCTTCGCCCTGGCCGGCGTGCCGGTCATCGTCTGGAGCCGCCCACGGGAGTGGCCTCGGATGGAGGCCTCGACCCGCGACTTGCTGAGCGAGCTAGCAGCCGGAACCTACTGAGGTCCGACTGTTGCCGCCCAGGCTGCTTGGAACACCGGGTAGCTTCGCGCGTCCGGGTCCGGGGATCGCCACATCTTCATCAGCGCCCGTACGTTCACGAGCGACGGGTCCACACCGGACCCGTCCCACTGCGCAGCGAACTCGCGAGTCTCGGGTCCCAGAAAGGGCGCATTGAACGAGGCCTTGCTGACCCGCACCAAAGTTGGCTCGGGAAGGACGTCAGCGAAGAGCGCCACCATGGCCTCGGCCCGGCTACGTGGGCAGTTTCGACCTCGTTCTCGTGCTGCTGCTGTGAAGAACCGGACGTCGGCGAACGGGTGCTTAATCGACGCCCCGAACCCACCCGCAAGCAGTTCCAGGCTTTCCAGCGTCTTCGTGATGTACCGCGACGCTCCCCAGTACTGGACCGCCTCGTCGTAACGCACTGGCTCCCCAACACGCATGTCTTCCCACGAGCGCTGGAGCGCCTGCTCAGCGTGCGGCTGAAGCCAAGGACTCGGAGCGCTGGGTTCCGGGCGCCGCGCCAACACCTTCCTTCTGAGGCGTCGCGGCCCGAGGGCCCCTGCGAGCTCTACCAGGTCTGCCCGCCGCGGTCGCGCCTGACGGCTCAGCACCCTGTTGAGCCGGTCCCACGTCCACCCAGAGGACATGAACTCGTCGCCACCGAACCCGGTGACCAAGGTGCCCCCGCGGGCCAGTGCCGCGATCGGCGCGTGGAACATGGTGTTCGCCGGCCAGAGAACTCCGTGCCGGCGAACAAGGTCGCGCGCCAACGGACCCAAAAGGTCCAGCTCTGTGGTCACCTCGACACGCTCCCAATCCGAGATGCCCGCCTGCGCGATGACCATTTCTTGCCAACGCGACTCTTCGGCCGTCGCCACTCCGGCGAATCTCAGGCTCACTGCGATGGGCGCGGGAAGGCCTTCTCGCCGAGCGACGGATGCCGCAACCGCTAGGACTGCCGAAGAGTCGCGTCCACCCGAGAAGCTGACCACGCACGGCGGCTGGGCTAGCGCCTCGAGGAGAACCTCCTCGAAGGCCTGCCTGGCTGTCGTCCCGGTGAGGCGCGCTCGTGGGATGCGTTGAGTGACGTCAAGTCCAAGAGCGTAGCCAGAGGCTAGCTCCAACCCGGACAGCTGCCACGGACGCCAGGGCCGCACGGCCGTGCTCACCGAGGCGCCAGGCGGTGCAGTTCGGTGTACTTGCGGGCGACGTGATCGCCGGCCTCGATGTCCAGCCATGCGTGTGCTTTGACCTCGGCGCCTTCCTTCGCGACGCCGATGATGATCTCGCAAGGCACCCCGTGGGCCGCAAGCCAAGTCTGCAGGACGAGGGACCGTTCCAAGCATGTGGGCGAGGCCCTGCGAAGCACCGCCTCGACTCCCCGACGAGCTCCCGCGGGGAGAGCCGGCGGCGGCGGGATTGTCGCCTGGATCCCGTCCCGAGCCAGCGCGCGAGAGGCCCGGCGGACGTTGGTCCACGCCCACATGGCCGCCCGCGCGCACGCGGGGTTGTAGCGGCTTACGAGCTGCTCCCGCCGGTAGGCCCGCAGTTCATCCGGGCTGTGCAACCGGGACGGATACGCGTACACCGTCATTCCTCGAGCAGCCCCCGTGTTCGAGCCTCCTGCAGGAACGCCCGCACGTCGGTTCTGGCGCGCCCCGGGTCGATGCCGTAGGTCTCGGTGAGAACCTCCACGAGGTCATCCTCTGTCGCGCCTTCGGCAAGCCGCTGCCAGAGCGCCGCACCGGCCGGATTCACCCCGAGATACTCAGAAGACCGGAGGTCGAGCGCGATGACCTCACCGTCAGCCTCGTGCCACGTCACCGCGCCCGGACGCAGCCGGATGGACTCGCCCTTTGTTTCATTCACCAGCTGCTCCCTCTGCCGCGCCCGCCCTACGGGCGACCGCCCAACCGTATCCACCAGGGGCGGTGCCCCACTCGACCAATTCGAGCTCCGCCTCTACGAGCTCTTCAACGATCTGAGAACGTGTGAAGTGATGCGCGAAGTTCGGGACGAGGGCGTCTCCGAGGAGCGGCGCGGGCCGACCAAGCAGTTGGCGAAGGCGCCGGGCCACCCGGAATGTGACGTGGAGCTGCCGTCGGTCGAGGGGCATCGTGAAGAAGGACGTCACGATCACGCCCGGACGGCCCGTTGCCGCAGCCGCCTCGCGTAGCCGCTCGACCCGGTCCTGCCTCGACGGCAGAAGCATGTACGCGCCCCACCCGAAGACCACGGCGTCGAACGAGTCCCTCTCGCATGCCCATCCATCCCGCGCCATCACGGCCACACGCCGCCCGTACCCGTCTGCCGCGGTCAGATCGGAGCCCACCGCAGCCAGCGCGTGGTATGGCTCGAACCCCCAGGCATCATGGCCGAGAGCGAGCAGGGCCAGCACTTCCCGGCCACCCCCGGCCCCCAGAACAGCGATGCGACTCCGGGGACGGACGTGGCTCTCGACGATGCGGGCTTCCCAGTCGAAGAGTCCGCGCCGGTTGTAGGCCGCACTGCGGTACATGTCTTCGCCCCGGTAGTACGCCTCGTCGAGCCGGGACAGCTGCGGCGTCGTGAGCACGCCCAACCACAGGCCACTCCAAGCACCAGGCAGAACTCGGACGAGTCGCTCGATCCGCTTTTCTCCCCAGAGGTATAGGGCGAGCCACGCCGGCGGCCTCACCTCCGTTCACCTTGAATCGCGCTGACCGCCGCCAGGAAGGCAACTCTTCCTTCCCGGCCTCCCGATTCGTAGAGCGGGGAGTCCGGATGCGCGGGATCCCAGGTGTGGTCCTCCTGTGGCCAGGTTCCGCGACGTGCACGCGCGACGATCCGTCGCCCCAGCTCCACAGCGGCAGCCCCGCTGTCGGATCGAGTGGAGCGGGCGAAGATCCGAGCCAGGGAGCCATCGGCCCCTGCTCGGAGGATCGGAGAGAGGCGGTCGACCAACCGTCCGACCGCTAGCCAGGGCCGGGACCCACCTAGGAGGTGAAGGTCAGCATCCGTGATGTTCTCCGTTCCCAGCACCGCGCGCATGCGGTGCAACATCACGGACACCGCGAGCTGAGCGTGGAGCTCAGCGCTTCGCTTGGCCAGATCCGGCCAGGTGAAGCGTCCCGAGAGGATCAACTGCTCGAGATCTTTGAGCCAGACCAGGCGATCTCCGCCGGAGCGCGCCGCATGCACGGCGGTGTGCACCACCGTGTCGAGCGGATCGAGGACGAGAGCCTCGATCCCAGCGATGGTCAACCGTTCGGCGCGTTCGAAGAACGCCTGCGCCGACATCGCGTAACTCTTCCGCGTGGCGGCATCATTGGTGAGATCCCAGTGCAGATCCACCAAAACTCCTCGCGGCGACATGACATGGAGCTCGCCGGACATCCGGCGTCTCAGGAGGAGCCAGTTCCGGTCCAGGAGTGTGTAGCCGGCACCCTCCAGCCGTGCCACCGCCTCGGAAAAGTCCTGCGGCCGGACGAGAACATCCAGGTCCCCGTAGCTCCGCAGCTCTGCGCGGCGGTAATAACCACGCGCCAGTGCCGGACCTTTCACGACGAGCCATGCGGTGCTCTCGAGCGCTGAAGCGAGGTGCCGGCATTCGTTCTCGACCTGCAAGGTCCTCAGGTGGTCTGCCCGACTCAGGAGTCGAAGACGTTGACGGATCGGCGGAAGCAGCGCATCTCCGGCACTGAGCAAGACAGCTGAGACGACTCGGTGTCGTTCCGCTAATGCAACCAAGCGGCGCTGGTCCAACCCCAGCAAAAGACGCACCGCGTCCGGCGGTGGCTGCCCCCAGTCGTGCTCACGAACGCACGCGACCAGCACCGACTCGAAGGCACGCGCATCTCCTCGCCGAGGGGGCGTGTCGTGCGGGCCATATTGGGCCGTCATCAGCGGCCATCCGAGCGCAGCCGCGCCACTCCGGGGCGGATGGCATGGAACCTTGACGCAACGCCTCTCACGGTCACGACCCTCCCGCTGCTCTGCACCCCGAAGCGGAGGCGTGATGCTAAGTCACGGGGCACGCCGGAGCGCCTTCTCGCCCTCCCACCCGTGCCGCCACTCGCGACGACGATTCCACGCTTCCGCCCAAGCGTGACCGGCGGAACGGCCCGGACGGTCGGGAAACACCCCAAGGCGTGAGGCATAGGCACGCAGAGCCACTCCAACGAGCAGCAGGCGGACACCCAAGGCTGCCCGCAGGGGCGACCACAGGGCACGCGCGTACGTGACTTTCCCCCTGTGGAGAAGCACGACTTTTCCGCCTGCCGAAGACGACCCCCCCACCTCGTGCTCCACGATTGCCGGTGCCACGAACAACGGGGCGTATCTCAGCCTCCGTGCCCGAGCGCAGAGATCGGCATCCTCTGCGTACATGAAGTAGCGCTCGTCGAAGCCGCCGAGCCGGTCCCAGGCGGCGCGGCTGACCATAAGCGCACCCCCGCTGAGCATCGGGACGTGACGGGTGGTCGCTCGATCCCAGCCTGGAATGCTCTCTGGGTCGGCCCACCGTCGGCCGGGGAAGACTGTCGACACCCCCGTGGCGAAACAGGTCAACGACCACAAGGTCATCTCCCCCTGGGCGCTACCCATCACCGTCCGGCCGTCCGGGGCAACGGTTCTGGCGCCGTACAACTTCGCGCTCGGGAAGTGATCAGCAGCCTTGAGCAGTTCCCTGACCGCTTCCGCGCGCACACGCGTGTCAGGGTTGAGGAACCAGAGGTACCGGCCATGGCTCTGGGCAGCCAACCTGTTGCATGCCGCCGCGAATCCAATATTCGCATCTCCGGCGATGACTCTCACACCCGGGAAATCGGCGACCGTCCGCAGCGTGTCATCATTCGACGCGTTGTCATACACGAGGATCTCGGCATCGACTCCCTTGAGGGCGGTCGCGAGAGAGGTCAAGCAGTCAGCGATGTACCGATCGCTGTTGTACGTCACGATCAAGACCGAGACATCCAGCGTCATGCTGCCCTCCTCTGCGCGCGAGACCACGACAGGTCCCCCCTCCGAACCCGCTGACGAGCGCGCCACCGAACCAGAAGCGTCACAGCCAGGTACAGCGGCAGACCGCTCACGGCGAGCGGATCGCGAAGCAGCGAACCAACCTGCTCGTAGGGGGAGGGCCGCTCCGACGCCTGTCTCACCCGTGCTCCCGCAGTCATGTTGCCGACGACGACTCGGGTACGGACTCCGATCAACTCGCGCAGGGTGGCAGGCGGCCAGACCTTCACTGAAGGCGTCACCGCGCGCCTCTCCCTCGCCTGAAAGAGACCGTGGACGAATCGATCATCGCCTACAACGTCGGGAAAGGTGTCGAAACGGCCGCGCCCTGCCTCGTTCAGCGCGTACACCCCGGTGCCGATTGTTTCCTGGCGCGCCCGCTGCAGCGCCTCCCACGTCCGCAGGAACCACGCGACAGGAACCGTCGAGTGCTCCAACTGAAGATCCCGGACGGGCGTCGCGATCAACGGGTGTTCGGAATCGAGGCAGGCGGCGACTGCTCGCAACGACTCCGCCGTGACCACAACGTCGGCGTCGAGGTATACGCGCGGAAAGGTGCGCAGCACCTCGTCGCCGGCGTTGAGTGCAGCTGTCTTCGACCCTGCTTCGAGCTCGATCAGCCGCACCTCCGCGCCATAGCCCTTCACCACACGGCCGGTCCCGTCCGTGCAGCCGTTCGCTACGACGACGACTTCGAACTCACCAGGTCTCGCACCGGTGAGCAGCCCGTCGAGACATCGGCCGATCACGGATTCTTCTTGGTGCGCCGGAATCAATACCGACGCCGTAGGAGTGCGGGCCGTGGACACGGCCACATTCGACCATGGCGCTCCACGGGCGAGCGTGGACCGGGCTCGCAGAACCGATGGGCACAGGGTGTGCCACCTGGTGCTGTGAAGGTTCCGCCGCCGCGGCGGAGCCACCTTGCCCATCACCTAGGGTGGGGCCACCCCCTCAGCAGGCCAGGAGCTTTTCCGTGACCACATTGCTCGTCGCCGCGACCGGTGGACACCTCGCGCAGCTCTACCAACTGAGGCCCCGGCTGGTTGAACCGGGCACCCCTGTCGTATGGGCCACCTTCGACTCACCGCAGAGCCGCTCGATGCTGGCCGAAGAGATCGTCGAGTACGTCCCATACACCGCTCCCCGGGATTACCGAACGGTGGTGGCGAACGCCTCCCGGGCGCTCAGCATCCTCCGCAAGTACCGCGTTGACACTGTGATCAGCACTGGGTCAGGGATAGCGCTTTCCTTCTTGCCCGTGGCAAGAGCCATGGGCAAGAAGGCCCATTACATCGAAAGCGCCGCCCGAAGCGACGGCCCTTCCCAGACCGGGAAGCTCCTCGAGAAGGTCCCCGGCATCCAGCTCTCGGCGCAGTACCGATCCTGGGCACGGGCGCCGTGGGGGTTGAGCGTCTCAGTCTTCGATGACTTCGTGGCACACATGGAAGAGGCGCTGACCCCGCAACCGATCCGTTCCGTCGTCGTCACACTAGGCACCATCGAGAAGTACGGCTTTCGTCGCCTACTTGAGCGATTAGTGACGATCATCCCGCCCGATGTCGACGTGCTCTGGCAAACAGGTGTCACCGATATCGCTGGGCTTCCTATCACCGGCCGCCCATCGATGCCTCAGCACGAACTCCACGCGGCGATGGCAGAGGCTGATGCGGTCGTCGCGCACGCCGGGATTGGTAGTGCTCTAGGAGCGCTCAATGCCGGTCGGCGGCCGATTCTGGTGCCTCGCCGGTCCTCATTTGACGAGCACGTCGATGACCACCAAAGCCAAATCGCGCGTGAGTTACATGGGCGCAATCTAGCGATCCACCGCGAGGTGCCGGCGTTGACGTGGCTGGATGTGCAAGAAGTTTCGACGTGGCGCATCCAGACGCCGCCTCACCTGGAGCCAAGATGAGAACTCCACGCCCACTTGACATGGCAGCACGCATCGACCAACGGTCACGGGTTGAGCATCATCCCTCCTAAGGAAGGCACCTCGTGGTGAAGAACCATCCGGCTACTGACCAGGGACCCGCCCCTGCTGCGTCGGACCTGGTGATCGCCTTGAGCTTCGAGACCTGGGACGACATTGTCCGGCGCGAGCATGTGCGCCCTCCGGACCGCCTCATTCGACATGCACTCAGCTCGGGCCGACTTCGTCGAGTGCTCGTGGCCAATCCCTGGAGAAGTCTTCCGCGAGCCGCGGGACGGAGGACCCTCGGACGGAGAAGCGCGCCCTTCCCCACCAACGACACCGCGCGGCTCGTCCGACCGATGAGATTGCGCAGATCCGACCCGCCTCGACTCGACTCCCTTCGCGTCTCCTACCGCGCTTACGGTCGCCGACTCACCCGCGAGGCACTTCGTGCCGGCATGCAAGCGCCAGCGCTCCTGACCTACAACCCATTGCATGCCGCCTTCGGCGACCACGGCGGATTTCGCTCAGTTACCTACGTGGGGCGTGATGACTGGTCGGCGCACCACGGCCACTCGGCGTTCGCGGAGGTATACCAGGCAGCCTACGATTCCATCAGCGATCGCGGACTCCGCGTTGCGGCCGTAAGCCAGCAGATCATCGATCGCATCTCCCCCCGGGGGCCATCCCGAGTAGTCCCCAACGGCGTGGACCCCCAAGTCTGGGGCGGTCCCCCACCGGCCCAGGACCCCCTCGAGGCCTTTTTGCGTCCGATCGGCGTGTACACCGGGACCGTCGATGAGCGTTTGTCCGCGACAGCACTCGCCAACGCTGCTCCCCACTTCGGCAGCATCTTGCTCGTCGGACCCGAAGGCGACGACACGGGCCGTCGACTGGCTACAACCTTGTCGAACGTCCACATGCTCCCGTCGATGGACCAGACCCGCTTGGCAGCGACCGTCATGGCGGCCGACGTCTGCCTCGTCCCTCACGTCGTCTCCGCACTCACGGAAGCCATGTCGCCGCTCAAGGTTTACGAGTACCTAGCCGCCGGCCGACCCGTCGTCGCTACCGACCTTCCGCCTATTCGCCACATCCACCCCTCGATCGTCCTGAGTTCCGTCGAACAGTTCGGTCAAAACTCCGCCCACGCGCTGGCGCGCGGACCGCTCGATGAGGACGAACGGCAGCGCTTCATCGACGAGAACAGCTGGGCCCAGCGTTGCGACGCACTTCTGGATCTGGCGCTCAGCCATGACTGATCCGGATACGGACGTGAGCGCCTTGCCGGCTGGGCAAGCAACCGCCCACCGGCATGCGACGACGGGGAGGGCCATCCGAAGAGGACTGGCCTGGACCGCGTTGTGGCGCATAGCTCTTCAGATCCTCCAGCTGGGCACGTCGATCGCGCTCGCAAGGCTGCTCGCGCCCTCCGACTTCGGGCTCGTCGCTCTCGCGGCGACCATTACAGGCTTTGCTACCTTGTTCGCCGAGTTCGGTATCGCTGCGGCCGTGATTCAGCGACCTGAACCTGACCGCGAATACCTCACGTCTGCGTTCTGGCTGAACGCATTGCTGGGCTGCGTGGGGGCCCTGGCCATTTGGGCAATTTCCCCTCTTGCAGCCATCGTCCTCGAGGCGCCTGATCTGGCCCAACTCCTACCCGTCGCTGGCTTGTCCATGGCGTTGTCGCTCGGCGTCGTGCACGGGGCCGTGCTGCGCCGAAAGATGAATTTCGCCAGGGTCGGCGTGGCCGAGGTTCTGGGAGGCGTAGCAAACGCCGCGTCCGCCATATCCCTGGCCGCAGCTGGCCTCGGACCCTGGGCGCTAGTTTCCGGAACGTTGGTCGGTACTGCTACCACAACGGTCGCCTATTGGATGCTCAGTCCAATGCGCCCGACGGGCTGGCCCACCCTCGGTATGACGAGGGAGATCTGGCGATACAGCCGAGGACTCATCGGCTTCAACGCGGTCAACTACTGGTCCCGCAATGCGGACAATTTATTGGTAGGGAAGTTTATCGGGACTACTGCGCTGGGCTTTTACAGTCGCGCCTATAATGCAATGCTTCTCCCCTTGTCCCAGGTGAGCACCACCATCTCCACGGTCATGTTTCCCGCTCTCGCCCGCCTGCAGTCCGACGCACGCCGACTTGGCGAGGCGTGGTTGGTCAGCACAAAGGCTTCGTGGATCGTAGGCGCACCGTTAGGTCTGGGGGTTTGCGTTGCTGCAGGTCCTCTCGTGGAGACGCTCTTCGGGGCTCGATGGCTGCCCGTCGCTCCGATCCTCTCGCTACTGGCTCTCTCTGTTCCTTGCCAACTGCTTGGCCAGAGCGCCGGACCCCTGTTCCAGGCGACCGGCCGAACCGCACTACAGTTCAAGCTCGGGGTGATCTCCAGCCTTCTCACTGTGCTGGCGGTGGGGGTCGCGGTGCCTTTCGGGGTGGTCGCGGTAGCTGCCGCTATAGCCATCAAGAGCTGGCTTACCGTTTGGATCGTGGTCCTGCCGGCGCTCAGATGTGCCGCGGTCCCGCTTGTCACATTTTTGCGCAGTCTTGCTGGTGGCGCCGCTGCCTCAATCGCTGCTGCTGGGGTCGCATGGATTGCGGGCCACGCCTCGGCCTTCATGGCAGCGCCCATGACACTTCTTGCCCAAGTGGTCGCCGGCGCATCGACCTATGCGGTGGCGCTCCTGCTGCTTGAGCGACCCTTCATCCGCCGAGTGCGGGGACGGAGCGCCACATGATTGCAAGTGCTGGCCACTGTGGACCCACTGTCGTCTACCTGCTGGCCGAGTATCCCGTCCTGTCCCAGACCTTCGTGCGGAACGAGATAGAAGGGCTGCGCGCGCGGGGGGTGAACGTGCGCGTGCTCACATTTAAAACCGGCAGCGTCCGACTAGACGCCTCGAATTCACAGGCGCAAGAACTGGAGCAGCCAGGCGTCCTCCCACTGCTCTGCAACCTTCTCTGGTGGGTGGGACACCATCCCGTGAGGCTCGCTCGGGTGCTCCGACGCTCGATCATCGTTCGGGGGCTCGGCTTGAAGCTTTTCCTGAGGCTGCTGCCGCCCCTGAGGACTATGGCCGAGGATCGCAGCGTGGTCGCCGTCCACAGCCACTTCGGGTGGGCGGCAGCCGCCCCGACGGCGTACGCCGCAGCACTGCTCGACACCCGCGCATCCATCACGCTGCACGCGGACGACATCTACACCCCTGCCTACGATGTCGGTCGCGTCCTGAACCATTTCGACCACCTGGTGACGGTATGCGAATTCAACGTCAAGGTCATTCGGAGCCTTCTATCGTCCAATGTGCCGATCTCGGTCATTCCCTGCGGGGTGGACGTCCCCGAGCCCCCCTCCCCCGCACTGACCGAGCGGACGATCTTGTCTGTCGGGCGTTTAGTGCCCAAGAAGGGGTTCCACCTTCTCATTGAAGCCATGGCGCACGTCGTCGAAGTCCTGCCTAACTGCCGGCTGCAGATAATCGGCGACGGGGAGTTGCGCGAGGGCCTCGAGCGGAAGGCAAGCGCGCTCATCGACTCAGGCCACATCGAGTTCTTGGGCGCGATGACGAACGACGCTGTGCTAGAGAAACTAGATCACTGCGCGGTCTTCTGCCTGGCCTGCACTGTCGACGACGAGGGCCGCAGCGATGCGCTGCCTGTTGTAATCAGGGAGGCCATGGCGCGGGCGCGCCCGGTGGTGTCGACGGACGTAGCCGGGATTCCGGAGACGCTTACCGGCGTCGGCTGGGTCGTGCCCAGGGATGAGCCCGGACTGCTCGCAGAGGCACTTCTCGCCGCCTTGCTGAACCAGGAACGCGCGCATGAGATGGGGGCGGCGGCCAGACAGCGGACGATGCAGCAGTACACCCTTGACCACACCGTAACCGGCATGCTGCGAGTGTTCGGTCTCGATGTCGACGACAGAAAGTCTGGCCCATGCGGATCCTGATAATCGGTGCGGTGTCGGGTAATGGGGGGGATGCGGCCATCCTGAGGGCCGAAGTCGACTCCATCCGGGAAGCTGCCGCACCTGAGGCGGTCTACGTCGATGTGGTGGACTCCCACCCAGCGCTGACGCGTACCGCAGTGCCTCAGGCCGACAGGGTCGTGGGCTCGGCCGCGCCATCCCCCTCCGCCGAGCGGAACACCCCGCCGTTAGTGGTGCGCGCCTTGCGGAAGCTGCGCCGCCTGACCGTGTCGCAGGCCCAGCCAACGTCGGAGCCGGTCTTCCCACTTCCGTCGGAGGAGATTCTCCAGCTGATCGCCGAGGCCGACGTGGTGTTGTACACGGGCGGGACGTCCTTGGTGGAGCACTACCCCCTTGGACCGAAGTTGGCGCTCATGCGAACGGCCCTCTTGATGGGGAAACCTCTCGTCCTCGGGACACAGAGCCTCGGCCCGTTCGCGGTCGATGCTCATGCCGCCGCCATGCGGGCCATCACCGCTGAAGCCTCAGCAGTCTTGCTGCGTGACGAAAAGTCGCTGCAGAACCTTCGCGCCATCGACGCCCGCTGCGATCACGTGCACGTTCTTCCCGACGTGGTCTTCGCGTCAGGTGAACCCGTCCTCCGGCCGACGGTGTCCGCGAAGCCGCCTCGCGTCGCCGTTTCGGTGCGGTCGTGGACGAAGTATCAACGGCTTGGTAGCCGAGCTGGGCAGCAGAAGTACGAGGAGGCCGTCCGGGACGCCGTTACATGGTTGGTCAAGGAACACAACGCTGAGGTCACGTTCATCTCGACCTGCCAGGGGGTTCCTGGATACTGGACGGACGATTCGGCGATCGCAGCCCACATCGCGGCGGGGCTCGGCAGCGATGTGCGAGAGCGTGTCACGGTGATCCGTGAGCACATCCCTCCTGAAAGGCTGCAGCGGCGGTTCGCCGAGTTCGACGTCGTACTGGCCACCCGCATGCACGCAGCCATCCTCGCCTTGAACGCGGGCACCCCGGTCGTGGCCGTCGCTTACGAATTCAAGACCCAGGAACTCTTCAGCCGCCTCGGCATGTCGAGTCTCGTGCACGAGATCGACGCCGTCACCGGATGTAATCTGCGTCGCAGCCTCGCCTCCGTGCTCGACGACACCGCTCGGGCGCGCGGGTTGGTGGCGGATGCCGTTGCGAACTTGCGCCCGCGCGCCAACGAACTCGGCCAGCATGTCGTCGCCAGCGCGCGGCGCCGACCCAGCGAATAGCCCTGATCAGGGCGCGCCAGCCAGGGGGACTCATGTGGGAGCGCAGGCCACCGACAGACGAAGCGTCACGCGGCCTGCTGCCAAGTACACACATGCCGACGAGGCGTGGCTTCCTCTTGGGCGGGGCAACCGCCGCACTCTCCGTCGCGCTTGCAGGCAGCGACACGAGCATTTCGCCGATGCTCCCGACGCCAGCGTCGGATCAGGCGGACTGGCCGGCGCAGGCATCTTTCGGTCGCCCACGCCCGAACGCGACACCGTCGTTCGGTCCGAACGGCACCCACTGGCCGCAGGACACACCGTGGCTCAACGACGCAGTCGGTCGGCAGATCGACGTCGAATGCTCATGGGCGGCTCTCACTCAGGCTTTGAAGTCCATCACACCAGCCGATGCAGCGAACGGCGTCCGCATCCGCCTAGCGCCGGGACAGCTGATCGGCCTCGGAGGCGGAGGCCGCGGACGCCCGGTCCTGAAGGACGTCGGGTCAGCGAGCTGGGAACAGCGCGTACTCGTAGTGCCGCGTGACGGATACGGCTCCGTGCGCATCGAGGGGTCCGCGAAGATCGAGGCTGTACAGCGTGTCTGCTTCGCCCAATTGCTAGCTGACGAGCTGACGTTGTCCGCATGTACCGGGTCAGCGGTTTGTTGGTCCACGCTGAGGGGCTGGATAATCTACGGCCTGGCCAGAGGGCCAGGGAGTGTCACAGAGGCCTGCGACCTCTATGAAGTGGTCGTGGACGCCCCCCACGTGAGCACGGCCGACGCGACCGGACTAGGGAGCGGCTATACCAAGGAGAGTGGCGGCCCAGCCGATGGCAATGGCTGGCTCCGGAACTGCCGGATCGTGGGCTGCTACACGGGGCCGCGATGGCGGCCGCGAGGCAGCACGGCCCATCTGGACACATGCCAGCTGTACGGAGCCGGAATCTACTACGGCTTCGCCTTCGTCGACTCTGCAATATGGGGTTCAAACAACTGCGCGCTGCAGGTGGGGGGGCTTCCGGACGCTTACGCACCGCACCTGCCGCTAGACGCTGCCCCTACGGTCTTGGAGCACTGCCTCTTGGTGGGACCGAAGACCTCAGCAGCCACCCGGTATCCGCTCCCGGTGGGTGCTGGGGCACCCCAACTCAACCAAGCGATCAACGGGTCGGGTGCCCCGCTCGGCATGGCCGCGCGAGACAGCATCTTCGCCGGGACCGTGTACCCCTCGACCTGGTCGTCCGTGACCGCGACGCAGATTCCGGCTCCCCGCCCGGGGGCCCGCGTCCTCAACGGAGCCTGGTCGGTGGAACCGACTCTCCTGAACCCGTCGAAGGCCTACTTCGATTTGATAAGTCCTAGGCCCACCTCTTCATACCTTCGGGCTGTCTGGGCTCACTAATCGACGGAGCGCTTACCTGGTGGCGCGACGGCGTCGTAGCATGATCCCGCTTCCGCTCCGGGCAGTCGTTCGGCGCCGACCAGAGGACGAGGATGAACCTGCCCGACACGCTCCGGCCGTTCGTGCGCCGGTGGTACGTCGCAGTCCCGCTGCTGTTGCTGACCCTCGCTGGCTCCTTCGTCGTCCGCGCGGGCGTTTCTCCGGGATATACCGTGACAGCCGCCGTGATCGTCTTGCCTCCCAGCGCACGGGTGGACGCCGCGACAGGAACTGAGACGTCGTCGGTCAATCCCCTGCTCGGCTTCAACAGCTCGACGCTGATCACAACACAAGCCCTAACGATCATCGCGAACGCGCCAGAGTTTCAGGAGCGCGTCAGCGAGCCGAGCGAGCTGGCGGCCTACTCGATCATCGCTTCGGAGCGGCAGCCCATCCTTCGCATCGCCGTGGAATCCAAGGACTTGAATGAGGCCGTGAACACCGCGAACGCGGTCATAGCCGAGTTGGGGTCCGAGCTGGACAGGCAGCAGGGACCATTCCCACCCTCGCAGAAGTTGCTAACGCAGACATTGTCGCCCCCGTCCGTTGCAGCCGTCGACAATTCCAAGCTTCGTGCGTTCGTGGTTGCGTTGGGGGTGGGCATCGTCGCGAGCGCCGGCATCACGTTCTTGGTGGATGCCCTGCTCATTTCTGCAGCACGGCGTGGGGGTCGTGGATACGGCGGCGCTCACGGCGCCCGCGAGTCGGGCAGCCAACTCACGGAAACGCCTGATGGTGCGGACGACGGACCTCGCGCAGGAGAGCAGGTCGTGGGCGTCGGACAGCCACCCGGCTTCACCCCTGCCAACTAAGATTTGTGGTTCCGCTGTCAACGCTGGAGAGGTACCGCTCCCAAGCGCGTCATGCTCTGAGGCGTCCCCCACGCCTCACGGCATCAAATCTGCTAATCGTCTACCTCTGCTTGCTCTTCCTTCTGCCTGCGCGACTCGTCGTCACCGGCTTGGGTGGAGCCGGCCGACCAGCGGTCATCGCTGGCCTGGGCTTGCTCGCCTGGTGGATCTTCTGGCGTCTGGCGCCGGGCCTCAGCAGGCCACGCACACAACCCGTACACGCGCTTCTGCTCGTCTTCACCCTCGTGCTGTTCCTGGCATACGCGCTGGGCTTCGATCGCGGCTTACTTCCTCTTGAGGCGCGAAGCACGGATCGCTTCCTGCTGAGCCTTGGCTCGTGGCTCGGCGTCGCGCTCGTCGCCGCCGACGGTTTGCGCCATCGCGCGGAGGTGTACAAGGTCGTCAAGGCCGTCACCCTGCTCGCCGGCTTCAGCGCGGCGCTAGGCGTACTGCAGTTCTACGGCCTCGACCTTGTGCCGTACCTGCGCCTCCCGGGCCTGCAGTACAACCTTCAACTCGTCGGCCTCGGCCAACGTGGCGGCCCGGGTTTCAGCAGAGTTTACGGTACGCAGCAGCACTACATCGAGTTCGGCGTAGTCCTCGCCATGGTGCTGCCCCTCGCCCTTCACCGAGCACTTTTCGCCAGGTCTAAAGCGTCGGCTAGACGCCGATGGGTGCTACTTGCGCTCGTCGCCAGTGCGATCCCCTTCTCCATCTCACGTGCAGGCTTCCTGGGTTTGGTTGTCGGCCTCCTCGTCCTCGCTTCCATCTGGCGGGGCCGTGTGCTTCGCCGGGCAGCGGTCGTAGCAGTCGTGGGTCTCGCCGCCTTCCGCCTAGTGAATCCCGGCGTACTGGGGACGATTCGGTCGAGCTTCCTGAACTTTGACAACGATCCCAGTATCGCTGGCCGCCGCGAAGACTATGAGGCGGTGGCCATGTACTTCTGGGACAGGCCGTGGTTCGGCCGAGGCCCGGGGACATTCGTTCCGGAGATCTACCGCGTACTCGACAACCAACTTCTAGTCTCCCTCTTGGAACTGGGAGTGATCGGGACCATTGCATTGTGTGCCCTGTTCACAGGGATGTTCGGCCTGGGGCGCCAGGTGCGGAAGCTGGGCAGGGACGAATTCGACGTACATCTGGGTCAAGCCATGGCCGCTACCGCAGCCGTGGCCCTCCTCGCTTCGTTCACTTTCGACTCACTGACCTTTCCGACGTTCGCCGGCCTCTTCTTCCTACTCCTGGGTTTGGTAGCCGCGCTTCGGCGGACGATCGACGCCGATGGCAGCACTGCCCCTACACAGTTCAGCCGCGTACGAGGCGCGGCCGAGATGACGAGAGGACTTCGATGAAGCGCAGCTCTCGCCAGCCGATGGGTTAGTCGACCGAAGCCCGACGTGTCCCTGGCGCGACACTTAACTCGCACCCCGCGCAATTGAGAGGACAAGCTAGGTGCTCACCCTTCACAGACTTGAGTTTCTACGACGCAGCATCATGCTCCTGCGCCGATTCGCTCATAATCAAATATGGGGCATGCATGTACATCCCACGGCGATCGTGTCGCTCAAGGCGCACTTGGACAAGACTCATCCGGCCGGCGTGCACATCGGCGAGTACTCGTACATCGCCTTTGGCGCCGTAGTGCTCGCTCACGATCGCACGCGTGGGCTCTACCTGAATACGGTCGTGGGAGCCAACTGCTTTATCGGCGCGCGCAGCCTCATTCTTCCCGGCGTAAGGGTCGGGAACAACAGTATCGTGGGCGCAGGCGCCGTGGTGACTAAGGACGTGCCGCCGAGAACAATCGTGGCAGGAAATCCCGCCACCATAATTCAAAGCGAGATCGACGTGGTCCACTACGGAAGACTTCGAGGAGCCGATGCTACGACTTTGAAGCTGAAAGCTTCCGGCATCTACCGCGGCTAACGTCAGCTACATTCCGCAGAAGGGTGAGCTCTCACCGCTGAACCCGAGCCGATGACAGCTCAGGGGAGAACGAAGACGTATACCGTTATGGCTACTACGGCTATCGCGGAAAGGTAGGCCCAGGTAGCGAAGGTCCAGCCGCCGGACCTCAGCGCTGATGACTGGCCGCGATCCTGCTCCTGCTCCATGGCGGCTAGGATTCCACATCGTCTGGCAGCGAGCGGACTCTTGGCCGCCAACCAGTACTTCCAGAGTCTGGCCCTCGACCGCCGCGGAGGCGACATCTGCACAACGGGCGTGACGCCTGTGGCGCACGTGCTGCGGCGTTAGCGACACGTTCCACGGCATCGATCGGGCCGCGCCGCTCCGCTCCTACCCTTCGGCCATGCCTTGTCCCACCTGCGGGGCGACGGACGCACGCACGCAGATCCTTCCCGGTTACTGGCGCTGCGACGCCGTCGTCCGTGTCGGCGAACTCGTCGGCGGACCGGCCGTTCCGACGGCAGAGCCGGCCGAGACGAAGCGCTGCAGCACCATCTACATCCAGACCCGTGCCGACGACGAGGCCGCGCTCTGCCGCTGCGGCGACCCGGCCATCGGCGAGTGCACCGAGTGCACCCGCGCCGTCTGCGCTGACCACTCCGCCCTCTGGCAGGGCTGGCGGGTCTGCGACCGCGACCTGGCCAACGCCCGCATGCGCTCCCGCGCCGCCGCCCTCGCCGAGGAGCGCCGCCGCGCGGAGGAGAAGGCCGCCGCCGAGGCCGAGCGCCACCGGCAGCGCACCGAGCTGCTCGACCTGGCCGCCGAAGACGCCGTCTGGATCCTCTACGCCCGCGACGAGAAGCGCACCGAGCAGGAGGTCCGCTCCGCGGTGCACGTCCTGCGCGGCCTGAACGCCGCCGAGTTCACCGACACCTGCCTCTACCTGCTCCCCTACGCCCGCGAGGTCGAGAAGCGGCGCGCCGGGATGGGCAAGCTCGCCGGCTGGGCATTCGAGGGTGCCGACTACCACGGTCGGTCGTGGTTCCTGACCCGCAAGGGCGAGTGGCACCGCAGCGGCGCCTACGGTGCATCAGCCTCGGAGGGCCGCTGGAAGAAGGTGCGCTTCGACGACGTCGAGAAGCGCGCTGTCATCGACGAGCTCGCCTGGCAGCAGAGAGTCGACAGCGCACTCATCTGACCGACCCGCCGGTCCGGCGCCCGCAGGCGCCGGACCGGTCAGCGGGTGACCGTGGAGGCGTGCTCGTTCGTGCCGGCCTCGAGCCGCTCGCGCTGCGGGACGACGACGTACTTCGGATCCTTGGTGCTGGCGATGCCGGCCTCGAAGACGCCGAAGCGGGTGAGCAGCGATCCCGCGGCGAGAAGCGTTCCTGACGCAATGGCGCCGATGCGGGTGCGCCCGGCCAGGACGGTGAGTCCGGCGCCCGCGGCGGTCGCCGTCTTCGCCGCCTGCATGAGCTTCCCCGGCCGGCCCTCGTGGAACGGCTCGCTGAGGATGCCGTGGTCGTGCTCCACCTTGTGCACGACGGCGAGCTCGATCGCCGCTCCGGCGACGGCCATCTTGCGGGCCGGCCCGGCCTCGTCGACCGGCACGAAGATCATCGAGATGCCGCCGCCGGCCGCCATCGCGGAGCCACCGAAGACGTAGGGCAGCTGCTTGTAGGCCGCGTGCCACGACGGCACGGCGGTGTTGGCCAGCAGCACGCCGGTGTAGGTGGCCAGCGGTCCGCCGAAGATCGCCGACACCACTCCCCCGAAGCGCTTGAGCCGGGGGAACCAGCCCAGCAGCTCCACGGCCGCCGTCGCTCCGGCCGCCGCGCTGAACGGCGACAGGATGTAGGTGCCCACCGACAGCGGGGACGTCAGCTTGAACACCCGCAGCATGTGCAGGAACCGCTCCGGGCGGCCGAGGTCGTGCACCAGGGCGACCACCGAGAGCATCGAGCCGACGCCCGCGGTGTAGCGGCCCACCCTGGTCAGCTTCGGCCGGTCGGTCAGGTCGGCGATGGCCGCGAGGATCGACGAGGACCCGGCCGCGCCGCCCAGGAACAGGTAGAGCGGCACGTCCGGCGACTTCCACACCGGCGTCTTGACGATCTGCCGGCCGTAGTACGAGGTGAACTCGACGTCGTCGACCATCGCGACCTCGCCGCGACCCCGACCGCCGCCGCGCTTGCGGCGCTTCTTGGTCGAGTGCTGCGTCGAAGGGCCGCGGTCGGCCTGGCGCCACCCCGCATCCGGGCTGGTGATCCCGCCGGTCATGTCAGCGCCTCCGCGAACCGAGGACGGCGGTGGCCGCGACCCCGATCATCATCACCGCAGCCTTGCCGGCCGCCTTCCACATCGCCGGCAGGTCCCGGGTGGTCACGATCGGGTCCGGCGGCAGGCCGTAGACCTCCGGCTCGTCGAGCAGCAGGAAGAAGGCCCCGTCGCCGCCGACGCCGTCGTTCTCATCGCGCCCGTACAGCCGCGCGGTCTCCACGCCCTGCGCCTTGAGCGTCGCCAGGCGGGCGTCGGCCCGCGCCTGCAGCTCGTCGAGGTCGCCGAACTGGATCGACGTCGTCGGGCACGCGGTGGCGCACGCCGGCTGCAGGCCGTCGGTCAGCCGGTCGTAGCACATCGTGCACTTGAAGACCCGGCCGTCGTCCTTGCGCTGGTCGATGACGCCGTAGGGGCAGGCCGCGACGCAGTAGCCGCAGCCGTTGCAGATGTCGCCCTGCACGACGACGGTTCCGAACTCGCTGCGGAACAGCGCACCGGTGGGGCACACGTCGAGGCAACCGGCGTGCGTGCAGTGCTTGCACACGTCGGAGCTCATCAGCCAGCGGATCTGCTTGTCCGCGCCCGTCTGGCCGGTCTGCGGGTCGAACTCCGAGAGCGCCTCGGCGTTGAGCACGCTCTGCTGCGCGTTGGCCAGGCTGATCGGGTCGCCGGCGTTCGCGGGCGAGGGGCCGTGGTCGTGCCGGTCGTCGCCGGGGCGGCCGAAGGTCGGCATCGGCAGGTCCACGGCGCGGGACTGCTCGATGAACGCCACGTGCCGCCACGAGTTGGCGCCGAGCTGCCCGGTGTTGTCGTAGGACATGCCCGACAGGCCCAGGGCGTCCCGCTGGCCGTGCGAGTCGTCCATCGGGAGCGTGTTCCACTCCTTGCAGGCCACCTCGCAGGCCTTGCAGCCGATGCAGACCGAGGTGTCGGTGAAGAAGCCGACCCGCTTGGGGTGGTCGGGCTCGTACCCGGCCTCCTGCGCGACGTCGGGCAGCGGCCCGAAGAGCCGGTTCTTGACGTCGCGGAGGCCACGGAGGCCCGGGCTGGCGGAGCTGACCGAGGTCACGCGGCGGCCCTCCTCATCTGGTGCGTCATGTGATGGTCGAGCCCTCTCCGGCGTCGGCGGCGACCGGGTCGCGGCCGTTCTTGCCGACCCTCCCGGACTCCACCCCGGCCCGGCGGCGGTACTCCTCCACGAAGTCGATCAGCCCCGGCCCGCGCGGCCGGCGGCCGGCCACGATGTCGGCGGTGCTGACCTTGTCCTCCTGGATGTGGGTGTTCGGGTCGAGCGAGATGCCCAGCAGGTCGTTGGCCGAGTCCCCGGTGGAGATGCCGGCGTAGGACCAGTGGTAGGGCATGCCGATCTGGTGCACGACCTGCCCGTTGCGCAGCCGGATGGGCCGCATCCGCTCGGTGACCAGCACCTTCGCCTCGATCGCCGTCCGAGCGCTGACCAGGGTGGCGAACTCGCCGTTGGTCAGCCCCCGCAGCTCGGCCAGCTCCGGGCTCACCTCGACGAAGAACTCCGGCTGGAGCTCGGCGAGGTAGGGCAGCGTGCGGCTCATCCCGCCGGCGGTGTGGTGCTCGGTCAGCCGGTAGGTGGTCACCTGGAACGGGAAGACCTCGCTCATCGAGGGGTTCTCCCGGTTCCACGGGCCGGGGATGCGCTCCACCGTCGGGTTCGCCTGCTGCTTGTACAGGGCGTTCTCGACGACGGACTCGACCGGCTCGTAGTGCGTCGGCAGCGGCCCGTCGACCACGCCCCCGGGCGCGAACAGCCACGCCTTGCCGTCGCCCTGCATGACGAACGGGTCGCTGCCGGCCAGCGCGGCCTGCGCCTTGGCGCCGTCGGGCGGCACGTAGTCCGGGCGCTTGTTCTTCTCGAAGTCCGGGATGTCCAGGCCGGTCCACTCACCGGCGGCCTCGTCCCACCACACGTACTTCTTGCGCTCGCTCCACGGCTTGCCGTCGGGGTCGGCCGACGCGCGGTTGTAGAGCATCCGGCGGTTGAGCGGCCAGGCCCAGCCCCACTCCGAGGCGACGGGTCCCTGCTCCTTGCCCGGCTTGCGGCGGTCGGCCTGGTTCACGCCGTCGGCGTAGACACCGCAGTAGATCCAGCACCCGCCGCTGGTCGAGCCGTCGTCCTTCATCTGCATGTAGGAGTTCAGCAACTCGCCGTCCGGACCGAAGCCGTTGATCTCGCGCAGCACGGCGTCGGCGCTGGGGTCGGCGGTCTCGCCCTCCACCGGGTAGTCCCAGGTGAGCTGGAGCAGCGGGCGGTCCCGCGGGTCGGTGGAGTCCTTCAGCCGCTCCCGCAGGATCCGGCCGAGGTGGTAGTAGAACCACAGGTCGCTGCGGGCGTCGTTCGGCGGCTCGACCGCCTTGTGCCGCCACTGCAGCACCCGCTGGGTCTGGGTGAAGGTGCCTTCCTTCTCCACGTGCGTGGCCGCGGGCATGAAGAAGACCTCGGTGGCGATCGTCTCCGGCGCGAGCTCGCCGGTCTCGATCTCCGGCGACTCCTTCCAGAAGGTCGCCGACTCGATCATCTGCAGGTCGCGGACCACCAGCCAGTCGAGGTTGGCCAGGCCGAACCGGTTCATCCGGCCGTTCGGGTGCCCCACGGTCGGGTTCTCACCGACCAGGAAGTAGCCCGAGACCTTGCCCTCGATCATGTCGGCGATCGTGCGGTAGGAGCTGTGGTCGCCGTTGATCTTGGGCAGGTAGTCGAAGCAGTAGTCGTTCTCGGGCGTCGCGTGCTCGCCCCACCAGGCCTTGAGCAGGCTCGTCATGTACGCCCGCTTGTTGCCCCAGAACCCGGCCTTGCCGGCGGCGTCGGCGACGTACTCCTCGAGCGTGCCGTGCTGGCGCGCGTGCGGCATCGGCAGGTAGCCGGGCAGCAGGTTGAACAGCGTCGGGATGTCGGTCGAGCCCTGGATGCTGGCGTGCCCGCGCAGCGCGAGGATCCCGCCGCCGGGGCGGCCGATGTTGCCCAGCAGCGTCTGCAGGATCGAGCAGGTGCGGATGTACTGCGCGCCCACGCTGTGCTGCGTCCAGCCCACGGAGTACACCCACGCCGTCGTCCGGTCGCGGTTGCTGTTGCTCGTGACCCACTTCGCGACCTGCTCGAAGACCGCGGGCTCGATGCCGCAGACCTCGGCCACCATCTCCGGCGTGTAGCGGGCGTAGTGCCGCTTGAGGATCTGGAACACCGAGCGGGGGTGCTGCAGGGTGTCGTCGCGCTTGGGCTTCGAGGCGATCGTCGGCCCGCCGCTCCCGGCCGCCTGCGCCCGGTCGGAGTGCTTGACGTCCGGGTGCTGGTCGGTGCGCTCCTGCTCGGCGGCCTCGCCCGGGTCGTCCGAGCCCGAGTTCGGCGGCTCCTCCGGCTGGTACTGCCAGCTCTTCTGGTCGTACACGCGGTTCTCCGCGTCGAAGCCGGAGAACAGGCCGTCGAGGTCCTCGGAGTCGACGAACTCCTCGCTGACCAGGGCGGCGGCGTTGGTGTAGGCCGCGACGTACTCCTTGAAGTACAGGTCGTTGCTCAGCACGTAGTTGATCAGGCCGCCGAGGAACGCGATGTCGGTGCCCATGCGCAGCGGCACGTGCAGGTCGGCGATCGCGCTGGTCCGCGTGAAGCGCGGATCGATGTGGATGATCTTGGCGCCGCGCGCCTTGGCCTCACCGACCCACTGGAAGCCCACCGGGTGGCACTCGGCCATGTTCGAACCCTCTATGACGATGCAGTCGGAGTTCGCGAGGTCTTCCAGGAAGTTCGTGGCACCGCCACGACCGAACGAGGCACCCAGACCGGGCACCGTCGCAGAGTGCTATATGCGTGCTTGGTTCTCGATCTGTACAGCGCCCAGGGCGCTGTACAGCTTCTTCATGAGGTAGTTCTCCTCGTTGTCGAGGGTGGCCCCTCCGAGGCTGGCGAGCCCCATGGTGCGGTTGACCCGCTTGCCGCCGTCGACCTGCTGCCACCCCTTGCGACGGGCTTCCAGCACGCGGTCGGCGATCATCTCCATCGCCGTGTCGAGGTCCAGGTCCTCCCAGTCCGTCCCGAAGGGACGGCGGTACTTGACCGTGGTGACACGGGTGGGGCTGGTGACCAGCTGCTTGCTGGCGCTGCCCTTGGGGCAGAGCCGGCCGCGGCTGATCGGCGAATCGGGGTCGCCCTCGATCTGCGTGATCTTCTCGTCCTGGACGTACACGTTCTGGCCGCAGCCCACGGCGCAGAAGGGGCAGACGCTCTTGACGACGCGATCAGCGGTCGCGGTGCGCGACACGGTGGCCTCGGTGCCCTTGCTGCGGGCGGCCTTGCCGCGCCCCAGCGGGTCCGAGCCGGTGAGCTGGCGGTACACCGGCCAGCTATCGAGCCAGGTCTTCACCCCCAGCACTCTGCCACTCGATCGTCGCGGTGGCGCGGCGGGTGGCGTCGTGCGTGTCCTGATCGCCCACAACCGGGTTGCTCGGGCGGCCGATCAGGACGGCGCGAGGCGTCCGGGCCACGCCCCACCCAGCCGTCGCGGCTGCGGCACCGACTCGGAGGCGGCCAGCCGGACGGCCTGCGCGCGCCGCTGGGCCGACCGGCGCGCCAGCACCGCCGCCTGCGCGGCGTCCGAGCTGCGCCGGGCCCGCTCGGCGAGCACGTCGGCGGTCTCCAGCAGCAGGGCGACCCGCCGTCGGCGGTCGGACGATCCCTCCCGGGGGGCCGGGATGCGGTCGGGCCTCTGCGTCGAGGGCATGGCGAGATCCTGCTCCGGGGCCACGCGATCCGCGACTCAACGTCGCGCAGCCCGCGGGAGCGCCCCCTCTGTCGGGCGGTGCCGGTCCGCCACCCATCCGGGTGACGGATCCATAACGGCGGCTGCAGCAACGGCCCGTACCTCCCGACAACCACCAGGTGACGACCGCGCCCGACCTGGGGCAGCCAGCGGCTGCAGTCCCGGCTCCGCCCGCACGAGGGCGCACCGGGCTCCTCGCCGTCCTGTCGTTCGGGATCGCGCTGACCGCCGTCGTCCCCGCCGTCCTGCCCGGCCACCCCCTGCTCCGGGCGCTCGTCGCGCTGCTCTGCCTGGTGCCGATCACCGCGGCCCTCACCGCCGTCTGCCGCCGCCAGCACCGGCTGAGCTCCGACCTGCGCGCCAGCCAGGCCGCGTTCCGCACGCTCGTGCGGAGCAGCGTCGACCCCGTCGTCATCCTCGACGACCGGCTGCGCGTCACCTTCGCCTCCCCGGGCATCGCCCCGCTGCTGGGCCGCGAGCCCGACGACCTGATCGGCCGGCCGCTCGAGCCGGCCATCCACCCCGACGACCGCGGCAACCTCTTCGGCACCGCCACCTCCCGCGGCGAGAACGGCGAGTTCGCCGTCCGCACCGCCCGGGTGCGCACCGCCGACGGGCAGTGGCGCCTCGTGCAGGCGACCGTCCGCGACCTGCGCACCGACCCCGACGTCGGCGCGCTGGTCCTCTACTGCCGCGACGTCACCTCCCGCGGCCGGGGCACCGACCCCGAGCTGCTCGAGCTCTCGCTCACCGACCCCGTCACCGGCCTGCCCAACCGCACGGCGCTCAGCCGCCGGCTGGCCACCGTCCAGCGCCACGTGGCCACCTCCCCGGTCGCCCTCGTCCTGCTCTCCATCGACGACCTGCCCTCGGTCACCTCGCGCCCCGGCACCGAGGAGACCGTGCTCCGCGTGCTCACCGCGCGGCTGGCCCGCGAGCTGCGCGGCGAGGACTGGCTGGCCCGCGGCAAGAACGGCGACTTCGTCGTCCTCGTCGACGGCACCGTCTCCGACGCCGAGGTCGTCGCCACCCGCCTGATCACCACGCTCGGCTACGTGGCCACCCCGGCCGGCCCGCTCAGCGCCACCGCGGGCGTCATCGGCCTGGCGGCCAACGTCGACCCCGGCGAGACCCTGCGCCGCGCCGACCTCGCCCTCTACAGCGCCCGCACCGCCGGCGTGGGCTCCGTGCACCGCTACGACGACGCCCAGCGCAACGCCCAGGACCGCCGCAGCACCCTCGCCGTCGACCTCGCCGGCGCGCTGGCCCGCGGCGAGCTACGGCTGGCCTTCCAGCCCGTGGTCGACGTCGTCCTGCACCGCACCGTGTCGGTGGAGGCGCTGCTGCGCTGGCGGCACCCCGAGCTCGGCGACGTCTCCCCCCAGGAGTTCGTGCCGCTGGCCGAGGAGTCCCCGCTGATCACCGAGCTCGGTCGCTGGGTGCTCTCCGAGGCCTGCGAGACCGTCGCCCGCACCACCGACGACGAGCTGTCCGTCGCCGTCAACGTCTCCGCCCGCCAGGTCCGCAGCGGCGAGCTGGTCTCCGACGTCGTCGCCGCCCTGGAGAGCAGCGGCCTGCCCGCCTCCCGGCTGATCGTCGAGATCACCGAGTCGATGCTGCTCGACGAGCACGTCGCCGCCGACCTCGAGGCCCTGCGCGGTCTCGGCGTGCGCATCGCCGTCGACGACTTCGGCACCGGCTGGTCGTCGCTCGCCTACCTCGTCGGGATGCCCGTCGACCTGCTCAAGATGGACCAGCACTTCCTCGCCGACGTCGAGACCGACCCGCAGCGCCGGGCGCTGTGCCGCGCGATCCTGCAGCTGGGCACCAGCCTGGGCCTGCCGGTCATCGTCGAGGGCGTCGCCACCCCCGCCGTGCTCACGCTGCTCAGCGACATGGGCCACCGCTTCGTGCAGGGCTATGCCTTCTCCCGCCCGCTGGAGGCCGAGCAGCTCGCCGCCGGCGTGTGGCGGACCGTTCCCGAACTGGGGGCCGCTCCGGAGGTGCCTGCGTGAGCTGGCTCCGCGAGCTCCCCGTGCAGCTCCGCTGGACCGTCCTCCTCGGCATCGCCGGCCTGACCGCCGCGGTGCCGTTCAGCGCGCCCGACGGCACCGGCATGCAGTGGGACGAGCTCGTCCTCGGCTCGGTCGCCACCAGCTGCGGCGTGCTGATGCTGCGGCGGCTGGTGTCCATGGACCGCACCGCGGCCCGGCCGTGGTGGCCGCCCACCATCGGCGCGTTCGCCTTCGCCGTCGCCCAGTTCCTCGCCGGCTCCTTCCCCGGCCCGGAGTTCGACGGCTTCGGCGCCGACGACGTGATCCTGCTGGCCGGCGCCACCTCGCCGCTGATCACCTGCGCGCTCCTCGCCCGCCGCGTCATCCGCACCCGGTGGAGCGCCCTCGCCGTCGACGGCGCGGTCGTCGTCGCCTCGATCCTCGTGGTCACCGAGGTGCTGCGCACTCCGCTGGTCAGCCCGGCGAACGCGCCGGAGGACCTGCGCTCGCTGGTGCTCACCTACGGCGCCTACGCGGCGCTGATGCTCGGTGGCGCCGGCGTGATGTGCACCGTGTCGACGGCGGCGATGCGCCGCGCGGCCACCACGCTGCTCGTGGGCGTCTCGCTGCAGGCCTGCGCCGCGGGGGCCGAGGCCATGGCCATCGTCGCGCCGTCCTGGACGTGGACCGCGGTCTCCGACGGCGCCGTCGCCGCCGCCCTGCTCGCGGCCAGCCTCGCCACCTACCGCGCCCCGCTGCGGGCCGTCGGGCACACCGCCCGCGACGCCGCCCCGCAGGTCAGCCCGGTGGGCCTCGCGCTCGTCGCGGCCGCCGTGCTGGGCGTGCCGACGGCGCTCGTCATCGGCGTCCTGCAGGGCGAGCCGGTCAGCACCGGCGCCGAGCTCGGCATCGCCGTCGTCCTCGTGCTCATGGCCGTGCGCCTGGTGCTGCGCATCCGCGAGGACAGCCGCGTCACCGAGGACCTGGTGCGCAGCGAGGAGGACTTCCGCGAGCTCGTGGAGTCCAGCTCCGACGGCATCGCGATCATCGACGAGAAGTTCCACCTGCTCTTCACCTCCCCCGCCGCCCGCGACCTGCTGGGCATCGACGGGCGGACCGACCGCGAGGTCTCGCTGCTCGAGCTCCTGCTCCCCGAGGACCGCGAGGTCGTGCGCGCCGGCGGCGACGCCGCGCGGCACTTCCGCGTGCCGGTCGAGGGCGCGGCACCCCGCGAGCTGGAGGTCTCCACCTCCGAGCGCCCCGGCGGCGCCCGCCGCGTCCTGTACCTGCGCGACGTCACCACCCGCCGCCTGCGCGAGCGTGAGCTCGAGCGCATGGCCTACACCGACCACCTCACCGGGGTGCCCAACCGCATCCAGCTCTTCGCCGAGCTGGGCGCCGCCTCCGAGCAGCCGCGGGCCCTGCTGGTGCTCGACCTCGACGGCTTCAAGGCGGTCAACGACCTCTCCGGCCACGAGGCCGGGGACCAGCTGCTGGTCGAGGTCACCCGCCGGCTCCGCACCGTCGTCCGCGACGACGACCTGATCGCCCGCCTCGGCGGCGACGAGTTCGCCGTCCTGCTCAACGGCTCCCTGGCCGACGGCGAGGACGTGGCCGCCCGCATCGTCGACGTCATGGCGCACCCCTTCCGCGCCGACGGGCAGACGTTCGCCGTCGGCGCCAGCGTCGGCGTCGCCGTCCTCACCCCCCGCAGCGGGCAGGCCGCCTTCCGCGCCGCCGACGCCGCGCTGCGCGAGGCCAAGCGCGCCGGCAAGGGCTGCGTGCGCGTCGCGCAGGACGACGACCCGCTCAGCTCGGGGGAGATCACCCTCGAGGCCGCGCAGGTCGAGGG
Source organism: Blastococcus sp. TBT05-19 (assembly GCF_003319095.1). Classification (GTDB taxonomy): domain Bacteria; phylum Actinomycetota; class Actinomycetes; order Mycobacteriales; family Geodermatophilaceae; genus Blastococcus. Next base: position 126,418 of record NZ_QOHI01000001.1, on the reverse strand, counting down.
GACGACGAGCATCCGCCTCGACGTCGCCTGCGCCCCCGACGGCCGCATCGACCTGGTGCACGCCACCCCGGTGTACGAGCACCCCGTGCGCGGCACCTCCCGGGGTCTGGAGCTGTGGACCGCCGCGGAGCGGTACGGGCAGACGGCGGCGCTGCACCGCTGGCTGCTGCGGGAGGCGTGCGCGCAGGTGGCCACGCTCGACGACGAGTCGCTCGACCTGGCGGTCAGCCTGCCGCCGGGCGCTTTCCCGGCCGAGGGGCTCGCCTGCGAAGTCGCCTCGGCGCTGCAGGACGCCGGCCTCCCGGCGTCGCGGCTGGTGCTCTCCTTCACCGAGGAGACCCTGGTGACCTCCTCGGCGGCGCTCGTCCCCGAGCTCGAGGCCGTGCGGCGCACCGGCGTGCGGCTGTGCCTGGACGGCTACGGCATGGGCCACAGCATCTGGGCGCTGCTGGCGCGCGTGCCGCTGGACATGCTCCGGGTGGAGCTGGCGACCCTGGCCACCCGCGACGACACCGGCCGGGCGCTGACCGTGCTGGCGTCCATCGCCCGCACCAGCGCCGCGGTGGGCCTGGTCTCCGTCGCCGGCGGCATCGCCACCGACGAGCAGCGCGACGGCGCCGTCGCCGCCGGCATCGATCTCCTGCACGGCCGCGCGCTCCCCCACAACCTCGGCATCGAGGACCTGGCCGTCCAGCTGGCCGCCGGACGGGCGACCGTCTCGCGCTGACCCCGGGGTCGTCGCCGTGACGAACCGGTGAACAGCGGGGGAGGTGACTGGTGGCCTCCCCGCGCGGTGGACGACAGTGGAGCCGTGAGACCCGACGCCCGAGCCTGGTTCGCCGAGCGCACCACCACCGCGACCTCCCTGGCCGACCTGGATCCCGGCGCCCTGCTGCGCGCGAAGCGCCGGGGCGGGCACCGAGTGAGCGTGGTGCTGCCCGCGCGCAACGAGGAGGCCACCGTCGGCCGGCTCGTCGCGGACCTGCGCGAGCACTGGGTCCACCGCGTGCCGCTCGTCGACGAGCTGGTGGTCGTGGACTCGGACTCCACCGACGCCACCGCCGCGGTGGCCCGGGCGGCCGGTGCCGACGTCGTCGCCACCACCGACGTGCTGCCCGCGCACGGCACCCGTCCCGGCAAGGGCGAGGCGCTGTGGAAGTCGCTGGCCGCCACCACCGGCGACCTCGTCGTCTTCCTGGACGCCGACCTGCTCGGCGACGTGGCCCACTACGTGCCCGCGCTGCTGCGCCCGCTGCTCACCGATCCGCAGGTGCGGTACGTGAAGGGCTGCTACACCCGGCCGCTGGAGGTCGACGGCGCGGTCGTCCCCGCCGGCGGTGGCCGGGTGACCGAGCTGACCGCCCGGCCGCTGCTCAACGCGCTGTGGCCCGAGCTCGCCGGCGTCGTCCAGCCCCTGGGCGGCGAGTACGCGGGCCGCCGCTCCGCGCTGGAGCGGGTGCCGTTCGTCTCCGCCTACGGCGTGGAGGTCGGCCTGCTCATCGACCTGCTGCGCGCCGGCGGGCTCTCCTCGCTGGCCCAGGTCGACCTCGGCAGCCGCCGGCACACCTCGCAGGGCGTCGAGGCCCTCGGCGAGATGGCCGGGCAGGTCGTGGCCACCGTGCTGTCACGGGCGGCCGCCGCGCACCCGCGCAGCGGCGCGCTCACCCAGTTCCGGCACGACGGCACCGGCTTCGTGCCCCGGACCAGCGACGTCGCCGTCGACGAGCGGCCGCCGATGGTCACCGTCCCGGAGTACCGCGCCCGCCTCGCGGGGTAGCCGCGCGCTCACCGAGCGGGGCGGGGAAGATCTCTCCCGTGCCGCTCCCCCGTCCGCGCCCCGCCCTCCGGTGAGCGGCCCCGAGGTCGTCGCCCACCGCGGCGCCACCGCCGAGGCGCCCGAGCACACCCTGGCCGCCTACCGGCACGCCGTCGACATCGGCGCCGACGCCGTCGAGTGCGACGTCCGGATGACGCGCGACGGCGTGCTCGTCTGCGTCCACGACCGCAAGGTGCACCGCACCTCCAACGGCCGCGGCGTCGTCTCCACCCTGCGCCTCGCCGAGCTCGAGCAGCTCCAGTTCGGCGCCCGCCGCAGCCGGTTCAGCAGGTGGAAGGACGACGAGATCCTCGCCGTCGCCGACGAGCCGGACGTGGAGGACGGGCAGGTGCTCACCCTCGAGCGGCTGCTCGAGTACGCCACCGCGACGCCGGGGACCGTGCGGCTGGCGATCGAGACCAAGCACCCGACCCGGCACGCCCGCCGGGTGGAGCAGGAGCTGGTGCGCTGCCTGCGCCGCTACGGCCTGCTCGACGGCGACGCCCCGGTCGAGTGGGGCGGCAAGCCCGCGTTCCGGGTCATGAGCTTCTCCCAGCTGGCCGTGCGCCGGGCCCGCACGCTCGCCCCCGGGGTGCCGACCGTGCAGCTGATCGGCAAGCGGCTGCGGCCGGTCCGCAGCGAGCTGCTGACCGGATCCATGAGCGCCGTCGGCCCGGGGCTGGCGCTGCTGCGCGCCGACCCCGACTACGTGGCCCAGACCCACGCGGCGGGCAAGGAGATGCACGTCTGGACGGCGAACGAGCCCGAGGACATCGACTTCCTGCTCGACCTCGGTGTCGACGCGCTCATCACCGACCGCCCCGACGCGGTGCTCCGCCGGCTCGGGCGGCGCTGACGGCTCAGGCGGTGAGGTCGAGGCGGTCCAGCGCGGCGGCGATGTCGGCGGGGGTGTCGAAGATCTCCAGGGCGCCGGCGTCGCGCAGCTCGTCGTCGCCGAACCCGCCGGAGCGGACGACGATCGACGGCATCCCGGCGTTCTTGCCCGCCTCGACGTCGTAGACCGAGTCACCGACGAGGATGCTCGGCGCGTCGATCGGCTCGCCGAGCTTCTTCAGCGCCACCTGCAGCAGGTCCGGCGCCGGCTTGGTGGACTCGACGTCCTCGCTGGTGGTCCACGCCTCGGCGATGTCGCGGGCGTCGAGCAGGTCGAGGGCGTGGTCGACGTGGTGCGGCTTGCCGGAGCTGGCCAGCACGACCCGGTGCCCGCGCTCCTTGAACGCCAGCAGCAGCTCGCGCGCGCCGGGCAGCACCGCGACCTCCTCCATCAGCGGGTCGGCCTCGGTCACCCAGCGCTCGCGCGCCTCCTCCCCGATGCGCTCCTCGACGTCGTCGCCACCGAGGGCGGCCACGAGCTGGTCGCCGCCCATGCCGATCAGCCGGTGGATCCGCCACACCGGGAAGGTCTCCCCCAGCGACCGGAACGCCCGGTACCAGGCCAGGGCGTGCTGGTAGTTGGTGTCGACGAGGGTGCCGTCGACGTCGAGGACGGCGATGCGCGGAGAGCTCATGGGCCGCCTACTCCCCGCGCTACGCGGTCACCAACCCCACCCCGGGCCAATATGGCCATATTGGCCCCTCAGTCGGCGTGGACCAGGAGCCCTCGCACGGTCTCGCCGGCCGCCTGGTCGCGGTAGCCCTGGTTGACCTCGTCGAGCGAGTAGCGGCGGGTGATCAGCCGGTCCAGCTCGAGCCGGCCCTCCTCGTGCATGCGCAGCAGCCGCGGGATGTCGGTGAACGGGTTGCACGAGCCGAACATCGAGCCCTGGATGCGGTGCTCGAACACCGTGGCGAGCTGGCCGTTGACCGTGACGGACCCGTCCGAGGGCCGGTCGCCCAGCGCGGTGAGCACCAGCGTGCCGCCCTTGCCCAGGCAGGCCGCCGCGCCCTGGTACACCTCGGCCGACATCTTCCCCACGGTCACGACGACGACGTCGGCGCCCGTACCGCGGGACAGCTCGCGGGCCAGGCCGACGGCCTCGTCGGTGCTCACCACGGTGCGGGTGGCGCCCACCGACTCGGCGAACTCCCGCTTCATCGCAACCGGGTCCACGCCGATCACGTGCATCGCGCCGGCGTGCACCGCGCCCTGCACCGCGTTCACGCCGACCCCGCCGAGCCCGACCACGACGACGACGTCGCCGGGCCGCGTGCCGCCGGCGTAGACGGCCGAGCCCCAGCCGGTGGGCACGCTGCAGGCGGTTAGGGCGGCGGTGTCCAGCGGCAGCCAGGGGTCGATCTTCACGCAGGAGAACTCGCTGAGCAGGGTGTGGCGGGCGAACGCCCCGACCATGCAGAACCCGCCCAGCTCCTCGCCGTCCAGCCGGTACGGGTACCGGCCGCCCGGGAGGAGGCCGGTGGCGATCGTCGCGCCCTTGTCGCAGATGTTGGAGCGACCGGAGGCGCAGAAGCGGCAGTGCCCGCACGCGGGGAGGAAGCTCGTGACGATGTGGTCGCCCGGCGCCACGCCGGTCACACCCGGGCCGACGGCCTGGACCACGCCGGAGCCCTCGTGGCCGCCGACGATCGGGTACCGGCCGCCCGGGTTCGAGTGCCGCAGGTGCTCGTCCGAGTGGCACAGGCCGGAGTACGCCATCTCGACCAGCACCTCGCCCGGGCCGGGATCGCGGACCTCGAGCTCGACGATCTCGTACTCGGTCTCCGGCTCGCGCAGCACGGCGGCTCTGGTGAGCACCGGGGGTCCTCCTGAGGGCTGGTCGGAGGTGCGACGGTCACCGCACCGGGACGACATGCTGCCTGGTGACCGGGCAGCCCCCGGACGCGGGCCGCAGACGGGCGTACCGACCGGCCGGTCAGGTCGCAGATGCATACCCAGCGTGGTTATGCTGGCACCGTGGGTGACCTGAAGGACCGGCGAGCGCAGAAGAAGGCGCAGACGCGTGCGCACGTCCGCAGCGTGGCGCAGCAGATGTTCGCCGAGCAGGGCTTCGACGCCGTCACGATCACCGACATCGCCCGGCGGGCCGACGTCGCCGCCCAGACGGTGTTCAACCACTTCTCCACCAAGGAGGAGCTCTTCTTCGACGGCCGCGTGCCGTGGGTGCACGGGCCGGCGGACGCCGTCCGATCCCGCGAACCGGGCGTCCCCCCGTTGACCGCGCTGCGCGACTACCTCGTCGGCCTGGTCCGCCGCCGGTTCGTCGAGCTCGCGGGCAGCGACGCGCAGACCTACCTCGGCACCATCGAGACGTCGGGGGCGCTGCTGGTGCGGGAGCGCGAACTGGTCCACGAGAGCGAGCGGCTGCTCGCCTCCGCCCTGCACGAGGCGTGGACCGCCGCCGACCGCTCCGACGCCGCTCCCGCTCCGCACGACCCCGCGACCGCCGCGACGCTCACCGCCGCGACCTGGCTGGCGGCCGTGCGCTCGCTGATCGTCGGCCAGCGGAGCCGCATCCACCAGGGCGCCTGCCCGCGGGAGATCGGCGAGGCGCTGGGCCAGCTGGCCGAGCGGCTGTTCGACGCCATGGTGGCGGCCATCCCCGAGCTCGAGGCCCGGATCGGCGACGTGACGCTGCCTCCCGCGGACCGGCGCACCCCTCGCGCCAGCTGACCGGCACGGTCAGGCGGCGACCGGCTCCCCGACGCCGCGCACCATCGGCATGAGCAGCTCGTCCACCACCAGCGCCAGGTTCTCCGGCGTCAGCGGCTCGGCGAGCCGGTAGCGCTGCCACCAGAACGCCTCGAGCACCGTGGCCAGCAGTCGCTCGCGGTCGGGGCGCAGCGCCTCGCCGCGGGCATCGGCCCGGGCGGCCAGCTCGCGCACGGCCTCCCCGAGCGGGCGCACCACGGCCTCGTCCAGCCCTGCGCGCAGCTCCTCGTCGTGGCAGGCCGCCCCCGCGAGGCTGGCGACCGCCCGCTCCTCGCGGTCCAGCGGCAGGGTCCACCGCTCCAGCAGGCCCAGCAGGTCCTCCCGCAGGGAACCGCGGTCCTCGGGGACGACGACGAGCCGGAACCTGCCGACGGCGGCCCGGGCGAGGGCGGCCATCGTGGGCCAGCGGCGGTAGATGCCCGCCTTGCCCGCGCGGGCGCGGGCGGCGATCCGGTCGCTGTTGAGCCGACCCCACCCCTCGTCGGCCAGGATGTCGACGGCGACGGTGAGCAACTGCTCCGACAGCTCGGAGCTCAGCGGCCGGCCGGGGGCCCCGGTCACGACGCGGCTCCGCCAAGGATCATCTGCACCCGCACATAGTGGCCGCTCGGTGGAGTGACCACAATGATCTTCGTCGTACTCGTGTCGGCGACGTGCCCCGGTCAGGCTCCGGCAGCGCTCTCGACGTGCACCTGCAGCGCTGATCCGTCCGCCGACAGCCAGCCCTTCGCACGCGCCGCGGCGACCATCGCGTCCCACCGCGTGACCCAGTCCGGCGCGGTCGCGCGGGGCTCGGCGGCGGCCCGCAGCGCGGCGACGTCCAGGAACGCGGTGTCGGCGTCCTGGAGGCGGCCCAGGCCTGCCCGCTCCAGGGCCTGCGCGGCCTCCTCGTCGGTGACCACGCCCAGCGCCAGGTGCAGCCGACCGAGGTCGTCGACGTCGACCACCCGCGCCTCGGGGCGCTCGTCGGCGCCGGTCACCACCTCGACGATCATCTCGTCCTCCTCGTCATAGGGCCTTAATGGCCATTTCGGCCCTCAGACATGCCACGGGAACTGGGAGAAGTCGGGATCGCGCTTCTCCAGGAACGCGTCGCGGCCCTCGACGGCCTCCTCGGCCATGTACGCCAGCCGCGTCGTCTCGCCGGCGAACAGCTGCTGGCCCACCAGGCCGTCGTCGATCAGGTTGAACGAGTACTTGAGCATCCGCTGGGCGGTCGGGCTCTTGGCCACGATCTTCTTCCCCCACTCGAGCGCGGTCGCCTCGAGGTCCGCGTGCGGGACGACGCGGTTCACCATGCCCATCGCGTGCGCGTCGGCGGCGGTGTACTCGTCGCCCAGGAAGAAGATCTCGCGGGCGAACTTCTGGCCCACCTGGCGGGCGAGGTAGGCCGAGCCGAAGCCGCCGTCGAAGCTGCCGACGTCGGCGTCGGTCTGCTTGAACCGGGCGTGCTCGGCGCTGGCGAGCGTGAGATCGGCGACGACGTGCAGGCTGTGCCCGCCGCCGGCGGCCCAGCCGGGGACGACGCAGAGCACGACCTTGGGCATGAACCGGATCAGGCGCTGCGCCTCGAGGATGTGCAGCCGCCCGCTGGACCGGCCCTTGTCGTGCTCGTAGCCGTACTTGCCGCGCACCCGCTGGTCGCCGCCGGAGCAGAACGCCCAGCCGCCGTCCCTGGGGCTCGGGCCGTTGCCGGTGAGGATCACGCAGCCGACGTCGGTGGCCAGGCGGGCGTGCTCGAGCGCGGTGATCAGCTCGTCGACGGTCTGCGGCCGGAAGGCGTTGCGCACCTCCGGGCGGTCGAAGGCGATCCGCACGACGCCGGCGTCGACGGCGCGGTGGTACGTGATGTCCTCGAAGTCGAAGCCCTCGACCTCCGCCCAGGCGGAGCTGTCGAAGATCTCGGAGACGTCGTCGCGCGCGGTCATGCGCCGAACCTAGCCCGGGCTCTCGCGGGTCCGGGCGGGCGCGTCACTTACCGAGCAGGCCGCCGAGCGGCTCGGTGACCTTCGGGATGACCTCGACGACCGGGTCGAGCAGGTCGTCGATCCCGTCCTGGTCCTTGTCGCAGCCGCAGGTCCTCGGCGGTGGCTGCTGGGCGGGCGGCTGCTGCGCCGGCGGCTGCTGGGGCTGCTGGGCAGGCGGCTGCTGCGCCGGCGGCTGCTGGGCCGGAGCGGGGGCAGGGGCCGGGGCGGGCGCGGGGGCCTGGGAGCCACCGGCGGTCCAGCCCGAGCCACCCGGGTTCGCCGGAGCGGCGCCGCCGGTCGACCCCGGGCCGCCGTTGCCCGACGTGCCGCCCCCGGCGGCACCCCCGCCCGCGGCGCCGCCACCGGCAGCACCCGCGGCGCCGGCGGAACCGGGCTGCGCGTCGCCGGCCGGGTCTACCGGCGTCTCACCGGGGGCCGGCGTGCGCGACGCCTCCGTGGTGAGCCCCGCGGGGCCACTCGGCGGCGTGCTGCCCGGGCCGTTGCCGGCGAAGACCCCGTCGGAGTCCCGCGAGGAGCCGCTGTCCGCGCTGTCGGTGCCGCCGCCGATGAGCATCAGGGCCACCGGCACGGCGACGAGCAGGCCCGCGCAGATCAGGGCGAACGCCAGCCACAGCCCTTTGCGGCTGGTGCGGCGCTCGTGGCGTCCCTTGCCGGTGACGGTCGAACCGTGGCGTCCGGCGGGGGTGGCGGCGTGGCGGGACAGGACCGGCTCCTTCGTGGTGGTGCGCCGTCGGAGACCGACGGACAGATCAGGAGTGCCGTGCCCCGGTCACCGCCCGTTCATGCCTCGGATCCGGCGCGTCGCATCAGGAGCCACAGGCGTCCCAGCGTCGCGGCGAGCCCCGGGTGCAGCTCGACCTCGGCCAGCCGGGCCTTCGGCACCCAGGCGACGCCGTCGCTCTCGCCGTCCAGCCGCAGGTCGGCGGCCTCGAACGGGCGGGCCGGGGTCGCCAGCACCGTCGTGTAGGCCCAGCCGCCGTGGTCGTCGACCGACTGCGCGCCCAGCACCAGATCGGCCGCCGTCAGCCCCAGCTCCTCACCGGCCTCCCGCAGCGCGCCCGCCGTCGCCGCCTCCCCCGCGTGCAGCGCCCCACCCGGCGTGCCCCAGGTGCCGCCGTGGTGGGACCACCGCGCCCGGTGCTGCAGGAGCAGCTCGGGGCCGTCCACGCCGTCGCGGTGGATCAGCAGGCCGGCCGCGCCCGCACGGCCCCAGTGACGGTGTCCGGCGGCGCACACGGTCCAGCCGTCGGTCGAGCTCAGCACGCCGCCCAGTGAACCCGGTCGCGCGCCGTTCCAGCCAGCGCGGCAAGGTGTTCCCGGCGGAGTCGGTCTCTGCCCCCGTGTGTGGGCAGAGACCGAGCGTCCGCGGACCACATCGCAGGCTCCTGGGAGGGACACGACGTGAGCACCACGACGACCATGGCCGAGCTGGACGGGCTGATCGGCTCCGAGCTCGGCACCAGCGACTGGTACGACGTCGCCCAGGAGCACGTGAACCTGTTCGCCGACGCCACCGGCGACCACCAGTGGATCCACGTCGACGTCGAGCGGGCGACGAAGGAGAGCCCCTTCGGCGGTCCCATCGCCCACGGCTACCTGACCCTGTCGCTGCTCGTCCCGCTCTTCGCGCAGGTGCTCACGGTCACCGACGCCGTCATGGGCGTGAACTACGGCCTGAACAAGGTGCGCTTCCCCTCCCCCGTGCCGGTGGGCGCCCGGGTGCGGCTCACCGCGAGCCTGGCCGCCGTCGAGGAGATCACGGGCGGCAAGCAGCTGACCTTCTCCTGCGTCATCGAGCGCGAGGGCGGCGACAAGCCGGTCTGCATCGCCGCGCCGGTCTACCGCTTCTACGGCGGCTGACGCGTGCGGGTCGCCGTCTTCACCGGGTCGCACGCCGGCCCTCCCGACCACGCCGCGGCCGCCGCGGCCTTCGCCACGGCGCTGGCGGAGGCCGGCGTCGGCATCGTCTACGGCGGCGGCAAGGTCGGGATGATGGGCGTCGTCGCCGACGCCGCGCTCGCGGCCGGCGGCGAGGTCATCGGGGTCATGCCCCAGCACCTGGTCGACGACGAGGTCGCGCACCCGGGGCTGCCCCGCCTGGACGTCGTGCAGACCATGCACGAGCGCAAGGCGCGGATGGCCGACCTCGCCGACGTCTTCATCGCCCTGCCCGGGGCCGCCGGCACGCTCGAGGAGCTCTTCGAGGCCTGGACCTGGGGGATGCTCGGCCTGCACGCCAAGCCCACCGTGCTGCTCGACGTCGACGGGTTCTGGCAGCCGCTGCTCGACCAGCTGCGCCGGATGGTCGACGACGGCTACCTCGACGCGGGCCGGCTCGACGCCCTCGGCGTGGTGCCGGACGCCGCGGGTCTGCTGGCCTTCGTGGAGGGCTACGAGCACCCGCCGCGCAAGTGGCAGGCGCCGTCGTCGTCCTGACGACGGAGTAGATGTAACCCCACGGCAACACGAAACGTGGTGGACTGGGGCGATGCCGTCGCCGCAGGTCGCCGAGACCCGAGTCGTCCACGGGCACAAGCGCGCCTTCGTCCGGGCGGGCGAGGGCCCACCGCTGCTGCTGCTGCACGGCATCGGGAACAACTGCCAGACCTGGTCGAAGGTGATCGACCGGCTCGCCGAGACCCACACGGTCATCGCGCCGGACCTGCTCGGCCACGGCAACTCGGACAAGCCCCGCGGCGACTACTCCCTGGCCGCCTACGCCAACGGCATGCGCGACCTGCTCTCGGTGCTCGACATCGAGCACGCGACGGTCGTCGGCCACTCGCTCGGCGGGGGCATCGCCCTGCAGTTCGCCTACCAGTTCCCGGAGCGCTGCCAGCGGCTGGCGCTGGTCGGCAGCGGTGGCCTGGGCCCGGAACTGTCCGCCGGTCTGCGCGCCGCGACGCTGCCCGGCGCCGAGGTCGTCGTCACCGCGCTCGCCCAGGTGTCCGGGCCGCTCCGCACCGGGCTGCAGGCGGTGGAGAAGGTGGGCCGGGTGACCGGCTGGCGGCGGGTCGGTGACCTGGCCCAGGCGGTGGACGCACTGCTGGCGCTCAAGGACATCGAGGCCCGGCGCGCCTTCCTGCGCACCCTGCGAGGTGTCGTGGACGCGCGCGGCCAGGCGGTGACCGCGCTGGACCGGCTCTACCTCGCCGACTCGGTGCCGATGCTCGTCGTCTGGGGCGCCCGCGACCCGATCGTGCCCTCGCAGCACGCCGAGTCCGTGCGCTCGCTGGTGCCCAGCGCCCGGGTCGAGGTGTTCGAGGAGGCCGGCCACTGGCCGCACCTCGACGAGCCCGAGCGCTTCTGCGACGTGCTGCTGGACTTCATCGCCTCGACCGAGCCCGCGGCGCACGACCTGGACAGCTGGCGGCGCCTGCTGGCCCAGAACTGGGACGGCGTCCCGCGCCCCGTCGGGCAGTGAGTGCTCCGGCTGCCTAGCGTTCCCGTCGTGGAGCACTGGGACGTCGTCGTCGTCGGAGGTGGGCCGGCCGGGGCGGCGTGCGCCCTGGCGGTGCGGCAGGCCGCTCCCGGCGCCCGCGTGCTGGTGCTCGACCGCGCGGACTTCCCCCGCGACAAGGTCTGCGGCGACGGCATCGCGCCCGACGCGCTCGACGTGCTGGCGGGCCTCGGCGTGGATCCCGCCGACGTCACCGCCGGGTACCCCGCCGTTCCGCGGCTGCGGCTGCGCTCGCCCCGCGGGAGCACCGTGGAGCGGGCCACCGAACGCCCCTCGTACGTCGTGCCGCGCGCCGTCCTCGATGCCCGGCTGATCACGGCGGCGCAGGACGCCGGCGCCGAGCTGCGCCGGCGCACCGTGCGTGCCGTGACCTTCCGGCCCGACGCCGTCGAGATCGACGGCGCCCTCACCGCAGGGGTGCTGGTGGGCGCGGACGGCGCCGAGTCGGTGGTCCGCCGCGCGCTCGGCGTGCCGCGCAACCGGGACGACCAGCTCGCGGTGGCGATCCGCGGGTACGCGCCCGAGCCGCCGGGCCAGGCGGGCGTGCAGGTCATCACCACCACCGAGCAGCGCTGGCCGGCCTACGCGTGGTCGTTCCCGATCGGCGACGGGCGGGCCAACGTCGGCTACGGCGAGCTGGTCTCGGGCGGCGCCACCCGCGCCGGCCTGCTCCAGGGCCTGACCCGGCTGCTGCCCGGGGTCGAGCCGGCCGAACTGCGGGCGCACCGGCTGCCGCTCAGCACCGGGGTCCCCCGTCAGCCCGACGGGCGGGTGCTGCTGGCCGGTGATGCGGCGTCGCTGATCAACCCCCTCACCGGCGAGGGGATCTTCTACGCGGTGCTCTCCGGCGCCCTGGCCGGGCAGGCGGCGCTGCTCGGCGGAGGAGCCGGGGCCGCCTACCGCCGCGCGCTGGCCCGGCGGCTCGGCCGGCACCTGCGCTCCTCGTCGACGGCGTCGCGGCTGAGCCGGTGGCCGGTGCTCATGGACGCCGTCGTCCGCGGGGCCGGGCAGGACCAGCGGGTGTTCGACGACGTCGTCGCGCTGGGGCTGGCCGACGGCCGGCTCACCCAGCGCACGCTGGCCGCGGCGGTGCGCCGGCTGCGGTAGCTCAGCCGAACGCGGCCTCGACCCGGCCGCGCCCCCCGCGCTTGGCGGCGTAGAGGGCGTCGTCGGCCGCGGCGTACAGGGTGCGCAGCTCCTCGGTCCCGCGCGCGGCGTGCGCGACGCCGAGGCTGATGGAGAGGCCGTAGAGCGTGCCGTCGGGCAGCACCAGCGGCTCGCCGCGGACGGCGTCCAGGAGCTGCTCGGCGCGGCGCACGGCGTCCTCCCGCGAGCAGCTCTGCAGCAGGACCGCGATCTCGTCCCCGCCCATGCGGCTGACGACGGCGTCACCCGCGCGGGTCTGCTGCCGGATGATCCGGGCCAGGTGGACCAGGGCGTCGTCACCGGCGAGGTGCCCGTGCACGTCGTTGATGGACTTGAACTCGTCGACGTCCATGAGCAGCAGCGCCGTTCCGTCCTCGGAGCCGGCGCGGGCCAGGGCCGTGCTGAGCGCCTGGTCGAGCACCCGCCGGGTGACCAGCCCGGTCAGCGCGTCGACGTCGGCCTGCCGCTGGAGCGCCGCGACGAGCCGCTCCTGGGAGTTCGCCGAGCGGGCCAGCAGCATCCCGGTGACGCCCAGCATGGTGCCGAAGAAGACGAAGTCGGTGAGCGCGGAGTCCACCTTCGAGCTGGTGAACAGCATGATCCCGCCGGCCACCACCGTCTGGGCCGTGACCAGCAGCGCGCCGGCCGTGCGCAGGTGGAACCCCGCGTAGAGGACGACGAAGACGAGGAACGCCTGGGAGCGGGTCGAGGTGCCGCCCGCCGACACGGCCAGCGCGCAGAGCACCGTCACCCCGACGAGGGCCAGCCCGAGGAAGCCCCCGGCGCGGTCGAGCCGCTGCGGCGGGACCCGGGAGTAGATCCCGGCGACGACGAGGAGGCCGACCACGCACGCCCACACCACCGGCCGGCTCGCGTCGCCCTCGGCGCTGGGCCCGAGCACACCGACGAGCGCCATCATCGCGCTGCAGACGAGCAGCACGATCACTGCGGTGCGCGCGGCGGCGCGCGGCTCGCGCGCTCGCAGCGACGGGTGCATGGTCCTCACCCCCTCCCATCGGCACGGATCGGACGTCGGAACAGCGGTCCGGCGCAGATCACGACCGAGTCGTGACCGATCGGGTCAGCGCAGCGCCGTCACCATCGAGCAGCCGACGGGCCCCGTCACCTGCACCACGAAGCCGAGCTGGGCGAGCACGTCGGCGACCGTGGCGTTCATCAGCTCCAGGACGGCGCTCTCCGCCTCCGGCCCGCGGGACCCCTGGGCGCTCATCCGGGAGTGCGTGCGCCAGCTGACCAGGACGCTGCAGTTGCTGGTGTCGGGAGCCAGCCAGACCCCGCCGGACGGCGTCTCCTGCGCGGCGTCGTAGAGCGGCAGGCCGGCCTCGAGGAGCGCGGAGGCGATCTCCACGACCAGCGTCGTCAGCGGGTCGGTGTCCGACAGCAGGGCGTCCCAGTCCTCGGGCAGCCGGTCCAGCTGGTCGCCCAGCTCGGTCAGCCAGGCCCGGTCCTCGGGCGTGGGGCGGGGCGCGACGGTCCCGTCCGCGCGGCGGGCACCGAACACGGCCACGGCGGGGACGTCGGAGTCCAGCAGCGCCCAGTCGGCGTCGAGCCGGTCGTCGAACGGACCGCTGAGCACCTCCGCGTTCTCGCCGACCAGCCACCAGGTCGGGGCGGCCGGGGCCGGAGCGGGCTCCGGGCGCTCGGCCACGGCGACCGCCTGCGGTCGCGCCTGCGCCTCGGCGCCGCCGCCGGCGGGGGTGCCACCGGCGACCCGACGACCCGCGGGGTGGTTGCTCATGCTGCGGGCGATCGCGGCCTCGGCGGTGCGGGCACCGTTGCGCTCGAACTCGTACCGGGCGGTCGAGCTGGAACCGAGGAGCACCACCACCGCTGTGGACAGGAGAAAACCCAGCAGTGCGGTGGTCGGCCACAACAGCAACGTGCCCATGCTCACGGGGAGACTCCTCGACGCCCTGACCGCGGCGGGAAGTACCGCGGTGTGGTGCAGAAGTTACGGCTCCCCGGGGCCCCGACCGACCGGTTCCGGACCACCCCGGACCGCCCCGTCACCGGATCGTTGCGACGGGCTCCCCGATCCGGTGGTGACCCCTCGCCCGGGGCGCCGCCATGTCGACATCGGCGGCGCTGACCTGCGGAAACGCGCCCCTCAGGGCTGCAGGACACCACCGGTCGTCGCGACCCGGCTGCGTGTCAGGGCTCACGCCGAGCGCGCGAAGACGACGACGTTGTCCTCGTAGCTGCGCCGCGAGCTGTCGAACTCACCACCGCAGGTGATCAGCCGCAGTTGCGCGTCGGGTGTCGGGCCGTAGACCTCGTCCGTGGGGAACGCGTCCTTGGGGTGGCGCGCGACCCGGGTCACCGTGAACCGGGCCGTCGACCCGTCCGCGCGGTCGACCAGCACCTCGTCGCCGGCGACGACCTCGCGCAGCCGCCAGAAGACGGCCGGGCCCGCGGTGGAGTCCACGTGTCCGGCCAGCACCGCCGGGCCGACGTCCCCCGGTGCCGGCCCGCCGCCGTACCAGCCGGCCTGCCCGAAGTCGGCCGGCGTCTCCAACGACCCGTCGGCCAGCAGCCCCAGCCGGTCCAGCGTGCTGTCGACGTCGATCCGCGGCACACGCACCCGCACCGGTTCCGGGGTCGCCCGCAGGGCGCCGGCCTCGGCGACGACCGAGGAGCCCTGGTCGGCCGCCGGGCCGGCGGGGGACGGAGGAGGAGGGGCCGCGGGGCCGAGGACGAGCACAGCTCCCACGACGCCGGCGAGCACGACCCGCCCGCCGAGCAGCCGGCTCGGCGGACCGTGTCCCCTCGGCGCCCGGCGGCGCCCGGCGCGGTGGCGCACCGGATCAGGCGGACGGGCTGTGCCGGCCGGCCGTCGACCGCCGGCCGACTCCGACGGCGACGAGGCCGACGAGACCGGCGCCGAGCGCGGCGGCGACCGGGAGCCCGGACGGCGACGAGCCGCCGGCCGCCCCGCCGGCGCCGGCCTCCACGCCGCCGACCGGAACCGCACCCGCGCCCGCGGCGTCGAGCACCGTGCGGACGGTGAGCCCGCCTCCGGGACGGTCGAGGACGAACAGGCTGTACACCGAGCCGGCGGCCACCTCGATGGGCACCTCCGTGGACGTGCCCTGCGCGGTGAGCGTCAAGCGGTCGGTGCCGGCGGGGAGGGCGGCGTACTCGCCGGTCCGGGCGAAAGCCAGGTCGGTGGCCAGTGACGCGTCGCCGGCCACGGCGTCCAGGTTCGGTGCCGTGGCCGCGGCGGCGACGACCCGCACGCGCGCCTGTCCGCCGGCCGGCGGGGTGAGGTCGTCCTGCAGGACCTCCAGGCCGAGGTCCGCCGCGGGTCCGACGCCGGCGACCGTGCGCGCGCTGCCGGCGGCGATCTCGACCGTCGTCGACAGCGCCGGCGGGCTGTCCGGAGCGGCTCCCGCCTCGCGCATGCTGATCGCGTAGACGCCCGGCGGCACGGCCTGGTAGTCGGAGATCGTGCCGTAGTTGACGCCCGGCACGGTCAGCAGCGCGGTCCCGTTCCCCGGATCGGCGACCGAGTCGACGTACACGTCGACCGCGGGGGTGTCCGGCGACAGGTGAGCCAGGCGCAGCAGCCCGGTCTCCGCGGCCTGCGCCGGGGAGAGCAACGCCGTCGTCAGCGTCACGAGCAGCGCGACGAGGACGGCACAGATGGTCCGCACGATGTGTTCCCCCAGAGTTCTCCGACCCCCGCGAACCGACGGTGCCGCACGCGACGTGCGCTACCGAGTACTACGAGTACCCGTCGAACGGCGGTTCCGCACGTCCAGGACGGCTCCGTCAGCGGGTGGCCTCGCCGACGACGGCGTCGGGTCCGGGCGCGTAGTCGAACGCGATCAGCACGCCCTCGTCGCTGACCTCGACCGTTGCGGGGGCGAAGGGAGGCAGCTGCGCGTCCAGCCACGAGACCAGTCGGCGCGTCGCGGCGTCGTCGTCCGGCACTGGGCGTCCGCCGTACGCGTCCACGAGGACCCGGCGGGCGGGCGCGGTGCCCGGTTCCTCGCCGGGCAGACGGGGGAAGGCCGCCAGCCCGAGACCCTGCTGCGCGGTCGCCGCGCCGATGAGCGCCAGCAGGCGGGCGTCGACGTCGGCCGCGGACAGCACCTCGCGGGCGTTCCCCCCGGTGCGCGTGCCCGGGTTGGTCAGGATCGCGGCGGCGAGGGTCTCCCGCTGCCGTCGCTGGTCCGGCGTCGGCTCGACGGGCGCGGGGTCGACCAGGAGCAGGGGGGCGTCCCCCTCCCGCTCGAAGCGCGCGAGCAGCCGGCTGCCCTCGGGCGCGGTCTCCGCCAGGACCAGGGCGGGGGTGGCGGAGTTCCCTGCGGCCTCCGGCACCGGGTCCCGCAGCAGGGCGGCATCGGCTCCCGCCCCGAGGAGGTCGTCCCGCAGTCCGGGAGGGGCCGCGACGGACGCGCCCTCGGGCAGACCGGCGTCCAGCCAGGCGATCAGCGTCTCGGGGACGGCGACCTCGACGTCCGGAGGGCCGTCGGCGCCGGGAGCGGCGTCGCGCCGCACGACCACGACCACGACGACGGCGGCGACCGCGGCCAGGGCGGCGACGAGGAGCAGCCACCGGCCGCGGGCCCGTGCCACGGTCCGCCGGCGCGTGCCCCCGGCGCGACGGTGGGCGGCTCGACGAGCGCCGCCTGACGTCGTGGGCGGCCGCGGCGCGTCTCCGCGGTCGCCGGGCGCGGCGTGGCGCGGGCCGCCGCCGGACCGGATCACAGGCGCTCCTCCCAGCCCGCTCCCCCGTGCGCACAGATCGTAGGCAGCTCGGTCCCGGCCGCGCGCGCCGTCGCTCCCGCGGAGGGGTCGTCGACGGACGGTCTCCTCCCCGGACGAGGAGCGGAGGGCGTGGGATTCGAACCCACGAAGAGGGATCACCTCTTAGCGGTTTTCAAGACCGCCGCACTAGGCCGCTATGCGAGCCCTCCCAGCACTGCGCGCATGCTACGGCGCCGCTCGGACCGGGGCGGGCACGAGGACGACCGAGAGCCCCGCCCCGGTCGGGGAGGGGCTCTCGGTCGGGCGGGATCAGGCGCGGACGGCGGCCCGGCGGATCATGCGGCGCACGAAGAGCACGCCGAACACTCCTCCGGCCACGAGCGCGATCGCCAGCCCGGTCCCGTTGCCCAGCAGGGGCAGCGGGGTCGACGGCGCGCACTGCGGCGCCGAGGACGCCGACCAGTACGTCAGCGTGGTCCGGTCCAGCTCCCACCGGAACGTGCTCACGTCCGCCGCCTTCACGGTCAGCGAGAACACGCCCCGGTGCGTGCCGACCGAGAACGACTGCGGCTGCGCGCCCTGGTAGGCCGTAGGGGAGATCCGGTTGTCCACCCCGTACCGGATCGTCGTCGACGCCTTGTACGTGTTCGAGTAGCCGAAGACGACGGTGTAGGTCCCGTCGGTGTTCTCCCGGTAGCAGTCGACGAACGGGGCGACCTGGGCAGGCGCCGCCGCGGCCACGCCGGGGACGGCAGACAGCCCGACGGCGACGCAGACGGCCACGAGGACGCCGAGCATTCGGGAGCGGCCGGTCGTCTTGGTCCTCATGCACACACCTCGGATCGGGGGTGGCTGACCCACCCATGAGACCGCCATCGGCTCCCTGGGCTCCTGACTGGAGCCCTCGGCGGCCGACCTCACCCGAAGGAGTGAGCGGGCGCGAGCACGCGCAGCGCCAGCTCGGCCGCCTCGGGGAACGAGTCGACGACGGCCCAGGCCGGCGGGGTGTCCGGCGCGGAGGCGTACTCCCCCTGCCGGATCCGGATGGCGCGGGCACCGACGGCGGCGGCGACGGCGACGTCCTTGCCGGGCCGGTCGCCGATGACGAGCAGCCGGTCGGCGGGCACGTCCATCCGCTCCGCCAGCACGGTCAGCCCGGCCGGGTGCGGCTTGCGCATGGCGCGGCCGCCGAGGTCGTCGGTGATGACGACGGCGGGCAGCAGCGGCGAGAGACCGGTCGCGGCGAGCTTGGCCGCCTGGATGGTGGGGTGGCCGTCGGTGATGCAGCCGACCGGCACGTGGGCGAGCAGCGACCGAAGCGCGTCCTCGGCACCCGGGTACGGGTCCAGCCGGTCGGGGGTGTGCCCGGTGAACGCGGCGACCAGCGGCGGCACGAGGCCGGGCAGCGCCGCCTCGGGCACGCCGACGGCGAGCAGCGCCCGGTCGATGGTGCCGCCGGTGTCGGAGCCGGTGGCCAGGCAGGCGGCCAGCGCCCTCGTGACGGCGTCCCCGTCCAGGCCCAGGTCGCCGGCGGCCCGGCCCACCGAGACCGCGGCCCCGGCGAGGTAGTCGGCCTGCGGGTAGAGCGTGTCGTCGAGGTCCACGACGACGCCCAGCGGCGGAGGGCCGTCCCAGCCCGGGGTCACCACGGCAGGTGCCCGTCGGTGAAGTCCGGCTCGGTGAGCGCGAGCAGGGCGTCGGTGCGCTCGTCGGCCAGGATCTGGGCGATGCGCACGCCGGTCGTGCCGTCGCCGTAGGGGCACGGCAGCGTGGCGGCGCGCTCCTGCCCGGCGGCGGAGCTGTGCGCCGTCGCGGCGGCCATCACGCGGGCCGCGGCGTCGTCGTCGGCCAGGCCGGCCAGCGTCGTCGTCCCGGCCTCCACGCCCTCCCAGCGGGGGGTCGAGGCCCGCAGCACCACCACGGGGACACCGAGGTAGGCGGCCTCCTCCTGGATGCCACCGGAGTCGGTGACCGCCAGCCGTGAGGAGGCGAGCGTCGCCAGCAGCGTGTCGTAGTCCAGCGGCGCCGTCAGCGTGACGCCCGGGTGCGCCAGGTCGGCGGCCAGCCCGGTCTCCTCCAGCCGCCGGGCGGTGCGCGGGTGCACCGGGAAGGTGACCGGGCCGATCGTGTCGGCCAGGCCGCGGACGACGGTGACCAGCCGGGCCAGGCGGGCCGGGTCGTCGACGTTGGTGGGCCGGTGCGCGGTGACCAGGACGCCGGCGCGGTCGGCGACCGGACGGGGCGCGACGCCGCGCGCCACGAGCGTGTCGATCACCGGGTTGCCGACGACGAAGATGCGTTCCTGGGGAACGCCCTCCGCGGCGAGGAAGGCCGCGGCGCGGGCGGTGGGCGCGAAGTGCACCTGCGCCGAGGCGGCGGCCACCTTGCGGTTGACCTCCTCGATGCTGCGCTGGTTGAGGCTGCGCAGCCCGGCCTCGACGTGACCGAACGGCACCCCCGCCCCGCGGGCGGCCAGCGCGTAGGCGGGCACGGTGTTGGTGTCGCCGAGGGCGAGCACGAGGTCGGGGGAGAACTTCGCCACCGCGGCGGCCGCGTCGGCGTGCAGGGCGCCGGTGCGGGCGGGCTGCTCGGTCGGCAGCGAGAACCGCAGGGTGGGGGCGAGCCCGAGGGCGTCCTGGAGCTCCGAGCTCAGGGCGGGGTCGGTGTGCTGCCCGGTGTCGACGACGGCCACCTCGTGACCGGCGGCGGTCAGGGCATGGACGACCGGGGCGAGCTTCACGACCTCGGGGCGGGTGCCGAAGGGCACCAGCACGTGCCGGCGGCGGGTCATGCCGGCACCTCGACCTGGACCGCGGCGGGCGCGCACGGGTCGGCGACGGGCGTTCCGTCGGCGGCCGTGTACGTCTCGGCGAAGTAGCGGCTCATCCGCACACCCGGGGTGAACCAGAGGAACGGCAGCTCCGCCTGCGGGTCGCGGATGCCGGACAGGTAGGCCGAGACGACGTCGGCGCCGGCCGCCAGCGTGAGCGGCAGGCCACCGGAGAACCGCGGGTTGATCTCCACGACCGTGGCGGTCCCGTCGTCGGCGACGAAGCCCTGCACGTTGGCCGGGCCGGTCAGGCCCACCGCGGCCAGCGCGTCGGACACCAGGTCGGTGACGGCCGGGGAGGCGAAGGTGGTGCCCTTGACCGAGATGCCGGCCTTGGTCTCGTCCCGCCAGCGGGGGACGACGGTGAGCAGGCGGCCGTCGCGGTCCACGAGCGCGTCGGCGGTGAACTCGCGCCCGCTCAGCCGCGTCTGGGCGATGAGCCCCGGATCGGCCGACAGGGCGGCGACGACGGCGTCGCGGTCGTCGAGCAGCTGCAGCCCGCGGCTGCCGCGCCCCGAGTTGGGCTTGACGATCCACGGCCCGGGCAGGGAGCCGGCGCCCTCGGCGGTCGTCGCCGTCGGCGGGGAGGGCACCCCGGCCTGGTCCATGCGCTCGGCGAAGGCGCCCTTGTCGCAGCACAGGTCGACCGCGGCGAGGTCGGGCAGCCAGGTGGCCACCCCGGCCGCGGTCAGCCGGTCGACGCCGGCGGTGAGCGTGGGCAGCTCCTCGGCGACGGTGCCGATGAGCGCGTCCACGCCGTAGACCGCGACGGCACCGAGCAGCGCGTCGAGGAAGCGGGGGTGGTCGCCCGGCGGCAGGGTCACGGCCACCGAGGCGAGCGCGCCGCCCGCGGCGGTCGGATCGGCGTCGGCGGCCACGACCCGGTGCCCGAGGGCCACCAGCCGGCGGACGACGGAGATCCCGGCCGGCCCACCGGCTCCGGTGACCAGCACCGTCGCCCGGGCCGGCAGAGGAGCCGGGGCGGGAGCGGGAGCGGGGACCTCGGCCCACAGGTCGGGCGAGGACAGCTGCACGTCGAGCGGGTTGCGCGGCGAGGGGAGCGGCGGGCGGGTCATCGGGGGTCCTCCGGGTGGAGCGGGGGTCGGGCGAAGCTTCGGGGGTGCGGGAGCCGGGCCGGCGGGGCGGGCTCCGGAGAGCGCGCCGGGGCCGGCACCGGCGGCGGGGGGCCGGCGGCCCGGAAGACGATGTCGTCGTCGACCACGTCGATCACGTCGTCGAACTCGTCGTCGATCAGGTCGTCGAACACGTCGTCGATCGGCACCGGGACCGGAGCAGGGACCGGAACGGGGGCCGGCACCGGGACCAGGGCCGGCTTCGGGACCGGGATCGGGGTCGGGGTCGGGGCACCGGTCCGGCGGGCGGACAGCCAGCCACGGGCCCACAGCCGCACGGCGGCGATGCGGTCGTTCGTCACCGGTTCCCACTGGCGCGCGGCGATCGCGTCGGCGAGGGCGTCCAGCACGTCGAGGTCCTCCTCGTACGTGGCGATCGCCAGCAGCGACGCGATGTGCGCGCCGAGGCCGTCGGCCACCAGCGCGCGCACGGTCTCGATCCGCTGCTGCGGCGGCTGGTGCCCGATGCGGTAGTCGATCCGGCCGGCCTCGCGGCGGGCGGCCAGGCGGCGGGACACCCACCGGGGCAGCACGTAGCGGTGCAGGTAGCCGGTCAGCGAGGCCCGCCGGCCGCCGGTCGACGGCTCGACGTCCTCGACGCGGTAGCCCAGGCCCGGGCGCGCCCAGGTCGTCGGCCGCCCGGCGGTGTGCCGCCCGGCGACGTCCTGCTCCGCGCGCTCGGCGATCGGCAGCGTGAAGTGGACCATCACGAGGAAGCCGCCCAGGGTGGCGGCGAGAGTCCACACCGTGCCGACCCAGTCGTGGAACAGCACCATGGCCGGCTGGCCCCAGTGCACGCCGGCCAGCGCCGAGGCGACCAGCCGGAGGTCGTTGGCGACCACCACGGAGACCAGGCCGATGGCCAGCCCGAGCACCGCGTGCCAGCGCCGCCGGCGCAGCACCGCGAAGGTCAGCGCGGTGAGGCCGATGACGGTGAGGATCGACGAGCAGGACGTCGTCACCTCGCCGTCGAGCACCTCGCCGTCCCGGAACATCAGGATGTGGCCCGGGAAGACGTCGGAGACCCGGTCCTCGCCGAAGAAGTGCAGGATCGCGACGGTCCAGCGGGCCTCGTGCTCCTTGAACCAGGTCGCGCCGAAGGTGTAGCCCAGCAGGCAGATGGCGACGGTGATGCACAGCTCGACCAGCACGGTCACGCGGCGCCGGGCGCCACCGCGCACGACGACGCGGCCGCGGATCGAGCGGGGCAGCGACGAGGAGGCGCTCATGCCTGCCCACCCGCCGGGGACGGCGCCACCGTGGAGGTGCCGCCGGACCGGGTCGTCTTCACCCAGGTGTACTGCCGCCCGAGCATGCCGTCGAGGTAGGCGCGGGTGGTGATCCAGATGGACAGCGCGAACGCCGGGATGAAGCCCAGCAGCGACCAGGCGGCCCGCCGCTCGACCCGGCCCACGAGCAGGCCGACGGTGAGTTCGGCCAGCGGACCGACGAACAGCAGCATCGACAGCGGCAGCAGGCCGATGATCGGCTCGTCGCCGACGCCGAACGCCCGCAGGACGGTGAGCAGCACGCCGATCCCGCTGAGCACCGGCACGTGGTAGCCGAGCAGGAACAGCAGCGACTCCGCCTTCTCCACCACCGTGAGGTGGGGCGAGCGGAGCATGGACCACGTGTAGTCGCGGAAGCACTTCTGGTGGCCGCGGGCCCAGCGGTAGCGCTGCGTCCAGAAGCGCTGGGCGGTGACCACCGCCTCCTCGTAGTCGATCGCCGAGACGTCGTAGCGGACCCGCTGCCCGGAGAGCAGCACCCGCAGCGTGAGGTCGGTGTCCTCGGTGACCGTCTCGGTGTTCCAGCCGCCCAGCGCCCGCAGCGTCGTCATCCGGACGGCGCAGTTGGCGCCGCCGTAGGCGGGCAGCTCGAACAGCGCCTGCCGGCCGTACTCGTTGACCAGGTAACCGGACAGGAAGTCGACGAAGACCGTGGTGGCCATCGTCGACTCCTGGCCGTTGCGGATCACGCAGCGGCCCATGACGGCGCCCACCGAGGGGTCGCGGAAGTGCCGGACCAGGCGGCGCAGCGCGTTGGGGTCGGGCTCGTGGTCGGCGTCGAAGACGAGGACGATCTCGGCGTCGACGGTGGCCAGGGCGTCGTTGAGCGCGCCGGACTTGCCGCCGCCGGAGTTCGGGGCCCGGTGCAGCACGCGGAGCCGCGGCTCGAGGGCGGCCCGGGCGTCCAGCCGCGCCCCGGTGCCGTCGTCGGATCCGTCGTTGACGACGACGAGGGTCAGCTTGTCCGGCGGGTACTCGAGCCCGAGGAGGGCGGTGATCATCCCGTCGACGACGAGTTCCTCGTTCTTGCAGCCGACGAAGACCGCGACCTCGGGCGTGTACCCGTCCAGGTCCACGTCGGGGGCCAGCAGGTCGGCCTCGGCCCAGCGCGCGGCCGCGACGGCGAACGCCAGGTGCCGGAAGAAGAAGACGGCGAAGACGACGTTCAGGGCGCCGGCGATGACGCCGAACACCGGGTCGGTCCCGAAGGCGACGATCGCCGCGACGAGCGCGACGACGTAGCCGACCAGCACCAGCCGTCGCCCGTCGGGCCGTGCACCGTGCGCCGACCCGCTCGCCGGCACGGAGCCGGCGAGCGGGGCAGCGGGGGCACGGCCGTCGGGGACGACCGCCGGGACGGGGCTCATCGCGCGGCAGCCGCCGTGCGGTGGGGCGCCGGGACGATGCGGGTGGACGAGCGCCGGCGGTCGGCGACCGGAGCCGCCGGGGCGAGGTCGAGGACCATGCGGGTGGGCTGGAAGGCCTCGGCGTAGCCGATCCGGGCCTGGGCGCCCCAGTGGCGGGCGGAGGCCTGCACCGCGTCGGGCTCGACCATCGGCGAGTTCTCGACCTGCGAGGAGTGGGCCGCCAGCGCCGCGAGCTTGCCCGACAGGTGGGCGGTGACGTCGACGAACACGGTCGGGGTGAAGGTGAGGGTGGAGGGGCTCTGGTAGTGCAGGACGCGGGCGAGCCGGCGGGCCGCGGAGAGGGTGGCCGCGGCGGCGGCCCGGTGGTCCTGGTGGCTGTCCTCGGGAGCGTGCACGTAGACCAGGTCGGCCGAGGTCTCGGCGAGGACCTGCTCGATGACCTGCACCGTGCCGCTGTCGGCGGTCATCCGGCAGTCGACCAGCCCGCCCCAGCGCAGGCCCGCGCCGAGCACGGCGGCGGCGGAGCGCTGCTCGAGGTGCCGGTTGGCCGTACCGGGGCCGCTCTCCCCGCCGGTCATCACCAGCATGGTGACGCGGTCACCGGCGGCGGCGTGCGCGAGCAGCGTCGCGCCGCACCCCAGCTCGATGTCGTCGGGGTGGGCCCCGACGGCCACAACGGACTTCCCTGCCATGGTCTCTTCCTGTCGACCAGATGCCCCGGGCGGACCGCCCGGTTCCTCACTCGACCGGATGATCGACACGTAGGGCGCAGTCCTGAAGTGCGAACTTCCTCTCCATCTGCGCGAACGCTCTGTTGCCGACCCGCCGGTGCCGCATCCCGGGCCGGGGGTGAGCATGGAGCCATGACGGGGGCCGGGACACAGCACGAGGACGCCGCCACCGATCGCCGTCGCCGGAGCCGGTTCCTCGTCCTGCCCGCCGTCGTCCTGGTGCTGGTCGCGCTCTGCCTGCGCGCGCCGTTCGCCGCCGTCGGTCCGCTGCTCGGCGAGCTGGGCGACGAGCTGTCGCTGTCCACCGGTGCGCTGGCCGTCGTCACCGCGCTGCCGCTGGTCTGCTTCGGTCTGGTGTCGCCGTTCGCGCCGGCGCTGGCCAGCCGGCTGGGGGTGCACCGGGCGGTGCTCGTCGGCGTCGTCGTGATCGCAGTGGGCGTGCTGCTGCGCCTGGCCGGGGCGCCCGGGCTCTACGCGGGCACGGTGCTGCTCACCAGCGGGATCGCCATCGCCAACGTGCTGCTGCCCGCCGCCGCCCGCGCGGACTACGGCGACCGCAGCGCCCTCGTGCTGGGCATGGTCGTCGCCTCGATGGCCGCCTCGGCGAGCATCGGCGCCGGCCTCGCCCAGCCGCTGGCCGACGTCGCGGGCAGCGCCGTCGCCGGCCTGGTCCTGTGGGGAGTGCTCGTGGTCGCCGCCCTGGTCGCCATGGCCGCGCTGGCCCGGGCGCGACGCGACGTCCCCCGCCCGCCGGCCGCGCCCAGCGGCGCCCGCACCGCCGTGCTCCGCGACCGCGTGGCGCTGGCGGTCACGCTGTTCTTCGGGTTCCAGTCGCTGGCGTTCTACGCGATGCTGACCTGGCTGGCCGAGATCCTCGAGGCGCAGTCCGGCACCTCGGCGGTGGCGGCCGGCGGGATCCTGGCGCTGGCCACCGCGCTGGGGCTGCCGGCGTCGCTCGTCGTCCCCCCGCTGGCGGCCCGCCGCCCCGGCCAGCGCGCCTGGGTGCTGGTGGGCACGCTGCCGGTGCTCGTCGGGCTCGCGGGCCTGCTGCTCGCCCCGGCGGCGGCACCGCTGCTGTGGGCGTTCCTCTACGGGCTGGGCACCGGGGTGTCGTTCCCGCTGGCGATGACCATGATCCTGAAGCGCACCCGGGACGTCGGGCAGACCGGGCGGCTCTCGGCGTCGGCGCAGAGCGTCGGCTACCTGCTGGCCGCGACCGGGCCGCTGGGCGTGGGACTGCTGCACGAGGCGACCGGCGGCTGGGAACCCGGCCTGGTGCTGCTGCTGGTCGTCGTCGCCGCGCAGCTGGTCGTGGGCCTCGCCGCGGCCCGGCCCCGCCTGGTGGGCCCCGCCGTCTGACGGGGTCGGCTCAGTCGACGGTGACGTCGTTGAAGGGCAGGTGCGGCTCCACCCACGGGAACACGACGAAGAGCAGCAGCGCGCAGACCGCCGCGACCAGCACCAGCGCCTGCAGCGCCTTGAGCCCGGTCGACCCGGGCAGGTGCCGCCAGATCCAGCCGTACACGTGTGCTCCTCTCAGCCCTCGAACAGCGCCGGCGGGCCGTCGGGCAGCTCGGCCTTGGCCAGCGCCGTGCCCTCGAGCCGGGCGTGGATGATCAGCCGCTCCCGGGCGGAGAACCGCGGGTGGCAGGTGGTCAGGGTCAGGTAGGACCCGGTCGGCGCGGAGGCCGCCTGGTTCGGGGTCGGCGCGATGACGTCGATGTCGGTGGGCCGGACGATCTGCAGCCCGGGGATGCCGCTGGGGTCGGCGTCCAGGTCGCCGGTGGCCGGGTCGCCGAGCACCCGGTAGACGAACCAGCTGTCGGCGGTCTCCACGACGATCGGGTCGCCGGGCTGCATCGCGTCGAGCTCCAGGAAGGGCGAGCCCTTGCCGACGCGGTGGCCGGCCAGCGCCACGTTCCCGGGCTCGCCGGGCATCGCCGTCCCCTCGTAGTGGCCGGGGCCCTGCGACAGCTCGGTCTCGCTGGTCCCCTCGAGGATCACCCGCGCGTAGTCCTCGCCGAGCCGGGGGATCCGCAGCACGCCGAACGCGTCGCCGATCTCGACCTGGCGCAGCTGCGGGGCCTCACCGGGGGCCGGCGGCTGCGCCCACTCCTCGCGCAGCTCCTGGGTGAGCTCGTCCTGCCGCTGACCGGTGAGGTAGTCGGTGACGTACAGCTCGTAGACGACGAACAGCAGCAGCACGAGGCCGGCGGTGATCAGCAGCTCGCCGGTCCCGCGGACGACGCCGCGCCACAACGGCTCGCGGGCGGGCGGCGCCGCGGCCGGCTCCTCGTCGGGCTCGTCGGGCGCGCGGTGCGCGCCCGTGGGGCGCGGGGCCACCGCCGGCCGCGACGCCCCGACCAGCTCGGGTACGCGTTCCCGGTGCTCCGTCCGGTCCTGGTCCGGATACCCGTCCGGGTCCCCCATGCCGCTCCCCCGGGTCGTCTCCTGGCGGCCAGGTCGGATCCGGCCGGGCCCGATGCTAGGCGAGGCGGCGCCCGGTGGGCGACAGCGTCGTTGCGCGGTCGCGGATCAGCGGACGTGCACGCCGGAGATCGTGCGCGCGATGACCAGCCGCTGGATCTCCGACGTCCCCTCGAAGATCGTGTAGATCTTCGCGTCGCGCGCCATGCGCTCGACCGGGTACTCGCGGGTGTAGCCGTTCCCGCCCAGGATCTGCATGGCCTTCTCGGTGACCCGCACCGCGGTCTCGCCAGCGACCAGCTTGGACATCGAACCCTCGGCGGCGGTGAACTGCTGGCCGACCCGCGCCATCCACGCCGCGCGCCACACCAGCAGCCGGGCGGCGTCGATCGACGTCTTCATGTCGGCGAGCATGAACGCGATCGACTGGTTCTCGATGATCGGGCGGCCGAACTGGACGCGGGTCTTCGCGTACTCCAGCGCGTAGTCGTAGGCGGCCCGGGCGACGCCGACCGCCTGGGCGCCGACCGCCGGACGCGTGCGCTCGAAGGTGGCCATCGACGGCTGGGTGCGGCCGCTCTTCTGCCCCTCGCGGGCGCGCGCCAGCCGCTGCTCGAGCTTCTCCTTGCCGCCGAGCAGGCAATCGCCGGGGATGCGGCAGTCCTCGAGCACGACCTCGGCCGTGTGCGAGGCGCGGATGCCGTGCTTGAGGAACTTCTGCCCCTGCGCGATGCCCTTCGTGCCCGGCGGGATCACGAAGCTGGCGTGCCCGCGGGCCTTGAGCTCCGGGTCGACGACGGCGTTGACCACGTGGATGTCGGCGATGCCGCCGTTGGTGGCCCAGGTCTTGGCGCCGTTGAGCACCCACTCGTCGGTCTTCTCGTCGTAGACCGCGCGGGTGCGCATCGCACCGACGTCGGAGCCGGCGTCGGGCTCGGACGAGCAGAACGCGGCGACCTTGGGCTCGGACTCGGTGCCGAACATCGCCGGGATCCACTGACCGACCTGCTCGTCGGTGCCGTTGGCGCGCACGCTCGCCGCGGCCAGCGTGGTGCCGACGATCGCCAGGCCGATCCCGGCGTCACCCCAGAAGAGCTCCTCCATGGTGATCGGGATGCCGAGCCCGGACTCGTCGAACCACTGGGTGGCGAAGAAGTCCAGCGAGTAGAGCCCGATCTTGGCGGCCTCCTGCAGCACCGGCCACGGGAAGTCCTCCCGCTCGTCGTACTCGTGCGCGGCCGGGCGGACGACGTTCGCCGCGAACTCGTGCACCCACTTCTGCAGCTCCAGCTGGTCCTCGGTGAGGTCGAACGAGACGGGCATGCGGGTTCTCCGGTCAGCTGGGGCGGACGGTGGCGACGACGTGCTCGGTGCCGCTCTTCGCGTTGCGCACAGCAGCGTCCCACCCGCCGCCGGTCGCCGCCGTCGACAGGGTCACGGTCGAGGGCAGGAACAGCGGCTTGCGGAACCCGACGTCGACGGTGAACGCCTCCGGCAGCCGGTTGCCCACCGCCGCGAGCACGCGGGCCTTGACCCACATGCCGTGCGCGATCGCCCGCTTGAAGCCGAACGCCTTCGCCGTGAGGCCGGACAGGTGGATCGGGTTCACGTCACCGGAGACCGCGGCGTAGCGGCGACCGGCGTCGTCGGGGATCCGCCAAGTGGCCACCGGGGAGCCCAGCTCGCCGACCTCCACCGTCACATCGGAATCCGGTGCGCCCGCCGGCGCCTTCGCGCTACGCGCCAGGTAGGTGGACCGACTCCGCCACACCTCGCCTCCCCCGGCCGAGACCGAGGCGCAGAGGTCGACGGTCGCGCCGCTGCGGTGGGTGGCGAACCGCTCCGCCCACACCTCGAGGTCGAGGCTCTCGGTCGCGGCGACCGGCCGGACGACGTCGATGCGGTTGCGCACGTGCACCAGCCCGGGGAGGGCCAGCGGGAACGCGCGGTCGCTCATCAGCGCCATCTGCAGCGGGAACGTGAGCATGTGCGGGTACGTCGCCGGCAGCGCGTTCCCCAGCGGGAACCGGCACACCCGGGCGTAGCCGGCCAGGTTCGCCGGGTCCACGGTCACGCCGGTGCGGGCCAGCCGGGTGTCCGGCAGGTCGCCGCCGCGGCCGCGCGCGGTGAGCGCGGCCTTCGCGAACAGCGCCGCCATGTTCGGCGGCGCGTCCAGGACCGTCGTCGCCACGTCAGGCGCCCAGCATCGACTGGCCGCACACCCGCACGGTCTGGCCGTTCACGCCGGCGCTGCCGGGCTGCGACAGCCAGGCGATCGTCTCGGCGACGTCGACCGGCAGACCGCCCTGCTGCAGCGAGTTGATGCGCGAGCCGATCTCGCGGGTGCCCACCGGCATCTTCGCCGTCATCTCGGTGATGATGAAGCCCGGCGCGACGGCGTTGATCGTCGCCTTGCGCTCGGCGAACTGCGGCGCCCAGGCGCGCACCATGCCGATGACGCCGGCCTTGGACGCCGCGTAGTTGGTCTGACCGCGGTTGCCGGCGATGCCCGACTGCGAGGAGACGCAGACGATGCGGGCGCCGTCCTTGAGCACGTCGCCGTCGTCGAGCAGGGCCTGGGTGATGTCGAGCTGAGCCTGCAGGTTGACCGCCATGACCGTGTTCCAGCGGGCGGCGTCCATGTTGACCAGCAGCTTGTCGCGGGTGATGCCGGCGTTGTGCACGACGACGTCCACGCCGCCGTGCCGCTCGCGCAGGTGCTCGACCAGCCGCTGCGGGGCGTCCGCGGCGGTGATGTCGAGCTGGAGCGCGGTCCCGCCGATCTCGTTGGCGACCTGCGCCAGGCTGTCACCGGCGGCCGGGATGTCGACGGCGACGACGTGGGCGCCGTCGCGGGCCATGACCTTCGCGATGGAGGCACCGATGCCGCGCGCGGCGCCGGTCACGACCGCGACCTTGCCGGCCAGTGGCTTCTCGGCGTCCTCACCGGTGGGCACGTCGGCCGGCGACAGCGTGAGCAGCTGCCCGTCGACGTAGGCCGAGCGGCCGGACAGGAAGAACTTCAGCGGGCTCGCGACGGAGGTCTCGGCGCCCTCGGGCACGTACACGGCGTTGGCCGTGGAGCCGTTGAGCAGCTCCTTGCCGATGGAACGGACCAGTCCGTCGATGGCCTGGCGCGCCGCGGCCTCGGCCGGGGAGTCGGTGGCCTGCGGCGGGTCGGCCAGGATCAGCACCCGGCCGCTGGGGCGCAGCCGCTTGATCGCCGGGGCCAGGAAGTCGTGCGCGCTGGCCAGGTCACCGGGCGAGGTGAGGCCCGTGGCGTCGAGGACGACGGCGCCGAGCTTCTCGCCGTCGGTCGAGCCGTCGGCCGCCACCGGCGACACGACGGTCGCACCGGCGTCCTTGAGGACGGCGGCGACGGTGTCGCGCAGGCGGCCGGCGCCGGCCGAGCCGATGACCACCGGGCCCGGGAGCAGCGGCTCACCGGGCTCGTAGCGGCGCAGCACGGCCGGGCGCGGGAGGCCCAGCTGCTTGACGAGCGTGGTGCCGAAGCCGGAGTTCGCGAAGTTCGTGTACCAGTCAGCCACGGGGAGCTGTTCCCTTCGATCGGGGTGCCGTCCGAGGGGCCGAAATGGCCATTTTGGCCCCTCGGGGGCGGATCAGGACTCGAGGATGGCGACGACGCCCTGGCCGCCGGCGGCGCAGATGGAGATGAGGCCGCGCTTGCCCGGGCCCGCGGCGTGCAGGGTCTTGGCCAGCGAGGCCACGATCCGGCCACCGGTCGCGGCGAACGGGTGCCCGGCGGCGAGCGACGAGCCGTGCACGTTGAGCTTCGACCGGTCGATCGAGCCGAGCGGGGCGTCGAGGCCCAGCTTCTCCTTGCAGTACGCCGGGTCCTCCCAGGCCTTCATCGTCGCGAGCACCGTGGAGGCGAACGCCTCGTGGATCTCGTAGAAGTCGAAGTCCTGCAGGGTCAGGCCGTTGCGCGCCAGCATCCGCGGCACCGCGTACACCGGCGCCATGAGCAGGCCCTCGCCGCCGTGCACGTAGTCGACGGCGGCGGTCTGCGCGTCGACGAGGTGGGCGAGCACCGGCAGGCCCTGCTCGGCGGCCCACTCGTCGGAGGCCAGCAGCACCGCCGAGGCGCCGTCGGTCAGGGGCGTGGAGTTGCCGGCGGTCATCGTGCCCTCGGCACCCTCGGGGAGGGCCTTGTCGAAGACCGGCTTGAGCTTGGCCAGCTTCTCCAGCGAGGAGTCCGGGCGCAGGTTCTGGTCCCGGGTCAGGCCGAGGAACGGCGTCACCAGGTCGTCGAAGAAGCCTGCGTCGTAGGCGGCGGCCATGTTCTGGTGCGAGCGGACGGTGAGCTCGTCCTGCTCCTCGCGGCCGATCTCCCACTCGTGGGCGGTGAGCTGGGCGTGCTCGCCCATGGCCAGGCCGGTGCGGGGCTCGGCGTTGCGCGGGATCTCCGGGGCGATCATGCCCGGGCGGATCTTCGCGATCGCCTTGAGCCGGTCCTGCATCGTCTTGGCGCTGTTGAGCGAGATGAGGATGCGGCGCAGGTCGTCGCCGACGGCGAGCGGGGCGTCGGACGTGGTGTCCACACCACCGGCGATGCCGGACTCGATCTGCCCGAGGGCGATCTTGTTGGCGACCAGGATCGCGGCCTCCAGGCCGGTCCCGCACGCCTGCTGGACGTCGTAGGCCGGGGTGCTCGCGTCGAGCTTGGAGCCCAGCACCGCCTCGCGGGTGAGGTTGAAGTCGCGGGCGTGCTTGAGCACGGCGCCGGCGACGACCTCGCCCACCTGCGCGCCCTGCAGACCGAAGCGGGCGACGAGCCCGTCGATGGTCGCGGTCAGCATGTCCTGGTTGGACGCCTGCGCGTACGTGGAGTTGGACCGCGCGAACGGGATCCGGTTCCCGCCGACGATCGCGGCCTTGCGGGTCGCCGGCTTCGAGTTGCTCGCCATGAGGTCCTCCGAGTTCGGTGGGGTTGGCCGGTACCGAGAGTACGCGGTACTGTGGGTCACATGAAAGCCGAGGCGGTGAGACGTACGTCGCAGGTCGGTGCCCCGCACGACAAGATCGCGCAGGTCGACGACCGGCGCGACTCGAGGGCCGCCGGTACCCGCGATCGGCGGAACTCACGCTGGGACGAGCACCGTCGCGCCCGCCGCGAGCAGCTGGTCGAGGCGGCCCTGTCCGCGGTCAGCCGGCACGGCTCGGGCGTGGGCATGGAGGAGATCGCGGCCGAGGCCGGCACCAGCAAGACCGTCGTCTACCGGCACTTCACCGACCGGTCGGACCTGCACGTGGCCGTCTGCGGCCGGGTCGCCGCCCAGCTCCTCCCGCGCCTGCGCGAGGCGATGGACAGCAGCGACCAACCGCGCGAGAGGACCGCTGCGGCGATCGAGACCTACCTGGCCTTCCTCGAGGCCGACCCGGAGGTCTACCGCTTCGTCGTCACCCCCCAGCCCGGGGGCGACGACGTCGATCCGGCCGGCACCCTCGCCGACCTCGTCGGCGACCAGGCGGCGCGGCTCATGGCCGTCGCCCTGGAGCGGGCCGGCCGCGACCCGGCCGCCGCGGGGGCGTGGGGACACGGCGTCGTCGGCCTGGTCCGCTCGGCCGCCGACTGGTGGCTTCGCTCCGGGCGCTCCATGCTCCGCACCGAGCTCGCCGCACACCTGACCGATCTCGCCTGGGCCGGAGTGTCCGGCGTCGTCACCCAGCACCCCGAGAACCAGCACCCCTCAACCGGGACTCCCCGCAGCCGCACCAAGGAGGAACAGTGACCAGCACCCTGCCCGCGTCGGTCGACCCGAAGGTGCTCCAGGAGACCCTGGACGGCCGATGGGCGCACATCCGGCGCGACGCCCGCGAGAACCTGCACGACCCCGACTTCCTCCCGACCTACGGCGAGACCATGCAGGAGGCCCGCGAGCGGGTCACCCGCGCCGCCAAGACGCTGGCCGACTCCGGCCGCGTGGGCTACGGCTTCCCCAAGCAGTACGGCGGCGAGGACGACATGGGCGCCTCGGTCACCTCGATCGAGATGCTCGCCTTCGTCGACCTCTCGCTCATGGTGAAGGCCGGCGTCCAGTGGGGTCTGTTCGGCGGGGCCATGCAGCTGCTGGGCACCCAGCGGCAGCACGACAGGTACCTGCGCGACGCGATGACCTTCGACCTGCCCGGCTGCTTCGCGATGACCGAGACCGGCCACGGGTCCGACGTCCAGCAGCTGCGCACGACGTGCACGTACGACCCCGAGACGCAGTGCTTCGACCTGAACACCCCGCACCAGGCCGCCCGCAAGGACTACATCGGCAACGCGGCCAAGGACGGCCGCATGGCCGTCGTCTTCGCGCAGCTGATCACGCAGGGGAAGAACCACGGCGTGCACGCCTGGCTGGTCCCGATCCGCGACGAGCAGGGCAACCCCATGCCCGGCGTCACAATCGGCGACGACGGACCGAAGGCGGGGCTGCCCGGCGTGGACAACGGCCGGCTGTCCTTCGACCACGTGCAGGTCCCCCTCGACATGCTGCTGGACCGCTACGGCCAGGTCGCCGAGGACGGCACCTACACCTCGAGCATCGACAACGAGACCCGCCGCTTCTTCACCACGCTGGGCACGCTGGTGCGCGGCCGGGTGAGCGTCGGTGGCTCGGCGGCCTCGGCCACCAAGATGGCCCTCGACATCGCCGTCCGGTACGGCGACGTGCGCCGCCAGTTCGCCGCCCCGGGCGAGGACCGCGAGATCGTCATCAACGACTACCTCGTGCACCAGCGCAAGCTGCTCCCCGCCCTCGCGAAGACCTACGCGCTGCACTTCGCGCAGGGCGAGCTGGTCTCGACCATGCACGACGTCCAGACGGCGGTGCACGTGCACGGCCAGGAGATCGACGAGCAGGCGCAGCGGGAGCTGGAGTCCCGCGCCGCCGGGCTCAAGGTGGCCCAGACGGCGCACGCCACGGCCACCATCCAGATGTGCCGCGAGGCGTGCGGAGGTGCCGGCTACCTGCAGGAGAACCGCCTGCCGCACCTCAAGGCCGACACCGACGTGTTCACCACGTTCGAGGGCGACAACACCGTCCTGCTGCAGCTCGTGGCCAAGGGCCTGCTGACCGGCTACCGGGACAACTTCGGCTCCCTGGACGGCTGGGGCCGGGTCGGCTTCGTCGCCGACATGGTCCGGGAGACCGTCCTGGAGCGGACGGCGGCGCGCGCCCTCATCCAGCGGCTCGTCGACGCCGTCCCCGGCCGGGACGACGAGACGCCGATGCTGGAGCGCGGCTGGCAGATCAAGATGTTCGAGTTCCGCGAGAAGCACAGCCTCGAGGGCGCGATCCGCCGGCTGCGGAAGAACTCGACGACCGAGGGCATGGCGCCGTTCGACATGTTCAACTCGGTCCAGGACCACGTGCTGAAGTCGGCGCAGACGCACATCGAGCGGATCGTGCTCGAGGCGTTCATCGCCGGCGTCGACCGCACCGAGGACGCGGCGGGCAAGGAGCTGCTCGACAAGCTCTGCGACCTGTACGCGCTCTCGACCCTCGAGGCCGACAAGGCGTGGTTCATGGAGCACGGCCAGCTCACCCCGGCCCGCGCCAAGACGCTCACCTCGACGGTGAACCAGCTGCTCGCCGAGCTGCGGCCGCACATGATCACGCTGGTCGACGGCTTCGCCATCCCGGAGGACTGGAAGGCCGCGGAGATCCTCCTCGAGGAGGCCGACCGCCAGGAGGCGATGGCCGCGCGCGACGCCGAGCTGCGCCGCATCAACGGCGAGGACGGGCGGGCGGGCAACGTCGAGGGCACCGCGACCGCCGTGGACGTCCCGCCGGGCCAGTAGCCGCGCGGCGGCGAGGGGCGGCGACGAGGGCCTCGCCTGGGAGGATGACCCGTCGTGGAGATCCTGGCGGCGGCCGAAGCGCTGCGCGTACCGGCCGCCGTCGACCTCACGGCGATCGTCATCGGCGCCCTCACCGGCGGTCTCCTGGCCGCCCGTGAGGGGTTCGCCGTCTCCGGGGTGCTGCTGCTGGCGGTCAGCGGCGGCCTCGGCGGCGGGCTGATCCGCGACGTCCTGCTCGGCGACCTCCCGCCCGTGGCCATGACCAACCCGGCCTACCTGCCGACGGTCTCCATCGCCGCCGCGGTCACGTTCTTCTTCTCCGGCTGGCTGTCCCGGCTCACCGGGCTGCTGGTCGTCCTCGACGCCGTCACGCTGGGCTTCTTCACCGTCATCGGCGCCCAGAAGGCGCAGATCGCCGGCCTGCCCGCCGCGTCGGTCGTGTTCATCGGGACGGCGACGGCGGTCGGCGGGGCGGTCATCCGCGACGTGCTCCTCGCGCAGCGGGCCGACATCGTCCAGCCGGGCCCGTACAACGCCGTCGCCGCGATGATCGGCGCCTCGCTGCTGGCGGTGCTCGCCGGGCCGGTCGGGCTGGCCCCGCTGCCCGTGGCCGCCGCCGTCATCGTGCTGGTGGCGACGCTGCGGGTGCTCTCGGTGTGGCGCGGCTGGGAGGCGCCGGTCGCGGTCGACCTCCCGCAGCGGGCCCGCGGGCGCCTCGTCCGCCGTCGGGAGCACGGCACGCCCCGGCGCCGCCCGGGATCGGCGCTGTTCCGCCGCCGGGGCTGAGCCCTCAGCCCTCCGGGTGGAGGCGGACGGCGAGGATCGCGACGTCGTCCTCCGCGCCGGGCAGGAACATCTGGTCCAGCACGCGGTCGCACAGCTCGCCGAGCGGCAGGCCGGCGCACTGGCCCAGCACCTGCAGCAGCTGCTCGGTGCCGGCGTCGATGTCGCGGTCGCGCCGCTCCACCAGCCCGTCGGTGTGCAGCAGCACCGTCGACCCGGGTGCCAGCACGGCCACGTGGTCCTCGCGGACGGTCTCCGGGGCCACGCCCAGCAGCAGGTCGGCCTGCTTGCCGTCGAGCAGCACCACGCTGCCGTCGGAGGCCAGCAGGACCGGTGGCGGGTGGCCGGCGTTCGCCCAGCGCAGCCGCATCCGGCCCGCCTCGTCGTCGGGGTCGGGTTCCAGCTGCGCCACCAGCGCCGTCGCCATCGTGTTCAGGGCCAGGCCCTGGACGGCGCGGTCGAGCTCGGCGAGCACCTCGGCCGGTGAGCCGCCGCTGGAGTAGCTGATGCCCCGGAGCAGCCCGCGCACCTGGCCCATGGCCGCGGCGGCGCGGGTGTCGTGCCCGACCACGTCGCCGATCGCCAGGACGGTCGTCCCGCCGCGCTGCAGGAACGCGTCGTACCAGTCGCCGCCGATCTCGGCGCCCTCCGCGGCCGGCACGTAGCGGACGACGATCTCGCTGTGCTCCGGCTGCGGCGGGTCGGTGAGCATGCTGCGCTGCAGCGCGTCGGCGAGGTCGCGCTGCTGGCTGTAGAGGCGGGCCTGGTGCAGCGCCAACCCGGCGCGGCGGCCGATCTCGACGGCGGTGTCGATCTCGGCCGCGCCGAGCGGGCCGCGATCCTCCCGGGCGAACAGGCCCATGGCCCCGAGCGCCTGCCCGCGGGCGACCAGCGGCACCACCACGCTGGAGCCGGCGCCCAGCCGGGCGAACCGCTCGCGGACGGCGGGGTCCGGCAGCGCCCTGGTCACGTGGTCCCAGTCGATCTCCGGCATGAGCACCGGCCGGCCGGTCGCCGTGACGGTGCGGGCGGCGGCGTCCTCGGTCATCCCCGCGACCATGGCCCGCACGTACTCCTCCACCTCGGCTCGGCGGGCGGGGTCGCGGTGGCCGGTGGCGACGTCGCGCAGCCGGCC
This sequence comes from Blastococcus sp. TBT05-19, assembly GCF_003319095.1. GTDB lineage: Bacteria > Actinomycetota > Actinomycetes > Mycobacteriales > Geodermatophilaceae > Blastococcus. The sequence goes on along the minus strand of NZ_QOHI01000001.1, from coordinate 90,138 downwards.
CGCCTCGTCGGTGACGACGATCCAGCACCAGTCCCCGAGGTCGGGGACGACGAGCGAGGCGAGCTCCTCGATCTGCTGGTCGATCTCCAGCGTGCCGGAGAGCACGCGGCCGGCCTCGGCCAGCAGCCGCAGCCGCTGGTTGGCCTCGGCCATGGCCGAGACGGCGGCGTCGCGCTCGGCGTCGGCCTGCAGCCGCGAGACGGTCAGCGCGATCTGCGCGGCCAGGGCCTCCAGCACCTCGATGTCGTCACCGACGAACTCGTGCTCCTCGGTCCACACGGCGAGGAAGGTGCCGAGCACCCGCCCCTCGACGCGCAGCGGCATGGCCGCCATGGCGCGCAGGCCGAGCAGCGCCACGATCGGCTCCAGCGCGGGGAAGCGCACGGTCGCCGCGGCCATGTCGCTGAGCAGCAGCCGGCGGCCGTGCCGCGCCACGTGCTGGGCGGGCAGGGCGTCGTCCAGCGGGAGGACGACGCCGTCGGCCAGGTCCTGCCGGTCCGGGTCCTCCTCCCGCACCGCCGCGAGGAGGTTGAGGGTCATGTGCAGGCGCAGCGGGCCGCCGGGGGCGTCGAAGATGGACAGGGCGCTGGACTGCGCACCGAGCACCTGGGCCCCGCGCAGCACGACCTCGGCCAGGTCTCCCATGCGGGCGGCGTTCGCCAGCTCCGCGGCCACCTCGGCGACGGCGGCGGCGCGCTGGACGGCGGTGAGCCGCTGCTCGGCGTTCCCGCGGGCCTCGGTGATGTCGAGGGCCGTGCCCAGCACCCGCGCCGGCGCACCGGTCGCGTCGGCCACCACGCGCCCGCGGCCCAGCACCCAGCGCACGGCGCCGTCCTCCCGGAGGGCCCGGAACTCGACGGTGTAGTCCCCGCGCTCCTCGACCGCGACGCGCATCGCCTCGGCGATCGCGGCGTGGTCGTCGGGGTGCACGTGCGTGGCGAGCACGTCGTCCAGCGAGTTGAGCTCGACGGCCGAGGCGAGGCCGAAGATGGCGGCGCACCGGTCGTCCCAGTGGATGACCTCGGTGCGCAGGTCGCGCTCCCAGATGCCGACGGAGCTGGCCTCGAGGGCCACCTCCAGCCAGGTGCGGGAGGTGCCGACCGCCGACTGCGCGGCGGACAGCTCGAGCTCCGCCACCACCGACGCGGCCAGCTGCTCCAGCAGCTGCGCGGCGTCGGCCGACCAGTCGCGCGGCTCGGGGTCGTAGACCGCCAGCGCGCCGACGACCTGGCCGGACGCCGCGACCAGCGGCGCACCGAGGTAGGACAGCACCTGACCCGAGGTGACCGCGGGCAGCTCGTGGACCCGCTCGTCCTCGGCGGCCGCCGGGATCACCAGGGGCGCGCCCTGGCGCACGATGATGGCCGACAGCGCGCCGGTCAGCAGCGCCGGTCCGCCCACGACGCCCGCGGGCAGCCCGTGGCCGCCGACGACGACGTCGTGGTCGGTGAAGAGCGTGACCTTCGCGTGCCCGACCCCCAGCACGCGGGCGGTCAGCGCGGACAGCCGGTCGAACGCCGCGGGCCCCGGCACCTCCAGCAGCAGCCGTCGTGCGGCGGCGATGCGCAGCGCGTCGGTGAGCGGATCGGCCGCCGGCTGGGCGGGGCGATCGGCTGCGGACACGGACGCTCCCTCCACCGGCTCGCGCTCCCGGGGTGGGCGCGGTCGGCCTCCATGCTGGCACGAGACCGGCCGCCTCCCCGAACGGCGGGCGCGGCACGGCGGGCCCACCCCGCCGGGGGAGCCCGGAAGTGGGGGTTCAAGGACCTGGCGGAGCCGGCCGATGCCTTCCCCATGATCGGCACGCGGACGGCCCGGCTCCCCGACTGCCGACCCCTGCTCGCCGACGCCGACGACCTCACCCTGGTCTTCCAGCCGATCGTCGACCTCGCCAACGCCAGCATCGCCGGGTACGAGGCGCTGGCGCGCTTCCCCGGTGCCGCCGGCCCTGACGTCTGGTTCGCCGCCGCCGCCGACGCCGGCATCGCCCCGGAGCTCGAGGCCCTCGCCATCCACAAGGCGCTGGCCGTCGTCGACCGGCTCCCCCGCAACACGTTCCTGACCGTCAACGTCAGCCCCCACCTGCTGGGTGCCGACGTCGTCCAGCAGGCCCTGGCCAGCCGCCAGGACCTGCGCCGCGTCGTCGTCGAGCTGACCGAGCACACGCCGGTCGACGACCTGCACGCGCTGCGCCGGCAGACCGAGGCGCTGCGCGCGCGGGGGGCGCTCATCGCGCTCGACGACACCGGCAGCGGCTACTCCGGGCTCCAGCAGATGGCCTTCGTCCGCCCGCAGCTGGTGAAGCTCGACCGCGCCCTCGTGGCCGACGTCGACAGCGACCCGGTGCGGGTGGCGCTCGCCGAGATGGTCGGCGAGTTCGCCGGCAAGATCGACGCCTGGCTGCTGGCCGAGGGCATCGAGACCCCCGCGGAGCTGGCCGCGTTCAGCCGTCTCGGCGTCCCGCTGGCCCAGGGCTGGCTGTTCGGCCGCCCCTCCCCCGACTTCCTCCCGCTGGCCCCCGAGGTCGAGACGCTGGTGCGGACCCAGGTGGCCCGTGCCCGCCTGACCGACAGCGTGGCCAGCCTGCTGCGCCCGGTGCGCCAGTGCGTGGTGGGCGAGCACGACGCCCCCGGCGTGCCGCCCGCGGTCCTGGTCGGTCCGCAGGGCGAGCCGACGGCGCTGCTGCTCTCCGACCCCCGGACCCTCGAGGTCTACACCGCGCCGGTGTCCCTGCGGGTCCACCCCTCCACCGACATCGGTGACGCGCTGCAGCGGGCCCTCGTCCGGCCGCCGGCGCAGCGCTTCGATCCCGTCCTCTGCACCGACCCGACCGGCCACGTGCTGGGCCTGGTGCGCATCGAGGACCTGGCGACGGCCGCCCGGGCCGCTCGCTGACCCCCCGACCCCGGCGACCGCCCGGTCGCCGGCCACTCCCCGAGGAGAACCCATGAAGCACTTCGCCTGCGGCGACGTCATCCCCGGCTGCGACGCCACCTTCACCGCCCCCGACGAGGGCGGCATCTTCGCCCAGGTCGGCCCGCACGCCGCCCACGCGCACGGCGTCACCGAGGTCACCCCGGAGCTGCAGGCCGCCGTCCGCAGCCTCATCCGCCCCGCGTGAGCTCACCCCGGCCCCCTCGGGGGCCGGGGTGCTCTCAGCTGTCGCTGGCCCCGTCCAGGCGCCGGCGCTGCTCGTCGGTGAGCACCAGGTCCTGCATCGGCAGCAGGTCGGCCAGCTGCTCCACCGAGCGCCCGCTGGCGATCGGGGCGACGACGGCCGGCTGGTCGGCCAGCCAGCGCAGCGCCACGGCGGCCATCGGCACGCCCAGGTCGGCGGCCACCTCCCCCAGCGCGGCCAGCACCCGGTCGCCGCGCTCCCCGACGTAGGCCGCCGCCCCCTGGGCCCGCGGTGAGTCGATCCGCTCTCCTCGCCGGTACTTGCCGGTCAGGAACCCCTTGGCGAGCGCGAAGTAGGGCAGCACGCCCATGCCCGCGGTGGTGACGACGTCGCGCAGCTCCGCCTCGAAGGCCGGGCGCTCGACCAGGTTGTAGTGCGTCTGCAGGGCCACGTAGCCCGTGACGCCCGCGCGCTCCGCCGTCCCCAGCGCCTCGGTCAGCCGTGCCGCCGAGTAGTTCGACGCCGCCACGTGCCGCACCTTGCCGGCCTGCACCAGCTCGTCGAACGCGGTGAGGGTCTCCTCCAGCGGCGTCGAGTCGTCGTCGTAGTGCGCGTAGTAGAGGTCGATGACGTCGGTGCGCAGGTTCCGCAGCGACCGCTCCGCGGCGGTGCGGATCTCGGCCGCCGACAGCGGGTGCTCCTTCTCCCCTGGCGAGGCCTTGGTCGCCACCACGAACCGGTCGCGGACGCCGCGCTCGGCCATCCAGGCGCCGAGGATCTGCTCCGACCGGCCGTCGCCGTACATCTCGGCGGTGTCGACGAACGGCGCTCCCGTGCTCGGGGTCGCGTCCAGGTAGCGGTCGAGGATCGCGAAGGACGTCGGCTCGTCGGCCGTCCAGCCGAAGACGTTGCCGCCCAGGCAGAGCTCGCTGACGGTGAGGTCGGTGCGAGGGACCAGCGGCATGCCGCCCACCGTAGGTGAAAGGACCCTGCTGCCCCCCTCCGCTCGCACGCTCGCGGCGGGCCCCTGCAGCAGGGCCGGGCGTCGCCCGGGGTGAGACGCGTGTGACCTCCGTGGTGTTCCGCGGCCCCTGGCAGACCCCCCGCTGGCCAGATGACCGGGCGACATGGCAGCGTTCCTCCCGATTCGGCCCCCTCGCGGGGGCTGGATGCCCGGCCCGTGGCGCGCCCCGCGCGCCGACCCGGGCCCCTACCGGCGCTCCGCGCACCGGGGGGAACGAGCCGGCTGAGTGCCGAAACGTTGGCACCGCCACCGCCTACGAGAGGAAGCACATGAACAAGGCCGAACTGGTCTCCGCCATCGCCAAGCGCGCCGATGTCCCCGCCTCGACGGTGGACTCCGTCCTCGCCGGGCTGCAGGACGAGCTCGTCGACGCCATCACCCGCGGCGAGAAGGTCGCCGTCTCCGGCCTCCTCACCGTCGAGCGCACGCAGCGCTCGGCGCGGACCGGCCGCAACCCGCAGACCGGTGAGTCGATCGACATCCCGGCCGCCAACACCGTCAAGGTGACCGCGGGCTCGAACCTGAAGAAGGCCGCGAGCTCCGTCCCGGTCTGATCTTCAGCACCTGATCAGCACCGTCTGATCACGCACCACCTCGTCCGCCGCCGGGCGGACGCCCCGACCCCGTGTGTCCGGGCTCACAACGGCGTGAGTCAGGATGCCGGTCGAGGCGTCGCCCGGCGGCGGACGGCGTCCGGGACATCGAACGGACGGAGTGGTGGACGTGGGCAGCGTTCTGCAGGTGAGCACCGACCCGGCCGAGGTGGGCATGGACGCCGGCCGGCTGGCCCGGATCGACCGGCGGCTGACCCGCTACGTCGACGACGGCCAGCTCCCCGGTTTCCTGGTCACCGTGGCCCGGCGAGGCCGGCTCGTGCACGTCGGCTCCGGTGGCTCCCGGGACGTCGAGAACGGCCGTCCGGTCGAGCTCGACACCCGCTGGCGCATCTACTCGATGACCAAGCCGGTCACCTCGGTCGCGGCGATGATGCTGTACGAGGAGGGCGCCTTCCAGCTCACCGACCCGATCTCCCGCTGGCTCCCGGAGTTCGCCGAGACCCGCGTCTACGTGGCCGGCTCGGACCAGAAGCCGATCACCGAGCCGCTGATGGAGCCGATCCGGGTCTGGCACCTGCTCAGCCACATGTCGGGGCTGACCTACGGCTTCCACCGGGCGACCGTGCCCGACGCGATCTACCGCGCACGTGGCCACGAGTGGGGCACGCCCCCGGGCGCCGACTCCGCCGAGGTCTGCCGCCAGTGGGCCTCGATGCCGCTGCTGTTCCAGCCGGGCAGCGAGTGGAACTACGGCGTCTCCACCGACGTCCTGGGCCGGCTGGTCGAGGTCGTCTCCGGGCAGCCGCTGGACGAGTTCTTCGCCGACCGGATCTTCGGTCCGCTCGGCATGACCGACACGTCCTTCGGGCTCCGGCCCGACGACGACGTCGACTCCCTCGCCCGGCTCTACGCCGCCGTGCCCGGGCAGCCCGGGGGCGCGGCGACCGGTTTCGCGCCGCTCGACGCCATGGGCGAGGCCGCGCACGGCAAGCCGGCGTTCCTGTCCGGCGGCGGCGGGCTGGTCTCCACCGCCGGGGACTACCTGCGCTTCGTGGAGATGCTGCGCCGCGGCGGCTCCTACGACGGCGGCCGGCTGCTGGGCCCGCGCACGCTGGCGCACATGCTGCGCAACCACCTGCCCGGCGGCCAGGACCTGGAGACCTCGGGCCGGCCGCTGTTCGCCGAGACCCCGCTGCGCGGTGTGGGCTTCGGGCTGGGGTTCTCGATGGTCATCGACCCGGTGCGCTACGGCGTCGTCACGAACGTGGGCGACTACAGCTGGGGCGGGGCGGCGTCGACGGCGTTCTACGTGGACCCGGTCGAAGACCTGACCGTCACCTTCTACACGCAGCTGCTGCCCTCGAGCACGCTGCCGGTGCGCAACTACCTGCGCCAGCTGGTCAACCAGGCCATCGTCACCTGAACCCGCCCCCGAGGGGCCAAAATGGCCATTTTGGCCCCTCGGGTGGCTACAGGTAGCGGCGGTAGACGACGGTGGCGACCATCGCCGGCTTGCTGCCGCCCTCGATCTCCACGGTCACCGTCAGGCTCATCTGGACGCCGCCCTCGAACGGGGTCGCGGCCTCCATCGTGGCGCCGGCCCGCACCCGGGCGCCCACGGGCACCGGCGAGGGGAAGCGCACCTTCTCGGTGCCGTAGTTGACGCCCATCCGGAACCCGCTGATCTCCACGATCTGCGGCACCAGCGACGGCAGCAGCGACAGCGTCAGGTAGCCGTGGGCGATCGGGCCGCCGAACGGGCTCTCCTTCTTCGCGCGCTCCGGGTCCACGTGGATCCACTGGTGGTCACCGGTCGCCTCGGCGAACTGGTCCACCTGCTCCTGGGTCACCTCGACCCAGTCGCTGTAGCCCAGGTGCTGGCCGACCAGGCCCTGGACCCCCTCGACGCCGTCCGCCGTCGTCTGCGCCATCAGCTCTGCCTCCTCGTGCACGGTCTGGTTGGCTGACTCCACCACACACCACGATCGGACGGGGAACGGGTTGCTGCGACTGGGGGCCCTCGACGTGCCCGACGGCCGGTTCGTGGTCATGGCGATCGTCAACCGCACCCCCGACTCGTTCTACGACCGCGGCGCCACCTTCGAGCTGGCCGCCGCCGTCGACCGGGTGGACCAGGTGGTGGCCGAGGGCGCGGACATGGTCGACGTCGGCGGCGTGAAGGCCGCGCCCGGCGAGGAGGTCTCCCCCGCCGAGGAGGTGCGCCGCACCGTCGACCTGGTGGCCGCCATCCGCGCCGCGCACCCCGCGCTGCCGATCTCGATCGACACCTGGCGGGCCTCCGTCGCGCGCGAGGTGCTGGCCGCCGGAGCCGACATCGTGAACGACGCCTGGGGCGGGGTGGACCCGGAGCTGGCGTCCGTCGCCGCCGAGGCGGGTGCGGGGCTCGTGTGCACGCACGCCGGCGGGCTGCCCCCGCGCACCCGGCCGCACCGGGTCACCTACGACGACGTCGTCGCCGACATCGTCACCCGCACGACGGCGCTGGCCGAGGCCGCCGTCGCCGCGGGCGTGGACCGCGAGCGGGTGATGGTCGACCCGGGCCACGACTTCGGGAAGAACACCCGGCACTCGCTGGAGGCCACCCGGCGCCTCGGCGAGCTGGTGGCGACCGGCTGGCCGGTGCTGATGGCGCTGTCGAACAAGGACTTCGTCGGCGAGACCCTCGACGTCCCCCTCGAGGAGCGGCTCACCGGCACGCTGGCGGCGACGGCGGTGAGCGCCTGGCTCGGCGCGCGGGTGTTCCGCGTGCACGACGTGGCGGCGACCCGGCAGACGCTGGACATGGTCGCCTCCATCCAGGGCACCCGCCCGCCCGCCCGCACCGTCCGCGGCCTCGCCTGATGATCAGGTCTCCTGATCATCACGGGTCCTCCCTCGTGGTCGACCGTGAGGGAGGACCCGGAACGGTGAGGGAGGACGTCGCGGAGGCGGGCCCGGCACCCCGCTAACGTCCGAGCCATGGCCGCCACCGGGTTCCACACCGCCGACGAGCTCAACGACCTGCTGCCGGGCACCTTCCCCGGGCTGCTCGGCATCGTCGTCGACAGCCACGAGCCCGGGCTGCTGACCTCCCACCTCGACATCCGGCCCGAGCTGCTCGCGCCCAACGGCTACCTGCACGCCGGCACCGTCGTGACGCTGGCCGACACCAGCTGCGGGCTGCCCACCCGGGCGCTGCTGCCGGAGGGGTCCAGCGGCTTCACCACCATCGAGCTGAAGAGCAACCACCTCGGCACCGCGCGGGAGGGCCGCATCGCCTGCACCGCCACCAACGTGCACGCCGGGCGCACGACCCAGGTGTGGGACGCCGTGGTCACGAACGCGGGGTCGGGGAAGACGATCGCGCTGTTCCGCTGCACGCAGTCGGTGCTCTGGCCCCGCTGATCAGCCATCCCCCCTTGTGAGCGGGGACACGCCGGATGTGAGACTACGGCCACAGACCCATTCCGAGGAGGCACAACCGTGGCGCTGGCCAGCCCTTATCCCGACGTCGAGATCCCGAACCTCTCCGTCCCGGAGTTCGTCCTGGCCGCCGGCAAGGACCGCCCCGACGCCCCCGCCCTGATCGACGGCCTCAAGGGTGACGTGATCACCCACGGCCAGCTGGCGAAGTACGTCGACCGCGTCGCCGCCAACCTGCACGCCCGCGGCCTGCGCAAGGGCGACGTCGTCGCCGTCTTCTGCCCGAACACCCCGTGGTTCCCGGTGGTCTTCCACGGCATCGCCGCCGCCGGCTGCGTGATGAGCCCGATCAACTCGCTCTACACGCCCGACGAGATCGCGTTCCAGCTCAAGGACTCGGGCGCGAAGATGCTGATCACCATCTCGCTGTTCATGGACCGCGCGCAGGTCGCCGTGGAGAAGTCCCCGGTCGACGAGGTGATCGTCCTCGACGGGTTCGAGGGCAAGGCCAACCTGTTCGACCTGCTCGGCGAGGACGCCCCGAGCGTGCAGGTGGACATCGACCCGGCCAACGACCTGGTCACCCTGCCCTACTCCAGCGGCACGACCGGCCTGCCCAAGGGCGTCATGCTCACCCACCGCAACCTGGTGGCCAACGTCGCGCAGTGCCGTCCGCTGATCAGCCTCGGCGAGGACGAGCGGATCATCGCCGTCCTGCCGTTCTTCCACATCTACGGCCTGACCGTCCTGATGAACCAGGGCCTGGCCTGGGGCGGCGCCGTCGTCACCCTGCCGCGGTTCGACCTGGAGGACTTCCTCCGCACCATCCAGGACCACAAGATCACCCGCGCGTTCGTGGCGCCCCCCATCCTGCTGGCGATGGCCAAGCACCCGCTGGTCGACCAGTACGACCTCTCCTCGCTGACCTCGATCCTGTCGGGCGCCGCCCCGCTGGACGAGCAGCTGGCGCTCGCCGCCCAGGAGCGGCTGCGCAAGGGCAACCCGGACGGCGTCAGCGTGGGCCAGGGCTACGGCATGACCGAGCTGTCGCCGGTCTCGCACACCACGCCGGACCTCGGCCAGGAGCCCGGTGGCGCCGGGCAGCCCCCCAAGGGCTCGGTCGGCTACGCGGTGCCCAACACCGAGTGCCGGCTGATCGACCCCTCCACCGGTGAGGACGCCGCCCCGGGCGAGCGCGGCGAGCTGTGGGTCCGCGGGCCGCAGGTCATGAAGGGCTACCTCAACAACGAGGAGGCCACCCGGGGCACGATCGACGCCGAGGGCTGGCTGCACACCGGCGACGTCGCCATCGTCGACGACAACGGCGCCTACACGGTCGTGGACCGCGTCAAGGAGCTGATCAAGTACAAGGGCTACCAGGTGGCCCCGGCCGAGCTCGAGGCCGTGCTGATCAACCACCCGGAGATCGCCGACGCCGCCGTCATCGGCGTGCCGGACAAGGAGAGCGGCGAGGAGCTGCCCAAGGCGTTCGTCGTCCGGGCGGCCGGCTCCGAGCTCACCGAGGACGGCGTCATGGCCTACATGGCCGAGAAGGTCGCCCCGCACAAGAAGATCCGCTTCGTGGAGTTCATCGAGCAGGTCCCGAAGTCCGCGGCCGGCAAGATCCTGCGCAAGGACCTCAAGGCCCGCTGACGCCGCACCCCGACGGCGCCGTGCCCCCCACCCCGGGGGCGCGGCGCCGTCGGCGTTCGTAAGGTCGGCCCATGCGTGCGGTGACGATCAGCGAGCCCGGCGGCCCCGACGTCCTGACCTGGGCCGAGGTGCCCGACCCGGTCTGCGGTCCCGGCGAGGTGGTCGTCGACGTCGCCGCCACCGCGGTGAACCGGGCCGACCTGCTGCAGCGCCAGGGCTTCTACCCGCCCCCGAAGGGCGCCAGCGAGATCCTCGGGCTGGAGTGCAGCGGGATCATCAGCGAGATCGGCGAGGGCGTGACCGGCTGGTCGGTCGGCGACGAGGTGTGCGCGCTGCTCTCCGGCGGCGGGTACGCCGAGCGGGTCGCCGTCCCCGCCGGGCAGCTGCTGCCCAAGCCGGCCGGCGTCGAGCTGGCGACCGCGGCGGCGCTGCCCGAGGTGGTCTGCACCGTCTGGTCGAACGTGTTCATGCTGGCGGGCCTGCGCTCCGGCGAGACGTTCCTCGTGCACGGCGGCTCCAGCGGCATCGGCACCATGGCCATCCAGCTGGCCGCCCGCGCCGACGCCCGCGTCGCCACCACCGCCGGCACGCAGGCCAAGCTCGACTTCTGCCGCGAGCTGGGCGCCGAGGTGCTGGTCAACTACCGCGACGAGGACTTCGTCGAGCGCGTGAAGGCCGCGACCGGCGGGGCCGACGTCGTCCTGGACAACATGGGCGCCAAGTACCTGGCCCGCAACGTCGACGCCCTCGCCGTCGGCGGCCGGCTGGTGGTCATCGGCATGCAGGGCGGCACCAGGGCCGAGCTGGACCTCGGCACGCTGCTGGGCAAGCGCGCCGCCGTCCACGCGACGACGCTGCGCTCCCGTCCGGCCACCGGCCGCGGCAGCAAGGCCGAGATCGTCGCCGCGGTCCTGCACGACGTGTGGCCCGACGTCGAGCGCGGCGTGGTGCGGCCGATCGTGGACCGGCGGCTGCCGATGTCCCGCGCGGCCGAGGCGCACCGCGTCGTCGAGTCCAGCGAGCACATCGGCAAGGTCCTGCTGCTGCCGGCGGACTAGCGCGGGCGCAGCGCCGCCACCGCGTCGATGATGCGGCCCACCTCGTCGCCGGTGTTGTAGTGCATGAGGCCCAGCCGCACCGCTCCCCCGGTCTCGTTCACGCCGAGGGCGTCGAACAACTCGCGGGCGTAGAAGTCGCCGTCCCAGGCGCAGATCCCGGACCGGGCGAGCTCGGCGGCCACCTGGCGCGGGCGCATGCCGGCCACGGTGAACGACAGCGTCGGGGTGGCGCGCTCGGGGCTGCCCAGCACCTGCACGTGCCGCATCACGCGCAGCGCCTGGTCCAGCCACTCGAACAGGTCGCCCTCGTGCCGGGCCACCGCGGCCATCGAGGTGCGCAGCCGTTCCCGCCGCGACCCGGTCGCCTCGCCGCACAGGGTGGCCAGGTGGTCGACGGCGGCGGTCACCCCCGCGAACAGCTCGAACGGCGGGGTGCCGGTCTCGAACCGCTCGGGGACCTTGTCCGAGGACGGCGCCAGCTTGTCCGGGCGCAGGTACTCCAGCAGCTCCGGGTCCGCGACCACCGCGCCGACGTGCGGGCCGCACCACTTGTAGGCCGAGACGGCCACGAAGTCCGCGCCCAGCGAGCGCTTGTCCAGGAATACGTGCGGGGCGGCGTGGACGGCGTCGACGTAGACCAGGGCCCCCACGGCGTGCGCCTGGGCCGCGATGCCCGCGACGTCGGGCCGGGTGCCGAGGGCGTTGCTGGCCGCGGTGACCGCCACGAGCCGGGTCCGGCGGGTGATCAGGTCGGCGTACTGCCACGCGGGCAGCTCGCCGGTCTCGATGTCCACCTCCGCCCAGCGCACCTCGGCGCCCACCGTCGCGGCCAGCTGCACCCACGGCCGGACGTTCGCGTCGTGGTCGAGGCGGCTGACGACGATCTCGTCGCCGGGGCGCCACGTGCGGGCGAGCGCCCGGGCGAAGGCGTAGGTCAGCGTGGTCATGTTCGCGCCGAGGACCACCCCGCCGGGCCGGCCTCCCACGAGGTCGGCGACGGCGGCGCGGGCGCCGGTCACCAGCGCCTCGGAGCGCCCCGACGCGGGGAAGACCCCGCCGCGGTTCGCCACCGGCATCCGCATGGCCGTGCCGACGGCGTGCGCGACGGTCTCCGGGGTGAGGGAGCCGGCCGGGCCGTCGGCGTGCACGTACCCGTCGGCGAGGGCCGGGAAGAGACCGCGGACGCGCGCGACGTCCAGCCCCCCGTTCGACATGGCCGCACCCTAGTTCCTGCGCCTGCCCGGAACGCGCGGTGGCGGGTCGCGTCGCGAGGGTCGCCCACCCCGGCGGGTCCTGTCCCCGGCACGGGGCAGGATGGTGCGCATGACAGCACCGGAGAACGGCACCGAGCGCCCGCACCAGGTCGTCGTGGTCGGGCCCGACGGCCGCCCGATGGGCACCGTCCCCATGCCCCAGGACGGCGAGCAGGACGGCGACGGCGCCACGGACGTCGGCGACCTGGTGGAGCAGCCGGCGAAGGTCATGCGGATCGGCACCATGATCAAGCAGCTGCTCGAGGAGGTCCGGGCCGCTCCGCTGGACGACGCCAGCCGCAACCGGCTGCGCGACATCCACGCCTCCTCCATCCGGGAGCTGGAGCAGGGGCTCGCGCCGGAGCTGCGCGAGGAGCTGGCCCGCATCACGCTGCCCTTCACCGAGGGCGAGACGCCGTCGGACGCCGAGCTCCGGATCGCCCAGGCCCAGCTGGTGGGCTGGCTGGAGGGCGTGTTCCACGGCATCCAGACGGCGATGTTCGCCCAGCAGATGGCGGCGCGAGCCCAGCTGGAGGAGATGCGCCGCAAGGCCCTGCCCAGTGGTCAGCAGCAGGCCGGTCCCGCGCAGGACTACCGCCCCGGCGGGGGCCAGTACCTGTAGGGCGCGATCAGACCGGAACCAACCGGTTCCCCTGACCGGGTGAACCATGATCAACTCGGCGTCCGCCGGGGCAACTCCGGGGCCTGAGGCCGGGACCACCTGGCCCTATCCCGGGAGGACCCCGTGACCACTCAGCACTCGACCACCCCGTCCGTGAAGAACCAGAACGGGCTGGCGATCGCCTCGCTCATCACCGGCATCGTGGGCGTCGTCTTCGCCTTCCTGTTCGCGATCATCGGCCTCGCGTTCGGCATCGTGGCGGTCGCGCTGGGTGCGGTGGCCCGCCGCAACGGCAAGCAGAACGGGCAGGCGACCGCCGGCCTGGTGCTCGGCGTCGTGGCGATCGTCGGCTCGATCGTGAACATGGTGATCGCCTACAACATGCTCACCTGATCCCCGCGAACGCCGACGGCGCCGCCCCCCGGACCCGGGGGACGGCGCCGTCGTGCGTTCTCAGACGCGGAAGCGGCTGACCGCGTCCTGGAGCTCGCCGCTCATGCGGGCCAGCTCGGACGCAGCGCGCTGCGCCTCCTCGACCCGCTGGTTGGTCTCGGCCGTGCCCGCGGCCAGGCCGGTGATCGCCGCGGCGATCCCCTGCGAGCCGCTGGCGGCCTCGGCCACGTTGCGGTTCATCTCGTTCGTGGTCGCCGTCTGCTCCTCGACCGCCGCGGCGATGGTCGCCTGGAAGTCGTTGATCTCGCCGATGACGGTGCTGATCCGGCTGATCGCGTCGACCGCGCCGGCGGTGTCGGCCTGGATGGCCTCGACCCGCTTCGAGATGTCCTCGGTCGCCCGGGCGGTCTCCTGCGCCAGCTCCTTGACCTCGCTGGCCACGACGGCGAAGCCCTTGCCGGCCTCGCCCGCCCGCGCCGCCTCGATCGTGGCGTTCAGCGCCAGCAGGTTGGTCTGCTCGGCGATGCCGTTGATCAGCTTGATGACCGTGGCGATCTCGGCCGACGAGTCGCCCAGCTTGCCGACGGTGCGCGTGGTGTCCTCGGCGACGTCGACGGCCTGACCGGCCACGCGCGAGGCCTGCGAGGCGTTCTGCGAGATCTCCCGGATCGCCGACTCCATCTGCGCGGAGCCCGTGGCGACGGTGTCGACGCTGGAGGCCACGGCACCCGCGGACGCGACGACCTCGTCGGCCTGACCGGCGGCGATCCGCGCGTTCTGCCGCATGCCCTCGGCCGCGCCGTTGAGCTGCTGCGAGGCAGCGGCCAGGCGGGTCGAGGAGTCGCTGACCAGGGTCAGCACGTTGCCGATCGAGTCCAGGGTCTCGTCCAGCGAGGCGGCCATGTCGTCCAGCTCGCCACCGCCGGTGCGGCCGGCGCGCACGCTCAGGTCACCGGCGGCGACCTGGCCCAGCACCTCGCGGATGCGCTGCACGGGGCCGGTCACGCCGCGGGCGACGACGACGGCGAGCACGACGGCGACGGCCAGGCCGACCGCCATGATCACGATCGCCAGCGTGCGGGCGGACTCGTAGGCGTCCTTCGCGTCGGCCACGGTGGCCTGGGCGGCGTCCGTGGCGGCGGCCGTGGCGGTGAGCAGCGACTCGCCGATCACGGCCTCGAGCTCGGTCATCTGCTTGAGCAGCGGCGCCATCTGGGCCATCGCCGCGGGGCCGCCGCCGGTCATGGTGACCAGCTGCGCCAGCAGACCCTGGTAGGTCTCGATGCTGGTGGCGAACTGCGCGAAGGCGGCCTCGGCCTCCGCCGAGAGCTCCATCTCGCTCACCGCGGCGATGTGCTCGTTCAGCAGACCGACGGTCTCGGTCGCCTTCTTCTGGTTGGTCTGACGGGTCTCGGGCGGCAGGGTCGTCACGTTGGCCCGGGCGAAGTACGCCGAGTAGGCCCACCAGTCCGACTGCAGCTGCCGCAGGCCGTCGACGGGGACGGTGCCCTCGTTGTAGACGTTCTCCGCCTGCTCGCTGAGCGTCGACATCCGGTTGATGCCGAACGCGCCGACGGCGACGGTGCTCAGCGCGACGACCAGGATGGCCCCGAGGAGCCGGCTGCGGAGACCGACGCCGGACGACCGCCCTTCAACGGTGGTGGCGCGCTCGCCATCCGCCTCGTGCACGTGCTCCATGGACTGTGTCTCCCTGTACCGGTTCCGATGTTCACCCGGTTTCTCGGCAGTCCTCGGTCGCAGTTTGACCCGGGTCAGTTCCGGAGTGTGCTCAGGAAGGCCGCGACGCCGTCCTCGTCGTTGCCGTCGGTGACGTCCGTGGCGACGGCGAGCAGGTCGGGGTGCGCGTGCGCCATGGCCACCGCACGGCCCCCGCCGGCGCGGACCCACTCGAAGGCGGCGATGTCGTTCGGCATGTCCCCGAAGACGACGACGTCCTCCGGCCCGAGCCCGTGCCGGGCGGCGACCTTGGCCAGGCCGCTGGCCTTGGTGACCCCGGGCGCGGAGATCTCGGCCAGCGCGTCGGTGGAGGAGTTCGTGACCGTCCCGCGGTCCCCGACGACGTCCTCGACCAGCCGGACGAAGGCGTCCCGGCTCATCGACTCGTGACGGGCGAGCAGCTTGGCCACCGGCACGGCGGTCAGCTCGTCCAGGCCCGCCGCGGCGACACCGGGCGCGTCGACGTCCCAGCGCGGCCGGTACACCGGCTCGTGGCGGAACTCCCAGCCGTACTCGACGGCGAACCACATCGTCGGCTCGTGCCGGCGCAGCCCGGCGGTGATCGCCTCCAGCGCGTCGGGCTCCAGCGGGTCCTCGTCGACGATCTCCATCGGCCCGAGGTCCAGGAGCACCGCGCCGTTGCAGCAGACGGCGGTGCCGTGCCGCACCACCTCGCGGATGCCGTGCATCCAGCGCGGGGGCCGGCCGGTGGCCAGGACCAGCGGGACGCCGTCGGCGTGCCAGCGCTCCAGCTCCTCGACGGTGGCCGGGCCGACCGACTCGTCGGAGCGCAGCAGCGTGCCGTCCATGTCGCTGGCGATGAGCCGGGGCCTCCAGTCAGACATCGCGCACCCGGTCAGACATCGAGGACCGCCTCCAGGTACCGGGCGACGCCATCGGCCTCGTGGCCGCTCGTGACGCCCTGGACGACGGCGTGCACGTCGGGGTGGGCGTTGGCGACGGCGATCGCCCGGCCACCGGCCCGGGCCACCGCGGTGAGCATCGGCAGGTCGTTCGGCATGTCCCCGAACGCGAGGACGTCGCCGAGCCCGACGCCGTACCGCTCCAGCGCCACGGCCAGCCCGGTCTCCTTGGTGACGCCGGGCGGCAGGACCTCGATGAAGCCCAGCCCCGCGTGCGTGACCTCGGCGTCCGCGGGGTCGACGACGCTCCGCGCCCGGGCGAGCAGCTCGTCCTGGCCCAGCGACGACGACCGCAGGAACGCCTTGAGCACCGGGCCCGGGGGCAGCACCTCGTTCCGCGGCAGCACGGAGGACGGCTCGGGATAGGGCCACCCGAAGCCGTGCTGGACCCGCAGCCGGGCGTCGTGCGCCTCGCCCTGCTCGGCGGCGTCCTCGACGGCGAGGACCAGGTCGCCGGCGACCTCCTCGATCTGCCGGATCACCCGCTCGGCCTGCTCGCGCGGGAGGGCGACGGCGCGGAGCACCTCGTCGCGCTCGAGGTCGACGACGAAGCCGCCCTGGGAGAGGGCGGCGATCCCGCGACCACCGAGGGCGTCGCGGACGCTGTCCAGCAGCCGCGGTCCCCGGCCGGTCACACCGACCACCGGGATGCCGGCGTCCCAGCAGGCGCCCAGCGCCGTGCGCGTGCGCGGTGAGACCTCGCCCGCGGAGTCCAGCAGCGTGCCGTCGAGGTCGGTGGCGACGAGCTTGGGCCGCCAGCCGCCGAGGGTCCCGAGTTCGATCACCCGGTCGGCATCGGGCAGGACGCCGTAGGCCTTGAGCGCGCGCGGCCGCTCCTGGCTCATGCGGGGGGCACCGGCGCCGCCAGCGTCATGCCGGGGGTGAGGGCCTCGACGCCGCCCAGCCACGGGCGCAGGGCCACCGGCACGTGCACCGAGCCGTCGGCGCGCTGGTGGACCTCGAGCAGGCAGGCGATGGTGCGGGCGATCGCGCAGAGCGTGCCGTTCAGCGTGGCCGCCGTCTGCGTCTTCCCGTCCTCGTCGCGGTACCGGATGTTGAGCCGGCGGGCCTGGAAGGTCGTGCAGTCCGAGGTCGAGGTGAGCTCGCGGTAGGTGCCCTGCGTCGGGAACCAGGCCTCGATGTCGTACTTGCGGGTGGCGCTGGTGCCGAGGTCGCCGGCGGCGATGTCGACGACGCGGTAAGGGAGCTCGAGGGCGGCGAGGAACTCCTCCTCCCACGCCAGCAGGCGCAGGTGCTCGGCCTCGGTGTCCTGGGGACGGGCGAAGCTGAACATCTCGACCTTGTCGAACCAGTGCACGCGGATGATGCCGCGGGTGTCCTTGCCGTAGGAGCCCGCCTCGCGGCGGAAGCAGGAGGACCAGCCGGCGTAGCGCTTGGGCCCCGCCGAGAGGTCCAGCACCTCGCCGGAGTGCATGCCGGCCAGCGCGACCTCCGAGGTGCCGACGAGGTACAGGTCGTCGCGCTCGATCCGGTACACCTCCTCGTCGTGCTCACCGAGGAAGCCGGTGCCCTCCATGGCCTCGGGGCGGACCAGCGCCGGTGCGATGACCGGGGTGAAGCCGGCGGCCACGGCGCGGCTGATGGCGAGCTGGGCGAGCGCGAACTCCAGCAGCGCACCCGGGCCGGTGAGGAAGTAGAAGCGCGAGCCCGACACCTTGGCGCCGCGCTCCATGTCGATGGCACCGAGCAGCTCGCCGATCTCGATGTGGTCGCGCACCTCGAAGTCGTAGGTGGGCACCTCGCCGACGGTGCGGATGGTGACGGCGTCGTCCTCACCGCCCGGGGGCACCTCGTCGGCGACGACGTTCGGGATCTTGGTGTGAGCGGCGCGCAGGGCGGCGTCGGCGGCGCGCTGCGCCTCCTCGGCGTCCTTGACCTCGGCGGCCAGCGCCTTGGCCCGCTCGAGGACGGCGGGCCGCTCCTCCGGGGTGGCCTTCTTGACCGCCTGCGAGGCGTTCTTCTGCTCGGCGCGCAGGTCGTCGGCCCGCCGGACCGCCTCCCGGCGGGCGGTGTCGGCGGCGAGGAGGGAGTCGACCAGGGACTCGTCGGCTCCCCGGGCCCGCTGGCTGGCACGGACGAGGTCGGGGTTCTCGCGCAGGAGCCGGAGGTCGATCACGCCGTCGATCGTACGGAGCCGCCCGCCGGCACCCGCCGGCTCGTCAGGGAGCGTCGAGCAGGCTGTCCACGGCGGCGCGCACCAACCGGCTCTCCTCGCGCAGGGCCGACAGCACGTCGTCCCGGTCCGCGGAGGGCTCCACGGCGTCCTCGAGACGGCGGCAGACGTCGGCCAGCCGCAGGGCACCCATGGCCGCGCTGCTGCCCTTGAGGCGGTGCGCGAGCCTGGGCAGGCTGCTCTCGTCCTCGACGTCCACGGAGATGTCGGCGGCCAGCAGCGCCGCGACCGTCGTCTCCAGGCCCTCGACGTACTGCCGGTAGAGGTGGGCGAAGGCGTCCTCGCCCAGGTCGCGCAGCTCCTCGACGGTCTCCGGGTCCAGCGGCGCGGTGGCGGGGGCCTCCTCTCCCGCGGGGGCCGGCGGCACGGGGAGCCCCCCGACCACCCGGGACAGGGCGGTGTCGAGCGTGTTCAGCCGGACGGGCTTGGTGAGGAACTCGTCGGCGCCGGCGTCCAGGAACGCGGTGCGGTCGCTGGTCAGCACGCTGGCGGTGACGGCGAAGATGCGCGGCTGCTCGATGTCCAGGGCGCGGATGGCGGTGGTGGCCTCCACCCCGCCCATGACCGGCATCTGCGCGTCCATCAGCACGACGTCGTAGCGGTCCTGCCGGACGGCCTCGACGGCGGCGTGGCCGTTGGGCACGTGCACGCACTCGTGGCCGAGCTGGCGCAGGTAGAGCTTGATCAGGTGGGCGTTGACCTCGTGGTCCTCGGCCACCAGCACGCGCAACCCGGTGCCGGCGGGGCCCGCCCCGGGGACGGCGCGCGGCGCGGACGCCTTGGCCGAGGGCTGCAGGACCGAGCGCAGCGTCTGCACGAGCCGCTCCGGGCGCACCGGCTTGTGCAGCCGGGCGGCGAAGGTGCCGGCGGTGGCGTCGGCCAGGCTGGTCGAGCTGCTCAGCAGGACGAGGGGGACGTCGGCGGTGCCCGGCAGCTCGCGCAGCCGGCGCGCCACCTCCTCGCCGTCCATGCCCGGCATGTGCAGGTCGGTGAGGCAGGCGTCGAACCCGCCGTCCGCGGCCGCGACCAGGGCCGCGGGGCCGTCGGCGGCCAGCACGCAGGTCGCCCCGGCCCGGCTGAGCTGGTGCTCCAGGATGCGCAGGTTGGTCTCGTTGTCGTCCACGACCAGCAGCCGGCGCCCGGCGAGGGCCCCCGCCAGGCCGCGGTCGTCGTCGTCCAGCGGCGCCTGGTCCAGCACGACGCGCACGGTGAACGTCGAGCCGAGGCCCGCCTCGCTGGTGACCTCGATGTCCCCGCCCATGGCGGCCGCGATCCGCTGGCTGATCGCCAGGCCCAGCCCGGTGCCGCCGTAGGAACGCGTGATCGAGGCGTCGCCCTGGCTGAAGGAGCGGAACAGCCGGCGGCGCTGCTCCTGCGAGATGCCGATGCCGGTGTCGCTGACCGCCAGCGTGCAGTGCATGCGCCCGTCCACGAGGCGCCCGGTGACCTGGACGAAGACCTGGCCGACGGCGGTGAACTTGAGCGCGTTGCCGACGAGGTTGGTCAGCACCTGGCGGAGCCGGGAGCCATCGCCCATCAGGGCCCAGCGGTGCTCGGCGTCGATGTCGACCAGCAGGTCCAGACCCTTGCCGGCCGCCTGGGGGGCCAGCAGCTGGGCGACGTCGTAGACGACGTCGTCGAGCTGGAACGGCGCGCGCTCGAGGTCGAGCTCGCCGGCCTCGATCTTGGAGAAGTCGAGGATGTCGTTGATCAGGCTCAGCAGGCTGTCGCCGCTGCGGGAGACGGTGTCCAGGTGGCTGCGCTGCTCGTCGGTGAGCTCGGTGGTCAGCAGCAGGTCGGTCAGGCCCAGGACGGCGTTGAGCGGCGTCCTGATCTCGTGGCTCATCGTCGCGAGGAAGGCGGTCTTGGCCTGCCCGGCGCGCTCGGCCTCGTCGCGGGCGGCCACCAGCTCGGTCTCGCGGGCGGCGACCTTCTCGTCGCGCTCGTGCAGCGCCTCGCCGAGGGCGTTGACGTCGCCGGCGATGTCGCGCAGCTCGGCCGGGCCGGCCTCGGTGGCCCGGGCACCGACGTCGCCGGCGGACAGCGCGGCCAGGGTCTCGCGCACCTGCTGGGTCGGCGGCAGGATCTCCGCGGCCAGCCGGCGGTTGGCCCGGCGGACGGCGAACGCCACGACACCGGTCAGCACGAGGCCGCCGAACGCCCCACCGAGGAGCACGAGGTACTGCTGGTCGTAGGCGCGCTCTCGGCGCTCCTCCAGCAGACTGCTCATCTCGCCCTCGAGACTGCGGTAGCGGTCGAACAGCGCCTTGTCCCGGCGGAGCAGCTCGCTCAGCGCGGCGACGTCGCCCAGGGCGGGCTGCTCGGCCAGCACCGGCTGGAGCCACTCGTCGATGAACCGGTTCTCGGCCGCCTCCAGCGCGGCGAACGTCTCCTCGAGCTCCGGGTCGCCGGCGATGAGCCGGCTCAGCACCGCGTCGGCCTCGGCGAGGTCGGCGGCGCCCTTGCGGTAGGGCTCGAGGAAGCGCGCCTCGCGGGTCACCAGGAAGCCGCGCAGCGACGTCTCCTGGTTGATCATCGCGATGTGCCCGTCCTGCAGGGCACCGATCATGTCGTTGGCCCGGTCGACGCGACCGCCCAGCACGGTGACCACGGCGATGGCCAGGCCGAACGTCGTCACCGCGACGGTGATGAGCGCCGCCATCCCCACGACCAGGGGGCGGCGCAGCAGCACGCGCAGCGGGCGGGGGTCGCGGGCTGCGGGACGGGACGACAGGCGGGGCACGACAGAGTTGTCGGCTCCGGAGCTCTCACTCTTGAGGGGTATTCCGGTCGGATCGGGGCCGCGATAGTCGCGTCGCAGGTCGGCACTTCAGTTGTGTGCGTCCGATGCCGATCTCGGGAGGGTCCACCCCTCTGATCGGAGCCCCATGACCCACGTGCTCGTCGTCGACGACGACCCCGTCATCGCCGACCTCGTCGCGTTCCGCCTCGGCCGCCTGGGCCTGGAGGTGTCGGTCGAGCGCGACGGCGAGGCCGGTCTGGCCGCCGCCCGCCAGCTGCGCCCCGACCTGGTCGTCCTGGACTGGATGATGCCGCGGATGAACGGCCTGGAGGTGTGCCGCGCGCTCCGCGAGGACATCGACGCCGACCTCGCCCGGACCCCGGTCCTGCTGCTGACCGCCAAGGCGCAGGAGCCCGACCTCGAGCGCGGTTTCGCCGCCGGGGCCACCGACTTCGTCGCCAAGCCCTTCAGCACCCGCGAGCTGGTCAGCCGCGTCACCGCCGCCCTCCCGCCGGGCAGCGTCTCCGGATGACCGGGCCGGTCGGCGGCGTGCTGCTCGCAGGAGCGGCGGTGACCGCCCTGATCATCGCGCTGCTGCTCATGGTCGCCACCGCCCACCTGCTGCGCGGTCGCCGGTCGGCGCGCGACGACCGCCGCAAGCGCGAGCTCATGCCGCTGGTGCACGCCGTCCTCGACGACGACCCCGTCGACGGCGCCCCCCTGCCCGACGTCGTCGGCGCCCCCGCCGACCTCGACGAGATCGTGCTCGAGCTCCTGCCCCAGCTGCGCGGCAGCGACCGCCAGACGCTCCGCGACCTGCTCGCCGAGCGCGGCGTCGTCTCCCGCGCGGTGGCCGACCTCACGGCGCGCAAGTCCTGGCGGCGCGGCCGGGCCGTCGCCCTGCTCGGGTCCGCCGCCGGCACCGACCACATCGCCGCGATGGTCGAGCTCCTGGACGACCGGTCGCTGGAGGTGCGCTGCGCCGCCGCGCGCGCCCTGGGCAAGGCCGGCGACCCCGCTGCCGTCGGCCCCCTGCTGCGCGCCACCCACGGCGAGCGGGCCCTGCCCTCCGGCGTCCTGGGCATGGCGCTGCTCGACCTCGGCACGACCGCGCTGCCGGTGCTCCGCGACTCCCTGACCGGCCGGAACCAGGTCGCCCGCGGGCTGGTCGCCGAGCTGCTGGGCGTGCACGGCGACCCCTCGGCCGCCCCGCTGCTGGAGGCCCTGGTGCGCGATGCCGGCGAGGACCTGGGCGTGCGCCGGTCCGCTGCCGCCGCGCTGGGTCGCATCGGCTCGCCGACGTCGACCGAGCCCCTGGTCGACGCGCTCTCCAACTCCCCCGACCCCGGACTCCAGCGCACCAGCGCCGAGGCCCTGGGCCGCATCGGCCACCCGCTCGCCACGATCCCGCTGCTCGCCGGCCTCGCCGCCGAGGACATCGCCGTCCGCGCGGCGTGCGCCGACGCCCTGGCCGCGCTGGGGGCCGACGGGCGCGCCTCGCTGGAGGCGGTGGCCACCGGTCCCGGCGCCGCCGCACCCGTGGCCCGCGCGGCCCTCGACGAGCTGGGCCCGGCCGTGCGCCGCGCCGAGCCGGTGGGTGCCGCGTGAACGAGCTCTTCACCGACATCGTGCTCGGCGCGAGCTGGACCGTGCTCGGCTACACGCTGCTGCTGGACGCGGTCATGTTCACCCTGGTCCTGCTGGGCGCCCGCCGGGTCGCCGAGGCGCGGCACTGGAAGGGCGCCGAGGGGCACGGCGAGATCTTCGCCAGCCCGATCACCCCCGCCGTCTCGCTGCTGATCCCCGCGCACGACGAGGAGGCCGGGATCCTCGACACCCTGCGTGCCGCGCTCGGCCAGCGGTACCCGGCCCTCGAGGTGGTGCTCGTCGACGACGGGTCCACCGACCGGACGTTCGAGCTGGTGGCCGAGCGCTACCGGCTCGCCCCGATCAACCCGCGGCGCACGGCGGACCTGCCGGTGGACGGCGAGATCCTGTCGGTCCACCGGGCGACCACCGGCGATCCGCTCGTGGTCATCCGCAAGACCAGCGTCGGGAAGAAGTCCGACGCCCTGAACGCCGCGCTCAACCACGCCCGCCACCCGCTGGTGTGCATGCTCGACGCCGACTCACTGCTGGAGGAGGACGCCCTCCTGCGGGTCGCCCGGCCGTTCGTGGAGGACCCGGCCAACGTCATCGCCGCCGGTGGCGTGATCCGCGCCGCCAACGGTGCGCTCGTCGACCGCGGGACCGTGGTGGAGCCCCGCCTGTCGAAGAAGTGGCTGGTCCGGATCCAGGCCGTCGAGTACCTGCGCTCGTTCCTGCTCGGCCGCACCGGCTGGGCCGATGCCAACGCCCTGCTGATCATCTCCGGCGCCTTCGGGCTGTTCCGCCGCGACCTCGTGGTGGAGATCGGCGGCCTGGACCACCGGTCGCTGGGCGAGGACGCCGACCTGGTCGTGAGCATGCTGGCCCACCAGCAGCGGGTCGGGGCGCCGCACCGCGTCGTCTTCGTGCCCGAGCCGGTGTGCTGGACCGAGGTGCCCGAGACCCTGGGCGTGCTGGGCCGTCAGCGCCGGCGCTGGTCCCACGGCCTGGCCCAGCTGCTGTGGAAGCACCGCCGGATGATCGGCAACCCGCGGCACGGCGCGGTCGGCACGATGGCGCTGCCGTTCTTCCTCGTGTTCGAGCTGCTCGGCCCGGTCGTGGAGGTGCTCGGCCTCGCGTCGGTCGCGCTGGCCGCCGGGCTCGGCATCCTGGACCTCGGCGTGGCCGCGGTGATGATCGGGCTGGCCCTCGCCGTCGGCACGCTGCTGTCGACGACGGCGATCGCGGTCGAGGTGCTCACCTACCGGCGCTACCGGCGGGGCCGGGACCTGGTCGCGCTCGTCGTGGCCGCGGTGGTGGAGAACATCGGGTACCGGCAGGTGCACGCCTGGTTCCGGCTGCGCGGGCTGGTCGCGGCGCTGGCCCGCCGCACCCCGCGCTGGACGGTGATGCCGCGGGTGGGCTTCACGACCGACGAGCAGCCGGCGCTCGCCGCCGGCTGAGTCAGGCCCCCGGGCACCCCGGGGCGCTGATCTCGGCGAACTGCTCCACCAGCTCCGGGGAGTCGACCAGCGCGTCGTGCCAGTCCTTCCACTCCTGGTGGCTGAACCCGGCGGCCGCGAGGCGCGCGTCGAGGTCGGTGGTGATGTCGGCCTCGTCCACGAAGCTGGTCGAGGCGATCGTGCACTGGCGCACGAACTCCACCTCGGCGATCCGCCGGGTGGTGTCGTCGGCGGCCCGCGCCGGGCTGCTGCTCGCCGCGGCAGGCGCCTCGGCCTCCGCCTGACCGGCGCAGCCCGCGACGAGCGCCAGCAGCGCCGCGGCGACCCCGATCCGGGCGCGCTCAGCGGACGACAAGGGTCACCGTCCCCGGGACGGTCCGCGGGGCCGCCGCGGTGTAGGTGATGACGAGCGGCACGGTGTAGCTCCCCGGGGGCAGCGCGGTGGCGTCGAGTCGGACGGAGACGTGGTCGGTGGTGCCGCCGGTCAGCGCGGCGCCCCGCGAGGGCCGGCTGGCGGGCGCGTCGCCCGGGTAGGCCACGGCCAGCCCCGGGGGCAGGGCGCCGAACCGCACGGTGAAGTCGGCCAGGTCGGCCTGCCCGCCGGTGAAGGCGATGTCGGAGAAGTCGTTGCTGCCCGCGGCGACCGTCAGGGTCGACGTCGCCTGGGTGAAGGCGGGCCCGGTCGCCGGCTGCACGGGGACGGTGACCGTCGCCGTCGTGCTGTGGTCGCGGGCCTTGTCGTCGTTGCCGATGCCCTGTTCCTTGCACTGCCCGTTGTCACCGCAGGTGTCGGTGTAGGTCGAGGTCAGCGTGATCGGGAAGGACGACGTCTGCGAGTAGGGCACCGAGAGCTTGAAGGCGGTGAAGTCGCGCGTGCTGCCGACGAGGGTGTCCGAGCCGTACAGCGAGGTGTCCGAGCCGCCGCGGGTGGTCGGGTAGGTGACCGTGACGCCGGGCGGCGCGGTGACCGTGGTCGACCAATTGCTTGCGTTCCGGTCGGCGGTCCACACGACCGACAGCCAGGCCGACTGCCCGGGGACCATCGGCGCGGTCTGCGTGGTGAGCGCCCGGGCGCCGGTCTTGTCGACGTCGGCCGTCGCGGTGGGGGCCGCTCCCAGGGAGCCGGCCAGCAGCGCCCCCAGGGCGGCGACCAGGACCGCACGACTCCTCATGCCGGGGACGCTAGCGATCCGATCGTGCACGACCGTTCGTCCCGCCCGGGCAGGAGTTGCCGAACCTCGGGCGCCGGCTTCGCGCCCTCTCGGCTTCTCCGCGGCCCCGGGGTGCCGAGGTGGCGCGGGCTCGGCGGAGGTGGCGGTGTCGGGGACAATGGGCCCCATGCGGTTTCTCGAGGGCTCGCGTCCGGCGCACGACCTGACGTACTCCGACGTCTTCATGGTCCCGGCGCACTCCACCGTCGGCTCCCGGCTCGAGGTCGACCTGACCACGCCGGACCGGGTGGGCACGACCATCCCCATCGTCGTCGCCAACATGACGGCGATCTCCGGCCGGCGCATGGCCGAGACCGCCGCGCGCCGGGGCGGCCTGGCGGTCCTGCCGCAGGACATCCCGGTCGACGTCGTCTCCGAGGTCGTCTCCTGGGTCAAGACCCGCCACCCGGTCTACGACACCCCGATCACCCTCTCCCCCACCTCCACCGTGGGCGAGGCGCTGTCGCTGCTCACCAAGCGCGCGCACGGGATCGTGGTGGTCGTCGAGGGCGACTCCCCCGTCGGCGTCGTCACCGACGGCCAGTGCCAGGGCGTGGACCGGTTCACCCAGCTGTCCGAGGTGATGACGCGGGAGCCGCTGACGATCCCGGCCGGCACCGACCTGCCCAAGATCTTCGACGTGCTCTCCGGCGAGCGGGTGAGCGCGGCCCCGGTGGTCGAGGGCGACCGGCTGGTCGGCGTCATCACGAAGAAGGGCGCGCTGCGCTCGGCGATCTACACCCCGGCGGTCAACGCGGACGGGCACCTGCTCACCTCCGCCGCCGTCGGCATCAACGGCGACGTCGCGGGCAAGGCGTCGGCCTTGCTCGCCGCGGGCGTCGACGTGCTGGTCGTCGACACCGCGCACGGGCACCAGGACAAGGCGATCGAGGCGCTGCGCGCGGTGCGCTCGGTGGCCGGCTCCGCGCCGGTCGTGGCCGGCAACGTGGTGACCGCGCAGGGCACCCGCGACCTGATCGAGGCCGGTGCCGACGTCGTCAAGGTCGGTGTCGGCCCGGGCGCCATGTGCACCACCCGGATGATGACCGGCGTCGGCCGGCCCCAGTTCTCCGCCGTCGAGGAGTGCGCCGCGGAGGCCCGCTCGATGGGCAGGCACGTGTGGGCCGACGGCGGGGTGCGGCACCCGCGCGACATCGCCCTCGCCCTGGCCGCCGGTGCGGCGAACGTGATGGTGGGCTCCTGGTTCGCCGGCACCTACGAGAGCGCCGGCGACGTGCACGAGGACGGCACGGGCCGGCTCTACAAGGAGTCCTTCGGCATGGCGTCGGCCCGCGCGGTCAAGGCCCGGACGGCGACGCAGAGCGGCTTCGAGCGGGCGCGCGCGGGGCTGTTCGAGGAGGGCATCTCGTCGTCCCGGATGTACCTGGACCCCGCCCGCCCGGGCGTCGAGGACCTGATCGACCAGATCGTGGCCGGCGTGCGGTCGTCGTGCACCTACGCGGGCGCGCGCACCGTCGACGAGCTGCACGAGCGGGCCGTCCTGGGCGTGCAGAGCTCGGCGGGCTACGAAGAGGGCCGGCCGCTGCCGACCAGCTGGTGAACCCCCTGCCGCTGCCGGTGTTCGAGGGGCTCGTCGCCGACGCCCTCGACGAGGTGCCGGCCGAGCTGATGGCGCTGCTGGACAACGTCGTCGTCCTGGTCGAGGACCGGAACCCCGAGGAGCCCGAGCTGCTCGGGCTCTACGAGGGCTACGCGCTGACCGAGCGCGGCTGGGAGTACGGCGGGGCGCTGCCGGACCGGATCATGATCTACCGCGAGGCCATCTGCGACATCTGCGAGACGGCCGAGGACGTGGTGGAGGAGGTCACGATCACCGTGGTGCACGAGATCGCGCACCACTTCGGGATCGAGGAGGACCGCCTCCACGAACTGGGCTGGGGCTGACCGTGCGCGCCTACGCTCGGCGGATGCCCCGGTTGCGACGCACGACCCTCGCCCTGCTCGCGACGGCTCTGCTGGCCGGCGGCTGCGCAGGCGACCCGCGGAGCACCGAGGCGGCCCCCTCGTCGGCGGGCCCCGCCACCCTGCTGGACCCGGCCGCGTTCGCCGACGTCATCGCGGGCGACGAGGCGTTCGTCGTCAACGTGCACGTGCCCGACGAGGGGTCGATCGAGGGCACCGACGCCGCCATCCCCTTCGACCGGATCGAGCAGCAGCAGGCGCAGCTGCCGGCCGACCGCAGCACGCCGCTGGCGCTCTACTGCCGGTCGGGGAACATGAGCGCCGACGCCGCGGTCACGCTCGCCGAGCTCGGCTACACCGACGTCGTGGACCTCGAGGGCGGGATGGTGGCCTGGGAGGCCGACGGTCGCCCGCTGCTGCCGCCGGGCGCCTGAGGGGCGAGCGGGCCCGGGTAGCGTTGACCGACGTGCCCGAGGACAACGCCGGCAGGCTGCCGATCAAGATGCTGCACGACCGCATCCTGGTCGCGCTCCGCAAGGAGGACGGCGACCGGCGCTCCAGCGGCGGCATCCTCATCCCCGCGACCGCCCAGGTGGCCAAGCGGCTGGTGTGGGGCGAGGCGAAGGGCGTGGGCCCGAGCGTGCGTCAGGTGAAGCTCGGCGACCAGGTGCTCTTCTCCCCCGAGGACCAGCACGAGGTCGAGGTGCACGGCGAGGACCTGATCATCCTGCGCGAGCGCGACGTGCACGCCGTCGCCGCCGAGCGCATCGAGGAATCGACCGGCCTCTACCTGTAGCGCGCAGGCGCCCTGCCGCGACTGTGCGCTCATCCCGCCCACATCACCCCGATCAGCGCACACCCACGCGCCGGGCACGGCGATCAGGCGCGGTTGTGGCGGGTGATCACCGCGGTCATGTCCTCCAGCCAGCGGCGCACGACGGCCAGCTCCTCGTCGGTGTAGCCGTCCATCGCGGCGGTGAGGTCGCGCGCCAGGCCGCCGAAGTGCTCCGCTCCGGCGACCATCGCGGACTCCGACATCTCCAGGCCCACCCGCCGGCGGTCCTCGGGGTCGCGCACCCGGCGCACGTGGCCGACCTTCTCCAGCCGGTCGACCAGCGCGGTGACCGAGGCCGAGCGCAGGTCCACGGCCTCGCCCAGCCGGCCGGCGGTGAGCGCCTCCCCGCGCCGGGCGGCGTCCATGATTGCCACGAGCGCCCGGACGTCGGTGCGGTTCAGGCCGTGCACCTCGGCGAACCTCGCCGTGACCGCATCCAGTTCGACGTTCAGCCGGCGAAGGAGGAGTGCCAGTTCCCGCCGCTCGAGGTCTCCCTCGTCGGACATGCAGCTCCTCCCTCCACGCCGGACCCCGGCACGGGGTAATCTCTCGACGATCGAGATATTCGACCACCAAGGGACATCATGCCTCGCCGCTCCTCCGCCCTCCGCTGGCTCCTCCCGGCGATCGTCGCCCTGCTCTGGCTCGGGCTCGCCGGTCCGCTGGGCGGGTTCAGCGGCAAGCTCAGCTCGGTCCAGGAGAACGACTCGACGGCGTTCCTGCCCGACAGCGCGGAGTCGACGCAGGTCACCGAGCTCCAGCGCGGGTTCGCCACCGAGCGCAGCCTCCCGGTGGTGCTGCTCTGGGAGAGCGAGGACGGCGCCCTCGACCAGGGGCAGCTGGGCGAGATCGCCGACCGGACGGCGGAGGCGGTGCGGATCGCCGAGGGCGCCGACGCGCTCCTCGGTGAGGCCTCCCCTCCGATCCCCTCGCAGGACGGCGAGGCAGCACAGGTCCTCCTCCCCCTCGACCCCGGCCTCGGTGACGAGCTGCCCGCGCTGGTCGAGGAGCTCCGCGGCGTCCCGGCCGTGGAGGGCACGACGGCGCACGTCACCGGACCGGGCGCCACGTTCGCCGACTTCGCCGGGGGCTTCGAGGGCATCGACGGCCTGCTGCTGCTCGCCGCGTTCGGCGTCGTCCTGGTCATCCTGCTGGTCGTCTACCGCAGCCCGATCCTGCCGTTGCTGGTGATCGGGACCGCCGGCATGGCGCTGGTCGCCTCCACCGCGATCGCCTACTTCCTGGCGCGCGAGGGCTGGATCTCGGTCAACGGGCAGAGCCAGGGCATCGCCTCGATCCTCGTCGTCGGCGCGGCCACCGACTACGGCCTGCTGCTCGTCGCCCGCTACCGCGAGGAGCTGCGCCTGGAGGAGTCGCGCTTCACCGCGATGCGGATCGCGCTGCGGCAGTCGTGGGAGCCGATCGTCGCCTCGGGCGCCACGGTCGTCCTCGGCGTCCTCTGCCTGCTCTTCTCCGACCTCGGCAGCAACCGCGGGCTCGGCCCGATCTCGGCGGTGAGCATCGGCTTCGCCGTGCTGGCCGCGCTCACCTTCCTGCCCGCCGTGCTGGTGCTGTTCGGCCGGGCCGCCTTCTGGCCCTTCCGCCCGAAGCACGGCTCGGAGCACGCGCACGGCCGCGGCTGGGAGCGGGTGGCGACCACGGTCGGCCGCCGCCCCGGACGGGTGCTCGTGGGCAGCCTCGGCCTGCTCGCCGTCATGGCGGCCTTCGCCCCCACCTTCGACGCCGACGGCCTCGCGCTCTCCGACGCCGTCCGCGGCGGCTCCCCCTCGGCCACCGGCCAGGAGGCGCTGGAGCGGCACTTCGACGCCGGCGGCGCCAGCCCTGCGGTCATCATCACGCCGGCCGGCGACTGGGAGGCCGTCGCCCAGGCGGCCGGCCGGGTGGACGGCGTCAGCGAGGTAGCGCCGTTCACCGGCGAGGGCCCGCCCGGCCGGGCCGGCGAGCCGGTCGAGGTGGACGGACTGGTCCGCCTCGACGCCACCCTCGCCGACGCCCCCGACAGCACCGAGGCGCAGGAGACCGTGGCCGACCTCCGGACCGCGGTGCGCGAGGTCGACCCCGAGGCGCTGGTCGGCGGCTCGACGGCGAGCGACCTGGACACCCAGGACACCGCGGCCCGGGACCTGCTGGTGATCGTGCCGCTGGTGCTGCTGGTCATCACGATCGTCCTGGCGCTGCTGCTCCGGGCCGTGGTCGCGCCGGTGCTGCTGGTCGCCACCGTCGCGGTGAGCGTGCTGTCGACCGTCGGCGTCGGCGCCCTGGTCTTCGACCACCTGTTCCAGTTCCCCGGCAGCGATCCGCAGGTGCTGCTGATCGGGTTCGTCTTCCTGGTGGCGCTCGGGATCGACTACAACATCTTCCTCATGACCCGCGCCCGCGAGGAGTCCCTCCGGCACGGCACGAAGGACGGCGTGCTGCGGGCGCTGGCCGTGACCGGCGGGGTCATCACCAGCGCCGGCCTCGTGCTCGCGGCGACCTTCGGCGCGCTCACCGTGCTGCCGCTTGTGATCCTCACCCAGCTCGGGTTCCTGGTCGGTTTCGGCGTGCTGCTGGACACCTTCGTCGTCCGGTCGCTGCTCGTGCCCGCCCTGGTGCACCTGATCGGCGACCGGATCTGGTGGCCGAGCACGCTGGCGAAGGGGCCGGTCGAGCAGCCGCGCGAGCGCGAGCTCAGCGGCGCGACGGTGAGCTGATCAGCACTCCACGCCGTCCTCGGTGACGCCGACGTTGATGCAGTCCAGGCCGCCGACGAAGGCCTGCCGCTCCTCGCGGCTCAAGGCACCCGGCTCGAAGCGGACGACGATCCAGCCGGACTTGTAGGCCTCGCCGGCGAACTCCCGAGCGGCGGCGACGGCGTCGGCGTGGTCGTCGAAGCGGTACATGGTGAGGGTCTCCGACGTGACCGCCTGGTCGCAGGGCAGCTCGTCGCTGCACAGCTCGTCGGTGGCCCACCGGGCGCCGGGCATCATCTCCCGCGTCCAGGCGTCGTCGGCCTCCGCCCACCCGGCGAGGTCGATGTGCTTCCGGCCGTCGTAGCCGGCCACCTGCCCTGCGGCCCACACGATCCCCGCGCCGACCAGGGCACCGATCAGCAGCAGCACCGGGCGCGAGCGGCTCATGCCGCAGAGCATCCGGTCCGGCACCCGGCCGGGCAAGCACCGCCCCCGCCAGGGGGGAGGATGCCGTCGTGACCTCTCTGCGGATCGCCGTGCTCGGACCCGGTGGCGTCGGCGGGCTGCTCGCCGTCCTCCTCGCCCGGCAGGGGCACACCGTCACCTGCCTGGCCCGCGAGGAGACCGCGCGGCACGTCGACGCGCACGGCCTGCGGCTGACCAGCGACCGCTTCGGCGAGCTGACCGCCGAGGTCCGCGGCGCCGAGCGGCTGACCGAGCCGGTCGACGTCCTGCTCGTGACCACGAAGGCCACCTCGCTGGACGAGGCGCTCGACCGCGTGCCGGCCGACGTGCTCGGCGGCGCGGTCGTGGTCCCGCTGCTCAACGGGGTCGAGCACATGGCCGCGCTCCACACGCGCTACCCGGCCGCCCGGGTCGTGGCCGGCACGATCCGGGTGTTCGCCTCGCGTCCCACCCCCGGCGTGATCCGGCACGACGGGCAGCTCGTCGCCGTGCAGCTGGCACCGGGCGCCGAGGAGCTGGCCGGCGCCCTCTCCGCAGCGGGGGTGGACGCCGCCGTCCGCCCCGACGAGGCCGGCCTGCTGTGGGACAAGCTCTGCTTCCTGGCGCCGATGGCCCTGCTGACCACGCGCGCCGGGGCGCCGCTGGGAACTGTGCGGGCGGAGCACGGCGCCGAGCTCACCGCCGTCATCACCGAAGTGGCCGCGGTCGCGGCGGCCGAGGGCGCCGCGCCCGACCCAGCCGCCACCCGCGACTTCGCCTGGTCGCTCCCGGACGGGATGCGCTCCTCGATGGAGCGGGACGCCGACGAGGGCAACCCGACGGAGCTGGAGGCGATCGGCGGCGCGGTGCTGCGGGCCGCCGACCGGCACGGGGTCGACGTCCCGGTCACACGGGCGGTCGTCGAGGAGCTGCGCGCCCGCCTCGGCTGATCAGGACGCGAGGAACACCCAGGTCAGCAGCCCGCTGCCGAGGACGACCCACAGCAGCGGCACCCGGTTCACCCACCGGGCCGGAGCCGTGCGGCCGGTGGCGAACAGCACCCAGGCGGCCACCGTGGTGATCAGCGCCACGAGCGGGTAGCCGGCCCAGACGAAGAAGAGCAGCACCGCGAGCAGCGAGCCCGAGCTCCCGGCCCCCATGGCGCCGGCGACGACGATGCCGAACCACGGGACGAGGAAGAGCAGGTAGACCCCCTGCAGCACGCCCAGCTCGATCGCCGCGCGACGACGGGCCGCCGGGTCCTGCTGCAGGACGGACGGCGGGGGCGAGAGAGGGAGGGCGGTCACGGCGGCGGAGCGTAGCGGCGCCGCCCCTCCGGTGGGCGTTCCCGGGCCGTCGGGGTCAGAGATCGCCGGCGCGCAGGCGCACCAGCCACTGCTCGGCGTCGGCGAAGGCGGCGTCGGTCGACTCCGCCGGTACCGGCCGGTTCTCCCGGTCGTCGGCGCGCGGGTAGGAGCCGAGGAAGCGCACGTCGTCGCAGATCCGGTGCAACGCGGCCAGCGCCTCGCCCACGCGCGGTTCGGCGACGTGGCCCTCGCAGTCCATGGAGAACGAGTAGACGCCGAGCCGCTGCCGGGTGGGCCGCGACTCGATGCGGGTCAGGCTGATGCCGCGGACGGCGAACTCGCGCAGCAGGTCCAGCAGGGCGCCGGTGCGGTCGCCCACCACCGCGACCAGCGAGGTCTTGTCGTTCCCGGTCGGCGCGGGCAGCGGGGCCGGCCGTTCGACCACCACGAAGCGGGTGACGGCACCGGCGGTGTCGGCGACGTCGTCGACGAGGCACTCCAGCCCGTAGCGGGCGGCCGCGATCGCCGCGCACACGGCTGCGTCCACCTCGCCCGCGGCCACCGCGGCCGCGGCCGCCGCCGTCGACGTCATCGGCATGGGGGCGACGTCGGGCAGCAGCTCGGCCAGCCGCCGGCCGGTCTGCGCCAGCGCGTGCGGGTGGCTGCCCAGCGAGCGGACGTCGGCGAGCGCGGTGCCCGGCCGCACGGCGAGCACGAACGCCACCTCGAGGAACACCTCGCGGGTGATCACCAGGGGCTCGCCATCGGCCAGCCCGTCCATGGTCGCGGGCACCGAGCCCTCGACGGAGTTCTCCAGCGGGACCAGCGCCGCGTCGGCGTCACCCGACCGGACGGCGGCGAGCGCGGCGGCGACACTCGGGCGGGGGGAGCGGGGTCCCTCCTCCGTGGCAATCGCCCTGCTCAGGGCCGCTTCGGCGAAGGTACCCTCGGGTCCGAGGTAGACGTACCGCGTCGGAGACGAGCTGGGTGGCTTCCCGGGCATCCGACGAGGGTAGTGCGCACGGGACGAGGCGCACGTCCCGCCCGGCGCACCGCCCTCGCCACCGGCACACCCGGCCCTCGACGGCCGCCGACCCGCGAGTGGAGGAGCAGGTGACCACCGGCCCGGCCCGCGTCGCCCCCGGCGTCCTCCAGGCCGCGCTCTGGCGCCTGCTCGACGCGAGCGAGGCCGAGGACCCCGCCCGCTTCCTGGACCTGCTCGACGAGTCCGCCCCCGTCCTCGCCGGCACCGACGACCCGTCCTGGACCGCCTGGCGGCACGCGCTCGCCGCCCGGCGCGCCCAGCTGGCCTGCGAGCCCGAGCGCAGCGCCGAGGAGGTCTCCGCCGCCCGCGACCTGCTGGACCGCTGCCCGGTGTCGTCGGAGACCGCCCTGCTCATGGCCTACCTGGCGCACGTCGAGGTGGTCGCCGACCACCTCGACCACGCCATGCTCCTGGCCGTCGACGCCAGCCTGCTCACCGACGGCCAGGCCGCCCAGCCCTCCCGCGCGCTGCTGCAGGCGCACCGCTGGCTGTCGCTCACGCTCTCCGGCCTCGACCTGGAGGAGCTCGCGGTCGCGCACGCCGCCCTCGGCCACCAGGTCGCCGCCGCGCTGCCCGACGTCGGCGACCACGGGCGGCTGCTGCTGCTCTCGGCCCGCCAGCACGTCGAGCTCGCCCAGACGCTGCGCCGCCGGGGTGACTCCGAGCGGGCCGAGGAGCTGGCCGGCGAGGCGCTGGTGCGGGCGTCGGCGGCCCGCGAGCTGGACTGGCGGCCGGAGCAGGCCGAGGCCGACCTGCTCGACGTCGTCCAGGCGTGGGCCCTGATGTGCGGCGGCGACCTGGACGACGCCCTGGGCCCGCTGCGCCGCGTCCGCCGCTCGGTGCAGCGCGAGGCCGGCGTCTGGCTGCGCGGCTACACCGACCTCGTCCTCGCCCGGCTGCTGACCGCCGTCGCCAAGCGGGACGGCGACGTCGTCCTCGGCGAGGAGGCGATCGACCTGCTGGTCGACGCCTCGGGCGCCTTCGCCGCGACCGGCGACCGGCGCCGGTACCGGCAGGCGCTGCTCGAGCTGGGGCAGGACAACGCCGACCTCGGCCGGCCCGCCGAGGCGCTGCACTGGCTGGAGGCCTACCGCGCCGACACCGGCCGGGCGCACGCCCGCGGGCGCGAGATGTGGGCGGAGATGTTCGTCCGCCGCAGCCGGCTGCGCGAGGCCGAGCGCCAGGCGGCGGTGCTGCGGCGGCACGCGCTCGAGGACCCGCTCACCGGGCTGGGCAACCGGCGCAGCGCCGAGCGCCGGCTGGGCGCGCTCCGCCTCGGCGAGGAGCCGCTCTCGCTGGCCGTCGTCGACGTCGACAGGTTCAAGGAGGTCAACGACGAGGCCTCGCACACCCAGGGCGACGCCGTCCTCCGCCGGGTGGCCGACCTGCTGCGCGAGCACAGCCGCACCGGCGACGAGGTCTACCGCTGGGCGGGCGACGAGTTCCTCGTCGTGCTGCCGACGGCGGCCGAGCCGCAGGCGATGGCGGTCATGGAGCGGCTGCGCTCGGCGGTCGCCGAGGCCGACTGGAGCGACCTCGCGCTCTCCGAAGCGGTCACCGTGAGCATCGGGGTGGCCACGGCGCCCGCCGTCCCGGCCGGCCAGCCCAACCCCGTCCTCGGCTGGAAGGCGCTGTTCGACACCGCCGACCTGCACCTCTTCTCCGCCAAGCGCGGTGGGCGCAACCGGGTGCGCGCGCACGCCCCGCCCGACGCCCTCCCGCCCGCCGGCGTGGACCAGGGCGAGAGCGCGTGAGCTTCCCGCACGCGTGGGACGGGAGGGACGCGACGGACGGGGGACGGCGCGTTCCGGGACCGGTTCTCGACACCGTCGGTACCGACATGCACAGTGCGGTAGTGCCACCGGGAACCCTGCACCACCGGGTGACCGCCGCCCTCAGCAACTGGCAGCTCGACGACGCCGAGCAGCTGCTGCAGGGTGTGGAGCGGGATCCGTCGCCCTACGTCGCAGCCGTTCCGGCTGACGACGCGATGGAGGACGCCCCCCACTCGCTGGGCCGGGCCTGGGCCGACACGCTGCGCGCCGAGCTGCTGGTGCGCCGGCTGCGCCTCGCGGGCTTCACCCTCGTCGGCGACCCGGTCTCCTCCGACTCCTCCACCGAGCCCGCGCTCGACCTGCACGCCGGCGTCGCGGAGCTGCTGGACGGCACCGGCGTCGAGGCCGACCCGCGCTCGGAGCAGGCCTCCCGCGCGGCGCTGGCGATTGCGCTGGTCCGCTCGGCCAAGGCCGCCTTCGACGCCGCCGACGACGACCTGCAGCGGGCCGCGGGGCTCGCCCGGCACGCCCGCATCGAGCTGCTCTCCCGGCGGATCGACGCGGCCATGGACGAGGCCGTGGAAGCCGCCAGCCTGCTCGACCCGGCCCTGCCCCCCGGCGTCCTGCTGGTCGACACGCTCAGCACCCTCGCCGGCGTCCTGGCCGACCTGGAGCTCATGCCCCTGGCGCTGGACTACCAGCGGCGCGCGCACGAGACGGCGCTGGCCGCCGCCGCGGACCCCGAGGTGCTGGAGCCCGACGCCGCCGACCCCGACGTGCTCGTCGCCGTGGCCGCGACCCGGCTCGGCGAGCTGTGCGCCGAGCTCGGCGAGGGGCTGCTCGACGACGGCGCCCCCGAGTCGGCCGCGCCCTACTTCGCCGAGGCCCGGCAGCTCGCCGAGCAGGCCCTGGTCCAGCTGCCGCCGGACGCCTCCGGCATCGTGCCGGCGCAGATCGTGCACGGCTGGGCGCTGGTCGGCATGGGTGAGCAGGCGGCCGCCATCGGCCCGCTGCGCGCCGCCGTCCGGCTGTCCTGCGCCGCCGCGGACCGGGCCCGGCTGGCCTCGGCGCAGCTGGCCCTGGGCCGCGCGCTGCGCCGCCAGGGCGACGGCCGCGCCGCCGACGAGCACCTGGTCGCCGCCCTGGACCTGGCGACCGAGCACGGCCTCCCGCGGGTGCGCCGCGCCTCCCTGCGCGAGCTGTGCACCCTGCACGCCGACCTCAACGACGCCGAGCGGGCGCTCCCCTACCTGCAGGCGTACCTCTCCGACGAGCTGGACCGGGTCGACGAGCGGCGAACCCGCTGGGTCGAGCTGTTCGGCCGCCGCAAGAGCCTCCTGGAGACCGAGCGCGCCGCCGGGCAGCTGCGCCGGCAGGCCTACGAGGACCCGCTCACCCACCTGCCCAACCGGCGCTACGCCGAGGCCCGCCTCGACGGCCTGCTGGCCGCCGGTGACGTCCCCGCCCTGGCCGTGGTCGACGTCGACCGGTTCAAGTCGATCAACGACGCGATCGGGCACCCCGGCGGCGACGCCGTGCTGCGCGTCGTCGGCGAGCTGCTGGTGGCCGGCGTCCGCGACACCGACGAGGTGTGCCGCTGGGCCGGCGACGAGTTCGTCATCCTGCTGCCGGAGACGACGTCCGAGCAGGCCGAGCGGGCCCTGGAGCGCATCCGGGCCTCGGTCGTCGGCTACCCGTGGTCCGAGCTGGGCCTCGACGTGCCGGTGACCATCAGCGCGGGCATCGCCTCGGCCACCCGCGGCGACGACCGCAAGACCCTCTTCGCCGCGGCCGACGGCGTGCTCTACGACGCCAAGCGCAGCGGGCGCGACCGGGTGGTCCGGCTGTCGGCCGTGACCCAGACCCGCGCCCCGGCCAGCCCGCTGGACGCCCACTTCGGCCCCGCCCCGGACCGCCGGACCGAGGACGGCCCGCAGCAGGAGGCGGCCGCCCTGGCCCCCGTGCCGCCGTCCCCCCTCGACGACGCGCTCCGCGCCGTCACCGCCGTGCGCGAGGAGGAGCCGGGCTTCGCCTCGCTGCTCGACCGCCCGCACGCCCCGCTGGGCGCCGAGCGACCCGCCGAGCCCCTGCTCGGCCCGCTGCCGGGGACCCCCGCGGTCGAGGACGCCGAGCCGGGGGTCGTCGAGGACGCCGTGATCGAGGACGCCGTGCTCGAGGACGTCGTGGTCGAGGACGCCGAGCCGGTGGTGCTCGGCACCGTGGCGGGCGCGGTGGAGACCGACGTCGTCTGGGCCACCGGACGCAGCACCGAGCAGGTCCTGACGCTGGTCCGGGAGGCGCGCCGGGAGCACCCGGACCGTCCCGTCCTGGTGCTGCGGGCCGTTCCCGAGACCCTGGTGGCGCTGGCGACCGAGCACGGCGGCGAGACCACCATGGACGCCGCCGCGTCGGCCGCCGCCGTGGGTCCGGTGCCCGAGCCCTCCGGCCGGGTCACCGTGCTGTGCAGCGGTGGCGCCGACACCCCGGTGGCCGCGGAGGCCGCCTTCGTGGCCCGGATCGCCGGCACGGAGGTCGTCCGCATCGACGACGTCGCCGGCAGCCGGACCCGCAACCTGTTCGCCGATCGCACCGTCTTCGACGACACCGACTGCCTGGTCGTCGTCGCCGGCATGGAGGCCTCGCTGGCCACCATGGTCGGCTCGCTCACCGACGTCCCGGTGGTGGCGGTGCCGACCTCGACCGGCCAGCCCAGCGCGTTCGGCGGGCTCGGCGCGCTCATGACCATGCTGACGGCGGCGACGCCCGGCATGACGGTGAGCAACATCGACAACGGGTACTCCGCGGGGGTCTTCGCCGCCCGGGTCGCCAGGAGGAGCGGCAGGACCCGGTGAGGCGCGGGCGGGAAGTGCCCTCGTGATCGGCTGGCTCGACCTGTCCGCCGGCGCGACCGGCGAGATGCTGCTCGCGGCCCTGCTCGACGCCGGCGTCCCGATCGACGTCCCCGCGGACGCCGTCGCGGCGTTGCACGTGGAACACCTGCGCCTGGAGACCGCGCAGGTGTCGCGGCAGGGCGTGGGCGGCACCTGCGCGGTCGTGCACGCGGCGGAGCCGGACGAGGACCGCACCTGGGGCGAGGTCCGCGCCCTGCTGGACGCCTCCACGCTGCCCCCGGCGGTCCGCGACGGCGCCCTCGCCGTCGTCGAGCGGCTCGTCGTCGCGGCTGCGCGGGCGCGCAGGGTGGAGCCCGGCGAGCTCGAGCTGGGCGTGCTGGGCACGGCCGGCGCGCTGGCCGGGATCGTCGCCGTCGTCGCCTGCCTGGAGTACCTGGAGCTGGAACGGCTGACCGCCTCCCCCGTGGCGCTGGGCAGCGGCCCGGTCGGCGTCGCGCCCGTTCCCGGTCCGGTGGTCCTCGAGCTGCTGACCGGCGTCCCGGTGCACGCCGGCGTCCTGCCCGGCGAGACGTGCACCCCGATCGGCGCGGCGCTGCTGGCCGCCCGGGTCGACGAATGGGCGCCGCTGCCGGCGCTGCGCCCGCACCGGGTGGGCACCGGCGCCGGCGCGGAGGACCCCGAGGAGCTGCCGAACGTCGTCCGGCTGGTCCTGGGGGAGCGCTCCCGGCCGGCGCCGCTCCTGCCGGTCGTCGTAGAGGCCAACGTCGACGACCTCGATCCGCGGCTGTGGCCCGGCGTGCTCGAGGCGCTGCTCGCGGCCGGCGCCACCGAGGCCTGGCTGACCCCGATCCTCGTGCAGCAGGGCCGGCCGGCGCACATGTTGTCGGCGCTCTGCCGCCCCGACGTGCTCAACGCCGTGCAGTCCGCCGTCTTCTCCACCACCTCGACGACCGGGATGCGGGTGGTCGAGGCGCGCAAGGTCGCCCTGGAGCGGACGCAGGCCGCCGTCGAGGTGCTCGGCGGGCAGGTGGGCGTCAGGGTGGCCCTCGCCGGCGACCGGGTGGTCAACGTCGGCGTGGAGTTCGACGACGTCGTCGCCCTCGCCGGCGAGCGGGACCTGCCGGTCAAGGAGGTCCTGCGCGCGGCCACCGCCGCCGCGGAGGCCGCCTACCCGGCCGACCCGGCATCCCGCCTCGGGGACGCCCCGCCGCTATGGGAGTGACCGGGCTCAGGTCCGCGACCGCAGGCCGCCCGCTGCCACCGGGACGACGGCGAGCACCAGCAGGCCGAGGCCGGACGGCCCGCCCACGGCCCAGGCGAGGAACACCAGCAGCGAGCCGAGCTCGACGCCCACGCCGGCCACCGACGTGACCGTCGCCCGGTACGGGCCGGTGATCCGGCGCTGCAGCTCCGCCTCCGCCGCCACGAGCACCGCGAGGTGCAGACCGTAGGCGCCGGCGAGGACGACGAGCGCGACCGGCGCGGGGAGGACGACCGAGCCCAGCAGGCCGGCGCCGGCTCCGGCGAGCAGCACCGCCGGCAGCCGGCCGCCCGGCCGCCTCATCCGGCCCCCGGCCGCAGCCCCGGCGGCCCCGGCCAGCGACACCACGAGCACGGCCAGGGGCACGGCGGCGGTGGGCAGCCCGTACCCGGCGGCCAGGACCGGGAAGTACTCCTCCATGCCGTCGAGGCCGCCGACCAGGGCGACGGCGGCGACGACCGCCAGCAGGGCCGGACGGCGCAGCACGGCGACCACCTCGCGCCGCGGCGGCACCTCCTCCTCGCCGTCGTCCCGCGCCGGTTCGGGGAACCGCAGGGCGAGGAGAGCCGCGGCCAGGCAGGCGGCGACGCTGACCCAGCCGACCAGGCGGTACCCACCGAGCGCGTGCAACCCGGTCGCCAGGAGCGCCGTGGGCACCTGCACCAGCAGCTCGGCGGCGGTCATCCAGCCGTGCACCCGGCCGAAGCGGTCGGCGGCGCCGCGCTCGGCCAGCCCGTCGTGCACCAGCGCCTCCGCCGTGCCCGACGAGCACGCCCCACCGATGCCCCACACCACGAGGCCGACGGCGAAGGCGGGGGGCGAGGGCACTGCGGTCCACAGCGCGAACGCGGCCGCCTGCAGCACCCCGGACAGGACCAGCACGCCTCGCCGCGACCACCGGTCGGCCAGCAGGCCCGCCGGCACCTCGGCCAGCAACCCGGTCACCGACCACAGGCCGAACAGCAGCGACAGCTGGGCCGCCGACACCCCCGTGTCCAGGAACAGCAGGGCGTACAGGGGGTAGAGCGGAACCAGCTCGGAGAGCGCGGCCCAGCACACGGCCAGGCGCGCGAAGGGCCTGGCCGCCCCGGGCAGCGGCGGCGGTGCGGATCAATGTCGGTGCACGGTCGGAGGCTAGCCCTCCGGGGCGGGCTCGGGCAGCCCTGCGGCCCCGGGAACCCGGAGACCGGCCCGGCCAGTTACCCCTCCGGGGGAGACCGGCCGCAGATGCTCAACATCGGAACCGCAACGGCCGTTGCGGAACTGAACGGACCGCCCCACCCCGGAAGGACGTCAGGATGAGCAGCACGACGGAGCCCGCACCGGTGCTCGGCCGTCCTGCTGCCGACCTCCCGGACCTCGACCTGCCCGCCACGGACGCCGACCCCGCGCTCGAAGGGCTCGTGCGGGTGGCCGCCGCGGTCACCGGCATGACGCGCGCCTCGGTCATCACCATGGACACCGCGGTCATGCACGTGCTGGCCGTGCACGGTTTCCGCGGGGCGTCCTGGCCGCGCAAGGGCTCGATGGTCGAGACGCTGATGCTCCGCGGCCCCGGCGTGCAGACCGCCGACGACGTGACCGAGGACTCCCGGTTCGCGCTCAGCCCCTGGGTGGACGGCCGCCGCGGCGGTATCCGCGCCTTCGCCTGCGCCCCCGTCGACGTCGACGGCCGCACCGTCGCCGCGCTCTGCGTGTTCGACCACGAGCCGCACACCTTCACCGACGCCGACCGGGAGCGGCTGGCCGAGGTCGGCACCGCGGTCGCCTCCCTGCTGCGGGCGCACCAGCAGGCGCGGCAGCTCGCCGACCTGGCCGCGGCCAGCCAGCTCGCCCGCGCCGAGACCGCCCGGGCCCACGACGAGCTGTCCAGGTCCACCGCCTTCACCCGCGCACTGCTCGAGGTGCTGCCCGTCGGCGTCATCGGCGGCGACGCCGACGGGCGCGTCACCCTCTTCAACGCTGCCGCCCGCGACTGGCACGGCCTCGACGCGGACCCGACCGTGGCCGTCGAGGACATCCCGGGCGCGTTCGGGCTCACCGACGTGGACGGCGCCCCGCTCGCCTACCAGGACGTCCCGTTCAGCCGCGTCTACACCGAAGGCCGCGTGGACGACGCCGAGATGGGCATCGCCCTCCCGGGCCGGCCGCTGCGCCGCGTCTCGGGCTCCGGGGTCCAGGTGCACGACGACGAGGGCCGCATGACCGGCATCGTCGTCGCCCTCACCGACGTCACGGAGCAGCGGGCGCTGGAGGCCGCGCTGCGCGAGGCGGCGCTGCACGACCCGCTGACCGGGCTGCCCAACCGCAACCTGCTCCTGGACCGGCTGGACCAGAGCCTGGCCGCGGCCGAGCGCGCCCAGCGCCGGATGGCGGTCCTCTACTGCGACCTGGACGGCTTCAAGCCGGTCAACGACTCCGCCGGCCACGCCGCCGGTGACGAGGTCCTCGTGGAGGCGTCCCGCCGGCTGGCCGCGGCGATCCGCCCCGGCGACACGGTGGCGCGCATCGGCGGCGACGAGTTCGTCGTCCTCTGCCCCGAGGTGGGCAGCGAGCAGGCCGCGCAGGTCATCGCCGACCGCATCACCGCCGCGTTCGAGCAGCCGCTGCGCCGCACGAACGGCGCGGAGCACGCCGTCGGCATCAGCATCGGGGTCGCCCTCTGCGGCCCGGGCGACACCGCGGACACGGCCCTGGCCACCTCCGACGCCGCCATGTACCGGGTGAAGGCGACCCGGAAGCGCTAGCCCGCGGCGGGCCCCGGAACCGGCCCGCTACCGTGGTCGGCCGAGAGATCGTCTGCCCGAGCCCCGCCCGGCAGCGCCGCGCGGAGGAGGGTTCGTCGTGATCTGGTCGGTCGTCCTGGCCGCGTTCGTGCTGGTGCTCCCGGTCGAGCTGCCCGACAAGACGCTGTTCGCCAGCCTCGTGCTGGCCACCCGGTTCGCCCCGCTGCCGGTCTTCGTCGGCGTCGGCACGGCGTTCGGCCTGCAGGTCGCGATCGCCGTCACCGCGGGGTCCCTGCTCTCGCTGCTGCCCGAGGCGCTGGTCACCGGCGTCGTGGCGCTGCTGTTCCTGGTCGGCGCGGTCATCCTCTGGCGCAGCGCCGGCGACGTCGAGGACGGCGGGGAGGCGGCGGACACCCGCGAGGAGACGTCGTTCCTGCGCGCGGCGGCGATCTCGTTCGGCGTGCTGTTCGCCGCGGAGTGGGGCGACCTGTCGCAGCTGGCGACCGCGGGCCTGGCCGCCCGCTACGAGGAGCCGCTGTCGGTGTTCGTCGGCGCCTGGGCCGCGCTGCTCGTCGTCTCCGGGCTGGCGGTGTTCCTGGGCAAGAAGCTCGCCGACCGGCTGCCGATCCCGCTGATCCGCCGGGTGGCCGCCGCCCTGTTCCTGGTGTTCGCCGTCGTCGCCGTCGTGGAGACCGTCCGCGCGCTCGTCTGAGCGTCAGGCGGGCCGGGCCACCAGCACCCGGAACAGGTTCTCCAGCCGGTAGCCGCCGTCGCCGGTGCGGTAGGGCTCGAGCGTCTCGAGGACGGTCGAGCGCAGGCCCTCCGGGTCGGCCCGCCGCGCGGCCGCCCGCCCGACGGGCGTGGCCAGCAGCGGCTGGAGCAGCTCGTCCTCGTCGGCGTAGGAGAAGGGAACGAGCACCTCGTCGAGGCGCTCCACGGCCAGGCCCGCGCGCT
This sequence comes from Blastococcus sp. TBT05-19, assembly GCF_003319095.1. Lineage (GTDB taxonomy): Bacteria > Actinomycetota > Actinomycetes > Mycobacteriales > Geodermatophilaceae > Blastococcus. The sequence continues at coordinate 47,364 of NZ_QOHI01000001.1, read as the reverse complement.
CGGCCATCGCCCGCAGGCGGGCCGGCTCGCTCACCGCCGGCCCCCGCCCCGGCCGGCGCGCCGCCAGGGCCTCCTGCAGCACGCGCAGGTCGCACTCGGCATCGCGGCCCCACACGGTCGCGACCACGACGCCGCCCACCCGGCCGGCCCGGCGCAGGACCGCGACCGGATCGGCCACGTGCATCAGGAGCTGGACCGCGGTCACGACGTCGAACGGCCCGGGCGGCGGATCCTGCGCGTGCCGCACGGCGAAGGTCGCCCCGGGCACGTCCGCGGCAGCCTGCGCCACCGCATCGGCATCGAGATCGACGCCGGTCACCGCTGCTCCGCGGTCCACCGCCGCCCGGGCGAGCCGACCCGTACCGCAGCCCAGGTCGAGCAGGCGCGTGCCCGGCCCGACCGCGGCGACGTCCAGCACGGCGGAGTGCAGGGGCGCGCCCCAGCCGCGCGGTCCGTCGTCGTCCATCGCGAGCGACCCTAGCCGCGCGTGACCAGCCCCTCGGACACCATCCAGTCCAGGGCCACGTCCTCCGGCTGCTCGCCGCCGACGTCGACCCGCCGGTTGAGCTCGATCATCACCTCGTCGGTGAGCAACGGGCTGACCTGCGCGAAGACGTCGGCGATCTCCGGGTTCCGCTCGAGCACCTCGGTGAGGACCACCGGGGAGGCGTTGTAGGCCGGGAAGTAGCCGCGGTCGTCCTCGAGCACCGTCAGGTCGAGGGACTCGATGCGGCCGTCGGTCGTGAACACCTCGCCGAAGTTGCACGCCGCGGCGTCGGTCGCGGTGTAGACCGCCCCGGTGTCGAGGATGCGGACGTTGTCCCGCGGCACGCCCTGCGGATCGCCGAGCGGGATGCCGTAGGCCTCCAGCATCGGCTCGAAGCCGTCGCTGCGGGTGGCGAACTCCGACTCCACGCAGAACGTCCGCTCCTCCACCGGCAGGCCGGCGACGTCGGACAGCGTGGCGACGCCGCCCAGGTCCTCCACCGCCTCGCTGCGGACGGCGAAGGCGTAGGTGTTGTTCATGGGTGCCGGCGGCAGCCAGGTGAGCCCGTTGGCCGCGTCGGCGTCCCGGACCGCCTCGAACTGCTCCTGCTGGTCCGGGATGCCCTCGGACATCCCCAGGTAGTTCAGCCAGCCCGTGCCGGTGTACTCCCACTGCATCTCGACCTCGCCGCCGAGCATCGCCGCACGGGCGGGGGCTGCACCGGGGATGCCGCTGCGGTCGGTCACGTCGAAGCCGGCGACCTGCAGCGCGATGACGGCGATCTTGCCGAGGATCAGCGCCTCGGTGAAGTTCTTGGTGCCGACGGTGACGGCCGCGCCCTCGCCGGCGATCGGCTCGATCGCTGCGGGACCTGCATCGGGGACGAAGGTGTTGGCGCTCTGCAGGCCGCAGCCGGTGAGCAGCGCCAGCGACGACAACAGCGCCGCCGCGGCGGTGGTCGGGGTACGCATCACAGCCCCTTCGGCCGGGCGACGTGCTCGACGACCCGGCCGAGCCAGTCCGCCGCGAGCGCGAGCAGCGCGACGAGCACCGCGCCGCTGATCAGCAGGGAGTCCAGCGACAGAGTGATGCCGGTGTTGATCAGCACGCCCAGCCCGCCGCCGTCGATGAAGGTGGCCAGCGTCGCGGTGCCGACGAGCAGCACCAGCGCCGTCCGCACGCCCGCGAGCAGCACGGGGACGGCCAGCGGCAGCTCCACGCGCAGCAGGACCGACCGCGCGCTCATGCCCATGCCGCGCCCGGCCTCCACCAGCCGCGCGTCGACACCCTGCAGGCCCACCATCGTGTTGCGCAGCACCGGCAGCGCCGCGTAGATCACCAGCGCGATCACCGTCGTCCGGAACCCGAAGCCGAGCCAGGTCGCCAGCAGCACGAACAGGCCGATCGCGGGTGCTGCCTGCCCGGTGTTGGCCACGCCGATCACCAGCGGGCTGAAGCGGCGCAGCCGCGGGCGGGTCAGCGCGATGCCCAGCGGGATGGCGATCAGCAGCACGACGACCGCCGCGACCACGGTCAGGTACACGTGCTCTCGGATGCTGTTCCACAGCACGGTCGCACCCAGCTGGCGGTCCTCGGTCTCGCTCAGCTCGGCGGTGGCCCGCCAGACGAGGAAGGCCAGCACCCCGAGGCCGATCAGCGCCGGCTGCAGCGCCAGGGCCCGCCAGCCGCCGTCCCGGGCCGCGGAGTCGTCCGCCTGACGCGCGGTCTCCTCGGCGGGGACGCCGTCCGGCGCCCCGTCCGGGCGTGCCTCCGTCGCCGCGGTCACCGGGCCACCTCGGCCCGGGCCTGCTGGATGACGGCCATGACCGTCTCCACCGTCACCACGCCGGCCAGGCTGTCTCGCCGGCCGGTGACGACGACGCCGCCCTGGCTGGCCGCGAGCATGGTGTCCAGCGCGTCGTTGAGGGTGGACTGCAGCCCCACGACGGGCAGCCGCTCGTCGACGGTGACCGGCACCGTCGTCGTCCGGGACAGCTCGGCGACGGTCGGCCAGCTGATCGGCCGGCCCCGGCCGTCCAGCACCACCACGAAGTCGTCGCCGGCGGCCTGCGCCGCGGCCACGACCGCGGTCGAGTCCGCACCCGCGAGCGCCGTCGTCACCGGCTCGAGCTGCACGTCGGCCACCCGGGTGAGCGAGAGCTGCTTCAGCGTGGCGCCGGCGCCGACGAAGTCGGCCACGTAGTCCCCGGCCGGCTCGGCGAGGATCCGCTCGGGGGTGTCGTACTGCACGACGCGGGCGCCCACGTCGAAGATCGCGATCTTGTCGCCGAGCTTCAGGGCCTCGTCGAAGTCGTGGGTGACGAAGACGATGGTCTTGCCCAGCTCCTCCTGGATGCGGAGCAGCTCGTCCTGCAGGCGCTGGCGGGTGATCGGGTCGACGGCGCCGAACGGCTCGTCCATGAGCAGGACCGGCGGGTCCGCGGCCAGCGCCCGGGCGACGCCGACGCGCTGCTGCTGGCCGCCGGAGAGCTCCCGCGGGTACCGGTCGCGGTAGACGGCCGGGTCCAGGCCCACCAGGTCCAGCAGCTCGTCGACCCGCTCGGTGATCCGCTGCCGGTCCCACTTGAGCATCCGCGGGACAATGCCCACGTTCGCCGCGACCGTCATGTGCGGGAACAGGCCACCGGCCTGGATGACGTAGCCGATCCGCCGGCGCAGCTGGTCGGCGTCCTGGTCGGTGACGTCCTCGTCGCCGAGGTGGATCCGGCCGCTGGTGGGCTCGATCAGGCGGTTGAGCATCTTCAGCAGGGTGGTCTTGCCGCAGCCCGACGGGCCCACGAACATCACCGTCTCGCCCGCCGCGATCTCGAAGCTCACGTCGTCGACCGCGGCGCGGTCCTGGCCGGGGTAGCGCTTCGTCACGCCCTCGAGGCGGATGGAGACCCCGCTGATGTTCCGGTCGCCGGTGGCACCGGGCGACGGCACGGACGTTGTCTCAGACACGGATCCCCCTGGGGGTGGTGAGCCGACCCAGCAGCACGAGCAGCAGGTCGAGGACGAGGGCCAGCAGGACGATGGCGATCGTCCCGGTGAGCGCGGAGTTGAGGGCGTTGGCGCCGCCCAGGCGGGACAGGCCCGAGAAGATGAAGCCGCCGAGCCCCGGGCCGAGCACGTAGGCGGCGATCGCGGCGATGCCCATGACCATCTGCGTGGACACGCGGACGCCGGCGAGGATGACCGGCCAGGCGAGCGGGAGCTCCACGCGCAGCAGGGTGGCCGCGCGGGTCATCCCGATCCCCCGGGCGGACTCGACGGTGGCCCGGTCGACGCCGGCCAGGCCCACCACGGCGTTCCGCAGCACCGGCAGCGCGGCGTAGAAGGTCACGGCGATCACCGCGGGGGTGATCCCGAAACCGAACGGGGCCAGCAGGATGCCCAGCAGCGCGAAGGCCGGGATCGTGAGCCCCACCGCCGAGACGCCGTTGGCCAGCGCCGTCGCCGACCGGTTCCGGTACACCAGCACGGCGACCCCGACGCCGATCGCCGACCCCAGCAGCACGCACTGGACCACCAGGCTCAGGTGCTGGAACGCCTGGTAGGCGATCAGCCCCCAGCGCTCGATCACGTAGTCGACCATGCAGCCGCCACCTCTCCTGGCCACGGCGGGCCGTCCGGTCGTCGTCGGTGGTCGGTACGGGGGTGGGGGCGATCCGGTCGGGTCGCGCCACCAGTGCTCCGGTCCTCGACCGTTGCACAGACCGGCGAGGCGTGGAGGGTCGAAGATCGTGACGGTTCGGCAACGGTCCCCCGGAAGGGCGACCGAACGCGCTTGACCCTGACGCAACGTGAGGCCGCAGGCTCACCGCGTCAAGGGAGGAGGGATCCCGATGAACGTGGGAGAGGTCGCCGCGCTGGCCGGCGTCACGGTGCGCACCCTGCACCACTACGACCGGATCGGGCTGTTGGCCCTGTCAAGTCACGGAAGATCGGTCGTTGTCCAGTCGGAGACCGACCCATCTCTTTCCAAGAACAGGAGAACATCCCCCGTCTTTGCCCGCTTGCTTAGCAGCGCGGCCTTCACATCCACCAATGAGCCTACAGGTCTGGTACCGCGCTGATTTCCCACCTTCAGCTCGCGCCACTCGTCTCCGTGCAATCTAGTCACAGTGCGCAGTCCAATAGACGACACCTTGACAGCCTTTCCCTGCCTGAAATCAGCATCGGAGCGGTGCCCCGCCGCCGCACCACGGCTAATCAGCACGTCGAAGGCTAGAGCAAGCGTCACCAGATCGTTGGGCATCGATCGTAGTGATACCGCAGGAATCCCCGGACTCGGCGCATGAGCCGCGCTGTGCCTATTTCTAGCCAAGGATTGAAGCAGCTCTTTCACAGTCCCCTGCAGCGGAAGTCCGAACCTCTTGATGATGCTAGTCATCGACTCAAACGGCTTCTCTATAGTAACGGCCTGCAGAATGTCCACCAGATCTTCGGCCTGCATATTCGACCCCGCCCACCGGAATGTTAGTTCGGAGAGCTGCATTCCGCCATTACGCCTCGTGATCCACGATACCGCGGTGTCCTCGAGCAAGGCGAGCGCTGCCGCGGTCCCGTTGGTCTTATTCAGGCGCGCCGCCTCACCACCGAGCATCGATGCCACGCCCATCGTCGACCGCCGCAGAAGTCCCTCAGGCAGCTGCGCCCACCCCCCGTAACCTGCGCTGATGTGATTAAGCGCCTCAAGGCTCCTCGCTCGAACGAATTCCTCAAGTACCGTATAGACCTGCACGGCCAATCCGTTGCGTAGTAGTGAGGAAGCGTCGGCTGCGACAGTAGTGGTACTGGTTGAGACGAACGCAGGATTATCCACAGCCTCACGAATTGCTCTGATGCGATTCCAGAGCGTTGTTCGGGCGGCGCTCGACACGTTAGCTCAAGCCCACAGCAGCTAGGAGAGCCGCCTTCAGTTCACTAATCCGGTACTGCACTCGACTCGGCGTGTTCGTGGCTTGTCGGACCGCCTCGTCGAATCGTGAACTCTTAAATAGGGCGGCAACAATCCTTGCCGGCTTTTCAGTGCCCGCCAGGCGCGCAAGGCGTCGAGGCCCGAGCTCAGCAACGCTGACCATCTGGGCATCGAACATTCCCGCCAGCGCCTGATCACGCCACCCAGCGCCGACGGGCCTCTTGAAGGAGAGGTCCCCCCAGAGTAGCTCGCAAGTGGCTATCGCGTGATCAAACCTTTCGCGCAGTTCATGCAACTTCTCCGGTGCGGCAAACTGATTCCTCGCCATGAAGTCGTCCATCGATCGACTTAGGTCCCCACTAAACGCCTGCCACTCCTCGGAGAGAGTTAAGAAGCGAAGAACCCAGTCTGCGTCTTGCATATTCTTGTACGCGGGAGACTTAGAGTCCTGAGCTTTGATCTGCCTGAGAAAGAAGGCATTCCCCGCAAGTTCGTACACCAAGTCGTTAAGCGGACCCCGGAACACGACATTACGGAGCTCCTGCGCATTCAGAACTTCGCCTCCCGTATTGAGGCGGTGAAACACCACATACTTCAGGTGGTCGGCAGACTGCCTCAGTAACGCCACCGCGCGGAGGGGGCGCATCTCCAGCGTCCGCAGCATCTCGGGGGGAAGCGACTCGGCCCTCAACCCGTTGATGCCCGGTATCTCACGCAGACCGCGGAGCGGGAACTTGCCAGTGAGGTAGTCGCTCACCGCGGTAATCCGTTGCTTACCGTCAATGACGGCGTACCTACCAAGCGACTCCTCGGCCAGGTACACCGGCGGGACGGGGATATTCATCAGGAAAGACTCGACCAGAGCTGACTGCTGGTCGGTGCCCCAGCGGTCGCGACGCTGGAACTGGGGCGCGACGTCGATGGCGCCACTCTGGACCATGTCCGCCACAGTTCGCAGGGCCAGGTCGTTGTTCTGAAGGACGAGTTCTGCTTGAGCATCGCGGAAGCGTTTCAGTGCCGCACCCATGCTGGTCTCGGGGGAAGTCATCTCCGAGTCATCTGCGGCGCGGGTCACAGCAGGTATCTAACCGCACGAGATTGCCACTGCCCGGGGCGTAAGCCGTACAAGGTGCTTGACCCCGACGCTGCGTCAGGCCCCAGGCTCGTCGTCGTCAAGGGAGGAGGGATCCCGATGAACGTGGGAGAGGTCGCCGCGCTGGCCGGCGTCACGGTGCGCACCCTGCACCACTACGACCGGATCGGGCTGCTGCAGCCGTCCGGGCGGACGGCGGCCGGTTACCGGCAGTACGCGCCGGCCGATCTGGAGCGGCTGCACCGCGTGCTGCTCTACCGCGAGCTCGGGTTCCCCCTCGAGGAGGTCGCGACCCTGCTGTCCGGGGACGCCGATCCCGCCGAGCACCTGCGCCGGCAGCACCGGCTGCTCCGGGACCGGCTGGAGCGGACGACGGCGATGGTCGCGGCCGTCGAGAAGGAGATGGAGGCACGATCCATGGGGATCTCGCTCACGCCGGAGGAGCGGTTCGAGGTGTTCGGCGACTGGCTGCCCGAGGAGTACGCGGCCGAGGCCGAGGAGAAGTGGGGCGAGACCGAGGCCTGGGCGCAGTCCCAGCAGCGGACCCGCGCCATGACCAAGGACGACTGGCTGCGGGTCAAGGCCGAGGGCGACGACGTGGAGGCCCGGTTCGCCGGGGCGCTGCGGTCGGGCGTCGCGGCCGACTCGGAGCAGGCGATGGACCTGGCCGAGGAGCACCGGCAGCAGATCAGCCGGAACTTCTACGACTGCGGGTACGAGATGCACGCCGGGCTGGGCCGGATGTACCTCGAGGACGAGCGCTTCACCGCGTACTACGAGCGGATCGCGCCCGGGCTCGCGCAGTTCGTGAGCGCCGCGATCCAGGCGAACGCCGCCCGCCACGGGGCCTGACGCCGTCCGAGAGGGGCCGACGTGGCCATGTCGGCCCCTCTCAGCGGCGGATGAGCAGCTCGCCGTGCAGCATGCCGAGCCAGCCGTCGTCGGCGTCGCGCCACCGCAGCCAGGCGGCGGCGATCGCGTCGAGCTCCGCGGCGTCGGCCAGCCCGTAGGCGACGGCCTGCTCGGCGAAGGACGACGCCGTCGCACGGCCGGCCCACGAGTTCCCCCACCACGCCCGCTCGTCGGGTGTGGCGAAGCACCAGGACGACGTCGTCGCGGTGACCTCGCGCAGGCCGGCGGCGTGCGCCCAGGAGAGCAGCCGCCGGCCGGCGTCGGGCTCGGCGTCGTTCGCCCGCGCCACCTGCGCGTACAGCTCCAGCCAGCGGTCGAGGCCGTCGTCCAGCGGGAACCAGGTGGTCGCCGCGTAGTCCACGTCCCGGACGGCGATCACCCCGCCGGGGCGGCAGACGCGGGCCATCTCGCGCAGCGCCGCGACCGGATCGGTGAGGTGCTGGAGCACCTGGTGGGCGTGCACCACGTCGAACGAGGCGTCGGGCAGGTCGAGGGCGTAGCCGTCGCCGACCGCGAAGGTCACCTCCACGCCGGCCCGGGCGGCGGCCTCCCGGGCCTCGGCCAGCGGATCGGCCGACACGTCCAGGCCGAGGACCCGGCCCGGCGCCACCCGCGCGGCGAGGTCGACGGTGATCGTGCCGGGACCGCAGCCCACGTCGAGCAGGTCGAGGCCCGGGCGCAGCGCCGGCAGCAGGTAGGCCGCCGAGTTCTCCGCCGTGCGCCAGCGGTGCGACTGCAGGACCGGCTCGGCGTGCCCGTGCGTGTAGGTGTCCACGACGGGGATCGTGCTCCGCAGGGTCCACCCAGTGGAACACCTTTCCCATGCGCTGGGATCAGGCCTCGGCGAGCACCTGCTCCGCGACGGGCACCGCGCGCTCGCGGTCGGCCGGCACCAGGCCGATCCGGGTGCGCCGGTCGAGCAGGTCCGCCACCGTCCGCGCCCCCTCGTGCCGGACGGCGAACCGCAGCTCCCCCACCGTCTCCGGGCGCCCGGCCACGACGAGCGCCGGCCCGAGCGCCTCGACCAGCGGCGCCTCGGTGCCGTAGCGGGCGACCAGCCGCTCGGGCGCTCCCACCCGGTCCAGCACCAGCCGCGGTGCGGCACCGACCAGTGGCAGTCGGTCCGTCGTCGTCCGTGCCGCCCCTCGGCCCAGCCGCGCCACGACGGCGTCCACGGTCTCCTCGGCCATGGCCCGGTAGGTCGTGAGCTTCCCGCCGACGACCGAGAGGACCGGTCCGTCCCACCGGAGCAGGTGCTTGCGGGAGAGGTCGGCGGTGGCGTCGCCCGGGCCGGTGCCCGCGGACTCGGGCAGCACCAGCGGCCGGTAGCCGGCGTAGGCGCCGACGAGGTCGCCGCGGCCCAGCGGCTCGGTGAGCACCTGGTTCACCGTGTCGAGGAGCTGCTGCACCTCGGCGTCGGAGGGCTGCGGGTCGTCCCCGGGCACGGGTCCCTCGACCGGCTCGTCGGTGAGCCCCAGGTAGACCAGGCCCTCGCGCTGCGGCAGCGCGAACACGTACCGGGACCGGGAGCCGGGCAGCGGGACGGTCAGCGTCGCGGACGGCGAGCCGAGCCGGTCGGCCGGCACCACCAGGTGCGAGCCGCGCGAGGGCACCAGCCGGATGCCGGGGGCCAGCTGCTGGGACCAGACGCCGGCGGCGTTGACCACCACACCGGCGCGCAGCCGCAGCTCTCCCCCGTCCACCCGCACGTGCACGTCCGCGCCGTCGACGGCGACGCCCTCGGCGCCGGTCACGATGCGTGCACCGTGGGCGGCCGCCGTTCGGGCCAGGGCGACCACCAGCCGGGCGTCGTCGGTCAGCTGCCCGTCCCAGAAGACGACGCCGCCCGCGCCCGGCCGCACACCGGGCGTCATCCGCGCCACGTCGTCGGCCCGCACGCGGCGCGTCGCGGGCAGCGAGCCCCGGCCGCCGGGCACCGACAGGCGCACCGCGTCGCCCAGCCGGCCGCCGAGCCCGGCCAGCGCGCTCACGTCGCGGCCGGCGGCGTCGGGGACGAGGAACGGCAGGGGCCGGACCAGGTGCGGCGCGGTCGTGCCCATGAGGACGGCGCGCTCGCGGGCGCTCTCCCGCGCCAGGCCGATCTCGCCGTGGGCCAGGTAGCGCAGGCCGCCGTGGACGAGCTTCGACGACCAGCGGCTGGTGCCGGCGGCGAGGTCGGCGCGCTCGAACAGCGCCACCGAGAGCCCGCGCGAGGCGGCGTCCAGGGCGACCCCGGCGCCGGTGACACCGCCGCCGACGACCACGACGTCGATCTCTGCACCGGCCAGCTGCACGAGGTCCCGGGTACGCCGCTCGGGCGACAGGGACCCGATCACCTGGCCACCTCCCTGAGATGCACCGGCAGACTGTAGCCGTGCCCGAGCAGCCGGAACTGACGATCCAGGGATGGGGCCCTGCCCCCACCGGACCCGCTGAGCGGGACCCCGACGGCCTCGACGGGGCGCTCACCAAGGCCGCCCGCCGCCACCTGGTCCGCGAACTGGGCTGGACGCCGCGGTCCACCCCGCCGGTGCCCGTCGAGGAGATCCGGCTGGCCCCGAGCCGGCTGCCGGCCGACGCGCACGCCGCCCTGGTGGGCCTCCTCGGTGCCGACAACGTTCGCACCGACCGGGAGTCGCGGCTGCGCCGCGCGGGCGGCAAGAGCTACCTGGACCTGCTGCGCCGCCGCGAGGGCGACGCCTCCGACGCGCCCTGCGCCGTCGTCCTGCCGGGCACCACGGAGGAGACGGCGGCACTGCTGGCCCTCTGCAGCGAGCACGGCATCGTCGTCGTCCCCTTCGGCGGCGGGACCAGCGTCGTCGGCGGGCTTGCCGGGGTGGACCCGGACGACCGACCGGCGGTCGCGGTCGACCTCGGGCGCATGTCGTCGGTGCAGGCCCTGGACGTGCCGTCGTCGATGGTCACCGTCGGCCCCGGCATGCGGGGACCGGCGCTGGAGCAGGCGCTGGGCCGCGAGGGGCTGACCTTCGGCCACCTGCCGCAGAGCTGGGAGTTCGCCACCATGGGCGGCTACGCCGCGACCCGCTCGGCCGGCCAGGCCTCCACCGGCGTCGGTCGGTTCGACGAGCTGGTCGCCGGGCTGACCCTCGCCACGCCCACGGGCGTGCTGGAGCTCGGTTCCCCGCCGGCGACCGCGGCCGGCCCCGACCTGCTCGGCCTGGCGCTGGGCTCGGAGGGGACCCTCGGCGTCATCACCGAGGTGACGCTGCGGGTGCGCCCGAAGCCGGCGGTCGCCGCCTACGAGGGCTGGTCCTTCCGCACCTGGCCGGCCGGGCTCGCTGCGCTGCAGAACCTGGCCCGGCACGACCTGCTGCCCGACGTCGTGCGGCTGTCGGACCCCGACGAGACCCGCGCCAACCTGCTCATGGCCGGTGGCTCCGGCGCCAAGGCGCTGCGCGGCAGCCTCAAGGTGCGCGGGCACGGCGAGGGCTGCCTGCTGCTGGTCGGCTGGGAGGGGCTGCCCGACCTCGTGCGGGCCCGCAAGCGCGCCGCGTCGTCGCTGCTGCGCGACGGTGGCGCGGTGCGGTTGGGCCGCCGGGTCGCCGAGTCGTGGCGGTCGCACCGCTTCGGGGCGCCGTACACCCGCGACAAGCTGATGGACGGCGGCCTGCTGGTCGAGACGCTGGAGACCGCGGCCACCTGGTCGGCGCTGCCCACCGTCTACGACGCCACGCGCCGTGCGCTGCGGGAGTCGCTCACCCGCGGCGGTCACCAGCCGCTGGTGATGAGCCACGTCTCGCACGGCTACCCGACCGGCGCCTCGCTCTACCTGACCGTGATCGCCGACCGGGACGACGCGCTGCCGATCCAGCAGTGGCTGACCGCGAAGCGCGCGGCCACCGACGCGCTGCTGGCCGCCGGCGGCACGCTCACCCACCACCACGCGGTCGGCGCCGACCACCGCCCCTGGCTGGAGCGCGAGATCGGGCCGCTCGGCGTGAAGGTGCTGCGCGCGGTGAAGGCCGAGCTGGACCCGAAGGGCATCTGCAACCCCGGCGTCCTGCTCCCCGACTGAGGAAGGACCCTCGTGCCCCCCACCGCTCGCACGCTCGCGGCGGGCCCCTGCACGAGGGCCGTTCCAGGCGGTTACAGGGTCGTGGCGATGCCGCCGTCGACCGGGATGACGGCGCCGGTCACGTAGGAGCCGGCCCGCGAGGACAGGTAGACGACGACGCCGGCCATGTCGTCGGGGCGCCCGATGCGGCCCAGCGGTGCCTTCTCGGCGATCGCGTCGCCGAAGGCCTCCAGCGTGGCGGCCATCATCTTGGACTCGAACGGCCCCGGGGCGACGGCGTTGACCGTGATGTGGCGGCGGCCCAGCTCCTGCGCCAGCACGCGGGTGAGGTGGTGCAGCGCCGCCTTGCTCGAGGAGTACGAGTAGGTGGGCAGGCCGGGCACGTGCAGGCCGTCGATGCTGCCGACGTTGACCACGCGGGCCGGCTCGCCCGGGGCCCCGGCCGCCTCCAGCAGCGGCAGGAACGCGCGGGTGAGGAAGAACGGCGACTTCAGGTTCAGGTCGAGCACCTTGTCCCAGGCCGAGGCGGGGAAGGTCTCGAAGGCCTCGCCCCAGTTGGCGCCGGCGTTGTTGACCAGGATGTCGATCCGCTGCTCGGACTTCCCGACCTCCTCGGCCAGGCGCAGGCACTCGGCCTCGGTGGAGAGGTCCGCGGGAACGGAGACGACGGTGCCGAACTCCTGCAGCTCGGCGACGGCGGCGTCGCCGGCCTCGGCCTTGCGCGAGCTGATGTAGACCTTCGCCCCCGCCTGCAGCAGGCCGCGGGCCATCATCAGGCCGATGCCGCGGGTGCCGCCGGTGACCACGGCCACCTTGCCGGTCAGGTCGAACAGGTCCACGGGTACCTCCGGGAGTAGCCGAACGGGTGCCGCACCGGCCCCGCGGGCACCCTAACCAGGCGGTCCGGCGGCGCCGACGGGGCGACCCACGCGAGGGGAACGTCGCCGTCGACCCTCCCGGCGGGGTGACGGCGACCACTACGCTCGGCCACCGCGCGTCGCCCAGGGTCGCGCCGCACCGGGAGGAGCAGGCGTGACGGAGACGGCACGGAGGACCGGCCGGATCGCCGGGATCGGTGGCGGGCTCGTCGGCTGGCTGGTCTTCGTCGAGTTCACCAGCGGCGTGCTGCAGGGCTACTACGTCCCGCTGCTCACCGACATCGCCCGCTACCTCGGCGTGAACGACGCCGACGTCAACTGGCTCGAGGCCGCCCAGCTGGTGCTCTCGGCGATCGCGGTGCCCGTGCTGGCGAAGCTCGGCGACCTCTACGGGCACCGCCGCGTGCTGCTGTGGTCCGCCGTCGCCACCGCCCTGGCCACCGTCTCGCTGGCCCTGGCCACCAGCTTCCCGGTGTTCCTGGTCGCCTGGGCGCTGCAGGGGCTCTACGTCGTCTGGCTGCCGCTGCAGGTGGCGCTGATCTGGAGCCGTTCCCGCCGCACCCCCGGGGCGGCCGGCCAGACCCGCCGGGCGACCGGGCTGATCGTCGCCGCGCTGCAGGCCGGAGCCATCGTCGGCGCGCTCGGCGGCGGGCAGATCGGGCAGAACCTGGGCGACTCGCTGGGCCTGGTCCTCGTGCTCCCGGCGGTGCTCGTGGTCGGGGTCTGCCTGGTCGTGGCGTTCCGGGTGCCCGAGAGCGAGGACCGCACCGGCGGCACCGTCGACGCCACCGGCGCCGCCCTGCTGACCGTGATCCTGCTGGTGGTCACGGGCGGGCTGAGCTTCGTGCGCCTCAACGAGGGCGCCGCGTGGCCCTGGGCGGTCATCGCGCTCGGTGTGCTGCTCGTCGTCCCCTTCGTCGCCTACGAGCTGCGCCAGGACGACCCGCTGGTCGACGTGCGCGTGCTGCGCCGGCCGGAGATGTGGCCGGTGCAGCTCACCGCCGGGCTCTTCGGCGTCAGCGTGCTCGGCGCGCAGGGGCCGCTGTCCACCTACGCCCGCACCGACCCCGAGGTCTACGGCTACGGGCTGGGGCTCTCGACCAGCGAGGTGTCCGTCGTCATCGGCGCCTACGTGATCTCGATGCTCCTCGGTGCGAGCCAGTTCGCCCGGGTCACCCGGTGCACCTCGCCGCGCACGACCCTGATCGGCGCGGCAACCCTCGTGGGATCGGGGTACCTGCTGCTGGTGCCGTTCCACGACACCCTCGCCCAGACGCTGGCGTGCGTCTCGATCGCCGGGCTGGGCTCCGGGGCGCTGGTGGCGGCGCTGCCGGCGGCCGCCGCGGCTGCCGCACCGGTGGGCCGGACGGCGGTGGCCACCGGGCTGACCAACACCACCAAGGTCGTCGGCGGCTCCTTCGCCTCCGCGGCCTTCGCCATCGCGCTGGCCTCCGGCGCCCCGGTCCTCGCCGGCGGCGCGGAGGGCACGGCGGGCTCGCTGTCGGGCTACCTGACCGTGTGGATCATCTGCGGGACGACGGCGCTGGCCGCCGCCGTGGCCCTGGTGTTCGTCCCCCGGCTGGCCTTCTCCGACCCGGCCGTTCCCGAGATCGCGGAGGAGTCCCGCGCATGAGACGCCTGATCGCGCTGGCCGCGACCGCGGCCGCGGTGGGCACGAGCGCCCGCCGGGTGGCCCGCTTCCGCCCTCCCCAGGACCAGCCGGTCGCGCTCGACCTGACCGGCCTGGACGCCGAGGGCGCCGCGAACCGGCTCGCCGAGCTGATCCGCATCCCCACCGTCTCCTCCCGCGTCCCGGGCGCGAGCGACGCCGCCGTCTTCGAGCGGTACCGGGAGCGGCTGACCGAGCTGTACCCGCGCACCCACGCCGTCCTGGAGCGGGAGGTGCTGGGCGACGGCGCGCTGCTCTACCGCTGGCGCGGGTCGACCGACGAACCGCCGCTGGTGCTGATGGCGCACTACGACGTCGTCCCCGTGGAGGGGCAGGGCTGGACGCGCGACCCGTTCTCCGGGCTGGTCGAGGACGGCTACGTGCACGGCCGCGGCGCCATCGACGACAAGGGCTCGATGGTGGCGATCCTGGAGGCGGTCGAGGCCCTGGTCGCCGCCGGAGTCACCCCGCGGCGCGACGTCTACCTCTCCTTCGGCAACGACGAGGAGGTCCTCGGCGTGGGCGCGCAGCTCGCCGTCGCGACCCTCACCGAGCGCGGCATCCGGCCGTGGGCGGTGCTCGACGAGGGCGGCGCGGTGGTGACCGGCATGTTCCCGGGCGTCCCGGGCCGCGTCGCGGTCGTCGGGCTGGCGGAGAAGGGCGTGCTGGACGTCGAGCTCGTCACCAGCGACGCCGGTGGGCACGCCTCGGCGCCCACGCGCGGTGGCGCCCCGGCCCGGCTGGCGAGGGCGATCCTCCGGATCGAGGAGCACCCGTTCCCCGCCCGCCTGCACGACGTCGTCCTCGGCATGGTCGACGCCGTCGGCCGGTACGCGGACGCCCCGTACCGCGCGCTGTTCGCGCACGCCGGGCGCCTGCGGCCGGCGCTGGCGCAGGTGCTGTCGCGGGCCGGCCGGGAGGCGAACGCGCTCGTGCGGACCACGGTCGCGGTGACGCGGCTGGAGGGGAGCCCGGCCGCGAACGTGCTGGCCACCCGGGCGCTGGCGCACCTGAACATCCGCATCGCGCTCGGCGAGACGGTGCAGACGACGGTGGACCGGCTGCGGCGGGTGATCGGCGATCCGGCGGTCGAGGTGCGCGTGGTGTCGGGCAGCGACCCCTCGCCGGTGTCGCGGGCGGACAACGACGCGTTCGCGCTGCTCAGCGCGGCGGCGCGGGCCGCCTACCCGGATGCCGCCGTCGCCCCGTACCTGATGGTGCAGGCCAGCGACGCGCGCCACTTCAGCCAGATCTGCGACAGCGTCTACCGGTTCATGCCCTTCGACCTGAGCCGCGACGAGCTGGCCGCGCTGCACGCCGCCGACGAGCGCATCTCGGTGGCGACGCTGCACCGCGGAGCGGGGTTCTTCCGGCACCTGATCGCGCACCTCTGAACGGAGGGCGGACCGCTCCGTCACACTCCGTCACGGCACACGGGTCTGCCCGGTTCCGCTACCAGCAGGACCTTCGCGGTACCTGTGAACGGTGGTCCACTGCACTCGCCTGGTAGCCGATCGTGCGGGGGACGTCCGTGTCGAAGTTGTCGAAGTTGCCGTTCGCCCTGCTCACTGCACTGGCGATGCTCCTCCTCTGGACCGGGGTCGCCTCCGCGGAGGGCGACGGACCGGAGGCCGTGCCGTCAGCCACCGGCTGCGACTCGATCCCCCTGCTCCCCGACTGCCAGCCGCAGCGGGAGACGACGCCGGAACCCCCGGCCCCGCCCGCGCACTCCGTCGACGAGCAGCTCGAGGCGAGCGAGGCCATCCCGGCCTACACCGGCCCCCAGGCCCTGACCGAGCAGCGGTCCTCCGAGCCCGTCGCGTCCACCGAGACCGGGGGCGGGGAGTCCGGAGCCGGCGGTCCGTCCGCGCAGCAGGCTCCCGCCCCGCCCGGTGGCGGCGGCGGTGGCGCACCGGACTTCGAGGCCGTGGGCGAGTGCATCGGCGAGGAGCTCGCGCTCCTGGTCGAGGGCCTCCAGGAGTCGCTGGACGAGGGCGCCGCGGAGCTGCAGGCCGCGATCGAGGAGGGTCTCGACCCGGACAACCTCGCGAACCTGCCGACCTTCCTCGAGGGGCTGCCTGCCCTGATCGAGAGCTCGGCCCCCGGGCTCGCCGCCGAGTTCGAGGAGCTCCTGCCCGGTGTCGCGGAAGGCATCGCCGCCTGCCTCGAGGGTCTCCGGCCCCCCGCCGAGGAGGAGCCGAAGCCCACGCCGCCGCAGGAGCAGCCCAAGCCGGTGACCCAGCCGGCCGCCACGCACTATGCGAACTGCGACGACGCCCGAGCCCGCGGCGCCGCGCCGGTCTACGCCGGCCAGCCCGGCTACGGCTCGCACCTCGACCACGACAACGACGGCGTCGGGTGCGAGCAGGAGACCGCGCTGGTGAGCCACACGCCCACCGCCGCTCCGAAGCTGGCCTACACCGGCTTCGAGGCGGAGCCGTTCATCGTGGCCGGGGCTGCGCTGGTCGCCCTGGGCACCCTGACCGTGATCGGTGTCGCCCGCCGCGAGAGCTGACCCGGGGGGAGACCTCCCCCTGATGCGATCGGCCTCTGCCCACCACGGTGGGCAGAGGCCGATCGCGTTCGAGGTGCGGTCAGCGCAGGGTGATCTGCCGGGACAGCAGCCCGGCCCGCGCACGGCGCTCGTCGGAGTTCAGCGGGGTGGTGGTGGCCAGCGCCTTCTCCAGCCGCGTCTGGAACTCCGTGGCCGGACCGACCCAGTCCTCGGCCGGGACGTCGGCCGGCAGGTCCCACACCGGGACGACGAGGCCGTGGGCGCGGAAGGCACCGGCGTACCGGGTGCCCTCGCCGAGGAGGATCTGCTCGGCGGCGGAGAGGCGGGCCAGCGCGTCGAGGAGCTGCTCCTCCTTCTCCGGACGGACCCAGCGCAGGTGCGCGCGCTCGTTGCCGGGGCGCACCCAGTAGGCGGCCTCCAGCCCCTCGAGCCGGACGGTCGGCAGGATCGCCTCGTTGGCCTGGCTCAGGCCCGCCCGCGCCGCGGCGCCGGGCTCGGTGCCCTCCAGCCAGAAGTCGAAGCTGTCGTGCACCTGCACCTCGAGCGGGGCGGAGAGGTCGAGCACCTCCTGCAGCCGCGGACCGGCCGATCCGGCGCCGCCGATGGGGCCGGGCTCGACGGGAGCGCCCTTGGGCGCCTCGAGCGCGGCGGCGACCGCCGTGCCGAGGTCCCGGCTCACGTCGTCGGACGACGCCGCCAGCTGGGCGCCGACGAGGATCTCGCCGTTGGCCCGCACCAGCGCCGGTGCACCGCCGGGCAGCACGCTGGCGAGGGTGATCTCGCGGCCGTCCGTCGTCTTCAGCGTCGCCGTCGCCGCCGGGACCAGCTCCCGCAGCGCCACCCAGTCGGCCTCGCCGGGCAGGCCCTCGAACGGCCGGGTGACCGGCGGGGCGTAGCCCGAGCCGTGGCAGTGCTTGTACCGGCGACCCGAGCCACAGGGGCACGGCGCCTTCGGGTTGACGCCCTCGGTCGCGGCCGGGGCGGACGTTCGCTTGCGGGAAGCCATGGGATGCAGCGTAGGCGGCCCCCTCGCAGGGGCCCGCTGCGCGCGTGCGAGCGGCGGGGGCGAGGGCGCCCTCTCACTAGGGTCGGGTGCGTGCCTCCTCTCGACCTCCGGGCCGCCTCCTTCGTCGCGGACCCGTATCCCGCCTTCGCCGAGGCGCGGGCCGAGGCGCCCGTGCAGTGGCACGAGGAGCTGGGACTGTGGCTGGCGTTCACCCACGCCGAGGCCAACGCCGTGCTCCGGGACCGACGCCTGGGCCGCATCTGGTCGGACAAGCAGCCGGCCCAGCGGTTCGAGAGCTTCAACCTGATCCACCGCAACGCGATCCTGGAGATGGAGCCGCCGGACCACACCCGGCTGCGGCGCCTGATCACCAGCGCGTTCGCCCGCGGGCACGTCGAGCGGCTGCGGCCCTGGGTGGAGGAGCTCGCCCGCGAGCTGGCCGACGGGCTGGTGGAGCGCTCCAGCGGCACGCAGCCGGTCGACTTCCTCTCCGGCATGGCCGAGGAGCTGCCCGTCGCCGTCATCGCCGAGTTGCTGGGTGTGCCCGCGGCCGATCGCCCGCTGCTGCGGCCGTGGTCCAACGCGATCGTGAAGATGTACGAGTACGGCCGGACGGCGGAGGTCGAGGAGTCCGCCGAGCGCGCCGCCGCGGAGTTCGTCGCCTACCTGCGCGAGCTGGCGGCCGAGCGGCGATCGAACCCGGGTGAGGACCTGGTCAGCCACCTGGTGAGCGTCCGCGACGCCGAGGGCGACCGGCTCACCGAGGACGAGCTGGTCACCACCTGCATCCTGCTGCTCAACGCCGGCCACGAGGCGACGGTGAACGTCTCGGGCAACGGGCTGGCCGCCCTCCTGCAGCACCCGGACGAGCTGTCCCGGCTGCGGGAGGACCGGACCCTGCTGCCCACGGCGATAGAGGAGCTGATGCGCTTCGACTCGCCGCTGCAGCTGTTCGAACGCACCGCCACCGAGGACGTCGAGATCGGCGGGATCACCGTGCGGGAGGGGCAGAAGATCGCCGCCCTGCTCGGCAGCGCCAACCGCGATCCCGCCGTCTTCGCCGACCCGGACGCGCTCGACGTGGGCCGCACGCCCAATGCGCACATCTCCTTCGGCGCGGGCGTGCACTTCTGCATCGGCGCCCCGCTGGCCCGCGTCGAGCTGCAGGCCACGTTCGGCGCGCTGCTGGACCGGACGTCGGCGATCGAGCTGGGCGGAGAGCCGCAGCGGCGTCCCGAGTTCGTGATCCGCGGGCTGCAGACGCTGCCCGTCGTCCTCACCGCGTGAGCCGCAGCGCCTCGCCTGGAAGGTGAGCGCGGTCACTGGCACGATGCGGCCATGCGCGGCTTGATGCAGGACTACCCCCTCACTATCGACGCGATCTTCCGGCACGTGGAGCAGCACTACGGCGACGGCACGATCGTCACCAACAACCCGAGCGGAGTCACCCGCGCCACCTACGCCGAGTGGGCGGAGCGCACGCGCAGGCTGGGCGGCGTCCTGGACACCCTCGGCATCAGCGCCGACGGCCGGGTCGGCACCTTCGGCTGGAACAGCCAGCGCCACCTCGAGCTCTACTTCGCCGCCCCCTGCACGGGCCGGGTTCTGCACACGCTCAACGTGCGCCTGTTCCCCGAGCAGCTCACGTACATCGCCAACCACGCCGAGGACGAGGTCGTCTTCGTCGACCGCACGGTCCTGCCGCTGCTGTGGCCGCTCATCGACACGATGGAGACCGTGAAGCACGTCGTCGTCATGGACGACGGCGGCGACAACGAGATCCCCGACGACGCCCGGGTCCTCGACTACGAGACGCTGCTGGCCGAGGCCCAGCCGGTCGAGTTCCACGTCGAGGACGAGTACCGCGCCGCCTCGATGTGCTACACGAGCGGCACCACCGGGAACCCGAAGGGCGTCGTCTACTCGCACCGCTCGACGTTCCTGCACACGATGGGCGTGATGGCCCCGAACGCCTTCGGCCTGGGCATCAACGACGTCGCCATGCCGGTCGTGCCGATGTTCCACGCCAACGCCTGGGGCATCGCGCAGGCCGGGCCCGCCGCGGGTGCCTCGCTGGTGATGCCGGGCGCGCTGATGCAGCCCGAGGCGATCGCCAAGCTGATCGTCGACGAGGGCGTCACCTTCACCGCCGGTGTGCCGACCATCTGGCAGGGCGTGCTCCCCCACCTCGCCGGCAAGCCGCACAAGCTGCGCGACATCGGCTGCGGCGGCTCCGCGGTGCCCAAGGCGCTCAGCGAGGCCTACCGGGAGCAGGTCGGCATCCCGATCCTGCAGGCGTGGGGCATGACCGAGACCCACCCGGTCGCCTCCTCCGGCGTGCTGCCGAAGCGCTACGAGGACGCCGACGACGAGACCAAGGCCGCGCAGCGCGCCCGCGCCGGCATCCCGTTCCTCGGCGTCGAGGCCCGGATCGTGGACTCCGAGACGCTGGAGCCGCAGCCCTGGGACGACAAGGCCACCGGCGAGCTGCAGGTGCGCGGGCCGTGGTGCGCCCAGGACTACTACAACCCCGACGCCGGCGTGGAGCTCTCCACCGCCGACGGCTGGATGAAGACCGGCGACGTCGCCGCGATGGACTCCTTCGGCTCGATCCGGATCGCCGACCGCACCAAGGACCTGATCAAGTCCGGCGGCGAGTGGATCAGCTCGGTCGACCTGGAGAACGCGATCATGAGCCACCCGAAGGTGAAGGAGGCCGCGGTCATCGGCGTCCCGCACCCGAAGTGGGACGAGCGCCCGCTGGCCGCCGTCGTCCTGGTCGAGGGCGAGACGGCGACCGAGGAGGACATCCTCGAGCACCTCAAGCCGCTGATCGCCAAGTGGTGGATGCCCGACGCCGTCGAGTTCATCGACGAGGTGCCCAAGACCAGCGTCGGCAAGTTCTCGAAGAAGGACCTGCGCACGAAGTTCGCGGAGTATCAGCTCCCGAGCTGATGTCCCTCAGGGGCCGAAATGGCCATCTCGGCCCTGGGGACTAGCGCACGAAGGGGGGCTGGCCGGTCTCGCTCACCATGGGCCGACCGGCCGCCTCCCACGCACCCATGCCGTCGCCGACGTTCACCGCGTCGAAGCCGTTCTGGTTGAGCCATGCGGCCACCCGCGCCGACCGGCCGCCGCTGCGGCAGACCACGTAGAGCGGGTCGCCCTCGGGCAGCTCGTCGAGCTTGGCCGGGACCTCGCCCATCGAGATGTGGGTGGCGCCCTCGATGTGTCCGTGCACCCACTCGTCGTCCTCGCGCACGTCGAGGACGACGGCGTCCTGGGGCAGTTCGGCGGCGGACACGGTCGGGATCTGGTGCGGCATCACGCCTCCCATGGTTCCACGGCGCCGACCGGACCTCACGGGTCCGACTGCCATCCCGCCCGGCGTCGACGCGCTACTCCCGGAGGTACTTCCAGATCTTGTAGCCGATGACCAGAACGCAGACCACGATGACCGGGATGCCGACGACGGGCTGGAAGTCGCCGGCCGGGACCGCGAGAACGCTGCCACTCACGGCTCCACCCAGCCAGAACGGGCCACCGTCGGCCAGTCGAGTGCCGCACCACCACCCGGACGGAGCCACACCGGCGCCCACCCGCGACTGGCAGCATGGGAGTCGATGACCACCGTCCCGGCTCCGGCCGTCCGCGAGCCCGCCTGGGAGCTCCCGCGCTCGGCGATCGGCCTGTGGACGGTCGAGAGCGCCATCAGCACGGTGATCCTCTGGCTCGGCGCCGGGGCCTTCCTGCTGTTCGTCCCCGCATCGGCGGGCGGCCCGGTGCCGGTCCTGCGCTGGGTGCTGCCGATCGCCGCCGCCCTGCACACGGTGGTCGCCGTGGGCATCCGCCCGTGGGTCAAGCACCGGGTCTACCGCTGGGAGATCACCGCCGAGGCCGCCTACACGCGCACCGGCTGGCTCACCCAGACCTGGACGCTGGTGCCCATCAGCCGCATCCAGACCGTCGACGTGACCCGCGGCGTGCTGCAGCAGATGTTCGGGCTGGCCACCGTCGCGGTCCTCACCGCGTCCAGCCAGGGCACCGTGCGCATCTGGCACCTGGAGCACGGCATGGCGCAGCGCGTCGCCGACGACCTCGCCCGCCGGGCCGAGCTGGTCCGCGACCAGGCGACGTGACGCCGCCGCTCGTCGCGCCCGGCATCCGCCGCACGTCGTCGCGGATCGTGCTGGTGCACACCGTCACGTTCAAGCAGGCCCGGCAGCTGGTCCCGATCCTCATCCCGATCGTGGCGGGCTTCGGCTTCGGCGGCGGGCTGACGACGATCGCGCTGATGGCGGTCGGCATCACCGTGCTCTCGCTGGCCGCCGCGGCGCTGTCCTGGTGGCGGTTCTCCTACGCCGACGGGCCGAGCTCCGTCGTCATCACCCGGGGGCTGCTCTCCCGCTCGGTGCGCACCGTGCCGAACGACCGCATCCGCGGCGTGGAGGTCGAGGCCCCGCTCCTGCACCGGCTGTTCGGCCTGGTGCGGGTGCGCGTCGACGCCGCCGCCGGCGCCGCGGGCGAGGACGAGGAGGTCGTGGTCGACGGCGTCTCCCGCGCAGAAGGGGACCGGCTGCGGGTCGCCGTCCTCACCCACCGCGGAACGCCCGCCGACGAGCCCTCCCCGGAGCCCGTCGAGGAGGAGCTCTCCCGCTGGGACAACCGCTGGCTGCTCTACGCGCCGCTGGTGGGCAGCTACCTCGCTCTCCCCGCTGCCGCCCTGGGTGCGCTCTCGCGCGTGCTCGACGACGTCCCCGGCGACCCGGTGGGCGACCTCTTCGACGTCGAGCTCCCCGCGGCGGCCTGGGCCGTGGCGGCGGGCGTCGTCGGAGGCGCGCTGCTGCTCCTGGTCGCCGGATCGGTCATCGGCGCGGCGATCGTCAACTGGGGTTTCCGGCTGACCCGGCGCGGGAGCTCGCTCGTGGCCGTCCGCGGGTTGTTCACCCGCCGGCACACCGAGCTGGAGATCGACCGGGTCCGTGGGGTCAGCGTCTCCGAGGGCCTCGGCATGCGGCTGGTCGGCGCCGGGAGGGCGACCGCCCTGGTCACCGGTCTCGCCGACGCCGCACGGCGCGGTCAGCTGCTGCCGCTCGGCCCGCGGGACGAGGCGTGGTCGCTGGCCTCCCTGCTGGTCGCGGACCCTGGCCCGCTGCGAGCCCACCCCGCCGCGGCCCGACGACGACGCATCATCCGGGCCCTGGTCACCGGCCTCGCCGTCACGGCGGGTGGGCTCGTGCTGGGCGCGAGGACGGGCCACTGGGAGCTCGCGATCGCCGGCGCCGTCGTCACCGTGCTCGGCGTGCTGCTGGCCCGGAGCCTCTACGCCGCGCTCGGGCACGCCGCGGGACCGCGCTCGTTCAGCGTCCGGCGCGGCTGGCTGGTGCGCGAGCAGATCGTGCTCGAGCGCCGCGCGGTCATCGGCTGGCAGGTCAGGCAGTCGTGGTTCCAGCGCCGCGCCGGCCTGGCCACGGTCACCGCGTGCGTGGGCGCGGGTAGCGGCGGCTACGCGGCGGTGGACATGGCCGCGGCCGAGACGCCGTCCTTCACCGCGGCAGCCAGCGGGTCCTGGGCCCGCGCCCTGGACCCGGCGAACCAGAGGTAGGTGAACCTTTCCTTCCTCCGCGCGTGACGATCACCGGCCCGGGTAGCGGGGCGGCGATGACATCGCGTGCCGGTCACCCCGCCAGGCCACCGGCCTGCCGCCCCGGACCGCTGTCCTTCCCCAGCCCCTCCCGTCCGGCCAGCGCGGCCGCCTCCACCCGGGTGGCCACGTCCAGCCGGCGCAGCAGGTGCGCCACCAGCCGCTTCGTCGTCCGCTCCGAGACGTGCAGCGTCGTGGCGATGTCCACCGTGCTGGTGCCCTCGGCGATCAGCCGCCACAGCCGCCGCTCGTCCGCGGTGAGCCTGTCCGCGACGCTGTCCCCGGCCGGGGTCGCGTCGGCCAGCAGCTGCCGCAGCAGCGCCTCGGGGACCACCGACCAGCCGTCGAGGACGGCGAGCAGCGGGAGCACCAGGTGCTCGGGGTCGGCGGTCTTCGGCAGGAAGCCCGCGGCCCCGGCCCGCAGCGCCTCGATCGCCGCGTCGGCCTCGGCCAGCCCCGACAGCGCCACCACCCGCACCATCGGGTCGGCCCGCCGGATCGCCGCGATCGCCCTGGTCCCCCCGGGAGGCGGCATGTGCAGGTCCACGATCGCCACGTCCGCGTGGTGGCGCCGCACGAGCGCGGCCGCCGCCGAGGCGTCGTCCGTCGTCCCCACCACGCGCACCCTGCCGCCGCTCAGTCCCGGCAGCAGCAGGGTCAGGCCCCGTGTGAACAGCGGGTGGTCGTCCACGACCACGACGTCCACCGGTGTTCCGCGTTCAGCAGTGAGCGCGCCGTCGGTCTCCGACACTTCTCCCCTGTCGCCCGTCGTCCCCCGGCGTTGCTGACCGGTCCTCGTGAGGAGGTGCCCGTGACCCTCGCTCCTGACGTCCCGACGTCGAAGCCCAGCCACGGACTGCTCAACGATCTCGCCCGCGTGCTCCGCGCGCATCTTCCGCGCCCCCGGCGCGGCGGGACGCCCACCCCGCCGCCCAGCACCGAGGACGCCGTCCTGCGCGCGCTGTGCCACGACATGCGCAGCCCGCTGGCCTCCCTGGAGGCGGTCCTGGGCAGCCTCGACCGCCTGCCGGACGGCGGCCGGGAGCTGCTCGACCTGGCCCGGGCCCAGACGGCGCACCTCTCCTCGATGCTGCGCACGGCCGACGCCACGGCGGGCGCTCCACCCCGGGCGGGAACACGGCTGCTCCGCGACGTGCTCCAGGCGGCGGTCGCCAGTGCCGGGCTGCCGCGGGCGCTGCTGTCCGTCGAGATGGCCGACGGCGCCGACGAGGTCGGGGTCGCGGATGCCCGGGTCGGCCGGATCCTCACCAACCTGCTGGAGAACGCGCACCGGCACGGCGCCGGGCGCCCCGTGCTGCTGCGGGTGGGCCGGCGCCGCGGCTGGGTCGACCTGTCCCTGACGCAGGCCGGCGTCCCGACCGGCCGGGTGGTGGGCCACCTCAGCAGGCCCGAGCCGCCGCTGGACCTGACCGGGCTGGGGCTCTGGTCGGTGCGCCGGCAGACCCGCGAGCTCGGCGGCCGGATCGTGTGGGCCGGCAGCCGCGCGGCGTTCACGCTCACGATCCAGCTCCCCGACAGGTAGGCCCCCGCGGGCCAGGGGTCGGCACGGGCGGGCCAGCGGGCGGGGGCATCTCCCTGGTGTCACCGCAGCAGCGGCGGCGCGACGACGCAGCAGGGAGCACGAGATGTTCACGCACACCCACGCTCTGCAGTACGAGGCCAAGCCCGACGGCCCCGACCCGGACTTCGCCCGCAAGATGCAGGAGGTCCTCGGCGGCCAGTGGGGCGAGATGACGGTCGCCACCCAGTACCTGCTGCAGGGCTGGAACTGCCGGCTCCCCGGCAAGTACAAGGACCTGCTCCTCGCCATCGGCACCGAGGAGCTCGCCCACGTCGAGATGATCGTGACGATGATCGACCGGCTGCTCGACCACATCCCGCTGAAGCCGGACTCGGCCGACCGCACCAAGGAGGCCGCCGCCGGCTACGGGCAGCACAACCCGCAGCACGCCATCGCCAACGGGGCCGGCGCCTCGTACATGGACAGCATGGGCAACCCGTGGACCGGCGCGTACGTGACCGCCAGCGGCAACCTGTACGCGGACTTCATGTACAACGCCACGGCCGAGATGCAGGGCCGGCTGCAGGTGGCGCGGCTCTACAACATGACCGACGACCCGGGCGTGAAGGACATGCTCCGGTTCCTCGTCACCCGGGACCACTACCACCAGCAGCAGTGGCTCGCGGCCCTCGAGGAGCTCAAGGCCGACGGGCTGGAGAACGTCCCGGTGCCCGAGGCCTTCCCGCTGGAGGAGGAGGTCGGCGACCTCGGCTACGTCTTCATCGACGCCTCGGACGGTCCCGACGCCGCTGCCGGCCGCTGGGCCTCCGGTCCCTCGATCGACGGTCGGGGCACCTTCTCGGCCCGCCCGATCGAGGCCACCGCCGACGCCCCGATCCTGCCCCCGGGCGACCCGCGCCTGTTCGGGACGCCGCAGTCGGACACCAAGAACGTGCTCCAGAAGGCCAAGGACCTGCTCACCTAGGCACCGAGCTGCTCCTCACCGCGCCGTCGCCGTGCCGGTGGCCGCCCCTCGCGGGTGCGGCCGCCGGCCCGGCGGGCCCGTCCCTCCCGGAAGGTCATCGCCGTGCACCCGTTCGCGCACCTCCGCCTGCCCCACCTGCCGCTGCCCGCGGTCCTGCTGTCGGTGGTCTACGCGGCCGCCATCGCCGTGGCCCTCGCCCATCCCGGGCGCCCCACGCTGGGCGGCGTCGTCGTCCTCGCCGGTCTCACCGCCCGCTGGGCGCTGCGGCACCGGCAGCGCGCCGCCGTCGTCGTCGCCCCCGCCGTCGTCGCGCCCGAACCCGCCCCCGCGGCCGCCGCCTGAGCGCCACGACCGCCGCGCTGCAGCGCGGCGGTGGCGACCGCACCGCGGCACCCACGACACGCGAAGGGGCCCACCCCCCGACGGATCGAGGAATGGGCCCCCAGCGGACGAACGCACTCAGTGAGCGACGGCCTTCTCCGCCCCGATGCCGGTGAAGGCACGCACCTCGAGCTCGGCGTTCTTGAGCTCGTCGCCGCGGTCCTTCGACAGCTTGCTGCCCAGCCAGCCGAGGAAGAACGACAGCGGGATGGACACCAGACCCGGGTTGTTCAGCGGGAACCAGGAGAAGTCCACGTCCTGGAACAGCGACGGGCTCTTCCCGGTCACCGGGTTCACCGGCGCACCGGAGACCACGGGGGAGAAGATGATCAGCGTCAGGCACGCGATGAGCCCGCCGTAGATCGACCACAGCGCGCCCTGGGTGGTGAACTTCTTCCAGAACAGCGTGTAGATGATCGTGGGCAGGTTCGCCGACGCCGCGATGGCGAAGGCCAGCGCCACGAGGAAGGCGATGTTCAGGCCCGCCTGCAGGGCCAGGATGCCCAGCCCGATCGAGATCGCGCCGATCACGATGGCGGTGATGCGGGCGACCTTGACCTCGCCGTTGCCGCTCACCTGACCCTTCTTGATCACCGAGGCGTACACGTCGTGCGCGAAGGACGCCGACGCCGTGATGGTCAGACCCGCGACCACCGCGAGGATCGTGGCGAACGCGACGCCGGCGATGATGCCCAGCAGCACCGTGCCACCCAGCTCGAAGGCCAGCAGCGGGGCCGCGGCGTTGACCGCACCGGGGGCGCCGAGGATGCGCTCCGGGCCGACCAGCGCACCGGCGCCGTAGCCGATGACCAGGCTGAACAGGTAGAAGATGCCGATCAGCCAGATGGCCCAGACGACCGACTTCCGGGCGTCCTTGGCCGTGGGCACCGTGTAGAAGCGCATCAGCACGTGCGGCAGGCCCGCGGTGCCCAGCACCAGGGCCAGGCCGAGCGAGACGAAGTCCAGCTTCGAGACCTCCGTCGCGCCGTACTGGGCGCCGGGCTTGGTGACCTCGCGGCCCTCGACGGCCAGGTCCTGCGCCCCACCGAGCAGCGCGGACAGGTTGAACCCGTACTTGCCGAGCACCCAGATGGTCATGACCAGCGCACCGAGGATCAGCAGCGTGGCCTTGATGATCTGCACGTAGGTGGTGCCGCGCATGCCGCCGACGAGCACGTAGAAGATCATCAGCGCGCCGACGACGGTGACGACGACGGCCTGCGCGGCCTCGCCGGTCACGCCCAGCAGCAGGGTGACCAGGCCACCGGCGCCGGCCATCTGCGCCAGCAGGTAGAAGAGCGAGACCGCCAGCGTGGAGATCGCCGCAGCCATGCGGACCGGCCGCTGCCGCATCCGGAAGGCCAGGACGTCGGCCATCGTGAACCGCGCGGTGTTGCGCATCAGCTCGGCGACGAGCAGCAGCGCGACCAGCCACGCCACGAGGAAGCCGATGGAGTACAGGAAGCCGTCGTAGCCGAAGACGGCGATGGCACCGGCGATGCCCAGGAACGAGGCGGCCGACAGGTAGTCACCCGCGATGGCCAGGCCGTTCTGGGTGCCGCTGATGTTCCGGCCGGCCGCGTAGTAGTCCGCCGCGCTCTTGTTGTTGCGGCTGGCCTTGAAGGTGATGGCCAGCGTCACGAGGACGAAGGCGCCGAAGATGGCGATGTTGATCGTCGGGTTGCCGATCGTGCTGTCGGCTGCGAGCAGGTCAGGCACGGGTGGCCCCTCCGGTGGTCTCGTGCGGCGTGGTTCCGTCACCCGGCGCGAAGTCGTGCCGCTCGAGCCGCTCGCGCATCTCGTCGGCGATGGGGTCGGTGCGCTTGTTCGCGTGCGCGACGTACAGGTGGGTGATCACGAACGTCGACACGAACTGGCCGAGGCCGAGCAGGATGCCGAGGTTGACGTTCCCGAAGACCGGGGTGGACATGAAGTCCGGCGCGTACGTCGAGAGCAGGACGTAGAGCAGGTACCAGGCGAGGAACGCGAAGGTCATCGGGAACGCGAACCGGCGGAACCGGCTCTTCAGTTCGGCGAACTCGGGGGAGTTCTGGGCTTGCAGGTACTCCTCCGGGGTCAGCAGGCGCCGTTCCGTGGGTTCGGTCAAGGTGCGTCCTCCTGGCGGGATCGGGGTGGTCGCTCGCAGCCCTGCGGACAGCGTGTGAGCGGTGTCACGTTAGGGGCGACGACGCCAGGAGTGGGCTGCCTCACCCCGGTGTGCGCCGAAAGGTGACCGGCCGTCGCCGTACGGCAGGTACGGCGGGACGAGCGGTCAGGGCCGCGGCGCGGCGATCAGGGCAGCGCACCGGGTCACCGGGGCAGGGTGCCCCGATCCAGCTGCACGGCTTCCGGCGTGTGCAGCCGGACCATCGTGCGCGCGGCGTGCGGCGGGAGCCGCCGGGGTGTGGCGAGGGAGACACCCACCATGACCAGGGAGGCCAGGGGAACGGTCCAGGCGGCCGGCTGGCCGAGCAGCGCCCCGGTCCAGCCGCCGGGTGCCACCCCGAGCAGCGTGGCCATCACCGCCCCGCCGGCGCAACCGCCGCCCACCAGCATGCCGGCGATCGCCCCGACGCCGGTGAGCCGGCGCCACCAGATGCCCAGCACCAGCAGCGGGCAGAAGGTGGACGCGGCGAAGGCGAAGGCCAGACCGACCGCCTGGGCCACCCCCAGCCCCTGCGACGCCAGGGCCAGACCCAGCGGGACGAGGACGGCGACGACGGCACCGGCCTGGAAGGCCCGCACCCCGCCGAGCCGGCGCCCCAGCACGTCCTGGCTGATCACGCCGGCCACCGCCACGGTCAGCCCGGACGACGTCGACAGGAACGCCGCGAACGCCCCGGCCGTGGTCAGCGCGGAGAGCAGGTCCCCCAGCGTGCCGTCGAGCATGCGGGCCGGGAGCTCCAGCACCACGGAGTCGGTGCGGCCGTCGGCGATGAGGTCCGGCGCGTAGAGCCGGCCGAGGCCGCCGTACACCGGCGGCAGGAGGTAGAAGACGCCCAGCAGGGCCAGGACGAACAGGGTGGTGCGCCGGGCCGCGCCGCCGTCGGGGTTGGTGTAGAAGCGCACCACCACGTGCGGGAGCCCCATCGTCCCGAGGAAGGTGGCGACGATGATCGAGTACGTCGTGTAGAGCTGGTGCTCCCCCGGCCCGGCCAGCGGCGACTCCCAGGCATCCCCGGGCGTGCTCCCGGAGCCCACGTCGACGGAGGCGGGGGAGACGGCGCCGTCACCCATCCAGATCCCCACCATGAACAGCAGCGGGAACAGCAGCGCGGTGAGCTTCAGCCAGTACTGGAAGGCCTGGACGAAGGTGATGCTCCGCATGCCGCCGAACAGCACGTTGACCAGCACCACCGTCGCGACGAGCACGCCGCCGAGCCAGGAGCCGGTCCCCGTGGTGGACGCGAGCGCGATGCCGGCCCCCTGGAACTGCGGCATGAGGTACAGCCAGCCGATGGCGACGACGAGCAGCGCGGACAGCCGCCGCACCCCGCGCGACTCGAGCCGGCTCTCGGCGAAGTCGGGCAGCGTGTAGGCGCCGGACCGGCGCAGCGGCGCGGCGACGAGCACCAGCAGGACGAGGTAGCCGGCGGTCCAGCCGACCGGGTACCAGAGCATCTCCGTGCCGAAGGCGAGCACCAGCCCGGCGACCCCGAGGAAGGACGCGGCGGAGAGGTACTCCCCGCCGATGGCCGAGGCGTTGAGCCCTGGGCGCACGGTGCGGGAGGCGACGAAGAAGTCGCTGGTGGTGCGGGAGAACCGCCAGCCGTAGGCGCCGACCGCCAGCGTGGCGACGAAGACCGCCGTCACGCCGAGGACGCTGTAGCCCGCGGCGGTCATCGCCGGCCGGGGAGGCGGGTCACGACCGTTCCAGCACGTCGGCGAAGTCCCGCTCGTTCCGCTCGGCCGCGCGCACGTACAGCCAGCCGATCCCGAACAGGAACGGGTAGACCGCGAACGCCAGGAGCAGCCACGGGAGCGGCACGGCGAGCACCTCGACGCTCGTCAGGTCGGGGAACAGCCAGAACACCAGGGGGATGCCGCCCACCAGCACCCCGACGGCGGCGAGGGCCAGCAGCGCCAGCCGCAGCTGGGAGCGCAGGAGGGAGGACATGTAGACCTCGCCCAGCATCGTCTGGGCGTCGATCTCGCGGGCGGCCGGGACCCGCTGGGCGCGGGTGGCCACGGTGCGCGGGCTGGTGACGCGCACCCGCCGGGGCGGGCTGTCCGACACCTGTCACCCCCGTCCCGAGGTGCCCGGCCGCGCCCGGCGCACCAGCAGGTCGCGCAGCTCCCGGGTGTGCCGGCGGCTCACCCCGAGCTCCACCCCGCCGACGACCACCGTGCACCGGCCGGCGTCCATGCGCACCTCCTCGACGTGCTGCAGCGCGACCAGCAGCGACCGGTGGATGCGGACGAAGCCCGCGTCCTTCCAGGCCTCCTCGAGCGTGGTCAGCGGCACCCGGACCAGGTGGCTGCCCGTCGGGGTGTGCAGGCGGGCGTAGTCGCCCTGCGCCTCGACGTAGCCCACGCTGGAGCGCGGCACGAACCTCGTCACCCCGCCCAGCTCCACGGCGATGTCGTCGTCGGCCGGCGCGGAGCCACCGGCCCGCGCGCCGACCACCCGGCGGACCGCCTCGGCCAGCCGGTCGTCGCGGACCGGCTTGAGGACGTAGTCGACGGCGCCCAGCTCGAAGGCGTCCACGGCGTAGTCGTCGTGGGCGGTGACGAACACGACCGCGGGCGGCACCTTGAACCGGGAGAGCACCCCGGCCAGGTCGACACCGCTGAGCCCGGGCATCCGGATGTCCAGGAATACGGCGTCCACGCTCCGCTCCTGGAGCAGCCGCAACGCCTCGGTGGCCGAGTCGCTGGCCAGCACGGTCTCGATCCGGCCGTCCCGCTCGAGCAGCCAGCGCAGCTCCTCGAGCGCGGGGCGCTCGTCGTCGACCACGAGCACGGTCAGCCGGTCGCCGGTCACGGTCGCACCCCCGGGGCGAACTTCGGCACCCGCACGATCACCCTGGTGCCCGCGGCGGGAGCGGTCTCGACCACCAGCCCGTACTCGTCGCCGAAGGCCGTGCGCAGGCGGGCATCGACGTTGCCCAGGCCGACCGAGTCGACGGAGACGTCACCGGCGAGCGCCCGCCGCACCTTCTCGGGATCCTCGCCCACGCCGTCGTCCTCCACCGTGATCAGGCACTCGCCGGCCTGGTCGGCCGCGATGATGGTGACCCTCCCGGTCCCGGGTTTGCGCTCCAGGCCGTGCCGGACCGCGTTCTCCACCAGCGGCTGGAGGCAGAGGAACGGGACGGCGACCGGCAGCACCTCCTGGGCCACCCGCAGGGTGACCTGCAGGCGGTCGCCGAACCGCGCCTTCTCCAGGACCAGGTAGCGCTCGATCGACCGCAGCTCCTCCGCCAGCGTCGTGTACTCCCCGTGCCGGCTGAAGGAGTACCGGGTGAAGTCGGCGAACTCCAGCAGCAGCTCCCGCGCCCGCTCGGGATCGGTCCGCACGAACGAGGCGATCGCGGTGAGGGAGTTGTAGATGAAGTGCGGGCTGATCTGCGCCCGCAGGGCCCGGACCTCCGCCTCCATCAGCCGGGTGCGGGACGCGTCGAGCTCGGCGAGCTCGAGGTTCCCCGAGACCCAGCGCGCGACCTCCGTCGCGGCCCGCACGAGCCCGGCGGACGCCGACGACGTGAAGGCCTGCAGCGTGCCGACGACCCGGTCCTCCACGACGAGCGGGCTGACCACCACCTGCCGCAGGCCGCAGCCGGCGTCGGTGCAGGCGAAGTCCTTCCGATCGCGGACCACCGTGTTGCCGGACTCGAGCACGAACGCGGCGAGGGCCGCGGTGTCGCGCTCGTGGTGCCCGAACCGGCCGTCCCAGGCCAGCATCGACACGGTGTCGGTGAGGGCGACGGCGGGGACGCCGAGCAGGTCGCGCAGGTGCCGGACGGCGCGCTCGGCGGACTCCGTCGTCAGGCCGGCGCGCAGCTCGGGCGCGCTGCGGGAGGCGGAGTGGAGCGTGCGGAAGGTCGCCAG
This sequence comes from Blastococcus sp. TBT05-19, assembly GCF_003319095.1. GTDB lineage: Bacteria > Actinomycetota > Actinomycetes > Mycobacteriales > Geodermatophilaceae > Blastococcus. The sequence continues at coordinate 15,261 of NZ_QOHI01000001.1, read as the reverse complement.
CTCCGCCTCGGTGCCCAGGTGGCCGGGGCGCAGCCACCGCCAGAGATCGCGCATCGTCGGTCGGGGCACCGGGAGCGCTGGCACCCGGTTCCCGGTCCTCCTCCCCCACGTCTCGGTGCCCGCCGGGGACGCGGGAAAGGTGACCCTGCGCACGGTAGACGCCCGGTCGTCGGCACCCGCCACCCGATCGGGCCGTGTCGTCCGACCAGGGTGCGGGACATGTGCTGCACCCGGCCGCCCGAGCGTCACTCCGCCGGCAGCACCTCACCGCAGGCCGGGCAGCGCGTGGGCGGGTCCTCGTCGGCGATCCGCCCGCAGGCGGGGCAGACCCGCCGCAGCCAGCAGGCGGCGTCGCCGCCCTCGTCCTCGGGTCCCGGGGAGGTCACGGCACCGTCCTACCCCCTCCACCCGCGGTAGGACCCGCATCTCCCCCTGCGGGTCGACGAGAAAGGACGCCGTTCCTCCTAGGGTCGACGCCGTGGAGCGCCCCCTCGACCGCCTGACGCAGTGGACGCGCACGCATCCGTTCGCCGTCGACGTCGCCTTCGCCGGGGCGGTCTTCTTCCTCACGGTCCTGATCACCGCGGACACCTACTGGTCCGGGACCGCCGCCGCCTTCGTCGTGGGCGTGCTGCTCACCGCTCCGCTCGCCTGGCGGCGGAGGGCGCCGGTGCCGGCCGCCGCCGTCGTCGTGGCCGCGGGCCTGCTCGAGCTGATGATCGCCCCCGACTTCCTGGTCGCGAACGTCGCCGTCCTGCTGATGATCTACGCGCTGGCCGCCTACGCACCCCGCTGGGCGGCGCGGGCGGGGCTCGGCATCGGCCTGCTCGGCGCCGGCCTGGCCGCACTGCGGTTCTTCGACTACGGGCTGGCTTCGTCGGTGGTGCCGACGACCGCCGCGATCGGCGTCTCCGTCGTCGCGGCCTGGTCGCTGGGCCGCCTGCGGCGCGCCCGGGTGCAGCAGCTCGCCTCGCTGGAGGAGCGGGCCCGGCTGCTCGAGCTGGAGCGCGACCAGGAGATGCGCTTGGCGGCCAGCACCGAGCGGGCACGCATCGCGCGCGAGCTGCACGACGTCGTCGCGCACTCCCTCTCGGTGGTCATCGCCCAGGCCGACGGCGGCCGGTACGCCGGGAAGGCCGACCCCGAGGCCGCGACCGGCGCCCTGGAGGCCATCGCCGCCACCGGGCGCCAGGCGCTCACCGACATGCGCTCGCTGCTCGGCGTGCTCCGCGAGGGGGGCACCGAGGAGTACGCCCCGCAGCCCGACGTCGCCGCGATCCCGGCGCTGGTCGACGACGTGCGCGCCAGCGGCCTGGACGTCGACCTGATCGTCGAGGGCGAGCCGCAGCCGCTGCCCGCCGGCCCGCAGCTGGCCGCGTACCGGATCGTGCAGGAGTCGCTGACCAACGTGCTCAAGCACGCGGGCCCGGCCTCGCGCGCCTGGGTGCGGCTGCAGTGGCGGCCCGACGCGCTCGAGCTCTCCGTGCTCGACGACGGCCGGGGCGCCTCGGCGGCGATGGTGGACTCCGACGGCCAGGGGCAGGGGGTGCGCGGGATGCGGGAGCGGGCCGCGCTGCACGGCGGGCGCCTGGAGGCCGGCCCCCGGCACGGCGGCGGTTTCGGTGTGCACGCCGCACTGCCCTACGGTTCCCGTCGATGAGCGAGCCGATCCGCGTCGTCCTCGTCGACGACCAGCAGATGGTCCGGGCCGGGTTCCGGATGGTCATCGACTCCCAGCCCGACCTCAGCGTGGTGGGCGAGGCCGGCGACGGCGCAGCCGCGGTGGAGCTGCTGGCGGGCACCCGCGCCGACGTCGTCCTCATGGACGTCCGGATGCCCGGCACCGACGGCATCGAGGCGACCCGGCAGGTGACGGCGCTGCCCGAGCCGCCGCGGGTCGTCGTCCTCACCACCTTCGACCTCGACGAGTACGTGGTGGCCGCCATCGGCGCCGGGGCCAGCGGGTTCCTGCTCAAGGACGCCGCCCCGGAGGAGATGCTGGCCGCCGTCCGCACCGTGCACGCCGGGGACTCCGTGATCGCGGCCAGCTCCACCAGGCGGCTGCTGCAGCACGTGGCGCCGATGCTGAGGGGCGCGACGCCGGCGGCCCCGGTGGACGACCGCACCCTCGCCGACCTCACCCCCCGTGAACGCGAGGTGCTGGAGCAGATGGCGCTGGGAGCGTCGAACAGCGAGATCGCGGCGCACTTCTTCGTCAGCGAGGCGACGGTGAAGACGCACGTCGGGCGGGTGCTGGCCAAGACCGGCTCGCGGGACCGGGTGCAGGCCGTCGTCCTCGCCTACCGGACCGGCCTGGTCGCCCCCGCGGACCTGCTCCGCGACGCCTGACGAAGGACCCCGTCCCCCTCACCTCTGGACGGGGCCGTTCCAGCGCCTCCCGTCCTACCAGGGGATGACGGCGGAGATCAGCCCCGGCGCCGACGCGCGAGGACAGCGTCGGGCGGCAGCGTGATCACGTCCCGATCACCTGCTCCGCGGAGGTCCGCAGTGTCCGTCCCCGTCATGACCGTCCCCGGCGAGCCGCCGGCCGCCGCACCGGCAGGTGTCGCCGTGCGCGCCGCCGGGCTGCGCAAGACCTACGGGAAGGGCGAGACCGCCGTCCAGGCCCTGGCCGGGGTCGACGTCGCCTTCGCCCGCGGCGGGTTCACCGCGATCATGGGCCCCTCGGGCTCCGGCAAGTCCACGCTCATGCACTGCCTCGCCGGCCTCGACACCGCGACCGCCGGCCAGGTGTGGCTCGGCGACACCGAGCTGACCGGCCTGCGCGACGACGCCCTGACGGCCCTGCGCCGCCAGCGGATCGGCTTCGTCTTCCAGGCCTTCAACCTGCTCCCGGTGCTGCCCGCGAGGGAGAACATCGTGCTGCCCATGCAGCTGGCCGGCTCCCGGCCCGACTCCGGCTGGTTCGACGACGTCGTCGCCCGCCTCGGCCTGCGCGAGCGGCTGGGCCACCGGCCGCACGAGCTCTCCGGCGGTCAGCAGCAGCGGGTCGCCATCGCCCGCGCCCTGCTCCCCCGCCCCGACGTCGTCTTCGCCGACGAGCCGACCGGCAACCTCGACTCGCGCTCGGGCGCCGAGGTGCTGGGCCTGCTGCGCTCCAGCGTCCGGGAGACCGGCCAGACCGTCGTCATGGTCACCCACGACCCGTCGGCCGCCGCCTACGCCGACCGCGTGGTGCTGCTCGCCGACGGCCGCCTCGCCGGTGAGCTGACCGACCCCACGGCCGAGACGGTGCTCGACGCGCTGCGCGGGCTGGGGGCCTGACCGCCATGCGCTCCGTCCTGCTCGCCCAGCTGCGCGCGCACGCCGCGCGCCTGGTCGCCTCCACCCTCGCCATCGTCATCGCGGTGGGCTTCGTGGTCGCCACGCTCGTGCTCAACGCGACCGCCCGCAGCACCGTGCTGGCCGCGGTCGGCGCGCAGTACGTCGGTGCCGCGGCGGTCGTCACCTCCACCGAGGGCACGTCCCTGGTCGACGACGTCGACACCCTCACCGGCCTGGACTCGGTCGCCGCCGTCGCCCCGTCCTACGAGACGTCGGTCCAGGCCGGGGTCCCCGGCCGCGGCGGCGCCCAGTACCTCTTCGTCGAATCGGTGGCCGACGACGCCGCGCTGCGCTGGCAGCGGATGACCGAGGGCACCCTGCCCGACGGACCCGGCGAGGTCGCCGTCAGCGAGCGCGCCCGTGCCGAGGTGGGCGACGTCCTCACCGTGACCAGCTTCGACGAGACCGGCGCGGAGATCGCCTCCGAGGCGACCGTCACCGGGATCGTCGACCTCAGCGGGGACCCCCAGGCCGGGCTGTACGGCCGGGCCTTCGTGACCCCGGACCAGGCGCGGCAGTGGGGGGCGGTCGACCCCGTCGAGCTGCGGGTCGCCGCCGCCCCCGGTGCCGGTGACGAACAGGTCCGTTCCGACGCCGCGACCGCGCTGGGCGCCCGGCAGGTCGAGGTGCTGACCGGCGCCGAGCGCGCCGACGAGGCCGCGGCGAACATGCTCGGCAACGCGATGGCGCTCACCGCGGTGCTGCTGGTCTTCGGGACGGTCGCCGTCGTCGTCGCCGGCCTGGTCATCGCCAACACCTTCGCCGTCCTCCTCGCCCAGCGGACCCGGGAGCTCGCGCTGCTGCGCTGCGTGGGCGCCACCGCCCGGCAGGTGCGCCGCGGCGTGCTCGGCGAGGCCCTGGTCACCGGGCTGGTCTCCTCGGCGATCGGCGCCGCCGCGGGCATCGGCCTGGCCGCACTGGTCTCCGCGCTCGTGGGCGGCGCCGAGGCGCCGATCCCCCTCGCCGGCCTCTCGGTCCCCTGGTACGCGCCGCTGGCCGGCGTGCTGGTCGGCACGCTGGTGACGTTCCTGGCCGCGCTGGCCCCCGCCCGCGCCGCCACCCGCGTCGCCCCGCTGGCCGCCCTGCGCCCCGTCGACCAGGCGCCGCTGCGCTCGCGGCCGGGCGTCCTGCGACTGGTCCTGGGGCTGCTGCTCCTGCTGCCGGGCATCGGCCTCATGGCGGTCGGCGTGACGGCCGGGGACGTGCTGATCGCGCTCCCGGGCGGCGTGCTGAGCTTCCTGGGCGTCGTCCTGCTCGCGCAGCGCGGGGTGCCGCCCGTCGTGGCGGCCGCCGGCCGGCTGGCCGGGCGTCTCGGCGGGGTCCCGGCCCGGCTCGCGTCCGGCAACGCCACCCGCAACCCCCGGCGGACGGCGGCCACCGCGACGGCGCTCCTCATCGGCGTCACGCTGACCAGCGCCTTCGTCGTGGGCGCGGCGTCCACGCGGGCCACCGCCCAGGCCGGGCTGGCCGCGGAGTTCCCGACCGACGTCGTGGTCGAGGGCTTCGCCGGCGAGCTCCCGGCGTCCCTGGTGGGCACGTTGACCGGCACCGAGGGCGTCGAGCGCAGCGCCTCGGTCCTCGCCGGCAGCGTCACGGGTCCGGACGGCGAGCCGACCGGCGCCTTCGGCGTCGACCGCGCCGAGGCCGCCGCCGCGCTGCGGTCCACCGAGGACCTCGTCCTGCCCGGCGCCGGAGAGGCGTCGGTGCCGGAGTGGCTGGCCGAGGTGTGGGACGTGGGCGACGGCGATCGGGTCGCCCTCGGCGGGGGCGACCCCGGCGCGCAGGTCCCGGTCCGGGAGTTCACCGTGCGGGTGATCGACGCCGACAACCCGCTCCTGCTGGACGCCGACGAGCTCCGGGCGCTGTCCCCGGACGCCGCTCTCGGACAGGTCTGGTTGCGCCTGGCCGACAGCGACCCGGAACGGCAGCTGGAGGTGGTCGACCGGATCACCGACGTCGTCGCCGAGGCGTCGCCCGAGACCCAGGTGACCGGCCTGGTGACGATGCGGGCCGAGATCGACGAGATCCTCGACGCCCTGCTGCTGGTCGTCACGGGCCTGCTCGGCGTGGCCGTGGTCATCGCGCTCATCGGGGTGGGCAACACGCTGGCGCTGTCGGTGGTCGAGCGGCGGCAGGAGAACGGTCTGCTGCGCGCTCTCGGGCTCACCCGCGGCCAGCTGCGCGGCCTGCTGGCGTGGGAGGCGGTGCTCGTGGCGGGTGTCGCGGCCGTGCTCGGCGTCCTGATCGGCGGGGCCTACGGGCTGATCGGGGCCGCCTCGGTGCTCGGCGAGCTCGGCACGATCGTGCTCGACGTCCCGTGGGTGCAGATCGCCGTCATCGTCGCCGTCGCCACCGTGGCCGGGCTGCTGGCCTCGGTCCTGCCGGCCCGTCGTGCCGCCCGCACCGCCCCGGTGGCCGCCATCGCCGCCTGACCCGTCGTGATCAGGTCTCCTGATCGTTCTGGGTCCTCCCTCACCGTCGACCGTGAGGGAGGACCATCGACGACCAGGAGACCTGATCATCAAGCGGACGTCGTCGGCTCCACAGGAGCGCTCGGCGCTGCGGCTGGGACACTGGAACCGTGCCGTCCCGTTCACTCCGCCGTGCCGCCGTCGCCACCGTCCTCGCCGGGCCGGTGGGCTTCGTGACCGCCGCCGCCTGGGGGCTCCCCCGAGCGCTCGGCGCCCATCGCCGCCGGCTGCGCCGCGTGGTGGCCGGCTCCCCGCAGTTCTCCGACGGCAAGTTCCACAACCGGATGCCGACGCCGGCGCTCTCCCCCGCCAACACGCGCGACGGCCTCCTCCGGCAGTGGCACGAGGAACGCCACGTCGGCCTGCCGGGCGGACCCATCCCGCTGGCCACCGCCGAGCTGCCGGCCGAGCCCGCGGAGCTCGCCGTCACCTGGTTCGGGCACGCCAGCGCGCTGCTGGAGGTCGACGGGCAGCGGGTGCTGCTCGACCCGGTCTGGGGGTACCGCGTCTCGCCGTCCCCCGTGTTCGGGCCCACCCGCCTGCACGAGCCGCCCGTCGAGCTCGACCAGCTGCCGCCGGTGGACGCGGTGCTCATCTCGCACGACCACTACGACCACCTCGACCTGCCCACCGTCGAGGCGCTCCTGCGCACGCAGACCGCCCCGTGGGTCGTCCCGCTGGGCATCGGCGAGCACCTGCGCAAGTGGGGCGTCCCTGACGAGCGGATCGTCGAGCTCGACTGGGACGGCGAGCACCGCATCGGCGGGCTGACCCTCACCTGCACCGAGGCGCGGCACTTCTCGGGGCGCTACTTCCACCGGGACACCACGCTCTGGGCGTCGTGGTCGGTCACCGGGCCGCGGCACCGGGTCTTCTTCGGCGGCGACACCGGCTACACGCCCGCCTTCGCCGAGATCGGCGCCCGGCTGGGCCCCTTCGACCTGACCCTGCTGCCGATCGGCGCCTACAACGACGCCTGGCACGCCATCCACATGGACCCGGAGGAGGCCGTGCGGGCGCACGGCGACCTGGGCGGCGGCATCCTGCTGCCGATCCACTGGGCGACGTTCAACCTCGCCTTCCACCGCTGGGCCGAGCCGGTGCAGCGGCTGCTCGCGGCCGCCGGCCCCCGCGGCATCGAGGTCGCGATCCCGCAGCCGGGTGAGCGGATCGACGTGCTGGACCCGCCGCCGCTGCGCGACTGGTGGACAGCGGTCGGCTCCGCTCCCGAGGGATCGAACACCGACGCCGGCGTGGGGAGCAGCGTGCTCGCCCGCACGCTCTCCCGCCTGGTCGCGCTGCTCCCGGGCGCCTGAGCCGCCCCTGCACCGGCGCGCCGCTCCCGGGGGAACTGGCCAGACTGTCGGCATGCGCAGTCTCCGCCGTCTCTGGAACCGCCCCCAGCCCGCCGACCCAGCCGGCGTGCCGGCGGCGCCCGTCCTCGAGGGAGACCGGCCGACGGCGGACGGGGGCGTGTCGCCGGCCGTCGCCGGGCTGGTCGCGCTGGCCACCGACCTGCACCTGGGCCCGGAGCAGCTCAGCGGGGCGGTCCAGGCCATGTTCCACGCCGCCGCCGATGCCGCGCACCAGGCCGGCGACCACCTCGGCCTGCCCGCCGACCAGGCCCGCACGGCGCTGCACGACATCGCCGACGGCGCGACCGCCGACGTCAACGGGCGCGGGACGGCGGCACAGCTGGAGGCCTTGCTGCGGGAGCACGGAGCGGGCACCGCGGACCTCCTCCACCGGCTCGCTGCCGGTTCCGGTGGCTGACCGGACCCGGGCTGCGCCTCAGCGGAGGAGCTTCGACATCCGCCGGTCGGCCAGCGGCTTGCCGCCGGTCTGGCAGGTCGGGCAGTACTGCAGCGAGGTGTCGGCGAAGCTGACCTCGCGCACGGTGTCGCCGCAGACCGGGCACGGCAGGCCGGTGCGGGCGTGCACCTGCAGGCCCGAGCGCTTCTCGCCCTTCATCGTGGCCGCCTTCTGCCCGCGCTGCCGCTCCAGCGCCTCGGTCAGCGTCGTCCGCATCGCGTCGAAGAGACGGACCAGTTCGTCGTCCTTGAGCTTGTCCGCACCCTTGAACGGCGAGAGCCGAGCGGCGTGCAGGATCTCGTCGGAGTAGGCGTTGCCGATGCCGGAGATCAGCGTCTGGTCGGTGAGCGCGCCCTTGAGCTGGCCGCTGCGCCCGGCCATCAGCCGCGCGAAGTCCTCCCGGTCGACCTGGAGGGCGTCGGGCCCGAGCCGGGTGATCCCGGGAACCTCCGACGGCGACCGGACGACGTAGATCGCCAGCCCCTTCCGGGTGCCCTGCTCGGTGAGGTCGAAGCCTCGGGCGGGCGGGGAGTCGACAGAGTCGAGGTGCACCCGCAGCGCCAGCGGCCCCTTGCCGGGCTTCGGCGGTGCCGTGGGCAGGTTCTCCCGCCAGTGCAGCCAGCCCGCCCGCGCCAGGTGCACGACGAGGTGCACACCGGAGACGTCGAGGTCGAGGAACTTGCCGTGCCGCCCGGCGCCGGTGATCTCCAGCCCGCCGAGCGCGGACAGCGGCGGGTCGAAGGTCTTGATCGCCTGGACGGCGGCCAGGTCGGCGCGCGCGAGCACGTGGCCGACGGCGTTCTCCTGGAGGAACGCCGCCAGCGCCTCCACCTCGGGCAGCTCCGGCATGGCGACCATGATCGCGCGGATCGGACCCTCCCGCCGTCCCCGATCGGGTGCTTCTCCGGCGAGCGGGCTGCCCAGAACCTCCATACGCTCGGCCGGGTGCCCACCGCGCTGCTCTGGTTCCGGCGGGACCTGCGACTGCGGGACCACCCCGCGCTGCTCGCGGCGGCCGCGGACGGCGACGTCGTCCCGGTGTTCGTGTTCGACGACCGGCTGTGGGGTCCGTCCGGCGAGCCGCGCCGCCGCTTCCTGCTCGACTGCCTGGGGGCGCTGGACGCCGACCTCGACGGCGCCCTGGTGCTGCGGAACGGCGATCCGTCGCGGGTGCTGCCGGAGCTGGCCCACGAGGTCGGGGCGACGTCGGTGCACGTCAGCGCGGACGCCGGTCCGTACGGGCGGCAGCGGGACGACGCGGTGGAGCGCGCGCTGGGCGACGTGCCGCTGGTCCGCACCGGCTCGCCCTACGCGGTGACGCCGGGCCGGATCACCAAGCGCGACGGGACGCCGTTCCGCGTCTACTCACCCTTCGCCCGCGCCTGGCGCGAGCACGGCTGGCGCGCGCCGGCGTCCACACCCGGAGGCGTCCGGTGGCGCACCGGCGTCCGCTCCGAGGACCTGCGACCCGCCCCGGACGTCGGCGACGTCGAGCTGCCCGCGGCCGGCGAGGCCGCGGCGCTGGCGGCGTGGGAGCGCTTCCGCGACGAGCGGCTGCTCGGGTACGCCGACGGGCGCAACGTGCCGGCCGGCCAGGGGACCAGCCGGATGTCGGCCTACCTGAAGTACGGCTGCATCCACCCCCGCACGCTGCTGGCCGACCTGGCCGCCGCGGAGCAGACCGAGTCCGTGCGCCGCTACACCGACGAGCTGGCCTGGCGGGACTTCTACGCCGACGTGCTGTGGCACCGGCCGGAGTCGGCCCGGGAGTACCTGCGCCCGGAGCTGCAGGCCATGGGCTACGACAGCGGCCCGGACGCCGACGCGCTGGTGGCGGCATGGCAGGCCGGCCGCACCGGCTTCCCGATCGTCGACGCCGGCATGCGCCAGCTGCTGGGGGAGGCGTACGTGCACAACCGGGTGCGGATGATCGTCGCCTCCTTCCTCGTCAAGGACCTGCACCAGGAGTGGACGCTGGGCGCCCGCCACTTCATGCAGCACCTGGTCGACGGCGACCTGGCCAGCAACAACCACGGCTGGCAGTGGGTCGCCGGCACCGGGACCGACGCCGCGCCGTACTACCGCGTCTTCAACCCGATCACCCAGGGCAAGAAGTTCGACCCGGACGGCGCCTACGTGAAGCGGTGGGTGCCCGAGCTGCGCGACCTCGACCCGAAGCACGTCCACGAGCCGTGGACGGCGCCCGGCGGGATCCCGGCCGGCTATCCCGAGCCGGTCGTCGACCACGCGCACGAGCGGCAGGTGGCCCTGGACCGGTACGCCCGCGTCCGCGCGGGCTGACCGTCAGCCCAGCAGCCGGGGCGCGCCCGCGGCGGGATCGCGCCCACCGGCGGGCTCCGCGGCCAGCCGGTGGGCCCAGGTGACCAGTCCCGGCACGTCCACCCCGTGCGGACGGCGATCGGCGTACGGCTCGATGTTGCCCGCGCCCCGCTCGAGCAGCGTCGTCGCGCCCGGGTCGTTGCCGCGTGCGGCGTGCGTCAGGCCGACGGCGAGCTGGGCGAGCCCGCGCCACAGCCGGCGCTCGTCCTCCGGCGCGGACTTCCAAGCGTCCTCGAGCACCTCGTGGGCGTGGAAGGGCCGGCCCGCGTCGAGCAGCGCCTGCGCCTCGGCGAGCGCCACCTGCGGCTCCCGGACGATCCCCTCGGGCGCCCGGTCCTCGCCGACGGCGCCGTGCGGCAGCGGCCGGCCCAGCGCGTCACGCGGCCGGGCGTTGCGCGCCCTGCCCTCGGCGTCACGGTCGCGGTCCTGCACCCGGCCATCCTGCCGGTTCGGCCCGGCCGGTGGCTCGCCGGCCAGGCCGGACGGTCGGCTGATCCCCGACCCGGCGAACGAAAAAGTTCAACACTCAACTGCATCCGCGCCGGACGGTCCCCTGGAAGAGGTGGTCACAAGGCAGTCCCCCCCTCCGGAAGGAAGATCTCGTGAGCACCCTGCGCACCTTCGGCAGCGCCGCCGGCGCGGCTGCCATCACCGGCGGTCTGGTCCTGGTCGCCACCCCGGCGACCGCCGCCGACACCGCCACCGTCTCCGTCCTGCACGCCATCCCGGACACCCCGGTCGACGTCTACGCCGACGGCGAGCGTCTGATCGACGACTTCCAGCCGGGCACCCTCACCGACCCCCTGCAGCTCCCTGCGGGCTCCTACGACCTGGCGATCTTCCCTGCCGACGCCGCCGACGGGTCCGGCGCACCGCTGCTGTCGGCGAACGGCGTGGCAGTCCCGGCGGGCGCCAACGCCACCGTGGTCGCGCACCTGAAGGAGGACGGCACGCCGGTCCTCACGCCGTTCGTCAACGACACCTCCGCCATCCCGGCCGGTCAGGCGCGGGTCACCGTCCGGCACACCGCCGCCGCCCCGGCCGTCGACGTCCGCGCCGGTGGCACCCCGGTCGTCGAGGGGCTCACCAACCCCGACGAGGCGTCGCTCACCGTTCCCGCGGGCACGATCACTGCCGACGTCGTCCTCGCGGGCACCGACACCGTCGCCATCGGCCCGGCCGACCTGACCCTGGCGGAGGGCACCTCGACCATCGTCTACGCCTGGGGCAACGGTGACGCCGGCTACGAGCTCGCCGTCCAGACGATCAGCGGCATGCACTCGATGCCGACCGGCGTTCCCGGAGGCTCGGCCGGCCTGGTCGACCAGGACGGCGCGCTCCCGGCCGTGGCCGCGCTCTCGGTGGTGGGCCTCGTCGCCGCCGGTGCCGGCGCCCTCCGCCTCGCCCGCACCCGCGGCTGATCGAGGAGATCCCGTGCGACCCGCCGCCGCCACAGCCGTCCTGGGCCTCGCCCTGGCCGTCGGCGCCCCCACCGCCTGGGCGCTGACCGGGCCGGAGGCGGCGGCGGGCGTCCCGGTCGAGCAGGCCCTCCCCGCACCCCCATCCCCCGGGGCCGGGGCGGGCCTGCTCCCCTCCGTACCCACGCGTCCAGCACAGCCGGTCGCTGCCACGCCGGCGCCCGCTCCGACCCGGCTCACCGTCCCGGAGCTCGGCATCGACGCCCCGGTCGACGCACTCGGGGTTGCGGCCGACGGGCAGATGGAGCTGCCGGACGACGTCTCCCGCGTGGGGTGGTACCGCTTCGGACCGCCTCCCGGGGCCAGCGGGTCCGCCGTCCTCGGCGGCCACGTCGACGACCGCGAGCAGGGCCCGGGCGCACTGGCGCCCCTGCGGGACGCCGAGGTCGGCGACGAGATCGTCGTCACCGACGCCACCGGCACCCCGACCCGGTGGCAGGTCATGTCCCGGGAGACGATCACCAAGCAGGCCCTGCCGGTGGACCGGATCTTCGGCCGCGACGGGCCGCCGCGGCTGGTGGTGGTGACCTGCGGCGGACCGTTCCTCCCCGAGCTGCGGAGCTACCGCGACAACGTCGTGGTCGTCGCGGAGCCCGTCTCGTGAGCGGGGCGGTCGCCCTGCGACGGCCGGTTCTCGGTAGCGTCGTGGCCGTGGACCAGGGGTCGGTGAGGCACAGCGCCGCGAACCTGGACGACGTGGAGGTCGGCCGCCGGTTCGCCGCCGGCGACGAGTGCGCGCTCGCGCTGGCGTACGAGCGCTGGGCCGGCCAGGTCCACGGCATGGCGGTGCGCGCCTTCGGCCCGGGGCCGGACGCCGAGGACGTCACCCAGCAGACCTTCATCGCGGCGTGGACGGGACGAGCCCGCTTCCGCCCCGAGGCCTCGCCGCTCCCGGCCTGGCTGGTCGGCATCTGCCGGCACAAGATCGCCGACACCTGGGCCCGTCGCGAGCGCCAGCGCCGGGAGGCCGACGCCGCGATGAGCCAGGCGCAGGCCGCACCCGTCGCCGGCTACGGACCGGGGGTGGACAGCGTCGTCGCCGACCGGGTGCTGGTCCTCGACGAGCTCGACCGCCTCGGCCAGCCCCAGCGGGGGATCATCGAGCTGGCGTTCTTCGCCGATCTGACCCACGCCCAGATCGCCGAACGCACGGGGCTTCCCCTGGGCACCGTGAAGTCCCACATCCGCCGCACGCTGGAACGCCTGAGGAGCCGATTGGAGGGTGACGGTGCAGCACTGCCTGCCTGAGCAGCTCGCCCTCGCCGCGCTGCGAGAGCCGCTGCCGGACGACGACGCCCTCCACCTGGCCGCCTGCGACCGGTGCCGGGGGGAGGTGACCTCGCTGCGCCGCGCGGTGGACGCCGTCGCCGTCCCCGAGCTCGCGGAGCCGGGTCCTGCCGTCGAGCCGCCGCCGTCGGTCTGGGCCGCGATCGCCGCCGCGACCGGCACGACGGTCGCACCCGACTCCCTCACCCCGGAGCCGGTCGGCGCCCAGGTCCTCCCGTTCCGCAGCCGACGGCGCGGCTTGGTCCTGGTGGCCGCCGCGGCCGTCGCCGGAGCCGTGCTCGGCGCCGGCGTCACCGCCGTGCTCCGGGGCGGCGACGCGACGGAGTCCGTGACCGCAGTCGCCCTCGACCCGCTCAACGACGAGCAGGCGAGCGGCCGAGCCGAGGTCGTGGTCCGCGAGGACGGCTCCCGCGCGCTGCAGGTCGACCTGGAAGCCCCCGCGCTGGACGGCGAGTACTACGAGCTGTGGCTGATCGAGCCCCAGGTCGTCGACATGGTGCCGCTCGGGGTGCTGCGCCCCGGGACGCAGACCTTCGAGCTGCCCGCCGGCCTGGACCTCGGCGAGTACCCGGTCGTCGACGTCTCGGTGGAGCCGATCGACGGGGACCCGACGCACTCGGGGGTGTCGGTCGCGCGCGGGCAGCTCGACAGCTGACCCCGCACCTGCGTCGCCTAGCGTTGGCCCCGTGACCGCCCCGCCCCCCGCAGCCCTGCCCCACGAGGACCTGGGCGCCCACTGGCGCTCCGTCCGTCCCCGGCCGGCGGGCCGGCACCTGGACAGCGCCGCCTCCAGCCGGCAGACGCACCGGGCGCTGGAGGCGGCGGCACACCACGCGCGGCACGAGGCCGAGCTGGGCGGGTACGTCGCCGAGGCCACCGCCGACGACCTGCTCCAGCAGGGACGCTCGATCCTCGGCGGCCTGGTGGGCATGGCCGCCGCGGACGTCGCCTTCGTGGAGTCCGCGCAGGCGGCGCTGGTGGCGCTGCTCGGCGGGTGGCGCCTCCCCGCCGGATCGCGGGTCGCGTGCGTGCCGGGGGAGTACGCCCCCAACATCGCGCAGCTGCGCGCGGCCGGGCTGCACCCCGAACCGCTGCCCGTCGACGGTCTCGGCCGGGCCGACCTCGAGGGCGTGGCGCGGATGCTGGCCACCGACCCGCCGCGTTTCCTGCTGCTGACGCACATCGGCAGCCACCGCGGGCTGCTGCAGCCGGCCGCCGAGATCGCCGGCCTGTGCCGCGAGGCCGGCGTGCCGCTGGTCCTGGACGCCGCCCAGTCCCTGGGGCACGTCGACGTCGACCTGGGCGCCGACGCCGTCTACGGCACCTCGCGCAAGTGGCTGGCCGGTCCGCGCGGCGTCGGCATGCTGTTCGTCCGGCCGGCGCTCGCCGCCCAGCTCGTCCCGGTGCTGCCGGAGCCCGAGGGGATCCCGCCGATGCGGGCGTTCGAGTCGGGCGAGGCCCACGTGGCCGGACGCATCGGGCTGGTGGTCGCCACCGGGGAGCACCTGGCGGCCGGGCCGGTGGCGGTGCGCGAGCGGCTGGCCGCGCTGGGCCGGTGCACCCGCGAACTCCTGGACGGCGTGGCCGGTTGGCGGGTGGTCGAGCCGGTCGACGAGCCGACCGCCACCACCACGCTGCGACCCCCGGACGGCGTCGACGTCGTCGAGACCCGCACCCGGCTGCTGACCGAGCACGGCATCGTGCTCAGCGCCATCGGTCCGGAGCGGGCACCGGGGGAGATGACCGGCCCGGTGCTGCGGGTCTCCCCGCACCTCGACGCCGCGGTCGAGGACCTGGAGGCGCTGGCCGCGGCCCTCTGAGGCCTCAGCCGGTCGGTTCGTCGTCCACCTGGACGTCGAGCTCCAGCACGTCGCCGTCGACGGCGGTCACCGTGACGAGGACGCCGTACTCCACGGGCTCCCCCTCGGGCGTCAGGACGCAGCGCAGCTCTGCGCCGGCCTCGGCAGCGAGCTCACCCGGGCAGGACACCATGGCCGGGACGCCGGTCCGCTCCTCGAGCACCCTCTCCGCCTCCGCGGCCACCTGCAGCGCCGTCGCCGGGTCGGTGCCGCAGGCGGTCAGCGCCACTACCGCCGCGGCGCCGAGGGCGGCGGCTGCGCGGCGGGACCCGGAGCTCCCTGCGGTGGACACGACGGCTCACCGTATCGGCCGCGGTGGCGGAGGCGACGAAGACCTCGTGCGCAAAGACGTGCCGGAGTCCGGCAGCGCTCGATGCCCCCGCGCCCTGCCCACTCCGCGCCGTTCCGTCACTGTGACGCGGGGCAGGCGCTGGGTCCGTGCGCGACAGCATGAGATCCCCAGGGGCCTCATGGCCATCGTGGCCCTGGTGCGGGAACGACGAAAGGCCCCCAGCCTGGTGGCTGGGGGCCTTTCGCGAATGGTTGTCCGGCGGCGTCCTACTCTCCCACCCCGTCTCCAGGGCAGTACCATCGGCGCTGAGAGGCTTAGCTTCCGGGTTCGGAATGTTGCCGGGCGTTTCCCTCTCGCCATGACCGCCGTAACTCTGT
>NZ_QOHI01000015.1 GCF_003319095.1 Blastococcus sp. TBT05-19 | reverse complement strand
TCGGCGTTGGGTGGCGCCGCCGTCAACTTCGAGATGCTGGTCGTCGCGCGAGCCGCACAGGGTGCGTTCAGTGCGTTGCTCGCACCGGCGGCGCTCGCGCTCGTATCCACGACGTTCGAGTCAAGCGGGGAACGAGCCAGGGCGGTGGGCATCTACGGCGGCGCCGCGGCGGCGGGAGCGTCGATCGGCCTCCTCGCCGGCGGATTCGTCACCGAGTACCTTTCCTGGCGTTGGACCCTGTACGTGAACGATCTGATCGCCGTCGTCGCCCTGGCAGGGGTGCTGGGTCTGCTTCGCGGGAGATCGACCGAGAATCGGCCACGAATAGACGCTGTCGGCACGGTGCTTGTCTCCGCCGGACTGTTCGCCGTCGTTTATGGGTTCGGCAGCGCCGTGCGGAGACCGGGCGCCGACGGCTGGACCGAGGCATCGACGGTCAGCTATCTGATCATCGGAGCGATACTGATCACCGCCTTCCTAGGATACGAGCGCCGAGCAGTGCATCCGCTGCTCCCGTTGCGCATTCTCCTTGACCGGGATCGTGGGGGAGCCTACGCGGCGCTTCTGCTCATCGCTGTTGGTTCCTACGCTGTGTTCCTGTTTCTCGCCTATTATCTGACGGCGACACTCGGCATGTCCGCTGTGATGACAGGCCTGGCATTCCTGCCGATGACAGGCATGATCCTCGTCGCCGCCGCAGTCGGCAACACCCTGCTCGGCCCCTGTCTCTTATACACATCTGACGCTGC
>NZ_QOHI01000014.1 GCF_003319095.1 Blastococcus sp. TBT05-19 | reverse complement strand
GTTGTCCGGCGGCGTCCTACTCTCCCACCCCGTCTCCAGGGCAGTACCATCGGCGCTGAGAGGCTTAGCTTCCGGGTTCGGAATGTTGCCGGGCGTTTCCCTCTCGCCATGACCGCCGTAACTCTGTGAACATGTTCGAACCATCGACTGGTTCGTGCGTTCAGAACCGCACAGTGGACGCGACACGATCTTTGTTATCTGACTTGTTTTCACAGAACCCGTGAGTGGTTGTGTGTGGTCAAGCCCTCGGCCTGTTAGTACCGGTCAGCTCCACACCTTGCGATGCTTCCACTTCCGGCCTATCAACCCGCTGGTCTGGGCGGGGGCCTTACCCGGTTAACCCGGTGAGAGACCTCATCTTGAAGCGAGCTTCCCGCTTAGATGCTTTCAGCGGTTATCCCTGCCGAACGTAGCTAACCAGCAGTGCACCTGGCGGTACAACTGGCACACCAGAGGTTCGTCCGTCCCGGTCCTCTCGTACTAGGGACAGCTCTTCTCAAGTCTCTTACGCGCACGGCGGATAGGGACCGAACTGTCTCACGACGTTCTAAACCCAGCTCGCGTACCGCTTTAATGGGCGAACAGCCCAACCCTTGGGACCTACTCCAGCCCCAGGATGCGACGAGCCGACATCGAGGTGCCAAACCATCCCGTCGATATGGACTCTTGGGGAAGATCAGCCTGTTATCCCCGGGGTACCTTTTATCCGTTGAGCGACACCGCTTCCACATGCCAGTGCCGGGTCACTAGTCCCAGCTTTCGCTCCTGCTCGACCCGTCGGTCTCACAGTCAAGCTCCCTTGTGCACTTGCACTCGACACCTGATTGCCAACCAGGCTGAGGGAACCTTTGGGCGCCTCCGTTACATTTTGGGAGGCAACCGCCCCAGTTAAACTACCCACCTGACACTGTCCCTGATCCGGATCACGGACCGAGGTTAGACATCCAATTCG
>NZ_QOHI01000013.1 GCF_003319095.1 Blastococcus sp. TBT05-19 | reverse complement strand
CTAGGGCGTGTCTCCTAAGTTGAGCGTGGTGGGGCTGATTTGCTGCGGATATGTCTCGCGATCGAGTGCTGACCGACGCTCAGTGGGAGCGGATTGAGGCGTTGATGCCGTCCTCGGACGGCGTGAGATCGCGGCCCTTCCGCGATCACCGCCAGGTCGTGGAAGGGGTGATCTACCGGTTCCGGACTGGGGTCGCGTGGCGTGATCTGCCCGCCTCGTTCGGCCCGTGGCAGACCGTGTGGAAGCGGCACCACCGGTTCAGCACCGATGGCACGTGGGACAAGATCCACGCCCGGCTGCTCGCCGAAGCGCAGGCCGCGGGAGACATCGACTGGATGGTCAGCGTGGACTCCACCGTCAACCGGGCCCATCAGCACGCGACCAACGCCAGTCGGGTGGAGGAGCCCGCCGGCCGTCGTCCGGTGCGCCACACAGGGGGCTGAGCCGAGTTACAAGAACCCGTGGGAAGAACCGCCCGATCATGCGATCGGACGCTCCCGGGGCGGCCTGTCCACCAAGATTCACCAGCTCGTCGACGGCCGCGGTAGACCGCTGGTCATCGCGCTGACACCCGGGCAGGCCGGCGACTCCCCGATGCTGCAGCCGCTGCTGGCTCAACTCGCGGTGCGCCGACTGGGGCCAGGCCGACCACGCACCCGCCCCACAGCGCTGATCGGCGACAAGGCCTACTCCTCTCGCGCCACCAGGACCATGCTTCGCGAGCGCGGTATCACCGCGGTGATCCCGCAACCGTCTGACCAGGTCAGACATCGCGCTCGCCGCGGCTCGGCCGGTGGCCGACCACCGGCCTTCGACCCGATCACCTACAAGGGCCGCAACGTCATCGAGCGCTCGTTCAACGACCACAAGCAATGGCGTGGCATCGCCACCCGCTACGACAGGCTCGCCACCGTCTACCGAGGAGCCGTCGTCCTCCGGGCCATCACCATGTGGCTAACGACTTAGGAGACGCGCCCTAG
>NZ_QOHI01000012.1 GCF_003319095.1 Blastococcus sp. TBT05-19 | reverse complement strand
CGCCTGCCGCTGCGACGCACGACCCCAGACCGGCTGGAGCGCGGCGATCTCCTCGTCGGTCGCGACGCGGAACGGGGGCGTGACCGGTGCCTGGAACGCCTTCCGCCCCTGTCCGCGGGTGGCCCGGAGACTCAGGTAGATCGAGATCCCGATGATCGTGGTGATCACGGCGAGGCTGATGGTGGTCGGGATGTAGAAGAGGTCGACCTTGAGCATCATCTTGATGCCGACCCAGATCAGCACCAGGGCCAGGCCGATCTTCAGGTAGATGAAGCGGTGGATGAGGTCGGCGAGCAGGAAGTACATCGCCCGCAGTCCCAGGATGGCGAACGCGTTGGCGGTGAAGACGAGGAACGGCTCGTCGGTGACCGCGAAGATCGCCGGGATCGAGTCGACGGCGAAGATGACGTCGGTGATCTCGACCAGGACCAGCACCGCCAGCAGCGGGGTGGCCATCAGGAGGCCGTTGCGGCGGATGAGGAAGCGCTGCCCGTGGTAGGCGTCGGTGGTCGGGACGTAGCGGCGGAACAGCCGCAGCGCCTTCGACTTCTCCGGGTCGAGGTGCTCGTTGCGCTGGCGGATCATCTTGTACCCGGTCCACAGTAGGAACGCGGCGAAGATGTAGAGGATCCAGCTGAAGCTGGCGATGAGCACCGACCCGCCGGCGATGAAGATGCCGCGGAAGATCAGCGCGCCGAGGACCCCGAAGAACAGCACTCGGTGCTGGTACTCCCGGGGAACGGCGAAGTAGGTGAAGATGATCGCCCAGACGAAGACGTTGTCGACCGCCAGCGATTTCTCGATCACATAGCCGGCGAAGTACTGCTGGCCGAACTCGGCGCCGTAGGCGGACCAGATATAGGCCCCGAACGCGAGCCCGATGGCCACCCAGATCGCCGACCAGACCGCGGCCTCGCGCACGCCGATGACGTGGGCTTTGCGATGCGCGAACAGGTCCACGGCGAGCATGGCGACGATGCCGCCGAGCACGGCCAACCACAACCACAACGGGACATCCATGCGGAGACTCCTGCCTCGGTCGGT
>NZ_QOHI01000011.1 GCF_003319095.1 Blastococcus sp. TBT05-19 | reverse complement strand
CGTTCAACGACCACAAGCAATGGCGTGGCATCGCCACCCGCTACGACAGGCTCGCCACCGTCTACCGAGGAGCCGTCGTCCTCCGGGCCATCACCATGTGGCTAACGACTTAGGAGACGCGCCCTAGCTGTGATGCCCTGCCAGGTTGTTCAACCTGGTGATGGGTGGCGCCTTCCCGACCGCTGAGTGGGGCCGGTGGTGGTTGTACTGGTGGACCCATGCTGGCAGAGCCGCGAGCCGAGCTGACTCGGAGTTGTAGAACTTCTTGAATGCCCAGCCCTCGGTGAGTGTTCGGTGGAAGCGCTCGATCTTGCCGTTGGTCTGTGGGCGGTAGGGCCGTGTCTTCTTCGGCGTGATGCCCAGCTCGGCGCAGGTGTCGCGCCACAGGAAGGAGCGGTAGGCGCCGCCGTTGTCGCTGAGCACCCGGTGCACGGTGACACCTCGTTCAGCGAACCAGGCGACGGCGTTGCGCAGCACGGCGACCGAGGTCTCCTTGGTCTCGTCGTCGCGCGCCTCGACGTAGGCGACCCGGGAGTGGTCGTCGATGACGGTGTGCAGGTAGCACGTGCCGATCAACGGCTGGCGGTACTTGCTCCTGGGTGCACCGGTGCGGGCCACGGTCCTCGCGGTTCCTGAACCCCTGTTCCCGGCCGGTGTAGCGCCACCCGCCACCATCGGGGACCCTGCCGAGCTTCTTCACGTCGACGTGGATCAGGTCGCCGGGGCGCTCGTGCTCGTAGCGTCTGATCGCCTCGCCGGTCGCGCGGTCGATGTGGGTGAGCCGGTTGATCCGGCAGCGAACCAGGACCGCATGCACGGTCGAGGAGGCCATGCCGAGCCGGTCGCCGATCTCTACCGGTCCCAGCCGCTGCTTCCACCGCAGGTGCACGATCTTGCGGACCACCGGGGCCGGCGTCCGGTTCGGCTGACGATGCGGCGCCGAGGAACGGTCGAACATCCCCGCGGGCCCCTCGTCGCGGTAGCGCTCGGCCCACTTCTGCGCGGTGCGCCACGAGACGTCGTAACGCTCGGCTGCGCGGGCGGGGGGCCAGCCGTGGTCGATCACCAGCTGACCAAGACGGAGTCGCGCACGAGGCGTCAGGGCAGCGTTGACATGGGTAGCGTGGGCCACGAAGGCCTCCTCTGGTGGCGGAGCGGTTCCTCAACAGCTCCACTCCACACCGGGAGGCCTTCGCCCATCTACACGTCAGACGCTGTGATCGCAGGTCCTCGACCAACGTGCCTGGTCATCACAGCTAGCAGCACGTGGCCGTGGTTGGTCAGGAACGTCCAGGACCGACGGCGGTCCTCAGGCATGTGTTCCCCCTTCGCCGTGGTCCCTCGACGTCGATAGCTGAAGTGTGCTTCACTCGTGTGCAGGAGGGGAGTATCCCCAGCGACGCTTCTGCCGTCAGTACGGTCCCGCCGGAGGGACTCGGCGTAGCGGGCGCCCGGCGACCGCGCCGAGGTGCCGGGAGAGACCTCAGGTCAGCAGTACCGACCGAGGCAGGAGTCTCCGCATGGATGTCCCGTTGTGGTTGTGGTTGGCCGTGCTCGGCGGCATCGTCGCCATGCTCGCCGTGGACCTGTTCGCGCATCGCAAAGCCCACGTCATCGGCGTGC
>NZ_QOHI01000010.1 GCF_003319095.1 Blastococcus sp. TBT05-19 | reverse complement strand
CCGGGCCACCCGCGGACAGGGGCGGAAGGCGTTCCAGGCACCGGTCACGCCCCCGTTCCGCGTCGCGACCGACGAGGAGATCGCCGCGCTCCAGCCGGTCTGGGGTCGTGCGTCGCAGCGGCAGGCGACGGCGGACACCGACCGAGGTCCGGACTCCGGCGAACGGCGGTGACCCGGGCCGGATCGCCGGGCGTCCGACCTCTCGTGGCGGCGGGGCACAGCAGCCGCCACCACCGGTGAGGCCCGTTCTCCGTGGAGGCGAAGACCTCGCTGGCTAGCCTCCGTCAATGCGAGTGATCCGCTTCGTCCGCGATACGCCGTGCGCGACGCTGCTGGGTGCACAGATCCTGGGAGTCCTCCTCTACCCGTTCCTGGAGGACAGCGTCGCCGGCGGGGCGCTGCTGGCGATCTTCGGCTTCCTGGTCCTGGGGCTGGTGGTGATCGCCGTCCGCGCGACCCCGATGCTGTCGTGGGTCGTGCTCCTGGTGGCGGCGCCGGCGACGGTGCTGCTCGTGGCGCAGGTCTTTGTGAGCAGCCCTGGGCTCAATGCCTGGAGCTCCGGGTTCGAGGCGGTGCTGTACTTCTACGCAGCCGCCAGCATGCTGGCCTACATGCTCGCCGACGAGGTGGTCACCACGGACGAGCTGTTCGCCATCGGCGCGGTCTTCACCCTGCTCGCCTGGGCGTTCGCGCACACCTTCGTCGTGGTGCAGGCCCTCGACCCCGGCAGCTTCATCGCCGCAGTGGCACCGAACGAGCCGCGGTCCTGGACGGAGCTGCTGTTCTTGTCCTTCTCGACGCTGTCCGGGACGGGGCTGTCGGACATCGTCCCGGTGAAGGATCACGCGAGGAGCGTGGTGATGCTCGAGCAGCTGGCCGGCCTCTTCTACATCGCGATGGTGGTTGCCAGGCTCGTCGGTCTTTCCGCGGGCCGGATCCGGCGCGGGCTGAAGTAGTCACGCCGCGCCGACAGGCCTTCAGCGGCAACCCGCGGCAGGGGCTCGGAAAGGTTGGTCTCTTCGTTTTGTGATCAAGGTCGCCAGACGGATCCGGCGCTAGCTAGGTGGTCGCTCGCCAGGCAGTGGCGATGCTGGTCGCTCCGGTGCGTCGGTGCGTCGGTGCGTCGGTGCGTCGGTGCGTCGGTGCGTCGGTGCGTCGGTGCGTCGGTGCGTCGGTGCGTCGGTGCGTCGGTGCGTCGGTGCGTCGGTGGAGGCTGATGTGCGGTGTTGCGCAGGGTGGCCAGGACCTGGGCGGCAAGCCGCGGTTCGGCATTGGCCGTGCTCTTCGGCAAGGTCACGCGGCGGACCCAGTGCAGCCGGTCATCGGCCCGCTCGACCATTCCCTTTGAGACGACGAGGATCCCATGGGGGTGAGCATCTGGCCGTTCGATGATGCGGGACCCGCGCCGCGATCTCTGCAATCCGGGCGTGTACGACATCATCGGTGACCCATTCCTGGTGATCGCCACCAACGCTTGCTTCAGGCGCTGTACTTCGTCCTCGGGGGCGCGCTCGGCAGGCGGGTGCACCTGGGCTACGGACTGGCCGCCATCCTGGGCTTCATCGGCGTCAACCTGGTTCTCCAATGTGCACACGGGGTATGGCCCGGGCACGCGGGAGATTCCCACCTTGCTGTCCCTTGCGGTCACGTGTTGGGGTCCCCGAGCACCAGACCGGGCACGTGGCGCATCCCGGCGGGATCCCGCGGTCCCTCGGCAAGGATGAGCGGGAGACCTCCCCGCGGAGTTCGGGCGGTTGAGATTCCGACCCCGGTCGCGGGAACCTCGCGGGGTTCTTGTCGTAAACGGGAACGGCAGGACGGGAGAAGGCTAGGTGGGCGTCGAAGGGGACGGCGGACGGTTCACGCGGATTCTCTCGCCGGTGCAGAGGTTCCTGCACGCTGAGGCTTCCGGCGGCCTGGTCCTCCTAGTGGCCACCGCGGCCGCCCTTATCTGGGCCAACAGCGCGGCGGGCGAGGGTTACGACTCCTTTTGGCACCGGGAGCTGACCATCGGCGCCGCGCCCTTCGCGATCACTGAGGACCTGCAGCACTGGGTCAACGACCTGCTCATGGCGCTGTTCTTCTTCGTCGTCGGCTTGGAGATCAAGCGCGAACTCGTTGTTGGGGAGTTGCGCGACCGGCGCGCGGCAGCCCTGCCCGCCGTGGCCGCGCTCGGCGGTGTGCTTCTCCCGGCTGCGCTGTTCCTCGCCGTGGTCGGCGGCGGGCCGGCGCGGGCGGGATGGGGCATCCCGATGGCGACCGCATCGCCTTCGCGGTCGGCATCATGGCGCTGCTGGGCGACCGCGTGCCGGCGAGCGCGAAGCTCTTCCTGCTGTCCGTCGCGATCGTCGACGACATCATCGCCATCACGGTCATCGCGGTGTTCTACTCCGACGACATCGCCCTGGGCTGGCTCGGCGCCGCCGCGCTCACTCTGGCATTGGTCACCGCAGCCTGGCGCGCCGGCCTGGCCCGGTGGTGGATCCAGGTCCCGCTCGCCGGTGTCGCCTGGGTCGCTGTCTTCAACTCGGGGGTGCACGCGACCATCGCGGGGGTTGCCCTCGGACTGCTGGTTCCGGCCCGGCCGGTCGACGGGCGGGAGGTCCTTGTCGCGGTCGAGCACCGGCTGCACCCGGTCACCGCCTACGTCATCGTCCCGCTGTTCGCCCTCGCCAACGCCGGGGTGGACCTCGGCGGCGGCGTGCTCGGAGAAGCGGTGGGCAGCCGTCTCGCGTGGGCGATCGTCGCCGGGCTCGTTGTCGGCAAGGTCCTCGGCATAGCCGGTGCGGCCCACCTAGCCGTGCGAGCCCGCTGGGGAACGCTTCCGGCACGCGCGGGGTTCCGGACGGTCTGGGGGGTTGCCGCTCTCGGCGGGATCGGATTCACCGTGTCGCTGTTCATCGCCGGACTCGCCTACGACGACGCTCTGTTGGTGAACCAGGCCAAGATCGGCATCCTCGCGGGATCGGCCGTCGCCGGTGCCCTCGGTGCCTTCATCCTGGTCGGCCGCGGAGGCCACGGTGGTAACCGGCAGCTCGACCGCCCCGGCGGGGCCCCGGAGAGCAGCTGAAACGCCGGCAGTGCCCGGATCGGCCGTTGTGGATCACTGCGAGGAGAAGGTCGGGCAAGGTCGGTCTGGAAGGCAATCGGATCATCCGGGCAGGATCCCGCCGACACAGGTGCCATCCGATCAGGGAGGGCCCGGCGGCACTCCGGTGGCCCCGCCACGGGTCGCTGGACCGGCTACGGCCCGGCGGGTCGGTTCGGCGGCTTGACCTGGCGTGAAGAGGCCGAGCAGTTCGTCGATCTCGTGGTCGGCGGTCGTGGGGTGGCGGAAGGGTTGGTGCGGCCGGAGGGCGTAGTGCGTGCGGCGGCCACGGCGGGCACGAACCAGGTATCCCTCGGCCTCGAGGTCGCGCAAGATCGACAGCGTGGCGCGTTCGGTGATGCGGACCCGCGCCGCAATCTCCGCAACCCGGGCGTCGGGGTCGGCGGCGACGGCTAGGGCGTGTCTCCTAAGTTGAGCGTGGTGGGGCTGATTTGCTGCGGATATGTCTCGCGATCGAGTGCTGACCGACGCTCAGTGGGAGCGGATTGAGGCGTTGATGCCGTCCTCGGACGGCGTGAG